>CAWGME010000007.1:0-13928 GCA_963823595.1 uncultured Acidobacteriota bacterium
ACGGTCATATATTTAGTTTGTCAGAAGTTGGCACGGGACACCAAGTGGAACTTCGCCGAACTGCTCTCGCCGGTTATTTTGCTTGAAGAAGCAACGCCCAATCGTTACGGTCCGGCGCATCCGGCGAATCCCAAACAGGCCCATTCACCGGAGACAGCGGAATCGTTTCACCCGAGAATGCATTGAACCAATAAGCTTGATATTTTCCGGGCTGAAGATGAATCGTGACCTTTCCGCCATGCGGAAGATAAACGGCGTATATCTTTCCCGGGTCAGCAAGGCAATAGTTTCCGTTGTTCACAAATTCGTGGTGGCGATTGGTCTTCCACCGATCGAAACTGGTCATGAGATCCACCATGTGACCGTATCCAAGGAACATGGTCATCGTGTCGTCGCCGCGACCATTCATCCAGCCGCCACCCGTATCGGGCCAGACATTGGTCCCGCGCCGCGCCGTTTCCCCAGCGGTCTGATACGCACCCGCCATTACAATGTCCCACGCGGTCCGGCGCAAAACATCAGCGGAATCCTGATTGGCTGGCGCCCACAGAGGATAGTGATCTTCATAACCGTATTCCTCGTTTGTCTGCGGGATGATGCGGCCGGTTTGTTCCTGTAGCTTCCGGGAAGCGAGCATCAAAGCGTGTTGGCTGCGCGACCAGTCCTGGTACGACGTGAAACCGAACCAACGGGATCCCCTGTCCTGATAAATAGTGTTCACCGGATGGCTGGTTGCTAAATGATGGTACGGATCCCATTGTTCCAGCAATGTGCCTGTTCATGAGTCCATTTTTCGTCGCGCATTCGATCGAATATACCCAGGTCCCACGTGATATTCGAAAACGCAGCCAAACGATTCACCGCATATTGAATGTAACGATGCTCGTCGGCGCTACCGGCTGCCGGATAATCCTGGCGTCGTTAATGTCGAAAACCACGGATATATTCATGTCCTTTTCGCGTGCGAATCGGAGCATTCGGTCCCATTTCTGCCAGTACGCTACGTTAAAGCGGCCATAGTCAAAACCGGGATGCAGAAAATCATCCGCATCCCGCGCTGGCCACGCACTAAGGTAGAGCGTCCGGTTATCGCCGGTCATGACAGGTTCGCCATAGAACATATTTGTTCGACCCGCAAGCGTCACACGCATGCGATCCACCTTGAGACGATGAAGCCGCGCAATGCTGAACTGAATGGTGCGGTCGTCCCTCCAGCCCATCAGCCAATAAGCGGTAGTTCCATTGAAAAAGAAATGTTTGCCCGTGCCTTCCCAGATAAAGTGCCAGGGATACTTAGGATCATCCCGAAGAAGTCCGGACCTATGGGCATCGACCGCTTGAAATACTGCCGTTGACGTCTTCTGAAAATCCCCTTGCCGATATGTAATGGAGTATTTGTATTTTCCGGCATGCGGAGGCATGAATCGGATTCGATACGTGCTGCCATCCATAGATCGCAAAATCCATTCACATTCCAATGCCCGCTTCCATCGGCAGTCTCAAATGAGCCTATTAGCCCGGCATCTTCAAATGGATTGCGGGCATCGGGAGAAGCCACGGTCGCGGTGATCTCTGCATAATCGTAGACATTGACCTGAGACGGGGAGCGGGTAATTGACACTCGTTTCGACGACGACGCGATACTGCGTTTGGACAAAATCGCACATGCAAAGATGATGAAAACCACGAACACACGTCGAGCATCGCGCACCCCTATAGATACGGACGATTTCGAGCTGAGGGTCATCCCTAGCATCTCCGCACCACCATCAGATATTTGCGTTACCAGTTCTCGAGGTTAGGAGTCTCACCTGTGCCATCCTTCACCGCGCGCGCCTGCATGCGCTCCACTACGCTCGGGGGCACCAGTCCTTCGACTGATCCACCCAACCGAAATACTTCCCGAATCAGCCGCGAGCTGACGTAGGAGTATTTCTCGGCAGGCATCATGAACACCGTTTCCAGCTGGGGAGCAAGACGGCGATTCATCAGCGCCATCTGGAATTCATATTCGTAATCGCTGATGGCGCGAATGCCGCGCAGCAGCGCCTGCGCATGCTGCTGGCGGGCAAACTCGACCAGCAGGCCATCGAAGGTGCTCACGGAAATATTGCCGAATTCCCGCGTGGCCTCGGTGATCATCTCGACGCGTTCCCGCACCGGGAAAAGTGGCTGCTTTTCGGAATTGTTGAGTATCGCGACAACCAGGTGGTCGAAGATTTTTGAGCCGCGGGCGATTAGATCCAGATGCCCATTTGTAAGAGGATCGAAGGTGCCGGGGTAAATTGCGCGAACAGTATTCACGTCAGATGGATTGTAACCCGGATGGCCGATCGTCATTGCTTCAGGAAACGGGAAAAGAACGCAAACATCCGCCGGTCCGCATCTGTCGTGTCCGCCGCGCGATAACCACCCATATTGCTCGGATTCTGAAACCCATGCCCGGCGTCGGCATATTCCTTGACGTCGACAGGATGGCCGATCTTCTGCATCGCGGCGGCAAATGCATGCACATCGGCCGGAGTGATGCCCCGGTCGTGCGCTCCGAAATTGCCCAGGATCGCCGCATGGATCTTCTTCAGTTGCGCCGGATCAGTATCGAGCGCTCCGTAATTGATGGCGACCGCGCGCAGTGAAGGGTCGGCAATGGCAAGCTGCATAGCGAAACCTCCTCCCATGCACCACCCCACCGCGCCAATCCGGTTCGGTTTAACAAATTTTAGGGTTTTCAGATAGCCACGGCGGAGGTGAGATACATCACACCACGGTCCTGCGGCAGCGCCCGCATCAGCTCATGCGCGGTTTCTGGATCGGTCGCAACCTGGCCGCGGTACAGATCGACCGCCAGGGTCACATACCCGTGTTCGGCAAACATTTCGGCCTGCTGCATGATCCAGTCGTTCAGTCCCCACCATTCATGGATGACAACGATAGCCGGAAACGGACCTGCGCCCTGCGGACGATATAAAACGCCATGAACCGTCTCCCGCCGCTTTGAAAACTGACACGTTGCGGGCCCACTACGGAGGCGGAGCAGCCAAACAAGGGATGGAAATTGCAACGGTCAGACAAAGCAAACGAAAGAGAGCGCCGATTCATACTTCCGAAGAAATGGTCCAACTTTCCCTCGAAGGAATGGTGCTATGGATCGCGGCCGTCGTCAATCAAAATCAAGGGAATCGTACCCGGCAGTTGCCCCTATCCCATATGCATTCCGCCGTTCACGTCGAGCACGTGACCGGTGATGTAGCCGGCCTCTTCCGACGCAAGAAACGCGACCGCGTTCGCGACATCCTCGGGCGTGCCGGCGCGGTCGAGCGGAATCTGCGTCAGCATGGCGGCCCGTTGCTGCTCGTTCAGCACATCGGTCATAGGCGTGGAAATATAGCCCGGCGCTACAGCGTTCACGGTGATATTGCGGGAAGCTAATTCGCGCGCCAGCGACTTGGTCAGACCGATCAACCCGGCTTTGCTGGCGGCATAGTTCGCCTGGCCGGCCTGCCCCGTTTCTCCCACCACACTAGTGATGTTGATGATCCGGCCCCAGCGCGCCTTCAACATGCTGGAACACACCGCCTGGGTCAGCAGAAAGGCGCCGGTCAGGTTGGTCGCCAGCACCGCGTCCCAATCGGCCAGCTTCATCCGCAGCATCAGGTTGTCGCGGGTAATGCCGCCGTTGTTCACCAGGATTTCAATTTTGCCGAAGTGCGCTTGCACCGCTTTCGCGCCGGCCCGGATCGACTCCTCGTTCGCCAGGTCCAATTCAAACGGAACGGCTTTTCCGCCCGCCGCCTCGATCTCGGCCGCGACTTCCGCCAACTTCGAAGCGTTCCGTGCGGCGAGCGCAACCTGTGCTCCAGCCTTCGCGAGCGTCAGGGCGCACGCGCGCCCGATACCCTGGGATGCTCCGGTGACAATCGCAATGCGGTTCTCGAGTGAAAACATGTGATTGACTCCCGTATGCAATATTTGTGCCGTGAAGAGTGAGGTGAAATCTGGATTATAGATGGCGTCAAGCCATCGCCAGCACCGGTTGCGGCTTCCAGATGACAACCGCCTGGCTGCGGGCAAAATGCAGCACAGGCGGAATGTCCGGCAGGCGAATGCCATGCGCCCTGCGGCAGATCGTTGATTTCAATCTCCGCTTCGGCGGCTTCGAGCGGCCACGGGGCATGATGGATGTTTCCCTGCAGCAGATGTCCCTTGCGGTCATGGGTGAACAGGCAATAGCGCTCGGTCAGAAAATATTCAATGGTGTCGCGCGCGGCACGCTGCGAACGCTGCGGGCCCAGTCCGCGATACGTGGCGCGAAAGCGAACGGCTCCTCCGGCGAACAGCCGGGTGCTTTCATAGTGAACCCAGCCGCCATCGCGCTCCTTGGCCCGCATTCCTGCCCAGTAATAGGGCAGATGAAACCACGTCCTCGCCGCCAGCACGGCCAGCGGATTCGCGGCGTCGAGCGAGAAGAAGTACACGCCCGGCGTTCCGGTGCGCTGATCCCGCACATAGGTGCGTAGATTCATCTCCGCAAACCGCCGCGCGCCGGGCACGCTGCCCAGCCCGCGAAACCGGATCCGATCCATGGTGAAGGGCACAATTCCGACCCAGCCGGTCCCGGCAAACCCATCGATGATCAGTCCTTCCGGCAACAGAGCTGCCAGCTCTTCTGCCGCCACCGGCCAGTGCGCGAACAGCAGACTGTGCCAGCGCTGGGTCATGATCCACGGCTGCGCAGGCAGCGCCCACGGCCGGTCTTCAACCATCGTCAGAACATCGCCCATCGCGTCTTTTATCCTACTGCTTATCGTACGTGCAGCAATCCTGGCCAGGAAGTGGGTGCCCCACATGCGCGAAGCTCACTGAGTCTTTCCCATAGCAACTCGCCTCGCTCTGGGTTACCCTGAAGACCTGACGCAATCCCAAACCACCAGACAAGAGTAGCTTGTCACGAAAAACTCATGCCTGCCAACGACCTAAATATCGCGATCCCAGTTGCATCTGACGCAGTGACGAACGCCACCGAAGTGTACGCTATCCACGGCGCCGACCCCGAGGTCTGGCCTACGCCATGGCGAAATATTCGCGCTCCGCGCTTTCCATGAAAGAGTCCCTCCGTGAATTAAACGCGCAAAGAGCCGAACAGTTTCTCAACACATTTTATTTTCAGTACGGCCACCGTTCGATTGCCGACCTGGCGCACATTGCGCTCGCTGTCGAGCGGCTATCGTTGCTGGCGGCCATCGTGCTGGTCGATGAGCAGCGCTGGGATGGCCAGGAGCGCTCGACCCGCTATCAGAATTTCCGCAAAAGCGGCTGGTATCTGCCACAATTCGGGGAGAACAACGAAGCCCGGCAATCGTATACCGAAAGTATCGAAAGCCTCTTCCGTTCTTACGAGGAAATATCGCGCGGCGCCATCGAACTGCTGCGCGGCCAGGTAGCCAAGCCCGCGGAGATGCAGCCAGAAGCCTACGAGCGAACGCTGCGCGCGCGCGCTTTCGACGGAGCGCGATATCTTCTGCCCCTCGCAGCCAACACATCACTGGGCGAAATCGTGAATGCCCGCACGCTGGAGACACAAGTCTCGCGGCTGCTGTCGCACACGCATGCGGAGGTTCGCCGGCTGGGAGAAAAACTTCGCCAGGCTGCCGCCGACGCCTTCATGGAACGTGCAGCGGACAGGACTCGAAGCACTGCAGCAGGAGATTACCGCAGTCGATCCGGCGCTTGGCGAGCGCGCCGCCGCTGTGCTGCTGCGCGAGGTCCCAGTTGCCCCCACGCTGGTGAAATATGCAGCACCGGTCGAATACATCCAGAAGACGCGCGTGGAACTGACCCAGGCCGCGCGCGAGTTGATGCGGGCGCAGGCAATCGCACCAGCCCCACTCGTGGATTTGATCGAACCGGAGGTAGACGGCCGCCAGGAATCAATCGAAATTGAAATTGTCACTACCCTGGTGTACAGCGCCTGCCATTATCCCTATCGCCAGATTCGCGAGCAGGTGGCCGCGCTCGATTCCGTCCGTCGCGACGAGCTGCTCGCGCTGGGCACGCGCCACCGCGGGCGGCACGATGAGCTGTCACGCGCCTTCTCTTCCGGCTACAGTTTCCGCTTCGACATTCTGATGGACATCGGTGGCTTCCGCGATATGCACCGCCATCGCCGCTGCGTGCAGACCATCCAGAGCTTTACGACTCTGCACGGCTACGATGTTCCGGAGCTACTGGCGGACTCGGACCTGCGCCAACCTTACGAGCAGGCGATCCATCACGCGCACTCTGCGTTTGATCGCCTCTCGCGCGCAGATATCCCGGAGGCAAATGCGACCGCGCAATATCTGCTGCCGCTCGGCACGCGCTGCCGCTCCCTGTTCAAGATGGATTTCGCCGAAGTCCTCTACATCGCGGAACTCCGCAGCGCGCCCCAGGGCCACATCTCCTACCGCCGCGTCGCCTGGGAGATGTACCAGGCCATTTCTAAACGACACCCGGCGCTGGCGAAGAATTTCCGGATAACTGATGTGAATGTGCCGGTGGACCCGCTGCAGCGATAAAGCGCTCCCGGCCGCACCTTCGCCCGATATCTAAGGACGCGAGATAGCTTGCAGGGCAATGAATATCAAGTACGATGCCGCCAGGCTGCTGCTGGTCTTCGACCTCATGACCACCTCCGCCGTTGCTCTGGAGGGCGCTTTCGCGGCGGCGCAAAGCCATCTGCTGGACCTGATGGTGCTGGCGTTTGCCACGGCTTTGGAGGAGGTATTATCCGCGATTTCCTCATCGGCGCCGTCCCCCCAAATTCCATCCGCGACGAAAGAAGAGCCGGTTGCTGTACAGAGCCGGCCCTCGCTTGCTCCACGCGCTAGTTCAAGGATTTGACGATGATGCTCGACGCCTGAATGATGGAATACGGCGAGCCTGGCTCTTCCTTAACACTGGTCGAGGTGGCCGAATAGACGTGCAGGTTGAGGGTGCTCAGGGCAAACAGGTGGTTATCTTTGTCCCAGCCAAACTGCACAAAATTCTCGGTGGGATTCAGCACTCGCGTGTATTTCACAATGGGGTTGGCTCCGTTGAAGTGATAGACCAAAAAGCCGCCGCCTGCACTACCAACAACGAGCAGCTTGCCCGTAGGAGAAATGCTTATTCCGGCGCCCCCGTTGATGACCGGCATCGTCTTCATGGTGCTCTTGGTGTTCAGATTGCCTTGAGAATCAGCCGTATAGCTGGCCAAGACCGCAGGTCCACTTCCTTGATTCATGTCCACATCCACAGGCACCATCTCTATTGCCAGATGATTGGAGGGGTCGGCTGCAAGATCAAGGGGGCAGTAAACGAAGCCTGGCTTGGCCTCCGGCAATTCCATTATCTGGTTTATAGGCTGCAGCAACCCACTGCTCTCCCGCTTGTAACCCTGGGTCAGGTTATCTTGCGGCACGTTCCCATCACAAGCCGTTTGATAGGCGAAGTGGTTGTTGCCGAGGAACTCGCTCATGCCTAGGCCACCCATTTGATAAGCCGTGCTGATGCCGATAAAGTGCAGTTCTCCATTGGATTCGATCTTGAACTCCTCCTGTCCCGAGAATCCTTCATCGAATATGTAGTTGTACAAAGTCGACCCGGTGAGGTCGAGCCTCGTTGGGCCGCAGCACCTGTCGCCTGGTCGTCCTTGGGGCAAGTACGAGGCTGCATTCACCGACGCCACCTGCTTGATGGCGCCGGTGGAAGCGATGGCGTATGTATAGATGTGCTGGTTATCGTCGCCTACTCCGAAGAGAAACTTCGCGGTTACCGACAGGAAATTGACGGGATTGCCGGGGAAGGGTTGACCAGGCACCGCGGTAAGTTTTCCCGCAGAGGACACATCGAAGGCGCCGATGTGGAGGGGTCTGGCGACATAGACGCGGGCCACCGGGGCGCTGGTAGATGCGGGCGTCGCGGTTTGGGCATAGATTGGCGCGGTGAAAAGCAGCGCGATCAGGCAGACAAGCAACTTCATTGTGCGAGGCATCGGGAATCTCCTTGTTGGAAACTATTGCGGGCGAACGAGAAAGATGCGCCTTGGTTGAGAGTGCTACAGGCTTGAGCTGTTCGCCGGTTTCCCGATGCCAGAGTCTTGCAATCCGGTGCGCCGTTCCTAACCGTTCAGGCAATCGATTCCATGGATCCCCACCGCGAGCGGTGGTCGAAGTTAGGTGCGTGTTCCTCTTTTATCGCTTGGGAAGCACGACTGAGTGCGGAGGAAGGGGGTTCCCCCAAAGCCCACTCATCATAAGCCCAGTGGATCGGTTCCTGCAACGCGGCGCTGAAAAGCAAGTGAGGGTGCCCCATTCAAGCCCGCTTTCGCCTTGAGTGGGATGAAGATTCATTCCTGATGATGATATGAAACCGCCATCATCAGTTCCCAGGTCAGCCCCACCCGCATCTTATTTCCAATAAGGGGAATTTCAATGGACAGCGTCGCCATCTCCGAAGATCAGGTCGTTCCGCTCGATTCGATCGCACCCGGTGTACTCGGGCTGCGCATAATCTTCGTCAATGTTTTTGCCGTCACTCATCCCGACGGCTCCTGGAATCTGATCGATGCCGCTCTCCCGCATTCCGAAGGCATCATTCGCCGCTGGGCGGAGAAGCATTTCAGCACTCCGCCGGCGGCAATCCTCCTGACCCACGGACATTTCGACCACGTCAGCGCCGCCGGCGTTCTGGCCGATCACTGGAAGGTTCCGATCTACGCCCATCCCCTGGAATTTCCCTACCTCACCGGAGAGAAGGAATACCCGGAGCCGAATATCGGAGCCGGCGGTGGGCTGATGACCCTACTGTCACCGCTCTACCCCAGAGGTCCGGTGAATCTGGGCAGCCGCCTGCGGGCGTTGCCGGCGGTGGGGCCGGAGCCCATGTCGCTCGCCGAAATGCCGGGCTGGCAGATTCTGCATACCCCGGGCCACACCCCAGGTCACGTGTCCTTTTTCCGTCCTGGCGATCGGACCTTGATCGTCGGAGATGCGTTCTGCACCACCAAGCCGGAGTCGTTTTTCGAAGCCGCGCTCGCCCAGCAGACGGAGTTGCACGGGCCGCCCGCCTACTTTACCTCTGACTGGGCGGCGGCGCGGTGGTCGGTTGAGCACCTGGCTTCGCTCAGCCCCAACATCGTTGCGCCCGGTCATGGAAAGCCGCTCGCCGGGTCCGCCGTTGCCGGTGGTCTCCGCACCCTGGCCCGGGAATTCGACGCTGTTGCCGTGCCGGAAAACAAGTCCGTCGCCTGATTTCCGCTCGCCTTCTTCCCACGGGGAATCCCTCTCTGTGGCTGGATGTCAGCCACCGGCGCGCATCTCTTTTTTTGCATTGACCACTGCAAAGCGGCGGTATATAGTGCGTCTCGGCTTGGATTCCCCGTCCAGCGACGCGTCGTTTCGAATGAGTTTCGGAGCGGCCTGATCGAAAAGCCAGCAGCCCAGAGCAAAAACACAGCGATCGCGATGGGGTGAGTTGGGATTATGCGCAGCTGCTCTTTTGGGGAATACCTCCGTCCGGCGCATTTTCCACCTTACGCCCTCTGTGCTTCAGCCTGGGCGACAGTCAGGCGCGGTTCGAACGTAAGGAGAAAGATCATGAAGCATCTGTTCAGTGCCCTTGCCGTAGTCATGCTGTTGACGTCATCGATGATTTCCAACGCACAGCCGTCCGCTGCTGACGGGGTTCAAACTGCGGCCGCCACCGCGGCAGTGCCGCAAGCGAACGTAGACAGTGCCACGAACAATCCAAACATTCTCTTTATCATCATGGATGACGTAGGCATCGATCAGATGAAGATCTTCGGCTATGGCGGATTGACGCCGCCAAGAATGCCAAACGTCAATGCGGTCGCGCTCGCCGGAGTGCGATTCCGGAACACCTGGTCGATGCCGGAGTGTTCGCCCAGCCGCGCCATGTTTTTTGAGGGCCGTTACCCGTTGCGCACAAAGATATATAGCGCCATCCTCGATGACGATCTGGCCAACTCGCAGATGTCGCCCTTTGAAGTGTCAACTCCGGAATTGCTCAGACGGCGCGGTTATGACAGCGCCATGTTCGGCAAGTTCCATCTGGCGGGGCCTACCTTCAATCCTTTTGGCGAGGCCACTCCGCTGGCGCTGGGATGGAATCATTTCGATGGTTTTCTCGAGGGAGCGCCTTATCCGATCGACTCGACGGCGGGCGGAGTAGCGGCTGCCGGGACCTATACCTGCGGGTTCGTGCCGAATGCGAATTTTCCCGGCGGCTCCAATGCCGGCGCCTGCTACACGGTCGATAACAAGTGCGCGGTCATCGTTAAGAGCCCGGCCGTATCCACGCCCGGCAAGACCTGCCTGGAAAGAGGCGGCATTTTCGTGCCCAATCAGGCATGCCAGTCCACGCGGCCGGCAGACGTGAATTTTGACAACTTTAACGGTTACTACGTATGGCAACGGGTCATCGAGGATCGCCCCAACCATGTGACCGACCTCCCATTCGCCGACCCGCGCGCAAGAGGATATGTATCGGTAGCCACGACAAATTCAGCCATCCAATGGATCAATTCCGAGAGCGCCCAGGGCAGGCGATGGATGGCCACGGTAGCCTTCGCGAATGACCACACGCCGTATCAGCAGGCGCCCGACAACCTTTTGCCCCCGGGTTCGCAAATCACCAATGGGTTCAAATGTACCGGCAACGATCCGAGAAATGTGGTTGCGACGCGCATACTGAGCAATCAGATGATCCATGCGATGGATACCGAAATTGGCCAGATTCTGGTTGGAACAGGGCTGGCAACCGCCAATTCCGACGGCAGCCTGAACTATCGCCCGGACGCCACGAATACGATGGTGGTGATTATCGGAGACAATGGAACCTTTGCTCCGGGGGTAAAAGTACCCTTCGATCTGAATCGCGCGAAAGGCTACGTCTATCAGACCGGAGTATGGGTGCCTCTGATCGTTGCGGGGCCATTGGTCAACTCTCCGGGCCGCGAAGTGAAATCGATGGTCAATGTCGCGGATCTTTTCCAACTGTTTGGCGAAATCGGCGGCATTGATGTTCATCAGGCGGTGCCGAAATCCCACATTCTCGATTCGATGTCCATGCTGCCGTATCTGACCAATCCCGATCAGGCGAGCATCCGGCAGACCAACTTCACCCAGACGGGCAACAACATCCACCTGAACGATCAGCCGCCGCCGCCGTGCGTTATCCCACTCTCCACCCCTCCCACCTGCGTTCAGATTTTTACCAAGAAAGGGATATGCGCATACGAAGGCGGGACCTGGTACGGCCCCAATCCAACGAATCCGGGACAGCAGTTCGCTTCCTGCTGTGCGGTGAAGAATTCCGGACTCTACGATTCCACCGGTCTCAATATTCTGCCCGATTCGCAGACCGCGACGCGCAACGATCAATTTAAGCTGGTCCAAAAAATGGTGCCCGATTGCTCGAGTTCTTCCGGCTCCGACACGACCGTAAATGAGTTCTACAGGATCAACGAGGCCACTCCCATTCCAAAAATCGACAAAGCGGACGACGATCTTTGCTCTTCCACCGAGGGTTGTCCGTCCGGCCTGAATAAAAATCAACTGAAGAACTACAACCAACTGATGAGCGTTATGCAGTCGACATTGACATCCGAGCCCGTCTGTCCGGGAGATGGAAACGAAGATAAGCAGGTGAACGTTCAAGATTTATTGAACTGGGCGGCGTTCAGTCATTTTCAAAACCCTGAGAACCCCGGCTTCAGCTCCAGCTGGTATGACTTTAATTTCGATGGATTGACCAATCGAAAAGATCTTGACGTAATCCGGGCCAACTTTGGGAAGAACTGCCTGAAGAAACACTAACGGCTTTCGACAGGAGACTTTTAGATCAGGGAAAAGACCTTCCATGTCACGATCAGGACTCTTTATTGCAAAATGGAGCCGGCTGGTTGCGGCATGTTCGCTTGCGCTACTCCTGCTTGCCTTCCAACCGGCTTCGCTGGGCCGTGGGCATCGCATGCCCACGGCCGCCAACCGGCCTCTTTCCACTGCATCGTCACAGCGCGGGCATGCCACTGCTCAATCCCGTCGGGCGCTGGCCGGCATGGTCTGGATTCCCGCCGGTGAGTTCTGGATGGGCAGCAATGATCCGCAATTCAAGGATGCCCGGCCTTGGCACCGGGTGAGGCTCAACGGGTTCTGGATCGACAAGACCACCGTGACCAACGCGCAGTTTGCACGTTTCGTCGCGGCCACGCATTATGTAACCGTTGCGGAGCGCAAGCCGCGGGCCGAGGACTATCCCGAAGCCGATCCAGCAAAACTGGTGGCGGGTTCGGTGGTGTTTATGCCTCCTTCCCATCCCGTGGCCCTGGACGATCCCATGCAATGGTGGAGCTATGTGAAAGGGGCCGACTGGCGGCATCCTGAAGGGCCGGGCAGCACCATCAAAGGGAAGTCAAACTATCCGGTCGTGCAAATTGCGTATGCAGATGCGGAGGCGTATGCCAAATGGGCTGGAAAGCGACTCCCCACGGAAGCCGAATTTGAATACGCCGAGCGCGGCGGCCTCGATCGTCAGTCCTATGCGTGGGGGAAGGAATTCAAGCCCGCCGGCAAGTACATGGCAAATACTTTCCAGGGCCATTTTCCCGACAGCAACACGGGAGCAGACGGCCACGTGGGGATCGCTCCTGTCGCTTCATTTCCGGCCAATGGGTACGGGCTTTACGATATGTCCGGCAACGTCTGGGAATGGACTTCCGATTGGTATCGGCCAGATTATTACCAGACACTGGCGGACCGCGGAGCTGTAGCGATCGATCCCAAAGGTCCGCCGAACAGCTATGATCCCTCCGAACCCGGCATGCCCGCGAAAGTCATTCGCGGTGGCTCGTTCCTCTGCACCGATCAGTATTGCTCGCGTTACAAGCCGGGCGGAAGAGGCAAGGAGGAGCCGAGCACAGGCACCAATCACCTGGGGTTCCGCCTGGTGAAGGATGCTCCACCCAACACCGACTGATTGATGACGAATGCCGCCAATAAAGAGAATGGGTTGTTTACCGATGATCCTCGGAACTCTCTCGGAATAAAGATATCGGTGGTTCCACCAATAGCGCTTTTGTGGCTTTCACAGCTGATCCGAAAAGAAGCAGGAAACCGGGCATTACACGAGCGATGAGATCAAAGTAGGCATTCGGGATCACACCGAATGCCTGCATTGCGGCTTTGCTGGAATCGTCCGGCATGTCGATCATCCCTCCTCTAGCAATTTCTCCACCATATTGATTGCATCGTCCGCGCCTTACGCCTCGCTGATACGTCGACCTAACGAAGCGAAAAACGCCGCGGTGGTGGATTCTGCTCCAACAAGGACCACTGGACGTTGGAGTCTCAGTGCCAGGGCAACCTCCGAAGCAGTCCCGCTGCTTATCCCACAAACGAGAACGACTTGGCTGGTCAACACATTCACTACATTCCGCGCCTCGCCCAAGCCCGTCAGGACCGGAAGATCAACCGCCAATGAGACATCGGTACGTTCCGCAGAAGGGAGAATCCCTATGGTGAGTCCTCCGACAGCTTTTGCACCCTCCAAAGCCGCGTGCATCACCCCATGCCCCGCCCTCCGGTCAGAACTATCCAACCCTTGAGGGCGACAAGTCGGCCCAATTCATGGGCCAAGCGGCGATCCTGCTCGGTCGCATCCTCACCCGGTCCCATGATTCCAATGACTATTCTCGCCATACCTGCTCAATATATGCCAAACCAAAACGGCCAATGGCTCCAGCAAATAGCGGGCTATACGGACGTTAACGGTCAATTGGCGAGAACAGGCCTTCTCGTGAAGTGTCCCCAAACCGATTGGTGCTAAAATCCCGCCAGTAACCAATTCTCAAAAAACAACGCGGCGCTCGTGGCCGCGTAAGATTCAATTCC
>CAWGME010000008.1:0-47294 GCA_963823595.1 uncultured Acidobacteriota bacterium
GCTCCAAAGACATTTTCCGATCGCATCGGCCGCATTGAGGTTTCCGCCACCATGGCCGTTTCCGCGGAGGCAGCCAAGCTTCGCGCCCAGGGGCCAATCTGGTTGATTTTGGCGCCGGAGAGCCGCACCTTCCGACGCCCCGCCACATCAAAGACGCCGCCATTGCCGCGATCGAAGGCAACTTTACCCGCTACACGATGGTGAGCGGCATTCCGGAATTGCGCAAGGCCATCGTCGAGCGCCACGCTGCCGACTTCGGCAGCAGCTATACGCCGGAGGAGGCGGTCTTCACCACCGGCGGCAAGCTGGCGTTGTTCCATGCCATCCAGGTGCTGGTCGACCACGGAGATGAAGTGGTGCTGCCGGTGCCCTACTGGGTTTCGTTCAAGGACATCATCCAGTATGCGGGCGGCAAGCCGGTGTATCTCGAAACCAGCGAGGCGGAAAATTTCCGCATTACGGCGGCTGCCATCGAGCGCTGCATTACGCCGCGCACCAAGGCCATCATTCTGAATTCGCCTTCGAATCCCGGCGGGCGCGGTGATGTCTCCCGCGGACCTGGAGCAGGTGATCCGGCTGGCGCATTCGCGCGGCATTTACGTGCTGCTCGACGAGTGCTATGTGTATCTGCAATACACGGGCGCGCCGATTTCCGGCGGCTCGTTTACGGATTGCAAAGAGCACATCGTCGTGCTCGGCTCGCTGTCGAAGACCTATGCGATGACGGGATGGCGCGCCGGTTTTGCGCTCGCGCCGAAGCCGATCATTCAGGCGATGTCGAAGCTGCAGAGCCAGGACACTTCCTCGACCAGCCGCGTTTGTGCAGAAGGCGGGGATTGCCGCATTGACAGGCCCGCAGCAGTGCGTGGCGGAGATGCGCGGCGAGTATCTTTCCCTGCGCGATCAGATTCTGGCGAAGTTGAAGGAAATTCCCGGCATCCGCTGCACGGTGCCGGACGGCGCGTTCTACGTGTATCCGAACATCTCCGCATTTCTCGGACAGGGAAAAGGAAAGATCGCCACCGCATCCGAGCTGGCGACGCGGCTGTTGCACGAAGGCCACGTTGTCACTGTACCCGGCGAGGCGTTCGGCACAAACGAGCACATTCGGCTCTCGTACGCTGTTTCGTCCGCGGATGTGGATGAGGGTCTCAAGCGCATGAAGGATTTCTTCGCGAAGATAAGCTGAGCGGACGCATTTCGCAGGTTTCAAGCCTCAGGTGAGCGGAGTTACCCCTGAGCGAAGCCGAAGGACGCACCTGGGGCACCCGCATTCCCCTGATAAACATGGCAAAGCTGGCTCCGTTTCGTCTGCGTCCCTGGTTTCGCACCCGCGTCTGGGGGGTTCGGGACCTGGCGCCCTGGTACGACTACAAGATCGTCGGCGAGCCGATCGGCGAGGTCTGGCTGAGCGGGGATGACTGCATTGTGGACACTGGTCCGCTGGCGGGACAGACATTTTCCGCGGTGTTTCATCAGCATGGGGAGGAACTGGTGGGCGCCGGGGCAGCGCATCGCGAACGCTTTCCGCTGCTGATGAAGATTCTTTTTCCCCAGGAAAAATTGAGCGTTCAGGTTCATCCCGGCGATGCCATGGCGCGCGAACACGGCGAGCCGCACGGGAAAACGGAGTGCTGGTACGCGCTCGAGGCGGAGCCCGGGGCGGCCGTGGCGCTGGGTTTACACCCCGGCGCGACACCGGATGCGGTCAAAGCGGCGATTGAGTCCAACACGCTCGAAGAACTGCTCGAATGGGTTCCGGTCGAGAAAGGCGACATGATCTTCGTCGATGCAGGCACGGTCCATGCTGTCGGCCCCGGGGTGGTGCTGCTGGAGACGCAGCAAAACTCCGACATGACGTATCGTTTGTACGATTATGGGCGCCCGCGCGAGCTGCATCTGGAAGATGGCTTGAAGGCGACGCGGCTCGAGACCGCTGCCGGTAAGGTCCCGCCGCAAACGGATGGCAACCACGCCCTGCTGGTGCGGTCGAATTATTTCCGGGTGGATCGCTATCGGCTAGCTGCAAATGGCACGGAGGAGTTCGTCACGCCGTCGCAGGAAACCGCAGTCCAGTTGGTCTTCGCAGCCGGCGGCAGCGGTTCGCTTCAGTCGGAAAACGAGGCGCCTATTCAGCTTCGGCGTGGGGAACTGGCTGTCGTGCCCGCCTGCGTATCCAGGTGGAGACTGGTTGCGGCGGAGCCAATGGAAGTTCTTCGCGCCACGCCACAGTAGCGAATCGACATGTGACTCATCCGCGCCGGGCCAGTTTCGGTCGAAACCACAGCCCAAATCCATTACCTGAGTCACCTTCTCCGATTACTCCCGAAACACGCCGGAGGTCGTTTGTTGCGGCCAGACAATGCTGGCTTCATTTACGATGAAACGTAACCTTGTAGCCCCCACTATGGACTTCCGACCCTTCATCCTCGCCGGCGGCAGCGGCACACGTTTCTGGCCGCGTAGCCGGCGCAAGCATCCCAAGCAGCTGCTGTCGCTCGATGGCGAGCGCAGCATGTTGCAGCAAACGGTCGACCGGCTGCTGCTTCTGGCTCCTGCCCGGAACTGCTGGGTGATTACCAATGACGTGCTGCTGCCCACCATCGCGGCCCAATTGCCGCAGCTTCCGGCGGCGCAGATACTGGCCGAGCCGGCAGCGCGGAACACCGCGCCGGCGGCGGCTCTGGCAGCGTTTCTGGTGGAGCGGGAAGCGCCGTATGCGGTACTCGGGATCTTTCCAGCCGACCACGCGATCGAAAACCTGCACAAATTCCAGCAAACTCTGCAGGCCGGCTGCCGTCTGGCGGCGGCGGGAGAAAATATCGTCGTTCTCGGAATCACGCCAAGCCGGCCGGAAACTGGCTACGGGTATATCGAGCTAGGCGATCCATTTGGAGTATCGCCGTCCGATTCGGCCAGCTTCCGGGTGCGGCGGTTCACAGAAAAGCCCAACCTGGAGCGAGCGGAAGAATTTATCTCGGAGGGAAACTACTTCTGGAACAGCGGCATGTTCCTGGCGACCGCGGGCACCTTCGCCAATGCATTCCGGGAGCATCTGCCGGAGACGGCGCCGTATCTCGAACAGATTGCCGCGGCTTTCGGCACCGGCGAATTCGACCGGAAGTTGGCGGAGCTATACCCGCAGTGCGAGAACATCAGCATCGATTACGCCGTGATGGAGCCGCGTTCTGCCAAGGGAGAGCATCATTCGAACCTCTACTGCATTCCAGCGGAGTTCGGATGGAACGATCTCGGTTCCTGGTCCGCTTTGTACGACCACAAGCTTTCTCGCGGCCAGAATGTCGACGGGGAGACAAATGTGATCGAGGCGGCTGCTCAGACGGTGATGGAAGCCAGGGGGAATTATGTGCATGCCCCGGCGAAACACGTGGCGCTGGTTGGCGTGGAGAATCTTGTCGTCATCGAGACCGACGATGTGCTCCTGATCACGACCCGCGGCGGTTGCCAGGATGTCGGCAAGCTGGTGAAAAAGCTGCAGCAGGAAAATCAGGAGCAATTGATTTGAGATGAGCGCATACGATACCGCGGCAGTTCCAGATGCGGTCACCGCTCCCGCGGTCAAATTCGGCACGGATGGCTGGCGAGCGGTGATCGCGGATGATTTTACGTTCGCCAATGTGCGTATCGCGGCGGCGGCCATTGCCAACTACATTCTGGCGGAAGAAGATCCCGGGCGGGGAGTCTGCATCGGCTACGACACCCGTTTCGGGTCGGCGCGCTTCGCGCAGGTCGTCGCTGAGACCCTGGCCAGCGCTGGAATCCCGGTGGCTCTCGCAGATTGCGTTACGCCGACTCCGGCATTGTCGTTTGGCGTGCGCCAGCGGAATGCTGCCGGCGGAGTCATGATCACGTCCAGCCACAATCCCTACCAGTGGAACGGGGTGAAGTACAAGGCCAGCTACGGCGGTTCCGGCAAGCCTTCGATCATGGCCGCCATCGAGTCGCAGCTGGGCAAAGCAATGCCTCTGGCGTCAAACCCGGCCTTGATCACCCGCGTGGATTTTCGTCCCAGCTACATTCAGGCCATCGCGGCGTTCGCAGATTTGGACAGGATCGCCGCCAGCGGACATAAGTTCGCGATCGATTCGATGTATGGAGCCGGAGCCGGGATTCTGGCGGGGATTTTTTCGCGTGCCGGCGTGCCATGCATCGAGATTCGCGCGGAACATAATCCGCTGTTTCCCGGGATCAATCCAGAGCCGATCGAGCCGCACGTGCGTGCGCTGCAGCAGGCGGTGGTTCAGCATGAGTGCCAGGCTGGCCTGGTCACCGACGGCGACGCGGACCGCATCGGAGCAGTGGATGAAGACGGCAATCTGGTGGATGCGCATAAAATCTTTGCCATTCTGCTGCGCTGGCTGATCGAGCGCAAGCAGTGGTCCGGCGAAGTGGCGCGCGCGTTCA
Organism: uncultured Acidobacteriota bacterium; assembly: GCA_963823595.1. Taxonomy (GTDB): domain Bacteria; phylum Acidobacteriota; class Terriglobia; order Terriglobales; family Acidobacteriaceae; genus JAKAAZ01. The sequence continues at coordinate 4,426 of CAWGME010000008.1, forward strand.
ATACCACCCGGATGCTGGATCGCATCTGCGCGAAACATGGCCGCAAGCTGCACGAAGTCGGCATCGGGTTCAAGCATGTCTGCGATCTGATGCTGGAGCGCGAAATCCTGATCGGTGGGGAAGAGTCGGGAGGCATCGGGATTCAGCGGCATCTGCCGGAACGCGACGGTCTGTTGAATGCGCTGCTGCTCGCCAACGTGATGGCGGACGAAGGAAAAACACTCGGCCAGCTGGTCGCGAGCCTGCAGCAGGAATACGGCGAGCACCACTACGACAGGATCGACCTGCACATCGCGGAAGAAAAGAAGAATTCGGCCATCGCGCGGGCCCGGGCTGGGGTTAAGTCGTTCGCCGGGATGTCCGTGGAGCGGGTTGAAACTCTGGATGGAATCAAATTTTTCCTGCGCAATCCGGAGGCGGCGACGAAGCCGAATGCGGCGGAAACCTGGCTGCTGCTGCGTGCCTCCGGAACAGAACCCCTGCTTCGCATCTATGCCGAATCCTGCTCGCCAGACTCCGTCCAGAAGGTGTTGGCTGCCGGCCGCGAATTTGCGCTATCAGCGGGGAGCTCCCGATGAAGGGCACGGGGATGGTGGAGCTACGAGTTCGGGGCGTGCTGTTCGACATGGACGGCGTGCTGATGAGCTCGCTCGGGTCGGTCGAGCGTAGCTGGCGAAGCTACGCCGAATCCCGCAGCCTGAATCCGGAGCTTGCGGTAAAGATGGCGCATGGCCGCCGCGCCATCGAGACCGTCCGCGCCTTGCGGCCCGACCTCGATGCCAGCTCCGAGCTGCGCATCATTGAAGATCTGGAAATCGAAGATAACGAGGGACTGGTGGTCTACCCTGGCGTGGAAGCGCTGCTGGCGTGCCTTGCCGGAAAACTCCTGGGCAATTGTGACTTCCGCGACAGAACGCCTGGCGCGAAGCCGTTTGGCCTTTGCCGGAATCACCATTCCGCAGCATTTTGTGACCGCAGACGTGGTATCCCGGGGCAAGCCCCATCCCGAGCCATATCAACGCGGCGCTGCTCTGCTGGGCGTTCCGGCCGGCCAGTGCATTGCGATTGAAGATGCTCCGGCGGGGGTAGCGGCTGCCCAGGCTGCGGGATGTCGCGTGCTGGCCGTGTTGAATACTCACGCGCCGGAACTGCTGATGGCGGCGGACTGGAGGGTCTCGACGCTGGAGCATGTGCAGGCTACCGCCGGTCCCGGTGGTTACCTGACTTTGCGTTTCCAGGCGTGGAGGGCAGCCGAGTAGTAATGAACTTTTTGTGGAAATTCATTGAAATTTCAACTCTGCATCGCTCCTCCCGGAGTAACATATAGTTGACACCCAGGTAACCGGGTTGTTGATGCAGATTCTGGGTACGCAGGGCACGGTCTGCGGCGCCTTCCGATCGAGGGCGAAAACAGATTGATGATTCGGGGTGACGTGATTCGCATCACTCCTTCCTGTGACCTTCCTCCTAGCCAACCTTTTCTTATCTGCCTAGCATCTAACCGTGAAAGCTCAGCGTTCGGGAGGTAGGATTGTGAATATGTCGTGTGCAAATCCTGATTGCAAAGCAGAGCTTAAGTATCTGCGCGGCGGACGCCTTTTCCTGATGGAGCGGCAGCCGAATCTTCCCCACCTCATCTCGTACAACCCGCTGCAGCCGAAGCGTCCGGTGACCATGCGCCGTTATTTCTGGCTATGCGAAAGCTGTGCCCAGACATATGCCATCCAGCGCTGGACAGAGAACGGAATTGAACTCGCTCCCCGACGCGGAGTGAAACGTCCGCCGGCATCGGCTGTGATGGAATCGCGGGACTGGACAGTGCCGGGCCTGGTCGGCTAGACCGTTTTCCTCAGCTTTCCGTATCCCCAGCGCGTTCTTTGATCAGGGCGGGCTCGTCTCCGTGTGTGCGTGCCTGCCTGCCTCCCATGCCTTCACGTACTTCCAATGTATGTAGACGGAATGGTTGAGGTGCAGAATGAAGCCTTCGCGCCCGTCGAGAAAGCCAAGACGAAAAACATAATTCTTGATGAAAGTAAGGATCGGATTCAGCACGGCGTTTGCAAGAAACGCCGCTGCGGAAGCGCTCGTCTTGTTTTTCCGAATCAGAATGGATGCGCTGTCGGAACTATACCCATTCATGTGCTTCAGATAAAGCCGCAAATTCGGATACGCATAGTGCAGCAGATCGTTTTTCAAAACTCCCGTCGGGCAGGAGCATTGCGGACTCCCGTGCGGTTCCGCGCCCGCCATACGCGCAACGCCACGTTTGAACAGCCTTAGCTTGCGATCCGGGTAGAAGCCGCCATGGCGTATCCACCGGCCTAGAAAAAGATTCACCCGCGGCTGCCAATAGGCATCGTACTGCGGGTGCTCGAGAATGCGCTGAATTTCTCCGGCCAGCTCGGGAGTGATGACTTCGTCCGCATCCAGCAGATAAATCCAGTCGCAGGTGCAGGTATCGATGGCGAGATTTTTCTGTGGTCCAAAGCCGCGGAAGTCACGGTTGAAGAGATGCTTCGCGCCATAGGAGCGCGCGATTTCAGGAGTGCGATCGGTCGAGCCGGAATCGACGATGACAATCTCGTCCACCCATCGGATGCTGTCGAGCGTCCGGGGTAAATTCGCCTCTTCATTCCGGGCGATCATGGCAACGGAAAGTGTGGCACGCATCCGCTGAGTCTATCCTTTGCAGGAAATTTCGTGGAGAGTTTCCCGCTTGCTGTGGAGTATGGCGGAATAAGCGGCAATCTGCTCCAGGTATTTCGTCCGCATATTTTTGCCGGCGTAGAAATCCCGATACCAATCCACGGTCATCTCAAGCGCCTCGGACAAGGCCAGAACCGGACGCCAGGACAATTCCGCCGCCGCCTTCGAGCAGTCGAGCTTCAGCATCTGTGCCTCCTGCGGAAGCTCGCCGGGCTGGACATTCCATTTTGCTTCCGCGCCCCACGCCGCGGCCAATTTCGCGGCAATCCACTCGACGGGCTGGATATCTGCCTGAGCCGGGCCGAAATTCCAGGCTCCGCTGTAACGGCGTCCATCCTCATACAGGCGTTCCGCCAGCAACAGATACCCGCGCAGCGCCTCAAGCACATATTGCCAGGGACGCATGGCCAGCGGGTTGCGCAATGTAACCAGTTTACCGGCGGCAAAGCTGCGCATCATGTCCGGAATCAGCCGGTCCTCCGCCCAGTCGCCGCCGCCGATCATGTTTCCGGCTCGCGCCGTAGCAATGCCGACGCGATGATCTTGAAAGCGGTCCGGAGAAAAAAACGAATCCCGGAACGAAGCCGTTACCAGTTCCATGCAGGCCTTGCTGCTGCTATATGGATCATTGCCGCCCAGCGGGTCCGTTTCCCGATATGCCCAATCCCAATTTCGATTTTCGTAGCACTTGTCTGTGGTGACCACGATGACAGCGCGAACGGGCTCGCACGTGCGAACGGACTCGAGGAGTGTCGCCGTACCGATGATGTTGGTTCGATACGTGGCGACAGGATCATGGAACGCACGCCGCACCAGAGGCTGCGCCGCCAGATGAATCACGAATTCAGGCTCAGCGGCGCGCATGGCCAGCTGCAGTTTTTTCAGATCGCAGATGTCGCCCTGGAAAGACTCCATAGGAACTACTGCATCGCTTCCGTCGAGCGAAGATCGAGAGGAAGTCGAGTAGCCGAATACGGTCGCTCCCATGGACTGCAGCCAGAGAGACAGCCATTTCCCTTTGAAACCCGTGTGCCCGGTGATGAGAACTCGCTTGTTATTCCAAAATGAGATTTGTCCAATCCTCCTGCTGAAAGTGTATTGCACCGGATGTTCCACGCGACGATGGTTGTGTCTTCTTCGCATTTGCGTCAACCCGGCTGAGTATTTCGCAGCGCATGGCTCTTTTGCTGAGACAATAAACGTTCCAAGAGAAAAGTTGTTGACACCCAACATGAAGGCCAAAGCGCTGTTGATTTTCTGCTTCTTCTCTGTCTGCGTGTTGAACGCGCAGCAATCCAGCACCGGTGGCTCCGCCCCGCAAACAACGGCTGCTGCCGCACAGGAGAAAGCGAAGGAGCTCCCGCCGGTTCGCACCACGGTTACTGTTCTCGGCGATCCCACTCCGGTGCTGATCGGGGAGTCTGCCCGCTCGATTGTGGTAATGGATACGCAGGAGCACCCGCTGGCGTTCAACACCATTGAAGATTATCTGCGGACCGACTCCTCGGTGCAGATCAACCAGCGCGGTTCCGGCGGATATCCAGCCGACCTGTCGATCCGCGGCACATCCTTCGAGCAGACGCTCGTATTGCTCGATGGATTTCGGGTGAACGATTCGCAGGCGGCGCATAACAATCTCGACCTGCCGGTGCCGCTTGCCGATATGGCCAATATCGAGGTGTTGCATGGCGCGGGATCGACTCTCTACGGCGCAGATGCGCTGGGCGGGGTGGTCGATTTTGTCACGCGGCGGCCTGATTTGAAATCGCTCTGGATCTCCGGCGGCGGAGGCAGCTTTGGAGAAAATCAGCAGACGTTCGTCGGCAGTTACGCGCACCGCAACTGGGCGGAGCAACTGGCCGGGCATCGCGAATTTTCTTCCGGCTTTATGTATGACCGCGATTTTCGCAACGAGAATGCCAGTTCGGAATCCTGGGTCACGTCGCCGCTGGGAGTAACGGATATTCTGCTCGCCGGCAGCGATACGCCCTTTGGCGCGAATAATTTTTATGGCGGCAACTATCCTTCCTGGGAACGTACGAAGGGGTGGTTTGCATCGCTGCAGCAGGAGCTAGGCGCAACAACAGATGCAGGATTTGCTTACCGGCGTCACACGGATAATTACATCCTGATCCGCGACGACCCTTCTATTTATGCGAACAATCACATCGACGCCAGTTGGCAGGCTGTCGTGCGCAGAAAATCCACGTGGACCGCGGGCAAGAACGGCGTCTACTACGGTCTTGACTTCGATGGCGATTCCATCCATAGCAACAATCTTGGGATACACGCGCGAAACTGGGGCTCCGGGTATGCCGATCTCGACCTGCGCTCCTGGAAGCGCGGAACTCTTTCGCTGGGGGCGCGCGAAGAGATCATCAGCGGCGGCTACGATGTCTTCAGTCCCATGGCGGCGGCGTCGTTCTGGATCATCCCCACGTTGAAGGCGCGTGCCGCCGTTGGATACGGATTTCGGCTGCCGACCTACACCGATCTTTATTACAGCGATCCAACCACCGTGGGCAATCCGCGGCTAAAGCCGGAATCGGCCTGGAATTATGAAGGCGGCCTCGACTGGTTCCCGCGCGACACCATCGGAGTTTCCATCACCGGATTTTATTCGCCGCAGTCGAATTTCATTGATTATGTGCGGAGCTCGCCCGCCGACCAGTGGCATGCCACGAATTTGAATGGGCTTAGCTTCGCCGGGACAGAGGCGTCGCTGATCTGGCGCGTGAATCCGAACCAGCAGGTGAATCTTTCGTGGACCTGGCTTGATGGCGCGCAAAGCGTGCTCCACGGCCTGCAGTCGGAATATGTCTTCAACTATCCGGTTCACAATGCTGTTTTCAATTGGTATGCCAGTGTCGGCAAATGGGTCATGGTCAACACCCGCGTCGGGGTGGAACAGCGATTTCAACAGACCGCCTATCCGGTGTGGGACATTTCTTTGGTGCATGAGCACGGCCGCGTGCAGCCGTTCGTGCAGATGACGAATTTGAGCAACACCGGCTATGACGAAATCCCCGGAGTGCCCATGCCCGGTCGTGCGTTCATCGGTGGAGTGAAGGTCTGGGTATTCACCCCGCGTTGAGAATGTCTGATTGATATTGACCGGATGAAATTCCACGGTTTCGAGCGAACATTGCGGTCGCGCAGGAACCGAATCCAACTAGTATGGCTGGTCGGGAAAGCCTCGACGGATGCGGTTCATGACGCGGTCTGTCGACGCGTTTGTCGTGGGAGGCGGTCCGGCCGGGCTTGCTGCCGCTATCGCCCTGCGCAGCGCGGGAATGAGCGTGGCCATCGCCGACCCAGCGCAGCCTCCAATCGATAAAGCCTGCGGTGAAGGACTGATGCCGGCCGGGATCGCGGCGCTTCGAACGCTTGGAATCACGCTGCCGATTGCGCAAAGCTATCCGTTGGATGGCATCTGCTTTTGCACGCAGGATTCCATCGCGCGCGCGCACTTCGGGCATCAGAAGGGACTCGGCGTCCGCCGCACCGTGCTGCACGATGCGCTGGTGGAGCGCGCACGCGTGCTGGGCGTGCAGATGCTGTGGGGAACGCGCGCTGAGGTGGTCGCGCATTCACGAGTTGACGCGAACGGAGCCGAATGGTCGGCGCGCTGGATTATTGGCGCGGATGGTCAACGTTCCCGCGTGCGTCAGGTCGCCCAGCTGGACCAGCCTCATCATTTCGCGACGATATGGTTTTCGCCAGCATTTTGCCGTGGCTCCCTGGACAGATTGCGTGGAAGTGTACTGGGCGCCCGAAGGGCAGGCTTACGTCACGCCGACAGGGAAAGATGAGGTCTGTGTCGCGCTTGTCGTGGAAGAGAAACAGCACCGCATGGCCAATCTATCCAGGCTCTTTCCCGCTCTTGCGGAACGCTTGAAGGACTGCAAGCCTACCTCCATGGAGCGCGGCGCAACGACGATCTGCCGCCGCCTGCCACGGGTGACGCGCGGGTCGGTCGTGCTGATTGGCGAAGCCGCGGGATCGATCGATGCAATCACCGGCGAAGGGCTGACGCTCGCATTTCAGCAGGCGCTTGCGTTGGGAGAGTCGCTGCCACGAGAAGATCCAGGTCTTTACGAGAGAAGCAGCCGGCAGATTCGGCGAATTCCACTGCGGATTTCGCAGCTGATGGTTTTTCTGGGTCGTCATCCACATCTGCTAAACCGGATCCTGCGCGCGAGCCAGACGGATTCTTCTTTCTTTGCTCATTTCGTGGCGGTGCATCTCGGTACGCGACCCCTGCTCGCTGTTTCTCCGGCGACGCTTGCCGGCTTCGGATGGAATTTCGTCTTTGGATGAACTCGGGATTACCTTGCTGCCACACAGGCCCGGAAAGACTATCCGCACCGGGATTCCCCGCATCCCAATGGAAAGAGTCACCGGGCGAGACCTGGTGCAACCGGAATACGGAGGTTCTATGGCCGCGCATGCTGGCGAAACTGCGGAAGAGACCGGCGACTTTCATTGTCAGTCCTGCGATGCAGTCGTTCACGTAACCAAGGGGAAAAAGATTCCCGAGTGCCCGAACGGACATAAAACCTACGACTCCCGCACCGGGGAACCCGCGAACAAGAGCAGCCGATAGCGAGTCGCTACCACTTTTTATTCAACCAGCAGAAAAAGGAAATGCGATGGCACATCCGACGACACCCCACACCGAAACCCAGCAGAACACAAACCCCGGCCGTCCCGATCTGAAACCGGATCAAACGGAGCAGACGGAAGGAACCCGGGGCAGCGCGGATTTTGATCGAATCCATGAGGGAGAGCAAGCGGGCACGGTTCGCGCTCCGCAGAATTTCCCAGACGCGTCTGGAAAATCCCGTATTGCGCCTTCCGATGCCGCATACGAAGGATCGACTTCGACGCGCACTCCGAAAGGGGCGGCACAGGGAATCACCGGTCATTCCAGCGATGAAGAAAGCCAGCGGCAGGAGAAGGTGGTGAAGGATCGGCCGGATGCACAGGCAGGCGTGAACCACAGTCGCTCATCTTGAGCGCTACTTCTTACCCTTGCTTCGAACCACGTACCGGTATCCGCGCGGCTTGAATACCTGGTTCAGGTACGTGCCCTTCGACTCCGCCGCAATAAATGCAGCATGCTCTTCGCGGGGAACACCGAAGTAGAGGTACACGTCTCCGCTTCCGCGAAACTCGATTTCCAGCTGCTGTATCCGCGGATCGTAGCCGATGGAAACAATGCTGGTTGAATCCACTCGTTCCCGGCGCATTCCAAAGTTTAACAACCATGATTTGTTTCAGCTCGGGTTTCAACAGGCGTGCTTCAGCTGGTAGATTCGTCGTGGTTGAGGCGGTCTCGAGCCATTCGGCTCTGCTGTAATAGGTACCCAGCGAGGGAGCGTCTGCAAATTCCGCCACTTTCGCGTGATGTCACTGGCCGTATACCGCGAGCGTATCGAATACGGCTAGCAGCGAACCCGGCAAGACAAAGGGCACAGGCTTGAATCGCCGGTGCCCCTCTTGTTTCCTTCATTCCCTCTGGTGCCTAAAGTCTGGTGCTCAACTGGCCCGCAGCTTCCAGTAATTGCATACGTGGTTTCTTTCCGCAAAATAGACCACGTGTCGCTTTGCTTCGGCGCTGATGAGTAGAGACTGGGGCAGGTATTCGGGAACGGGGATATGCTCCTGTTTATTGGCCTGCGCTTGCGCTTCCGAATTTGAATTTGAGTTGAACCTTGGCATAGATGAAACCTCTTTCAATTGGGTTAAAGGCCACCGGGTTGTGGTCCGCCGGATGTACCCAGTCAGACCGCTGAATGAGCATACGCGTCCATGCCTGCACTACGCAGGAATACGCGTTTCCCCCCAACTCTTGTGATAGTGATTGCCACTTTACGGCACATTAAGGGAAACGCAACCCATAAGAGGAAACGGGGGACACGAAAGTACCCTGCCCACAGGTTACCGTTGGTGCGCTTTGGTCTAAGCTGGTGCGTCTGCTCACGTTCCCGCATCCGGTAATGCTTGCGCTATTTTGTACGATTACCGCACTCTGCCATCACTTCTCAATGGACTCACTTGCGGCACAGTCGACTCGATGCGGCTTCTGTTCCTTCTTCCTTATCCTCGATACGTATGTCGGGCACGCTACAATTCAGATGGCGATGCGCTGCGCCCTGGGACTTGGATCATACGCAGGCAGTGTTGGATAGGCTGGTGTCGTCGGAGCAAGTGGTGGCTAGATCGGCGAGGGGTAAAACTGGCAAGAAGCAGAAAAGCCGTAACCGATTTAATCTAAGGCGTGCGAAAGTGGCGGAATTGGCAGACGCACCAGACTTAGGATCTGGCGGGTAACACCGTGGGGGTTCAAGTCCCCCCTTTCGCACCAAATTTTTTCAGTCGCTTCATAAATTACCACCCACCGCTGTTGCTAGTTTGTGCCCACCGAACAAATTGTGCCCAGCGCTTCGGAGGCGATGGCTCCGGCGATGAAGGCGGAGCGGAACTCATCCTATTGCGGCGCCTGTCTGGTCAACTTTGCTGAGCGCAGCGCGATTGCGCCAAGCATCACGATCACCAGGGCCAGTACCAGCCACAAAAGAGCCGGATGCTTCTCGGTAAACGGGCGTTCGTCGGGACGGGATTGGTATTGCGGATTCAATTGTTCAGGCCCCGCTGTGGCTTGGGTTGCGTTGCTCTGCCGCTTAAAAAGCGTGGCGTAGTCGTAGTTCGGAGCGGTCAGCGCTGGATCGCCGTAGAAGAGCACATAACGTGTGGCTGCAGCAGCTTCAAAACAGAGATCCCGCTCGAGCATTTCAAGACGGACGGAGTTGATCTGGAGCGGAGCGTCATCGCCATTGTTGATGGAAACTGTCCACATTGCCGCCGTGTCGAGGTCCGATTTCGGCGCGTCGATCGCCAGGCGCTCTTCATCGATGCGGTGGCCATCTTGCACGCTGTGGACGCGCAGAAAATTCCCGTACGATCTGGCCGGCTGTGGAGGCTCGACTGCGTTTCTGGCTGATCTCTGGACACTCGGCACTACCGTGACGCGCACATCCCGGCTGAAGCTGGCGGGCTCCGAACCCGGCGCAAGAACGATCCGATCGACGGGTACATGAGCGGGGACAGTGAATTCGAAGACGGAAGAATGGCCCTTCAGCCTGGGGTGCGAAGACTCGGCGACCGTAACGAGCTTCGGCTGCCCGACCGGCAGACGCACGACCGAAATGCCAGTAATGCTTTCTGGCGACAGCGTCCCGACGATACGGAAGTGCAGATACCGGAAATCTGACCCAGGCAGATGAAGAACGGTGCTGCGGCCCAATCTCTGGCGAGCCAAATCAAAAATGGTGTACGATCCCAGCTTGGTTGCGGCCCCGGTCTGTGTCTGGCTTCCTGAGATCATCACGGTGGCAATAAAGTTTTGCCTCGTTACCGCAAGCTTGAGGTCGGTGTAACTTCCGTCTGGGATGGAGGCGTCAAAGGTGGTCTGTCCTTTACGCAAGCCCAGGTTCAAGGGCGCGACGAACTGCTCGGCCGTCTGGATCGGAACGGACCTGTAGATAACGTAAGGCGTCTCCATCTGACCCCGATACAGACGAAGATCCGCAAGTTGCGGAGCGGCATGGGCAAAGAGCCCCGCGTCGATTGCCAAGCAAGTCTGCGCCGGGTGCTGCGGTGCATTCTGGAGAGGCCGCTGATAGCGGAAATACCGGATATCCGGAGAGGCAACAGCTGCTGCAAGCAGGAGAAAGGCAACAACAAGCTTCACGATGTCCGCCCACCCTGAACACGCAGGTTGAGCCAGTCGCGCTGGTAGACAAAGCTGACGGCGAGCAACAACGCGCCGAGACCCAGGAAGCTGACGATTCGATAGCCCTGGCTCAACTCGCTCATGTCGACCAGGAAGACTTTCCCAATCGCTATTGCCAGAAGCACCAGTCCTTGCCAGCGCAGAAAAGCCGAGCGCCGCCAGAATCCAGCGCCGAGCAGGACCGCGCCGAAAGCCATGAACAATGCCGAGTAGGAGAACTGCGCGTACATACCATAGTCGCGCATCAGAGTGATATCGCCACGCCAGCGCAGGAACCACCAGTAACTGTGAATCTCCCAACCCAGCGCCAGCAGGATCAGCGCATTCACAATAAGCACGCCGATCGCGGCAACCGGGGGCCAGGGAAGCGAGCCTTGCCGGTTCTCCTGCTTCTGCGCTTTCCGCGCTACCCAGACCGAAAAGGCAAAGACTGCGATCGCAACGCAATAAGCGCCAAAACGCTGGTTGAGGAATGGCGTGGCCGATGCAGGCGAATTCACTGCGACCAGCGCAACCAGCCCGAGCGCGAGGCAAAGCAGGGCCAGCGCCCGCAGCAACAGTGATTGCACGCGACTTGCCGTCCACAAAAGGGCCGCGCCTTCCGCAAGCCAGCCGATTGTCAACCATCGTCCATGCGCTTTGAGCGGAATCGCTACGATGAGGAAGACGACGGCAAGGGCAAGATACAGCGCCGAAAGCAGTGTCGGGCTTTCATGCAATCTTTCGGTCGCGGGAAGCCGGAGCATTAAAAATAGAAGGCGGCGAAAGCAATCGCCAGCCATGGGCCGGACCAGTCGGTGCCGGACCGGTCGAACAAAGCGTAGAACGTGACGAATCCGAGGGCCGCATTGGCGATCGGCAGAGGGATCAATACCAGTTTGTCCCATGCGGAAGAGTGTTGGAGGTCCCTCGGAGCCATCCGGACCAAGCGAGGAGCGAAGGCGAAGATCAAAAAGAAGCAGCCGAGAAAAAAAGCTGTGATCGTAGTTTGGGCGGCAGAGTAGTAGGTAAACCACCAACCAGCAAACAAGAGGACTGTGCCCCCAAAAGCGCTAAAGAGCAGACGCGACCAGGGACGCAGCGCAACTAGAACAAGCACAGCAATATCCAGTATGAGCAGGTAGCAGAATAAAGTGAGTTCGTGGTTGCCGCCCGTCGAAATCAGAACAGGCGTGCTCAAGCCGCCGACAATGGCGTAAAGGGCCAGCAACTCCGTCTCCTGCAGCCATGCCAGAAACCCATTGAATGCTGTCACCAGAATCATGGCCGCAAAGGCCACGCCGGCTGGGATGAGGTGAAAAAGCGAGAAGGCGGCCCAGAGAGACAGATAGAGGGTGCCGCTGCCCACTGCTTTTAACGAATACGCGAAGCCTTCATAGCCGCGGCTGCGAAAGCGCTCGGACCAGGCGATGAATCCCGCGCCCGCTATTAGCCCGATCAACACTCGCCCCAGCGGGCCGATCCAATGATTGTCGATGGCCAGCTTCAGAAACCATGCCGCGCCAATCAGCACCGCCAGAATGCCGACCCGATTAAACCACTGCGACCCGATTCGGCTTTCGAGCGAGCGATCGTCTTTCGGTGTGTGGGGTTGCGAGAACCCAAGGCGAGGCGGCCTGACCTGGTTCTCCGCAGTCGCCAGGAGTGCGACAGGCGACGATTCAACCTGGCGTTCCGTCACACGCTCCGGTGCGTGGTGCGGCGGCTCCGTTCGGCTCGAACCCGCGTTGATCATCCGGGATCTGTCCTCTTCCCGTTGCAGTACGATCCCGTGGGTCTGCAAAGCCTCTTCAATCCGGCGCAGCTGAGAGCGCAGCTCAGCAACTTGTTCTTCAAGACTGCCGGCAGGGTGCGGGTCCATTGCGAATCACTCTACAGCACGGATTACAGCTTTTCCAGAGATAGTTGACTACGCTGACGTGGTATCGCAGGGTGCAGCGAACCGAGCAACTGTTGCGGAGGATATTCAGCGGCTTCCTGGTTTTCGTTTCCTTGTGAAGTTAGGATCTGGCGGGTAACACCGTGGGGGTTCAAGTCCCCCCTTTCGCACCAAAACCCATCCGAAAGTCGCATTGGGATTGCGCGCTGCCGCACTCGCGATACTCTGGATGCATGAACCAGCCAGTACATTCTCCAACCATCAATATCGTTCAATCGCCGGAATATCGCGACGGCTATGCCAACAGTGTTCAGGTACGGGCCAGCGTATGGGATTTTTTGCTTGTCTTCGGCGCCGCACGCCAGGACACGCCCAGCGAAGTCGTTCTGCAGAATTTTCAGGGAATTTATTTGAGTCCGCAGCAGGCCAAGGCGCTTTTGAATCTGCTGGGCCAGAATGTCGCGCAATATGAACAGGCATTTGGACCAATTACGCTGGAGCCAACGCAAAGTTTCCCCGGCGCCATGCCGGGCAACAACGGCCCCGTACACTAGACGTGGTCTCATAAACAACTCTGTCACGCTGGCCCTGAGCTTGCCGAAGGAAAAGGACCTTCTGCTTTTCCGGCAAACAGCAGGAAGCGGAACTTCGGACCGTCGATAATACCGGAATTCCTCATGGGGAGTTTGCTTGCACGCGTCAAACCAGCGATTTGAGCGATCATCCGGCCAGCTCCAGCCCTCAGCGTTCCAGTCCGTGGATGAACCAGTTCCTGTTTCGCCGTCATCGCAATGAGCCTGCTCCGGCGTGGATGGTTTTTCCCATCATTTATGCTTTCGTATTTCTGACGCATATGGCATTGCTGCGGCTGCCGTATTTCTGGGATGAAGCCGGCTACTATATTCCCGCGGCTTACGATTTTTTTCGCACCGGCGCGCTGATTCCCTACTCCACGCTGACGAATGCGCATCCTCCGCTGCCGGCGATCTATCTCGGCTTCTGGTGGAAGGTGTCCGGCTTTGCTCCTTCCGTTACCCGGCTGGCTATCAGCCTGGTATCTACATTTGCGCTGACCGGCGTTTTTGTCCTGGCGCGAAGATTGATGAATGTACAAGTAGCAGCAGCCACCACGCTGCTGACCGCGCTCTACCCGGTGTGGTTTACCCAGAGCACCCTGGCCCACGCCGACATCTACGCGGCCGCGGGGACGATATGGGCCCTCGTCTATGCGCTGCGCGAACTGCCCTCGATGCGCCACGGCTGGTACGCCGCAATCTGGTTTTCTCTGGCCGCGCTCTCGAAAGAGACGGCGATCGTTACTCCGCTGGGCCTGGCCGCGTGGCATCTGTGGGAGACGCGCCGCAAGCCCGCACAAGCTCGCGGCCACTGGCGCGCGGCTCTTCAGTTCTGTTTGCCCTTACTGCCTTTATGCGCGTGGTATGGATACCACTTTCATAAAACGGGCCACATCTTCGGCAATCCGGAATTCGTTCGCTACAACGCCGTGACCACGCTGCACTTTGTCCGGTTTGTCCTTGCCCTGGCGCAGCGGTTGATGCAGGTCACCGTGTACATGAATCTCTTCGTGCCGATTCTATGTATGGTCGCGGCCATGTTTCTCCCCGCGATTCGGCGCGCAGACGGCACCAATCGGCCCCGGGTCTCCTGGAACGCGCAGGCGCAGATCGGCGTCATCCTGCTGGTGAATGTGGTGTTTTTTTCTATCGTGGGAGGCGCCGTTCTCGCCCGCTACCTGCTGCCGCTGTATCCGCTGATCCTGCTGCTTTGCGTTTCCACCTGGCGGCGGCGGGTACTGCAATGGCCCTGGATTCTGGTTTTGAGCATCGTGGCTTTCCTCGCGGGTCTGTTCGTGAATCCGCCGTATCGTTTTGCGCCAGAGGACAATCTCACCTACCGCAGCATGATCGTGATGCAGCAGCAGGCAATCGCTCAGGTGTTGCACCGCGCTCCGGGCGGGACCGTCTTAACGGCATGGCCGGCGACCGACGAGCTGACCCGGCCGGAACTGGGCTACGTGCGGAAGCCAATTCCGGTGGTGGCGATCGACAACTTTTCCCTGCAGCAAATTCAGGCTGCAGCGCACCTGCCCGGTTATGACGCCGCGCTGGTCTTTTCGACGAAGTATGAAGCGGCCAATACGCCCGGATGGCTTCGCTTCGGCGATGGCGAGTGGAATCGAAAATATTTCGGCAATCATTACGATTTGCCGCCCACTATGATTGCCCGCCTTCTGCATGGAAATGTGGTCTGGCGCGCTCGAAGTCGAGGGCTGTGGATAGCCGTGCTGCTGTTCGACCGCCCGCAACTGGCCGATCTGTCAGCCAGCGCCGGAACTCTTTCCCGCTGAGCTTGGCCGGCGAAACTCTATAATCACCAGTGTCATCATCGAGCGCCGAGCCATGATCTTCTTACGCCTTCGCCGGAATCTCCTGCTTTGCAGCCTCGCTGCGCTGATCTGCATGCCGGCATTGGCTCAAGCTGCGGCCGCCAAAACGCCCGTCGTCGACGGCCACCTTATCTGGGTGCTTCCATTTCAGAACAACTCTGCGCAACCGGGAGTGGACTGGATCGGCGCATCGTTGCCGGTCATCCTCAACCAGCGTCTGAGTTCAGCCGGATTTCTGACCATACGCCGCGAAGACCGGCGGTATGCGCTAACGCATCTCGGGCTGCCCGCCGACTTTCGCCCGACACAGGCAACCACCTACCGTATCGCGCAGACGCTCGATGCCGACTACCTCGTCTTCGGAAATTACACGGTGGCGAATGGCCGCATCACCGCCACCGCGCGTGTCCTGGTGATGAACGGTCCACGCATGAATTCGGCGATTGAGGAGCAGGGGAGTCTGGATCAGCTCATCAACATTGAAGATGAATTGGCGTGGAAGATCGCCATGCAGATCGATCCATCGCTCAATCTGGACGAGCAGACGTTTCTGCTGGCAAGCCGCGATCTTCGCCTGGATGCATTTGAAAATTACATTCGCGGCGTAGTGGTATCCGACGTCGAGGAACAGATCGGCCATTTAACCAAGGCAGTCGAGATCAGCCCCAATTACGTTCAGGCATGGTTCGCGCTGGGGAAGGCATACTTCGCCAATCAGCAGTATGAGCAGGCGGAAGTTCCATTCAGCAAGGTCCCGAAAGGAAGCCGGCTATGGCTGGAGGCCATGTTTTATGCGGGCTTGAGCCATCTCTACACCGGTAATTACGCCAAGGCGCAAACTGAATTCGCTGCCATCGCGGCGGTGTTGCCTATGCCGGAGGTGTTGAACAACGAGGGCATCGCCATCAATCGTCGCGGTGGAAACGGGACCGCTTTCTTTCAGCGCATCGTGCAGCTTGATCCCCAGAATGCGGACTACTGGTTCAATCTCGCGGTTTCAGAACGGCGCACGAAGAATTACGCGGCGGCATTGAAAGCAGCGGACCGAAGCCTGGCGCTCCGGCCGCAGGATGAAGAGGCGCAACACCTGAAAAAGAATGTGGCCATGCTGAAAGATGCTCCGCCGACCGCCAATGTGCAACCCGCCGCAGCCGTCCAGAAGGATTCCGCGAACGATGATGCAGATTCGGATGTCTCTCCTGCAGAAGCGGCTTCCGCGGTTACGGACAGCGGCAGTGCCCCTGGCGCCACGCCTTCGCCTGATAGTGCGACTCCTGACGCGGCATCCGTCCCGGACTACGAGCCGCTGGAGCGCATTGCCCGCGCCTATGATGAAAGCTCGTTCCGCCAGGCAGCATTCGAAATGGAGCAGATGAACGCAATGAAGCTGCGCTCTCTGCCCGTCGATGTTCGCACAAAATTGTTATGTCAGCAGGGAACCGAATACATCAATGACGGTTTACTGCTGGAGGCAGAACGCCAGTTCCAGCTTGCCATTGAAGCCGACCCGGCCAGTGCGGCCGCTCATGCCGGCCTTGCTGAAGTGCATGAGTACGCGGGGAATAAGAAGATCGCGCAACAGGAGGCCAACACGTCGCTGCAGGAGAAACCGAACGTGACTGCTTATCTGGTGTTGGCGCGCATTGCCCTGGCCGATCGTTCGTATGAACAGGCCCAGTCGAATGTTGACCAGGCATTAAAGATCGATCCGAACAATAGCGCCGCGAAAGGGATCTCGCAGGCAATTCAGTCGCAGCAGAGCAGGCAGTAATTCAATGCGCACACCAGGCAAAATCCGGATTTGCCGCTGCATTGCAGCCTCGGCATTCCTGGTGCTTTTTATTGTGGTATCGATCTCCCCTTTGACAGCGCAGGCAACAGAGTCGCGTCCCCTGGTTGTCGAGCTGCCGCTGCATGACACGATCCAGCCCATCAGCGCGTCCTACCTGGAGCGCGGTCTGCACCACGCGGAGCAAGCCCATGCGCAAGCGGTTGTGGTCGAGCTCGGAACACCTGGCGGCCTGCTTACCTCCACCCGCGCCATGGTGACCTCTATCGAACAATCGAGCGTTCCCGTCATTGTTTACGTCGCGCCCTCCGGCAGCCGCGCCGGGTCGGCGGGATTTTTTATTCTGGAGTCCGCTGATGTCGCCGCCATGGCCCCGGGAACAGAAGCGGGCGCATCGCACCCGATCCTGGAAGGCGAGAAAATGGAGCCCATTCTGAAGCAGAAGATTGAGAATGACGCCGCCGCTTTTCTTCGTTCCTATGTTTCGCGCCGGGGACGCAATGTCAAAGCCGCTGAAGATGCCGTGCGCAATTCGAAGTCCTATACCGATCAGGAAGCTCTCCAACTGCGTTTGGTCGATGTCATTTCCCCCACATCTACGGAACTGCTGAATCATCTGAATGGAATGACGATCACGCGTTTCGATGGAGCGAAGCAGGTGCTCCATACTGGCAATGCCGACGTGGAAGTAATGCCGCCGAGTACGCGCGAGCGTCTTCTGGGCGCATTGACGGACCCAAACCTCGCAGTCATTCTTCTCATCGTGGGCGGCCTTCTCATTTATCTCGAATTCAATGCACCCGGCACCATTGTTCCCGGAGCATTAGGAACGCTGCTGGTGGTGATTTCGCTGTTTGCCCTCAATCTGCTGCCGTTGGAGTACACCGCGATCGGTTTTCTGATTGCGGCGCTGGTACTCTTTGTGCTCGATATCAAATTTGCTACACATGGAATCCTTGGATTGGTTGCGATCGGTTGCCTCGTCTTCGGCTTGCTCACGCTGGTCAATGGACCCATTCCGCAATTGCGCGTTCATCTTGGCACCGCGCTGGGAGCGGGGATCGGCTTTGGCTTGATTACAATTTTTCTGACAACGATTGCCGTGCGCGCACGGCTCAATAAGGTGCAGACCGGCGGAGAAGCGCTGCTGGGCACGATTGCCATTGCGCAAACCGCGCTGAACCCCAACGGGCAGGTGCTCGTGCGCGGCGAGCTTTGGCAGGCCCACTGCCAACAGAATGGTCGCGGCGGGTGAAGCGGTCCGGATTCGAAATCGCGACGGGCTTCTGCTGGAAGTGGAACGTGACGAGCGGGATTCCTGAAGCGTTTCCCGCTGGACTTTCCGCCTCGGCCGTGCTATACATCGAGAGGCACGCGGCGTAAGCAGCAGCCTTTTCTCTGGAGACTTTCTCATGCCATCGACAGCGGTTTTGGTCGTCATCATCATTGTGGCGTTTTACCTTTTCAGTTCGATCAAAATCTTGAAGGAGTATGAGCGCGGCGTGGTCTTCCGCCTGGGTCGGCTTCTCCCCGCTCCAAAAGGTCCCGGCATTGTTCTGGTTTTTCGCCCGTTCGACCAGATGGTTCGCATCTCCCTGCGGCAGGAAGCGATGGAGGTCCCGGCGCAGGACATCATCACCCGCGACAATGTCACCCTGAAGGTGAATGCCGTGATCACGCTGCGCGTGATCGATGCTTCCAAGGCGGTCGTCGAGGTATCGAATTACGTCTACCAGACCTCGCAATTTGCGCAGACAACGCTGCGGTCCGTGCTGGGCGAAGTGGAACTGGATGAGCTGCTGGCGCACCGGGAGAAGCTGAATATTAAAATCCAGACCATCATCGACCAGCACACGTCGCCGTATGGCCTGAAGGTTGTGAGTGTCGAAGTGAAGCAGGTCGATCTGCCGGAATCGATGCTGCGCGCCATGGCGCGGCAGGCCGAGGCGGAACGCGACAAGCGTGCCAAGGTCATCAACGCCGAAGGCGAATTCAATGCGGCGCAACGCCTGCTGGATGCGGCTACGCTGCTGGCGGAGCAGCCCATCACCATGCAGCTGCGATATCTGCAGACGCTCAGCGAAATCGGCACAGAGAAAAATACAACAGTTGTGTTCCCGCTGCCTTTGGAGCTGGTCACATTACTGCAGCACGTGACGAAAACTATTCTGCCGAAACCGGGTGAGGGCGCTTAGCGATGCCGGCCTTATTGGAAGAAAAGCTTGAGGCCGTCGATACGGTGGAAGTGCATTGGAGCAGCGGCACAATCCTGGCTATCTTCTTTGCCGCATCTTTGATCTCAGCTGTTTTTTTTGGACTGGGATACTCGTTTGGCTTCGGCGGGACGGCGAAGCCGCCGGTCGCAGCGGCGATTTCAGACGCAGGCGGCACTCCGGAGCAGATAGGCCATTCCGGGTTAACGACTGCATCGCTTCCAGACCGGCGCAGCCAACAGGCTGTTGGATTGCGGACGGCGCACATCATTTCCGCGAAATCGAGTGCGCAAATCGCGCAACCAACTGCCGTTCCCGCGAAGAAGATATCCGAACCTGCTGGGAGCGCCCACTACATGGTTCAGATAGGCGCGATCGGCAACCACAGGGATGCGCGGATATTGGTGTCGAAGCTTCGCCGAAAAGGTTTCCACGCGGGGATCTATGCAGGGAAAACACGACCGATATCTTCACGTGCAGATCGGTCCGTTTGCCACAGCGGAGCAGGCGCAAGCCGTTCGCCACCGCATCGTGGCAAATGGCTTTCATGCGATTTTGAAGCACGCATCGTAACGCAATCGCCTATTTATTCTTGTCTTTCGCGCCAGGACTGGATCGCGTTTACTCTTAAAATGTCCATGCCGAAACGCAAATCACTTTCGAAGAATCAGATCCATTCGATCGCGAAGGCCCTGGCCGATCCGCGCCGTTACGAGATCCTGAAACAGATTGGCGCGAGAAGCCACGGCGTCTCCTGTACCGATGTACGTGAGTGCCAGCCCGTGAGCGCCGCCACCATATCGCATCACATGAAAGAACTGGAGACGGCGGGGTTGATCGCGATCCATCGACAGGGCAAGTTCGCCAATCTGGTATTGCAGCGCGATGTCCTCCAGGCGTATCTGGACTACCTGAAGAAAATCTAATTGCAAATAATTGAATCTCGCGTTCCCTTCCCTCAATCATTAGACATGTATCGAATCGTCGAAATGAAGGCGGGGTCGAACGGAGGAATTATGAGCAAGCTGAAAGGCAAGGTAGCGGTAGTTACGGGCGCATCCAAAGGGATTGGCGCGGGCATAGCGAAAGCCCTGGCGGCGGAGGGCGCGGCGGTAGCCGTGAATTATTCCTCCAGCAAAGAGAGCGCCGATCGCGTGGTGGCGGAAATTGTAGGTAAAGGCGGCAAAGCCGTCGCAATCCAGGGCGACTTAGCCAATGCGTCCGATGTACAGCGCATTTTTGCGGAGACAAAAAGCAAGTTTGGCAAGCTGGATGTGCTAGTGAACAACGCGGGTGTTTACGAGTTCGGCGCGTTGGAAGCAATCACGGCAGAGCACTTCCACCGCCAGTTCGATACCAACGTGCTTGGACTTATTCGGGCAACTCAGGAAGCGGCAAAGCTCTTCGGCACAGACGGCGGTAGCGTCATCAACATTGGCTCCGTTGTGAGTCGCCTGACGCCGCCCACCAGTACTGTTTACGCGGCCACGAAAGCCGCGGTGGACGCTGTGACCCATGTGCTGGCAAAGGAGCTCGGACCGAGAAATATCCGCGTAAATTCCATCAACCCGGGGATGGTGGAAACTGAAGGAACTCGCGCCGCCGGATTGATCGGGAGCGAATTTCAGAAGCAATCGGAGGCGCAGGCGCCGCTGGGCCGTATTGCAAAGCCAGAGGATATTGGGCCGATCGCGGTGTTTCTGGCCTCCGCGGACTCCGGATGGATGACGGGAGAAACCCTGCTGGCCTCGGGAGGTATCCGGTAGATTCCTCGCGGGCGAGGCCGGCTTTACCTCAGCCGCGCATCCACTCCGGCAGACCGGAAGCGATGGCGTGGCGTACGGCGGCCATCAAGTCTTCTCGCGTGGAGGTAGCCGCAGCCACGACTGGAGGATGGAAGTGAACATACGCATCGCCCGGCGTGATGCGCGGGCTGCCTTTTCGCATCATCCGTTCCGTGCCGTGAATTGAGACCGGAATGATGGGGGCGCCCGTCTGCTGGGCGAGATAAAAAGGCCCCTTCTTGAACGGGAGCAGCTGGCCGGTGCGGGAGCGCGTTCCCTCTGCGAAGCTGGTAATGTGCACTCCGGAAGCGAGCACCTGGGATGCTTGGCGAATACTCTCTCGCGCGGCATCCCGCGACCCGCTGCGGTCAACGGGCACAAAATCTCCCATGCGCATAGCCATGCCGATGAAAGGAATTTTCATCAACACTTTCTTTACGAATACGGCAGTGCGCCCCGGAATCAGCGGGAGAAATACCGGAGGATCAAGATTGGAGATATGGTTCGCCATGAAAATGCAGGGTTGATTCGGCGGAACATTTTCCAGCCCTTCTGCATGAACGCGGATTCCCGCCAGACGAATGCCTGTGGCCGCGATCCACATCGCAGAGCGATAGAGGAATGTGATATCGCCGGTAATCCATGTCCATGGAAAACCAACCAACGCCGCGATGGGCGAGAGCACCGCGTAGCAAAGAAAGATTGTGATCGCGGGAATCATCGCGCAACGCTGGTTTCCATTCTGCTTGTGCGTGTGGCACGCAAACATTCGGGGAGCTTTTTATAAATCCCATCGAAGCCGCCATTGGAAAGGATGGCAACAACATCGCCGCTATGCAAATGCGTCGAGAGATATTCGATGATGGCAGCAACATCCGGCAGCTGTCGAGCAGCCCGGCCACTACTTTCGAGCGTCTGCACAACGTGTTCGGGATGCAATACTTGCTCCACCGGAATATTTGCGGCCTGATAAACGGCGGCCAGGATTACCTCATCCGCAAGGGCAAGGCTCTCCGTCAGCTCGCGCTCGAACACGTTGCGGCGAAGCGTGTTTGACCGCGGCTCCAGCACCGCCCACAGACGCGCGTCAGGATATTGCAGCCGGAGGGCGCGCAGAGTTTCGCGAATCGCCGTCGGGTGATGCGCGAAATCATCGACCAGAGTGATGCCGCCGATTTCGGCGATGACTTCCAGCCGGCGCTTCACGCTGCGGAAGGATTGCAGGGCCTTTTGTATGGCCTCCGCAGGAATTCCCTGCCCAAATGCAAGCGCGGCTGCCGCGGTTGCGTTCAGGACGTTATGCTCGCCGATCACCGGCATCTCGATTTCAAGCCACGGCTGCCCCCGCTTTTCGATTCGCCAGCGGCTCAGGCCGCCATGAACGGAAAGCTCCGCAATGCGCCAATGAGACTCGCGCGCGAATCCATACCGTTCCACTGTGCAGAAAGCGCGCGATACGCATTCTGTCACGTTATCCGATGCGTCGAAAGCAACGATGCGTCCGCGGCGTGGCACGAGATTCACCAAGCGCTTGAATGCAGTTTTCACGGATTCAAGATCCGCATAGATGTCGGCGTGATCGAACTCGACATGGGTCAAAATCAGCGCATCTGGAAAATAATGGAGAAACTTTGGGCCTTTATCGAAGAAGGCGGTGTCATATTCATCGCCTTCCAGAATGAAAGGCTGCGTTGGCCGCAGTGCAAAACTGGACCCAAAATTCTCTGCAATCCCACCGATCAGAAACGAAGGCGCAAGATCGGCATTCTTTGCAGCGGCGGTTTCGTAGATCCACGCCAGCATACTCGTCGTGGTCGTTTTGCCGTGGGTACCGGCGATGACCAGTGGCTCTCGTTCCATCAGAAATTCTTCATGAATCATCTGCGCCAGAGAGCGAAAAGGGATGCGCTGATCCAGCACGTATTCCAGTTCTGGATTGCCGCGCGAAATAGCGTTGCCGACGATGACGAGGTCGGGCGGGGCATCGAGATTATGCTCGGAAAATGGCTGCGCCAGTGGAATCTTAAGCTGCTGCAGCAGATCGGACATGGGCGGATACGCAGCTTTGTCCGAGCCGGTGACGCGCCAGCCGCGCAACTGCAAAAGTCCGGCGAGCGATGCCATGGCACTGCCGCAAATCCCGATCAGATGGACGTGTTTCGGTTCGCTCATGCGTTTCTCTCATCGAGCGTTACAGCAGACTCGGTAAACCGCAGTACAGGCACGCCGGTCAGGTCAAGTTCCGATTGCACGCCGACCGGCAGGGTGATGTTGCGTTCCGGGACATGGCCGGAGCGCAGACCGATGGCAACCGGGCCGGAAAAATTCTCCAACACACGCAGCAGGACGGACTCCAGCAAATTGTTGGCTGTACCGGGCTGCACGCAATTCATCATAGGGCCGAAGACGATGCCACGCACATAATCGAGCTTTCCGGCCAACCTTAATTGCAGCAGCATTCGTTCAACCTGATAAGGTTTGACGCCGATATCCTCGAGAAACAGGATCGTGCCTTCCGTCTTGATTTCATACGGAGTACCGAGCGAAGCAACCAGCATGGAAAGGCATCCGCCGTAGAATTTCCCCGCCGCGCGGCCCGTCTTCAGCGCGCGCAGTCCGGCTTCCGGACCCAGCTGCCAGGGGCGATCCTGCGAAAGCGCCGAATGCCAACTGCCGGTATCAACGCCGTTTTCACGCGCAAAATCCCCCGCAGCCATTGGTCCATGGAATACCACCAGGCCGGTCATATCGTGCAGCCAGGTTTCGAGGCTGGTAATATCGCTGCACCCGACCAGAATTTTTGGGTTGCGGCGAACCAGTTCAAGATCGAGGCCGTCCAGCAATTCCGCCGAACCGTAACCGCCGCGGTTACATATAATGGCGCGAACCGCGGGATCGGCAAACGCAGCATGCAGATCGTCCAAACGCTGCGCCGTAGTTCCAGCGGAGTACTGTCCATATCGCGCCAGAGCGTTTCCGGAAAACTGCGGCTGATAACCGAGCCTCCGCAGAGCATCCATTCCGGTTTCCGCCTTTTGAGGATCAAACGAACTCGCAGGGGAAACGAGCCGCGCCTGGTCTCCCTTCCGCAGCGCTCCTGGACGGAGAAGCTGTGGAGCACGGGTTTTGGCAAGATCCAGCGCCATCATAAGAGTAGGCATTCCCCGTAGGCAATGATTTCCGCAGGCCCGGTCAGCAGCAGCTGCGCATTGTTTTCCGGCCATTCCACCCTTTGCTCCCCGCCTTCCGAGATGACGGTCAGGGCGCGCGAAATGCCTCGCATTTTCATGCTGGCCGCAGCCGAGGCAGAGCTACCCGTGCCGGAGGACAGCGTCGGCCCTGCTCCGCGCTCGTAAATACGAAACGCGATTGTATTTGTATCCATTACACGTACAAATTCAACGTTCGTACCTTTCGGGAAATTTTTGTGGGTGCAAATTTCTTCGCCGATCTGCTGCCAGGGCCGTCCGAAACAGCTGAAGTCGTCCGCTTCGACAAAGATAACGAAATGCGGGTTCCCGATCGACACAATAAAACCAGCAACCCCGGTTCCATTTTTTAGCTGTACGCTTGCAGCTTCCACGCTGGGAACGCCCATCTCTGTCGCGATCTGGTAGCGAGGAGGATCGCGCTTTAAAATTCGGCATCGCCGCACGCCGGCATGGGTGCGGATGGAAATCTCACCCGCATCTTCCTGCTGCGCCAGATAAGCGGCCACACATCGCGTGCCATTGCCAGAAATTTCGGCCTCTGAGCCGTCTGCATTGAAAAGTCGAATTTCGTAACCGCCACTGTTACCAAGCGTGAGATATTCAACACCATCGGCGCCGATACCCGTGTTGCGGGCGCAGAGCTTGCGCGCGATTTCCGCATAACGGGCTTCTTCCAGCGGTTCGTCGATAATCAGAAAATCGTTGCCGCACGCGTGCGCTTTCACAAATTGAATCACCGCATCTCCTTGCCCAACGTAGCCTCTTGGGATGCCCGCAAAACATATCTGCGGCCGATGATCGCATATTTGCGGCTCAAAACGCGGGCAATTGCTTCCGGATAGGCGAGATGCTCCTGTTCCAGAATCCGCGCGGAGAGAGAAATTTCATCGTCGTCGATCGAGCACCGGGACAGCGCGCTGCAAAACGATGGGTCCATGGTCAAGCTCCTCATCGACAAAATGCACCGTACATCCGCTGATGGCAACTCCATAGTTCAACGCCTGCCGTTGCGCGTCGAGGCCAGGAAACGCAGGCAATAGCGAGGGGTGGATATTCAGGATGGCGCGCGGAAAAGCAGCCAGAAACGCGGGCGACAGCAGCCGCATATAGCCTGCGAGACAAACCAGCTCGACCGCATGTTTTCGCAGGCAGGCGACGGTCTCCATATCGTATTCCGCACGGCTGCGTCCGCGGGCCTCAATGATTTGCGCCGGCAGCCCGCGCAAACGCGCAGCATCGATCCCGGGCGCGTCCGCGCGATTCGAGATAACGACGGCGATTTCCGCGTTTTCAAGTCTGCCTTGTTCAATGGCGTCGGCAATGGCCAGAAAATTGGATCCACGGCCGGAGAGGAGAATGCCAACGCGCGTCATCATGCGATCAGTTGTAAAGCACCCGCCGGTCGCCCTTGGTGATCTTGCCGATCACCGCGTGGGGTTCGCTGGCGCGATCGAGAAGAGATTTCAGGCGCTTGTATTTGTCCGGCTGCACCACGCAGATAAGACCAATTCCCATGTTGAAGGTGCGCAGCATTTCCTCCTGCTCCACATTGCCCACTTTCTGTAGATGTTCAAAGATCGGCAGCACCGTCCAGGAGCCCAGCTTGATAGCGGCGGAAAGATTTTTCGGCAGAATGCGGGGCAGATTTTCCGTGATGCCTCCGCCGGTGATATGCGCCATGCCAACAACTAAACCCGCGGCTGTCAGCTTGCGAATGATATTGAGGTAGCTGCGGTGGGTTTTCATGAGCGCGACGCCGGCCTTCTCCCGCAATTCATTCACGTACTGGTCCGGAGTGTAACGGGCGATCTCAAAAAAAAGCTTGCGAGCCAGCGAATAGCCGTTGGTATGCAGTCCAGTCGAAGGCAGACCGACGATCAAATCTCCGGCACGAATGCCTGCGCCGGTAATGATCTTTTCGCGTTCCACGACCCCGACGATGAACCCCGCGAGATCGTATTCGCCGTCCCTGTAGAAGCCGGGCATCTGTGCAGTTTCACCACCGATCAGTGCACAGCCGTTGGCCCGGCAAGCATCCGCCAGGCCGGAGACGACCTTCTCCGCAACTTCTCCGTCGAGTTTGCCAGTCGCCAGATAATCCAGAAAAAACAGCGGCGTGGCGGCCTGGACGGCAATGTCGTTGACGCAGTGATTCACCAGGTCGGCGCCCACGGTGTGGTGCATTTTCAGATCGAAAGCGATCTTCAGCTTGGTGCCGACACCGTCGGCGCTCGACACCAGCACAGGATTTTTATAATGCGCGGTGTCGAGCTTGAAAAGGCCGCCAAAGCCGCCGATCTCGCCGATCACCTGTTTATTGAAGGTACGCTGGGCGAGGTATTTGATTCGCTGTTTCGTGCGCTCACCGCTGGAAACGTCTACGCCTGCGTCGGCATAGGTGATGGCGGAAACTGGGTTGGGCGAAGGCTTGCTGGGCACGGATGTCGCGTTTCCAAACTGCAGGATGCCGGTATGAGGATGTCACTATAACCGAACCATGTTGGAGCAAACATGCGGAGCGGAAGAAACAAGAGTTCACACCGGGAAGCATCAGTGTAGCATTGCCGGATTTGCAGAGGAAAAGAGGTGCAGCCAGGCTGATCGATGGCAGATTTGATTTGGAAATGTCTCTGGCGCAGCGTCGCGGGCGCCGCTCCTTATACTGAATGCTGAGAGCCAATGCCTAGAACACTCGAAAAATCATGTCAATTGCAGCAGCGTGCGGAAAAATCGCTGCCCGGCGGTGTGGATTCTCCCGTCCGCGCCTTCCGCGCCGTGGGCGGCGATCCTCCATTTATTGTCCGCGCCGAAGGGGCCTATCTGTGGGATATTGACGGCAATCGTTATGTGGACTATTTCGGCTCCTGGGGACCGATGATTCTGGGCCATGCCGCGCCGTATGTCGTGCGCGCGGTGCAAGACGCTGCCGCTCGAGGAACCAGCTTCGGCGCTTCCACGCCGACGGAAATCGATCTGGCGGAAATGGTGCGACACGCATTTCCCGCAGTGGAAATGCTGCGCTTCGTCAGCTCCGGGACAGAAGCAACCATGTCCGCTATCCGCCTGGCGCGAGCGTATACCAAACGCAAATTCTTCATCAAGTTTGAAGGGTGCTATCACGGCCATGCCGATGCGCTGCTGGTGAAGGCTGGCTCCGGGATCGCGACGCTTGGTATTCCCGGTTCCGCGGGCGTGCCGGAAGAAACCGTGCAGCACACGCTGGCGCTGCCCTACAACAATGTGACAGCAGTGGAGGAAGCTTTCGCGCGGTACAAGGGCCAGATCGCCTGCATCATTGTCGAGCCGGTTGTCGGTAATGCCGGATGTATTCCGCCCGCTCCCGGATATCTCGAAGCTTTGCGGGAGATTACGCGGCGAGAGGGCGCACTGCTCATTTTCGACGAAGTGATGACGGGATTTCGCGTTGCTCTAGGCGGCGCACAGGAGCTTTACGGCATTCAGCCCGACATGACCTGTCTCGGAAAAATTGTGGGCGGCGGTCTGCCCTGCGGAGCCTTCGGAGGCCGCGCCGAGATTATGCGGCTGCTTGCGCCGCTGGGGCCGGTATATCAGGCGGGCACGCTTAGCGGAAATCCGCTGGCCATGGCTGCGGGTGTCGCAACCGTCGGCCATTTGATCGAGCATCGCGGAACTATTTATCCGCAGTTGGAGGAAGCTTCGCAAGCGGTCACCGAAGGTGTCGCCGCAATCGCGCGGGAAGCGGGCGTTTCTCTCACAACGAACCGCGTCGGCTCCATGTGGACATGGTTCTTCAGCGCGGGCCCGGTCACGGATTATGTCAGCGCGTGCGGATCGAATACCGCACAATTTGCCGCGTTTCACCGCTCCATGCTCGACGCTGGTGTCTGGCTGCCGCCGTCGCAGTTTGAAGCGGTGTTTCTGGGCACCGCGCACGGGGAGCAGGAGATTGCCTCAACGCTCACGGCTGCGAAGCAGGCAATGGCAAGCGTTCTTGGATCGGATGGACGGGCGTGATCAGCCCGGGATCCGAGCCGTCTCTCGCGGACTCCAAAATGGATAGGGTACCCCGGCCAGCCGGTTGATTGCCAACGCCTGAAGCGTGAGCAGCACCACTGCGATCTCGATAATGAATAGGTCTCTGACCTGCGGAATTAATCCGAGCGACACAATCAGCGTGGTTGCGCCCGCCGGTGGATGGCTGACCCGCAGCAGGATCATGAGAGCGCCGGTAGCAGACAGCGAAAATGCCGCCGAAAGAATCATCGGCCAGTAAATGCCTGTATGCGTGGAAACGGGCGAAGCCGACGCGCCCGTGATCACCAGAGCCGCATAGCCGCAAACCAGCCCGATCCCGTGGCCAAGGATGGCATTGCGCGGACTCGCGGATCTTGCCATGGGAGTGAAGAAGAAAAGATAGGCCGTCGGCCCAACGGAGGGAAAGACAAACGGGTTCTTGGTAGCAAACGCCAGCAGCGAGAGGATCGCCACGGTGATGAAGCCGTTGATCATTACATAAACCGCGTGAACGACACGCGGGGGAAAATGGTGCAGCAGCCAGTTCAGCCGCAGATGCTCCAGCAGGATGATGACGTGTTCGAATTCATCGTGTTCAGCGTGATGTGACCGACCACGTGGCGGACCTGGGGATGCGCCGGCGGGCTGCATTCAAGCGGTTCTCCTGCGATTGCGGACTGCCGAAAGGTTCACCGTAATAGCGCTCGTCTAGAGAGCAGCGCGTCAGACCCAGACCTCTGGAGTGACGAATTCGCAGGTTTCGCCGCGCTGCGCGAAGGCATTCTTCCAATAGGAGATCAGCCGGTCGGTAGCGGCAACGGTGTGGCTGCGGTCCTGTCCATGCTCCGCCTGTCCGCCATCGTGGAGCAGCGCATTGGTGGCGTGACCGCGTTTCTGGTTCTTGCGGAATCCGCGGAGGATATGATGCCGTACCGCTTCGGCGGTCGTCGGTCTCCAGTCGTACCCCATCGCGTTCCACATCACCGTCGTCAGGCCGAGCTCGCGAGCAGAGCGCAAGATGTCTGGCCGCCGGCTTCCATGCGGCGGACGGAACCATCTCACCGGCGCTCCCAAAGCGTCTTCCAGCGCCGCATTACAGTCTCGCAATTCCTGTCGGACAACCTCAGGCGAGCGGAAGAGCAGCAGCGGATGTGTCATGGTGTGGTTGCCGATCAGGTGTCCGGCGGCCGCTACGGCGCGCGCAATCTGCGGACGCTGCCGGACGAACTGGCCAATCATGAAGAAGGTCGCGCGCACGCCGTGTTTCGCCAGAACGTCGAGTAACTCAAAGGTGTCCGGATCCGACGGGCCATCATCATAGGTCAGAGCAATCTGACTCGGGCATTTCGCGTCGACGATGCAGGGGCCAAAGATCTGCGATCCCGGCCACATGCCGGCGTAGGCGTAGCTGCCCGCCGCAAGCACGGTGGCCGCTCGCATTCCCAGTCCCATGGTGAAGCTCGGAATCCAACTGGCGGCAAGGCCCGAATTCACGCTGGGCGCGAAATGGGAAGAAAAGTCGATCCTGGGTAAGGTAAATACCATTGTGTCGAGTGTAACTGATTGGATGGAATGGAGATGTACCAATCTGGCAGTTCAAATGCCTCTCTCAGTTTACTAAAGCCCCGGGAGTGGGTACGTACATTTGATTCTATTCGATTCCTCTGGATGCAAAAGCCGACTGCTGTCCTGTTGTCTTTACTGTCTTTAAGAATGGGAAGAGGTGATCTACCAGCAAAATAGTTGAATTTCCCTTGGAACGCGAGGTCGGTAAAAGCCGCCGCTGGGAAAATTATCAGCTGTTCATCTTCTTCCAGATTGCAAAGCCGATTCCGGCTCCGGCGAGACTGGCCAGCACCAGCGTCGCCAGCGGATTCACAATGCCCGCGGTATAGAGGCTGCGGCGGATGAAGCGCTGCCCACCGCGCACATCGCCGTCGACGCCGGATTGCCAGAGGCTGTCGGGCCGCGGCTGTCGGGGGTGATCTTTCAACTGCGACTTGATTACATAGCTGGATGCTCTATCCACTAGAGCGGGTGTCAGCCGACTGAAGATGCCCATCAGCTTGCCCGCTCCGCCGACGTGCAGAGCGCGGCGGGGATGTTCGGCGGCCAGGAGAATTGTGCGGGCCACGTCCTCCGGGGCGTAGAGTGGCGGCGGCAGCCGGGCTTCCACCTGGGTATAGTTTTTGGCGTGCAGCGGGAACGGAGTACCGATGGCGGCCGGCTGAATCAGTGTGACGGATACCGGAGCGCCCTCGTCCTTGAGTTCCCGGCGCAGCGCATCGGTGAATCCTTTGACGGCATGTTTGGTGGTCGAATACATCCCCTGGATAGGGAAGGCGAAATCCGAGGCAACGCTGCCCAGGTTGATCAGCGCGCCGCCGCGCTGCTTCAGGTGCCGCAGGGCGGTGGTGGAGCCGTACACCACGCCCCAGAAATTGATATCAAACAGATGGCGATGATCCGTGTCCGAGACGTCTTCGAGACGTCCCCAGAGACCCACCCCGGCGTTATTGACCCAGGTATCGAATCCGCCGAAGTGCGCGATCGTCTCTTCGGCCAAACGGTCAATGTCGTCGCGCTGGCTGACATCCGTCACCACGTAAATGATGCGGGAGCCGGACTGCTCCAGCTCCTGCGCGGTCTGCGCGAGCACCTCTTCGTTACGCGACGCGAGGACGACGTTGGCGCCGCGTTTGGCAGCCGCCCTGGCTGTCGCCAGAGCCGATTCCGCTGGTCGCACCGGTGATGACGATGGTTTGCTGAGAGAGCGGCTTCAGCCGGATGGTCATACGTACTGAGAGCACCGCCGGCGGGAAAAGGCTGTCTTCGCTGGAGAAACGCGTACGGCTCCATTTTATGTGCGGGATAGAAGAAGACCCAGGTTAGCTTCGCGAACCTGGGGCACCCAGCTTTCGATCACTGCTCGCCGCGTGAGAAATGCAGAGGTTCTTCGCTTCGCTCAGAATGACGGCTTTTTCTGTGCCGAGGCCGGCTAGATGTGGCAGCTTACGGCGCCGCGCTTTTCGAGATATTTCTGGTGGTATTCCTCGGCGGCCAGAATGTTTCCGCGGGAGCGACCTGGGTCACGATGGGCCTGGGAAATTTGTGCGACTCGGTCAGCCGCGCGATGGTGGTTTCGGCGGCCTGCTGCTGCTCCGGGGAATGGTAAAAGATCACGGACCGGTACTGGGTTCCATGGTCCGGGCCCTGGCGGTTCAGCTGGGTCGGATTGTGGACGCCGAAAAATGTATCGAGCAGCTGCTGATAGCCCACTCTGGCCGGATCGAAGGTGATTTCGAGGACCTCCGCGTGTCCGGTCCGGTCGGTGCAGACATCGCCATAGCTGGGTTTTTGTAGTGTTCCGCCCTCATATCCGACTGCTGTTTCGAGCACGCCGGGAATCTGGTCGAAGGCCGCCTGAACCCCCCAGAAACATCCCGCTCCAAATGTCGCTTTCTCCATGATTTTCTCCCGTCTGTCTTCATTATATCGAGCGGAAAGGCGGTGGATTTGGCCGCTCAATTGCGCAACATGACAACATGTTGTCAAAGTGACAGCATGCTGTCATCTTCTCATTTCAGCCGCCAAGGACGCGGGTAGAATGGGATTCGCGCAAAATCTCCCAATTACGGAATTTGCAGAAATGTGGAGGTCCTTTCCCCTTCAATCAAACTGAAAAGTGAGGGTCTCCGCTCCGTGATCGGGCCACGGGGCTGTCAACGTTTCGCGCCCCGCGTGCGACGGGACCATACTAAGCACTACTTACGAATGGAAAACTAAGGACGATCTACTTCTTGACGCATGATGCCCTCCAGTGATGGGCATTCTGTAAGGAGTACCGTCATGGGAACAACAAAAGTATCTGTGTCGAAGATAGAAAGTGAAACAAGTATGGCGGAAAAGTGGCTGTCAAAGTTTGGCGATGCGCTTGTAAGCCCGAGGATAACGGTAGGCCGGACCGTACACCGGGTTCCAGACATCGCGTTTCTTGCGCAGTGCCGTCAGGTTCAGATCCCCAATTAGGACGTCCTCATCGGGACCTAGTTCATCCTGCGTGGCGCCCTCAAAATCGAAAATTGCACTCCCGCCATTGTTGTGTGGTGTAGCGTAGTCGACCCGCACGATGAAGACCCCATTTTCCAAAGCTCGGGTCTGATACAAGTGCACCAATAGTGGTCTGGCGAAATCGTCTGTGCAATATGGATTCAGCACAACCTCGGCTCCGCCTAAAACTAATTCAAGCGTGGACTCTGGATGTTGAATGTCATAGCAGATCTCAATCCCGAGTTTGGCCTTAACACCGTCAATCACGACCTCCCAAACCGGGAAGCTGTCACCGTGATTCACCCCGGATGCCTGCATCCAGTTCTGCAGATGCACTTTGCTATAGCAACCAACGATGGTTCCTTGAGGATTCATGAGGACAGCAGTGTTGTAGAGTTTGCCGGAACGATTCTCGTCCATCCCGAAGACGATCCAAATTCCCAATTCTCGTGCCAAAGCTGCAAAACGGTTCGTAGAGGCTCCCGGAATAGTCTCGGCGGCTGCCAGAATCTTGGCCCGCTCCTTCACCAATTTGGGATCGTTGAGCGACATTCCTGGCGGGTAAATCGCGCGAGGATAACCCTGCACCGCCACCTCCGGCGTGCACATCAGCTTTGCCCCTCGTGCCGCTGCCACTCTGATCCATTTCTCGGCCCGCGCGAGGTTGTACGCCTTGTCGTAGATCCTCCCGTTCATCTGAATCAATCCAACGCGGATAATCTGGTCCGTCATAAGCGTGCTGGAGACACCAGAAGCATTTGGCGCAGCCAAGCTATCGGCACTGATGGATGAGGCGCATAACGCAGTCATTGTTCCTGACAGGAATTTTCTTCTGTCCATAATCCATTCGTCTCCTCAGCGTAATCGCTGCAATGCCACCCAGATCGCAGTTTATTGTATTGAAGTTCCTGAAATTTAGATTGGGAGCGATTCCCCCAAGCTTGACCACCTCAATGAAATACACGAGCAACGATTGTTTGCAAGTGTCGATATATTGCTAGATTGTTTTGTTGCGGGAAGCGTCCATATTGACGGGATTACGGAAGTGAATCAGATTTACGACATTCGAGGCCGCAATCGTGTAGTGCAGTTTTCTAAGGGAAAGCTGCGCCAAAAAATCCAATCCCGCGGGATACACCTACCGTGGAATCGCTCTAGCCTGGGGGTACCCTTTTTTAACCGCGCGGTAGAGCGATTGCACTTCTCGATCCGTCAGCTCGCGGTATTCGCCGGGTGGAATATCGAGCACCAGCGGGCCGTAGCCGACGCGCCGGATTTTTTCGACGTGATGGCCGATCTCTTCAAACATTTTTCTCAGTTGCCGGTTGCGGCCTTCGGTGATGGTGATTTCGTACCAGGGATTGTCGCCCCGGCGGAACAGATGAATCTTCGCGGGCGCGGTGCGCACGCGGCCTCTGGCAAGTCCTCCATCGTCGAGCGGAATGGAAACGCCGCGCCGCAGCTTTTCGATCGACTCTTCATGGGGAATGCCGCTGATCTTGACCAGATAAGTTTTTTCGACGTGAGAGGCGGCGCGGGTCAGCGCATTCGCCAGCTCGCCATCGTTTGTGACCAGCAGCAGCCCTTCGCTGTAATAATCCAGCCGGCCAACGGGAAACATTCGCAGCCGAACGCGCGAGAAGAATTGCATTACTGTTGGGCGGCCCTGGGGATCACTGGCAGTGGTGACATACTCCTTCGGCTTGTTCAGCATGTAATAACGATGCTCGCCGGCTGCATGGATCAGCTTGCCGTCGACGCGAATGTGATCGCGGCGCGGGTCGGCTTTGGTGCCCAGTTCTGTAACCGTCTGCCCGTTCACCTGGACGCGACCCTGGACGATGAATTCCTCGGCTTTGCGGCGGGAGGCTATCCCGGCGCCGGCGAGAATTTTTTGGAGCCGGTGCTGCGCGGACGGCGTGCTGCGCTTCGCGCCCTCGCCTGCTCCTTCCGAAGACTGCTTGCTTGCCGGCTTGTTCACTGGCCGTTCTCCGGAGATGTTCCGTCTTCTGTAACTGTGACGGTTGGATTTTGATCTTCAGCAATGGTGCCGGTTATAGAGCTTTCGTCGGATTCGGCCATGTCGGCGGCCATCTTTTCGAATTCTTCCATGCTGGGCAGCTCGCTTACATCTTTCAGTCCGAAGCGCAGGAGAAATTCTTTCGTCGTTTTGTAGAGAATCGGGCGTCCGATGACCTGCTTGCGTCCGGCGGTCGTGATCAGCTTGCGAGCCATGAGGCCGCCGAGCACACCGGCGGTATCGACGCCGCGAATCTCGCTGATCTCGGGCGCGGTGACCGGCTGCTTATAGGCGACGACTGCCAGGGTTTCGAGGGCCTGCAGGGAGAGCTTCATCTGCGGCTTCAGGCTTTTCACGAACGAGCGTACTGCATCGTGATATTCGGCCTTGGTTGCGACGCGATAGCCGCCGGCAATCTCGCGAATCTCCATGCCGCGGTCGCCGTTGGCGTATTCCGCGATCAGCTCGTCGACGATTTTCTGGATGGCTGCACGGGCTTCGCGGTCGCGAAGGCGGGTTTGCTTTTTTGTCTCTGCGTCTTCAATTGGGAGCTCGGGTTGGCCGGTCGACTCGGTGGTGTCGGTCTCGGCGGGCTCGCCGTTTTCCGGCTCCACGGAATCGAATGGCAGTCCGGGCGCGAGAGCTTCGCCGACAAATATCTGGGCGAGTTGCGCGAGCGTCACCGGCTCATCGGCGGCATAGATTACGGCTTCGATTTTTGCTTTCAGGCTCATTGGGTCTCAGGAATCTCCAGCATACCGGCTGCAGCGGATTTCGTATAATTCGCTCGGTGGCTTCCATGACGCTTCGCCTCCTGGCGGCTTTCGTTTCGATCGTCTGTGCGGGCAGTCTACCGTGTTTGTCCGCGCAGACGCATGGGAAACAACCTGTTTCCAGGCATCTGTCGAACTACGTGCCGACATATACGTTCCAATTAGACAGAGATCATCGAACGGAATACCCGATGCCTTTCTCTCTGTACGATGGGGCGCCGCTGCAATGCAGCGAGGATGGGACCGTTTTCATGAACCTCTTTATGGATCCCGATTCCAGCAGGGAGGTCCTGTTCGCTCTCGGTCCGGACGGAAAAAAGACGGCCTACCCGCTTGAAGAAATTCACGATCTATACGGCGTAAATAATACGCTCAGCGTGGATGCAACCGATGCAGGCGTCTCGTTTCTTGTCCGCGCTACTCGCGAGTCAGCAACGGAGTTTCCAGCAGCAGGGAAAACGCCCCGATATACCGGACAGTATGGCTGGTACATCGCACAATTCGATAGAAACGGAAGTTATAAAGACTCATTTGCGATCGACATTCCGCACTTTAATCCGGCCAGGATTGCGCAGTTCGATACGGGGCAATATCTTGTACTCGGCATAGACGCCCTGGAAACTGTCCCGAAACTGGCGATGGTGGATTCCGACGGGACATTGCGGCGATTCCTGAACCCTGCGAAACCTCTACCCCTCAACTCGCCGAGTCTGGAGTCCGGACTGAATCCCTCCGCGCCGAAGGAACAGCGTCGCTCTCTTGAAGGAGCAATAGCGGTGCTCTCCTACCAGCTCACCCATCACGGAAGCGCTATCGATCTTCTGGAGCCAGGGTCCGAAGGACCGATCTATGAAGTGTTCGCCGACGGGAGCATGAACGCGATCCCGGTCCCGCCGCATCCAGGCTACGCCCTCGATTCACTGGTCCCCTCCAACGGGAAGACCATATTTGTACGTTTCCGGCCAACGGGAGATGAAGCTGTCAAGGCAGCCCAAGGAATCATTGAGGAAATCGACTCCGCAGCCGGAACACCGCTGAAACGAATCAATTCTCCCGGATTGTATCTCTGGGATGTTCTGTGCATCCACGATGACCAGCCTGACATCCTTCGCGAACGCAAAACATCGACTGGATCGGCGATCTTCGATATTTATAAGGCTGACTTGGTTCCAGGCCCGGCCAACGCCGCCCAATAAGGCGGGAGATTCGGCGCCCCGATTTCGCTTTGGTCGGGATGACACAGTGGTTGCTTAGCTCCAGTCGTCGCGGCCTTCCATCATGGTGGACTCGAAGTTTTCGTGTTTCTTGATGGTAATTTCGCCGAAGGCGCCGGTCTGGCGGAGGAGGATTGCCTGCAGGCGAACCAGCTCCAGCAGTGCGAGGAAAGTGCAGATGAGGGCGCGCTCCGACTGCACATGCTGCAGCAGGCGGCGGAGGCCGATGGGGCGGTCTTCCATCACCAGGCGGCGGCGGACGTAATCGATCATCTGGGCGACGGTGACGGCGTCGTCACTTACGTCCAGCACCGGCCGCTGCCGGGCGCGGTCTAAGATTTCGCGAAACACGCGCACCAGATCGACGGTGTCGGCGGCGATCTCGGGCTCGGTGCCGGGATCTTCGCGGAATTCGCGGATGGCCGGATTGCTCCACGACGATTCTTCGAGCATCTGCTTCTGCAGCAGCATCTGGGCCGCGCTTTTGAAACGCTGATGCTCGAGCAGCCGCTCGACCAGCTCACGGCGCGGATCTTCCTCCTGCGGCATCGGTGGTTCCGTCGGTGCTGCGCGGCAGCAGCATGCGGCTTTTGATGTGGATCAGCAGAGAGGCCATATAGATGAATTCGCCCGCGCCATCCACGTCCGACTGCTTCAAATTTTCGACATAGGCCAGAAACTGCGCGGTGATGCGCGCGATGGGGATGTCGTAGATGTCGATGTCCTGCTTGCGGATGAGGTCGAGCAGCAGATCGAGCGGGCCGTCGTAGACCTGGCCTACGGTAACGGCAAAGGGGAAGGTATTGGCTTCTTCTCTCGCCGCTTTTCTGTCGGCGGCGCGCTCCTCGGCTCTTGCGGCCGCTGCTTCCGCGGCGCTCTTTTTCGGCTCGGGCGCGAAGGGCGGGTTGGCGGGGAGATCGAGCTGCTCGGGCTCGACTGCCGGGGCCGCTTGCGCAATTTCCTGGTGTTCGCCGTTTTGTTCCGGGCCGGTCATTTGAAATACAAAGGTCCTTCGCTTCGCTCAGGATGACGATGATTTTTATTCGGTGATTCTTATTTCGCTGATTCTTATTTCACCGGTTCTTATTTATCGATCTCGTCAGGATGACGCTGATTTTATTTCTCCATTGTATTGATCTGGACGAGGTGCATGGCTTCGCGCACCTGCTGCATGGTTTGCTCGGCGCGGGTTCTGGCGCGCGCGGAGCCTTCATTCAGAATCTCCCAGACCTGCTGCGGCTGGGCTTCGTACTGGCGGCGGCGTTCCTGAATGGGGGCGAGTTCGGCGACCACGCCGTCGGCCAGCCAGCTCTTGCATTCGATGCAGCCGATACCGGCGGTGCGGCAGCCCTCGGCGGCTTTCTGCTGGGTTTCCGGCGAGGAGAAAATTTTATGCAGATCGAAGACCGGGCATAGCTCGGGATTGCCGGGATCAGTGCGGCGGATGCGCGCCGGATCGGTGACCATGGTCTTGAGCTTGGAGCGAATCTCAGGTTCGGGATCGGTGAGGAGGATGGTATTGCCATAGCTCTTCGACATCTTGCGGCCATCGGTACCGGGCAGTTTGGGAGACGGCGTGAGGAGGACCTGCGGTTCGGGCAGGACGTCAATTGGAGCAGGCGAGTTTGCCGTGGCGGAATTTTCTGCGCCTGCCGTCTTCTCGCCGGAGAGTGCAGGCGCGCTGCCGGGATAGAAGAAATTGAAGCGCCGCGCCACTTCGCGGGTTAATTCGACGTGCGCGACCTGGTCCTGGCCGACGGGGACGAAATCGGCCTGATAGATGAGGATGTCGGCCGACTGCAGCAGCGGATAACCGAGGAAACCATAGGTGCTGAGATCTTTGCCGGTGAGATTTTCCTGCTGCTCCTTGTATGTCGGAACGCGCTCCAGCCAGCCCAGCGGGGTGATCATCGAGAAGAGCAGATGCAGTTCCGCGTGCTGCGGCACCCAGGATTGCACGAACATGGTCGAGCGCATGGGATCGAGGCCGGCGCCCAGCCAGTCGAGCGCCACGTCGAGAATGTTTTCGCGGATGCTCGAGGTATCGGCGTAATCCGTGGTGAGCGCGTGCCAGTCGGCGATGAAGAAGAAGCATTCGTACTGGTGCTGCAGCCGCACCCAGTTATAGAGCGCTCCCATATAGTTGCCGAGGTGCAGCTTGCCGGTGGGGCGCATGCCGCTCAAAACGCGTTTGTGCGCGAGCCGTAGATTGGGTGGATTCCGTCATTGTCAACAGGTACTTTCG
Organism: uncultured Acidobacteriota bacterium; assembly: GCA_963823595.1. Taxonomy (GTDB): domain Bacteria; phylum Acidobacteriota; class Terriglobia; order Terriglobales; family Acidobacteriaceae; genus JAKAAZ01. Next base: position 42,512 of record CAWGME010000008.1, read on the forward strand.
AGCGCGGTTATGTAATGAGCTTACAGCCAGTTTCATTCATATTCAGCGGCAAAGTCACGGCATTCGGGAAACGTCCCGCTGATTTCAGGGGTGAGCCGCGGAAGCTGACGCCGGCGAGCTAATTACACGGCTGCGCCTTGTGAAGCGATTGCGGATCATGTTTCCCAGGCGCATGAGATCGGCTGGATCGATAAAGAGGACGTAGGCCGTCAAGACATCCCACTCGAACATGGGAAGATTAAACGCATATTCAAGGAACAGATGGAAGAGCAGACCCAGAACAAGCAGCGGATAGCGGAATGGCTTGAACCAGATCAGGACGGCCAATGCAAGCTCAAGAATGAGAGTGGACCAGCTTCCCATTTTCAGTAGGAAGGAATATTGAATCCATCCGGGAAGTGGAAAGCGCTGAATCTCATGAAGGTGGGTCACGTAGAAGAGAGCCGTTCCATGCCGCCATGCATCGCCCTTCAGCTTCCAAAGAAAGGAGCAGAAATAGAGCAGAGCCAGTTCAAATTGGATCATTCGTTGAGCCCAGGGAGCTCTCGGCAAAATCTCAGAAGCTTCGCGCCCCCTGCGAATTCGTATCAGACGATCTACGGAGAGAGCCGCGCCGGCGGGCGCAAAGATAAGAAAGAAACCGGCGACACGTAAAAAAGTGTCACCCCCATGAGTGATGAAGAGATTTCTCTGCTGGATGGAGGTGAGGCAAAGAAATACGATGACGCTGCTGAGACGAGTCCACAAGCCGATCGTGAGCAGCACAGTGAAAGCCAAAAACACCCAGAAAAATGCGGCGATCCAATGATCGTTCTGCGGCATCACCGTGAACAGATTCAGCCGGACACCTGGCTCCATTGTGGTCATGGTCGATAGAGACACCCAACCGTTGACGCCGAACCACTGCAGCCAATCGGAATGCAGCAGAAGCACCGTCGCTGAAACGCAGATGCCGTAAAGAATGCGGAACACCGCAATGGGAACGGGCGATTGCGGGGTGAAGAAGAATTGCTCCCAGGATTTGAGGAATTTTTGCCAAATCATTTCAGATCCGTAGAGAAATCCGTGGAGGAACATAATTCACATACTCGTAGAAGATGCTCGGCTTTGGAACCGAATCAGATGTTTTGTGCGCTGCCGGTGTGATGGGAGCTTGAAACTGGATCAGCAGAACCATCGCCGGAGGATCGGCCTGGTTGCTGAACTTCTGCGCAATATGCCTGGCAACATCCGGCCAAAGGGATGCATTTTTCCGCTGCGGCATGACCTCAGCGAACTTGCGGTATCTCTCTTTGCCATATCGTTCGCTGAAACTGAGTTGCTCCATCCTGGGGAATGCCCAGGTTTTCTGATGGCGATCCTGCGTAATCACAACAGCGGTCACATACGAATTGACCTCTTTTGGATTGGGAGCGAAGAAGTCCCACGATTGAAAAAGACCCGACCAAATCATGTAGGGGCGGACAACCTCTTTGATATCCCTCATGAGAAAAAAGTTTGTGGGTACTGCCCAACAGGTGATGGCAATCAGATGGAACAGGATAAAAACGCTGATCGCACCTCGCAGAAAGCTCTGGATCCCGACAGGTCCCGCATCTGAGCCCCGACCTATGTCAACATTCCAGGGACGACGGTTTCTCAATGATTACTTCATCATTTTGTCGACTACTCTCCGCCACGTCAAAACATCCTCTTTGCTGTTGAGTCGCAATCCGATGCCAATCGGTATCTTTGTTCGCCGGCTTGTCTTCGCATCCTGTTCAGGTTCAGGTATGGATGAGCCTGCTTATAAGTTTTGATGGTATCGGAAGTGCCTTCTACATGCTGAGCAGGATGTGGTTGAAGATTCCCAGCATCGGGCTGACGATCATGCCGATGAAACGTCCGCCGAAGAAGAAGACCAGAATCAGGCCGATCATGCCGATCGAGTCATAGGCGCGGAGCCAGTTGTACGGCAGCATATGGCGAAGCACGTGGCTGCCGTCGAGCGGCGGCAGGGGAATCAGGTTGAAAGCCATCAAAATAAGATTCAGCAGCACCGCATAGTAAAGCAGCAGTGTCAGCGGGAACAGTACCGGGCTGCCGTTCATTCCAACCTGGCTGATGGTGTTCATCTGCGCGGACATGACGGCGGTCAGCACGGTGGGAGCGTCGAACATTTTGAGGATCAGCAGGATGATGAGCGCGACAATTGCGGTGAGCAGATTGCTGACCGGCCCGGCCAGCGTGGTCAAAATGTCATCGCGCCGAATGTTTTTGAAATTGCGCGTGGTCACCGGCGTCGGCTTCGCCCAGCCGATTAACGGGAACCCGGCGTAGACGCAGAGCAGGGGAATCAGCAAGGTGCCGAAGAGATCGATGTGCTTGATGGGATTGAGGGTGACCCGGCCCAGCATACGGGCTGTGGGGTCGCCCAACCGCCATGCCATCCACCCATGCGCGGCCTCGTGCAGGCTGATGGCAAACAGCAGCACGACGATTTGAAAAATAATGAGAACAACATGCAAATTCATGGGTCTTTGGCGATGGTAGCACGCGTACTCAGGAGAACGATCGATGCAGGCCGCAAATGGGTTGGTAACGCTTTTTGGTCACGTGACCAAAGGATGCTGCGTTGTACCCCCTTGGTCACTATCATTGATCCGGAGAACTGGGTATTCTCAGATCAGGTAGTGATGCGTAAATCTCCGTTCAATTTTCGTTCGATGCGGCCGCTCGGCGTGCGTCTTGCCGGGCCGTTCTGCCTTGTCATTCTTCTGCTGGCGACTGTTCCTAGCTGGGCGAGTGCGAAGCGGTTCAAAATGCATCACGTACACACCAACATGCGGCAGGCGCATCCACAGATGAAACATGCACATCGGACTGCTCAACTGCACCGATCGCCATCTCATCGTTATAACCGCGTGCAATCGTCCGCGAACGGGAGAATCGCAAGGCGGCATTCCCGGACGCATGAAAGCTCACCCTATATTCACGGTGCTGCGTACCGACGGAGGGGAGCGCGCGCCCGCGCTCAGCGATATCGCATGCGGGCAGCGCTCGACGACATCAGCACCCACACCACTCCGGCAGAAACGGCGAGCAGCGCGGAAACGGCCGCACCGATCGGCGATTCGCCGGAAGTGACTAGCCAGCCTTCTCTGACCAATTCAGACAGTGAGCCGCCCACAGAACAGGCACCGCTCGGTTCCGCCACGCCGGCAAGCGATCCCGGCGCACCCGCAACCCAGGCCAGCGCGCGTCTGCGGGACATTCCAGCATTCAATATTTCCGTGCCTCGCTATATGCCCGTCGCACTGCGCGGTTCGCATGAAGTACTGATTCACCAGAACATCATCGCGGATGTGGAAGGGTTGAGGCGGATTCAGAACGATGAGCAACTCAGCTCCATGATTCATTCCGGCGATCTGGTGGCGTTACCGGCTTCCGGCGGCCTGGTGATCGATTCCCGGCTCCCGCTGAACCGCCGTTACTGCCGTCCGTGGACGGCCAGGTTTTTAAGCGATCTTTCTCGCGCCCATGAAAAGGCTTTTGGCAGTCCCCTGCAGCTCACCTCGGCCGTCCGCACGGTGGAGTTCCAGCGGCACCTGGCGCGCTATAACGGCAATGCGGCCCCTGCGTATGGCGACACGGCCTCCCCGCATTTGACCGGAGAGGCCATCGATCTGGGCAAGAAAGGGATGTCGCGGCACGAGATTGCCTGGATGCGCAGCGTTTTGGGAAAGCTCCAAGATAACGGCAAACTCGATGTAGAAGAAGAGTTCGAGCAGGCCTGCTTCCACATCTCGATTTATAAGACTTACGGTCCTCAACGCGGCCTCCCGGCATCTCTGGTTGCCGGCAACGAAGCTGAACCGGCGGACGTAACACCGGCACCCGATGCAGCCGCGGACGGCGTTATCGGCGGTCTTGCCCGGCCAGTCAGCCAGCCTGCCGCGCGCAGCACCTGGACGCGGCATCGCCGCAGCTACTCTACACACAGCGCGCGGCACGCTGTTGTTCGTCGTCGCCGTCACCATCGCCGCACCATGTCTCTGCTCGCCGTGCGCATGCGCTGAATGTGACACTCGAATGGTTCGCGGAGCGCCAGAAATGCGCACTAGCCCGCGGCAGGCAATCCCCCTTACGCCGCGAATTGTGCTAAAAGACCCTGTATGCGATCCTGACCTTCACGAGATTGAAGGGGAGCACACGGGTGTCTCTGGAGCCGATTCAGGAACATATCGATCTGATTGCCAAGCACGAACAGGAGTTCCTCGCCCGGCGAACACGGACGGAACGGCTCGGCGATTCGATAGCGGCCTTCGCCGGCAGTTTGATTTTTGTGAGCATTCACGTCGCGATATTTGCCGGATGGATCGCGGTGAATACGTTTCGGATTGCTCACATCCACCACTTCGATCCTGCTCCCTACTCGCTGCTCGGCACTATTGTCGCGCTGGAAGCAATTCTGCTGTCCAGCTTTATCCTGATGCGGCAATCCCGCATGGGCAGGCGTGGGGACCAACGCGACCATTTGATGCTGCAAATCCTGCTGTTGACAGAGAAGGAGATTACGGCGGTGCTGGGAATGGACCGGCAGATTGCCAGCAGGATGGGTCTTCGGGAAGTCGCGCAGGATAGAGAGATCGAGCAACTGAGTGAGCATATCTCGATCGAAGAAGTAGCAGCAACGATTAAAGAAAACCTTCCTTCCGATTAGTTGGTGCTCGAGCCCGCGTCGATCGAAAGAAGCGGATAGACAAAGCGTTAGAATGCCGAGAATACGATGAAAGACTCCATC
>CAWGME010000009.1:0-255514 GCA_963823595.1 uncultured Acidobacteriota bacterium
AGTCAACGAAAGCGGCCAGATCGCAAAGCTCGATCAACCTGTTCCGGCATGGTTACGGTCACTCCTTCCTTACAGATAGTCGCCGCGCAGAAATCGATACTGAGCTGGCGTTTTTGGTCAACCCTTATGAGTTGACCGGCCTATATACTATGTAAGTCCCAGCTCGGATCGACGCGGCGGAAGATGTGACAGCCATGCACATGAGATTAACGAACACACAACGCGTCCTGCTGTTTTTTCTGACGATTGCCGGAGCGCTTCTGCTGCTGCCGAGCGCAAATGCGGCTTCCTGCAGGACGGAATCGCAAATGACGCCGGCACAACGCGATGCGGTGTCGAGTGCCGCTCGCGCTATGGTTGGCGCAGGTGCAGAGCGGGGACGTGACCGCCCTTCGGGCAAAAACGATTCCTGCAGTGGCGGCGGATTTCGGCGGGATTGCCGCTTCGGCCGATAGTTTGAAGCCTCTTGTGCAGCACGCGGCCATTACTGTCGACGATCTCTATGTGCTGGACGCTTCGAGCGAGCCTGCAGGCGCCCCTCGAACAGATTTCTACTGCGGCTCCCCGATCGTGGTGCTTCACTTTACAATCTGCCGCCGGGAAAATATGCTCTGGCCATTCTTCACGCCACCGGCGTCCCAAAGCCGCAGCAGATTTCGTTGATTTTGTCCGAAACAGCCGAGAATCACTGGATGCTCGGCTGGATTTTTCAGCAACCCAATGGTGGAAGCGGGTCACGATGGCCTCTGGTATTGGGAGCGGGCGCGCGAATACGCGCAGAAGAAGATGAATTGGAACGCATGGTTCTACTATCAGATCGGCCGCCTCACTCCTCGATCCGGCGCAGTTCCTGTCCAGTCCCAATCTGCAGAAGCTGCAGCATGAAGCGAGCCAGGTACGACCCACGAATCTTCCCGGAACAAAGCCGATGATGCTGAATGCGAATGGCTCCGTTTTCGCAATGGCAGCACTAAACACCACGAACAGCATTTGGCGGACTGGATCTTGAGGCCCACTACATTCCTGACGCCACGCAGACAGCCCAGTTGCGTGATCCGGTGGCGGCGCGGAAACAGGCGATCGATGTGATGACGGCGCTACTGGACTCATACCCGGAACTGCGGCAGGCATTCCGCGGCATCTGGGTGCACGCGGATCAGGGGAATGCTTCGGTCTATGCTTTGGATTTGCCGATGAATGAGATACCCGGCGCGACGCAGTCGACGGCGGCGAACTCGAGTGCTGTGACACGGTGACTTTGTGGCGCGCACCAGCGATAGAGTCATCGCGATCGATGGCTCAAGCCGCCGGCAGGGCTCGATTTGACAGAGCATTGGCTTGCGAAGTGTCGTAAAGTGGAGATATCTGACTCCCGCCCATTTATCTATGGCTTTCATGGTTCTTTTGAGATCGCGCACCCTCCCTTGGGTCTCCCCGGTTGTCCTGGTTCTGCTTTGCTGCAGTGGATCGTCACTGTTCGCCCAGACGCAGCCAGTGCCGTCCTCGCAAACGCAACCCGCGAAACCCGTGACCACGTACGATCCCACCAAGCCGGAGGTTCAGCCGAGTCTCGATGTAGACCGCGACCCGGTTCTCTCGCCTGACGTTGAAGAAACCGCACCGACAGGCGCTGCTACTTCTGCCGCAGTCCCCGGCAGGGCGGGCGAGATTCAGAAAGGCAAGAGCGGGATGTACACCCTGCTCGAGAACGTGAATGAGGTCGTGCAGTACTGCACCGTCGTGAATGAAAAAGGACAACTGGTCACGGATCTGAAGCGCGGCGACTTTCGCGTCTGGGAGGACGGTGTTCCGCAGACCATCGACGCATTTCAGCATCAGGACGTCCCGGTATCGATGGGCATTCTCGTCGATAATTCCGGTTCCATGCGCGACAAACGCACCGCGGCGAACGCAGCCGCTTTGCAGCTGGTCAGAGCGTCAAATTCTCACGATGCGGCATTTATCGTGAATTTTTCAGACAAGGCCTACCTCGATCAGGACTTCACCTCGAATATCGCAGCCCTGCAACGGGGGCTCTCGCACGTCGACTCCAGGAACATGACGGCCTTGTACGATGCGGTGGCTGCTTCGGCGGACGAGCTTGCCGGACACGCGACACAACCGAAGCAGGTGCTGCTGATCATTACGGATGGAGCCGATAACGCATCCAGGCTGAGCCTGGAACAGGCCGTCCGTCGTGTGCAGAGACTAGGAGGCCCGGTCGTATATTCCATTGGACTGCTTTTCGGAGATGACAGGGAAGAGTCGGAGCGAGCGAAAAGCGACCTGGAGACACTATCGCGGGAGACGGGAGGCATTGCGTATTTCCCGCAGTCCTTGCAGGATGTGGATGAGATCGCTGGGCAGGTTGCTCGCGATATCCGCGACCAGTACACCATCGGCTATCATTCGACCAAGCCGGCCAGCCTTGGAGGCTATCGGAGGGTGAGGGTCGAAGCGGAAGCACCGAATCATGGCAGGATGATCGTGAGAACGCGCACAGGCTATTACCCCAACGCTGCGGCGCGCACGCCAGCGGCGCGTCCTGTACCCGTGGCGGAAACAGTGCCAGCCAAATGACAACTCGCCGGGTTTGTTGACATGTCGAACGAATGCCAGAGTATGCCGATCAGTTTGAACAAAAGCATGTCCAAGCGGCCCGGTTTGCCCATTCCAGGAAAATAGCAGCAGTAAACGCCTCTTGTCCGATTATTAGCGGACGATCAATCCAGAGTGAAGTTCACATCCACCACGATCTGCACCGGTACAGGATGACCCTGGTACATCGCGGGCTTGAACTTATACTGCCTGACTGCTTCCACTGCCTTTTCGTCCAGTCCCATGCCGAGATGACGAATCACCTGGATGTCTTCCGGATTGCCTTCCGGATCAACGATTAACTGGATGGAGACAATGCCCTGATACTTCGCAGCGCGAGCCTCAGGTGAAAAATCCGGCACAATGGAGTGGATGACCCGCGGTGCAGCAACGCCGCCGCCTACAGTCATAACCCCGCCGCCGTAGCCGCCACCGGTTCCCGGCCCGACGCCCGCGCCCAGGCCAGATCCGATGCCGCCGCCCCGGCCCGCGCCAAAGCCAGAGCCGCTGCCGCTGCCCTGTGAGACCATTGCGACTTGCGCCGACTGAGTATCACCCAAATTGGGCAGCTTGGTGTCTGGAAGGTTCATCTTGACTTGTGCCGGCATAACCACGGTCGGCGTCGCAGCCAGCTTCGGATGATCGACCTTGAGCAACTCCGGAGGAGCAATCTGCGTTTTTGCGACGGGCGGCAAATGTCCCTTCTTCGCTTCGACCACCTGCTGCGCGCCGCCGCCGCCGCCGCCGCCCATGGTTTTTGGTGCCGGCAAAGTGACCGGGATATAAGGCTTAATGTAGACCGGAATCGCCACGATCTGCGGCTTTGCGACGATTTGCTTATGCGCCTGAAACACGAACCACAGGATCAGCGCAAAGACCGCCGCATGCAGCACGAACGAAATCGCGCTGGACGTGGGATCGCGTTTGACGGCCAGCGGGTCGACGACCGCGATCGGCTGCGACGTCAGTTCCAGCGGCGGCAGCTTCTTCGGGAACAGCGCGTCCCGCAGGTTGCCGAGAACCGTTTCCAGAGAGACTCCTCCGGTACCGCCGCCCCCACACTCAACGGCTTGGAAATCAACTCCAGCGATGTGTGAAAAGGTTTGCGCACACTGCTGGAACTTTCAGCAGATAGGTTGTTGACCGTGTCCACTTCGGAAGTGGTGAATACCAGATTTCCCATATATATGGCTGCCAGAAAAATTCCCGGCATCTCCGTCAATAGAACTAGCAAGTCGCGTGCCAATCACGCCGCAAGTTGCTGGGCTGCCGAAGGTTTCGCTACAACCGTGAGAACGGATTACCAGATCCCTTTATCGCTGCCGGTGATCTTTTGCCCCACCGCCGCCGCTGTAGCCAGCCATGGCAGCAGACCCAGACGGGCGCTGCTGTGCAATTCCCGTTTGCGCAGTAAACCGGCCATTTGGGTGCCATAGAGGCGCGCGGATTGCGGCAGAATCGGGACCCGCAGGAAACCTCGCGCGAAGTAGATCTGATCACCGCCGAACCGCGCTGAATCCTTGACGAATTGCGGAAGATCCAGGCCTATGCCCCGATACTGTTTCACGTAATCCGACACAATCGCCAGATACGTCGCCACTCCTTCCCAAATTCCGGACGCATTCGCCGAGGACCGCAGGTCTTCGTAGTCGATGCCTCCCGATTCGGCCAGCTCCGTCGTATCGACAATGTCGCACAAGCGAAAGTAGAAATGCCGATACATGCGTTGCAGAGTGGAGATCATCAGGCGGTCCGAGGAGTGCGGGCACGCGAAACATACGATCCCCAATGTGAATCGACCGTGCGCGTCCGGCGATACGCGCCGCAAGTGTGATCTGTTCTCCCGTCTGACCCAGGCGGCCCATGTGGATCTCGACTGCTTCCGGTAATCCAGGCATAAGAAAGTTCCACTTGCATGCCAGGCGATCTCCCCAGCTCCGGGGTGCGAGTTGAGCTTGGAAGTGCTTTGCCATCAATTGAATCGCCTTGTCCGGGTGCGCACTCGTGTATAAATCCAGGTCGCTGCCAAGATCGGGCCAGTGATCCAGCGATTTGATCACCGTTACGTCCTGCCCTTCCTTTTCGAATGCAGCGCAGATGTCATGCAGGAACGGGATCGCGTTCTCGATCCGCGCCCGTTCAGCCGCAAGCGCGGTTGCCGCCCACTCGGCCCGAATCTCGTCCTGTGCCTGGTGCAGGATGTTGAGAGCGGCTTCAAACCCCCGCACCACAACATGGTTCAAGTCGGCCAGTGTCAGCAGGTCGTCAAACTCATCCCGGCTGAGATTCGTAATTTCTGTATCGATGGACGCAGCTGTGTCGCCGCGGGTCGGCGAGAGCAGCAGGCGAGAGAGGATAACCAGAGACTTAGACGAGGGGGCCGGAGCGGTTGATTCAGACATAGGCAGAAGTTCTCTCAGTGTGTCAGTTTCGGGGTCTGCGAGCCGGAATTCGGCGAGATCGGCGCTGCAGGTTTATTTGGCGGTGCGTTGGGCTCCGCGTGGGAATTTCCACGGCGTATCAATTGCACTGGACCTGTTTGGCTGCGTGCCGCCTGGCTGTACTGGCTGATTTCGTTGTTCACTTTCAGGCCGCTCTCTCCGGCAACCGCGATTAGATGCTTGACCTTCGGCCGAGCCATCGGTGGCCAGCCCAACCCGGGTGGTCGCGTCGTCGGCCTTTCGGGCCTTGGAGTAATAAAACTGCGCCGTCTCGAGATCGCCATTCTTCTCTGCCACATATCCAAGATTATTAAGCGAAAACGCGCTTCCGGGATCGAGCGAGTAGGCCTGTAGAAAATCCTGTTTCGCGGCACCCCAATCGTTTTGGTTCGCCGCGTAGACTCCACGGTAGGTCAACATGGTGGCGCGTGCCTGCTGTGGTGTCTACGTTCCGCATCCGTTTCTTCAGTTGCTTGGCGCTGTCCGCAGCCATCTCACTGACCGGTTTTCCTCTCCATGACCGCTTCAAGGTCACAACGATCGGTTCCGAGGAGCGTGAATCGGCAGCCTCGTCGTAATGCTTCAGAGCGCCCTCGAAATCTCCGGTAGCTTCCTCAGCAACTCCCATGTTGTTCAACGTGAAGGGGTTCTGTGGCTCCAGCGTCAGGGCTTGCTGAAGGAGAAGATCCGCTTCGAAATTCCTGTCCTGGGATAATAGCTCGATCGCCTCGACATTCATGCGATTCACGCGCATGGGTACGTCCTTTAAGTTGTTCAGGGCGTACGACATGGGTTTACCTTCCAACTGCTTCGCATTGCTGATATCGATGCGTGCGTCGCTGCCCTGTTCCGATGCAAGCGCATAGAACTTTTGAGCGCGGTCGAGTTTCCCCTGCAGCTCGGAGATATAACCTAAGTTGTTCAAGGTAAAGGGGTCGGCAGCATCGTAGAGATATGCCTTGTAGAAAAGCCCCTCGGCTTTTTCATAATCGATGCTTCCGAATGGCTTCAACCCCTGCTCGATTGAGGCGCTGCACGGGCGTCAGTTGGCTGCTCTTGGGAAGCGTGACTCGAATGTCCCGCCCCCAGGCAATCTGGAATCCCGAGCCTGTGATGACTGCAATGGCCGCGAGGAGTCTTAGTCGTGTCCCAACCATTACCGTCTCTCACCCTCCCATCCGGCCCGAAGGAGACGGATCATTATGAGCATACAGGTAGTATAGGATGCGCAACACGGGAATGTGTTGCCGCGTAACCACCAAAGTTCTGCTGCCGGAAAATACTTCAAGTGACCTGCTTTCGCTTGATAACATCCAAACAGGTGCCAAAAGGTCATTTACAAGCAAGGGTGTGCTGCATGGGGCGTTTTCTCGCAGTCGTCATGCTTGGCAGCGTGGCATTTGCTCAATTGTCATTCGCGGAAGTGAAGTCAAAACAGGCGGCCACGCAGTCCACCTCAACCCCGGACCGTACGGCAGGCGTTCTTGCCGCACTGCCACCTGTCCCTTCAGGACAAAGCACGGTCATCGGGGGCGCGATTCGCGATGTGGACCCAGTGCGCGACCAATTGATGTTGAAGGTTTTCGGTGGACGCTCGATGAAGGTACTTTTCGACGAACGCACCCAGCTCTATCGCGATGGGAAAAAGATTCCGCTGCGCGATTTGCGCTCTCAGGGCCATGCCTCAATCGAGACGGTGCTGGACGGAACAAACATCTTTGCTCTCAGCATCCATATCCTGTCGCAATCGCCTGAAGGAGAGTGCCAGGGGCAGGTGCTGAAATACGATCCCGGCACTCGCGAACTGACCGTGACCGCCGCTCTGTCCAGTGAACCTATCGCACTGCTCGTGCCGACGGGCACGCCTATCGTTCGCACAGGCGCGAGCCCATCCTCTTCTGCGGACTCGGACCTCGTCAAGGGAGCGCTGATCTCAGCCCAGTTTGAACCCGGGAATAAGGGGCAGGGAATTGCGCGCCAGATCACGATCCTGGCCACTCCCGGATCTACATTTGTGTTCACGGGAAATATCAGCTTCCTCGATTTACATGCCAAGCGATTGGTGTTGGTCGATCCCCGTGACGGCAACAGCTATCCGATCTTTTTCGATCCGGCGCGCTTTCCAGTCAGCCAGGACCTCCATCAGGGCACACACGTGAAAGTAACAGTAAATTTCGATGGAGAACGTTACGTGGCCAGCGCGATTAGTGTTGGATAAGTCCCTGAACCGCGGAGCCGGCTGAGAAATAGCCACAGTAGGGCTATTTGCAAGCGAGCCATTCGCTCGACGAGCACTCTTTGAGGTGAGATGGGTTTCGAAAACAGGCGAAATTTCCTCAAGCTATGTGCTGCATCTGTTCCGGGCTTGGCTCTCTCGAATGCCGTTGATGCTGACGAGAAAAAGAGCAGTTCCGCGGCTTCGCCGGCATATCGCACGCCGGCCTCAATTGATCCATACATCGATCCGCTGCCTGTTCCGAAGAAATTGATGCCACACAGGTCGGGCAAGGACAAAGTTGAATATCGCATTCGCATGTTGGAATTCAGACAGCAGATGCATTCGCAGCTTCCGCCCACCCGATTATGGGGATATGAAGGGCAGTATCCCGGTCCAACGATCGAGGCGCTGAGGGGCAGGGCGGTCGAGGTCCGGTGGGAGAACCATCTGCCTTCGCGCCATATGTTCGAAATAGACCCCCACATCCATGGGGCAATGCCTCCGGCGCCCGCGGTCCGGACCGTACCCCATCTTCATGGTTCGCGCACTCGGTCGGAAAGCGATGGGCTGCCTGAGAAGTGGTTTACGCCCGGATCTTCGGCGCTCTATCGGTATCCGAATAACCAGCAGGCCGCCACGCTCTGGTATCACGATCATGCGCTGGGTATCACGCGTTTGAATGTATATGCGGGGTTGTCGGGATTCTATCTGCTGCGCGATGATCAGGAGCGCAGTATGAACCTGCCTTCAGGCGATTACGAAATCCCCATGGTACTGCAGGACCGCACGCTGGACGACCAGGGCCAGCTCGTCTATGCGCCCACGTATGACAACGGGCAGAAGCCGCCCCCCGGCCTTTGGGGGCCGCAGTTCTTTGGCGATCTTCCGGTGGTAAACGGCGTCATTTCTCCATACCTGGAGGTTGAGCCGCGCCGCTATCGACTGCGCGTCCTGAACAGCTCAAATTCGCGATACTACCAGCTTTATCTAAATCTTGCGAAACACGCCACGGACATTCCTTCGCTCATTTCGTTTCACCAGATCGGTACGGATGGCGGTTTTCTGCAAAAGCCAGTTCCGTTGCAAAAACTACTGCTGGGGCCGGCCGAACGCGCCGACTTGATCGTCGATTTTTCCGGGCTGGAAGGCAAAGTCGCGACCCTGTCCAATGATGCCTTCGCGCCGTATCCGGGATGGGAGGTGGTCGCCAACATCCACGCGCCGCTCTACGAGTTGATGCAGTTCCGGGTAGCTCTTCCGGACTCCAGTCGCGGGAAATCTTTCAGCATGCCGCCGCCGACAGAGTTCGCGAAGCTCGATGCAACTCAAGCGGTTGCTACCAGGGATTTTGTACTGACCGAACGGTTGGACGCGAAAGGGAACTCGCTCGGGGTTCGAATCAACGACAAAGGATACGATGACCCCGTCACAGAATTTGTAAAATTGGGATCCATTGAGAAATGGCGCTTCATCAATACCACGGATGATGCCCATCCGATGCACCTGCATCTGGTGCAGTTTCAAATCCTGGAACGCCAGGGGTTCAACCTGCGCTCTTTTTTTGGCGGCAAGCTGGAACTGGTGGGAACGCCGCACCCGCCGGCGGCCAATGAGGCGGGATGGAAGGATACCGCGGTCGTCAATCCAAGGGATGTGCTCACGATCATCGTTCGGTTCGAAGATTACACAGGCCGGTATGTCTTTCATTGCCACATGTTGGAACATGAAGACAACGATATGATGAGGCCATACCAGGTCGTCTCCGGCCCGGCGTGATCGCCACACGGTTTCATCAACTGGAGATGCCGGACCCATGACATTCGAGTTTACGGAACTACCGGGCTCTTGGGGGTCGTGTCGACGGCCAACTCACCTTGCGCCACGGGTGTCAGCAAAGGCCAGCCTTTGCGCAACACGTAGTCGAGCCATGCGCCCGCGATCTGCGAGGTGAGGATAGCCGCCAGGATGAGCGTCGTGAAGAACTTGGGGCTGATGATACCGGCATCGAACGCAACGCTCGCGAGCACGATGCCTGGTCCACCACGCGCATTGGTCGTAACGGCGAGATTGATCAGGTCAAGACCCCGGAAACCGGCGAACCGCGCAGCCAGGGATACGGAGATAATTTTAATGAAACAGCTTCCAAGGATGAATGCAGCAATCATCGGCCATGATATTCCGCGGATCAGGTCCAACTTCAGCCCGACAATCGCGAAGTATACCGGGATAAAGAACGCGAAAGACATCTTTCCTATTGCATCGAGCGCCTCGGAGAAGATTTTCCGTTTCTTGTGGACGACCGCAAATCCGGCGAGGAACGCGGCAAACACCAGGCTGACATCGAGGGCACCCGCCACTACGCAATATCCGAGAAGAACTGCAATCGCGTAGGCCACTGGCGACTGCGCCGCGAACACATTCAATCGGGCCTTGTTGATTCGCTTGATGGCGCGAGGCACGATCGTCAGCCCGAGGACAAAGAATCCGACGGTGATAAGGAGGTGGAGCGACATTGCGCGGCCGTTGAGCGCGGTTTTTCCAGCCAATGAGGTTGCGATGGCCAGTACAAGCCAGAGGACTATGTCTTCCAGGACGGCAACTCCGAGAATCAATCGCGCAAATCGGGTGTGAAGGATTTTCAGGTCGGCGAAGATTTTGGAGACGACCGGAACCGATGTCACGGCGACGCCCACGGCCAGAATCAGGATGAGAGAAATTCGATTCCCGTGAGGGCCCGCAAGAGAAGGTCGAATGAGCCATGGACCGAACGCCAGCCCCAGAGCAAAGGGCAGGCCAGTGCCCACGATGACAAGCCAGCCGACTTCACGCCGCTCTTCGCCGCTGAACAGGTGCTGAGTTTCCGCTCCGGACAAAAACATCAGCAGCAGCAGCCCCAGCCAGTACACGAATGTGAGAACGTGTCCGTGATCGGCAGACTTCAGCATGCCGGATACGGATGCCAATCGGCCAAACAGGGCTGGGCCAAGGACGACCCCAGCCAGAATTTCACCGATCACTTTCGGTTGCCGCAGCCTGACGAACAGGTAGCCCAGCAACTGCGCGAGACCTACAAGAAGTAACAGGCTGAAGAGGACAGAAAACAGTTCGGAGTTCGACAAATGGTTCTCCCAGTGCTTCGAATGCGCTTAACGCTCAAACCGAAAATTACGGCCTCATGCTCGTCGGCCTGCATGAATTGTAGACCAGCGACCCGGCTGTGACTGCGGCGGGCGATCGCAGGCAGTCAGGTGCGCTGAGGGCCCGATGAACCGGTTCTCGACGAACTTGATAATCGCCGTGTGGTCCATGGGGACATAGGAGACATAATATTTCCGGGCATTGGAGAAATGACAAAGTTCGGCACCGCTCACAACTTCGCCCGCAGACTCGAAATTTTAAAAGGGCTTTCACCCTATGAGTTCATCTGCAAATCCTGAACTGAACAAAGAACCGCAACGCTTCAGACTTGATTCCAACCTATCAGACTCCGGGACCAAACATTTAGGGCAGATGGTCCAAATAACACGGGTTGCTGACCCTTTGTTGTGGAGGCACCGGCGGAGACATCCACGGCGGATTGTTGAAATCGAAGAACTCGGTCATATCCGGCTGAGCCGCATCCCGCTTGGTAAGGGCAGGTAGATTGAACCGCGTTTCGACGAACTTCAGCCACGCCGTCGAATCCATCACTGTGTGGGAGACATAGTTCTTCTTGGCAAATGGAGAAATGACAGTCAAGGGTATGCGATAGCCGGTATATGTGAAATCGCATATCGGACCCGTCTTCCCGGTACAGATGTAGCCGGCAGGTAGGTCGACGGGCTTGATGCCATCGGGACTCGGCATCGGTTGCGGCGCCACATGGTCGTACAGACCGCCGCTCTCGTCGAAGGTAAAGATGAACGCCGAATCTTCCCACGAAGAACTTTGCATCAGTGCGTTGATGAGTTTGGCGGTATACCTCGCTCCATCCTGGATATTGGTTGCATGGGCGTCAGAGACGGATCCGTGTTCGTCGAGCCCGGCATCGGATCCGGCGTAGATCTCCGCGACCTGGGGCAGAGTGCCGTCTTCCAGATCACTGAAGTACTCGGAAATGGGGGCTACGTTCTGCGGGAAATCTGCCAAAGCCTTTTTTGAATAGGTGAACTCGCTAAAGGCAACTGTCTGGGCCAGGCAGGCCGGCTGGTACGGCGGCCCGGCACAACCGGTGCTGTCCGGGTTAATGTAGACCTTCCAACTGATACCCGCATTCTGAAGCTCCTCCCAGATCGGCGGCGCCGTGTGTAGGGCCTGATCCTGAGGGTTAGCGCCTTGCTGCAACGCATCTCCCTGGGATGTTGCTGCATCAATGTACGAGCGGTTGACTTCGGTGCGCGCCAATGCGGGATGGAAAAAGCGGTCAGACGTGGCGAAATTGCTTGCCATGAAGTAGTCGTAGTTGAGGTCGGTGCCGTCCCAGTAGCCCATGGCGCGGATGCCGTCGGTATCGTAGAACGGATGTCCGTTGTTGTCGCGGGCGTCGCCCGCGGCAGTGTGCACAAACCCATTATTCTTTGCCGGACGCGTGCCCACCGGATCCGTGTAGTCCCAGTCGTTATGGGCCTCCTGCCACGAAGGGCTGGTGTTTTCGTTGCACACCGAAATCATGTGGAATGAGGCCACGGTGTGACTGGTGTCGAAAATGCATTTGCCGGGGTAAGGGCTGGTGGGGTCGCATCCGGGGATGGCGGGAGGGGGACCGAAGAGCGGAGCTGCGCCGCTGGTCGGGTTGAACTGAGGCAGGCCGTCGAACGACTGGTCGGGAATTCCGTTGTCTTTCCAGTATTGCCGCATCGCCCCGAAGTAGTTATCGAGCGAGCGATTCTCCTGGGCGAAAAATATGATGTGATTGAGCGAGTTGATACCTGCCGTTCCGTTCTCAAATGTCGCCGTCGCCGTAGTACTGGCCCCCAGAGTCAGCTTGCACGTTCCCATACCCGTGCACGAGCCGGACCATCCTGTGAAGGTAGAGCCCTCCTCGGGAGTCGCCGTCAATACAACGGTTGTTCCTTTGCGGAAGTTGGCGGTGCAGCTTCCCGGGCAGTTGATCCCCGCCGGACTGCTGGTGACTGTTCCTGCGCCGGTGCCTGCGCTATTCACCGTGAGAATAGGCGAGGAACTCGTTCCCACCGTGATCGTCGTAGAGGCTGAGGTTGTGCCTCCAGCTCCGGTTGCCGTCGCTGTGTAGGTGGCCGTGGAAGTCGGGCTGACCGATTGTGTTCCGCCGGTCGCCGATAACGTATGGGAGCTGCCATCCGTTCCCGCCAGCGTTACAGAAGTGGCGTTCGTCGCCGTCACCGTCAGGGTGGATGAGCCGCCGGAGGTAATCGAAGTAGGATCGGCAGCAATGCTCACGGTCGGCGCTGGATTGGCTACCGTGACGGTCGCCTTCGCCGTTGCGGTTCCATTCCCTCCAGCCCCAGTCGCCGTCGCGGTGTAAGTGGTCGTGGAAGTCGGGCTGACCGATTGTGTTCCGCCGGTCGCCGATAACGTATGGGAGCTGCCATCCGTTCCGGTCACCGTTACAGAAGTGGCGTTGGTCGCCGTCACCGTCAGGGTGGATGAGCCGCCGGAGGTAATCGAAGTAGGATCGGCAGCAATGCTCACGGTCGGCGCTGGACTGGCTACCGTGACGGTCGCCTTCGCCGTTGCGGTTCCATTCCCTCCAGCCCCAGTCGCCGTCGCGGTGTAAGTGGTCGTGGAAGTCGGGCTGACCGATTGTGTTCCGCCGGTCGGTACGATGGAAGTAGGGAGTGGCGTTTACGTCAGTCAGGGTGGATGAGCCGCCGGAGGTAATCGAAGTAGGATCGGCAGCAATGCTCACGGTCGGGCTGGATTGGCTACCGTGACGGTCGCCTTCGCCGTTGCGGTTCCATTCCCTCCAGCCCCAGTCGCCGTCGCGGTGTAAGTCGTCGTGGAGGTCGGGCTGACCGATTGTGTTCCGCCGGTCGCCGATAACGTATGGGAGCTGCCATCCGTTCCGGTCACCGTTACAGAAGTGGCGTTGGTCGCCGTCACTGTCAAAATGGACGAGTTCCCCGCAGTGACGGAGGTGGGATTCGCCGTCATCGTGACCGTGGGCGTCGCATTGACGGTCACGGTCACCGTCGCGGTCACCTTTCCGCCAGGACCGGTCGCGGTCGTGGTGTACGTGGTCGTGGAGGTCGGGCTGACGGCCTGCGTTCCACCGGTAGCTGATAATGTGTAGGAGCTGTTGTCCGTTCCGGTCACCGTCACTTGAGTGGCGTTTGTCGCGGTCACCGTCAGGATCGAGGAATTTCCTGCAATCACCGAAGTCGGGTTCGCGGAAATGGCGACGGTCGGCGATGGATTCGATTTCACGGTGACGGTTGCAGTCGCTGTTATCGCCTTCCCTCCCTGCCCCGTGGCTGTCGCGGTATACGTCGTGTTCGCTGTGGGGCTCACCGACAACATCCCGCCGCTCGGCTGCAGGGTATAGGAGCTACCGTCGGTGCCGGTCACCGTCACCTGAGTCGCGTTGGTCGCAATCACGGTCAAAGTCGCGGAAGTCCCCGAAGTGATCGACGTGGGGTTGGCGGCAATGCTGACCGTCGGGGTCACTGGGGGCACCACTGTCACGACTGCGGTCGCCGAAACCTTTCCTCCAGACCCGGTCGCGGTCGCGGTGTAGGTGGTAGTGGCCGCAGGAGTTACGGATTGCGTTCCACCGTTCGCCTGCAGGGTGTAGGAGCTGCCGTCGGTTCCGGTGACCGTCACGGTAGTGGCATTCGTCGCCGCCACCGTCAGGGTGGTAGCCCCGGAGGAAATGGACGCGGGATTCGCGGAGATGCTGACGGTAGGCGGCACGGGCGCTACCACGGTGACGACCGTGCTTGCCGTTACCTTCGCTCCGCCCGCGCTCGCGGTTGCGGTATAGGTTGTTGTTGTCGTCGGCTTAACTACTTGTATTCCGCCGTCGGGCTGGAGGTTATACGAGCTGCCGTCCGTTCCGGTTAAGGTCACCTGATCGGCATTGCTCGCGCTCAAGGTCAGTGTGGACGATGCGCCGGAGGCGATCGATGTGGGATTTGCGATGACTCTAACTGTCGGTGCTGGTGCCGCACCCATAGTTACAGTCGCACTTGCAGAGGCTGTTCCGCCCGATCCGGTCGCGGTTGCCATGTAAGTTGTCGTCGCTGTCGGGCTGACCGATTGTGTTCCCCCACTTGCGGACAGTGTGTAGGTGGTACCGTCGCTACCGCTGATCGTGACCTTGGTGGCGTTCGTCGCGGCCACTGTCAATGTGGATGGGTTTCCCCCGTCGATGGAAGCTGGGTTAGCAACAATGGTGACGGTCGGCGCTGGATTTGAACCGCCGCCGCCAAAACCGTTGAGGGGACGGTCGGCGCATCCGGCAAACAGCAGGGATAGCGGTAGACAGCACAAGAGCGCCAGCGAGTAGGCGAGGCGGGAGAGAGACGGGCGGACGGGGATCAAAGCGTGCTCCGCCCATGATCCGCGTGAAGAACAAAGCTTCGACAAGCTACATCAAAAAACAGGCCTCGACCTAAGCAGGATAATTTCACCGAATTGCTCCATTTTCTATGGCTTCGCTCATGCCCAAGGCCGGATCAAAAAGTGCCATCATCAGCCGGTTAGCTTTTTTTGCCATAGTAAGTCGGCAGAACATGAATATCCGGTAACCCTGCAGTCCCTTGCAACACGAGAAATGTCGAGCGGACTTCAGGGCTTTCGGCGAGTTCATCTGCCACGGTTCAATTCATTGCACGTGCCAGGCCAAATTCGGTTGAGATGAAGATGCGCCAGTCATCGAACGTCTGTGCTGAAAACACATAGGACGCCGACATTCGCCGGTTCGCTTTATGTGCAATAGTTTGCATGTACGACGGGCGGGTGGTGCAGGTTTTTCCCACAGATCGAGCGGTAATGTCCTGTTTGCTGGGAGTTACGCGCAATACCGCGGAATTCGCCTAGTGATCGGGGTCACGCAAAAGGATAACTTTCCGGTATGCGGATGCTTATTCGAGGGCTGGATTGGTCTGATACCCGTCGCCGTCGGGATGATTCTCTGCAACTTCCGGTTTGCGCCAGGCAACGGAATTCGTCAGATCGATGATTGGCGCGTCGATTTCAACCGGTTCCCGGTCGTAAGGATTATCAATGCGATCTTCACGCTCCGCCACGGAATCCGGGCGCACCGCCTGGCCAGGATGTGAAAATAGAGAACGTTGCCAGACACTGCGCCGTCCTGGAAGAATTCCTATGGTGCGTATCTCCCTTTTGCATTTCTTGAGTTCGAACCAGCGAAGATAATTGCGGACAACGCTTTCCATGGTCATCTGAACTCCGGCCGCAAAGTTGCGTTCCGCCATGGTGCGCTGCAGCTCCGGAGATTGCAGGATATCGATGAGTCGCTGTGCGAGACCTGACGCATCGCCGATTTTGTAGAAGCTGACGGCCATGTCTTCGTCGGCCGCCATTTGCCTCAGATCGCCGATCTCGGCGCACACGATCGGAACCCCGTACTCGCATGCCTGATGGGCCGGGCCACTCGATCCAGTAGCCGAGTCGTAGGGTAAAACCAGGATGGAGGTTGTACGAAAAAGCTCCGGAATATCGGTTTCGGCAACGTAGCCGCGAAACTCGATCGGCAAGCCCGCGGGTTGTGCCTCGCGTATCGATTCCCAATATCCGGCTTTGGTGTGATGATTCGCCCCCGCCACGATGAGCCTGGCATTCGGGACCTTCTTCAAGACAGCCGGGAAGGCCTCCATCAGCGTCTCCAGCCGCTTGTAGGTGCCCCAGTGCCCGATGGCCAGGATGCGAAGGTCTGGATTACCTCGTTTCGTAAAATCCGGAGGACTGGGAACGGATGAGAACGTCCCATGGGTGCCTAAAAGAACATTTTGGGCCGAGTACTTGGTCATCAAGGTCTGACGATATCCCGAAAGCAGGACCGATACGGAATGCGCCTTGAGCAAAGCTCGTGTGGCGACGTGACTTCCGATCTCCAGAACTCGTCCACGTTGCACTCCAGCGGCGGCAAAATCCACGTGTTCGAGGATGTGGTGCAGGGTGACATGCGTGTAAAAGCCGGATGCCCGGGTGAGAGCAGGTGTAGAAAGCCCAGCAAAAGCGGCAAGCGGGTTCTCGGGGGTGGCAAAGCTCGAGAATACGAGATTGAACCAGACCACGTCCGGTTTCAATATCCGAATGGTATTCAATAGACGCGCCGGGGTTGCCACACTTCCAAACCTCCAGCAGCGGATCACGTTAAAGCCTTCCAATTCTGATTGTTCCGGGGCGTTTAACGTGTTGCCGTTCGCGTCGGTCGCAAATTCATAGTCGGTCAGTTCATCGGCGAGAATGGTCAGGTTAATGTGAGGATTGCGCTGCAGTTCCCGGGCAACGTGAAAGGCATACTCATTTAACTGCCGTCCGCTGGGAGGAAACGTCGCAACTAAGCAGATTTTCATAGGTTCCCGCTTCAAAATATCGTGATGCTTACGTACGGCCGGAACTGTTGATTTTTTCCATGCGTGAAGTTGAAGAAGGTTTCCTGCTGAAACCCCGCCGAAAAGCGAATAGGGTACTGAACGTTGACATCTCCGGATTCGTCGCTGAGCGTACGGTGGAAAGGCCGTGTATACGAAACAGAAAAGCCATCCTGAATCGCGTTGTAAGCGTGATAGCTTCTGTTGCTGGAGTAGGAGCCCGATGCGTGGAGTGCCCAATTGCGCGTTGGCGCGAACTCAACCGTCCCGGCGGGGACGAGAGCCTGAGCAATTCCGGAGCGCCCTTCGAATACGCGCCACGCCCGCAGGTCTTCCGCTAGACCTTCGACGCTAAATCGCTGAGAAAATTGATGGGTGAGCCCGGCGTACGACGATGTGTAGTAATCCTCGATTCCAACCGGTGTGAACACCTGATCATTCGTTCCCCATCCGGTCACCAAAGCCGTCTTTCCCCAGGGAGCACCGACGCGGAAGTTAATTGCGCCGACCACGGCGCGCGAATGAAGATTGATCTGGGTAAAAGGGCCGGTTTCCCAGATCCCGTATCCGCTAACGGAGATCGCATTGAAGAACGAAGTTGTGGACATGTATGTAAACGCCCGGAAGAGGTTCTGGTCGAGTTGCCGTGGAGACTCAGAATCGCGGCGTATCGTCTCCTGGATGCCACTGTCGAATGTCAATGAATTCCTGCCGAGATGAATCGTGGGATTCACTCCGATATTGAGGTTGGTATCGGTTGTATCCCGGTTCACAATCGACCTGGTCGCAGGCACGGAGATCTGGCCGCGCGCGTTTCTGATCTGGAATAACCCGCTGACCGGAACAAAGTTTCCGAAATGCAGATGGAACGCCGCGGTCCCCTGACTGTCAAGGGAGGAGCGCGGAGGAGGAAGAAGCGAGAGGTCAGTAGGCGGTACGGGTACTGGCCCATCCAGCTTGGAATCCAAAACATACACCGTCGTTTGTTCAAAGGTTGGTTGCACGGAGAGATTGCCCAGCAGGCTCAAAGTGGAGTTGACTCTGTACCCCTCGTTTCCCGCCACATTGAGAATCTGCTGCTGGGCAGCTGGATCTTCCCCGGCGGCGTTGGCGGCCTGGGCAAAGGCTGTAAGTGCCTGCGCACCATGATGTTCCTGCTCGTATAAGCTGGCCTCGGCCAACAAGTACTGATAATCCGAGCCGCTATCTGCCACCTGTCTCACCGCCGCCAGCTCAGCCGCAGCCCGGGCTGTATCTCCCAAAGCGAGGTAGTTATTGGCCAGACCGATCCGCACGGTGATGTCTGGTGCGCCTGCTGCTTTGGCGCGTTCCACGTATGTCTGTGACAGCTGATATTCATGTAATTCACGGAATATGTCCGCGGCGTTAATGAATTGGCCTCCGGTGACGGGCGCTGTTACTCCCGCCTCGGCCTCCATCTGGGCCAACGCGATCTGTCGCTCCGCATCGGCGGCGTGGGCCTGCTGCGCCATGAGCGCGGCGATGGCAAGACGTACACTCACGCGATCGCTGTTCGGGACCGCAAGCGCCTTGCGGAAGCGCGCCATGGCGGCTTTTTGATCTCCAAGTGTGCTTAGTGCCTGGCCGGTCTCAACATATATCTCGCTCAACTGGAAATTTCGAGGTTTTTGACCGTTCCCGGCTGTCGCCATTTGTTCGGCATGCTGCTCCGCCAACTGAACGTATCGTAATGTCTGCACCCGATCCTGCAGGTATGCATAGGAGCGTGCAAGCAAAGCGTAGACCGAGGGGTTATCCGGGGAAAGCCTCTCTGCAATATGCAGTTCGTTTACCGCTTCATGGTAGTGCCGCTCGGCGAACAGAGCATTTCCCAGACCAAGGTGGAGGCCCCCGTCGTTGGGAGTGAACTTCAGGGCGGCGTGGTATTCGCCGATCGCTTTCGTCAGCATGCCCTCTCGCCCATAGGCCGTCGCCCGGATGACGTGGACGAGCTGAGAGTCGCCCATCTCCTGTTCAGCCAATCGGGATTGGCGGATCGCTGCCTCAGGTCGATTCAAATCGAGGTCCGAATACGCGAGTCCCAAATGCGCCTGGCCGTTCTTCGGCTCCAGCTTGATGGCGGATTCGAAGTCTGCCGCTGCCGCCTTGGGTTGGTGAAGATCGTTCAAAACGTATCCTCGATTCACGTATGCCGTAGCCACTTCGGGATCGCGCTTCAGGGCCTCGGTAAAGTCCTGTAACGCCAGATCAAGGTTCCCATCATGCTTATGCACGTAACCGGCCAATAGCGGAATGTCAGGCTCCTGCGGGAAGACATTTTTGTATTTCTCGGTTAACTCCATCAGTTCTTTGTATTTATTGAGGGAGAGCAGGTCGTAGCCAAGATAGACCACCACATCTCTGTCCTTAGGCAGCACCTTGATCGCCTCCTGGCCGACCTCAGCCGACTGCGGATAGTCGCCCTTGAAACGCAGGTATCTCTCCCTTTGTTTCAGCATTTGAGGTTCCTGCCGCATGTGATCGGTGGCGCGGCCCAACCACAGTGCCGCCAAGTCCAATTTCTGCGCTTCGATGGCGGCGTTCATCCCTCCAGCCACAATCAACGCGTTCCCCGGAGCCAGCGAATAGGCCTTGCGGTACGATGCCTCCGCTCTCCCGAACTCGCGCTGAGCGGTGTACATGTCCCCAAGCGCTAGATAAGGCACGTACAACGAGGGATAGGCTTGTGCCAGACGTTCAAAATAGCTTTTCGCCTCCGCATCGCGCCCCACCGTGCGGGATGCATACCCGAGCGAAGTGAGCGCAAACCTGTTCCGTGGATCGATGGTCAGGACCCGCTTGTAGACCGCAATCGCCTCCTCCGTGCGCCCGAGTTTCATCAGCACATCTCCATCGAGCTGCAGGTTACTTGGATCGTTCGGACTGATTGACAGGGCTTCCTTCATATCACTCAGGGCGCTGTCTACCTCGCCGGCATTTAATTTAATCAGCGCTCGCAGACGCAGAAACGGCGCTCGGCCGGGCCCCTGCACATCGAGCGCCCCGATCTCCTTCTGCGCTGTCGCAAGTTGTTGGCGGGAGGCGGTTTCATCTTCGAGGTTGCGATAGAGACCCATCAGGTCCATATGCAGCTGGATGCCGTACAGTGGCCCCTCGGCGGGATTGGCGGGCAGGTGTGCCAGGGCGGCGTTATATTCCCGGACGGAATCGTCATAGTGTTCCTGGAGCTGCGCAATCTCTCCGCGGATGGCGTGCAATCGATAGTAGTTCGCGTCAAGTCTGGCGGCGCGCTGCAGGAAGGGTTTCGCATCTGCTATGGAACCGGCAGCGATCGCGGCCTGCGCTGCGGAAAGCTGCAATGTCAGGTTGCGCGGCGCGGCATTGGCGGCCCGGGCGTACAGCCTGGCGGTCTCGTCCAGCTTGCCGTCGAGCTGATAGGTGTACGCCAGCTCAGCGATGACGCTCGAATTGGGTTTGCGGATGGACTTGAGCGCGGCGATGGCCGCTGGATAATTTCCCGTCTCGCGGTAGTATCCGGCCAGCGAGCGCTGAACGTCGGGGTTGTCCGGCGCGCGCCGCTTGGCCAGTTCGAGATAGTGATTGGCCCGGTCCATTTGCTTCAGATGTTCATAGGAAATCGCCAGCAGCAGCTCCGAACGCGCGTCGGGCTGAATGCGTTCCGCTCTGTTCAGCCAGTCGAGTGCGCCGGTATAGTCTCCGGATCTCATATACAGATTTCCGAGCAACAGCGCATCGCCTCTCCGCCGGGGGGCGGATGAGAGGACCTGCTTCAGCAGCTGCATAGCATCATCGATCCGCCCCATCAAGCTGTAGGTCTGGGCAAGGCCGGAAAGCCCTACCAGGGATGACGGGCTGAGGCGAAGACCTCGGCTGTAGGCGTCGATCGACGCAGAATATTTTCCATCGAGCCGCTCCGCGTAACCCAGCAGGAACCATAAATGTGGGTCGTTTGGGGCAGCCTGTGCAGCGCGTTGCGCATAGCTGACCGCGAGCGCGGGATCGTGGTGCTGCAGGGCCAGTTCCGCGGCGCGCCCGAGGCGCGCGTTTTGGATGTTCGATCCAAAACCAAGCGATTGGCCCGGAGTTTGCGTCGGATGAGGCGGGGCCGCACGACCCCGGGCCGGACGTGCCGGCGTCTGAGGTTTTGCCGATGTGCCCGGCCCCACCTGATAGGTCTGCGCTGCGACGGGGCAGGCAAGCGCGATGACGAGCATGCACACATAGGCAGTCTTCAAGGATCCAAGTGTGGCAATCAACAGGTCACCGGCGTATCATCCAGGTTTAACGAACTCAGATTCTGAAACCGCTTCTAGCGTTGGCTGTACTGTAGATGATGCCACAGTATGCCCGAACCATAAAGCAACTGGCTTCGGCGATTTAGAATCCAACGCGGTTTGAGAGGGCCTTTGAAGAGCATTGAGCCGGTCGCACCGTCAGAGAAACCAATACCGATGAGCCTCATTCTAATGGCGGCGTTGGTGGTTCACCTGCCGCTATTGATGATGGAACTACCCTTAAAATCATACGACGCATATTTCCATATTTTCTTTGCCTCGCATTACGTCCATCATTGGTTTGATCCCTGGAACAGCAAGTGGTATGCCGGGTTCTCCCAGACTACGTATCCTCCCTTGCCGCAGCAATGGATCGCGGTAATATCCCGGATCACCGGTCTTGAAATGGGATATATGGTGGTACAGTTGGCCGCCATATTGCTTCTGGTAGTGGGCGTTTATCGGTTTTCGCTTCTTTGGGTGAGCCCGCGCGCGGCATCGCTGGCAGCGCTGGCGAGTGTTTTTCTGGGCGCGGAAAGCTTCCTGGTCTATTCCGCCGGGCAATTGGGCACCACATCCGCCGCGCCACTCTACCTGAACGCCCTGCCCTACATGTTCGACTGGGTCAGGCACGGCAGGTGGAAGTCGTTTCTCAAAGCGACGGTTCTGTTCGCAGCCGCTGCCGCTGCCCATCATGCTACGCTGCTGTTCGGCTCCTTCCTTTTTGCCGTCCCAGTTCTGGCGCTGGTCCTGCTGGACCGTCAAGGCGGGGAACGAACTTCCGGACCGGCCTTTGCGCTTCGGACTGTCTCGATGATCGTGGTTGTGACCGCTGCCATTATCGTCGTGCTGCTTCCGTTCTGGATCGCATTGATCCACTACCCGGTGACCCAGGTTCCCATTCCCCATCCCAGCCGGGCCAATTACATTCTGAGTCCGCAGTTCGGCATCAACTACTTTATCGTTCCTTACGGCGCGATAATTCTGGCGCTGCCGTTCATAGTGATCCGGGGCTCCGCAGTGGTTCGGCTTCGTCCCTTGCTCCTGGGCTTCTGGGTGGCATTTCTGTTGGGACTCGGCGGTACCACTCCGGTCGGGCGTGTGCTTCTGGGTCGCGCTTTCGAAGTGATTACCATGGAGCGCTTCAGCTATTGGGCCAGTCTGCTGGCCCTGCCCTTCGTTGGGCTTGTCGCCGCGGAACTGATCCAACGGTTCCGGATGCGGGCGGTTTTAGGTTTGAGTGTGGCGGCGGCTTGTACCTGCGCACTGGCGGTCTCATGGTCCACCTACCGCCCGGCTGAAGCCAGTGCCTCTGGGATTAAGGTCGAATCCACCGCCGTGTGGCTCAACCGGGACGGTCACGACAACTACCGCTACATCACCCTGGGATTCGGGGAAAAAATCGCTCAACTGGCGCTTGAGACCGACGCCAGCAGTGTCGATGGCGAATGGAATTCCGGGCGCCGGCTGCCGGAGCTGACGGCGAACGGCTCGGGATTGCTCACAAGTTCAAAATACTCCGGCCAGGCGGGACTGAAGGCATTGCGGGCGATGCTGCGTCACGCCAACCGGTACGGGCTGAAATGGGTCTTCGTGCATGACCCTACCTACGACCCATTGTTGCAATTTGCTGGCTGGCGACGAGTGGATGAGCTTGACAACAAGACCATCGCCGTGTGGAGCAAAGACGGAGTACCACCGGCGACACCGCTGAACGCGCCACAAATTCCCCCGCGCTGGCAAGGCATCATGTGGGGCATTTTTCCGTTTGGTAGCAGCCTTCTGGCGATACTGGTGGTGCTGATACCCGACGAGAGACGTCGGGAACCCCGCGAAGATCATCCTTTCGCCACGCATGAAAATCTGGTACCGGGGAGCGTGGTCTCGTGAGCAAGGGAAGAAACCTCGCTGCTTCCATCACTGCCGCGACGCTGGTATTGATCGTGATAGGCACCGTCTGGCCGGCTCCCTCCGCCGTCAAGTACGCGGGCGGGAGACGTCTGCTGCAGCCGTCTTCGACCCCCGTAGCCGCGGTAAGAAATCTAGCCAATGAAATTGGCGGGGGAGCGTGGGGAGAGGCTTATTCAAGCCTCGACAATAAGGCCGAATTTACCCAGTCGGATTTTGTGCATGACTTGACCGGGTACTATCTCAGCCTTCGCACCTACGCGAATCTGGAGAGCTACGATGTGCGGCCGCTCCATGCATCCAGCGACGAAGCGCAGGTCCGGTTGAGATTGCATTGGTCGAGCGTAGTCGGCTCCTACGAGAACACACGCGACCTGCGAGTGGTGAGAAACGGAGATCGCTGGCACGTGGATTGGCCACTGGTTAAGAAACAGAGTGTCCCCCCCAGGTAATTGCGGTGAATTACCTGCGCTGGGACGTGATCTACCCCGGTCAGGGAGATGACTGGGGAGCCCAGAGCGCGGAAGCGCCTCACATACGCATCGTGGACATGCATCCAGTGCAGCGCGCTGCAGGAGTGGTGGTTCTGGGTGAACTTCTCAACGAAGATGTTGTGCCTGCCTATGTCTCGGTCAGGGCGACTCTGCAGTCCAAGAGCGGATCGCCGATCGCCAGCGAAGACAGCTTCGACAAGATCTCTCACATCCTGTTGCCAAAGCAGGTCACGCCGTTTTTCATCAATTTTCCCGATGCAACATTGTCCAATGTGGGCAGCATCCGTATGGAGCCTTTGTCGACTTTGGTCTCAGCCTCGGCAGACCCGGTGATCGAGATCCAGAATCAGCGCTTGAATCCGGCGCCGGGAGCCTCGCTGACCGGGCAACTTGTGAATCAAAGTGGCCAGATCGTGAATATCGCGCATGTTCTTGGGACTTTTTACGACAAGACTGGCCAGGTAGTCTGGGTCGCGGACCAGTACACAGATCGCGCACTGCTGCCGCAGACGCCGGTTCCATTCGTTATCCATATTCCTCAGGATCTCGCGAAAAAAATTAATAGTCAGCGCACGATTACTGCGACCTACAGTGTTGGAGGGTTCCAGTGAGGTGCCGATTCGTTTTCCTGCTGGGCTGCCTGATGCTGGCAACGGCGGGCCCGGCGTGCGCACAAACCGTGAATATGGATTTGCCGAAAACCGTCGAAGCGGGTAGTGCGTTCTCCATTCATAGCACCGGGAGCGGCAAAGCGGTCCTGTACATCGTTGGCCTGGGGCAGGCAATCAAGCGCGATGTGCAGTTGGGAGAGACGACCTCCTTCCCGGCAGGCTCTCTCTATAACGCCGGCCATTATGTCGCCGTCCTGGTGGGAGGATCCTCCACAGACAACGGCTCATTCGATGTTGTGTCCGCACATCAACCTGCCAGTCTGAGTTTTCTCGCGAAACCTTCTCGTCTCTCAGTCGGTCGGCATAATGGCATCAGCGGCACGGCGTATCTATTCGATACATACCGCAATCTGATCACCGCACCGACAGCGGTGTCCTTCGAACTGTCGAATCAGTCCGGAGTTGTCGAACAGCGCACAGTTTCCAGCCATGATGGCGTCGCCTGGACCGAAATGGACTCCACCGCCAAAGAAGGCAATGACAAGTTTGTGGCCCACGTGGATGGAGTTTCCATCGCGCGCGTCGTAGAGCAGGTTCCGGGCGATCCTTGCGGGTTGAAGATGAGCGCCCAGCAGTCGGGGCAGCGATTGGACGTGAAAACCGATCCGGTACGCGATTGCAACGGCAACGCCGTGACTGACGGAACGATCGTTACTTTTACGGAAAACTACGACGGCACTCAAACTACCGTGGACGTACCGCTCAAACGCGGGATCGCGCAGGTGGAAATGCCCGCCTACAACGGAGCAAGAATTTCCGTAGCGAGCGGAGTTGTCCTGGGAAATGAGATTCGTTGGCAAAAATGACCATGATGAAGCTTCTGCTGATCATTTTCTCGGTCGCCGCCACGCCATTCGCGCTCTGGGCGGAACAGGCGCCGGCGGTACACGTGGAGCCCGCGAATGTGCAAGGCTCCCGTCCCCTTGAGGATGTGACCGCGACAGCGGTGATTCGCGACTATCTGCAATCGTGGCAAGCCTTGCGAGCCGTCCTGGAGCAAAATCGCGCCAGCCTGCTCGACCCTGATTTCGTTGGAACAGCCAAAGACAAACTGACCGATACGGCACACCAGCAGGCCGCGCTGGGGATTCATACTCGTTATCAGGATCGTTCGCACGATCTCCAAATTGTTTTTTATTCGCCGGATGGCCTCTCCATCCAATTGATCGACAACGTCGAATATGATCAGCAGGTTTTCGACCATGACAAAGCTCTGACCACGCAGCACGTACGCGCCCGCTACATCGTGGTCCTGACCCCGGCCGAGATGCGATGGAGGGTGCGGATTTTTCAGGCAGCGCCAGAGCCAATACGTACATCTCACAAATCGACTGAAGTACACTCCCGCACCACACATGGGTAAAGTGTGCGCTACGTCACAGTTGATAAATGCAAAATTCTGCACATAAGAAGAGTCGGAAGATGTAGCAACCTGAAGGTTTCCGACACGAATCGGCGACAGGCCCACGGTGGCACCAGTTTGGCACTACACCTGCAAGGAACTGGACTGTAACAACTGGACTTGCCGGGACTTCGAGAGGAAGCTTAACACTTCTCCCCTAACAGGCAGGTAACGAGCAAGTCATTTTCCTGTTAAGAACGGTCGTGGGAGGCCAAATGATTTCAGTAGTTGTACCCATTTACAACGAAGAAGAACTAATATGCCAATTTCATCACGCTGTTTCCACTGCTTTGAGCGACATCGGGGAAGACCGGGAAGTGGTATACGTGAATGACGGTTCCAAGGATTCGTCTTTGGAACTGCTGCGAAACCTTCAAACCGTCGATTCCCACGTGGTGGTGGTGGATCTTTCCCGCAACTGGGGACACATGGGAGCTATTTCAGCGGGGCTACAGACTGCGCGCGGTGATGCTGTCATCGTGATGGACGGGGATTTCCAGGATCCACCGGACGTTCTGCCGCAACTGGTCGAAGCCTGGCGCGGCGGCGCACAGGTGGTGGCGGCCGTCAGGCGGAGCCGCCAGGAACGACGCAAGGTCCTGGCGAAACTCTTCCCACTCTTTTACCGCCTTCTGGCCGCGCTCTCCGACTATCCGATTCCTCTGGATTCCGGCATCTTCGGCCTGTTGGATCGTCAGGCCATCGACTCCATCAACGGCTTGCGAGAAGGGAACCGATACTTGCCCGGTTTGCGTGCCTGGGTCGGTTACAAAAATGCCGTTGTTTACTATGATCGGCAGGATCGGGCGGCGGGCGACGGCAAGTTGTCATTCTGCAGCCGGATCAAATACGCGATGGATGCGATAACAAGTTTCAGCTATAAACCATTGCGCCTGTGCTTTCTACTATCCTGCGTCTTTTTGTCGATGGTCGCCGTTCTGGGGGTTTGTTCCATTTTCATCAAGAATCCCGTCGATTCCGTAGGACTCGGGCTGGCCGCCGCAGTATTCCTGGTGGGAGGCGCGCTGTTTTTCTGTCTGGGTGTACTGGGCGAATACCTGGGGCGCGTGTATGACGAGGTGCGAAACCGGCCCATTTCCATCATTAATGACGTGTATTACGCTCCAGCGGTAGTTGCCACACAAATCCGTAACGAATACGAGCCAGCAGATCTCAGCCTCGATCAACCGGAGGCGGAGCCGATTATCGCATTCAAAATGCGGGTGGGATAGGAGTTTTGATCGGCTTTAATTGACCGGGCGTATTGCGTTGAAAAAAATGCTTGGGAGCGATCATGGGGGGCAGGTCAGATGGAAATTTGGCCTGCCAGCTCTTACCGATTTCCCTGCGAAGTCGGCTGGGTCGGCTCCAGGGTCTTCAGATCCAAGCTCTGCAATGAAGGCTGCTGCGATGCATTTCCACAGGTGGGGATGCCGGGTTCGATTGCCGATCCCTCCTCGTAATCGTTCCAGGTTGCGATCAACATAAAGGGGATCGGATTATTCGCTGGGAAGTACTTTCGCCAGAAGTTGAAGGTCCCGCGAAATGTCTGGCCGCAGCGCGCAGACATGCGCCGGTTGAGGCTCCAGGATGCTTTATGGTCGTCGAACTGGGACCAGGCGCCGCCGACGATGATTTTGTCAGGATATTTTGATGCCATGGTGGAATAAAAATCACTGAGATATTGCTCTCCCCAATTGCTACCATCCGGCGCCCATCCCTTCGGTCCTGGGTTGACCCATGCGTAGAAACCGTCAAACGCATCCGCATATTTGCCGGGGGGATTTTCATCGATCAGGAAAGGTGCGGGATTCCACTTGTTAACCGCGGCTCTTACCAGGTCCCAATTGGTATGGCCTCCGGTGGGGAAGATGAAAATCACCGGACGGCCCTGATAGGTGAGGTACGCCCCATGCCCCGGCGACTTCGACGAAAGGTAGGTCTCGTGAAACATAGTGAAATCTGCAATGGCTTGGTCGGTAGCGCCATCTTCTTGTTTAGTCTCGTCGTACATCATCGCTACACGAAACTTGCGTTCCGCGGCCGCCTTCTGCATCAGTGCATAGCTCTGATCGATGAAGGGCTGGCGATCTCCATACCAATCGACCACGAAGGCGGAAATTCCCATGGCTTTGGCTTCGTCCATCTGGCGGCGGATCACAGCGGGATCATGCGATGAATAGCCGACCGAGCTGGCGGAAATATGACTGGGGTGTCCGAACCATGCTTCGTACACAGCCAGAACCTCCGGGGATTTCCCGTTGGCCGTATATTTCAACCGCACTGGTTTGGGCGATCCAGGACCAGAGCATCCGTAACCGAAAAGCAGGAGAAGAAGAAATAAAGTTGTGCTTGCACGACCCGGCATAAAGATGTCTATTAGAAGCACGTAAATTCTAAGATTGTTTACTATTGCAGAATATCATCGGATCACTCAGCGATTCCGAGCAGCCGGGGTGTGGAGTTGCGCATCGAAGGAGTGTTGCGGACTTGGACCGCGCTCCCGAGCCTTCCCCGGCAGCTCCGGCTGACCTTATGCAGGCCAGACTTCGCCGATTTCACCCCAGGTGGTAGCTGGAGACTCAAAGAACGTGCAGATTAGTCCAATTCATAAGCCGAAAACGCTGCGATCCCGTGTGCTTTCGGGGAGTTTCATCTTGCTCTCCGGCTCGGGACTCGCAACCGCAATCAACCTCACCTACAACATCGTCGTCGCACGCTTCCTCGGTCCGAAGGGCTTCGGCAACGCTACTGCCGTATACACGCTGCTTACCCTGTTATCGGCGGTGACGCTCTCGTTTCAGCTCACTTCCGCAAAAATTGTCGCGCAACAGCGGTCTCCAGAGGCAAAAAGCGCGGGATATCGAGATTTCCATCGTGGCGCATGGGCGTGCAGCATCTTCTTTGCACTGTTATTGGTGGTGTTTCGGAGAGCAATCGCCGATTATCTGAACTTGCCGAGTTCGATTCTCGTTGCCACCATCGCGATAGGGATTGCCTTCTACATTCCGCTGGGGAGCCGGAGGGGTTACCTTCAGGGCGCTTACGGCTTTCGTCGCCTTGCCAGCAGTCTGGTACTTGAGGGGGCGGTCCGGCTCGGTGGTTCTCTCCTTCTGATTCTGCTCGGTCTGAGCGTTGAAGGCGTGATCGCGGCCAATTCCGCGGCTGTCGTGGTGGCCTATTTTGCCATTACGCCCAAGTTGGCGGCCCGGGTTCCAAACCCTCTCCGCCTTAACCATGCCCTTCGCGAAATGTTGCAGGCGATGGTCTTTTTTGCCGGACAGGTGCTGATCAATAACTGTGACATCGTGCTGGTGAAGCACTTCTTTATTCCAGAAGCGGCTGGACTGTATGCCGCGGTGGCGATGGTGGGCCGGGTAATTTTTTCTTTCTCTCAGGCGATTGTGAACAGCATGTTTCCGCTGGTGGCGGGCACTCAAGAGGAGGAGAGGAAAGATCTCACCGTCATCGCAACTGCTCTGTTGCTGGTGTTGGGTATCGGCTCCACCCTGGCGCTCGCCCTGCGTTTGACGCCTGCCGCTGTATGGACGACATTTTTCGGAGCCAGATTCCACACAGCTGGGGACTACAGCTTGTCCTATCTGCTGGCGCTCTATGCCGTCACAACTGTGATCTATTCGCTCAGCGCGGTAATCATTGCGTACGAGATGTCTTACAAGATTTCTAACACCGCCTGGATCCAGTTTGCGTTCAGCGGCGTTGTCATAGGCGGGATCTGCCTTTTCCATTCGTCCTTGCGGCAGGTCATCCTCGTTCAACTGGTGTTGATGGTGGTTCTGCTCTTTCTTGTGGCGGTGCCCTTCTTCCTGTTCCAACTGCTATCCATTTCAGGCAGCGCAGAAACGGATGGAGTGTATCGACCGCTGAGAGTGATTCGACGCGTGTCGGAAGACGAGGTAATCGCGGAATTCCTGAAGAGCGATTTCCACAATCCCGCCTTCCGGGATTATCGCGAAGGGTTCCGTGACATTGTTGTCACCCCGAACCTCGATGATAGCGGCGAGAATGCGAAACGGCGCGCTCTTTTCTTCATTCGGCACCTTGCATTATGGGACGAGGTTCCCCCTGGAACGGAATGGTATGAGATGGAATTGAGGGACGCAAATCTCGACCAGGTCAGGGTCTTTCCAAGGGCCCAGTGGAGGAAAGTTGCGGGGGGCAAGTTGTCGATCATCGAAGTCGCCGAATCCATGCGCAAAGGCCAAAACGCGGACGATACTCGATTTCACTCTAAAATCACAGAGATACGCGACCGGTTCCTCGAGGATGATACTGGTCTGGGTACTGTGATCCTTGTCGGTATCAGCGAGAGCGAGCGTCTCACGATCCTGGATGGGAATCATCGGCTGGTAGCGGCCATGCTGGCGTCACCAAGCAGAGTGAATAGTCTTCGGTTTTTGTGCGGATTGTCGCCCAAGATGATGGAGTGTTGTTGGTACAACACGAGCTTCGTGACCCTTCTTCGGTACGCGAGAAACGTCGTGAAGCACGCGGCACGTCGCCCCAAGGCCGAGCTTGCGGACCTTTTAGAAAATCCTGGATAGCGAAGGGGCGCGAATAGTACCAGTAATGCCATGCGAAGTGGAGTCGTCTGGATTTAGCGATGTTTGTTGTGAGGGAAGTATACGAAGCCTCAGGTAGGATGTGGAAATATGACAATTTCAGAGCGTGCGGTGATCGTGAAACAGCTGCCGGAAATATCGAGCGCGAAGCAGGAACGGACGGTTCTTCGCGAAATACAAGCTTTGATGAACGTTGATCGCCCTCGAATGGTGCTCGACTGTTCGAATTTGCGCCAATTGGATAGCTCGACCATCCACCTGCTGCTTTGTTGCCTGGAGGAGGCTATGAAGCGCAACGGGGACGTCAAACTTGCAGCTTTGCCGCACGGAGCAGGGGCGATCCTGGAACTCACTGGAGTGAATCGGATTTTTGATATCTATGACACGGCGGCCGAGGCAGTGGATAGCTTCCATCAGCCCTCGACAGACGCGGTTTCGCAGAAAGCTGAGTCGATGCACTCCGATCCTGAGCCGGACGCTCCAGCTTACAGGTTGGGATCGTCTCGTTCTGGCGTACGCAAGGTTTCCACAGGTTCGAGGGAAATAAATGAGAATCTCGGGTGATGGGCTCCGGCGACAGATCGCCGGTTGCCTGGTGATGCTCCTGGCCGTCCCGTTTGGGGTGGCGGCGACTGCCGGGCCGCAGCAGGCACCCTCCGGACAACCTTCCGTACCGGCCCAGTCCCAGCAATCTGAAAATGCGACCAGGAATCCGGCAACTGACAGAGCCCAGGCTGAAGGTTCGCCTGATAGTCCCGTCTCCGCGCGGTCGCAAAGTACTGGGAACAATCAGCAATCCGATCAATCGCAATCCACCTCGGAACAGGAGCAAAACGGCGCCTCGAAACCGGTAGGCACAGCTGCAGCGCCTTATGAGAGGCCGATGGGTGTCCCGGCATCCAGGCCTGCCGGAGCGGTTATTGCTCCGGCAAAACAGAGGCGAGCGCGATCGATCCTGATCAAGGTCGGTGTGATTGTGGGAGCCGCCATTGCCATTGGAGCTGTTGTGGGCGCATCGAAGGGAAGTCCCAACCGGCCGAACTGAATGCGGCTCATATACTGAGCCAGACGACACTTGAAAACAATTGTAGGAGCGGAATTCATGGGTGCAAGACCAGAAGAACGGAGGTGCAAGCTCGTAAGTTTCTCTGGCATTGATGGAGCTGGCAAAGGTACTCAGATCGAGGCCCTTTGCGCCCGGCTGAACCAGGCCGGTTTACGCGTTCAGGTGATCGCCTTCTGGGACGACGTTGCCAGATTGAAGGGCCTTCGGGAAGCGACCGGACACAAGATATTCAAAGGCGAAAAAGGGGTCGGAACTCCCACCGCGCCAGTCAACCGGCGAGACAAGAACGTTCAGTCATGGCCGATGAGTGTCGTGAGGTTGGGCCTTTACTTCATTGACGCGCTTTCTCTCCGAACAGTGGTTGAGAAAGCGCTACGCTCGGGCGCGGATTTTGTGATCTGCGATCGATATGCCTATGACGAACTCGCAAATCTGCCGCTGCACGCTCCAGTGGCTCGTGCTTACGCCCGCATGATTCTGAGAATTGTTCCTAAGCCGGATATCGGCTATTTGCTGGATGCGGATCCGGTCCAGGCTCGCGCCCGAAAGCCG
Organism: uncultured Acidobacteriota bacterium; assembly: GCA_963823595.1. Classification (GTDB taxonomy): domain Bacteria; phylum Acidobacteriota; class Terriglobia; order Terriglobales; family Acidobacteriaceae; genus JAKAAZ01. The sequence continues at coordinate 31,729 of CAWGME010000009.1, forward strand.
GAATACCCTCTCGATTTTCTCCACAAAAGCCGTGCCGCTTATCTGGCCCTGAGCAAGATCGCAGGAATGACGGTGATAGCTCCGATGTCAATCCGTGATGCCCAAACGGGAGGTCCAGGAGCGCGCGCTGAAAGAGATATCATTCGCTGCCGCTGGTATACAGAGCGACTAAGATTTTTCAGGGCGAGAGGACGTTCCCGCAGAACGCCGGATCGGGTTCTGTTTCCAGTACATTGGATGAGGCGGATATCCCAAATTGAGCGCAGGGTGGGCCCGGTCCATGTGTTTGTAAAATGCTCCTGATAAGGGCGAGCGGCTTGTTTCATATGGCCAAACTGTTCGCGGCGCTTTGATCGCCTTTTGCAACAATATTGCGCATCTTACAAATCGGCAATATGCTTGCATCTCAGGGACGGTGTACCTGACAAATCGCCGCTCCAAGTTCAAGGCGCACTTTTGGCCTGGGGCTTGCCGATAACAATTTTAAAGTACCTGATTGGCAAAGGCACAGTGATGAAGGCTTTCCATTATGTCAGTTTGATGTTCGTGGCGTTTGCGGCCCCCGCGTTCGCAACCGTCACTATCACCAGCCCAACGCCCGGTGCGACGGTAACCTCACCGGTGCAATACGTGGCGACCGCCACCGCCGCGCCGACTTGCCCGCAAGGCGTGGGTTCCATGGGCATCTATGTAAACAATAAGCAGGTTTACAGCTCCCATGGAATGACTCAGATCAACACGCCGTTGAGTTTAAGTGCGGGGCCGCAGCATACGGTGGTCCAGGAATGGGACAGGTGCGGCGGATCCTCGTTCACCACAGTCAACATCACCGTACAATCTGCGCCAACAGCGACCGTCGCGGCCGCTCCTGCGACCATCACGACCGGAAATCCGGCGACACTGACATGGACGACCACCAACGCCAGCACGGTTTCGATCGAGCCGGGTATCGGCACGGTTCCGGCGTCCGGATCAACGACGGTGACGCCATCCGCCACCACGGAATACACGTTGACCGCGACCGGCGTCGGCGGCAGCACGACCGCTGTCGCCACTGTCATCGTACAGTCGGCTGCTCCGACAGCGACGCTCTCGGCCTCTCCCGCGACAATCACGGGGGGGAACACTGCGACCCTGACGTGGGCAACCACAAATGCCACCACGGTCTCCATCAACCAGGGCATCGGGATTGTTTCGGGTTCGGGGTCGACGACGGTGTCCCCAACCACCACCACACAATATATGTTGACGGCGACCAGCAACAGCGGCGCCAACGTAACCTCCGCCACGACAGTCACCGTGCAAACGCAGGGAGCCACGAACTCGCCGATCACGCACCTGATTATCGTGATGATGCAAAACCACTCGCTGGATAATCTGTTCGGCACCTATCCGGGCGCGAATGGGTTGAATGCCTCATTGCCCAGCTATTACCAGGTCGATGCGAAGGGAAACACGGTGTCGCCTACTTTGGTGCGATCTCTCGCCAGCTCGGACCTCAACCACAACCGGCCTACGTATGTCGCTAGCTGGGATAAGGGATTGATGGACAAATTCGCCTACACAAACGGCGATCTTGCCATGCAATATTACGACAACACGATCTCCGGTCTGGCGAACGACAAGACCACCTGGAGTATCGGCAATCTCTGGTCCTATGCTCAGCAATATGCTCTGGCGGACAATTTCTTTGCTTCCGCAATGAACAGCGAGCCGGCCCAGGAGTTCTACATGGTGGCGGCCACGCCCTTCGATCTGACCACCGCGTCCAGCCTCCCTTATTACGATCCTTGCAGCGCGGTCGAGCAACAGAAGGACGGAGGTAGCAGTCACATCGCGGGTCCTCTTACGGCAACCACGGTGGGGGACCAGCTCACGACGGCGCAGGTGCCGTGGGCTTGGTACCAGACAAATTTCGTCAATTCGCAGAACGGAACATGTGTAGATTACGTTCCGCAGGAAAGTCCATTTCAGTACTTCACCAACACTGAAAACTCCTCACATATTCAGAACTTCACAATGGCATCCTTCCAATCCGTTCTGGCCGGTGGGACGCTTCCGTCCGTACTTTGGATCCAGCCGGACGGAGACCAGGACATGCACCCGGGCGGAGGCAATATCCTGGATGGAATCGAATCGCTGACAAACATCGTGCAGGCGGTGCAAAGCTCGAGTGAATGGCAGAACACCGCCATTATCGTTCTGTGGGATGAAAGCGGCGGCTGGTACGACCATGTCCCGCCGCCGCAACTCGCCAATACGGAGGGGCTGGGAGCGCGGGTGCCGGTCCTCATCATTTCCCCGTATGCCAAAACCAACTACATCTCGCACCAGCAAATGGATTTCGTCTCCATCCTGCGGTTCATTCAGTGGAACTGGAATCTGGGGGAACTCCCCGCTCCGGCGCAGTCCGCACGGGAGCAGCAGAGCGGCGATTTGTGCGATCTGCTGACATCTCCCTGTGGCGCGCCAGCCGCGCAGTAACTGCCGGGGTCGGACGATCCAGCCTTCCGAATCCGGCCGGCGCTGGATCGGCTGGGGCGAATTGCTTCAGTTGGAAAACCAGTTCGCGAAAGGAATCCCAGGGTAAGCCAGACATTATCCCTGCGATGAGTGCGAGGGGTAAACTGCTGGTCACGCGTCCATCTTCCTGCAAACTATTGCGCATAAAACGGCGTGCCAATTTGCGGCATCCTATTGGTGCCGTCGGCATGACGGTGAATTTCCATTCTCTGGCCGCGGCAGTTTGGCCTTGCACTTGCATGAAAACTCTCTGGAGAGTCTCAGCGTGCTAAGTTTCGAGAGGCTCGTGGTATGACTTTTTAAGGGTGGTGAAAGCATGCGTTTGCCGGCGAAATGTTTGTCGTTCGTTGCAGCAGGTATTTGTGCAGTGCTCATGTCCGGTTGCGGCGGCGGTGGAGGTGGAATGGGGAGTTCTCCGGCAGCCCCAACAGCCTCCCTCGCAGCCGCCCCAGCGACGATCACTGCCGGAAGCTCCGCGACGCTAACGTGGATGACCACGAATGCCACCACCGTTTCCATCGATCAGGGCGTAGGGACCGTTGCGGCGTCGGGATCCATGAAGGTAACCCCCTCCGCCACCACGCAATATACATTGACGGCAACCGGCAGCGGCGGTAGCGTAACTTCCGTCGCTACAGTCACCGTGCAAGGGGCTGCCCCAACAGCGACGCTTACTGCATCTCCTACGACGGTCACCGCCGGAAACCAGTCGACATTGACGTGGACGACGACGAATGCCACCACCGTTTCCATCGATCAGGGCATAGGAACCGTTGCGCCTCCAGGTCGGGATCAACAACGGTGAAGCCGATCCGACCACCACGCAATACACATTGACTGCAACCGGCAATAACGGCAGCGTGACCGCCACTGCCACTGTTACAGTATCGGCTGCTCCGACGGCGACGCTTACTGCTTCTCCGACAACAATCACCGCAGGAAATAGTTCGACGCTGACCTGGTCGACAACGAATGCCACCACTGTGTCCATCGATCAGGGAATAGGCGCGGTTTCGCCGTCAGGATCAACGATGGTGATGCCAACGAACACCACGCAATATACATTGACGGCAACCGACAACAGCGGCGCCAGCGTGACCGCCGCAGCCACCGTCACCGTTCAAACCCAGGGCAGCACCAATTCGCCCATTACGCACCTGATTATCCTGATGATGCAGAACCACTCGTTTGACAATCTGTTCGGCACCTATCCCGGCGCCAACGGGTTAAATGCATCGCTGCCCAGCTACACTCAGGTGGATGCCCAGGGGAACACCGTTACCCCCACCCCGATCACGAGCCTTACCGTCGGGGACCTCAATCACAGCGAAGTCACCTATTCCGACACCTACGACAGCGGCAAGATGGACAAATTCGCCTACTACAACGGCGATCTTTCCATGCAGTATTACGACAGCAGCCTGTCCGGCAAGGCCACGGATGGCAAGCCCTATGGGATCAGCACACTGTGGAACTACGCTCAGCAATATGCTCTGGCGGACAATTTCTATTCCTCTTCCATGTTCAGCGAGCCGGCCCAGGAGTTGTACATGGTGGCCGCTACCCTGGACAACACCACCACCGCCGGAAGCCTCCCTTACTACGATCCCTGCAGTGCGGTCGAGCAGAAGAAGAACGGGAAGGGCACCATCGCAAATCCTCTTACGGAAACCAACGTTGGCGACCAGCTTAACGCGGCTCAGGTACCGTGGGCCTTTTATCAGACAAACTTCAACACCTCGCAGAACGGGACATGCCTGGATTACGTCCCGCAGGAAGATCCATTTCAATACTTCACCAGTACAGAGAACTCCTCAAATATCCAGAACTTCACCATGGCCTCGTTTCAGTCGGTGCTAAACAGCGGCTCTCTTCCGTCCGTAGTCTGGATCACGACGGATGGAGCGCACGATCTGCACCCCGGCGGAGGCAACATTCTGGACGGAGTCGAATTTATCGACAACATAGCGACGGCGGTGAAGGCCTCGAGTATATGGCCGAACACCGCCATCATCGTTCTGTTCGATGAAAGCGGCGGCTGGTACGACCATGTCGCGCCTCCGCAGCTCCCCCTCGCCAATACTTATGGCCTTGGGATGCGGGTGCCGGTCCTCATCATTTCCCCATACGCAAAGACGAACTACATCTCGCATCAGCAGATGGATTTCGTCTCGATTCTGCGGTTCATTCAGTGGAATTGGAGTCTGGGGCAGATACCCAACAACCCAAATCATCCGCCACAGGCGACTCGAGAGCAGTTGAGCGGCGATCTTTGCGATCTGCTTACATCACCCTGCGGCGCACCTACGCAGTAGTTGCTGACCCGGCCGATCCGTCCTCGACCGGGTTCGGCCTCAAAAGATCGATCCAGCTTCAAGGTGAGGCTTTGGGAAATGAGGATTATCATCTCGCCGAAATCTAACGTTGAAGCTGGATCAGCTTTTGCACCCGTCCGACCCTCTAAACGAATCAGTCCGAATTCGTGCAAAGAGCGGGATCATCCGGGATTTTTGCCGCTAAAGCGATTCCACGGTAGGCGTATCCAGCGGGGTTGGACTTTTGCGCAGCTTTTCATTAAGAAAGCTGCTCTACACGATCCTTGGCCGGGTACAGTAACCGTGGAATCGCTCTAAGCCTGTAAGGTGAGACTTGTTCTGTTCGTTCACCAGCGAGAGATCTTCAAATCATCGAAATACACAGTGGCGGTCCCGCTTGAAATTCCATCGACCTGGAAATTGGTCGATAGACTGTTGCCCCATCCAAGTGCGCGGGCGTTGAACACCGTGATGTTCAGGGCGTGCTTGACGCCATCGAGGTACACGGCGTTATAGGTCACGTGGCCAGTGTCGTTGCGGGAATAGGTGGCCTGAATGTGGTGCCATGTGTTCGTGCTCCAGTTGCGCGGGTTGCAAGCCGCGCCTGTGCGCTTCCAGTTACCTTTGAAGTTCTTGGCGCTTGCTAGGTTCTCTGTGACATCCCAGGTACCGGAGGTGCCCGAGCACTCGATCCCAAAGATCACAGTGTCGCCATCGGGCATCGTCTGATTCAGATCCATTTCAATATTAGCGATGTCCGTGGAGGGGCTTTTGATGTTCACCCACACGTCGTAAAGGAAGTTCGTGGAAGTTCTATTGTCGGCAAACGACACGCTATAACGCTCGCCGGACCTGCTTTTGAAAACGGTCGTCGTTTCGCGCGTGGTGCCGCTGTGGGCCGGCGAACCAACCAGGCTCGTCTTTCCGCTTGAAAAACCGTTCGTGCCATAGTCATGCCCGGCCTTCCAACTCTTCAGCGCCTGAATGCTGCTGACAGTGACTGCGCCCGAAGGGGCAGAGATCACACTGCTTGCAGATGCAGCAGCATCGGCAGTGTCAGCCGAGTCAGCGGATGGGGCTGCGACCGTCACGGCAACATCTGTAACGCACGCGGCGCCTTGTTGACCGAAGGCTTTGACATGCAGCGTGTGCGCACCAGCCCCAGACGTGACTTGGACGTCCATCGATTGACTATTCACAGTAGCTAGATCGCTGCCGCTATCGAGCGAATAGCTCATGGAGCTAACACTCTGAGATGCACAGGTAGCGGAACTGGCGGAGAGGGTAAAAGGTGAGCTGACTGACTCGTCATTCGATGGGCTGTTGACGGTTACACCCGCGAATGCAGGGATCGTAAGCACAAAAAGCGTCAGGATGGCACTAATACCGAATTTCATTTGAATCTGCCTCGGCACGCTATTCTAGCGCGTGCAAGTGGATTTTAGCTAAGCCATTTTAGCCGATACGGAAGTCTCCACTTATAAGGTGGACACTTCCGTATCTCATCGCACTGGGTCAGGCCGGATTTTTACGATGCGCCGTATGATGATAGAAACTTGATCTGTCGCTTTACCAGCGAGAGATCGTCAAACTATCTACGTACAACGTGGCTGTCCCTCTTGAGAGCCCATCGATCTGGAAGTTAGTCGATAAGCTGTTACCCCATCCAAGCGAGCGTGCTGCGAAAACAGTGTGGTTGATGGTGTGCTTGGTTCCATCGAAGTACACAGCGTGATAGGTGACATGGCCACTGCTGTTGCGCGAATAGCTGATCTGAACGTGGTGCCATTTGTTGACGCTCCAACTATGCGGGTTACAGGACGCACTCGAGGCCGCCCAATGGCCTCTGGCATGGCGAGCACTTCCTAAATTCTCTGTGTAATCCCATCTACCGTTGTAGCCGTCGCACTGCATCCCAAAGATCACAGTCTCGCCATTGGTCATGGTCTGATTCAGATCCATTTCAATATTGGCGATGTGACTGGCTGAGCCCTTGATGTACAACCATGCGTCGTAAAGGAAATTAGTGGCGGATTGATTGTCAGCAAAAGCCACAGCATAACGCTCGCCGGCTTTGCTCTTGAAGTTGGTCGCAAATTCGCGTGTGACGCCACTATGGGATGGCGAGCCAACCAGGGTGGTTTTTCCGGTGGAACTGCCACTCGTGCCGCTGTCATGTTTCGCGTCCCAGTGCCCTATTGCCTGAATGTTGCTGTTTTTGACAGCGTTCGACGGAACGAGCGAAGTGTCACTGAAAACATCAGCGCTGGCCGATGCATCAGAGGCAGCCGCGACGTTCACGTCGATGTCTGTAACGCATACAGCACCGTTATCACCCGACGCCTTGACATGCACCGTGTGCGCGCCCATCGCCAGAGGTGACTTGGACGTCCATCGTTTGACCGTTCACAATTGTTAAATCCGCCCCGCTATCGAGCGAATAGCTCATGGAGTTAACACTCTGAGAGGAACAGGTCGCGGAACTGGCGGAGAGGGTGAAGGGTGAGCTGACGGACTGGCCACTGGATGGACTGTTGACGGTAACACCGGCGAGAGAAACTGCCGTGGATACGAAAAGCATCAGGATCGCGGAGAAGAAGGTTTTCATCAAATGGCCTCAGCACGCTTATTCGAGCATGTGCTTGTTAAAATGCCTCGTTGGGCCTCTCGCTTGGACAACGTCTTTGCGTCGAAGTCGAATACGTTTTCGTTTACGCAACTGGGGCACTCCGAAAGGCGAGACCCCAGTTTCCAATACGATCTCTTGCCACGAACTGCTGCCGGGCGGGGGATGCCCGGCATCTTATTTACCAGCGAGAAACCTTCAGTTCATCGATGTACACAGTCGACGAACCGCTTGAACCGCCATCAATTTGGAAGTTGGTCGATAGACTGCTACCCCATCCAAGCGAACGGGCCGCGAATACGGTGGCGTTAACGGTGTGCTGGACGCCATCGAGGTATATAGACTTATATGTAACGTGACCGGTAGAAGTGCGGGAATACGCGACCTGAACGTGGTGCCATGTATCCGTGCTCCAGCTGCGCGGGTTGCATGCATGGCCTGACGACTTCCAATGACCGCTGGGATGATTGGCAGACCCCAAATTCTCTGTGTACTCCCATGCACCGCTGTTGCCGGCGCACTGGACCCCAATGATCACAGTGTCACCATTGGGCATGGTCTGATTGAGATCCATCTCTATATTGTCAATGTGAGTGGATGGGCTCTTGATATAGATCCACACGTCGTAAAGGAAGTTCGTGGCGGTCGTATTATCGCCAAAACTCACGCTATAACGCTCACCGGATGCGCCGTGAAAGGTGGTCGCAAACTCGCGCGTGGTGCCATCGTGGGATGGCGAGCCAACCAGACTCGTTCTTCCGCTGGAACTGCCGCTCGTGCCGCTATCATGGTGTGCGTTCCACGCGCCCAGTGCCTGGATATTGCTGACGCTGACCGCGTTCGAAGGAGCAGAGAGCGAGCTACTAGAGACACCAGAGTCGGTGGAATCAGTGGAATCCGCGACGGGAGCCGCAACGGTGACTGCGACATCGGTAACGCATACAGCGCCGTTATCACCGGACGCCTTGACATGCACTGTATGCGCGCCCGCGCCGGAGGTGATTGCGACGTCCATCGATTGACCATTCACAGTAGTTAAATCCGCGCCGCTGTCGAGCGAATAGCTCATGGAGCTAACGCTCTGAGAGGAGCAGGTGGCGGAGCTGGCGGAGAGGGTGAAGGGTGAGCTGACTGACTCGCCATTGGATGGGCTGTTGACGGTTACACCCGCGAATGCAGGGATTGTAAGAAGAAAAAGCGTCAGAACGGCACTAAAACCGAATTTCATTTGAATCTGCCTCGGCACGCTAACATGAGCGCGTGCAAGTTGAGGTTTCGTAGAGCTCCACCGCTCCGCCAAATCAGTGCGGGAAGCCGAGTACTTCGCTTTTTATTGCTGGGCTGGCGTGAGGCGCACGACCTCGACAACCTCTTGAATGCCGCGGAAAAATCAGAGGCATACTGATCAACAGGAACCAAGTCGGACTCAAACTGCGAACACGATCACGGACGGCTGCTTACGATTTCACGCAGCACTGTGTTCATCCGATCAACATGTCCAGCTGAGACTTATAGTTCGGGGGCGTAGGCAGATTGAAAGTGCTTCTAGAGGGATAATACACAGTTCGTCGAATGAAGAAAGCGTTTTTTCGCAAATTCCGAAGAAAATTGTGGTATCGCAGGCATCCTTTTCGCCCGTCTGTGCAAATAATGCTCGAACCGCAAAAATTACATGTTTGTTCCTGGAGCTATTTACACGCTCCTGAATCGAGAGGCGTGAGCGTAAGAGGGTACAAAGCCCTGAGGGGGCCTGTACCCTCTTACGCGCGTGATCCAAGGTTCAGAACGCGCTGCCAGACAATACCAGCGTGTTCGCACGAGCTACTTACCAGTACGTGAAGCTGAAATTGTCCAGGTACGTGGTATTCGGCGACTGCTTGGAGTTTCCGTCCATCTGATAATTCACCGTCACCCCCCACCAGCCTTTAGGCGCTGTGCGCGGCCCATAGGTTTTATTCAGCGTATAGGTTGTCCCATTCAGTTCGATCGATTGGTAGATGATCGAATTGTCAGAACCCCTCTGTACTTGAATCGTCAGGTGGTTCCATCCGTTCACCATTTGACAGGGTACGCCGGCGGTAAGCCAGTGCCGATTTGCGGTGTCGTAAATGTCCCAGCTTTTGTCCCCAAGATGACTGCACTGTGTCCCCCATATCATCTCGACGCCACTCATGAACATGGTGACATCGAACTCGAGTGTTTGAGTAACGGACACGTCGGTCACGTAGAAATCGGTGTCATAGATGAAATTGTGCAGGGTCGGAAGCAGCGTGTGGTCCGCATCCTTTAACTCCGGCGAAGTTGTTCCGATGAGGTCCGCGGAGAATAGCACGTCGCCATACGGGGTTGTACCGCCAAGATCGAACTGAGTCGCATTGTTGCTAAGCGATGGCAGGGTAACTCCGTAGCCTATGGACCATGCGATACCCTCGCAAGGTGACGGATTGCAATCAACGTAGTTAGGCCCATGCTGACCCCAACTTTTCCAATACCCAGAGGCTGATTGGATATTGGAAATCACGGTTCCTTCGGGAGTCGGCGTTGGTGCTGGTGGTGGAGTCGGTGTTGGTGTCGGAGTTGGTGTAGGTGTCGGATGTCGGTGTTGGTGTTGGTGTAGGTGTAGGTGTAGGCGTAGGCGTCGGTATCGGCGTCGGAGTTGGTGTAGGTGTCGGTGTTGGCGTAGGTGTTGGCGTTGGTGTCGGTGTAGGTGTAGGTGTCGGCGTTGGTGTAGGCGTAGGAGTTGGTGTAGGTGTCGGCGTAGGAGTCGGTGTAGGTGTCGGTGTCTGGCGTGGGTGCCGGATCTGATGGAGGCACAGAGGTTCCGCTGGTTCCACCGGTTCCGCTGGTCCCCGCGATGGAAACCGGCGCAGAACTTTCCGGATTGAATGTTCCAGTGCCGCCGCTGCAGCCAGCAAGAAAAACGGGAAGAGATAGAGCAACGAACACCCATACCAGACGGTTCATCTTTCCGGTAACTCGATAGCGAGCCATCGAATCCGTAATTCGACCAGGTCTGCGTTTTTTATCTTTCTCTAAACTGCGGGGTTGCTCCTGCCATTGATGAGGTCCGGTGTAAGCAGAAGTGTGATCAACGCGAATGTGATCAGATTCCGACCGGAAAATTATTTTCGCAAATGAAGAAAAGAGTACCTTGAAGTAGACCATAGAGCCTCTCCGTGGTGTTTTGTCCAGCAGTCCGCGCACCCGCAAGAAAGCTCGGGTGGGGCTGATGGAACTGTCTGAAGATTGTTTGGTGAAACATCCTAGCACGGGAGGTAACTACTCGATGAGTTACCAAAGGTCAGGCGGGTAACTAGGCCGGAAGGTATGAAGCTATGCTTGACCATTCAATTCTGCGGTCGAAGTAATTGCTTCCATGAAAATAGCCTGAGGCGAAAGCAATCGAGTTAGGCACGCCACGACAGCCTCCGGATTGAGCAAACGGACCTAGCGTTGGCAGCGGCGCGCGTCTGCGATGGCCATCGGTCACTAGATATTTAGTCCCGGAACTTAATGATTGGATCGAGGTTACGCAGGTAACTTGGCGTTCGGAATTTGCAGATGGATTTGTACGAGGTGGTCCGTGAAAATCGTGAGCCGCCTGGCGAGATCGTCAGGCGGCGATGAAGTTGACGAGGTAGTTCGTATCTTTTAGTAAGTTGCCCGGCCTCCGCTGACGTCGTAGCATTGCGCGGTGACGAAGGAACAATCGGGACTAGCGAGAAAATGCACGACGGCGGCAACTTCCTCAGGTTTGCCGGTGCGGCGCATGGGAATTTTATCGGTCATGTACTTGACCTGCTCCGGTGTCACCTGATCGAGAATTTTGGTCTGCACAACTGCGGGACTAACGGCATTGACGCAGATTCCCTCGGTGGCGAGTTCCTTACCCAACGATTTGGTCAGTCCGATGACCCCGGCCTTGGTGGCGGAATAGGGCACCATTCGCGGATTGCCTTCTTTGCCGGCGATCGATGCGATATTGACGATGCGTCCGTATTTGCGTTCCAGCATGTGCGGCACAACAGCGCGGCAAAAATAAAAGATGCCGCTGAGATTCACGGCGATCGCCTTCTGCCAGGCCTCATCCGTCTGCTCCCACAACGGCGCGGCAGGTCCGGCTATGCCGGCATTGTTCACCAGAATATCGATGCGCCCGGTTCTGCTCTAAAACTTCCGCCACGGCCTGCTTGATCGATTCCGGCTGAGAGACATCCACCTCGACCGCAAAGGAGCCATGCCCCAGGCGGCTGCGCGACTTTTTCCGCGTCCGGCAAATTCATATCCGCAATGGCGACTTGAGCGCCAGCTCGAGTGAAACGCTCGGCGATGGCTTCGCCGATGCCGGTGGCGGCGCCGGTCACGATAGCGGTTTGTCCGGTCAACTCAAACATTGTTTTTCTCCTTGATCGAAGTGCATGGCTGGATCATTTCTGGATCGGCGGAACCGAAACAACGGATTCAGTTATGGTAACGGGCGCGGCGAGCGCCTTCAGAGAATCTACATCGAAGTCTTTATATAGATCGAGGCAGAACAGTTCCGGCGCGGAGCGAAAGGGAACTGGCTTGTCGAGCAGATACGCGAGGCTCTTCATTGCATTTCTGCTGACGACGGTAGAGAAGTCCTCTGGCTCAATAGCCGCCGCTGTAAGGGCGATGATCTGGCTGCGAATGCCGTCCGACTCAACACGAATTCGATTGTGCCCGGTGGTAGATTTCAGCCACTTTGCGGTTGCTGCCAGCTGGGCGGCTTCCAGGCCCAGTGAACGATCTCCGGTGCTGTCCACCAGCACAACCCATGCGCTGACGTCCGGCCCAGGCGCCGCCTGTCCGATGAAGAGCGGATCGAGCGCCAGCACCTGCTCTCCCCGGGCGACACGTTCGTACACAGCGTGAGCGGCTGCCTTATAGCCGCCATCGTTCAGCACGATCGTGACCGGCTGGTTTGACGGTGCGGCATTTTCTTTGAACCAGATTCCTGTGGCGCTGAGGCCATTCGAGAAATCGAACCGGTAGGACAAAGTCTGAAAGTTGTAGCCAGAACTGTTGTCCATTCTCAGCGCCCGCAGCATGGAAACCGGCGCGTACCGAACCACCGATTGAAGCGTCTTCCGCTCAGACCCTGTCCACGTGTCGCGCTGCGCGCCACCAGGCGGGATGGGCTCACGCTGGATCTGACCCGCGAACTGTTTCGCCAGTCCAACGATGGTCAAATTATTGGCCGGAACTCCAATGGCAAGCTGCTGGGCAGTTCGGATTTCGTTATCGCTGAAGATTTCTTTTCCAGCGACCGGCATATGAAAATGCTGGGTGAAAAATCGATAAGCCTGCTGCCGATTGTCCAATTGATAATTGTGAACGCCGGGATCGAAGCTCTCATGCCATGCGAGATTGTCCGCGTCGCCATACAGTTGAAAGAAGGGCTTGATTGCGTCATAGATACCGGGCTTCACCAGCGGCGCGCGGAAACAGCAGCTATCCACGGCATTATGGATCAGCAGCGTGGGCCGCGGCGCGCGCATGGCGATGAATTCCGGGTAGGTCATCCCCTGCAGAAGATCCGGCGCGTCCTCTTCGATTTCGTACGTGTCCTCGGGGTGAGTAAGGTTCGATTCGCGCGAACCAAGCCCCGCCACCTCCACCGAAACCGCAACGCGCTTATCGAGCGCGCCGAGCAGTACGGTCTGCCATCCGCCGCCGGAAAGGCCGGTTACGCCAAGGCGGGTGGGATCGACCTCCGGCAAGGTCGCCAGATAATCGAGGCCGCGCCGCATCGCAAGATAAAACAATCCGAGCGCATTCGAGCCCACCAAGATCGAGTTCCGACGCATAATCGTGATTGTTCTCTGGCTGGGAAAGATCTCCAAACTGCATCCATCCCAGGTTCAGCGCAACGATACCGCGCTTGGCAAAATTGATGCAGCGCTTCTGTTCATATTCCACGGCGATGCCTTCCGGCTCATGGCCAATCACATTGAGAATGGCCGGTGCGCGCCCGTTGATCTTGTCCGGTTCATAGAGCAGCGCGGTGGATATGAATCCGGGCACAATTTCATAGCGGAATTTACGAATACGATAGCCGTTGCCGGTCTCGATGACCCCCACCTGCTCGAACTTCGGTGCTGAATCGACCCATTGGCGGGGCCAGCCATGAAAAGCAATGTCGTCGAGAATGTGCTCGCGCATCTGCTGTTCTTGCGCCGTCCACTGGGCAGTGCTCGTTGGCTTGGGCAGTGGAGGAACGCGTCCGAACAGATATTGCTGCAATTGGAAATATGTCACGGCTGACGGCTGCACCGGTTGCGCGAGCGTGTCCTGAATGGAAGAAAGCGCGGTCGTCTGTCCATGTGCATCGTTCTTGACCAAGGCCGGCAAGAACCACGTGAAAAGCAGGACGCTAAAGGTCAGAACCCGGGCGACGGTCATATTTCTCCTTGTGGGATTCGAAGAGTCTTGCGTCACATCGATGGCAATCACGAGCGAATCTTCACTGCTTGGAGATTTCCTGGTGATCGACGGTCTGCGCCTGAATGTCTTGGACATTGCGGCAGGCGAGCACGCGGAACTCCTGGACGTCATGAAGCGAGAATACCGGAGCGATCAGCGAACGAGGAGTCTTGACGTGAAAGAAGTCGGCGTCGTCCACGTGGTCCATCCAGAACACCGGCCTTGCTTCCGGCTGTTTGAAGGCGATCTCGACGTTGGTGAACTCGATGTTTCGGATATGACGCAGAAAAAATCCGCTGGCCGGAATGTCGCCGAACATGTCGGGATCGGGCCATGGATTGTCCTGGACAGACTCGGGCGGGTGAAGCGCGGCCATTTTCTTTGTGCCGCCGCCCGCGTGCTCGAAATAGCAATCGTGAACCTTGATATCTTCGATCGCGTGACCGGGAATGCCCGCTGAAGATGCCGCCACCGCCCAGGCGGGAGTCGGAGTTGTAGCTGACGACATCGCTGATGGTAATTCCGCGAAGTGTGCCGACCGGAACGCCCGCCGGGCCGCGCATGCGGGCGCCCAGCCGCAGAAACAGCGGAGTGTTGGTGCAGTCGCGCATGGTGATGCCGGAAAAGGTAATGGCTTCGATCACTGCGCCATCGGAGCTTTCAACGGCGAAGCCTTTGCTGCCATCGAAGACGCAATTCGAGATGGCAATGTTCTTGAAGCCGCCGTTGGACTCGGTTCCCAGCTTGATGCTTCCGTTGAATTCCTGCGGAAAATATGGTTTGACTTTGGCCTGCTCGGCCTTGTCCGTTGGCCATCGCTTCCAGGTTCCGTCGAGCATGGTGCCGACAAGATACGCGCCGGTGACATAGCAGTTGGCGATGGTCACATTTTCCGTGGTGCGCGCATAACCCAGAGCGAACGAGCTTTTGGGGCAGATGGCATCGTCCCAGGGCGAATTGACGCTGCAATTCGATACACGGACATTTTTGCAGCAATCGATATCGATGCCGTCGCGATTGGTGTCGATCAGCAGATTGTCTATGGTCAGATTGTCAACGCCTGTGGCGAGAATGGCGAAGTGTCCGCCCTGAAGCATGGAAAAATCCCGCAGTACTACGTTGTGGCAATTTTTCAGGCCCAGAGCCTTATTTCCCATCGCCGGGTGTTTCTGCCAGAGGATGTTCACTGGCGCCGCGGCTTAGGCCCTTGCCCCAGATCAGGCCGGTGCCCATGATCGCGATATCGTGGATATTTTCTCCCCAGATCAGGCTGTTGTGCCAATGGTTGTGGCCGTAGTCCTGATAGTTTTCCCAGGGCTTGTTCGACTCGGCTGCATCGTAGTGGGAGCTGCCGCTGGCGCCTCCCTCGGGAACAGTTGCCGCCAGGATGGTCGCGCCCGGCTCAAGATAGAGCGCGACATTGCTTTTGAGGCGAATCGAGTAGCAGGCGTAGGTGCCGGAGGGAAATCGAACGATCCCGCCGCCGGCAGCATTGGCGGCGATGATCGCGTTATTGATGGACGGAGTATCGATGGTATGGCCGTCGCCGGTCGCGCCATAAATTTTTACATCGTAAGTTTTATTCGCACTGCTGTCCGGCATGGAAGCCGCTTGCGCGTATGCGCCCGGAACGGCGACGGTTGCGGCAGCGCCGGCCATGCCTGCGCCGGCGAGTTTGAGAAATTCCCTGCGGAATGGATTCATAAACGGAGCTTATCGTTTCCCGAACAACGCAAGGCCCTTTGCCGGATCCTGAGCCCGGTCGAAGGGCCCAGGATGACATGAACGGTTGCTGCGATCGCCACTCAAAAACTCGCTTTTACCCCAAACTGCATCATCCGCGGCTGGGCGGTTCCGTAGGATGTTGGACCGCCGTAGGCGCCCGAATACAGCGTTCCCCCGATCTGGCCAAAGGTCGGACTGCTCGCGTTGTTATCGGGCGCTCCAAAATTGGGGTGGTTGGTGACGTTGAAAATGTCGGCGCGCAACTGCAGCGCTACCTGTTTGAAGGTCGTGTTCTTGATCGCGGACAGATCGGTGTTGAAGAACCCGGGAGCGCGCAGAATGTTCTTTCCCGTGTCTCCGAAGGTGCCGATATGCGTTCACCGTAAAATCGGCGGGGTTGAATCCACTGGCCGATGACGCCCGGATGCGGCCGGTGACCGAGCATGGCCTGTTTCGGATTGGAGATATTGACGAGATCGGCCCGGTCGGCTCCGATGGCGCTGAAGGAATTGTCGACGCCGCTGACGATCGTGAATGGATTGCCGGTCGGATACCAGTTGACGATCCCGGTCACCTCCCATCCATTCAGAATCGCGTTGGCGAATTTATTGATATGGACGCGCGGAGTCACATAATTCGCGTTGAATTTGATGACCTTGTTCAGATCGTCGTCCGAAGGGCCGTAATCGAAGGACCGGCCGCAAATGCAGCTATTGGTGTAAAACGACGTGTCTTTGTTCGGGGCAAAGTCGTCCATTGCCTTCGCCCACACGAAGCTGGCCAGGAAGGAAAAGCCATGAGCAAAGCGCTTTTCCCCGGTTACCTGCAGCGCGTTGTAATTGCTGTTCACGCCGGATTGGATCTCGGCGACCGATCCGTAATTTGGATATATGCGCCGCTGCTGGGTTGTGTTCTCGTTTTCCGTGGGCGATTCGTTCGGATTATAGATGGCGGGATTCAACTGATACAGGCCGCTCTCCTGATCGCCCGTGCCGTAGAGCCGGTGTGCGGTATTGCCCACATAGGCGACCCGCAATAGCCAGTTCTGCCCGAAACCCTGCTCGAAGGTCAGGTTGTAGGACAGGATCATGGGCAGGCGAAGGTGCGGGTCCTGAATTTGCGAAAACGAGATGGCGCCCGAGGGGAAGGTCGCATTCGGGCCCTGGATTGCGGGGACCGAACTCTTCCGGAAATGGGCTGACCTGTGGGGGATTGGCGCTCCCATAGGGATCGGCAAAGCTCGTGTTTGATAAAACAATCACTGGGGCGAAGGGAGGCACGCCGACAATCTGCTGGTTAATCAAAGCATTCGGAGGTTCGTAGTAATATCCCGCGCCGCCCCGCAGGCTTCGATTCCCGTTCTCCGACATCTGATAGGCAAAGCCGATTCGAGGGCCGTAATTTGCATAATCGGCGAAAATACCGGCATCCGGACATCCAGGATCGTGGTTTTTGCCGCCGTAAATCAGGCCTGGAGGCGCGTTGGGATAGCGACAAGGACTGCGCCGCGCCCGGTTCAAAGCAGGCCACCCGGCCCAGGCTGTCCTTGGCTGGAATGTAAGGATCCCAGCGCAAACCGGCGCTCACGGTCAGCCGCGGGGTCGCCTTCCAGTCGTCCTGGACGAAGGCGCTCCAGTTGATGCCCGTAAAGTCGAGATATAGCCCGCCACCCTGAATGAAATTCGTGACGGTTCCCGCAGTTCCTAATACGAAATCCGCCATGTTGTAGCCGGTTGCCAGGTTGAAGAACTGGAAGTTGCCGCGCCTCTTGAAACTCGTTGCTCATTGGCTGGGTGATGTCGGATCGCCTGACCCCCGAATTGCAGGAGATTGTTGCCCTTCGTCCAGGTAAAGATTTCCCGCAGGGACTGATTCCCCCGATTCCAGACTCCATAGGGTTGGGTACCCACGCCGAAGGTGTTGGTGCTGAAGTTCAGGCCGGCATTGTTGCCGCCTCCCTTGTTCGGCGGCTGGGCGATCTTCACCCCTGCCTGATCGATGGTGTAGGGGGCCCCGGAATAGGTATTTCCGGTGATTCCCGTGTAAGCCGTAATAACTGCCGAGCACGAACTGCGGCGTGATGGTATACACGTCATTGACGCTCACGTTGTTGTCGATCAGGGTGATGGCATTGCCTTCCGTTTCCAGAATGTTGCTGGCGGGCGGGAGGACGAGCGGCGACCGTATACTTCTGCCGGTAATAGTGTCCGTTCAGATGATTTTTCGGGAAATCGGCGTCCAGCTTGGCCAGGTATTCATCGGTGTTTTGAACAGTCGGCAGACCGTTGTAGTAGAAGTTGTCGTTGGGAAAACCCGGAGTGGACGGGCGCCCCAGTTGCGCGCCGTTGGGAAGAGGGATGCCCTTCAGCAGATATGCCGAGACTGGACTGACGGGAATCTGGTTGTTCAGATAAGCCGCCTGCGTAATGGGGTTTACCAACTGAACGCAGGTGCCGTACGGCGCACAGGTGGGAGCGCCGGGAGTGAAAAAGGAGAAATCGCCGCTGCGTTCGGCGGCGTTCGGCACAAAAGCGCCCAACCCGTTGTTGGTCGTGCTGAACCGGGTGCCCTGATAGCTCCCAAAATAAAACAGCCTGTTCTTCAGGATTGGACCGCCAATCGTTCCGCCAAACTGGTTCTGCTTCAGCGGACTGACCGATGTTGCGAACCAGTTCTTCGAATTGAACATGTCGTTCTGATAGAACTCGAATACATTTCCGTGAATCGCATTGGTGCCGGACTTCAAGGTGATGTTCACCACGCCGCCGATGGCATTGCCATAGATGGCGCTCATGTTGTTGGTCATGACGTTGAAGTCCTGGAGGGCATCCGGATTGGGGAAGGGAAGGTTGGTGTTGAGATACGCGTCGGTATAATCCGAGCCGTCGAGCAGATAGGCGACGCCGTTTGCGCCGGCGCCGTTGATCTTGGCGTATTGCTCGCTGGGGAAGGTGCCTCCTTCGCAATTCGCCGCGCAATAATTGGCGGTGACGTTGGCGGCTCCGGGAATCAGAAACACCAACTGCTGCGCGTAACGGCTATTCAGGGGCAATCCGACAATTTCCCTGTTGTTGATCAGTTGGCCCAGGGTGGCGGAGTTGGTCGTGACCAGAGTGGCGTTCGCCGTGACCGTGACTTTTTGCGAGACCGAGCCCACCTTCAACTGGACCGGCAGTGTCACCGTTTGGCTGGTGGCCAGCGTCACGCCTTGCTGGGTAAATGTCTGGAATCCGGGGACGCTGGTGGTGATCTGATACGTTCCGACCGGCAGAGTGGGGAAGCGATATTCGCCTGCGCTGGTCGATGTTGTGGTTTGCGTATAGCCGGTGCCCATGTTCTTTACGGTCACGGTCGCGTTCGCCACGCCGGCTCCGGAAGGATCGACGATTGTACCCGTCAACTGCCCGGTAGTGAACTGCGCGCACACGGGCAAAGTGGACTGCGAGAATCAGGAGAAACCCGAGAAGCAGGTACGCGGCATGGATCGTGACGGAGTTCTTCCGGCAAGATGGTTTCATTTGTAGGTGCCCCCTCAACACTGCAATGAGAAAATATTTACAAACAATGTCTCGATTTTGCGTTCTCCATTGTTCTAACCCTCACGGAGAAGTGCGGGCAACAACAAAAGCTTAATTTCCAAATTGACATCCAATAGGTTGAACACAAATCAACGGCTTCTTTTGTCGCCTGCATTCTCCGGATACCGGTCCGCCAGTTCGCGAATCTCGTAGCTGAATTTCAGGAAAAGATCTTCCCATCGCTTCGCCTGCGCCGGCGTGTAACGATAAAAGCCTTTGGCGTTCGAAACACCGCGCGCTCCCGAGCCGGCAACTTTTCGCATGAGCGCCGGCACTTCTTTGGCGCAGCTCAGATCCGGCAACAGGTCCTGCATGACTGCTGCGTAAGCGGGAATTCCGGTCAGGTCCATGAAGCGGAACGGCCCGGCAAAAGTTATCCAATAGCCGTAATCGTTGCGCAGCGACCGATCGACATCCGCCACCGTAGCGAATCCGGAGTCAACCAGGTAGAACGCCTCGCGCAGCATCGCATACATAATTCGATTCGTGATGAATCCACGGATGTCCCGCCGAAGAAGAGATGGCTCCTTGCCCCATTTGCGCGCCAGGCGTACCGCGCGCTGCGCGATCGCCGGAGAGGTTTCCTTTCCGCAAATGACTTCCATGAAACGGGTGATGTGGGCCGGTTCCCCCCAATGGAGGCCCAGAATGCGTTCCGGCCGGCCAGCGCCTTTCTGCAATTCCGTCACGGGGATGGCGGATGTATTGGTGCCGATCAGCGTGGAAGGAGAGACAACACTCTCAATTTCCGCAATAACGCGGCGTTTGACCGCGGGGTCTTCCACGGTGGATTCAATGACGACTTTTGCGTCCTGGAGATCGTGAAAGTCGCCGGAAACTGTTACGTGCTGCATCAACGTTGCCGGAGAGGCAGCGCTGATGCCCTTGCGATGCGCATCTTTCAGCAGGGCGAGGAGTCTCTTGGGCGCGCTGCGAACCTTTGCCGGATCGGCTTCAATACAATGCACCGAATGCCCGGCGGCAAGCAGACACGCAGTGATGCTGGTGCCCATCAAGCCCATTCCAACGACTCCGGCGACAGGAGCCGCGACAGGCTTTTGGATGGAAGCGCGTTTGCCGCGGCTCGCGCGATTTGGTTGGCTGGAAGATTTTTTCATAATTTTCCGAGTTACAGATGATCACGGTTCTATTACTGATGACACGGCAACAGCATGGCTCCGGCT
This sequence comes from uncultured Acidobacteriota bacterium, assembly GCA_963823595.1. GTDB lineage: Bacteria > Acidobacteriota > Terriglobia > Terriglobales > Acidobacteriaceae > JAKAAZ01. The sequence goes on from CAWGME010000009.1 coordinate 52,127, forward strand.
GGCATCGAGTGCGACACTCAGCGAGTATTCGATCTGACGCAAGGTCATCTCCACATCCGCTTCGCGTGTGCGCGGCCGATACAGAGCATTGTTTTGTTGGCTGCGGGAAAAAATAAATCCCACGCTCAATCAGGACCTGGCGGAATGCGGTATCCAGCGCGAAATCATGATGTGCAGCTATATCGTGCCAATCGGCGGGAAGGTGGTCCATGAAGTATAGGCAGAAGGCGGAACCCTGCCGCGACACGACGCCGGTGATACCCAGCCGGTGGACAATGGATTGAATGCCATGTTCGAGCGTCTCGCCGAGACCTTCGACATGGCGATACACCTCGCCATCGTTCATCATCAATCGCTGGATGGTCGCAATCGCAGCGGCGGTGGGAACGGGATGTGCATTGTAGGTCCCGGCGAGCAGCACTCTTTTTGAAGCCGCTGGATCGACGAACCGGTCCATCATGTCTTTTCGGCCGCCGAGAACGGCGATTGGATAGCCGTTGGCGAGCGCCTTGCCAAAGACGACGAGATCGGGAAGCACTTTGGCGATGCTGGCGTAGCCGCCCAGGGCGTGGCGAAAGCCGGTCTTCACCTCGTCAAAGATCAGCACGAAACCGAACTCATCGGCCAGAGCCCGCAGGCCGTTCAGATAGCCGGGTTTCGGCTTGACAATCCCGACGTTCTGCAGGATGGGCTCCGCAATTAAAGCCGCGATCGGATATCGCTCACAGACATACCGGACGGAATCGAGATCGTTGAAATTGACGATATGTACAAGCTGCTGGTGTTCCGGCGGAATCCCGGCGCTGATGGGTTTAAATGGATATTCTCCCGGCGAACGTCGATTGCCCAGTTCGCTCAGAGGTGTCATCAGATTGCATGCCACGTCGTTATGCCAGCCGTTGTAGCCGCCCTGCATTTTGATGATGTGGTCCCTGCCGGTGGCGGCGCGGGCGAGACGAAGTGCCTGATAGGTGGCTTCGCTGCCGCTGTTCAGCAGTTGAACAGAATCCACAGAGGGAACATGTTCACAGATGAGTTCCGCAAGCTGTCCTTCCAGAACTGTCGTCCCCGATCCAAACAGGCTGTTCCCTTGCCGTAAAACTTCGACGACAGCGTTTGTAACGTATGGATCGTTGTGTCCTAAAAAATGGGGTCCAAAGGCAACGTGATAATCGATATATTGGTTACCGTCAACATCCCAGATGCGCGACCCCTCTCCTCTTTCGAACGCAATTTCCGGTCGGATCGCACGGTTGACTGAAACAACGCCGCCGGGAATATATTGCTTGTTGTGCGCCAGGACACTCCGCGAACCTTTGTTATCCAGCATCCTATCTCCGATCCACAATCAACGATAAAAACGAATCAGGAACCCAAACGGGAACTGTTTTGGGCCGGAGAATTATCCCGGTCAATGCAGTCAGCACACCGCACCAGAGATTCCATTCATCGAACGGCATCACAGCAGCCGGGCCGTTATCTCATCAGTGTCGCGCTCGTCCTTTCCAGAGATCAAGGCCAATCTGATAACATTTCCCATTAGCGTTCAGCATATTGGATGCGAGGCCGGTTCAGAATTTATGCCGAAACCATACTCAGTCCCCTCTGTAAGCCGGGCGCTCAGAATTCTAGAACTGCTCGCGCAATCCAAGCGCGGGCTCACACTGTCCGACATCAGCAGGAAGCTGGCGCTGCCCAAAAGCTCCGTTCATCTACTGGTAAAAACGCTCGAGGTGATGGGCTATCTGAAAAGCAACCGGGTAAACGGGAAGTACAACTTCGGGCTTAAGCTGGTGAGCCTGAGCCACACAGCCCTCGAAAACCTGGATCTTCGGGAGCAGGCGCGCCCCTTCTTACAGGACCTGATGTTGCGGACCGGGCTTACGGTACATATGGCGGTCCTCGAACAGGCCGAGGCGGTGATCATCGAAAAAGTGGAAGCTCCGGGCATGCTGCGCCTGGCGACCTGGGTAGGAAGGCGGCTGGACGCGAACAGTTCCGGAGTTGGCAAGGCCTTGCTGGCGTTTGGGGCGGACGCAAACATCGAGCAACGATTGACGGGAAGAGCGATGGCCCGGCACAACAAGAATACGATCGCTTCACCGGACCGGCTCGCACGGGAGTTGAAGAAGGTGCGGGAACTGGGATATGCGTTTGAAGATGAGGAGGGCGAGATAGGATTTCGCTGCATTGGCGTGCCGATTTACGACTCTGCCGATCGAGTGATATCCGCAGTCAGTGTTGCCGGAACAACCGCTCAGATTCCCAAAGAAAGAGTGGCCAAGCTGGCTTCTGTGGTGCAGGCAACGGCGCTCGAGATTTCTACTCACCTGGGATACAAGATGAATTCGGAAGTAGAAACATTCACCGCCTGAAGACGAATTCAAACCTTGATGAGCACCCTTCTTTTCATCATCCAATAGAGAATAAGCCATTCCACAGCCAATGCTGCGATCGCCTCTAAAAGCAGCCCACCCCGGCCCAGATGTACCGCAATCGGATGAATGAAAATGTTTGTTCCTGAACTAATCGAGATGAGGCTGACCGTCATATAAATAAAAATGGCGTTCATTCCGAACGGCAGAAAAATAATGCCCCACTTCCGAACCCGGACGATGTCAACAAGCCAGAAAAAGAAGAGGAATTCCAGGCAGGCTACACCCGTACTTGCAAAACCGTAAGATGTCGTCCACATCTTCATCTCGATGGGGATAATCGGGCTCAATCCAAATCCAATGATGAGAAATCCCACTCCCATGGCGCCAATAATCTTGGCTTTGCTGACCATGGAACGGGAGGTCAGCAGCAACTCTCCAATCAACAGCCCGAACAGGGTGGTTGCGATTGCCGGAATGATAACCAGGACCGTTCCCCATCCCTCGTCCTTGTAGGGCCAGATGTCCCAGTGTTTCTGGCCGAGCACCGCGATATCCACGTAATGGACAAGGTTATGGTTGAATGCGTAGGAGCCGGCGGGGATTCCCGGGGCGGGAACGAACGCCAGGACAAATGCGTACGCCGCCAGAATGATTCCTGCAAGAGAGGCTTGGAACTTCCAGGATCTCCTCGCTACCAGAAAAGCTACCAGGTAGGCGATTGCGATCGGCTGAAGGGCACTGCTCAGCTCCACCCAATAGGGAGAACCGAGGAAATTAGATTCTCGCACCGACCCGAGGAGAAACAGAACGATGGCGCGTTGGATGGCGTGTCCCAGTTGACGGCGATAACTTTCTGTAAGCGAGCGCTTGGCAAGCGAAAGCGGGATCGAAACACCCACCATCAACATGAAACTCGGCCAGATGCAGTCGTAAAACCGCAGCCCGAACCATGGGCTGTGATTCAGCTCACGCACGATGATGTCGATGACAGGATTGCGCCCCAGGGCCTGTAATCCAAGCACCAACATGCCGCCACCGACGATCCAGAACATGGTGAATCCGCGGAAGACATCGAGTGAAACCAACCGTTCCATGCCTGGACGAACAGGCAGGCTCGAGTTGACTTCCTGGCTGCTTGGAACTCCCGGACCTTTGGGCGCCACGGGGAACACGTTTGTAGCCATGGGGTGCTCCGTCACTGAAAAGACTTGATGCTTTGCTTCACCTGGTTCAAAATTCAAACTTCACGGCCAGCTGAACATCTCTGGGGGATCCGGCGGAAGAGATCACTCCAGCCGTACTGGTGCCGATCACAGAGCCCGGTGCGCCGAAGTTGGTATGGTTGAACGCGTTGAAAAGCTCTCCTCGAAACTCAGCCGTCATCCGATCATTGATCGGTGTTCTTTTGATGAACGCGAGGTCCCAGTTCTGAGCGCCGGGTTCTGCCAGGATATTGCGTCTGGAAGTGCCAAATCGGGGTGTTCCGTTGGCCAGTGCCTGTGCCAGAGCAGCCGTAGTGAAGCAGTTTGGATTAAACCACTCAGAAAGTGTCTTCGGGCCGGTTCCTTTGCAGATCCGGTCCGGCCGCGGCGAGGAAGAGCCGGTATTCGAATAATCCTGGGTGGTTGTTACAGTAAACGGCAACCCGCTCGTAGCGGTCACGATGGCGCTCACTTCCCATCCACCGGCGAGTAGGTTCACATAGCGCCCATTCGCCAGGTACCTTCTCCCTCGTCCAAATGGAAGCTGATAAATGGGGCTGACCACCAGCGTCTGGCTGACATTGAAGTCCGCCAATGCGTAATTCGATTTGGGATCGTTGTCGTTTTGGGGTGCGGACGCGTTGTCGATGTTACCGCCTTCATTGTCCAGCGCTTTTGAAAAGGTGTACGAGACCAGCATTGCAAGGCCGTTCGACGCCCTCTTTTCAAGTTTTCCGTAGATGGACTGATAATTCGAAAACGCCTGGTAATCGTCGTAAAGCATGGTGCCGAAATCCGGCCATACCCGGCGTGGTTGCAGGTCTCCAACACCCGGCTTTGCCTGGTTCCCCAGATTGTGCATGTAGTCGAGATGCACGCCCCGGTTTCCGACGTAAGCGACTTCCGCTCCCCATTCCTTCGCCAGTTGATATTGGAGGCTCAAGCTCCATTCGTATGTCTCCGGCGTTTTGTAAAACGGGCTGGGCATCAGTTGGGAAGTAATTCCCGAGAGGGAAACGGAGGGTGCGTTGATAAATGTCTGCTGAGTTTTGGTGGGGACGCCATTGGTCAGCGGCGGTGGTGCGCCAAACGCGGTGACGTAGCTCGGCGTCTGGGTAAACACAGGGTTGTTGTTGGCAAACGAACCCATCCGATTTGTATCCGGCAGGTCGTTGAAAATCCCGGCGCCGGCATGAACCACTAATTTGCCGGAGCTTAGGGGTTGCCAGGAAATGCCAAGCCGAGGATCGAAATATCCAGACCCCGGTCCGTAACTCACCTGCCGGACTTTGTTGCCGGTCAGGCCCTTTGCCCGTCGAACGCCGGAGGTCATGATCAGGCAGTGGCCGGTCGCGGAAAGAAAATATGGATTCGAACAAAGCGCATCGTTGGCGGCGTCGGGCAATGCGGTGAGCAAAAGCGCATCTCCAGGCGCATAAGCAATTCGACAGCGGAAAAAGTGCGGCGAGTCGATTGTTCTTTTCCATCGGCTGGCGGCGGTATTCCCAGCGCAGACCATATTGCACGTTGAATCGAGGGCTCAGACGGAAATTGTCCTGCGCAAACAGGCTGATCCAGCGGCCGCCGGAAAGATTGGTAATGATGGCATTCTTGGTGAATTGGCCACCGGCGGGATAGCCGAGTTCCAGGTCTGCCAGGTCTGACACGCTGCTGACATTCGGAATTTCCCCCGCGAGCGAAGAATATTGACCGTTGAAGGTGAAAAGTCCATTTGCCTGCAGCGGATCGCTGACCCCATTGGTCTGCCAGAAATCAAGATTGGCGCCGAGCGCCAGCGTATGGCGGCCGATCACTTTCGTGAAGGTGTCTTCATACTGTTCGATGGTATCGGGCGCGACCACCGGGTAGTAGCCGGGAAAACCGTCGCCCCACAGCGGAAAATTCTGAAATTGCATATTCGGATATTCATTGAACTGGGGCAGGGGATTTGTTAATCCGGCGATGCCGAAGCTGGCAAGTGTTCCCGCCGGCCTGGGGCATCCCTGGCAGGTGTAGGTCAGATAGTCCCGCTGATATCCGATCCGCACGTCATTGATGGTCGAGGGGCCCAGCACGCGGGTCCAGCCTCCCACCAGGTTCTGTCCTCTGAAATGCTGAAAACCGTTGAAGGCCGGAAGAGCTCCGGGAAATGTGATATTGGAGTTGCCGAGTAGATAGCGGACGAAAATCGTGTTGATTTTGGATACTGTCGCATCGACGCGCCCGTCGAACTGATCGTTCTGCTGCTGCTTGGGAGATTGATTTGTATAGTTGACAACGCCAGCAGTGTTTGGCGATGGAAACAGCGCCAGTACCTTCTGCGCCACCGGGTCGATTGTTGTCATCTTGTTTCCCGGTATCGGCGTACCCACCAGGACAGTCGTTTGACCGGCCCCTGGATTAGCCGGGTCGGCGGGGCACGTGAGGTTAAATTCAGTTGCCGGATCGAACAGTTGGCCGGTATCGAAGTTCAGATTTGGTGGTGCCGCCGAACCGCTGGAAGCGCACAGATTGGCAGTCGTTCCCGTCAGAAAGGAACTGAAGTCACCCGACTTTTGGGCTGCGGTGGGCACAATGCTGCTGGAGATTTGCCCCTGCGTCAACCGCAGGCCCTCATAGCTTCCGAAATAGAAGATCTTGTCCTTGATGATCGGTCCGCCGATCGCACCGCCGAATTGATTGCGGGAAAGAGCGGGCTTGCCCTGTGAAAAATAGCCGCTGGCGTCGAAAATGCTGTTGCGCGCGAACTCCCATGCGGAGCCATGAATCTGATTCGTCCCGGAGTTGGTGATCAGGTTCATAAACGTACCCGAGGCCATTCCAAAGGAGGCGTCGTATACGTTGTTCTGAATCTTGAATTCGTGGACCATCTCCGGCGGAGGATCCAACGAAAAACTGCTGTTGTTGATGGCCCGGGAGATCATTCCGTCGATCAGGAGAAGGTTGCCGCCGGAACCGCCGCCCGAGCCGCTGTAGCCGAAGTCGTTAAACCCGGAGCCATTTGCCGCGCCTGTGGCAAGCGATCTTCCCGTTGTATTGACTGTTCCCGGAACCAGCAGCGCGAGCGAGCCTACCTCGCGCAGATTGAGCGGCATATCCACGATCGCTTGCTGGTTGACGGTCGTACCGAGACTGGCATTGGTGGTGTCCACCAGCGTAGGAGCTGCTTCGACCGTTACGGTCTGTTTGGCTGTGCCGACTTTCAGCACGACATCCTGCGTAATCTGCTGATAGACACGGAGAGAAATCCCTGCCAGTGTCAGCGTGTCAAAGCCGGGATGGACGGCTGAAAGGTTATAAGAGCCGGCCGGCAAGGACAGAAAGCTGTAGTGCCCGGAAGAGTCCGCAGTGGTGCTGCTGGCCACTCCGGTGCTCGTGTTGGTCGCTGTGATGGCAGCTTGCGGAATGACAGCTCCGGTCGAGTCGGTGACCGTCCCTGAAATGGTTCCCGTATTCGCCTGACCCCAGCATGGCACCGCGGATGACATCCAGCCGAAGGTTGCCAGCACGATCAGAATGGAAACGATTTGTAAACACTGTACCCGCAAGCGACGCAAAATCTTCATGTGCCCCCACAAAACGCCATTGTCTCGATAGCCAAGGTAGTCCAGATTGAAGCGGCAGTCGATAGAAACAGATTGATTGCAATAGAAGGCGTTCAATAAGTTGAACGGATACTCGCCATCGCCACTCGTTCCGCGAGGTTCAGGTCAGAAAAACGATGCACATGGGACTACCCACAGGGAAATATTGACCGGTGAAACGAAGCAGACCTGTTTGCTTGTCGATTCGAAAGGAGGTGACCTGGTCGCTGCGCTGGTTGCAGGCGTACAGAAAATTGCCACCTGGATCGATATTGAACTAGCTTGGATAATCGCCGAGTGTCAGGGATTCCCCAATGCGTTTCAACCTGCCGCGGCTGCCAATCGAGAACACGGCGATGGAGTTGTGCAGCCGATTGGCCCCGTAGAGGAAGCGCCCATCGCGTGACACCATGATTTCTGAACAGAAATTTGTTCCAGTAAAACCGTCGGGCAGTGTGGAGACAGTTTGTTGCGAAGCGAGTGCGCCGGTCTCAGCGTTATACAGAAAAAACACAACCGTCGAGGCTTCCTCCTGAATGGAATACATCCAGCGGCCGTTGGGATGAAAGGCGAAGTGCCGCGGTCCATCGCCGCTTGGAAGCTGGACGAATGGAGTACTCGCCGGCGTCAGCTTTCCGGTGTTGCGGTCGAAGCGATAAACGTAAATCCGGTCCTGGCCAAGATCAGTTTGCAGCACATAGCGGTTCCGCGGATCGGGCAGCACCATGTGGGCGTGGGGTGCATCGTGCCCGCTGATAGCGAAGCTGCCGGGCGGTCCATCGGTTGCATGCAGACTTCCAAGCGAACCGCGGTCCTGATGAATGTCTACCGCTGCGCCCAGCGAGCCATCGCGCATGATCGGAAGCACGGCCATATTTCCGCCGAAATAGTTGGCAACGAATGCATATTTCCCGGCAGCGTCCAGACTGAGATAAGCCGGTCCCGCCCCTTGCGAACTGACGGTGTTCAAAAGCCGAAGGTCGCCGTTGCCGCGGTTGACCGCAAAAGCGCTGACCGCGCCGTTCTTGCCCTGGTAATTTTCCACTTCATGGATGGCGTAGAGAAAGTTTCCAGATGGATGGAAGACCATCCATGTTGGGTTGGAAGTTTCGGCGGCCAGCTTGATCGGCGATTAATCGTCCGGTCGCCGGGTCCTGTTCGAACAGGTAAATTCCTTTTCCATTGGCCGCTCCGTCCACCGGGCTTGTGTCCGTGCCGATGTAGGCCAGTGTTCGACGTCCGCTGGCGGTACGGACAGCGCCTCGAACAACGCCTTCAACGGAACAGGCAACGGCCAATGCGGAGGCGGACTTTATAAAGGCGCGCCGCGAAACTCGATTCCCGGGATTCATCTCCCGCAGCAGGTTCTTCGAATCCCACAACTCTCCTTCCGTCGGCAACGATTCCGCAGACTGATGCATAGATAAAGCTGCCCTATTTGGGTGGCGTGCCCTGCGGATGGTATTTCCCTTCGATGATGGTCTCGAGCGGCGGCAAAGTATCACCCGGGTGCGAGGTGTCGTTGAAGTTCCGCAGGATATCCTGAACCTCGCGCCAGTATTGATATTCCGCATCCCAGCGGCCCAATGCCGAACCCATGCGGTAGGGCGTATATTCCCGCAGCCACTCGGCCCGGTAATCAGGGCGCAGATCGGTGATGCGATCCATCAAATCGACCAGATAGGAATGATCGTAGTGCGTCACCTGCGATTCCCACTCGTTCCACCAGCGTTCCGCGCTGGGATGCGTGGGGCCCAGTTTCGTCCAGAGCCCGTTAAGGTCGAGCGGCGTCTGGAACTTCTCTCCGGCATAATCGAGAAGCTCGCTTCCGATCATCAGGCTGTTCACTGTTGCCGGATCCGCCCCCAGCGCCGTCGCATGCATCAGCGCCGTCTCCGCCCGCTCCGCGGCCATGCGCTCCTCATGCAGATCCTGCCGATGCGCGGGCAAACGACTGTGGTACTTGGGCAGGAAAGGATCTTCCCAGAGCGAGAACATGGTCTGTTCGTTTCCCAGCACCTTCTGCAGATCGTTTTCCGACTGCGACATGCTGCTGAGTGCAGTCGCCATCTGCGGGGCGATATTCGCCGGATACATCAGGCTCGCGTAATTTGAAAAAAAGTTCGCGCGGTCCATGGGAGTGGATTGCCACGGAGCCGCTGCGCCATAAGCGATCGCAGGGAATGACATCCGAAAAAGCAGTTGCGCATCATCCGCCCACTGAGAGTTGATCAACCCGAGCGCGCCGGAATGCCTGCCCGCAGCCAGAAAGGTATCGATGTTTTCAAATGTCGTATCGAAATCGGGAGCGATATTGTCATAGCTCATCACCCCGGGCTGCACGATATGGGGAACATGGTGGGCGATCAGCGGCCCCAGCCAGCGGTTGTAGGTCGGGTCTTCCGAGGTGTAATACCAAGCCACCGCTATCAGACCCTTGGGAAGCTGAGGAATCATCTGCGGATATTTCACCATGATGTCGTCGTACGCCATCACGGTCTTGCCGCGCTTCTGAAACAGGCCCGCGACCGTGTTGAGTTGTTTGACGAACAGTGCCGTCGGTGCCGCGGCCGCGGCGGAGGTCTGCGCCTCGGCAATTTGAAAGGTCTCATCGAAGCCGATGCTGACAAACGGACTCGGGAACAAGTCGGAGAATTGATTCGCCCAATCCGTCAGCAGAGGCAAAACCGCCGGATTGGTGGGGTCGAACTCGGTCCCGTGCGGCTCATCGGACAGGTTCGAATATTTCTCGATGCGGAAAAGATCATGCTGATGCGCATACAGGTCAAAGTTGGGGATGACATCGATATGCCGCTGGCGGCCATAAGCCACAATCTGTCGCACTTCATCCTGCGTCAGCCGGCCATCCGGATTCAGCAGCGGAAAACCCTTCAGCTCGATACTGTCTTCCGTGTACAGGTAGTATTGGTTCGCTTTCCAGCGGGAAAGAAAATCGAGCTGGCGTTCAATTTCTTTTTCCGTGGGCAGCGGGCCGTGGCTGATATCAACCATCGTTCCGCGAAATGCCATCGAGGGCCAATCGTGAATTTCGACCACCGGGAGAACCGCGCTGGAACCTTCCCCTTCGATCAGTTGCCGCAATGTCTGAACACCATAGAAGATTCCGGCGGAGGAGCGGCGAATGGATCTTCACTCCATGTTGATCGACGGTAAGATCGTAGGCCTCGTGGGACTTCGGACCGGGAACGTCCGCCGGAAGCGCGAGCGGTTGATCGGTGGTTCCCACGCGATCCAGAACGATGGCGACACCGTTCCCGCCGCCGCCGGGGTCTGTGTCGATGGGCAGACGAATGCCTGTGCGTTCTTCAATCAGTCTCGATAATTGCTGCGCGGCAAAGCGATCGTCGCTCGACGGAGCAGAGGAGAACGCAATCCTCGCGCCGCTCAGTTGCAGCGTGCCGGTGCCATATTGGATCTGCTGCGGACTCGGAACCAAAGGTCCATGCGAGGCATTTGGAGCGGCGTAGGCGATGGGGACGATCAAGCACGCAAAGCAGCGAGGCAACAAATTTCATCCGGCCCATTGAATTCCTTTCTGAATGAGGGTACTCGGGGGTGGGGTAAAGCAGTTCTCCGGGAAACATGTTCGCCCTGGAGAACCCAATTCAGTGTCACGCCCCGGTTTTCTCAAATCAAGCCAATCCGGAGAAACTCGTCCATTCACGTTCAGCATATTGGACAGGGAGAGTTGGGGATTCAGGCGACCTTTCCGCGAGCCGCAACATTCCACTTTTCAATGACCCGCTCGCCGGAAACGACGAAAACATGGTCATGCAGGTTGATGCAGGGACAGATATGGTTGGGGATGACCCGGACCTGGTCGCCGACTTTCAGTTTCGAATCCTCGGGAAGGACTCACGTGCCCATGCTCTTCAGAAAGGCCCTCCAATATCAACTCAGGGTGATCTACGATATACCCGAAATGTTTGTGTTCGCCGGAGTGTAGAGGATCGGAGGTCAGCGTCTTGCTGCCCGCATCGATAATGGCGCGGCCAGGTACGCTGGTGCTGACTACAGTGGCAAGCACGCTTGCAGCGCAATCGGCATAGCTGACCGACTCTGCGTCTACGGTGTTGCGGTCGTTGAAGACGTAGGTGCCGGGCCGTATTTCATTGACGCCGTGAAAGCGATGGCTTTCAAAAGCTGCGGGCGTATTACCGCCGCTGACGATGGGGTGCGGAATTCCGGCAGCATTCAGTAGCGCGTAAAGCCGGTCGAGCTTCTCGTTCTCGACAACGATGTCGTGTTCCCGAATCTCGCGATTGCCCATAATGTGACCGTAGTAAATGGAGATGCCTTCCCATCGAAGCCCGGGCATAGCGCGGATTTTTTGTGCAATCGCGATCGATTCGTCGTTCCCGCTAAGTCCGCACCGCCGGAATCCTGTATCGAACTCCAACCGGATTCCAACCTCCACTCCCGCCGATTCCGCCGCTCGTGAAATACCGGCGGCCACCGGCAGGGAATCCATTGCTACGGAGATACGAACTCGTCTCGCTAGCTCCGTCAGGCGCTTCCATTTGGCTTCTCCCCAAAGTGGGTACACGATGAGAATGTCCTCGAGGCCCGCATCCGCCATGACCTCGGCCTCTCCCAGTTTTGCCACCGTTATTCCCGGCGATCCATAGTGCATCTGGAGATGAGCAATCTGCGGTATCTTATGCGTCTTGGTGTGGGGCCGCAGCGCAATGTTATGGGCGCGGCAATAGCTCGCCATCCCGCTCAGATTGCGATCCAGCGTGTCCACATCGATAAGAACTGCCGGTGTAGCTAAGTCATGGATATTCATATCGTGCCCCGTGATCATAGCTTATGCGACAATGCCTGAATCGACCAACACTTTGCCATTGCGGAGCACGGACTTGAATCCCACCGGCGCGACATCGGGCTTTTCGTAAGTGGCATCGGTGTGAACGACGTTCGGATCGAAGACAACCAGATCTGCGACATAGCCCGGCGCGATACGCCCACGATCGTGCAGATTGAACACTGCCGCCGGCTTGCCGGAGACTTTGTGGACGGCTCCCTCGATGGACAGCCATTTGCGCTCGCGCACGATGTTGCCAAGCAGTAAAGGGAAGGTCGCATATAAACGCGGGTGCGAACGGCCATGGGTGTAAACCCCATCCGTAATGACAATTGCCAGAGGATGAGTGAGAAGCGCATGAAGATTTTCAACCGACTGGCAATGTTCGACAATCATCACGTTGCCTTCCTGTTCCAGAAGAATGTCCATCACAACTTCCTCCGGTTCATCTCCCCGCTCATTGGCGATGTCCTGGATGGACCTGCCCACCAGCGACGCTTCATCGTGTGCAGCGGACGTGATCACCACTCCGGTCCAACGCGCCTCCGGTTTAATTTTCGTCCGGATCGATTCGCGCTGTTGTGGGTCGCGGAGTCGCGCAAGCATCTGCGGAATCCCTCCGTCGAGAGCAGTCTGCGGCAGCACTTGCGTCAGGACTGTTGATCCTGCGAGCCATGGATACGCATCGAATGCCACATCCATGCCGCGCGCCGACGCTTGCTCGATCGCCGCAATCGCGGGCTGCTGCAGATGCCAGTTGTCCTCTCCAGCGGCCTGCAGATGAGAGATCTGGAGACGGCATCCCGATGCCTCGGCGATGGAAATCTGTTCCTCGACCGCTTCGACCAATCCTTCGGAATAGCTGCGCATATGGGTCGCGTACACGCCGCCGCGACGGGCAACCACGCCGCAGAGCGCCGTCAGCTCCTCCGGCGATGCTCCGGATCCGGGAGCGTACATCAGGCCGGAGGAGAAACCGGTGGCGCCTTCCTGGAGTGCTTCGTCGAGCAGGCCGGACATGATCTCAAGCTCGCGGGCCGTGAGTGCTCTGCTGGTATTGCCGGCGACTTTGATTCGCAAGGATCCATGGCCGACAAGGGAAGCGACGTTCGCGGTTTTCGACTTGCGCGCGGACGCGAGATACTCCGAGGCGGAGTGCCAGCCCCATTTGTCATCTCCGCAAAGAATGCCGTTCGCGAAGTCGCGGAATACCTGCGGATTCTCCGGCACAGGGTATGCGGAAAAACCACAGTTGCCCACCACCTCGGTGGTGACGCCCTGCAGCAGCTTTTCCGTCCGGTTCTGGATGACTTGCAGGTCGGAGTGACTATGGGCGTCGATGAATCCCGGCGCCACGATCGAACCCGCGCAGTCAATGAACTGCGTTTGGGAATCGAACGGATAGGCGGACCTGGCTTCCTCGGAGTTGCCGGCGAAAACAATTCGATCGCCGGTAATGACGACATCTCCGGAGAACGGCGGCGCGCCGGTGCCATCAACGATGGTGCCGCCGCGAAGGACCGTGGACGGGGATTGCATTATGCCATTACCTCATTGGCTGGCGCCTGCGCCGGAAACGAAGAGATTGTGCCGGCGCGCCAGATCGACCACCTTCCGATTGAGAAAATCCATATGCGCCCGGTCAATGTTATTTACGGTGAGAGTGGCGTCGCGAACCTCGGCATGCGGAAGAACGCCTCTCGCGACCAGCAATGCTTTTTCCGCGTGATGAAAAAACTCCAGGTTCTGCAGGCTGTACGTGATCTGCGGAAGGACATCTCGAAACAGCTCATAAGCCGCATCTTTATTGCCGGAGCGCGCCTGTTCCCACACCATCTGGAGCACGTCGCTGACCGCCAGTCCCGGCATAACCCCGCAGATACCGGCATCGATCAGCTCCAGCATATAGACGCCGCCCCAGCCATCAATCACGCCGACTGCGCCCTCCGTCTCCACGACAATCGAATGCACCCGAGCGGACATCATCGGCTCTTCAAGCTTTAAATATTTGAAATGAGGGTGCTGGCGGTTGAGGGTTTTTACAAATTCGACGCTTACGGTTGCGCCCCCAGGATTGAAGTCCTGAATAATCATCGGAATGGTGATCGACCGGAGGATTTTGTCGAAGTAGCGGAGCAGGTCCCGCTCCGGCAATGCAAACATCCGCGGCACGGCAACAGAGATGGCCGCCGCTCCAGCCCGCTCAAACTCGCGCGCGGTTTCCGCAACGTAAGCGCTGGAGACGTGATTGACCTGTGCCACCACGGGAAGGCGCCCGCCGAGCGCCTCGATTGCCGAGAGTACAAGTTCGTGGCGTTCCGCTTCGAGCAGCTTGTAAAATTCGCTGGCATACGCGGGAAGGCAAACTCCACAGACGCGAGCGCCGACGGCAAACCGCAGCAGGTCCGCCAGCGCCGCCGTATCCACCGCACCGTCGCGGGTGAATGGAGTGGGAATGACCGGGAGAATGCCGTCTAGCCTAAACGCTGACATGGTTTTTCATTGCGCGGAGGCGTTGTTTTTCTTCGTATACCGTGACCAGAAAGCAACTGATGAAGATCAGCGCGCCGCCGATCAGCAGGTTGGTAGTAAGCTTTTCCCCCAACAAAAGTGCTGAGAAGAGAAGGCCAAAGACCGGTAGCAGATAGACCGATAAAGCGGCGCGCATGACTTCCACCGCCTGGATAACTGAGAAGTAGAGCAGCATCGAAAGGCCCAGGCTGAAAATCGCGACGAGAACAAGGCTCCACCATACGGAGGGTCCGAGATGCGCCAACTCGCGCCAACTGCTTCGTTCCGTTGCCGCACAGATGACGAGCAATTCCAAATCTGCAACGATGAAGGTCCACACCAGCACCTGCGCCGGTGAAAAGCGCGCGAGAGCGCGTCGGCTGAAGGAATTGTTGAAAGCGCTGCCGGCGCAGCTTCCGAGCACGAACAGATTTCCGGCCATATATTCGAGTCGAAATAAGCGGGCGTGCTGAATGTCCTTCATTGAGATGATGCAGACACCAACGATAGCGATGATAAAGGAGAGCAAACGCAATTTCGTCAGGCGTTCATGGAGGAAAATGGAAGCGCTCAACGCGGTCAGAACCGGAACGGTAAGGGCGATGACGCTGGCATTCGATGCCAATGTCCGCTCCACTCCGTAGACCAGGAAAAGCTGTGCGGGCACGATTCCGAACGTGCCGAGCAGAAACACATCGAACAGGATAATGCGGTTTCCGCGCCGGAACAGATCCCAGTTCAATTCTGTAAAAGGCATCACCAGTAACGTGGCGATGGCCATTGGAAGCAGAGTAACCAGTACCGGCCCAAGCTCTCGGGTAGCAATGCGCGCTCCGGAAAACTGAAACGCCCACATGGCGTTAACTGCGATCAGCACAGCGAACGCCAAGCATTGGCTTCCGCGCAAACATGCTGGACGAAGCACGAGGGCTCAACGTTGCTGCCGGAGGATTGAGGCGCGGCGACTTCCATCTAGGAGACGATGCTATGGATGCGCACGAATGGCGTCAACCTGCAAAGGTAATGGTGAAGGAACAGTGTTCATTCTGCTGGACAGCCGTATTCTATCGCGAGCAGCCCCAGGCTTCGATCTTGTTTCCCAATTGAACGCGAACGGACTCAAGCAGCGCGGAGCTTCGTGTCCAGTTGCTCCAATCCGGCCCTACTTTCCGCGATTCGGAAAGCGCCCATTCTCCATGGCCGCAGTTCTTCAGGATCTGAACGTAGTCGTAATCCTGCACTCCGTCGCGCAGATATTTCAGCCGCATGGAAGGGGCGACTCCTTTCAATCCGGCAGGCCCGCCCGGATAAATCAAAACTCCTTCGCCGGGATAGTCCGGGTTTTGACTGCCCTGCGGATTCTGCCACGGGTCATTGGACCAATCGTCCACAGTCCAATACAGAAGCCCTGTAAGTCCCAGGCTCTGGCTGATGAATCCGGGTTGAATGCGATAGTCGATCGGCGGAAAATCCAGCTCCCACTTGGGTGAGTAGGAGTCCTGAACAAGGTCGTTGTACGACCAGGCCGCATCTCCCTTTTTCAGTATGTGGGTCACTCGGGGAGGAGTGTAGGATTGCGCATCGTCATAGGCCTGGGGAAGCATGGTCCAGATATCGACCGCGGAGCGGCCTTTCCCCAGCCCGTCATGGTAAAGCTGCGGCACCGGCTCCTGGGTCACCAAATTGTTGACCCCGGCTTTATGCAGGACCTGCGCCCAGGCGATCATCGATTTGTAGAAAGCGTCGCTCGTGCAACTGCTCTCCGGATCGGCCGTATCGTCGTAGAGGTACAAGCCTGGCTGGTGTGCGGCTTTCGCCGCTTTCACGTCCGCCAGTAAAGGTGGCGCCGAAGCATCGCAGGCACCATAGGAAACGCCGCTCCAGAAGCCGACGTCGGTGGCGTTCAGCCCGTAATGACGGATAAAATTGGGCTCGCTCGCCGGTTCCACTGTATCCGGCATCAGCTTGTTTCTTAGAAGCGTTTCCCTCAGTCCGGATACGTATGTGCCGCTCCCCTCAAAGCTGGATTTAAGGAACGGTTGTTTGGGAAGAGTAAAGTTCCATACGCGCACTCCGACAAGTCCATAGACCGTCCCCTCGTCGCTGCTGACGGTATAGATACCGTAATACTGGCCGGCCACGGCATTGGTCGGGATCAGGACATCCACCCAGAACACTGCGTTGTGTCCCGAGGCAACCGTCGAGGGTTCGGCAATGTAGTTGCCGCCCACGGGTGGGTTTCCCGTAGCGGGATCAATGAAGGGAATCAGCGCATCCGGAAATGTGTCGATGTTGGCGATGGGTAGATTGGGAGGTCCATTCCACGTCGGACTGTGCTCCAGCACCGTCAGATAATGCTCGCGATAGAGGATCAGGTTTTCCTGCGGAATTACGTCTTCCGCAGCGTCGGCCTTTTCAGAGTCAGCGCCAAGCCGGTAAAGGTTCGAAACCGAAAACTTCAAGTTTGTAAGGGCGTCCGCGTGCGCGTGAGCGGCCACCTGGAACGCTTGATACTCTCCGCGGGCGGCGTAAATCTGCGCTATCGCCGAGTTTCCCGGCTTGTCCTTAGGTCCTACTCGGATGAGAGTGCTGGATGGTACCCAGGCCACAGGACCCTGTGCAATCGCGACTGGAGATGCAGCGAACATCGCAATGGCAATGCCAACGAGCAACTGTGAATTTCTCATGGAAGGCGCCCCTTTTCCGCTCGAATCGCGGTCCGCTGCGGATAAGGATAGGCCTCCCACAATCCCTGTCAATTCGAACCTGCAACAGCGATGCGGAACTGTTCAATCTATTGAATCGCTTTCCAAAACGCAGCGTACCAGCTGCAATTTGCGGTTCTACTTCCAGATCCGCAACATAACCACGCCACCCTGCGGCACGGTGAATGTATAGGAACTGTGGAGAATTCCCAGGTCTTTGTGGGCCCATAGATCGCGGACGTGAACTGGACCGGTAAAGCCGACGTCCTTGAAGGAAAGGGTCTGCGGTTCCGCTTCATCGTCAGTGACGTAGTTAAAAATTGCTACGGCCTTGGCCCCGCCGCTCAGAGGTTTCACCCACACCTGGGGCGGCCCGAGCCGATATCCCTGAACTCCCACCTTGTCCTGATCGACAGCAATCACTTCCTTGTTGATCAGAATGCTTTTGGTAGTCGCGTCCATCTTGCTCAAGTCATTGCCCGCCAGCAAAGGCGCTGCCAGAATCGACCAGAGACTCATCTGCGTCCGATATTGATCGGCGTTCATGCCGCCGTTGCCGATTTCGAGCATATCGGGATCGTTCCAATGGCCGGGCCCCGCGTATTTTTCCAGCCCAGCCTGCGAGAAGCCGATCAGCGCCATGCTGCGATAGTTGTCGCGGATATCGTCCGTGGTTCGCCAAAGATTTCCGCCCACCTCCGGCCCCCATTTCCAGACGGAACCAACGCCGTATTGGCAAAGGCTGTAAACGATGGGACGATGCGTGTTCACCAACCCCTGGTGCATTTTGGCGTACGCCTGTTTCATCATCGCCACCGCTTTTTGCGGATTCTGGTGGGGATCGTGCAGCTTCATGATGTCCATATAGCTGCACAGGTCATATTTCAGATAATCGATACCCCAGCTCGCGTAGGTGTGCGCATCCTGCTGCTCGTGACCGTAGCTGCCTTCGTATCCGCCGCAGGTCTTTGGGCCGGGAGAAGAATAGATTCCAAGCTTTAACCCCTTCGAATGGACGTAGTCGGCCAGCGCCTTCATGTTGGGGAATTTGCTGTTGGAGTGGATATTCCCTTGGGCATCGCGCTTTCCTTCCCATGAGTCATCGATGTTCACGTAGATGTACCCTGCGTCGCGCATTCCAGTCGCGACCATGGCATCCGCCGCGGCGCGCACATCCGCATCGTTGACCTTCTCGGCAAAGTGATTCCAACTGTTCCAGCCCATGGGAGGCGTGGCCGCCAACGGTGTGGGCCGTGATTGTGCGCCCACAAACATAGAAGAAAGAAGAATGAAGACAAGGAACGCCAAGGCGCTACGAAAGCTCAGTCGATGGGAAGTCATGGGAATTGAAATTGGCTTATTTCTCTTTCGATGGGATTCGCGCGATGGCGTCGATTTCAACTTTGAGCGGTCCCCACAGCACGGACTGCACCGTGGTTCGTGCGGGCTGCACACCGCGAAAGAACTTGGCGTATTCCGCATTGAATTCGTCGAAGTCTTCGATGCGTGCAAGATGGCACGTGCATTTCACGACATCGTCGAACGTGCATCCTGCCTCGTTCAACACTTTTCCAATGGAAGTCAGCGTGCGATTCGTTTCCTCGCCGATGGTGCCGCTGATGACCTCTCCCGTTTTCAGGTCGAGAGATGCATGTCCACTGACGTAAAGCCAGCCATCGCATTCAACCGCGGCGGAATACGCGCCGGTGCTGGCGGACTTATCCGGATGTTTCACTGCTTTCTTCATCTTTGCGAATGCCTCACATGAACTCTGGCCCCTGAGTACGGGTGCCACTTCGTACATTCTCACTGCGATTGCGGGGTGTCAATCTTGTGGCGCTCTCTCGGTATGGATATCGTTCAACCTGCTGGATACCTGACCTGGTGGAAGAGCCCGGTGCGCATTGAGCTTTCCCGTAGACATCCTGACGAGCAGCCGAACATTAGCGGAGTGCCGATCCGGGTTCGTTGCCATCCCCTGCGGATCGCAGCAGTGTCTCAGTCCGCATTTTCGAGACTGGTGGATTCCGGCGCTTCCGATTCAAGCCATCCGTTGGCTTGAGTGGGGGATGGCCGGCTACTCCACGCCGGGAAGCAATTGCATGCACTAAATCGCCCACATGCCGCTCTCCCTGGGCGAAAAACGGGGCAAACGTTTCTCAACGAAGCGCTCACTGCCCAACATCTATCGCCGAGCGTACACTACGAGCCGTCATCCGTCAGACCATTTTGCAAAACAGGAGAAGAACATGAAATACGTGATCAGCTGGTTCGAACGCCCGCAAGGTTCGCCTATCGAGTATGAGAACGCCCAGAAGCGAATCCTCGAGGTGTTTGGCCAGTGGAAGGCGCCAGCCAATTTCAAGATCGAGTTTTTCGTAATTCGCGTGGGCGAGTGGGGTGGGCATATGTTGATGGAATGCGACGATCCGCTGACCATTCATAAGTTTTGCTCGATGCTTCCTTCGTTTGTGTTCCAGGTGCACCCTGTAGTCGCCGTTGAGGACGCAGTCCGAGGTGAACTCGAAGTAATCGCCTGGCGCGACGGACTGAAAGGCAAGTGACATCCTTCCCCGGGGTGACTCCCAACTTCCGGATGGCGGGTGGCCAGGTTTGCGCGGGAGGGAATCTGGCTGCCCCATAGCCTGCCCTTTTATCTCTAGATCGGCGGCACGAGATGTAGGAGACTGTTGCAGCGGGTGAGGTCGAACGGGGACCTGCTATTCCTTGTCGAAACTGATTCAAACTGACCCAACACCCGCATTGCTCCCACGCGACATTTTTTCGTCTGCGGCGTACCCTTGAAGAGAAGAACCTTTGCATGAACCGCCCTCACTCAATACGCGATTTCTCTCCTCTCCGGCGAAAAGCGGAGCAAGGATATCTGCTGCTTGGACTGCTTTTTCTGATTGCGATCATGATGATTGGAATGGCGATTGCCGCCCCGATGATAGGCAAAGAAATTCAGCGGGAAAAGGAAGCCGAAACGATTCATCGTGGCGACCAGTACAAGCGGGCAATCCAGCTCTATTACCGGAAGTTTGGCGCGTATCCAACCTCCATCGATCAGTTGAAAGAGACGAACAAAATTCGTTTTCTTCGGCAGGAGTATATCGATCCTATGACCGGGAAAAAGGATTGGAAGCTGCTTCATTACGGTGAGGTGCCGATGGTTGCCATGGGCTTTTTCGGCAAGCCGCTGATGAATGCGGGTGGAACGCAATCGGTCCCGGGAATGCCCGGTTCGGGAATGCCGGTCGCCAGCGGTTCCCCAGGTTCCGCGGGTAGCACCGACGGTTTTGGTGGATCGACCGGGTTCGGAAGCACCGGCAGTGTCGGGGGGGGATCCGGTCTGGGTTCCGCGCCCGGCTCCAGTGACGCGTCCGGCAGTAATAATTTCTTCAGCAATTCGCCACTCGACCGGTTCAGCGGCAACCGGCTCGGGTGCAGACAACCCGGCTGAGAACGCTGGCGCTGCTGGCGACAACCAACCCGATCCGTCGATCAACCACAACACCGATGAGACCGACCAAGCCGACCAGGCGGACCAAACCGACCAGTCCGACCAGAATGGGGAGACGAACGGATCCGACAACAACGGATCACCGTTCGGAAGCTCCTCGGGCGCATCGCCATTCGGAAGCTCCTCCGGCGGGTCCCCGTTCGGTACGAGCTCCGGCGGCGGACAGACGGGAAGTTCATTTGCGGCCGGCCCACCATCTGGGTTTGGCTCAGTTGCGGCAACAGGTCAGGTCGCAACCGGGTCTCCGGGAATGCCTGGCGCCAACGGTATGCCGGCGTCCGGCGGAATGTTTGGCAGCTCGGCCGCGGGTGGGCCGATCATCGGCGTCACTGTCCCGCTCAAGAAAAAATCGATTCTGTCTTATCGAATGAAAACCATCTATGACCAATGGCAATTTATCTACAATCCCAGGGAGGAGATTGCCCAGTCGTTCCCCGGCGGCGGCGCGCAAGGGCCGGGGATTGGTACGCCGGCAGGTTCCTCGCCGATGGGAAACACTTCAGGCCAGACAAGCCCGTTTGGCAGCACCGGATCTGGATCGACGAGTGGGGTGGGTGGAACATCCAGCGGATCCGACAGTTTCGGCAGCGGCTTTGGCGGTTCTTCGAACAGCTCCAGTGGATTCGGCAATTCCTCCAGCGGCTCCGGCGGTTTGGGAAGCTCCGGTGGCCTCGGAAATTCCTCTAGCAGTTCCGGTGGCTTCGGCGGCGGAAACAGCTCGAATCCCTTTTAGCCCTGCTGGATTCAAATGCCGCCGAACTGCAAACATCTCTCAACGCAAAAAGCCCCCACCATGGGCGAGGGCTTTTCATTTACCAATCTAACCGGATTAGGCGCTGAAAGAAGATCCGCAGCCGCAAGTGCTCTTCGTGTTGGGATTATCGAACTTGAAACCGGAGGCCTCGAGAGTTTCGAGATAATCCACCACGCATCCGTTCAAATACATCAGGGATGTCGCGTCGACGAAAACCTTCAGGCCGTCGAAGTTCAGGGTCTTGTCCATCAGCCCGGCCTGATTCTCAAAAGACATCGAATACTGGAAACCGGAGCAGCCGCCGCCAACTACGCCGAGGCGCAGACCGGCGGGAACCGGATCCTGGGTAGCCATGATTTCCCGCACCTTGGCAACAGCCTGGGGTGTAAGCGTAACTGGCGTAGCTTTCACAGTCTCAGTTGCTGGAGTCGTGGTATCGGTTGTCGGATTCGTCGTAATCGTTGCCATCTGTATAACCCTCGTGTGGAACCTGTCTCTATGATACGGCGAAAGCATCCGCGGAACAAGCGGTCTATCATGGGCAGTGATACTGTGGATCGTGAGGTCGCCCGATGAATTCCATCATAGTGATCTGGATCGTATGGGCAGTGCTGACCCTGATTCTATTGGGTCTGATGCTTTACCGCATCAGCATTAGCCAGTATGAAGAAGACCGGCTCTTTCTGGATGGCGAGAACGAACTCCAGCACCACGAGCAAGTTGAGATGCTGGCGAAGCTGAAGCGCCTGAGGCCGGCCATTCGAATTTGCGGGGGCGCGGAGGGAATCGTGACATTAATCCTGGTGGGTTTTTATGTGTTGGATGCGCTGCGTCAGTTCTGATTGGGCCCACCAAGATCCCTCGCTAGGAACTCGTCCTGAATTCATTTCACTCTCTCGCGCAAATCTCCCTGGCTTGTGATAACGTCTGTAGCTAAGCAAAAGCACAGAAGGTTCAAGGTAGGAAATAACTCTTGGCGCAGCCGTTCCCCAAAGAACGGCTGCACTTAACGCCAACTCGCCACATCACGGTATTTGTGCTTTTGCTTCTATTCAACCGAAACAAGGCGCGGTTGCGGACTTTACTCTTCAGATCAGGCAGGCATCCATGGCTTGGGTCGAGCGTTTTACCTGCGACATTTGCGGCAAACTGATGGGCGAATCCGAAAGCTGGTGGGTGGCCATCAACGAGAGCGCCCCCACAACGGCTCCATTCGTTTCGCAACCGGTTTTGAAGTTGCTGCCGTGGGACAATCTGCAGGGCCATAGCGCCGGTAGCAAGCACCTCTGTGGAGCCTCCTGCGCCCATACATTTCTCGATCGCTGGATGGCGGAAATCCATGCCGCTCCGGAGGATAGCGCCGCACGCTCGTCCGCCTCGTAAGCAACTCCGTTCACCAAGCACGAAAATCGGACGTCCACCGTCGCGATCGGTGCCTCGGATTATCCTCGATTACCTGTAAACGCGCGGGCCAGCAAAAATCCTAAACCGGCTGCGATCAGCAGTGCGACCCCGGGACTCTTCTGCACAAAGCCTTCGACGTCCTGAAGCATACTGCTGAAATCATTGCGCCGCACGTAGCCCGCGGTCGCATCCAGCTTTTCCGCGGCGTTATGTGCCACATTAGTGACTTTGGAGCCGCCGGGCAGTTGATCGGCCCGCCGGTGCAGGGTGTCCGCAATATTTTCCATCCCGGCGGCCGCGGCAACGCGGTTCTCATCGATCTTCTGCTTTGCCGTGTTGCCGAGCTCGGTTACCTTGCCCTTGGCCTGCTCGACCGCACTCTTGGCTTGCTCCAGGGCGTCTTTCGCCTCGCTGGTTGCACTCTTGCTGTCCTCATATGCGCTTTTCGCCTGATTCACCGCGCTGGAAACACGGTCGGCGATAGACGGTTCGGCGTCGGTTTTAGAACGGCTTGTAGTTGCCATCTTGAACTCTCCGGATGAAAGTAAAATCGACAGCGCGAAAACTCCGCGCAATTTATTGGGCGAAATCGCCGTCTGCCATTTATGAGGCTGTACGACTGACTGAGGTTGCTCATGGGACTACGATAGGAGCGGACACTCGTAAAGCGCAGGGAAGATTGCGGATCGACCCGGAATACGAATCAACAGACTGGCGGAAGGATCAACAACGTGGCCTATAGCGATCTGCGCGGGTGGATCAGGGTATTGGAAAAGGAAAAGGAACTCCGGTATATCGATCAGCCGGTTGATCCTATCCTTGAAGTATCTGAAATCGCCGATCGTGTCTCCAAGGCGGGCTATCCCGGAGGACTCAATGGGCATTCTCCCGGCGGCCCCGCACTATTGTTCGAGAATGTGAAGGGCTACCCCGGGGCCAGGATTCTGATGAACCAGTTTGGCAGCGAGCGCCGGATGTGCCTCGCCCTGGGCGTGCAATCACTTGACGAAATCGTCACCCGCATTCAGGAGCTGATGAATCTCCGTTCTCCAGAAGGGTTCCTCGACAAAATTCGCATGCTTCCCATGCTCGCCGAGATGGGCAAGTTCTTCCCCAAGATGGTTGCATCCAAGGATGCCCCCTGCAAGGAAGTCATCCTTCGGGAGGGATTCAACGTCCTCGATTTTCCCATTTTGCAATGCTGGCCGCAGGATGGAGGCCGTTTCATTACGCTCCCCTGCGTGATCACCCGCGATCCTCGTGAGCCGGCAGGCCCCGCAGCGACCAATAAAGGCAAGCGCAACGTCGGCATGTATCGCATGCAGGTCTACGACGGCCAGACCACCGGAATGCATTGGCAACGGCAGAAAGTGGCCGCGGAACATTATCGGGAGCGGCTGCGCCAGGCTGCCGAGGCAAGCTCGGAAGATCCGGCGTCGGCGCGGGTCGCTGAGAATGGCCGAGACCGCCGGCGGCGCAACCCTCCCCGCGGATGGCGTGACCATTCGCACGAATCAATCCGCCAATCGGCTCGAAGTCGCGGTCGCCATTGGAACCGATCCGGCGACCACATTTTCCGCCATCGTTCCCGCGCCGCCCGAAGTAGAAGAATTCATCATCGCCGGATTTCTCCGCCAGCAGCCGGTCGAACTGGTAAAGTGCGAGACTGTCGATCTCGAAGTCCCCGCGACGTCGGAAATCGTCCTCGAAGGCTACGTCCGACTCGACGAGCTGCGCTCCGAAGGCCCCTTCGGCGACCATACCGGCTTCTACACCCTGCCGGATGATTACCCGGTCTTCCACATCACCTGCATCACCCACCGCCGCGATCCCATTTATGCCACCACAATTGTCGGCAAGCCCCCCATGGAAGACGCCTGGATGGGCAAGGCCGTCGAGCGCATCTTTCTGCCGCTGATGAAGCTGACGATCCCCGAAATTGTCGACATCAATCTGCCCGTCGAGGCGGTCTTTCACAACCTGATGATTGTCTCCATCCGCAAAAGCTATCCCGGCCACGCGCGCAAGGTGATGCATGCCGTCTGGTCGCTCGGCCAGGCCATGTTCACGAAATGCGTCATCGTCGTGGATGAGGACTGCGACGTACAGGACCTGCGCGAAGTCGTGCTGCGCGTGACCAACAACATCGACCCCGAGCGCGATATCCAGTTCACCATGGGCCCAATCGATTCGCTCGACCACGCTGCGCGCCTGCCAAACTACGGCAGCAAAATGGGCATCGACGCCACGCGCAAATGGGCCGCCGAAGGCTTCACTCGCCCCTGGCCAGAAATGTTAAAGATGGACAAAGCCACGAAAGCCCGAGTGGATGCTATGTGGAGCAAACTCGGGTTGTAGACTCTTCTCCAAGGATCTTTGTCAGGCGGATGGAAGTTCTATGCACGTAGTTGACCTGTCGCGTATCCAAACATGGTGGACCGAGACCAATGCTACATGGGTGGAGGCACTTGCCCTTATCCCGATTTTTACACTCCAACTAATACTTGCGTTCTTTACTTTTGGCGAACAAAGAGCTGCCCGTGAGGATCGCCGACAAGGCGAGATTACAAGGCAAAGGAGCGATGTTACCTGCGGAGGGGTAACGTCGGCTCTTCGCACATTGACCGAAGAACAACTTTGTATGTACCTGTGGGCGCATCACTGCAGGCATGGCGGCTTTGCATTTGAGAAGGATCTATACACTCAGCTACCCGAATTTTTGAGGAGAAAATGTGAGTACTTCTTGGATGAAATTGCCAAACCCATCACGCCAGAACAGCACCAAATAGCGCGTTTTCTCCTGGTGTTCAGATTCCCTTACCCCAAGTTTGACGCAGTGCTTGAAGATGTAAATAAATTGAACTTTGGAAATGTGCCTATCGTGTGGGATGACAGCGGCAAAGCAATACAAATCCGTAGAGACTGAAAGTCGATATTGTGTAGTAGTACCAGTTAATACCCCGGAACACCCTCGATGCCGAATACTTCTTCAGACTTCGTAAAACTCGACAGCCGGACCAAACAGCGTGTCCAGCGGCTCGCTGCGCTGCGTCGCCGTTCGCCGCACTGTATTGTTCAACAGCTTCGCGGAGGATCCTTGAGTGCGGTCATTTTGCTGCTGATGCTTGCTCCGATTCCCGGGCTCGCGCAGGGACCGCAACGTGCGAGAGATCTGGGGGTGCCGTTCGAAGGGACTCCCGGCCGATACAACGCGATTACAGATGTGCCCGGGGTCCAGGTGGGATTTACCACCTTAATTTCCGGTCAGGGCAAGCTGGTCGTGGGGCAAGGCCCGGTGCGTACTGGCGTGACAGCCGTCCTCCCGCGCGGCAAATCGTTCAAAGATCCCGTCTTCGCTGGATTTTTTTCGCAGAACGGCAATGGTGAGATGACCGGAATTCATTGGGTGAAGGAGTCGGGCTTTCTGGAAGGGCCGATCATGATCACCAACACTCACAGCGTGGGGACGGTGCGAGACGCGGTCATCGCGTGGGAGATGAAGCGCGGGGCCACACAATATGCTTGGTCCCTGCCCGTCGTAGCGGAAACTTGGGACGGCTACCTGAACGACGCCAACGGATTTCATGTGAAGCCGAAAGATGCGTGGCACGCAATTGAATCCGCCACTGGCGGTCCGGTTGCCGAAGGCAATGTGGGCGGCGGGACAGGAATGAACTGCTTTCACTTCAAAGGGGGAACGGGAACAGCCTCGCGCGTTTTGCCTGCTTCGGAGGGCGGCTACACCGTCGGCGTGCTGGTGCAATGCAACACGGGAGAGGCGAGCGAACTCAGAGTCGCCGGCGTTCCTGTCGGAAAGATTCTGAAGCAGCCTAATCCTTATGCCGCGCTTTATGGCGCCAGCCGAAGCGACACAGGTTCGATCATCATCGTCATCGCGACGAATGCGCCCCTCACATCGACGCAACTCGACCGGCTGTGCAAACGCGCGACACTCGGTCTGGGGCGGGTCGGTGGAACCTCAGGAGATGGTTCCGGCGACCTGTTTGTCTCATTTTCAACGGCAAACCCCGGCGCCGATATTCCGCCGCACCGTGAACCGGGGCCGAATGGAGCACCGCCGGTCGCCCACATCTCCATGCTGCCGAACTGGGCGATGAGTCCTTTGTTCGGAGCCACCATTCAGGCCACGGAAGAGGCCATTATCAACGCGATGGTCGGCGCGAAAACAATGACAGGGATTGACGATCGCACCGTTCGCGCGCTGCCCCACGACCAGCTCCAGCACCTCATGCAGCAAAAATATCCCCCAACCGCTTGGTAGGCACGTTTGGGAGGCTGCATTCCGGAACCGCGTTCCATCGAAACTGGAGACCTCGGCATTCGAGTTGCGCTGGGTGAGGAACTGCCCCCGGAGTTCCGCGAGTGGATCATCGACTTCGGGCAAGGAGCCTATGTTGTTCTGTATCACTATGACGGAAAAGAAGTCGTGATTCTGGCCGTCCGCCACGGACGCGAGGTAGGATACTGATTCCGCTCGCCACACTTGCTCTGCCTACGAAGCCACCTGCGCTACTCTTCGCTGTACAATTTGAACCTGTATTGACAGGGAAAACGAGCACCGAATAGAGTACGCAACCTTACGCTTGGCATCCACATGCATACAACCATTCTCGCTGCCTCCTTCGGGATTTCTCGCACGGCAGCTTCGATGTGCAGCGCCGGCATCCTGCTTTTTCTGATTGCTCTATGGGCTGCGAAGACCGACATCGCGCGGGCCCGCGGCCTCGATAAGATCGTAGCCTTGACCAATCTGTGTTTCGCCGTACCCTTGGGGGTCTTCGGCGCCCTCCATCTATCGGCCGCAAGATTCATTTTGTCCGGAGTACCTTCATATATTCCATGGCACCTGTTCTGGGCTTATTTCGTTGGCTTCGCGTTGCTGGCCGCTTCGTTGAGCATTGCCACAAAAATCCAGGTGCGGTGGTCGGGCCTGCTGTTCGGGACCATGATGCTTCTTTTTGTGCTGATGTTGGACATCCCCGGAGCTCTCGCCAACCCTGGAGACAGGTTTGGATGGACGTTGGCCATCCGCGAAATGTCGTTCGCGGCCGGTGGCTGGCTACTTGCGGCAAGCGCGATGCGCGGACCGCATCGAAGCAAGCTCATCACCGTGGGCCGCGTGGTGATCGGCATCGCCGCAATCTTTTATGGCATTGAGCATTTTCTGCACCCAGTGGCATGCCCCGGAGTTCCACTCGAAAAACTTATGCCGCCATGGATTCCAGGGCGCTTGCTCATAGGCTATCTGACCGGCGCAATTCTTCTGGTTGCCGGCGCAAGCATTCTGCTGGCCAGGAAGACGCGGCTGGCGGCAACGTATCTCGGTACCTGGATTGTGCTGCTGGTCTTGTTCATCTATGGGCCGATCCTGATCGTTTCGCTGGCCGACCCAAGCACTGCTGTCAAAGTTGAAGGCATCAACTACTTTGCCGACACGCTGCTGTTTGCCGGAGCAATTCTCGCGCTCGCCAGTGCGACGCTATGCGAAAATGGGCCGCCGAAGGTTCTATGAAACTCGAACGGAGATGCTGAGAATGGACGCCGCCAACTCTATTGCATACGGAATTTCTTGCCTTTCAAAACATCTCACCCCAACTATTTTGACTATCTCGTCTTCATAGAGGGAGTGGGCGGCCTAATTTTGCCATTCGTTTCTTTGTTTAGAGCAAGAGCGCGGCTTAGGCGGCTAATGGCGGGCCACGCAGATTTAAAGAAACAGTAAGTCATTAAGGCCGGGTGCCGGGTGCCCCATTCAAGCCATCTTTTGGCTTGAGTGGGAGAGAATTCTTCCGGCACTTCCGCTGCGAAGCTTCCCATAATCCCGTTGCAACCGATGAGGGAGAAGAGGGAATAGTGTTGATCCAGCCCGGAACCGATGTGAAGCCAGAACTCAAAAGGACTGCGGCTGCGGACGAAGCCTCAATGCAAAGGAGATTTAAAATCATGCGATCCGATATCACGCCCGGCGCTCCCTTTCCCGACTACGTACTCACGGATCACACTGCGAAGCGCCGCAAGCTCTCGGAGTTGCAGGGTCAGCATCCCATGGTGCTGGTGCTCAGCCGCGGAGGCTATTGTCCCAAGGATCGCCGACAGGCGGAACTGCTTGTCCAACTGCACCGTGAAATGGAAGTTGGGTATTGTCGTCTGGTCACGATCAGCACCGACAATATCACTGTTACGAACGAGTACCGCAGCGGCGTCGGAGCGCACTGGCCGTTCCTCTCCGATGCGGGACGAATCGTTCAGAAGGATCTTGATATCGCCGAATACACCGATCCAGACCACAATCCGATGATTCCCCACGTCATCGTTCTGGAACCCGGCCTCGTCGTTTACAAAATCTACAACGGCTACTGGTTCTTCGGCCGCCCGACGCTTGAGGATCTCCGTCAGGACCTTCGTGTCGTCACGCAAAAGTGCCGTCCGGATTGGGATATCACAACGCCGGAAATGAAGGCCGCCTGGAAGGAAGGCCGCAAGGAACTTTTTTATCCATATGGCAAGACCTACGCTCAAACGCTCGGCGAACAGGATTAGAGTCCGTCTTGTATCGAAAAGGTTTTCGCTGGTATTCCATTTAGGCCTTCTGGCTTAAACCGGGAAGTTGTCCACGAAACTATTCGCTTCCACCTCACGTCCACATAGACATTAGGGGAGGTGGCCCAGTGTCTCTTACCCGTTTCTGTCTTATCGTTCTCGTCCTTTCCGCCGCGTCCGGTACAGCTTGCTTTTCCCAGGATGCCGGCATGGAGGCAGCGCAGCAGGCGATGCAGGCAGCGCAACAGGCGAATCAGGACGCAATGCAAGCCGCGCAGCAGGCAAACCAGCAGATGTTGCAAGCCTCGCAGCAAGCCAGCCAGGACATGATGCAGGCGCAGATAAATGCTCAGGCGAATCAGAACTACTGCTGCGGGCAAACCAGCAAACCCAAATTCACCGTCAAGCCGGGCAAGTACTCCTCCACGAAAACGGTGCGGATCGAAGACAGGACTCCGCACGCGATCATTTTTTACACGACCGATGGGTGGATGCCGACCCAGCACTCGCCGCGATATAGCGGACCCATTTCGATCTCTTCGACGACCATGCTGCAGGCGGTCGCAGTTGCTCCCGGCCTGCCGCCAAGCCCGATTGCCACAGCGATGTATACGATCAACGGCGCGCCGCTCCAACCCTGCGGGGCGCAAACGCCGCCTCCACCTACCGGCCCGGCAAGCAGCGAGCGGATACCGGTGACGCTGAGCTTTGCTTCCGAACTCGACACAGACAGAGCGGAGGTCGGAGACGGCGTTCCTCTCACGCTTGCTCGCGACGTGGAAGCGAACGGCGCTGTGCTCGTCCCGAAAGGAACACCTGCCGCCGCAACGGTCACGCAGGTCACCCGAGCCGGGCTGAATGCAAGCCCCGGGACGATTAGCTTCCGCCTGCAGTCCCTCAACATAAATGGCAAAATCGTCCCGCTCCATGGAGAGGACACAAAGCAGGCGTCCAAAGTCAATCGAACGCCTTTCTATGTTTTGATGTTCGTGCCCGTCGCTGGCCCGTTCATAGGAGCTTCCAGCCTTCTGGTTCATGGCAACAATGCGGTCATCAAGCCAGGTACGTGCGTGAACGCATGGATGGGAACGAATACTCCAATCGCCCAGGTGAACTAGACAGGGCGCACGGAAATCTCGACGGGAGATGTGGTTGTATATTTCCAATTTTGAATCGCGGTACACAGAGGTATCTCCATATACCGCGCATGTCAGATTTACTGGACGGTAACTTTCGCGGTTGCTGTAGTTCGACCGTACTGATTGGTGCTGTAGAGCGTATAGGTGGTGGTCGCTGTCGGTGTCACCATCACGGAATTACCTCTGACCGCGCCAATCTGAGGAGAAACGATGTAGTAGGATGCGCCACTCCCACTCCAGCTCAGCATGCTGGAAGCTCCGGAATTGATCGTCGCCGGGCTTGCCGTGAAGCTTGAGATTGTTGGCGCAGGACCGGTTGGAATATTCGATGAAGTGTATAGCGGACTCTCATCCAATACATCAAAGTCTGCCGCTGTCACGCCAGTCAGGGCATGCAAATCCGTGTTGTTCCAGTTATTGTCTGTGTCTCCGCTGATATAGAGCGCACTCCCATTGTCCGCCATGATCATGCCGTAGGTTTTCAGAGCAGTAAGGATGACCTGGTTTTGAGCTGAGAATTTGGAGATATCAAAGTCGGCATGCAGACGGAGACGCATTCCCATCGGCGCTGCATACGTCTGTGAGGAGTTGGCGGCCCAGTGCTTTGCCGGCGGTATGATTGCAGCAATGCTGGCTGGAAGCGTGAAACGCAGTGCATGGTGAATTGCACCGCTGGCAACTTCATCGTAACGCACAAGACCCGGAAAGATGGGAAGACCCGCCGCATCGGCTGAGGTCCAGGTGTACGGACGCTGATTGTCGCTATTCAAATCCCATACAGCACCGGAGCCAGCCTTCCATGAACCATTACTTTGCACCACCGAGTCATAGAGTTCGTAGAGAAAACAGTTGTCTCGGTCAAGAACAAGCACGTGCTTGTCTCCAGCGCCGCCCGCCTTCGGATAGCCTTCGATCAGGGCGTTGGCCGGAATCGGCATGGGGCCGGGATCGCTCTCGCTTCCACTTTGCGTATACGTAATCGTTACGTTCGGCTGGCCGCTGACAACCTGATACGGAATACCGATTGTCGACTTTCCTATTTTTCCAGAACCGAAGTCAGGATGAAGGGGAGTAGTAGTACCGATGAACGCAATGATGTTGGCCGAGTTTGGGTCGACGGTGGCGCTCGTTACATTTTGGTTCCACGGATCGGATGATGGGAAAGGAACGAACCCGTTGAGACTTGAGTTTTGGCCAAGGGTCATACCGGCACAGGTCCCGGCCTGGGCACGGCTTTGAACGGGGAGGGTTAACACAAAAGCCACACTGCATATGCAAAATATGCAAAATAGACGCTTCATAGATCACCTCGGAAGCAGGATTTGTTATGTTGGGAAGCGAATCTATGACTAGACGCAATAAAAGTCAATCCAAAATAATTTGTCATCACCACCCCATCGGAGCTACCCCTCTTGCCCAACCCCCGAAGTAGCACAGAAAAACCAAGGGCGAATTCTCTCGCGAGAACTCGCCCCCGGCAATCCGAGATTATTCGAAGATCTGGTTTTCGAGAACCAGATCACAACCTTGCCCTTCCGGAACTCTTCAGGATCCGCGAGCAGAACTCACACATCCCACGCCGTTCCGTATCTGCATGTTGCAAAAGCTGCCTGCCAACTGTCTTCAGTCGCCTGAAGTGAGTCTCGTCGCCGATCCTCTTAGCCGGCGTTGATTCCATTTTCTTCTCTGAAAGATTTCTCTTCCGTTGCACTGGGTATCGCATGAGAACTTCTTGCTTCTCTGGGATTATTATGGTGGAAATCGCGTATTTTTCTGTGCGAAGATAGCCCCCCAATCACTCGGCGATTCTTTCGTTTGGAAGCAACTCACCAAACCCCAACTGCGTCCTATACACGGCTATTTCGCCCGTCGCCCAAGCGTATACCTGCGAAACAGGCGGTAGAGGTAGAAAGGGGTTCTCTCCATGAACGTGCAAAGCAGGCTCTTATCCGGAAGCATGATCTTTGCTCTGGCAATGGTGTCGCCGCTCACCAGTTCAGCGCAAAAAACTGCATCCTGCACATTCCACCTATTCCAAATCCCGCTCTCGAACGGCGTTGTCATTCCCGAAGGTATTAATACTTACGGAACGATCGTTGGGTTTGTGGATGAATTCACGGGCCTCACGGAAGGATTCATCCGGTCTTCGAACGGCGGCGTCACCAGTTACCATGCGCCTGATTCCGTGAATACCACCATTATGCGTCGAAATTCACTGGGAACAGACGTAGGTTCCTACACGACAAATGGCTCCCCGAATGTCAAAGGCTTCATGGCAAGCGGTTCCAGCTTTCGGAGCGTCACCTTCCCCGGATCCTCCCACACAGAGCTGAACGGCATCAACAAATCAGGGGTGACAGTCGGAGACTACCTTGCATCGGACGGACACTTCCATGGTTTCAAGCTTCAGAACGGGAAGTTCAGCTCAATTCATCCTTCTGGGGCGACGGACACCTTTGTATCTGATATTAACGACGAGGGCGTCATCGTCGGCTGGTATGACAACGGCGGGCGCGACAGCCATGGGTTCCTGCTGCAAAATGGAAATTTCAAAATCCTCGATTTTCCGAACGAGGTCGGTTTCGGGGGCACGTCGCTGAACGACATCAGCAACACGGGAGAGATCGTCGGTTCCGTTTGGACAGGTAGTGACACTAGCGACGCTTTCCTATATAAGGCTGGCGCTTTTAAAGTCATTTCAGTTCCGAACTCTCGATTGACACAAGCTAATGGCATAAATGCTTCCAATGTCATAGTCGGTCGTACCATCATCGTGAGCTCCACCGGTAATGAATCTGACACCGACTTCACCGCGACGTGCAATTAGCCCAGTTCTGGCCTATTGACGACGTGTGAAAAGGGCGTTGAATCTGTCACATCCAGAGCAAATCCTCGCGCTTTTGGAATAGGATGGTTTGCCGGGTGCCCCATGTCCTCTATCCCATCGCAGGTGATACGGGCATTGTGTCATCTGAAGCAGCTCGCAGCGATAGTTGACAGTCGAACAAGAAAATTCGAAACTCACACACAATGCGATCCGCCATCCTGTGTTTCCTCGCCTTTGTCCTGCTGCCCGCTGCGAGCCACGCACAAGCCCCGGTTTTCGCGGTGACTCCAGGTGAAAGCAGCATCCAGTTCTCAGTGAAGTCCTCTGTCGCACTCCACGGCAAATTCGACAAGTGGAACGCCGCGCTTACATTTTCGTCCGCGAACGTTAGCTCGGGCGTTCTGCACATTAGGATCCAGGCGGCTACGGTGGATACCGGAAGCGGTATGAAGAATAGCAAGCTCAAGAGCAAAGATTTCTTCGACGTCGAGCACTATCCGTCAATCGTGTTTCAATCTACGAAAATTGTACAGACCGGTCCGGAGAGCTTTGAGGTCGATGGAAATTTCTCTATCCGCGGAGTGTCAAGAAACGAGACCCTGAAGTTGACAATTCCGCACAAGCAATCGGGAGAAGACGTCATCACCGGAGTGTTGGTCTTCAATCGCAAGCACTATGGAATGAACAAAGGCATCCCGTTTGTAAGAATCGAAGATCACGTCAACGTCAACATCGACTTGAAGGTGCAGCAAGTGGGCGGCCCGCGACTGGTGTACAAACAGTAGTCACCAGGGCCGGCATTGGAAGGCAGGACCCCATGTCTCGCTTCTGCGAGCCAAGCATGGCCTTTCGCTACTGACTTTCATAGCATCCTATATCAATCTTGCCTCTCTTTACTCTCGATGCGCCGTCGAGGTCTTTTTCGCCCGCCACTGACACGCTGAGATTCGCGCCAGCGTTGTGTGCAGGAGAGCCCGGCCGCAGGTGGAAGTCTTTCTTTGAGGGGTCAACGAATCGAGGATCGGCAAACACAGAATGCCGATCATTTCCCGTGGCTTTCACGTAATCCTCGAAGCTTGCATATTCCTTCCCATCATAGGACCATTTCGTCGCGCGAGAACCGCGAGGATAGTAGTACACATTGTGGTCCAGAGTCACTGTGGGAATGCCCGGTTCAACACGCCCGGATTTGCTGTTCAACGCCCGCCCGGATTCGCCAATATAAATTATGTTGTTCTCGAAAATGTTGTTCCGCAGGTAATACTGCATCTGGAACTCGCCCGTGCCGGTACCTTCTGTATCGTTCTTATACAGCGTGTTGTTGACGATAGTGGTGTCATGGGTACTGCCGCGCTTAGGATCGTAACCTCCGATGCTGATGCCAGCGGTATGGCAGAGATAGATCAGGTTATTGCGCGCCGTGATGTGACTGGTGTCCCGCCTGAAATGCTCGCTAGCCAGCTCAATTCCGAAATCGACATTGTGGATGATATTGCGTTCGATCAGGACGCGAGTGCCGCCATCGACGTAAATGCCGTCGGAGGAAACATCGTTTCCATAGGCAGGATTGCCCTTCGATGTAATGTCGTAGACCAGATTCTCGTTGACGATCCCATCGCGTGCCCGATCGACTTTAGGATCCGGAGCAGTGCGCTCAAATCCGATGATGTCAATACCGATGTTGTTATTGTTATGGACTCGATTTTTGGTGACGCGGAAGTTCGTCACATTTCCGTTCAGAACCAGAGACTCGCTCGAACCGGTCTGCAGGTGATGCACTTCGTTCCCCTCAACAACCAGGTCGCTGATGGGCGTCGTGGCATTGGTGCCGTAAACCGCAATGCCGAACCCATTCGCTCCGTGCCCCGGTCCCTCGCGGCCCGGATACGTCTGTTCGATATTGTGAACATTGTTGTTTAGTATCTCGATATGCGAGCCGGCGCCGTACATGCGAATTCCGGCCGGTGTGCGCATCCTGTCGGCGGTCCTGTAGTTTCGGACTTCAAAACCCTCGATCCTTACATAACTGGCATTGCGGAGTTCGATCATGCTACTGTCGCCGATCTTCGGAGTCAGGCAGCTTCCGTCTAAAATCGCCGACTCGCCGGGTTGGCTTCGGAAGGTGATGTAGCCATCGGACTTATCGCCAGATCTGTTTACGGAGAGGCGCTCGCAGTATGTGCCTCCCTGCACATTGATAAACTGTCCCGGTTTGGCCAGGTCTGCAGCGTGCTGCAATGTCAGGAAAGGCTTTTCCCTGGTTCCCGGATTGGAGTCGTTGCCATGGGCCGAGACATAGAATGAAGAGGCGGATGCGGCGCTGCCTCGGGCATTTGTTGCAAAGATTAGAGGCAAAAACACCAGGACGGCGAATCTGAATGTCGATTTCAAGTGAGTCTCCTTTATCCGATGTGTTGCGGCGCGTCAGCCGCCAAACCATGCTTCACTGGCACCGGTAATCGCCAATATAGAACATTTCCTCTTGACAATCATGAACCTCGCTGCTAATTGTTGCAGATCGTAACATTTCGCAATATCGTATTGCGAAAAAATGGAAGGAGCCTCGCACTATGATAATCATCCGGCAAACATCGCAAAGAGTATTTCTCCTGGCCCTTCTCCTTTGTCCTGTCGTGCTGCTATCGCAATCCATCAATCAGACGCAGATCCGTGGAACGGTCACAGATACATCGGGCGCGATTATTCAGGGCGCAAAAGTGACGATCACGGACGTTGGTACGAATATTTCCCAGTCCACAACTACGAGTAGCAATGGTGGATACGCATTTACCGCATTGCGGGCTTCCAATTACAAATTGACGGTCGAGTCGCCCAACTTTGGCACGATTGTGAAGCCTGGAATTACTCTCACAGTCAATCAGCAGACGACGCTAGATGTGGTGATGAATCCCGCCAGTCAGAAGTCAACCGTCACCGTGCAAGCCATTCCTGTGTTGCTGGACTCCGGCACCGCCACACTTGGAACCGACATACCCAGCGAATATCTGACGCAGGTTCCGCTGACAAATCGCGATCCGTTCGGTATCACGTTCCTGGCGGCCGGAGTGACCGAGTCGGCGGGAAACGGCATCGACAATCCCTATCCGGGTGGAACAAATTTCATCTCGAACGGCCAACGAAATTCGACCGCCAACATACGGCTGGACGGCGTCCTGATTACCGCGCCGGAGCAGGGCGAGGGTTCAACCTCCGGGACTTATTACCAGGCCACGGTGGAGGGGCTGCAGGAAGTTAAAGTCCAGAACAACAGTTTTTCCGCGGAATATGGCGACGGCACAGTCATCGATGAGGTAATGCACTCCGGCACAAACCGGTTACATGGCAGCGCGTATTGGTTTAACCAGAATGCCGCATTCGACGCGCGCGATTACTTCAACAGCGGACCGGTGCCGGACCACTCGCAGAACCAGGACGGGTTTTCGCTTGGTGGTCCGATCGTCAAGAACAAAACATTCTTTTTCGGAGACCTGGAGTCGGTCCGGTCCAACAGTCCGGTCAACATCGTCGCAACCGTTCCCACAGCCGCCGAGATCAACGGCGACTTTTCGCAGGGGGGGACCCAGATTTTCGATCCTCTCAAGATTGACCCCGCAACCTACACGCGGCCGGCGTATCCAGGCAACCAAATTCCTGCTGGAGAAATTGATCCGATAGGACAGGCGATCATGAAGCTCTACCCGAAGCCGAATACCCCAGGAGACGGCAACGGGATCAATAATTTTCGCGACGTGATTCTCTCGACCTCGAACTCGCTGCAGATCGATGTGAAGATTGACCAGCAGTTCACACCCAAGTCGAACATTTCGGTGCGCTACAGCAGCGTATTCGGCAGTGGATCGACTCCGACGGTGCTGGCGGACGGCGAGTTCGGCGATGGCCAAGCCTACACCGAGAAGATCTTCAACGACGGGATCAACTATTCGTATAGTCCCACAGCGAACACCCTTTGGACCTCAACCATCGGCCTGGACAGGGTATCGCAGCCGTCCTTCACCAAGTACCCCAGCCCAACTTCCGTGGGATTTCCTAGTTATTTGATCCAGAACGGTGTCTCACGCATGCCGTCGATCATCATGGAAGACGCGCCATGGACTTCCATTTACGATCAATGTTGCGTGGACACGACGTTTGCCCACACCCTGCTTAACTACAGCTCTTCATTTGCCTGGACGAAGGGAACGCATACGCTGAAGGCAGGTGGAATGCAGCAGCTTTTCTACAATAACTTCTTCCAGCCGAATTACCCGGATGGCTACTTCGGCTTTGCGCAGGATATCACTGCGCAAGTTCCCTTCGATACTGCTAACGGTACCCAGGGAAATGACTTCGCGGCGTTGCTTATTGGTTACGCCGATACCAGCGACAGCGGCATCAACGTCGGTCCATCGGTTGCGGACAAATCGAAGGTAACAGCCTTTTTCATACAGGACGATTGGAGAGCCACCAGCAAGCTGACCGTGAATCTCGGGCTGCGCTATCAGTGGGATACTCCCTACACAGAGCGCCACAATAACACCCAGTTCAGCGACTTCACCGGCGACAGCGGCGTCACCGTTCCCGGCATTCCCGGCCACTCTGGGCCACTGATAGGCACCACTATCTTTGCCTCTTCGCATATGAGAAATATCCCCATAGATTACAGTGGCATCGATCCCCGTCTTGGGTTTGCCTACCTGGTAAATGACAAGCTGGTCATCCGCGGCGGCGCCGGAATCTATTCTGGATATGGTACTGCGACGAATTATCAGTATCCGGGACCTGCCTACACTGCCAGTCCTGCGGCGTTCTTTACGAAGGATGGCTATTTAACGCGAAGCGCAACCCTGGCCAACCCCTTCCCTGGGGGAATCCGGCAACCTCAAGGACAGAAATACGGGAAGCTGGCCATGTGGGGCCTGAGCGATCCGAATAATCTTGGCACGCAGAAGGCGACGGACGCGAAGATTTATCAATGGAATCTGGGAGCGCAGCAGGCTCTTCCGGGCAACATCGTGATTGCGATCAACTACTCCGCCAATCGCAGCACTCACCTGCCCTGGGAGGGGACGGACAATCGGAATTTCATTCATTCCTCGATCCGGAGGCAGTACACAAGCGCCCAGTTAAACGCGCCCGCACCCAACCCGTTCCAGCCGCTGTTCTCGGGTCCTAACGCGATCTTCAATGTGCCTGAATCCCGCTATGGAGATCCCACACTCCCACTTATAAACCTCCTGCGCCCCTATCCGCAGTTCGATGGTTCATTTCAAGGACACACACTGTTAGAAGCATCTTCCTGGTATAACGCGCTACAAGTCGTATTTCAAAAACGGGCAGGTCAATACCTGAACTTTGAAGGCAACTACACCTGGTCGAAAAATATGGATAATTCCTCTGCAGGAGCTAACTCCTTTCTCGGAACGCTGGGCGCCGCTTCTCCGCAGGAACTGGATCATCTAAAGGCGGAATGGTCTGTCAGCGCGAACGATGCGACGAACCGGGCGGTTGCCGCCGTGATATTACAGCTACCGATCGGGCGCGGCTATCCGGTGGGCCGCGATATGAATCGTGCCCTCGATGCGGTCGTCGGCGGCTGGCAACTTACAACGCTGACTACCCTTCAATCGGGCCAGCCGCTCCCCATCTTTATGGCGAACAATCGGATCGCGGATGGCAAGCAGCGTCCGAACGTCACCTGTTCCGCTCTCAACACGTTGAGGACAGGCGTGACCGCCCATAATGCCGCGCGTTATGGCGTTCCGTTCCTGAACGCAAACTGCTTCGCCGATCCTGGAGACCAGCAGCCCGGCGATGCTCCGCGCTACTTTTCCAAGCTGCGTTCCGATGGCATCCACCAGATCGATCTGACCCTGGAAAAGGTCTTCAAGTTCGGCCCAAGGGCAGGCCATGTGGAGT
Organism: uncultured Acidobacteriota bacterium; assembly: GCA_963823595.1. Taxonomy (GTDB): domain Bacteria; phylum Acidobacteriota; class Terriglobia; order Terriglobales; family Acidobacteriaceae; genus JAKAAZ01. The sequence continues at coordinate 91,459 of CAWGME010000009.1, forward strand.
TTCATGCGGATTGCTTCAACTGCACGAACACAGCGCGATTCGCAGTGCCCGATACAGGCTATCAAAGCCCTACCTTCGGGATTATATCTTCCACTGCATCGTCGCCTCGGCATATGCAGATGGGCGTCCGATATCAGTTTTAATGTTGAGCTGCCTTATACATTAATTCTGTCATCTCGAGCGAAGTGGAGCAAAACCGCAGGTTCCTTGATATCGCTGCGCTCCGCTCGGAATGACATATCCGCTTATGATCCCCATTCCTGGTACCGTCGATTTTCCGGAGAGAGCCTGAATGTCTAACTATAAGATGAAGCCGTCCTCGATAGAAGCGTGTCTCCAGGCAGTAATAGGGTGCATTATTTTGATTCTCTGCCACGCCGGTACCATTACGGCACAAAATTCCAGTGACGCCCTGCAGGTGGCTGTCAATTCCTCGAACGGGAACTACACGATCGGCGCACCAGGTCTGGGTGCGCCGGTTCTGCAGGCGGGAGTTGCCGTACAATTCGGCGGCCGCTGGGTCCACTCCAGCAGCTATCCCAAGCACACAATTGCCGAGAGCAGGGTTCAAGACGATCTGGGGACAGCGCGGCAATGGACCGTCACGTTTACCGGGTCGGATGGCGCGCCGGACCTTATCTATAAGCTGCGCGCATATTCTGACAAGCCGTTCGGCGATGTTCAGGTAATCGTCCGCAATGGGACGGCGAAACCAGTCCACGTCGAAGCGATTCGCGTCATAGCGGCATCTGGAAACGCAATTATTGATCTAGGCGGCCCTGCGTCGCAAGATCGCGTTCTGTCCGACAGCTTTAGCGAAGATCGGCCAGCGATAACAATTCACGACTTGGCGGATGCAGAAAACGGGATGCATCGTGGGGTAGGAACCCAGTTGATATATAACCGTCAGAATCAAAGAAGCTTTTTTGTGGGCGCATTAACCTCGGATCGCTTTTTGAGTATTCTGCGAGTTCACGTGTCAGGCTCTAACGATCAGGCTCATATTGCTTCCTACGAGGTGGATTCGACGGGCACTACAGAACTCGAAAAGGAGAATTCCTTAAGAGAAGCTCCTCCAGAAAACCAGATGCAGCTGGATCTGCCTGTTGCTGCCGGATCTGAATTGGCCTCTGAGAGACTGCTATTCAGTGTAGGTAAGGATTATCACGGCCAGCTTGAGACCTACGGCTCGTTGATTCGGAAACTTCATCATGCGCGAGCCGAGGCTCCAACACCGATGGGCTGGTGGAGTTGGACTGCTTATTACTTCGGTTTAAATGAGGGAGCGGCAGTAACGAATGCGCAATGGTTAGCTCAAAATCTGAAGTCGCTCGGGTATGACTTCTTTCACATTGATGAGGGCTACCAATATGCTCGAGGTGAATACAGCACGCCGAATGCTGCGCTCTTTCCCCATGGAATGGCTAGCCTGGAACGAAAGGTTCAGGATCTTGGGTTGGTCCCGGGTCTGTGGACTGCACCTTTCGAGGTGTCAGATCGCTCCTGGGTCTATGAAAATCATCGTGATTGGCTGGTTCACAATGCAAAGGGCGAGCCTATTCATGCTGGCTGGGTGACTAACAATAAGGACAAACTGTTCGTGCTGGATGCTACGAACCCAGGCGCACAGGACTATCTTCGTAACACGTATTCTACGTTGGCCAATGATTGGGGAATCCGCTATATAAAAATGGATTTTATGGATGATAGCGCGATCGAAGGCCGCTACTATCGACCAAATACGACAGCAATGGAAGCTCAACGGATTGGGCTGGGAATCATCCGAAAGGCCGTGGGAGATAAGGTTCTTTTGGACAAAGACGGAAGCGTGATGCTGAACCCTGTTGGATATGTCGATTTCGGCCGCATCTCCCAAGATACAGGGCACACATTTCAGGCGACCAAGGACGCTGCGTCGGGCATGGCAGCGCGATATTACATGAACCGAAACTTCTTCGTGGCAGATCCAGATGCATTCACAGTATCCAAGCAGATCGTCGGTGACCAATCGTGGCATGGAGGCTCGCACCCGCTAACATTGGACGAGGCCAAAGCTTCGATAGCTCTTTCAGCTGTATCGGGCGGTATGTATGAAATTGGGGACGATCTCCCAACGTTGGGTTCCGAACCAGAACGCCTGGCGCTGGTTCAAAACAAAGATCTGATCACAATGGCTCGTTTAGGGCGAGCTTCACTGCCAATAGATTTAATGACGTACCTACCGGAGGATCAGCAACCGAGTATCTTTTTCCTGAAAGAAGATCGCAGGCAGAGTATTCTTACGGTCTTCAATTGGACCGGTACATCGCGGACGCATAGGATCGAACTCTCCAGCCTGGGTCTTGCTGAAAACGATAATTACGATGTCTCCGACGTATTTGACAGGAAGAAGGTCACCTCTGGAGTCAAAAACCCTTGTGGTCAATCAGCCTTTACACTCAGTTCGGATTTTTAAAATTGTAGATATCTCAATTCCCGCGCAAACGCCGAATGTGAGTGCCGAACATCCATCGCAATCTCAGGCAGGGGAAACCGTGACGTTTAAGGCCCGAGTATCAAATACTGATACGGCAGTTGTGTCATATCGATGGGATTGTGGCGACGGGGTGAAATTAGAAGGTATGCAGATAAACCATACATATACCCGTTCTGGGCAATACAAGGTTACAGTAACTGCCGTCAGCGTGGAGGGAATAACCGGGAATTATAGCTTTGTCCTCCCGGTGACCGGAACTATGTCTACGAAGTTTGTTCCTGCAGAAAACCGAAGGTACGAGGGGCACAACTAGATGCTTTTATGAAAATCCGAGGACGACCTGCTCGGTGTTCTATTCAGCCGACGGGTCTTCTCCTCGATCTGACCAGCAGCGGAACTGGTAGTGGAAGGACCAGGGAACCCGCTGTGATGCGCAATGAACGCCCGTTCGGCTGACCAGGACGGGCATTTTTCTGCATGAACAGATGGTCTTTGCCCTGCTGCCGAGGACCATCGTAACGGACGGCAATTTCCTGCCAAAGAGTCCTCCCACACCAACAATCAGGTGCGCTCGTTAAAAGCTTTTGATCGCGCAATTCACGGTGAAACCGGCACTTTGCTTTCGTGATATGTTGGGTGCGCATCTTTGCATGCTCGAAAGGAACCCGTTATGTCCACGACCGTAAATTCTTCGTCCGGCGTGCGGCGGTTGATCATTTTTGCCGCTGCACTTCTGTTCGCCTCCGTGGCCGCGGTGAGCGCGCAGGTAGTCATCGTGCCGCCCAATCCGCAGATTGGATCCTCCAACCCGATTACCGCCGAACCTCCGGTACCTCGACCTCACACCACCCCCTGCATCGTGCCGCTCTTTCAAAACCTGGAATTCGCCGACTTTACGCCGAAGGTGTTCAACTACACTCCGCCCTCGGCATGTCCCGGCCCCTGGTCGAAGGTGGTCTTCACGGCCGACTTCACCGTGACCGCTGGCCGTCAGTTTGATCGCACCGCCGCGTTCTATCTTGGTCACGCGAACATTTATTACGGCACCACCGCCGAGCCGCGCAAGACCCTCAGCCCGTCGTGGCATGTCGAGCGCGACGTCACCGATCTCACCGCGATCTTCAAGTCCGCGCAGACCGGAGAAGCCAACATCGGCAACTTCGTCGGCGTCTCCGGAGGCGTTACATATAACGGCATCATCTACGCGAACGCCGCGCTGGAATTTTACCCCGCCGACTGGCGGGATCCCGCACTCCCCACTCCCGACATCGTCGTTCCGGTGAATGGCACAGGCGGCGACGCAGGCACGCTCAATACCACCACCGACCAGATAACGCAGGTGCTCGCTCTACCTACCAATGTGGAACGCGTCTATCTTGACGTGATCGCCCAGAGCCAGTCGGCCGACGAACAATGGTTCCTCTGCGTGCCCAGCGACCAGAGCATGCATCTTTTGAGCTGCGGCAACACTGCCTTCCGCGAAACCGAGGTGACCATCGACGGCCAGCCCGCCGGAGTCGCGCCCGTATATCCGTGGATATACACCGGAGGTCTCGACCCGTATCTCTGGGAGCCGATTCCCGGCGTTCAAACGCTCGACTTCAAGCCTTACCGCGTCGACCTCACGCCGTTCGCCGGCATTCTCGGCGACGGCAGCCCGCACACTGTTGGCGTCGGCGTCTTCAACGCTAACAGCTACTTCCTAGCCACAGCGAACCTGCTGGTGTTCACCGATCGCGGTAAACAGAAAGTCACCGGGGGCATCATCAGCAACACGCTCGCTCTGCCCACGCCCGTGGTCAAGGAGAACATCTCGACCAATCCCACCGGCCCCACCTACACCGGGCACCATCTCGGTCAGGTCCAATCGCAGCTTCGTGATCAGCGGTTACGTCAACACGTCGCATGGCCGCGTCGAAACCACCGTAGACGAGAACGTCAATTTCCTGAACACCCAGGAGTTTTACGTCAACCCCACCACCGATGGTCAACTTGCGCAGCAGACCAGCACCGTCGACGTACGCACCACCACGCGGAATGGAGTTTTCGCCGAGACATCTAAGAAGCACTTCTCCTATCCGATCAACGTGGATTACCTTTACGTCGCCCATTCGGACGGTAGCGCCACTCAGACGGTCATCAGCGACCAGAAGGACCAGATCGATCGTACGCAGAGCTTCCTCGGCTACACCTTCTACCACAGCAATCTGTACAACGAAGTGCATGCCATGGATGTACTCAACTTCACTGCCAGCGGGACGATTCTTCCACCCACGGGCGCAAAGACCACGCAAACCTTCCGCTATAACAACTCCCTGGGAGATTGCTACAGCCGCACTCTGAGCGCGGAGTCGCAGAAACTGGTCTCCGCCACCACTGGCTGCAACGTCGATCGCTACTAATGGCTCGACGCAGTGATTGCCACTCAGGTCTCCCGAACGAGGCCTGGGTGGCATGTTAGGAACATTCTGTCGGGATCGATTACGCTGGAAGGCTCACATCGCGCACACAGCGGAACCCTATGTTTGTCGTAGTACTGTCCGGGGTGTTGGAACTACGCGCCGCCACGCGATAGCGGTTGCAGTAGGAGATGTGGCATAGATACGATCCGCCTTTGAGCACACGCGCTGCGCCGGTCGACGGCCCCACCGGGTTCTCGTGCGTGGCAAACCTGTGAAAGGTCGCATCAAACCAATCCGCGCACCATTCCCAGGTGTTACCGGTCATGGAGTATAGACCATAGCCGTTGGGAGGAAATGCGTCTGCCGGCGACACACCGGTGAAGCCGTCGTCGGCCGTGTTCTCCACCGGGAACTTGCCCTGCCAAATGTTGCACAGGTGGACCCCGCCGGGAGTCAACTCATCGCCCCAGGGATAGAGCGTTTGTTCCAGGCCGCCGCGAGCAGCGTATTCCCACTCCGCCTCAGTGGGCAGGCGTTTACCTGCCCAGGAGGCATACGAAGCCGCGTCATTCCAGGAGACGTGCACGACCGGATGATCGGGGCGCGTATCGATGGCGCTTTGCGGCCCCTCCGGATGCCGCCAATCGGCAAATTCAATGCGCTTCCACCATTCCGCGCCTTGCACCGCATTTTGCCCGGCCAGAGACGCACCGCGATCCGGCAGATCTCCCTCAAAGACGAAGGACCATCCAAAACGCTCGGCCTCAGTGACATGCCCGGTCTCTTCCACAAAGCGCGCGAAATCGCGGTTGCGTACCGGATAGGTGTCCATATAAAAAGCATCCAGCGTGACTTTCCGCACGGGCCCTTCACCGTCGGCAGGGAATCCTCCGCGAAAGTCAGTTCCCATCAGGAAAGCTCCGCCTGGCAACAGGACCATTCCTTCCGTCGAACCCTGAGACATCAGGCGGCGCGCAGCCGATGCGTTGCGCGAAGCTATGAGCAATTCTGCGCGCTGCTTACTGGGAACGCAGCAGGGTGCGATTTCCTTCACGGAACCAACTCCTCCATGGATTTACTGCCGCCGTTCTGCTGAGGCGCTACCGTGATCCGCGAACGCCGTAGGGCTTCGTCTAATACGCGCTGGATGATTGCCTGTTTCCTCGCCTCGAAAAGATTGCGAGAGAGCGATAACCGTACTTCTTCGAATGGAGACACGCCGGCAGGTCTCTTGCCGAGCACTGTCGCGATATGAAGACCGAAGACGGTGCGGAAAATACCGCTACACTCGCCTTTTTTCAAAGAAAAAACCACTTCTTCAAACTCCTCCACCATTTCCCCACGCGCGACCCAGCCGAGCGCGCCTCCTCCACCACAGTCGGAGTACCGATCCGCTACTTTGGCAAACGGCTTTCCCGCGGCGAGTTCCGACTGCGCCGAAATTAGTGCTGACCGGGCATTTGGCTCGTCCGAGGGCGCTTCGATATTTTTTATGATATGCGCCGCATGAACTTTTTCCGGTTGATAGAAGCGTTGCGGATTCGCGAGATAGAACTGCTCCACTTCCGCTCGCGTGGGACGTGGCACATGACGGGTGAGGTGAGTGCAGAACCGCTCAATCTGAAGGTCGGCAATGATTGCCTGAGAGACTCCAGTCCCACACGTTGTGTTTGTCGAGCTGCCCCATCGGCGCCGTCGTTCTTGTTCTACTTCCTCGGGCAGAACCATGACGCCGCTCTGTACCGCCATCTGCCGAAACAACGTGCGGTGCAGGACGCGTTCATTCGCCGTGCGTTGCAGGGTTTCGATTCGATGTTGCTCCTCGGCGCCGCCAGACTTCAGAGCGTCGCCTCCGAGTTGACGAAATTCACCGAGGAACTGCTCGTCTCCCACATACTCACCGTTGACGATTAGTGCCACGTCAGTGTCTCCGGGTTTTGGGCGAACAGCATAGTGTTTTTGCTGAAAGGTTTGTTCCTGTTGCTTTCGACCTCTATAAAGCCTCTGGTAATCAAGTATGTATCTAGATTGTTAAAGGCTGATTATGAACCGGTTCCATCATTCGTCTCCCCATTGTGACGAAGGTATCCAGCATGCGCCATGAGCTTGCCCATCGGCCGATAATCGGCGGGATCGTCTGGCTGCCAGGTTGCGAGGCCGTCGACGTACCGATTAAACATGCAGAATGCCGCAGCAATCAGTACCGTATCGTGGATCTCAATATCGGATGAACCCTGTGAGCGGGCAGCGGCTACATCCTCTGGGGTGACATGGTTACCGCCTTGCTGCACTTTGCCGGCAATGACAAGCAATGCCTTGAGTTTGGGGGAAATAGGGGCGGAGGCAAAATCGGTTTTTACGGATTCGATGAGAGCGTAGTGAGCCTCCTCTCCGCCGAGATGCTCCGCGGCAGCAGCACTGTGGGAGAGCTGGCAGAATCGGCAGTCATTACGGAAGGATACATAGGCAGCGATGGTTTCACGTTCCGAGCTGGTGAGCGTGTTGGTCCCGCGGAGGAGAACCTCAGCGAGTTCGCGCAGTGGTTTTGCCGTCTCAGGCCGGAACATCATCGGCCCCAAGATTCCTGGAATGCCATCTTCAATTGCAATATAAGCCATCTTGATTTTCTCCGAACTATTCAGGTGCAAGGATGCCTGCAGTTGCCGGACAGGGCTGGTAAAGTTCGGCTTTGTGAAGGTAGGATTCGCAGGCTCTAATCCATCTCCAAAGCGGCGCGGCACGGGCCGAGAAAATCGGTAGCGCGATAGATTTGATCAATACTCTGCACATGGAGGTTGTTAAAAGAAGTAATTGCGCTACGAGTGAGATTCTGAGGCCCGTATACCTGCAAGTCTGTTGTTAGGTTCATAGCCGTTGGTGGCGAGGCGCTTGCCATGGAGCGCGATGCGCTTCGTCCGAAACGGCATGAACACCTGACGTGGTGACCCAACGGTTATAAAAGTTGAAGAGCGAGACGACAAGGATCGTGTAATAGATGGCTTCGTCACTCCAACCCACGTCGCGCAGTCCAGCAATATCGGCTTCGGCCATATCCGGCAGGTATTTCGTCATTTTTCCAGCAAAACGCAGCAGAGCCTTTTCATTTTCCCGCAATGGCGATGATTCAAGATCATTGAGAACGCTGCGCACCAACGCGTCGCTACCCAGCATTTCAGCCGCCACTGCGGCATGGGACCGCCAGCAGAACTCGCATTGATTGACCCAGGAAGTATAGGTCGCGATAAGTTCGCGCAGGCCTCCACTGATCGGAGCGGGCCCGCGCATCACCCCTTCGGTAAAGCTCGCCAGGTGGGAAGTAACTTCGGGACGGAAGGCAAAGAGGCTCCATATTTGCCAGTGCTCGCGGCCAGACTCCTTCGTGATTCTGATCAAATCTGCATACGGACCGGGTTGGAGGTTCGATTCAACCTCAGGAAGATAAGTAGAATTTTGCTCCAGTGTTTTCAAGAGGTACTCCTTTTTCTGCGGCTTTCGGTTCAGATGTGGGAAGGTGCATGGCGCAGGAGATTCCAATGCCGATTCGGCGGCATGCGTGGCCATCGCCATATCAGATAAAAATTGCATTCCAAAGGCCACGATCGTCTTGGTGTCACGACAACGAAGAGGATGCAAGTACCGGAGCCACCGCGATCACAGAAATGGCCCAGCAGGGATGTGACGAACCAGATCATTGTCCCACAGTATACTGCTGACACGCATACCAGAGAATGAGGCTGGATCTCTAGTTTGTGGTAATGCGTTTTATCTGACAGCGGCGTAGCGTGATCCCTTACCATCGTGTGTTGGCCCTTACGCAAATCCGCGCAGATATCAGATTCGGAAGGAGTGTGTAACGTGGCCTATATCGAATTACCTGTAAATCCAGAGTTGGGCAGGGAATTTCCCGGGATCGTCGGGCTGATGACCTTCCGGCCAGAAACCGCAGCGCCCATCAACGCTCTGGTGAATATACTTTTGCGAGGCGAAAGCACATTGACGCCTGGTGAGCGTGAGCTGATCGCGACACATGTATCCTGGCGAAATGACTGCTTCTTTTGTCAGACTATTCATGGAGCAGTTGCCGCAGCCCAACTTGGCCACGATGAGGAGCTTGTGCAAACCGTAAAAACGGATTGGCTCAACGCTGATATTTCTCCCAAATTGAAGGCGCTCTTAAATATCGCGGGCAAAGTACAGCAGGGAGGAAGGCATGTGACAGAGGATGACGTGATGGCCGCCCGCCAACAAGGTGCAACCGATCGCGAAATCCACGACACTGTTTTGATCGCTGCCGTTTTTTGTATGTGTAACCGCTATGTAGATGGCTTGGGCACATGGGCGCCCCGCGAGTTGGATCTATACCGGGACCGAGCCACGGCGATCGTGGAGCATGGCTACACGGCGGTGACTGAGGCAGCAACAGCACTTATTCGGCGCTAAGTATGTCGCGAACCGAGGTTTTAAGAGATGCGGAAGACGTTTGCTGAGCAAACGTCGAATGAAAAAAACTGCTTCTATCAGCTTTGCACCAAACGAACTATCCGGGTTTCCTTACGTTAGAACGAGAGCCTGCCGAGAAGTTGCATCGATCTTCCGCCAACCGTGACGTAGGTGATTGTGGATTGTTGACCCGGGCCAATATTGGCATTTGGCAGTCCGAAGCTGGGATGATTAAGCACGTTGGTCGCATCGGCGCGGATCTGTAAAACAACCTCTCGCCAGAGAGGGAAGTTCTTACCCAGCGAAAAGTTGACGTTCGACAGGTGAGGACCGTAAAGGCTGTCTCTCGAACTGTTGCCAAAGGTTCCCGGAGCGGGCTGAGCAGACAGTGAACGGATTTCGCGACTGATACTGGATCGTGGCTGCGGTGTGCCAACCTCCGATGAGCTGATCCAGTACGTAGTTATTGTTCTTTTTCATGCTTATCTCTCCCGCTGCCGATATTTAATAGATTTTGTATAAGGTTAATAGTCTAGTCTCAGAACTCAATCCAACAGGCAATCGACCATTCCATCCATTGTTGGATCAGCCGAAATCTAACCTGAATACTATGTCTACTTTTCGCCTGGTTGGAGATGCGGTAATCCCTTATGGGAAGGCGCTGGTTCTATGGGAAACGAGACGGCTGGGAGATAATGGAACCTATATTCCTGCGAACTCTGTCCGGAATTAAACCTATCATTCCGACTTAGACGGTATTGCAAAGAGGCTGGATCGATGGGATATGCCTGCGACTTAGAATAAGGATAAGATTTCATCGAGTGAAACGGCAGCTTATCGACCGAAAAAGGGGAAGCTTCATAGAAGTCCATATCTTTGACAAAGCCATTTGCATAGAAGAAATAATCTCGCTCCCAATGTGCAGGCAAGGGCGGCAGTGAAGTTGTACTGAATTCGGCGTCGATATCGTCTCCGCTGCCGAAAATGACAAAGCGGTCATCAATGTTTCGCAGCAGTGGAGTTACATTGCCGTAACGGGTATACTCGCCGCGTTGCCGCGCGAATGGACCGGTTCTGCTGATACGGTCATAGCGATAGGTCAGGTCGCCTGGAGATTTGCCTTCAATCTGCTGTGGGTAGCCGCGGAACTCCAGGGTGGATAGCGCAAGCGGCAATTCCGTTTGGCGAACGCGGTTTGACAGGTCTGGTCCATTGTCGATCAGAATCCGGTCCCAGTAAATCTGCAGGTTTGTCACCATTCGCAGTCGATGCACGCCCACCGGGAGCTTGCCTGTCAGGTCCACGGTAATCGTGCGCGGCAGGCCGGCGGGGAATCCCATGTCATTGAGGATGCGCTTCCAGCTCCCATCCGGAAATTGTGCTTCGAGATACGGCGGCGTCGGCTTCAGTCCGGCCTGCCATGCGGCATACATGGAAGATGCGCTGAAGTATTCAATGTAGCCATCGAGCAGCAAGTGAAGAGGACGTCCGGGAGTCCAGGGACCGATATCCATCGTCAGCGTGTGAACACTGGTGAATCCTGCAAACGGGAGCGTGATGAAGTCACTCACGTAACGGTGATCTCGATGCGAGAGCAGAGAAGAGACGTCCCGTCCTTGATCGTTCCAGGCCGCAATAAGAGGATGGGCCGGCCCGGTGACAATTACTTTTTCCTCGAGGAAATGGAGGCGTGCTTAAAAAGCGCTCGTTCGGATACACCTCCGTCCCGTCAGGATGATCCACTGCAATCAGCCGAAGCTGATCGACAAAATTTACCTCCTCCATGGGCTCGCCGAAGCGCAGACTCAGGTAGCCGTCGCGCGGTTGAAGCAAATGTCCATCGACTTTGATCCATTCGTCAGGATCGGGCGTGTTGGTCGATGTAGGAGAAGTCCAATGTCCGATGACAGCGGCGCCGATCGCGTCGGAAACGAACCGGTATTGTTTGCCGTCCCAGGCGAACAATACCGGACAGGAACTACCGCGGCGATCGATTTCGCCAATAGGATTCTCCCTGTCGGCGGGGATGTTCAGCTCATCCTGGAGCACTCCTGTTGGCCATAACATGCGAACGATATCTACATGGCTTTCGTGTCCGAGGCCGGCAAGAATTTCCGACGAACCCTGGCCCATGTATCCGGCAGCTCCGGCGATTTCCCACTTCTGCCAGAGATTGCCGGCGAATACTTGAACCTTCGTCCCAATGGCGGATTTGTTGTCCGCCAGCCCTTTCAGGCTGACACGCACCCAATGATTACGATTGCCTCCGTCATTGCGCAGCAGCACCGGAGCGCGATGCAACTGGGTAATAATGAGATCGGCGTCGCCATCCCGATCGACATCCGCGGCGAGCAGCGAGCGCGGATGGTCCAGCTTCAGATGGGAAAGGCCCACTTGCGCCGTCACATCCGTAAATCCCTTATCGCCAAGATTGCGCAGGATGCGCAACTGCGGGCCGTGTGCAGTGTCCACAATCACGGCGAGATCAATCCAGCCGTCGTTGTCGATATCGATTGCCGCCAGACCCCAGCCGCGGGCTGCATCGGAGATCGGCAGCGGGACACGTTCAAAGCGCTTCCCGTTCACATTGCGCCAGAGCGTAATTCCGGGTGCCCCCGCGTGAGTGACGGCAACATCCATCCATCCATCTTTATTGAAGTCGAAGACGTAAATTCCGGTGGTCAGCGGCAAGTTCGGATCGGCATAAAGCGGAGAGGCATGGAAGATGCCTTCCCGAGGGTTTGCGAAAAATGTGGGAGCACTGCCGGACCCGGTCACCACCAGATCGACCGCCCGGTCATTGTTGAGATCGGACAGGATTGCATTCTCTGTTGTCCCCTTGCCGCCCAGGCCGGATTGATCGGTCCAGTCGGTGAATGTTCGATTCCCGTTATTCCGCCATAAAGTATTCGGACGGGCGCTGTTTGCGCCGGGTTTGCCGGTGACGAACAGGTCAAGGTCTCCGTCGTGGTCGTAATCCACGAACGTCAAGCCCGCGGGCTGGTTTGTTGAATGAATGCCGGCGGCCTGCGGTGACGTCCGCAAATTTTCCATTTCCAAGGTTCTTGAAAAGAAGCACGCGATCATTCATCGAAACGGCGAGATCGGTCAGTCCATCGTTGTCGAAGTCTCCCACCGTGCAGGCGATTGCATTACCCCGGACATCGAGGCCGGCTTGTTTCGCGGGTACTTCTTCGAAGTGGCCATCTCCGCGATTGAGAAACACATGAATGGCATGTTCGCCGTCATTAAGCGCGATCAAATCCATTTGCCCATTGCCATCAATATCCAGCATGCAGCCACCACCGCCCTCGGCATTGCTGGTGGGGAGTCTTTTCATTGCTGAAGGCCTCACTGGCGATCGACTGCTCCACAAAACGCACAGGGATCATCGAGCCAACCTGCGGATTGGCGTCATGAATCGATTGCGCCATCGAGTAGCGGCCCATTTCTCCGTAGACCTGGGTCAGCGGCGAGCCAATTTTCTCCCGGGTGATGAGTTGAAAGCGCTGGAACTCCTGTTTGGCTGAATCGGCTTGCCCGCTGCGCAGATGCGCGCGCGCCAGGCTGTACTCAGCAGATGCATGGAGCGGATTCAGCCGCAAAGCCTGCTCCAGCTGCGGAATTGCGTCCGCATAATTATTCTGCTGCATGTAGGTAGTGCCCAGAAGGTAGTGGGCATCGGCATCGGAAGGATTGAGCTTCAACACATGTTCGAAGTCCGCGATGGTGTCGCTGGTGTTATTGCTGCTGCGGGATAGAAGCCCCAGGTTGTACCAGGCGGCCGTGTTGGCCGGATCTTGTTTTACAACTTCCAGGAGCACTCGTTGCGCTTCTGCAGGCTTTTGCATGTTCAGCAACGCGATCCCTTGATTCATCCGCGCGGTGAGGAGCTTGGGATCGCGATGGTATGCCTGGTCAAAAAGCTTCTCAGCCTTCGCCATGTTCTGCTGATTCATGTATGCCACACCAAGATTGTTGAGTTGGATCGCGCTCTCAGTCTGTGGCGGGGTCTGCGCAGCGCAAGTTAGAACCGCGCATAATGCCGGGCAGAAAAACCAACGTAGCTTTCGCAAACATGAAGGCATACAGAGAAGAACCCTTTGCAACCGCGGTGAGATATCAGTGTACGAGTTGGAAGCCAGGGGCGAACGCAGCCCGGAACTCCCGTTTCACGCCCGTTTGTTGAAAGGATGTGCATTCACGATGGCGGACCCTTCTTTCACCGTGATCATCTGCCCAGCGTTCACGTTTGTCAGCCGGTCTATGGAACCGCTCGGCCAGTGGATTTCAATCGTGTCCGCCCTGGATGCGTGGCCGAGCCCGATGGTGAGCACAAGCTCGCTCGAAGAAAGATAGCTGGAGCCGCTGCGCAACATCAGCTTCTGAGTCATCTGGCCCGATCGGACGATGGCTACGGCCCCGATTCCGTCGCGATTCGATTTCGTGCCAACCAACTTCATGCGCAAGGAATTATCTGTGGAGCCTTCGTTGAGGAAAAGAACCGCAGGTCCAGCATTGGTCGTGAGCATCAGGTCAAGAGCGCCGTCGTTATTGATATCGCCGTATGCTGCTCCGCGAGCAACCCGCGGCAGGGCGAAGGCGCTGCCCATTTGCACCGTGACATCGTGGAAGCGGCCCTGGCCGAGATTGCGAAACAGGTGTGGCGGCTCAGCATAGTGAATATTCTGCTGGATTCGTTCGATAGCCGGATCGAGATGACCGTCCGCCACGTAGAGATCGAGCCAGCCGTCGAGATCGTAATCGAAAAAGAAGCAGCCGAAGCCCAAGGTCAATAAGCTGCGCTGGCCCACTTCGGATCGCGGAGCGACATCGACAAAAAGACCATTGCGCTCGTTGTGGTAAAGAGAAAGCATCTGGTTAGAAAAATTCGCAATCACCAGACTCGGGTAGCCGGAGTGGTCATAGTCGGCAGCATCCACGCCCATGCCGGCGCGGGCAACTCCGTCTTCGCTGAATGCAATTCCAGATGAAATACCTTGTTCGCTGAAAGTGCCGTTTTTATTGTTGAGATATAGTTTGTTCGGCTGGGTGTCGTTGCTGATGGCAATGTCGGGCCAACCGTCCTGGTTCACATCGAGAATTGCAATACCAAGGCTCTTTGAGGAAGTATCGTAAAGGCCGGCTTTTTTCGTGACATCGGTAAAAGTGCCGTTCCCGTTGTTGTGCCAAAGCCGCACGGAGGTGCCTCTGTAGGACTCCGGCGTGCAATAAGATTTCGTTTTGCCGTCCATGGTGCAGTACAGATCGTTTTGCGGTGACCACTGGACGTAGTTGGCCACGATCAAATCCAGGTGACCATCGCGGTCATAGTCCACCCAGGCCGCGCTGGTGCTCAAGTCTGAAGGACCCCACAGACCAGCCTTTTTCGTGACATCAGTAAAGGTGCCATTACCGTTGTTGCGGAAGAGATGGTTCTGCCCCAGCGCGGTGACGAACAGATCGTCGTGACCGTCGTTGTCGAAATCTCCAGCGGCGACCCCCAAGCCATACATCTGGACCGCCAGGCCTGCTTTGCGGGTGACGTCGGTAAACGTTCCATCATGGTTGTTGTGGTAGAGCACGGGTGTCGTGACGCGGCCTTCGTGCCCGGGAAAATTCATCCCGTTGACGATGAAGATGTCCTGCCAGCCGTCATTGTCATAGTCGATAAACGCGACGCCCGGCCCCAGAGTTTCGGGCAGGTACTTCTTGCCAAAGGCGCCGTTGTTGTGGATGAAGTGAATCCCCGCCGCGCGCGTGATGTCTTTAAAACGTATTTGTGTCGATGCCGCGCTGTGTGCAACGGCTGGCTGTTTTCGAATCGCGAATGCAGAAGCCGAAACCAGCAGAGATATTGAAAAACAAATGACCAGACGCAAATATTTCATCGTCTCCCGGATCAATTTCCACCCCGGTGGCTGAGGGCAGGATCGGATTGCTGCCGGACCGCGGAGACAGCGATCGGCAGAGGCACGGAATCGTGCTCGTGAATCGGCTGGCGCTCTTGATTGTCATCCGGATGTTTCGCGCGGTATGGGCCGGTGAGCGCCTGCGCGGATTCTTCCGCTTTGAATCGCAGAAATCGTTTTTCATAGCGGTGCGCGTCCGCCCGATCACCCATACCGGTGGAACAAAGCATTAGGTTGTAATTGGCTTCCAGATCTTCAGGGTCGATGGAAAGCGCTTTTTTGAACTCCGCTGTGGCGTCGCCGTATTTATGTTGGAGAAAAAGAACGCGGCCAAGATCATTGTGGACGACGCGATCCTTTGGGTACTGCGCCAGCACAATGCGGAGATGAGCGATGGCGCCATCATAGTCGCCGGTCTGCCGCAAAACCCGCGCATAAAAATAGTGTGCGCGGGCCAGAGAGGGAGAAAGCGCCAGCGCCTTCCTGAGCACGTCGCTTGCCCCGGCTAGATTGCCGCTCAGGATCCGAACACGGCCGATGTTCACCCATCCATCCGGATTCTGGGGAGCGACTTCAGTAACCTTCGTGAAGGCGGCTTCGGCCCCTTTCAGGTCGCCCTGCAGGAACAATCCGATTCCATAATCGTTCCACCGCTGCCAGTCGTCTGCCCGCAGCGCCACCTGCGGAGTTGGGATTGCAGTCCCGGGTGGAAGTACCCTCAGAATCGCAGAAGCACTCGCCATCGTCACGATGGGCGGATTCGGAATTGCTTTAATTTCTCCGGAAACATGGCTGGTATCTCCGGTATAGACCATTGGACGGTCGTCGTAGCTCTTCGCTACCTGGTCAGGACCGGTGGTCTTTGATACTCCGGCGAAGGAGAACTGCGTATAGCGCCACGCAAATTTACGGTAATTCAGGTTCGCTTCCAGATGAATTTGACCACGAGCGTTTTTCGGTATGTGCAGACGGAAGTGCACGGTGTCCGCCGCGCCAGGCGGGATCAGATTGACGTATACAGTAGCGCGAGCTGCCCAGGCATTACGCTTGTCGATCGGATTGCCATGTGCGTCGATCGCCAGCGAGCGATAAAAATGCGCCCCCGGCTCCACTGGGCCTTTGCCTTTGTCCTCAACCATGCCGCTCCAGAACAGCACATGGCCGGCATCATCGGTGGCTTCGAGTGCGAGCCAGCAGTCGAAGGCGTCCACCGTTCCGCCGGGAAAAAAGTGACCGACGGTGAGCGTGCGGACGACGACATCCACTCGAACTGTCTGTCCCGCGACCACCTGGGCATTCACCCGATTCAGCGGCGCGGTCACTGGAGCTGGTTCCGGTCCTTCGGCCGCTCCCAATGGCGCGTGCATTTCCGACTCCTCGCCAACAGCAAAAGTGCTCTCCAGACGCATCGCGGAATCGAGCGCCGATTTGGCCTGAGCTAACGGCTTGTCCGGAGAAATTGCGAAGATGTCTACGCTCACTCGTTTGTCTTCAAGGAAATGTTCTGTATCCGCAAGCTGAACTTTGTCGTTATTGACAAACGGAAGCGCCGTGTTTGCCGCCAGGAACCGATGGGAATGAACGAATCCATTGACGTTGCCTGCATCCTCGGAGCGGACAAGCTCCATATGACAGTCCACACAATTCATCGACTTTGGCGGATAGTAAAAAGAACGGGCGCCCATTCCGGAGATACCGCTGGCCTGCCAGTTGTCGTAATCGTTAAAGCCGCGACTCCAGCGATAATTATTGACAGGCACATCCAGATGGACTTTGTGGCACGCCGAACAGTATTCGGCCGGCGTGACCCGCATAAACGGCTTTAGAAAAGTTCGCCGGTGCGGTTCCGGATTTTCCTCAATCAGAAAATCGATCATGTGATGCAGTACCGGGTTCTTGCTGGCGACCAGCTTCTGGAGTGCCGGATACTCGAGAACGAAGTCTCCATTGCCCATTGTGCTTTTGATTCTGCGAATGGAATGGCACACCATGCATCCCATGCCCGCCTGGGCCGGGGCCGTAAAAATGCGATGTTCAATCGGCGTATTGAAATTGCCCGGAAAAAAGAGAGCCGCATCGTGGCAGCCGGCGCACCACTTGGAAGACTGGACGCCATTCACCTGCTGCATGTAAACAATGGCCTGCCGGTACCACTGATTGTTGAACGATGAGTAATGGTGCGCGGAGCTCTCCCACTGTTTGTAGATGTCGGCATGACATTGTTTGCACGTGGAGGAATCCAGGAAATAATCCTCCGGGACCGTTTTGCCGGTGCTCGTTTGTGCTGAGCTGGGAAAGAACGGACCCTTCGGGCCGTCTCCTTCGTTGTTCATGCTTGCCGGAGCGATGGATGGGTTGCGGATCGCATAGGCGCGCTGCCAGGGAACTGTTCGCACCCACCACGCTCCCGCGGAAACAGCCGCAATCGCAAGGAGGCACATACTGAAGCGCAGCACGCTCTTCGCGGCACTGCCTCGCAACCAACCCCGGTGCCCGGCCCAGACGAAGACCAGGACCGCGCATGCGAAAGCGGAGACCAGCTCATGCGAATACAGCAGGGGCCATTCCCTGCGCCGGGCGCCGGTGAAGATCAGCGCAAAACCAAGCACGCCACCTGCGATAAGGACTGTCCAGCCGAGGCGTTCGGCGATGGTTCTCTCTCTGAACAACCGAATCAGCGCCGGAAACGCGAGTACGACCAGACCCGTACCCAGCACAATGTGGAGGATGACGGTGGCTTCATAGGCCAGGGTTGGAGAAGGGAATGCGACCAGAACAAGCGCCGAAAGTCCGAGGGCAGTGCTCAGGAATATGAACAATCGCCTCAATTCCAGTCCCCATTACCATCTCCCATGAATATTCAGCCAGCGTAGTTCTTCAATGGGAGCCTATCCGGCATCGTAGCACTCGTACCGGAAGCGCGCATCTCTGGTGCCCTAAAAAATCCGGCGTAAGGAAGGCTGCACCCAAATTGCATTTAGTGAGACATACATCAGGTGAAATACAAAAGCGCCTGCTCACCGCGACCGAGACCGAGCGTAGTTGACCCGCGTGACATCTTTTCCTTCTGTTACATGGTAAAAGCGATCCGCGGGCAGATCGGCAAAGGTTTGCTTACTTCCGTCAGGCCAGGTGATCTCGGCCTTATCGACGCGATCATGACTGCCCAAACCAAAATGGATTCTTAAATCACTCTGTGATAAATAACTACCGCCGCTGAGAACTTCTCCGGTCTGCGCCAAATCGCCCGCAATTGCCTTTATCCGCGCGTTCAGAGCGAGACGATCGCGCTTCGTTCCTTCCAGCTCAAAGCTGATCCAATGGTTCGACGGCCCACCCCTGGGTGCAAGAATCATCGGGCTACCGACGAGGTTTTCAACGACCAGGTCAATTTTTCCGTTATTAAACAAGTCACCCATCGCCATTCCACGGCTGACCTGTGGCTCTTGGATTGCCGGGCCGACCAGCTTACTTATGTCTTTAAATTTTCCGTCATGTTGGTTTAAGAACAGGAGCTTGGGTTCCCGGTACTTTGAATCCATGCCGATGCTGTCCACCTGCGGATATACATGACCGTTGACCATAAAGAAGTCGGCCCAGCCATCGTTGTCAAAGTCGAAGAACCCATCGCCCCATCCAACATAGGGTCTGGTCTCTCGGGCAATTCCGGAGGCATAGGAAACATCCGTGAAACTTAGGTTTCCATCGTTTCGAAATAATGCGGTGTATTCGTCATTGAAGTGAGTGATCGCGATGGAGAGGCGCCCGGTGTGGTTGTAGTCACCGAGAGCGAGCCCCATATTGGCTTGCTCGTTGCCATCCTGGTTCACGGCTACGCCAGCGGCATAGGCGATGTCGGTAAAATGGCCGCCTCCATCATTTCGATAGAAGTAATTAGGCTCGCCATCATTGGCTACAAACAGATCGAGACGGCCATCATCATTGAAGTCAGACCACACGGACGTCAGTCCAACCAAGCCTTGCGAATCATCGACTCCGGCCTGTTTCGATACGTCGGTAAACGTGCCGTCACCGTTGTTGTGGTAGAGGTTGTCCGGCGAACCCTTGAGTCCTCGAGGCCCGCATTGGACAGAGATGCCATGATACTTACAATTTGCAAGGGAGCCGAAAGCTGGCAGATCATTTAGATTCAGATCCACATAATGTGATACAAACAGGTCGCTCCAGCCGTCTCCGTCATAGTCCCCAAAGGCCGCACCCGTGGCCCAGAGTGAATCCTTGCTTAGACCGGTCTGCTTGGTGACATCGGTAAACGTTCCGTTCCCATTGTTTCGATAGAGCACCACGCCGCCAAAACAGGTGACCAGTAGGTCCGGCCATCCATCATTGTTGTAATCACCCACCACCGCGCCCATTGCCCAGCAGGGAGTAGCAACCCCGGCTCTGTCGGTAACATCTGTGAACGTGCCGTCATGATTGTTGTGATAAAGCGCACTGCGCGCCTTTTTGCCGGCCAGCTGCATGTCTACGCTGGGTGCGTTGGTGAAATAGATGTCTGGCCATCCGTCCCGATCGTAGTCGATGATGGCGACACCGCCGCTCATCGATTCCACAATATATTTTTGTTCCGGACTCGATAGATGATTGAACTCGATGCCGGTCGAGCCGGTGATATCGACGAGCTGGGGCAGCTCAGCCGCCCCCTGGTGGGATCCGACACTGTGTTCAGGTTTGATTTCCTTCGCGCGAATGGAAGGGGATTGAGAAAATCCCGGAACGAAGCCAACCGTGAACGCAAGCAAGAATGCAGCGATGAAATTCCCTGTCCTCATCGCCACCATGCTGTACACGCCGCGTCGTTTATCGTGTAACGAGGTGGACTATCTTGCGTCATCGGAATCCCCGGTAGCATCTTTGGCCTGTGGCAATCGCATCTGCTTGAAAAGAGCAGCCAGCTGCGCCTTCATCTTTTTATATTTCAGATAGGCATCAAGTTCCCGCTTGGCGTCGGCCGTGCGACCGGCTTGACGGTATAGAGTGCTGAGCCGGAAATGGGCCGCGGCGCCAGTCGGGTCCAGTTGAACGGCGCGTTCCAGCAGAGGCAGCGCTTTGTCAGGTTGCTGCATCGCGATCAGGGCATCCGCCAAACCAGTGAGCGCTCCCGCATCGTCCGGCTGCAGTTTTGTCGCCCGAGAATAGTCCGCGAAGGCCGCTTTGCTGTCGCCGTTCTGCTGTGCAATTTTCCCAAGCTGGCATTCAGATTTTTCGTCGTGCGGATTAAGGGCCAGCGCGGCGTGATATTCAGCTATCGCCGTCTGCTTGTCCGCGACAGTGCCGGAAGCATTCAGCACCTCGGCCAGTTCGAAGTGCAGGCCGGGACTTTGCGGGTTGATTTTAATGGCGGCGCGGTAATTCGCGATAGCGGCGGTCGAATCTCCCTCCCTCACCTCTGCGCGCGCCATCATCTGGTGCATCTGCGCGCTGTTGGGCGCAATCATCGCCATGGTCACCGTCGACTGGTCCGCGAGATCAGAGTACAGACGATAGGATGTATAAAGAAGATCAATGTTGGTAGGCTCCAGCTTCAGCAGGGCGGAGACTGTTGCCGCCGCCTCGTCCAGGTCGCTCGTCGAGGTGTAGCTGTCAATCAGGGCGTTTCCAACTTGCAACTTGATTTTCGTTTCCTGCAAATGTGGAAACGCCAGCCTCCAGGTCTTTCCGTCCACGGTCGTCGTCGCCGATCCGTTCTTCAGACATGCCAAGCAGCGCCTGAATCTTGTACAAATCGGGTTTAAGCTTCAGAGCCGCCTGCAGCTGCGGGGTGGCATCGGCATAATCGCCGCGGAAGAAGAGCAGGACTCCAAGATTGCCTCGGGCATCCGCATTTTCAGGGTCAAGCGCGACCACTGCTTTCAGCTCCGGAATCGCTAGATCAGGCCGTCGTTCGGCCAGATATTGCTGCGCCAGCCCCAGGTGCAACTTGAGTTGTGTTTGACGATCCGACACCGGTTGAGAAAAAGCCGAGATGGAGGCAAGAAAGATTAACAACGGGGTGAAGACAAGTTCTTTGGCACGCATGGCAATCAAATGATACCGAGATCAACTCTTTTCGGCGATGCATGATCCTCACTGGACGGCTGGAACAGTTGCCGCATGGCGTCCTGTGAGGTTCGTTCAACGGATGCGTCAAATGACGGAATCGTTCCGCTGACAACCGTCGTGTCCCTTCGTCATATCCGGCGAGCATCCAGCGCCAGAAGAGGTCATGGCATGGATAAAGCAGGGGCGGCAAAAGAGGCTGAGCAGGGAACTTTACCTAACTTTCATCCTCAACCGCCACGGCCTGATGCGTGCGGGCGGCAGCAATGATCTTTTCCTGCGTCTGCGGCAGGACAAAATCGTAGTGGTCCATTTCCATGTGAAAGCTGCCCTGGCCCTGGGTCAGCGCTGTCAAATCCGCTCCATAGGTTAGCATCTCCGCCATCGGGACCTCGGCCTGGATACTTGTCTGCCCAACTGAAGTTGGTTCCATGCCCAGCACGCGGCCATGCCGCCCGGGAAGGTCACCCATCACCGCTCCGGCAAGTGTGTCAGGCGTTTGAATGCTGACACGCATGATCGGTTCCAGCAGCGATGGACGCGCCCGTTCCATGCAATCGCGGAATGCTAAGCGCCCAGCGATGCGGAAGCTGATTTCGTTCGAATCGACTTCGTGGAAAGCGCCGTCGTAGACAGTCGCGCGAAAATCGACCATGGGATAGCCAGCCAGGAACCCGCGCTCGGCGGCCTCGCGGATGCCCTTTTCAATCGCGGGAACATAGTTGCGCGGGATGGCTCCGCCGAAGATTTCGTTGGCGAATTCGAAGCCGGCGCCGCGGCCCAGCGGCTCAATCCGAATCTTGCAATCGCCAAATTGTCCGTGGCCGCCGGATTGTTTTTTGTGCCGTCCATGGCCCTCCGCCCGTGCCCGAATGGTTTCGCGATACGGTATCTTTGGAGCCTTCAGCGTCACTTCTGTGTGATAGCGACGACGTAGTTTCGAGACGATGATCTCAATATGCTGCTGGCCGGTTCCAGCAATTAAGAATTCGTGTGTCTGCGCGTCGCGGTAGAAACGGATGAGGCTGTCCTCTTCCATGATGCGATGCAGCGCGTTCGCCAGCTTGTCCTCATCGGCACGCGTCTTCGGCTCGATGGCAAAGGCGATGGCCGGTTCCGGCTGCTGCACGGGCTCGTACAAAACAGGGTGCGCGCTGTCTCCGAGCGTATCGCCGGTGTGTGTATTTTTTAGCTTGGCAATTGCCCCCAAATCCCCGGCATGGAGCTCCCCAACCGGTATCGGATGTTTTCCCTGCATGATCGACAGGTGCGCCAGTTTCTCCTGCGTCTGATGCTGATAATTCATAACAGTATCGTTGTTGTGCACGCAGCCGGCGAAGACCTTGAAGAAAGAAATTTGTCCAACGAACGGATCGGAGATGGTCTTAAAAACGAACAATGACAGCGGTTGGTCGTCGGCAACCGGCCGGTTCACCATCTCGACCGGCCAGGCCGCTGTACCGTCGCCATTTGCAGGTTTGACGCCATTTGTGCGCGCAGAGGTGCTGCCCACTGCGGCCACTGGCTCGCGCTCAGTCGGCGCCGGTGCGTAGGTCCGGAAGAACTCGAGCAGACGGTCTGCGCCGATAGCACTCAGACCGGAGGCGAACAGGACGGGAAAGATGCGGTGCTCGCGAATCGCCTCATGCAAGGCAACGGTCAGATGTTCCTGTTGCAGTGTGCCCTCGTTGAAGAACTCCTCCATCAGTTCGTCTTTTCCTTCGGCAGCAATCTCTACCAGCGCTTCGTGCGCGGACTCCACCTGCTGCTGCATTTCTTGCGGAATGGCAACGACGCGGCCTCGGCCTCTGGATTCGGGCGAGTACTCGAATGCCTCCATCGAGATGAGATCGACGACCCCACGAAACCTGTCCCCTACTCCAATGGGCAACTGCGTCGGTGTAACCTGGCGACCGAAGGCAGACCGGAGGCTTTCCAGAGCGGCATCGGACGTGGCGTGATCACGATCCATGCGGTTGATGATAAAGATGCGCGGCAGGTTGAATTCTTCCCCATAGGCAAATACCCGTAGCGTCATGGGCTGCGCCCCTTCGACTGCATCGACGACGATGGCAGCGGACTCGGCCGGTATCATCGCCGCGCGGGCCTCGTGAATGAACATGTTAAACCCCGGGGTGTCGACCAGGTTTATCTTGGTTCCACGCCACTCGCAAAAAGCGACTGCATTGGCGATAGTAATGCGTCGTGCTATTTCCTCTTCCTCATAGGCTGTGACGGCGGTTCCGGCTTCAATGCTGCCCATTTCAGGGATAGCCGCAGCTGAGGCCAGGAGCGCTTCAATCAACGTGGTTTTTCCGCAGTGGGAATGGCCGGCGACGGTGAGATTACGGATGTCGTTGCCCAGGTATGTCTTCACGCGAAACCTCCAAAAACAAGGGTAAGAGCGGTCGGTCGGGATATCGAGCGTGCACATTTCATAGCGGCCACGACGACCTGGATAGAGGGAGGGCGCAGCCGCCAATGATAGCGGCAGATGGATGTCGCAGTCTTGGACCAGCGATTCGTCGGAATTTCTAATTCAAGCCTGCCGAGAGCCATGGCTGCTCCGAAAGCATAGCTGCACCAAAATTTGCGACAATCAGCCGCAGCAATGCTTGAAGACAACGGAGTCTAGCACGGAGGTGGAACTGCGGCAAGTGGGAGTGGGCGAGGTGATTGCCGGAATCGAAAAGAAGCTTGAAAATCAAGGCCGTGATACGGTAAAGACGTTTTAGGATTTCGGCGCAACGTTGTAAGGTCGAAGGGTCCGGAGGTGTTCGTTCTTTTATGGGCGTAAGCCGAAGTCACCATTTCTTTCCCAGCATCAAAAACACCGCGGATTTTACCGGAATCGTAGCTGCACGGGTGTCTATTCACATCGAACGTGAACGGAAATATAACATTAGCTCATCGGTCTATGCAGATGAACGGCTCGCGCTTCGACTATCTTCTTGCGCATTGTAGGTTCAATAAAAGAAATTTTAAGCAAAGGATAAGCTGATGATTCGCAGAACATTCTTAAAAACGCTCGTAGCGGGAGCGGGAGCCTCCATGATTGATTCCAGCATTTTCAAAGGAGAGACAGCAACGAAAATGGCGGATAATGCCCATTCGGGACCGAAAAAAGTCATTATAGGCGGCGCCGGCATCAGCGGCTTGTGTTGTGGGTATGAGCTCATGAAGGCTGGTTGCGACGTCACTATTCTTGAAGCCGCCGGAAGATATAGCGGTCATGTCTTTACTGGGCGCGATGGTCTATCGGACGGATTGTACGCTGACTTTGGAGCCGACCACATTACCAAACCGGGATATGAGCGTTTTTTCAAGTACACCGAAGAGTTCGATCTTCCGGTGTTGTCGTATCCCAATGCCGAAGGCTCCCCTCTACCACACAATAATGACATGCTCAAAATGATAGACGGCAAATTTTATACAAACGAAATGTTGGCCGATCCGCAGGTACTAACAAAGTTTGGGTTTAATCGTCGAGAGAGTTAGCTTTTTATCTAAGAACCCGTGGTATGAACTCGACGCACTCTATCTCCAACACTACATAGATAACTTTAAAGATCCCGATCAGCCTTTTGGTATAGGTTATGATGATCTCGACAAAGTACCCATTGCTGACATTTATAAAAGGGAAGGCGCCTCACAAAAGGCGATTGACTATCTCGACGGGGGACACACCAGCGCGCTCTATTATTTATGGAGACTGGCCGTTATGAAGTTTCAGAGGCATCCCTCTTTCCGAAGGTGAAACCTTTCGGCGTTAAAGGAGGGAACGAACAACTCCCCATCGCTTTTGCCAAGCGGCTTGGCTCTCGAGTAAAGCTGGCCCATCCGATCACAGCAATCAGGCAGAACGATAAAGGTGTCACGGTTAGCTACCGTGAATATGGCTATGACGAAGAAAAAAACTTGGATGCCGATTATTTTGTTAACTGCATTACATTAACCGTCTTCAGAAATATTCCCGTCACGCCCGCCCTCTCTCCGGGGAAAAAATACGTCGTTGATAACCTGACATACACGTCTCATCCATTTTATGTGTTTGAGGCCAGCTCCAAATTCTGGCTCGAGGATGGATTCAGAAGCATTAACATGGAGTTCGATCATCCTGATATTTCATCTATCTGGCTGGTACCCAATGAAGTGGACACCACGCGAGTTATCTTAAAGGCATATGGGCCGGGCGGGCTTTCTCCACAGCGTGTGCTTGCCGCCTTTCGCGAAGTATATCCGGGCAAACGGGATACCATCGTCCAGGCATTAACGAAAGATTGGACGCAGGATAAACGGGCACCGAACTGTGAAATGGAGCCGTTTCCAATAGGTGAGATGCATAAGTTCTGGCCTGAAATATTGAAGCCTGAGGGGAGAATATACTTTGCAGGCACCTACGCAGACGCTCTTAGTCGTGGCATGGAGTCCTGTATTCGTTCAGCGCAACGAGTAGCCCAAGAGATCAAGAAGGCGTAGTATATGTCAATAAGGCGAATGGTGGCGACTTTTGTCTTCTAGTGTTATTGGCCTGTTTGTTGCATTTTTCCTATTGAGCATTCACGGCAATTGTACCAATGCCAAGGAACAATCAAATGATGGGCCACCGGTAGTAAAGATCGCAGCTCCCCCAAACGGCAGTGTTTATGAGTGGAATAGTTTAGTCGAGTACAACATTGTCGTCGTTGACCATGGAAAATCTACTAAATATCAAGAGATTCCGTCAAGCGAAGTGCTACTGGAAACAACTTACGTACCGGATGTATCCACATATTACTGCCAATTCAGTTCAAACAGTAAAGCCCATTCCGGCCGGTCTTCAATACATAACAAACTCCAATTGTTTAGGCTGTCACAACTTCAAATCAAAGGCGATGGGGCCTTCGTTTTCTGCAATCAAGGGACGATACGCTGATACCGAAGCGACTATAGACCTATTGTCAAAGCATATCCGCGATGGATCCGTAGGAGCGTGGGGACAAGGGGCAATGCCATCGCACTCAGAGCTAAAAGAGAACGAGTTGCACGCTATTTCTGTTTGGATTATGAAGCATGCAGCTGACCCAAATGTTAATTATTACGTCGGAACGGAAGGAACGTTTCAGATGGAGTCGCCGGGCAAACCGGGTCCCAAAGCAGGCCTGATTCTTACCGCCAGTTACACCAGCCATGGCACGACAGACCACCCACAGCCAACTTCAAGTGGTGAAGATACCGTTGTTATCCAGGGAAAGTGAAGACTCGCTCAAAGGTCGACTAGCAGGCTGCGGAAAATCCGGCACTTTTGCCCCTTCGGTGGAAGCGCAGGGATTTAGTCCTGCAAAAAAAGCAGCAAATCCAATGGGCTCAGCCCCGGGTATTTTCTTCGCGATTCTAACCCAGCTTTTTTCCGCAGCCAGCTAGAACGCCATTGTAATAGTGTCCACCGCCCGGGAATAGACAGTGACCTTGAAGGCTTCGCGTCTAGCATTCATCGTTCAATCGCTGCGAAAGCACATCCAGAAAGGGCCTTTGGCTTTTCAGAATATGTTCTCTCGCATCGGCGATGGAAAACCATGCGCCACGGTCAACTTCCGGGAACTCAATCACACGCCCGGAGCGCACAGGCCACTCGATCTGACAGTAATTGCTCGTCAGATTGCCGGGATCACAGTCTCCTGCAAAAGCCCATCCAGAAACGACTTTTCCACCGGACTGCTTCACGCTGCCTAATTCGAGAAAATTCCCCTGCGCGGCAAAGCCAGTTTCTTCCTCAAACTCACGTCTCGCGGCTTCCAGGGGGACCTCATCTTCCGCGTATTCCCCTTTGGGAATGGACCATGACTGCAAATCTTTATTTGCCCAGAAGGGGCCACCTGGATGGACGAGGAAGACCTCCAGCTCTTGACTTCCGCGCCGGTACATCAACAACCCTGCACTGCGCCTGGGCATGACGAATTTCCAATCGACTATTACAAATCAGACTAACTCCAACCCGATCTTTTCTGCGTTGCGGTCGAGCTTCACGATTCGGAAGCTGCGCACCTGGCCAACCCGCGGGGATTCTGATTGGAATGTCGCGGTCTTCGTATCTCCCTTCCAGCGAGCTTTCAGCATGGAAGTCAGCGAGGACAGGTCCGGCTTTGCTTCGCTGGTCTTGTCCGCAGTCATTGCGGGATCGGTTGCGGAAATTGAGCATACCGCGCGAATGCCTTCGCCGAGTTCTACGGTGGCGAGCCCTGATGACTGCTCGATGATACGGCCGGAAACCACGTCGCCCGTCTGATGTTCAGCGAAATACTCATCCAGCCCGGTCGGGATGAGCTGCTTCATGCTGAGCTTTAGTTGCCGCTTCTCTGTATCGATAGCAAGCACTTCCGCCTTGACTATTTGACCCACTCTAAGGACGTCCTGCGGGTGCTGGAGGTGCCGGTCGGCGCTGATTTCGCTGATGTGGACGAGCCCTTCAACCCCCTCCGTCAACTGCACGAAGGCGCCGAATTTCATCAGGCTGGTGACGGGGCCTTCGATGGCCGAGCCGATCGGAAACCTTTGAAGTACCTCGGCCCACGGATCGCCGAGCGCCTGTCTCAGTCCCAGAGAAAGCCGCTTCTCTCCCTGATCTACGGACAAAACCACTGCATCCACTGTTTCGCCCTCGCTAAGAATGTCACTCGGTTTGCGAACTTTTTTCATCCAGGACATTTCGGAAACGTGGATGAGACCTTCGATCCCAGGCTCCAGCTCCACGAATGCACCAAAATCCATCAGGCGCGTGACGGTTCCGGTGATCCGCTGGCCTGCTTTGTATTTCTCCGCTGCGGCGTCCCAGGGCTGCGCCTGGAGTTGCTTGAGCCCAAGCGAAATGCGTCTGCTGTCCGGATCGATCTTGAGCACTCTGAGCTGAAGTCGCTGCCCGGCAGAGAGCATGTCCTCGGGATGCTTGATGCGGCTCCATGACATATCACTGACGTGAAGCAACCCGTCGACTCCGCCAAGATCGACGAAGGCCCCGTAGCTGGTAATACTGCGGACCTGGCCGTCGACCACGTCGCCCTCCTTCAGCTCGGCATAGCGATTCTGCTGAAGGGAACGCGTTTCCTCCTCCGCAATGATGCGGCGGTCGACGACTACATCCTCCTCTGCCACGTTGAGCTGAATGATTCGGCAGGTGATCTCCTGGCCCACCAGCTTCTCCATCTCACCGGAATCGCGCACTCCGCTGCGAGAAGCCGGCATGAAGGCGCGTACACCCACATCCACGCTGAGCCCACCCTTGACGACCGCCGTCACTGTCCCAACGATGGCAGACTTCTGCGCGAAGGCTTCCTCGAGTGACGACCAGTCTTTCGGCTGCGTTACCTTGGAACGGGAAAGCTCGTAATAGCCCTCTTCGTTGCGACCCTTCACCGAAACCAAAAAATTGTCTCCCGGCGCTACTCCGTCGGCATTGTCGCTGAAAGCGTTGCGCGGCAGAACGCCCTCGGTTTTGAAACCGATATCCAGGTAAACCGAATCGGCGGAGACGGAAACGACTGTGCCTCGCGATTGCTTTGTGCCGTCTTCCGTCTTATGGCTCCGCTCAAACTGCGTAAGAAGGGCGCCAAAAGATTCGGTCGATTCTGCGGCGGATTCGGATGTGGATTCAGGGGTAGACGGGAATGTGGAGATGCTCTCGTGTTCCATGACGGTATATACCATTTTGGCACGTGTCGCCAGCCAGCGAGAACTTCATGTGTAAATCGGGTCGGCGTTCGCCCTGCCGCTGATCGCGGTCATCCCAGGTAGCTTACTGCTTGGCAGCCGGCACCCAAACTGCGTCGTGTGATGCAAATTCCACCTGACTCGGAGCCACACCCTCTGGGTCTACGACGGCAATGCCGCGCGCTGGGTCCGCGTCTCGAACGGCGTCACGCCCTGCGAGTGGGTAGCGGCGGCAACCGGCAGCTCAGCCCTTAAGAAGATACATTCGAGAGATTGCCGTAAATGGGCTGTTTCCGGCGTTGGGTGCGTCAGCGGCGACCTCGACCGGCTTGTTGTTGCAATGGGCGAGATGAAATGAGGAAACGATTCGCCTCTACTTGGTGATTGCCGCCGCCATCATTTGCTGTTGTCCGGCTCGCGCGGGACGGCGAGCGGGTCTAAGGCTGGCCAATGCTCTCATATATTTCATTGGCAGTATAAGTCTTACCGGCAACGGTAACTGAGCCGTAAGTCAGAAGGATTCCCGCTGTCCGCACTCGATGAAGACTCGATTTAGCTTTTTGTCGGGAGAAGTGATTGGCAGGTGTTGGATTCTGCAACTGTTTGCCCCTTGGTCAATGAGGGGGGTACAAGCATCCATGACTGAAGGCAGAGCCTTCGATCCGTCATCGGGGAGCCAGGTTCGGTCAGCATAGACTAATTTTCCGTTGTCGAAATGTAGCGTGTACAAGTTGTTGGCATCAGAGGCGCTAACCTGCCCGCTTGACGGGAGGGAGTTGAAGAACAGCCCCGCTGCTTCAATCTGCTGCTTGGCTGTAGCTTTATCCTCACCCAACCAAACGGTCACGGTTCCGAGTTGAAGGGAGATGCGATGTCCCGGCTGCGCATAGCCAAGCGGAGAACAAAGCGCAAACGACAAGATTGTTCGTGTAATCAGTTGTTTGCTTTTCATGTAAGGAAGTATAGCGATTCGGGGCGTGGCCGCTAGCCGCTATGCGCGGCTGGTTGCCGCCATGGTTGAGAGTAGATTCTTCCATGAGTAACCCATTGACCTTGGGATTGGCTTCAACTGCCGTTACCCTCGTGAACGGCACTATTGGCCTCTTGAAGGAAGCTAGAGAATCTGCGAAGCGGTCAGACGACCACGACTTGAAAGACAAACTCAGCGAGGTATTTGACTCCGTGCTTCAATTGAAAGAATGATAGGCGATCTCCGAGAGGAAAATGGCGAGCTACGAAAGCAGCTTCAGGCACGCGCGAGCCTTAAATGGAACACACAAGATAAACTTTATTACGCAGACGGTACTCTGACCCATTCTGCCCGGCCTGTTTGGACCTCAAAGGCCAACAAGTCAGATTGCACCTCCAGCGCCTTGCCAGTGGCTGGCGGTTTCAGTGTAAGGTCTGCCGAAACACTTTTTGACCGTCAATGATGGTGCTTGGAAATCCGCGCACACGTGTGGGGCTACAGCTATTTCGAAAGTAGGCTCACCCGCTCATGAACGGCCTGAAGGTCCACCGTAACCAAATTGGCATAGCGCCGGGTCATCTCAAGGTGGAATGCCCGACACCTTTGTAGATGGAACAGGCTTCCACCGCGTCTCAAATAGTTCACGGCAAATATGTGACGGAGCGGGGGCGGCCGGCGTAGACTCCGGTTATGGCAAAACACATGTTGTGATTGGCTATCCCGGCGAGAACGGGACAGTTGTCCCACTCAATGTGCTCGCTGTTATCAAATCGTTCTCTTTGAAAACGGGAAGATGCCCGATGATGTCCGCGAGCAAGAATGCCCGGAAGCGCGACCCAAGTGTCACAAATTCCACGTCTCGGTGACAGAGTCCAATCGGTCTTGCCGCCCCTTACCCATTTCGCATAGTGGCGTTCCGTGGTCTTGATTGATTCATGCCCGAATAGCTTGCTGACTTCCTCCAGGGGAACGCCCTTCTCCAAGAGGTCCACGGCAAACGTATCTCGCAATCGATGGCTCATCATGACCGCCCTTAATATCGGCCGCCTTGAAGACCGGGGAAATGTAGTATTTCGCCCAATTCTTCGTGACGCTTTCTTCCTCGCCGTTCCCGGACCAAAAGACGTCCTTCGGGTTATCGTTCGTGACCGCCAACAGCTCTTTGGCGACGGCGGGCGGGATCGGAACGGAGACATGCGTTCCGGTCTTTTGCCGGTCGTCACAATGCTATGGATGTCCTTGGCCTCGTCCCCGTTGCCGGGGCCTTTGTTTATTGGGGTGTTTAGTATTGGCGGAGAGAGTGGGATTCGAACCCACGATACCGGTAAAGGTATACACGCTTTCCAAGCGAGCGCCTTCAGCCACTCGGCCATCTCTCCGCGTCAAGCCCGCGATCCTTGAATCTATCATACCGTCAGTCGGCGTGCGCTCGACTGGGTCCGACCTGCTCATGCGCAACCGTGCCGTTGCGGATACTGGCATGGCCAGGCGACGGGAGCTGAAACTTCGCCATCCATACCGGCTATACTGTCGAGTATGCCAAAATATTCCGTTGTCGTTCCGTTCCATAACGAAGAAGAAAATGTCACCGCGCTTTATGACACGCTGAAAGCCGTCATGGAGCAGGTCGGAGACACGTTCGAGTTGATCTTTGTCGACGATGGATCCTCAGACCGCACTTACCGGCTGCTGGAAGAAATCACAGCGGTGGACAGCCGCGTGATGGTGATCAAGCTACGTCGCAACTTCGGCCAGACCAGCGCGCTCGCCGCCGGGTTCGACCATGCACAGGGCGACTTCATCCTGGCGATGGATGGCGATCTGCAGCACGACCCGACCGAGATACCGAATTTCCTGGCCAAGCTTGAAGAAGGCTATGACGTGGTCAGCGGCTGGCGGAAGGAGCGCATCGATAGCTTCGTAATGCGGCGTTTTCCCTCACGCTGCGCCAATTGGCTGATGGCGAAATTGTCCGGCGTAAACATCCACGATTTTGGCACCACCTATAAGGCGTATCGCAGGGAAGTGATCCACAATATTCCGCTCTACGGCGAAATGCACCGTTTCATTCCCGCGCTGGCTTCCTGGTATGGCGCCTCGATCTGCGAAATTCCAATCAGAAACGTGAACCGCGAGCGCGGCCAATCGCATTACGGGATCTCGCGCACCTTCCGCGTCTTCTTCGATCTGATGACGATCCGCTTTCTGCTGAAGTACATGTCGCGCCCGATGCATTTTTTCGGTGTTTTAGGCGCGGCCGGAATGCTGGGCGGCACTGCGCTATCGATGTGGCTGCTGGTGCTGAAGCTCTTTACTCATCAGCACGTCATGGATCAGCATGGCCCGTTGTTCGTCATCGCCGGGGTGATGATCCTGGCCGGGATTCAACTGCTGGCGATCGGCTTAATTGGAGAGCTGCAGGTGCGGCACTTCTATCAGAGCCAGTCGCGCACTCCTTATACGGTTGACCGTGTGGTGCGCCTGAATGCGCCCGAAGAACCCAGCATGTTGCGGGGAGATTAGAAATCTCTGACGAATCGATGGCTCGGAGATAGAGTTGCATATCGCACATCTCTGATTGGGTTTAATCGAGCCCTGCATCATGAATCTTTTGGTATGCCTTTTCGATTACAGCGCTGAGAACGTCCAATATCTGCTTGGGATCGTTTACATCCAACTCCGGCGTCAGAGGCTCACCTTTATAGAAAAGCATTACTGTTCCCTTTGTGTCATCGAATTCGCGAGTGATTGCCATGGTCTTCCTTTCCGCTAGTTGTTGTGACGCATGAAAGCCCGCTGGATCATTTGCGGCTGAAGAGCGACCACAATCCGCGCTTCCTCGGGATCGAGGTTTCTTCTTCATAGATATTCTGCGGTTCCGGTTGTTCCGGCAAAGCTTCTCCCTGAAAAATTGCTCGCGGATTTTGTACGCAGAGCCGTTCCGCATCCTGCTCGCTATATTCATTGAAGATAAAATCGTAAGCCTCGCTCATGACCGGCGGCCGCGAAGTCGTATTGTGGGCGTCGGTGGCGATCACGTTCACCCAGCCAAGTTCGATCAGCTGACGGGCGACTCGCAGCGGTCCTTTGCCGAAATGGCCCAGCAGGGAACCAGCGGTCACCTGGACCACGCAGCCCATGCGGATCCACTCGGCCAGCTTTTCCGGCTTCTGCATCAGGGTTAGATTTCGCTCCGGGTGGGTCAGGATCGGCACAAGTCCAGCGACGGACATTTCATAAAAGCTGGTCGAAATATTCTGGGGAATGCCGAAGTCCGGAAACTCCACCAGCAGATATCGCTTTCCGTTGATCGAGTATTTCGAGGGGTGGGCAAGGGCGTCCTCAATATTGTCGTAGCTCAGATGAAAATCGCAGCCCAGCCCAAGCGTCAGCCGATTGCCGAGCTTCTCCTGCAAACATGCCAGACGCGCAGCATTTTCTTCAGGAAGAAATGCATATTCACTGTTCGCATGGGGCGTGCAGGCGACGTGCGTAATACCATCTTCGATAGCGATTTCAGCCATCTTCAGCGAAGTTTCGAGATCGGGCGAGCCATCGTCAAGCCCATACAGAAGATGGTGGTGAATGTCGATCATTTCAATCTCTTGCCGTCAGCGTCGCCACCCCAATGGCCGCCACCATGGACTGGAAGATGCGCAGTCCGTCCGCCGATCCCAGAATGGCCTCGCTTGATCGGTCCGGATGCGGCATCATTCCCAGCACATTTCGCCCTTCATTTAAGATGCCGGCAATATTGGCGAGCGATCCATTCGGGTTTGCCTCCGGAGTAATCTCGCCTGCGGCGGTAGCATAGCGAAAAGCGATACGTCGGCCGGTCTCAAGTTGCCGTAGTGTGGCGGAATCGCAGAAGAAATTGCCTTCCATGTGGCCGATAGGAATCTTCAGAACCTCACCCTCGCCCAATTGGTTCGTGAAAGGCGAATCCACCGTTTCCACCCGCAAATGCACCTGCTTACAGATGTATTTCAGCCCCGAGTTGCGCATCAGCGCGCCGGGCAAAAGGCCGCTCTCCGTCAGAATCTGAAATCCATTGCAGATGCCCAGCACCAGGCCGCCGGATGCCGCAAATTTCTTCACCGCCTGCATAATCGGTGCAAAGTGCGCAATCGCGCCCGTACGGAGATAATCTCCATAAGCGAAGCCGCCAGGGACCAGGATGGCATCGCAGTTTTCCAGCTGCGAACTTTCATGCCATAAAAACGTGACTGGCTGTCCGACTATATCCGAAACGACATGGTAGGTGTCCTGATCGCAGTTGGAGCCGGGGAAGACAAGAACGCCAAATTTCATTTGCCTGTAGTTTAGCAGCCGCGGCAGTCGGGTAAAGTCGCGGCGATGAGCATCGCCGGAGCAGCAATTATCATGGATCGACCGGAAGAAACCACGCCAGAGATAACGCCGCCGGAGCGCGACCGAGGCGTGTTGCTTAATCCGGACTTCCCAGTCATACGCGGCAGTACCGGCAGACCGAACGTCCTCGCCAAGGCCGGTGGCGCGCTGTGGAACTGGTGGCGTGCGGCGATGCTTGACGCTTTACTGGTCGGCATCCTTTGGTTCATCGGACTGGAAATTCTGCACGTCCCGCTCGCGCCGCTCTGGTCGGTCCTTGGAGCGGTGGCACAATTTATCCCCAACGTTGGAGGGATGCTGGCACTCATCGGTCCGGCACTCAGCCTGCTCTTCGCCGGTCGTCATTGGGAGCAGTTCGGGCTGCTCTTGTGTCTTTATGCGGTGATCGTATTAGTCGACCAGCTTCTCATCCAGCCGGTACTGCTGAGGAAAATCACCAGAGTGCCTATCTGGGCGTCGATCTTTGGTCCCATCATTCTCGGCCTTCTTATTCCGTTCTGGGGAGTCTTACTGGCGCCGCCGCTGCTGGCGATCATCTTCGCTTTTAGAAAGCCCAAGCCGCGCCGGCAGGTTTCGTGAGGGTGTAAAATCAGTCCTTGCGCGGATTGTTTCCGATACGCATTTTCCATCCAGATATTTTGAAATCTGTAAACGAGGTCTTCCATGTCCGGCCACTCCAAATGGGCCACGATCAAGCATAAGAAGGGAGCGACCGACGCCAAGCGCGGCAAGGCCTTCACCCGTCTTATCAAGGAAATCACCATGTCTGCCCGCTCGAGCGGCGGAGACCCGGACAGCAATCCTCGGCTGCGCGGGGCCATTGCAGCTGCCAAAGCGGAGAACATGCCGGCTGACAACATCAAACGCGCCATTCAGCGGGGCACCGGCGAGTTGGAGGGTGCGGCTTATGAAGAGATCACGTTTGAGGGCTATGGGCCCGGCGGCGTCGCCATCATCGTTGAATCGACGACGGACAATCGCAACCGTACCGTGAGCGAAATCCGTCACGCATTTTCGAAGAACGGCGGGAATCTAGGCGAATCAAATTCGGTTTCCTGGATGTTCCACAAGAAGGGGTTGATTTCGATTGCGAAGTCCGCGGCCAACGAAGAGAAGCTGATGGATCTGGTGCTCGAAGCCGGCGGCGACGACCTTCGCGATGAGGGCGAATCGTGGGAAATCATCACCGAGCCGGCGGCCTTCGATGCCGTTGCCGCGGCGGTCAAGAATGCGGGGATTGCAACCCAGATGGCAGAAATTTCCTTGCTGGCCTCAACCTATACGAAGCTCGAAGGCGCGCCCGCTGCCCAGATGATCCGGCTGCTCGAAGCGCTGGAAGATCAGGACGATGTGCAGAACGTCTATTCTAACTTCGACATGGATGCCAAGCAGCTGGAAGAAGTCGCCGGTTAGAGACGTTATTCTGTTTTGTTTCAGCTGTCGTCCTGAGCGCAGCGAAGGATCTAGCGTTTCGATCAAACCGCAAGATCTTCACTGCGCTTTGCTACGTTCAGGATGAGATGAGCGGATCTTTATCCTGCAGGAATCAGTGTAAGGTTTCGATGGAGTGTGTTTGAAGAAGCTGCTAGTTACTCTGTGTGCTTTTCTGCTTTGCGGGGCAGGAATCTCTCTTTCCCAATCGAGCCGGTCAACTTCTTCCAGGAATCCAGGGGCGGATGTGGCCAGCGGAGACTTCGTCCATACAGCGATGCCGCGAATGCCGTGGGATCGCGGCCTGTTTCTGGACGGCGGCCTGGGCACTTCGGGCGAGACCAGCGATCACTTCTTGAATGCGGGCGTTCGTCTCGGAAAAGTATTGACTGCCCCGGCCGCTCCCGGCATTTTCCGGGGGCAGTTCGAATATGCCGTCGAATTGATCCCGTATTGGCAGGCGTTTACGCCGAAACAAAGCTATACCCTCATCGCGGGCAATCCTCCGCAAATCAGGCAAGTCACCACCGGCGGAACCTATACGGGACTGAGCATCACCCCAATTATCCTGCGCTGGAACCTGGTGCGGCGGACCGGCCACTGGAAACGCGTGCTGCCCTGGGTACAGGGTGCGGGTGGCCTGATCTGGACCAACCACAAGTTTCCGCCCAACGGGCCGCGGGGAACCAGCGTATGGAATTTCGAGCCGCAGTTTGGAGTCGGGCTGCATTACTTCCTGAAGCCCGGCAGCGCCATCACCTTCGCCGCGAATGCCGTTCATATCTCCAACGCCAGCCTGGGAGATTCCAATCCAGGTGTCAACGCCACAGTACGATTTCAGATTGGCTATACATGGTGGAAATAACAGGCATTCGCCCATGAATACCAAACAAGCTGTCATTGAATGCGTGCCCAATTTCTCTGAAGGTAC
Organism: uncultured Acidobacteriota bacterium; assembly: GCA_963823595.1. Lineage (GTDB taxonomy): Bacteria > Acidobacteriota > Terriglobia > Terriglobales > Acidobacteriaceae > JAKAAZ01. Next base: position 128,135 of record CAWGME010000009.1, read on the forward strand.
GCATCCGGAAATTGTCCGCAAGATCGTCCAGGCCATGAAGGTGGAGGGGGTTTCTCTGCTGGACTATTCGCTGGACCCGGATCACAATCGCTCCGTGGTTACCATTGCCGGACCGCCCGCTCCCGTCCTCGAATCTGTTCTGCGCGGCGTGGGCATGGCTGTCGAGAGGATCGATCTCACGGCGCAGCAGGGTGTGCATCCGCGCATTGGAGCCGCGGACGTGATTCCGCTGGTGCCGATTCGCGGCATCTCGCTGCCGGAATGCGCTATGCTGGCGCATCAACTGGGCCAGGAGATATGGAAACGGTATCGCGTGCCTGTGTATTTCTATGAAGCGGCTGCGCTGCGTCCGGACCGGCGCTTGCTGGAAGATGTTCGTAATGGGCAATTTGAAGGTCTGCTCAAACACGTCAAGCAGGACGCGGCACGGCGCCCGGACGTCGGCGGGCCGGCTCTGCACCCCACTGCGGGAGCGAGCGCTGTCGGCGCGCGGCAGCTTTTAATCGCCTGCAACGTCTATCTCAATACGGCCAATGTTGGGATTGCGCGCACGATTGCGCGCGAGATCAGAGCATCCAACGGGGGGCTGGCCGGATTGAAAGCGATGGGCGTTCTGGTCCGCGGGCGCGCCCAGGTTTCGATGAATATAACGGATTTTCGCGCCACTCCGGTCAGCGGCGTATATCGCGCAGTAAAGGAAGCCGCCTCGCGGCTCGGAGCGCAGCCGGAAATGGTGGAGCTGATTGGCCTGGTGCCGGAGGCCTCCATTGAGCCCGACAGCGAGTGGATGCAGCTGGCCCAGGAGTTTTCCGCAGAACGTACTCTGGAGCGTAAACTGGAGGCACCACTGCTCTGGCCATGAATAAGCAATGTTGGTGACCCATCCGCCCCTGGTCTCAAGCGAGACATGGGGCGTTCGCGGTCCGGAGTATGCCTGATGAGGAATGAGGGAGAACCTATGAACCGATGGAAGAAAACGCTGGGCCGGGGATGGCGTGGCCCACTGGCCGCATTGCTGCTGGCCACACTGGGGCTTTGTGTAGCCTCGCTGCCCGCCTCTGCATCTCCTCTCGCAACAGAGTCCCAGGCGGCGGTTCCGAAAGACGTGCAGCAGCTGATCGTGGTCGATTATCAAAAAATGGAAGAGAGCGACATCGCCATGAAGCTGCGCGCCAAAGTCCTGCCGCCAGAGCTGAAACGGCTCGAGGATGCGCTGCAGCGTTCCGGCATGAACGTGAACCAAAGTGTAACTCAGCTGGCGTTCGCCTCCTACCGGGTTCCTGGGGAGGAAGGCTCGCGCATTGTCGGCATCGCTTCCGGCCAGTTTCCGGTTCAGGAATTTCTCGATAATTTCAAGAAGCATCACGTGAAAGGTACGCTGGTGCGCAATGAGACGATTTATCCGATGGGAAACACGGGTCTGAGCGTCGCTTTTCTGGACCAGACGACCATGATCTTCGGCTCACTCGATGCCATTAAAGATTCTTTGAACGCGCGCGACGGCCACGCTCCCAGTTTCCTGACCAACAACGCTATGCAGAACCTGATCCCGCCGCTGCAGGATGAGGCGGTCTGGAGCATTCTCGATCAGAAGGGCACACAGGAGATGATGAGATCCGTTCTGGGGCAAGCCGCCCAGGTGGCGGATTACAGTACCGTGAAGAACAGCCTGGTCGGGTCCCGCTATACGATGGATTTCAATCAGGGCGTTCGCTTTTCGCTCGATGTCATCACCCCGGATACGGTGGTCGCTGCGACCATGTCCTCTCTGATGGGCGCTGCCGCCCTGTACGAAAAGATGAACGCCACCCCGATTGAAAAACAGGCCATCAATGCCACCGATATCGCGTCCAGTGGTAATGTCCTTCAGGTGCGTTTCGCCACGTCGGACGACCAGTTTGGGATGTTGCTGAACTCGCAGCTATTCCAGTCCGTGATTCACTAGCGCTCAGAATGACGATCTCGGGGTTTCTATCGGGGACGTCGAAGCGCGGCTGTGCTCCGCCGCCATGCGTCCATGCTGCAGTTCGATTACTCGATTGGCCATCTGTGCCATCTCCGGATCGTGCGTCACCATCAAAATCGTGTGGCCGAGCTGATGCAGCGAACGCAGCAGGCCAGCGACAATTTCCTGATTCGCCGCATCGAGATTGCCGGTGGGCTCATCGGCGAGCAGTACCGGGGGCTGATTGATCAGGGCGCGCGCGATGCAGACACGCTGCTGCTCACCGCCGGAAAGCTCGCTCGGCAAATGCGCTGCGCGGTCGGCCATGCCGACGCGTTCGAGCGCCGCGAGCGCCTCGGCTTTGTCTGTCATGCTGTGAAAATACTGCGCCAGCATTACGTTTTCCAGCGCCGTCAGATACGGAATCAGATGGAATTGCTGGAAGATGAAGCCGACGGTTTCGGCGCGGAACTGATCGAGTTGCTTGCGCGAGAGGGCGTGGACATCCTTGCCGGCGATGCGGACTGTGCCTGAATCGGCGCGATCAAGGCAGCCAAGAAGGTTGACCAGCGTAGATTTTCCGGAGCCTGATGGCCCAGTAATGGCAAGCCATTCTCCGCGCCGCACGGAAAGAGAAATCCGGTCGAGAGCACGCACCGTTCCTGCGCTTCCGCGGTACTCACGCGTTGCGTCTCGCAGTTCGATGATCGGTCCGGAGTTGGGAAGTTCACCAGTCATGGGTCTTCAATCGTATCAGCAATGGCGAGCGACCCAGGTTGGTGCTTGAGAAGCTGGGTCGATCACTCTCCGCGCAGCAGCGTAGCCGGTTGCAGTCGGTGCAGTATCCGCAATGGAACAGCGGCGGCCAGCAGGGCTACCAGCAGATTGAGCAGAGCGACCTGCGGGACGATACGCCACATGGGAAAGACGCTTGTGTTAAAGTTCCATTCTCCGATTAGAAATGCGATTCCACAACCCAGAACATAGCCACACACCAGTCCCGCCAAAGCCAGCGCCACAGTTTCAAGCAGAAATAGCAGCCCGACGTGGCGCTGCGTGGCTCCCAACGCCTTCATCACCGCAAAATCGCGACGGCGTTCCAACACAGATGCGATTAGGGTAGCCAGCACACAAATCGCAACCGTGAGGGAGATCAATATCAGAGAGCTGAGCATCAGCGATCGCGTGCGGGAAACAATATTCGCCTCGGCTTCCACCAACTGGTGGACCGCATGCACATCGGCGCCCGGTATCGCCTGCCGCAGCCGCGCCAGCACTGTTTGAATTTGCTGAGCGTTTCCGGCGGCCTGAATTTCGAGGGTGTTCGGCTGTACGCCAGTCCACGCGGCGAAAGCATCGAGCGGTAAATAGATGCGGCTGTCCTCCGCATCGCCGGTGCGTACGGTTCCGGCGGTTTCAATCTGCACCGTCCTGCCGTTGTACGAGAGCGGAAATTGTGCCGAGCCGAGTGCCTTTTGTGCGCGAACTCCGGTCAGCACTTGGATGGGAATGCCATCGGCGCCCGCGGAATTCTGCCCAGGACTTTCTTCTGGCCAGTGGTTTACCTGCCACCAGGAATTCATCGCACGTACGCCTGCTAGATCGGTTCCCGCGACCACTACCGGCGAGCCATCCTGCATCTGCGCGACCGCATAGGCGAAGGGAACAACGCGGCTATCCGGCCCGGCGGCTTGGCGGGCGATTCGAAGGGCGTTCGGCGGCAGACCCGATAGCGAAGCGCTGCTGCCGCTCCGGTCTTGAGAAGTGACAACAATATTTGCGCCGAAGGTCCGGAATTGATGATGCAGTTTCAGATCAAGGGAAGCATAGAGGGTGAGCAGCGCAGTCGCGACTGCCGCGCTTACCGTCAGCGCAACCAGTTCCGCGAGCGTGCGGCTGCGCCGGTGAAAAAGCGAACGGCGCAGCAGAAGAGGCAGCGAGAGTCCGCGATTCATGCCTCCTCCCGCAACACGGTGGCGGGTTCCATTCGCGTCGCCTGCCATACGGAAGGCGCGCTGCCCGCGAGTGAAACAATCACCGCCAGCAGCAGGGTTGCAGGCAATATGGTCGGGTTGAAGGCGATGCCGCTGCCGAAGACCTGTTCCCCAATCCGGCCGGCGAGCAGGGAACCGAGCAGATAACCCAGCAGCCCTCCGCCAACGGCGAGCAGGGTGGTTTCCGCGAAAAATAGCCCGGCGATGACGGCCCGTGTTGCGCCCAAAGCCCGCATCAACCCAATCTCCTGGCGACGTTCGACGACGGCGGTCGTCATCGATGCCGCCACCGCGAGACCGGCGGCGAACAGGGCCGCCAGCGCCACCAGCCACATCAATCCGGAGATGCGCGACAGAATGGTGCCTTCGCCCTGTGCGATGCGGCGAATCTGTTCCGCGCGGGTATTCGGCAGCACTTCCTGGATCTGGTAGGCAATGGAATTCGCGTAGGGCGAACAGTACCAGCGGTCGCGCAATTTGGGCGAAAGCTTGTCCGGATCTTTCCGCGCCAGCGCGTCTTCCGGCTTGGTCAGCGCGCTGACATAAACGCGCCGCACCGCCCCTGGACGGCCCAACCATTGCTGCGTCAGCGCCAGCGGGACCAGCAGCGTGCGGTCCGTTGCATCCCCGCCAGAAACGATCCCCGTCACCTGCGCCGGCTGATTTTCGACCTGAATCGTGTCGCCGACATGCACGTGAAGCTGGTCAGCCAATGCGGTACCGACGGCGAGTTCATTCGTGGCGCCGTCCTTCGGCCACGCGCCTTCGATCTTCCACCAGGGATGGAGTGCGGGCGCGCCCATGGTCCAGGAATCCTCGCCGGAGCGCAGCGTGTGATGGAACCAGTAGCCGGTGGCGGGCACATGTAGAGTCTTCTCCCCAGCTTGAATGCTGGCCTGCATCGGCAGTTCGGGCGAGATATCTTCGACGTTGTTACGCCAGAAAATATCTTTAATTTTGACGAGGTCCGCTTCCTTCAGATAACTGCCGGCTGTCGCAGGACGAATGTTGATACCGCCGACCTGCACGTCCAGCGTGTCCGCCGCAGGAGTGATAACGATGTTCGCGCCGTAGGCCGACAGCTCGCGATTCATCTTATCGCCCACACTGGTGCCGATGGCGAGCATTGCGGTCACAGCGGTTGCCCCCAGCAGAATCGCCAGACAGGCCAGCAACTTGCGCCGCCGCTGCCGCAGAAAGCTCTCCAGGATTAGACGTAGAATCATATTGCTTTTCTTTGCGTCATCGTACCTTCGGTGGGCGATACCGTCATTTGGAGAACATCGGCGCCAGCGCCTGCAGTGCTTTCGCCTGAATGATGACATACCCGCCGGAAATTTCAGACTGGAGTGGAATGGGATTGCAGCCCCCCGCCATTCCCATCGATTGCGCATTCAAGGGCGAGGCACAGAGCTTGCAGATGATGTTGTTTCCGCTCTTATAAAAGCCGACCGGCCCGCAGATCGAGCAGGCATCGGCAACGCTCACAATTTTTCCATCCGGTTTGCGATAGAGGAGAAAACGCACGTCCGTGTTGCCGACGTGGACCGTATACCGGTGCAGGCTGTCGTCCTGAATCTGTGTAACCGGCACCGTGACCTGGGAGCCGGTTAGCGTCACCGGGGCCGCGGGCGACAGCGCAGTCGTGCTCATTGCGTAGATGAACTGCGCCGTCACCAGAAAGATGAAGATAAAGCTGCAGGTGTAGACCGCGGTCATCCAGAAGCGCTCGCGACGGGCGATCGACGCTGCCTTGCGGCGCTCGGCGGGGTTTGCATTGGGCGGCAGCGTGATCTGGCTCATCCGCTTGCGATACTCAAACAGCACCATCAGGCCGGCCAGCGCGAGAATGGTCACAAAGAAAAATACTTCGTTGCTCACAATCGGTCCCACGATGCGCATTTCCATCTTGCTCGAAGGCAGAATGCCGAACTCCGAGAGCTCATGCAATCCCGACACGATGAGTTGGAAGGCGACAAAATACAGAATGACCGCGGTGACACGAAAAAAGCGCTGAATGTTAATGCGCACGCTGCCCTTGACGAACATGAACGCAAAGACGACGGCGAGCGCTACCCCTGCAAGGGTGCCGAAAAAGCTCATCAGATCGCCGGAGTTGAGGGAGACAGCGGAGAGGATCAGCACCGTCTCGACGCCTTCGCGGAGCACCATGAGAAAGACAAACAGAAACAACCCGCCGCGTGAACTTTTCGATGTGAGTGCGCCAACTTTCTGTTCGATCTTGCCTTTGAGCGCCTTGGCGGTCCGCTGCATAAACCAGATCATGCTGATGACGAAAAAGGCTGCCACCAGTTCAATGATGCCTTCAAAGAAATCCTCGTTGAATTGGGCGCGGGAAAGGACGATGGCGACCAGAACGCTGCAAACGACGGCGGCGGCGACCGCCTGCAGGACGGTGCGCTTCCATTCAGGCCGGCCGACTTTGTTGAGATAGGCGAAAACGATGCCCACGATCAACGCCGCCTCGACCCCCTCCCGCAACGTGATGACAAACGCCTGCAACATAGATGGTTTACTCTTCTACTTCGGCTGGGAACTGTTGGCTGGAACACGCGGCAACTACATGGAATATATGTAGTTGGACAGTGACCCAACAGACCTGATTCTAAATCGGACTAATTTAGTCGTCAATTAAGGGCGACCCCGGATGGAGGGCTGACCGTCTTTCGTCAGCACAATACGCGGAATAAAAATGTAAGTGGATGCAAGTGGTGCGCCCCGAGAGATTCGAACTCCCGACCTTCTGGTTCGTAGCCAGACGCTCTATCCAACTGAGCTAGGGGCGCACATGGAACCGGAGATGTTCCTCTTAAAAGTTAGCAGGCGGCGCGGTCCTGCGCAAATCTTTCAGGGTGCAGGAGGCTTGTTATCTTCCGGCGGGGCCAGCGGAGGAAACGCGGAAATCTGCTCGGTCACGGACAGGCCGGCGCGGCGCAATAATTGAAAGACATTCGAGACACCCAGGCGGGTGGCATCGTACTCTACCAGCACGGAGCGTTCCGGCTGGTTCAGCCGCACGCGGCGAATTCCATAGACATCGTAGAGATCGGCTACGGCCCGCATGGTGTCCTCGGTCGGGTGCTGGGTATAGCGAAACTGTACGTCGATGTTCGTGGTCATAGAGAGATCATAAATGGCTCGGCCCGCGAGCCGCCGTGGTTTCCGCCGCCGCATCGCAAGATCCTTCCCCACCACACGTTCGGCATCCTGAATGCAGTGAAGGATTTCTGTATGTTTTCGCATGCATAGATTGTGAAAACACACTAGCTTTTCCCATTCAGCATGGCGGACAGGGTCCCCACAATCTCCGGGCTGGTCCAGTCCTGTTCGCTGACATATTTGCGTACGATGCGGCCGGAGCGGTCGATCAGATAACTTTCTGGAATTTGCACCGTGCCATAACGATGCATGGTTGCCTGAGATGGATCGCGGATGGTCGGGAAGTCGATGCGGTACTGGGCCAGAAAGTTGGCGTAGGCCTGCGGGTCCGCATCGATGCTAACGCCAAGAATCACCAGCTGCGGAAGCCGGTGATGCAGCGCCATCAGCGAAGGCAGCTCGTCGACGCACGGAGCGCACCAGCTCGCCCAGAAATTCAACAGCACCACCTGACCCTGGTACTGCCCCAGGCTGAGTGTCTGCGCGCCATCATGAAGGGTGAAGGCCGGGGCGATTTTGCCCAGCTCCCGGGGACGCTGGCCTCGGTCGCAGCCGCCAACGCAGAAAAGGCAGAACAGAATTGCAGCAGCAGCGAATCGCCTGGATCGCGGATTTTTCGCGTAGGTCATTTCTTCTATGATACGAATTTGTGTCATGAGCGCCGAAAACCAACCCGAACCTTTCGCCGCAAATGACAAACTGCTATCCGTCATTGTGCCGGCGCGGAATGAGGCGGCGTCGATTCGCGCCTGCCTTGCTTCTCTTGTACAGCAAAGCGAAGAAGACTTCTCGCTCGGTCGTGAATGGGAGCTTTTCGTCGTGGACGATGCATCCACCGATGCCACGCGGCAGATCGCAATGGAATTTTCCGGTGTCACTGTGCTCGAGGCGCCACTGCTTCCCGAGGGCTGGACGGGAAAAAATAGCGCGGTGTGGTTTGCGGCGCGGCAGGCCAGGGGAAAGTGGCTGCTGTTTACCGATGCCGATACGGTGCATGAAGCCGGCGATCTTCGCCGCGCCATCCATGAAGCGGAGCGCCATCATGTCGGCGCGCTGTCGTATTCCCCGCGCCAGCTGGTGCATGGTTATTGGCAGCGCGCTCTGATGCCGCTGATCTTTGCCGATCTGGCTCAGAAATATCCGCCACGACTGGTGAACCTGCCGGACTCGCCCGTTGCGGCGGCCAACGGGCAGTTTCTGCTGATCGAGCATGCGGTGTATCGGCGCATCGGCGGGCATGCGGCGGTGCGTGCGGCGGTGCTTGAGGACGTAGAGCTGGCCCAGCGATGCAAACGCTCCCACGAAGGCCTGCGCTTTCGCTACGCGCCGGATGCGGTCAGCACGCGCATGTACCGTTCTTTCTCCGCAACCTGCGAAGGCTGGAGAAAGAATCTGGCTCTGCTCTTCCCGGACGCAGTGATGCGCGGGGTGGGGAAGTTATTCCAGGCTTTGCTGCTATTCGGACTGCCTTTCCTCGCCATTTGGCTGTATCTGACCGTGGCTCGCGCGGAAGTCATTTGGGCGGTGGTGTTATGGTGGGCGTGGCGCATTCGCGTGCATTATGCACGCGTGGTGAAGGCGAATTTTTCATTTACCGATACTCTCATTTCGCCTCTGGCACTCCCGATTTTCGGCTGGCTATTGCTGGACAGCTGGATGCAGAAACATCTGCATCGAAAAGTGACGTGGAAAGGACGCAGCTACTCCGTCTGACTTCGCGAGTTTTGAATCATGCAGTGAGCAGATGAATCCAATATGCTAGGTCTATGGTGCTTCTGACACGCAAAGCGGAATTTTCCGCGGCCCACTACTATTACAACGACGAGTGGTCGCAGCAGGAAAATGAAAAAATCTTCGGCAAATGCGCCAATCGCAACGGTCATGGACATAACTACACGCTGGAAGTCACCGTCGCCGGTGAAATAGACCCGGTATCGGGATTTGTCGTCGATCTAAAAGCGCTGAAAGACATCATGGAGCGCGAGGTGATCCAGGCCTACGATCACCGGCATTTAAATCTGGAAGTGCCTGAATTCCGCTCGGTGATTCCGACGACGGAAAACATCGCCATCGCGATATGGAAAAGGCTGGAGCCGAAGATCACCGGGGCACGTTTGCAGCGCGTGCGCGTGTTCGAAATGCCGGACCTGTTCGCCGACTATTGTGGAGAGTAATGAAAGCCTATCTGTCCCGCCGATATCGCGTCAGCGCTTCGCATCGCCTGGATACAGACAGCTATTCGCCGGAGCAAAACCGGGCGGTGTATGGAAAGTGCAATTATCCCCATGGTCACGGGCATAATTACGTGGTCGAGGTAATGGTCAGCGGGCCGGTCGATCCGGTTACCGGAATGGTTTGCAATCTGGGGGACCTTGACGAGTTCATGCGGCGCAAAGTTGTCGATCGGTTCGATGAGAAGAACTTGAACCTGGATGAGGGTTTTCGTGCGCTTGTTCCAACAACAGAAAATCTGTGCGTAGAAATTTATAACGCCGTTCGGTCGGGTTTTTCGCAAGCCAAGCTGGAGAGGGTGCGGGTGGAAGAGACCAGCAATAATTTTTTTGAGTATGCCGGGTAGGGTTTCCCGCAAGGAAAGGAACTTGTGATGGCGCAAGCTTTGGAGAAAGAACCCGCAGAGGGTTTGTTATCGAGGATCTCCACTGAGGAGATATATCGTGAATTGATCGGCCGGTTTGGCGAAGACATATCGCGCGATGGACTGCTGCGTACTCCGGAGCGCGTGGCGAAGTCGATGGAGTTTCTGACCAGAGGCTACCGCGAAGATGCGGCCAAGGTGATGGGCCAGGCATTGTTCGAGGTCGATTATGACGAGATGGTGATCGTCAAGGATGTGGAGGTTTTCTCGCTGTGCGAGCACCACATGCTGCCGTTTTTCGGGCGCGCCCACGTCGCCTACATTCCCAACGGGAAAGTCATCGGCCTGAGTAAAATTCCGCGCCTGGTGGACGTCTATGCCCGCCGGCTGCAGGTGCAGGAGCGACTGACCAGCCAGATCGCGGATGCAATCCAGAACGCCATTCAGCCCTACGGGGTGGGGGTTGTCATTGAGGCGCGGCATCTCTGCATGATGATGCGCGGAGTGGAAAAACAGCACTCCTCGACGGTGACATCCGCCATGCTCGGCGTATTTCGCGACAATCATCAAACGCGCCACGAGTTCCTTTCATTGGCGCATGGACGTGGAGACAACGGCATCTAAGAATTTTCCGTTCTCGAGCTGCAGGTGCCGATTCGAGTCAACCAGAGAGAGCGGCGCGCCGATACTTCAAGACAAAGCTCATGGATGGCCTCCTGATTGTCAACAAACCCGCCGCCATCACATCGCACGATGTGGTGGCGCGGGTCCGTAAGTTGACTGGCGAGTCCTCGATCGGTCACTTGGGAACGCTCGATCCAATGGCGACCGGGGTGTTGCCGCTGCTGCTGGGCCGTTTCACCCGTCTGGCGCAATTTTTCAAACAGGATGCAAAGCGATACACCGGTACGATCCGGTTTGGTTTCGCCACCGACACCTACGATTCGGATGGAGATGCTGTTGGGCATCGCGTTGACCCGGACCTGAGTCTTACTCAAATCCGCGAAAAGGCGGCGAAGTTTCTGGGCCTAATCGAACAGATGCCACCGCCGTTTTCCGCGAAGAAACTGCATGGCGTTCCAGCCTACAAACTGGCGCGTGAAGGCAAGCCAGTAGAACTGCGTACGGCGCGCATTGAGGTTCACCGCTTTGAGATTCTTGATTATGTCTTTCCGGACGCGGCTTTCCACGTGGAAGTTTCTTCTGGCGGCTATATTCGTTCGCTCGCTCACGAGCTTGGCCGCGCGGCTGGGTGTGGCGCGCATCTCGCCAGTTTATGTCGCGTGCAGGCTGGGGAATTTTCAATCGAGCAGGCGGTCACGCTCGAGCAAATTGCCGGGTGGGTGAGAGAGGCATCTCTCCTCGAGCACATGCCGCATCCGCGTCTGCTGTTGCCGCAGATTCCATGCGTCACTGTAGACTCAGGGACGGCGCTGCATCTGCGCAACGGGATGGCGTGCAACCTGCCGGAATACTCCACTGCGCCGTTCGTCAAAATCTTCACCGGTCAGCGCGACTTATTCGCCATCGGTCGGCGACTGGCCGGCACATTGATCCAGCCTATGGCTGTGCTGGGTTAGCGTGATCCGGCGAGGTCTTATGCAGCAACGGCAGCAGCAATGGCAGGAAATTTTTCGCCACCTGCTGGTTACCGTTCGCGGTGGCGTGGATGCCGTCGCTCTGGATATCGCCCGGAACTCCATACGCGCCCTTCAACATGAAGGGCAGCAGAGGCACCTTATACAATTGCGCTTCCTTTTTATAGATCGCATCGAATTGGGATATATATTCTTTGCCGTAATTCGGTGGCAGAGTGATCCCGCCGAGAATTACCTTGGCATGCGCATCCTGAAGACTCGAAATGATCGTGGCCAGGTTCATTTCTGTATCGAGGATCGGTATGCCGCGCAGGCCATCGTTACCGCCAAAGGCGACGATGACAACCGCTGGATGCATCGCCACGATACTCCGGACGCGCACCACGCCATCTTTCGAAGTGTTGCCGCTGGCCCCGGCGTTGAGGACGCGGTAGTCATATCCACGCGCGATGAGGTCGCGTTCGAGATAAGCAGGATAGCTTTGGCCAAAGGATGCGCCGTAACCTGCCGTTAAGCTGTCGCCGAACGCTACGATCAAAGGGTGCTTATCGCTTCCCGGGGCGGCGGCTGGCTGGGCGGAAGACTCGGCAGCAGTGGAGTCGCCGGCTGGCTGGATATCGGCATCCGGCTGGTCCGGCTGGGAGCTGATGGCAGCCTGCGAGCAGCAAGCCCGCCAGCATCGAACATGAAAGCAGCAGGGAAGCAGATTTTGTGATCATCACTCTACACTCTAATCAATGACGATAAATCATAACGCCATCATTGAAGTCTGCGGCCTGACGAAGACACTGCGCAGCGGCTCGACTTCTCTCGAAATCCTGAAAGGAATCGATCTGAGCATTCCGCCGCGTCAGTTTGCCGTGATTATGGGCGCGTCTGGAAGCGGGAAGAGCACGCTGCTCGGCCTGCTGGCGGGTCTCGACACGCCCACCAGCGGAACCGTCTGGATTGATGGAGAACAGATCAGCGGCTATAGCGAAGACGCGCTTGCTCGCATCCGGGCGACCAAGCTGGGATTCGTCTTCCAGTCGTATCAGTTGATTCCCACCCTCACCGCTATGGAGAATGTCCTGTTGCCGCACGAACTGCACGCCAGCGATGATGGACGCCCACGCGCCCAGGCTCTGCTGGCCGCGGTTGGCCTGGCAGAGCGTCTGCAGCATTATCCCGTCCAGCTTTCCGGTGGCGAGCAGCAGCGAGTGGCCCTGGCACGGGCGTTTATGCTGCGTCCGCCGGTGATCCTGGCCGATGAACCGACAGGCAATCTTGATTCCGCAACCGGTGCGCGCGTCATGGAACTGCTGCTGGAATTGAACCGGCAGGAGGGCACGACGCTGGTGCTGGTGACGCATGATCCCGGTCTGGCCGCCCTTGCAGAGCGGAAAATTCTGCTACGCGATGGCCGCGTTGTTTCTGATGAGATGTGCCAGCTCGGTTTCAATTTGGGTGACGACGCATGAGGCAACCTTCCGGTGCGCTGGCCTGGAGCACGGTATGGAAAATTGCCTGGCGGGATCTTCGCGCGTCGTGGGCGAAGTTTGCTTTCGTCCTCTTCGCGGTCGCTTTAGGCGTGGGTTCCCTGACCGGGATGCGCAGTTTTAGCGTGGTCTTTCAGCGGACGCTGCTGGAGCAGGCGCGCACCATCATGGCCGCCGACTTGTCTGCGCTCGATTTCCACCCATATTCCGCTTCTGAATTGGCGCGGCTGGATCAGCTGACCGCGCGTGGCGTCCGGCACACGCTGGTAACGGGGACGGTTTCGATGGCTTCGACGATGGCCAACCCCGATCCGCTCCTTGTGTCTCTGAAAGCAATTGATCCGGCTCAATACCCCTACTACGGCACAGTGCAGTTGGCCTCTGGCCGTGTGTTGCGCGATGTGCTGAACAACGATACGGCTGTGGTGAGCGAAGAATTTTTGCTGCGCATGCATACCCATGTAGGAGACACGCTGCATCTTGGGAACAGTCAGCTCCGCATCGTGGATGTGATTCGCTCGGAACCGGACCGCATCTCTTCGTCCTTCAACATTGGACCGCGCGTGATGGTTACGCAGGCTGCGCTGGTCCGCACCGGACTCGTGCTGCCCGGGAGCCGCGCCACCGAACGAATGCTGTTTCGTTTGCCGGCGCAGGATGGGCAAAAGAACGGGATTGATATTGCGGAGTTGCGCAGGCGAGTGGAACGCATTCTGCCGGAGGCGCAGATTACAGATTTCCGCGAAGCCAACCCGGCGCTGGTGAATGGCCTGAATCGCGCGACGGCAATGTTGACGCTGGTCAGCCTGGTCACCATGGTGCTAAGTGCGATTGGCGTCGCCATGGCCATGCACGCTCATATGCAGCAGCGGCTGGAAACCATCGCGGTGATGAAGGCGCTGGGCGCGCGTTCGTCGCAGGTGATGCGGATTTATTTATTGCAGACGTTGTTTTTGGGCACTGCCGGCGCGTTGCTTGGGATCGTCGCCGGCTCCGCCGTGGCGCGCGCATTTCCGCTGCTGCTGGAACGGCTGATCTCCCTGCCAGTTCAGGGACACTTGGCGCTTGGTCCGGTGCTCGTTGGACTATTGACGGGAATCTTTACCACCCTGCTTTTCACCTTGCCGCCGTTGCTGGAAATTCGAAATTTCCAGCCGCTGCGCATTTTGCGCCGCAACGTGGAGCAGGAACAGCGGCCCGGTCTCAGCCGCATCTTCCCGCGCGATCGTGTGCAGCTCGCCGCGATTGCAATCATTCTGGTCGGCCTGGGCGCAATCGCCGGCACGCTGACGCAGTCCACCATGGTGGGTGGATGGTTCGCAGGAGGCCTGTTTGCCATGCTGATCTTTCTCCTGCTCGCTGCATCTGGAATGCTGGCCGCGGTACGTTGGGTGCTGCAACATGGGCGCGAACGATTTTCCCCGACAGCGCGGCAGGGTCTGGCGAATCTCTATCGGCCGGGTAACCAATCCTCAGCCGTGCTCACTTCGCTCGGTGTGGGCGTCATGCTGATCATCACTGTGTATTTCGTGCAGCACGCCATCGTGCGCGATCTGAATGAGACGGACTCCTCGAAAACGCCCAACGTTTTCCTTGTCGACATCGCCACCGAGGAATTGTCTGGGGTGAAAAAGCTGCTGGCTGCCCAGCCGGCGGTGCAAGGCGCGGTGGAGACGGTGCCCGTTCTCTCCGCGCGCGTGCTTTCGGTCAACGGAGTTCCCACTGAGCAGCTCCATCTCCAGCACTATCCGAAACGAATGCTGCGGTCCACCTCTCTGACATGGGCGGACAGGTTGCCTGCAGGGGAGGAGATCGTCGCCGGGCGCTGGTGGCCGAAGGGAATCACTGCTGCGCAAATGGCCGTCAGCGATCATACGGCCACGCTCCTGCATCTGAAGATTGGTTCGCGGATGGATTTCCAGGTCGGAGGCCAGACCATCGCGGCGACTGTCGTTGCTCTCTACCGGTCGGATGGTCAGCACGTGTATGCGCGCAGCCGGTTTATCCTGCCCGCCGGTGCGCTTGCCGGTCAGTCTCCGGTCTGGTATGGCGCCTTCCACGCCGACCCGGCGCGCGTCGGGGATGTGGAGCGGGCCTTGTTTGCGGCCTTTCCCACGGTGACCGTGATCAACGTGGCCGATGTGATGGAAGTCATCCGTAAGGTCGTGGATCAGATTGCGACCATCATCCGCTTTCTGGCGGGGTTCGCCATGCTGGCCGGCGGAATCATCCTGGCATCGAGCGTTACCGCGACCCGTTTCCAGCGCGTTCGCGAAGTGGCCATTCTGAAATCGCTCGGCGCCCTGCGCAGCCAGATGATTTCCATGATGAGCATTGAATTCGTGATGCTGGGCGGGATCGCCGGGGCCACTGGTGTGCTGTTTGCGCTGGGGCTGTCGAGTATTCTGCTACACAGGCTGGACGTCAGCTTTCATCCGAGCTGGGCCGTCTCGGTCGCGGCGGTGTTTGCCACGGCGATTCTTGCCGCCGCCATCGGATGGCTGGCTTCTCTAAGAATCCTGCAGCAGAAACCGCTCGAAGTTCTGCGCGAAGAGTAAGTGGGTCCTTCAACGACTGCCCCGCAGCCGGGGGAATATCCTGGCGAGCCGCCGCTCGGTCCAGTCTCCGGGTTCAGATTGGATTGCCTTATTTTTCATTGCTAGCAGTTCTTTATGGGAGTACCCTCGACACATCTCTATCCTCAGCGAAATGCTGAAACAAGCGAAACCGGACCCTGTGGGACCGAAGCATTTCTCGGAACTGCAGATGGCCCCCAGGAGAGGCTACAAATGCGCGGATTCAAACTTCTATTATGTGCAGCCATATTTCTCGTGCCTTTGACGCTGTTACCAAAGGCCAACGCACAAATTTCCATCAACATAGGTGGTCCACCTCCCGTCTGCCCCTACGGCTATTACGGTTACGCACCCTACGGCTGCGCTCCTTACGGTTACTACGGGCCCGGTTATTTCTACAACGGCATTTTCCTCGGCGTGGGTCCATGGTCGGGCTGGGGTTACAGGCATGGATGGGGCGGCCATCGCTTCCGCGGGGCTGGCGGCGGCCGCTACCGGGGCGATTATGACAGAGGCTATCGTGGTGGCAGGCCCAATGGCGGCAGACCCTACCCAGGCGGCAGGCCAAATAATGGTCGACCCTATTCAGGCGGTAGACCCAGCGGTGGCGGGCAGCCACATGGGGGCGGCAGACCGAACGGTGGCGGCCAGCCTCATGGTGGCGGCAGACCCAGTGGCGGTGGTCAATCCCACGGCGGCGGTCAACAGGGTGGCGGTGGCCACGGTGGTGGCGACAGACACTGATCTCTACCTGCTGAGAAGCAGCCCATGCAACGCGAAGCGGCGGAAGCTAAAAGCTCCGCCGCTCCGGATTTGGTCCTCGGATATTTCGAGCCATTCGTTGTTGCTCCTGAAATTTTCCTGAATAGCACCGCGAATCAAACGGAAAAACCCTGCTCAGGTCATACGTCTTTCCTCTTCGCTTCAGTCTGTATGGTCGGCAAGTTGGCGTTGCCGCACCATGCGAAGAAATTGACCGAAAAGCGGCCGCCCAATATATTCAGTAAGGACGCAGTTTGCCTCGCGTCTTCGCACTGCCCCTTCGTTCAATGGTAGGACAGCTGGCTCTGAACCAGCATATTGGGGTTCGAATCCCTGAGGGGCAGCCACTCTCCTGCTGCGCCGGTTTGCTCCGACATGCAGGTCGAGCCGGAAACAAGTGATTGCGTTTTTGGTCATCAAAGACTGGGGCAGCAGCTGCACCGTGCTAGGCCTGCGGCTGTCTGGATTGCGCCCGCACATCGGCGATTGCGGTCAGGTTTTTTCGCATCGTTGCAATACGGGCGCGACCTGCCTCCGATTCCTCTATCAGACGCTCGATGCTTATCAGGAACTCGGGCAGATTCATCTTTTCCCGAAAATCCGCCAGGTACGGCTGAATTTTCGCGTATTGAAAGTACATCTCCTGGCAGGTGTCATATACCAGCTGGGCGTCGAGGGCACCGTGTTGCACGAATGCCGCAACCATGTCCCAATATCCATAGACCTGAAGAACAAAGCCGGTAAGTTTGCCACCCGCACTTACAATCTCGACAAATTCTTTGGCCGATGCCGGCATAAACTCGCCGCCCACGTAAGAACGCGCTTCCCGCATGACGGTCTCCCGCCGGAGTTCGTACAGCCGCAGAATCAGTTCGGCTTGCTGAATTGACTTGTCAGGTGTTGCCGTATTTTCCGCGTTCATGGCCTTGTGGATTCCTCTATGGTCAATGCTATTGGTTTCTCCTTAGCAATCAAAGGGGATAATGATTGGGGAGCTTGTCTTGCGATTTTCGACGCGAACGAATTGGAACCTGCAGGCTACCCGCTATGCGGATGCGCTGCAAACCGTCCGAACGGGCAATTCCCCTTTCTTCGACCTGACCGTTTCCAATCCGACAGCCTGCGGATTTGAGTATGACCATGCCGGGATTCTGCGCGAATTAAGCCGCCCGGAGTGCCTGGAGTATTCGCCCGATCCGCGCGGGCTCCCGGTCCCGCGCCATGCGGTTGCGCAATATTACGCCGAGGCTGCTGCAGCCCGCGTCGGCATCGACCAGATCTTTCTCACCACCAGCACCAGCGAAGCTTACAGCTATCTTTTTCGCCTGCATTGCGACCCCGGCGCGGAAGTCCTGATTGCGCAGCCGAGCTATCCTTTGTTTGAGTTTCTGGCCGATCTGGACGATGTGCGCCTGGTGCCCTATCCGCTTTTCTACGACCATGGATGGCATCTCGACCTGGCTGCATTGGAGGCCCGCATGACTCCGCGAACGCGCGCCGTGGTGGTCGTTCATCCCAATAACCCGACAGGCCACTTTACCTCCGCGCAGGAGAGGGAAGCGCTCGAGCGAATCTGCCGGCAGCATGGTCTGGTGCTGATCGTAGATGAAGTTTTTCTCGATTACGCAATCGAAGCGGAGACATTTCCAACGCGACAATTGAGCTTTGCAACTGGCGATCACCCCGTGTTGACGTACGTTCTGAGTGGGTTGAGCAAGGTCGCAGGTCTGCCGCAGATGAAGGCGGCGTGGATTGTGGTGCTCGGACCCGCTTCTCTGGTCGAGCAGGCCACCGCGCGCCTGGAAGTGATTGCGGACACCTTCCTTTCCATGAATGCGCCGGTGCAGCATGCTCTGTCTTTTCTGCTGGCAAATCGACAAAGCGTGCAGCGGCAGATCCTCTCGCGTGTCCGGGCAAATCTGGATGCGCTTGACCGCCGCTTGCGCGATGCGCCGGCGATTTCGCGACTCCAGGTCCAGGGCGGCTGGTACGCGGTCTTGCGTGTGCCTGCCGTGATGAGCGGGGAAGAGATGACGATTCGCTTGCTGGCAGAGCAGCGAGTTGTCGTGCATCCGGGCTATTTCTATGGTTTCAACGGCGATGGATGGATTGTTCTTAGCTTGCTGCCGCCCATATCAGAATTTGCCGAAGGAATCGATCGGCTGATTCAACTAGTGACTTAGCTCGCCTTACCCATTCGTCAAGAACGGGTTCGTGTCGCGTTCCTGGCCGATGGTTGTCGGCGCGCCATGACCGGGGATCACTCGCGTCTCATCCGGCAAGCGGAGCAACCGCTCTTTCAGAGAGCGCAAAATCTTTTTCAGATCGCCCCCAGGAAGGTCAGTGCGGCCGATCGACCCGGCAAACAGTGTGTCCCCCGCCAGCAGTAGTTGGGACCCGGGCACATGCAGACAAATGCTGCCTTCAGTGTGGCCCGGTGTGTGCAGCACCTGCGCCGGCTCTTCAGCGATGCGCAAGGTAAGCAGATCGCTTGCGTCCACATCGGGCGTAGCCACTTCCGGCGCAGCCACACCCAGCCAGCCGGCCTGTATATCCATCAGTTTCAACAAAGGAAGATCGTTCTGGTTCATGTAAATCGGAGCGCCGGTCAGCCGTTTCAACTGCGCCGCTCCTCCCACATGATCAATATGAGCGTGGGTAATGATGATCTGCTCGACCGCGAGGTGGTGCTCTTTGAGGATTGCGAGGATTTTCTGAACATCCGCGCCGGGGTCAATTACGGTCGCGCGTCGCGTGGTTTCGTCGGCGAGAATGCTGCAGTTACACGCCAGCGGCCCGACAGGGAAGATTTCGTGGATCATAATGAGTGCGAATCGCGGAAACAGCAGCCACGTAATTCATCATTCAAACGGCGCTTGAGGCTCCGCGGTTTTGAGAGAGAGACTTACTTGCCGCGCTTCGCCGGAGCGGACTGGGTCTGAGCCGGGGCCGACGACAGCCCGCTGAGAACGGAGTGTCCCGAACCGCGCTTCGCGACCAGAACAGTCAAAGAAATCGATGTAATGGCGAAGATGACTGCCAGCCAGGCCGTAACTTTCGTGAGAATGCTGACTGTTCCGCGGGGACCAAACGCCGTCTGCGAACCCTGCCCGCCAAACGCGCCGGCCAGATCGGCACCCGTGCCCGGCTGAAGAAGGATGATGCCGATGATAACGAAACAAACTACAACGTGAATTACCGTGAACAAATAGATCATTGCGAATCGCTTTCGATGTGGGAACGGTTTTCACCACGATGGATGAACTTAGCCTGGTGCGGAAGGGGGGACTTGAACCCCCATGCCTTTCGGCGCCACCCCCTCAAGATGGTGTGTCTGCCATTTCACCACTTCCGCGTGGATGCGCTAAAGCTTAATATAGCATCCGGACGAATGGCATCTCACCGCGCGCGATCAGCCTGCTCTTCCATTTTACCTGTCCCTTTCATCGCTGCGTACCGGAACTGCATCGCGGCGCAGGGTACAACGCCGGATGGATTCTCCACATCTGAATTCCACGGAGGATATATACGTGTCGAATAACGATAATGCAATCCGAGTGGTGCGGTCCGTGATCCAGGTGCTGCTCGATGGTCAGAAGGGACTCGCCGCCATCGGCGGTGAGATCAAGGATGAGTCGATCAAGCATTATCTCCTTGAGGAGACGCAGGTGCGCGCGAATTTCGCGGCGGAACTAGAGAACGAGCTCCACAGACTGGGCGTGCATGACGTCAATGAGACTGGCACGACTGCGGGAACCGTACATCGCGTCTGGGGAGACTTGAAGGCAAAATTGGGTGGCGGAGACCATACTCTGCTGGAGACCGCGGAACAGGGTGAAGATGCCGCCAAGGAGAAATACGCGGAGGTTATGAAGGAAACTCTGCCCGGCAATATTTCCGACATGCTGCGCCAGCAGCAGGTCCACATTCTGGCATCGCACAACAAAATTCGCAGTTATCGCGACAGTACGGCGAGCTGATCGAAACAATTTTCTCCATCAGCATGAATTTCCGGCTGAAATCGTGGACGAGCCGAGTTCAGTCCAGCTGAGTTTATTCTTGGCAAAAACGGGAGTGCCGGTAGCGAGTTGCCCGACAAATCTGATGCCCAACGCCGGTACAGTGCGGGTGGGGATTTCCGGCTGGACCTATAAGCCGTGGCGCGGTGTTTTCTTTCCCGCCAGGCTGCCGCATAAACGCGAGTTGGAATTCGCCGCCGGCATTTTCCGCACCATAGAAATCAATGGCACGTTCTATTCACTGCAGCGGCCCTCCAGCTATCAGTCGTGGGCGGAGCGAACGCCGGAAACTTTTGTTTTTTCCGTGAAAGCATCCCGCTATATCACTCATATTCTGCGGCTGCGAAACATTGAAACACCTCTCGCGAATTTTTTCGCCTCCGGCATTCTGAAGCTCGGCCCAAAACTGGGCCCCATCCTGTGGCAGTTTCCTCCAACCTTCCGATACTCCCATGATTTGATCGAGGAGTTTTTTATGCTGCTGCCAAAAAACACGCGCGATGCAGCGACGCTCGCCAGCAACCACGATCAACGCCTTGCAGGAAGATCTTTTTTCCAGGTCGATCGAAACCGGCGCATCCGCCACGCCATGGAAATACGTCACGCCAGCTTTATCACTCCGGATTTTGTCCGCCTGCTTCGCAAATACAAAGTTGCCCTTGTGTGTGCCGATGCCGTGGAGTGGCCCCGCCTGATGGATGTGACATCTGACTTCCTCTACTGCCGCTTGCACGGATCGGAGGAACTCTACGCCAGTGGTTATGGCAAAAAGGCAATCGAGGAATGGGCGCAAAGAGTAGTTGTCTGGGCAAGAGGAGGCGAGTCCAGAGACGGCGACTTTGCAAGCGATCGGCGGGCCATCCAGCGCGGCCAGCGGGATGTTTTCGTCTACTTCGATAACGACGCCAAGGTACGCGCGCCGCGGGACGCCAGGAAGCTCGACGCTCGAGTTGCCGAGCTGATGGCTGCTCAACAGTGCGTTGAGAATACTAGACCGCCCACTTGATGCGGCCAAACCGATGCAAGCAACGGCGACGCCCGATTACCCATCCGATTGATGAAGGGATACATCCCGGATGGAGCGAAAATAAAATGCCGAAAGAATCTCATAATAAAGCTGCAGAGCATCACGAGAGCGCAGCGAAATCCCACCGCAGTGCTGCTGACAGCCACGGCCGTGGTGAGCACGAACAAGGACACGAGCACTCGACCCGTGCGCATGAACAATCGACCCGCGCCCATCAGAGTTCAGGGGAAGCCCATGAGCGCTCCAAGACAGCCCGCTCGGGAACTGCCTCAAAAAGTGGAGAATCCGAGAGCAGCCACGAGAAGCATGTCCGGGCTGGCGAGCAGTCCCACAAAAACGAACGCTAGATCGAGATAAAGTTGCGCGCGGAACCACACGGCCTGCTGTATTTCGGCGGGCTGTGTGGTTCCTGCTGTTTAAACGCTTCGATCGATGGCGGACCATTCACGTAAAACTTTGCTACAGTGAGTGGGTCCGATGAATATCCGAGTTTTGCACCCGCTGCTTCACATTTTCGAATTTTTCTCCATCGCCTTCAGCGCTTTATTCCCGCTGATTAATCCGCTCGGATCGGCGATCATCTTTCTGGGCTTGGTCGGTCCGGCAGATAGTGTGGTTTACAAGCGCCTCGCGCGCAAAATCGCATTTCGCACCGTGCTGTTTCTGGTGGTTGTGGATCTGGTGGGAGCGCTGATTCTTACATTTTTTGGCATTTCTCTTCCCGTCATAGAGGTCACAGGAGGATTAGTGCTCGCCTCGATGGGCTGGCGGCTATTGAATCAGCCAGATAGCGAGGTTCAATCGCAGGTCCCGCAACCTTCCAATTCTCTGATATCTCTGGACTCGAAAGTTTTTTACCCGTTTACCTTTCCGCTGACGGCTGGCCCCGCGACTGTGGTCGTGACCCTCACCCTGGCCGCTCATGCCGAGCAGCCAATCTCCTTCAACAGCATTTCCAATCAGCTGGGGATGTTTCTCGCCATCGTCGTATTGTGCGTGATGGTGTATTTCGCCTATGCCTACGCCCCTACCATCTCGCGTAAGATTTCCCCACAAACGATTCATGGCGTTTTGAGGATTATCGCCTTCATCCTGCTCGCCATCGGCGTACAGATATTCTGGCGCGGGGCAGAGGAGCTACTGCGGCAAGCTTTTCCTAGATAATTCGATAAGATAGGCTTGAGTATTCGAGTGATGGTTTCAATATACGCAGGCTAGCCCACTGCAATCCTTATGTGCGTTTACTATCATCTTCTATTGATTATTGGATAAATAGTCTGTAAAATAGAGATATGAATTGCGTTATGGCACTCTCCCCCGCCGCCAGACGCTAACTGCACATCATTCTGTGTTTTCTGCAGACATTAACCTCGCAGGCAAAGGAATAGCGAATCAATGGCAAAACGTCGCGGCAACCCGAACTGGGGCAAACCCGAACCAATCGGTCCGGTGGTACCCACAGTTACGTCTTTTGAACAGGTCGTCAAGGAATACAAGCTGACCCCGGACCAGTACATCCGCTCCACACGGCTGCGGGAATGGGCGCGCCGGAATAAGAATTCGAAATACATTCCGGAAGCGCTGCTGGAAGCATGGGGTTTTGAGATCGAATCTTCGCTCTAGCAAAACTAGCAAAAAAGGATCCGTACGAAGAAAAGCCATCCGCCAAGGGTGGCTTTTTCACTTCTATCCTGGAGGGCCCTTGGGTCGTCATCCCATCCGGATACGCAGGTCCGGTTCTGGATACAATGAAACCGTGAACGCAAGTCACAACGCATTCGTTGACGTGGCCGCTGGCCTGGATGAAATAAAGGCCGGGCGCATGATCGTGGTCGTCGATGATGAAGACCGCGAAAATGAAGGCGACCTGACGCTGGCGGCCGAATTTGTTACTCCTGAGGCGATCAACTTCATGGCGCGATTCGGGCGGGGGCTCATCTGCCTGACGCTAACGGAGGATCGTGCGGACCATCTGCGGCTTCGGCCCATGACGGAAGAAAATACCTCGCGGTTCGGCACCGCGTTTACTGAAAGTATTGAAGCGCGGGAAGGTGTCACCACGGGAATCTCCGCGCATGACCGCGCCCATACGATCCGCGTTGCCATCGATCCGAAATCGGCAGCCACAGACCTGGCCAGGCCGGGCCATGTATTTCCGCTGCGCGCCCGCCGGGGCGGAGTGCTGGTGCGCGCCGGCCAAACCGAAGCCTCCGTCGATCTTGCCCGCATGGCCGGCCTGATTCCTGCCGGCGTTATCTGCGAAATCATGAAAGACGACGGCAGCATGGCGCGCGTGCCGGACCTGATCGATTTCTGCCAGACTCACTCGCTCAAGATGCTCACCGTGGCCGAGCTGATTCGCTATCGAATGCAAAATGAGCGCTACATTCATCGCGTAGCCGAGTCCATGCTGCCAACACCTTTTGGCGAGTTTCGCATGATCGCGTACGAGAGCGACATCGATGGCGGCGAGAGCCATATTGCACTGGTTCGCGGAGATGTGGCGCAGCTGGAGGAGCCGGTACTGGTTCGCGTGCACACGCATTGCCTCGCCGGAGACGTGTTCGGCACGCCTCTATGCGATTGCCAGCAGGTAGTCCGCCGCTCTCTACAAATGATTTCCAAAGCTGGCCGCGGAGCGCTGATTTATCTGCATAACAATACCAAAGGTTTCGGCATCGACCCAGGCGGCGCCAAAGGGCAGGGCAATCCTCTTCCGCGGCTCGTCTTTCACCGCGATTTGCGCGCACATGAGCGCAGCGAAGACCGCCAGCAGCGCACACTGCGCCAGGTTGGCTTGGGCGGCCAGATCCTATCGGATCTGCAGATTCACAAGATTCGACTGCTGACCAATACGCCCACCCATGTTCCTGCTCTCCAGGGTTTCAACGTGGAGATCGTGGAGCAGGTCCCCATCCCACTGGAACGATCACGCGTTTCGTAGGACATCATCGTTTCCGGCCATCCCAAAGGCGCTCGCGTCCAAAGCTCCCTCAGAATGAATCGGCTTTGTATATGTCGTTAACAACGTACAGTAGAATTCAGCCGTGCGAGAGAAACCCGGGTGGTTGTATATCATGACAAATCGAACTCGGACACTCTATGCGACGATCCACTATTCGGAGTGTGCGCCTGGTACGGTGCACTACTGTTTGCCAATCTCACGCATGGCGATCGGCTGGGTCAAGAGCTCATGATGGCCAGGCGCCAGTGATGTGGGTTGCGGATGCTCTGCTGCGCGACAGTTAACAGTAAATAGATAGCAACCTTTTCGGAACGCTGCACTTACATTGCGGGATGTCTAAACTATGCACGGTCGTTTCGCAGGATTTCGCCTTGGCGTCTATTGGATGGTCTGGGCTCCGGAATCCAGACCAGATAATTCCTGTTAGCGGGAATACACGATGTTGCACTTACTAAGTGAAACGAATCATAAAACGAAAGGAAAGAACCAGATGCGGCACAGCGGTATTCGCGCGAATGTCCTCAAGGACCTTCTGATGAGGGGCGGCAAAAGCGGCGTGCTGAGTCTCGTCCTCTTCGGATCTGCGTTTCTGCACGCGCAGCCCAAGAAGACGGTGTTCATCATTTCCGACGCTGAGGGCGTGGCCGGTGTTTGCCGCCAGGCACAAACAAATCCTCAGAATTCTGAGATGCAGCAACTTCTTACCGGCGAGGTTAATGCTGCGGTGGATGGATTCTTCAAAGGCGGAGCGGACGAGGTTTACGTATGGGACGGCCATGATGAAAGTGAGACGCTCTCGGCGTTGACGATCGACCCGCGGGCCAAGCTGATCATGGGCGAGCCTGGGCCGACATTAACCTTCGATCAAGGATATTCCGCGGTGGCATTCGTTGGGCAACACGCGCGCGCAGACTCCCTGGACGGCGTCATGGCACATAGCTACAGTTCGCTGGGGATCCAGACAATGCTGATGAACGGCAAGCCTGTTGGAGAGGTGGAAACGCGTACCGCGTTAGCCGGCTGGTTTGGAATTCCTGTCATCTTCCTGAGCGGAGACCAGGACGCGGCACGTGATTTACACGCAATCGACCCGGATGCAGAAACGGCCGTGGTGAAGGAGGGGCTTGCCAATTATGCCTGTATCACCCTCTCGGCCAAGGCTTCCCGCGATCTGATTGAAAAGAAAGCAGAGGAGTCCATGTCCAAGATCGGCGCGATTCATCCCTACAAGATTGAGGGACCGGTTACGTTCCAAATTGAGTTTACTTCTCGATACGCGCCTTCAATCAAGGAAAGACTCGCTCCTGGAGCGGAGGTTATCGACGCAAGGACGATCCGCTATCGCGGCAAGAACTTCATCGAAGCATGGAAGCTATGGAGATAGCTCAACTCATTCTGTCAGGCCCCCCTCTTAAACGGAACCGCCAGCGGCCACTTTCACCCAAAAGCGTTGTGAAACCGGGTGCAGTGTGATTGATTTCATACGTTGGAGTGTTTCCATCCGTATTTGCAAACAGCAAACGTCTCGATTCTTCGGTCGCCAAGGCTCCCTCAGAATGACTCGTTTTCAGAATGAGTTGCTTTTGTTTGGAGGGTCATCCCACACGAGCTACAGAGGACGCCGCAGGGCACCTTTATTGGTTTGGGAAGGGTGGTTCCTCGGGGATGGCTGCACCGTCGGCTCGCGGGTCAGACGTACCAAAATTAACGCCCAGCTCATCGTCGTGCAGTACTGCGTTCCCGCGCCCCATCACCTGGGAATACCGCGGCGTAATGTTCAACAAATGCCCGCGGGACGATAAACCCTCCAAAGTTCTTTTTGAGAAGCCGCCTTCAATCGAGACATCGCAACCGGAGCCAACGCTCTGCCGAAATCGGGGCTGGCCCAACGCATCCTGAATATTCATGTTGAAGTCGACAATGTTCGCCACGAATTGAGCGTGCGCCTGCGCCTGGTTAAAGCCACCCATGATGCCAAACGCGATCGTGACGCCGCCTTTCTTCATAAATCCGGGAATGATGGTATGAAGCGGGCGCTTGTGCGCCGCCAGGGAATTAGGCTGTCCCGGCTGCAGGCTGAAACCTGCGGCTCGGTTCTGCAGAACAAAGCCAGTCTTTGGAGCTACCATACCGCTGCCGAAAGCGGCGGAATCGCTCTGGATAAGCGACACCTCATTACCGTCACGATCCACCACTGCAAGATAGGTAGTGTCGCTCGCCAGACGCGCGAGCTGATCTTTCAGCACGGAGGGAAGCACTTTGCACTGCGCCCGATCCATCTGGATCAACTTTGCGCGCTGGATCGCAAGACCTTTCGAAATAAGCTGCTCGGTAGGAATAGGGCTCGTATTGGGATCACCCACATAGTGCAGCATGTCGGCATAGGCAAGTTTCTTGGCTTCAATCTCAACGTGGAGAGTGTCCGGGTTATCGTGGCCCCACTGCTTCAGCGGAAACTGCTCCATGATATTCAGCATCGAAAGTGCCGCGATTCCCTGCGTGTTCGGCGGTGTCTCCCATACCGTCCAGCCATGATATGTCGTCGATACAGGATCGACCCATTGCGGCTTGAAATCCGACAGGTCGGCAGCCGACATGAACCCGCCCCGTTCCGCGGAAAGCTTCAGAATGGCGTCAGCGATAGGACCGCGGTAAAAACCATCGCGACCCTTTTGTGCGACCAGTCGCAGGGAAACTGCAAGATCAGGATTGCGAAATACCTGCCCGACTGCCGGGGCCTTCCCGCCAGGTAAAAAGACGGGCGCGAATGTAGCCTCACTTGCAAGCGGCGTCCCAAATGTATTCCAGTTGGCCGCATCTGTTTCGGGGATCGGGATTCCGTTTTCCGCGAACGCAATGGCGGGTTGCAGATCTTCCGCAAGCGGCAATTTGCCAAAGCGTTGATGGAGTGCGTCCCAGCCGGCCACTGCTCCCGGCACCGAAACCGAGTCAATGCCACGAGAGGGAATTCTGCCGGAAATACCTTTCGCTTTCAGCGAATCGATGCTCAATCCCGCGGGTGTCCATCCGCTGGCGTTCAGTCCGTACAGCTTTTTCGTCTTGGCGTCGTAGACAATTGCGAACAGGTCACCACCCATGCCGTTCATCATCGGCTCAATTACGCCGAGTGCGGCATTGGCGGCGATAGCGGCATCGACAGCGCTTCCGCCCCGTGCCAGCACCGCCGCGCCGGCCTGGGAGGCCAGCGTCTGACTTGTGGCTACGATGCCATAACGATTCACCGTCATGGAGCCCGCGTATTGGCGACCGGGATCGCTGGCTGCGAATGCGAGAGACGGCAGCAGCAAGGCAACGGCAGTGATGAAAATCCAGCGGCGAATCGTACCTGCATCAAGCATCAAAAAACACCCCGTGACCGCCTCAGGCTATCACGGGCGGCAGCTCGTCAAGCCATCGCTGTTCCTTCAAATCGTCCTGGAGTGATTCCGGATTGCGGAATAGAATCGCATGCAAACCTGCCTGCCGCGCGCCTTCAACATTTTCAATTTTGTCATCCAGAAATAACGCTTCTTCCGGTTTCACTTCCAGCTTCTCGATCGTGTGCCGATAGATTGCCGGTTCCGGCTTAATCATGTCCAGCTCGCAAGACCAGGTCAGGTGGTGGAAATCATCGAGCCAGCCGAAGTTCTTCCGCATATGCGCCAGCAGGTCTTCTCCCATATTCGACAAGATGGCGACCTTCATCCCTGACGCGCGCACCCGGACTACCCAATCCAGCATGACCGGATTGATACTCGACCAGAGCAATACATCCTGTTCGATCAGCGCGCCGATCTGTTCCTGCGTCAGTGACAGCCCGGTGTCGCGCGCAACTACCTGCCAATAGGTGCGGCCATTCAGCGTCCCGCGATCGTAGTCCAGGCGATGCTTCCAGTAATACGTGTCGAACATCTCCGGCGTCAGCCCGGTGATTTCGAGCATGCGCGCGCGGGCCGCTGGTTCAGCAGGGCCAGACAGGACCAGGCCGTAATCGAAAATGACTGCTCGAAGTGTCATGGGCGCTTTCTTTGTGGGTTACCGCGGAAAAGCAGCAATTTTTGATCTCGATGTCATGGATATAGTCTGGCGGGCGCAATGGCAGGAGCAGGTTCCCCGGATGCCACGATCATGTCGATCAGTTGTTCACGCAATTGATTGGCTGCGCCTTGGAACGGCTTTCTGCCAGCCAGGTTTATCAGTTGTGCGGGGTCGCTGAAGTTGTTGTACATCACGTACTCCTGATAGTCCGTGCTGGCTTGGCTACTGCTCCCTTGCAGGTTCGGATCGGCGACGCAGTAGGTCCACTCCGGTGTACGGATCGCGCGACCCACCATCGACTCGCTGATCTGGATGAGGGCTCTGTTGTCCCAGTTCAGCCGCGCCTCGGGATCGCGCACCAGCGGCATTAGACTTCTGCCTTTCATGGAGGCTGGAACGGAGATACCCGCAGCATCGAGGAGCGTAGGGGTCAGATCAATGTTTCCGACGATTTCCGACAACTGCATCGAGCGATCGAGGCCTGGCCCCTGCATGAGAAACGGAATCCGGATCGAGCTGTCGTGCGGGCTGCGCTTGTACTCGGCATTGCGGGTCTCGAAATGGCAGCCGTGATCACTGGTGAAAAGAAAAATTGTATTGTCGAGCAGCTTCTGCTCTTCCAGAGTCTGCAGAATTCTTCCCACCGATTCATCGATCTTTTCGATGTCACCGTAATAATCCGGCAATTGCGCCTGCCAATTGCCGGGCAAGTGGAGCAGATCCGGAGGGACATAGGGATTGCGAAAACGGTCCGCGTATCCGTTCGGCGCTACAAATCGGCCCTCGTCGTTCTGAAAATGCGGTTCGAGCTGCGATACGAAAAGCAGGAAAGGCTTCTCCTGCGGCTGTTTCAGAAAACGCACGGCGCGATCGGTCAAAAAGTCTACGCGATATTCGTCTTTCCACGTCAGGGGATTACCTTGTCCATCCCAGATCGTTCCGTAGTACGGATGAGAGGTGAACTCAAGAACGTTCGCGCCTTCCCAAAGGTCGAGAAACCCGCCGCGATCCTTCGCAGACACAAATCCCGCTTCGGCGCCTGACAGATGCCATTTTCCAATCAGGTTCGCGGTGTATCCGTTGTTGCGCAGAATGCTGGCCAGCGTGGGCAGATCGCGGCGAAGCTGCAGGCCGTTTTTCCACACGCCGGTCTCGGTTGCGTAGTGTCCAGTGAACACGCCGGACCGCGATGGAGCACAGACGGGCTGATTGGTAACCGCACCGGTAAACGTCACCCCGCGCTGAAAAACCTTATCGAGATTTGGCGTCTTTGTTGTTGGATTCAATCCATAAGCGTGGACGAAATCCCAGCGCATCTGGTCGGCGACATACAGCACAATATTCGGCTTCGTTGGACTCGGCGCATCGCGCGACTCGCCTCTTGCCAATGGAGCGGCGCCTGCAACGCCCGTCATGGCGGCAGCGGAAGCCGCGCTCTTCATGAACTCACGTCTGGTTGTAGAAAAAGCGTCTGGCATTACGCTACTTCGACCTCTCTAGGTGCAGGAATGGAGAATGATTTTGGCAAAGGATTGTGGATCGAGGCTGGCTCCTCCAACCAGAGCGCCGTCAATCTCTTCCTCGATCAGCAGGCTGGCCGCGTTCTCGGGCTTCACGCTGCCGCCATAAAGGATACGCATCTGATCCGCGATGCCGTTCCCCAGTGAGTGTGCTACCTGCGCGCGGATGATCTGGTGAGCTTCGGCAGCC
Organism: uncultured Acidobacteriota bacterium; assembly: GCA_963823595.1. Classification (GTDB taxonomy): domain Bacteria; phylum Acidobacteriota; class Terriglobia; order Terriglobales; family Acidobacteriaceae; genus JAKAAZ01. The sequence continues at coordinate 158,023 of CAWGME010000009.1, forward strand.
ATCTCGGGCGTGGCGGTTTTGCCGGTCCCGATCGCCCACACAGGTTCATACGCAATTACGATGTTGTCCGCCAGCTCCGGCGCAACATCGGCAAGTCCACGCGACGTCTGCCGCATCAGAACTTCTTCCGTTTTCCCGGCCTTCCCGCTCCGCCAGCAGCTCTCCCACGCAGACAATCGGCGTAAGTTTCTCCTTCAGTGCGGCGTGCAGCTTCTGGTTCACCGTCTCATCGGTTTCGTTGAAGAACTGACGCCGCTCGGAGTGGCCGAGGATCACATGCGAGCAGCCCGCCGCTACCAGCATCGCGGCGGAAATTTCGCCGGTGAAAGCGCCTTCTTCCTTCCAGTACATATTCTGTCCGCCGACCTGAACATGGCTGTTCTGTGTTGCCATGACCACGGCGGGTATGTCGATGAATGGTGGGCAGAGGACGATCTCGTCGCGCGTATGATTCTGGACCAGCGGCAGAAAAGTGGAAACAAATTCTTTTGCCTGGGAAGGGCGTTTTGTACATTTTCCAGTTGGCGGCAATCAAGGCTTTGCGAGTGCTCAAGCGGTCTTCTCCGTCAGGGCTTCAACGCCCGGTAAATTTTTTCCTTCCAGAAATTCGAGCGATGCGCCGCCGCCCGTGGAAATATGAGTGATCTTGTCGGCGACACCAGCCGCGTGCACGGCAGACACCGAGTCTCCGCCGCCCACGATCGATGTTGCAAGCGTATTATCGGCGACCGCCTGCGCAACCTGCATCGTGCCATGCGCAAATGCAGGCATTTCGAAGACGCCCATGGGTCCATTCCATACGATGGTGCGAGCTTTTGAAATCTCGTCGACAAACAGATCGATTGTTTTGGGACCGATGTCGAGCGCCATCCAGTCTGAGGGGAAATTACCTGTTCCAGAAAAGGTCTGCGTGTCCGCGTCGGCGGCAAACCTGTTCGCGAGAATGTGATCGACCGGCAGAAGAAAGCGCACACCGCGCCGGGTGGCTGCTTCCATGGTTTCGCGGGCTACATCCAGCTTGTCGGCTTCGAGCAGCGACTTGCCGACGTCCTGTCCCTTGGCTTTCAAAAACGTGTATGCCATCCCACCGCCGATCAGCAGGGCATCCACCTTGCCGAGCAGATTCTGAATGACATCGATTTTGTCGGAGACTTTGGCTCCGCCCAGGATCGCAACAAACGGCTTGTCTGGCTCGTGGAGCGCTTTGCCCAGATAAGTCAATTCTTTTTCCATCAGCAGGCCGGCAGCGGACTGAGACACGAAATGAGTGATGCCCTCGGTGGAAGCGTGGGCGCGATGGGCGCTACCGAACGCATCGTTCACATATAAATCGCAGAGCTCCGCCAGCTCCTTTGCGAAGGCCGGATCGTTTTTCTCTTCACCGGCATGGAAGCGCAGATTTTCGAGCAGAAGCACCTGACCGGACTCGAGCTGGCGCGCGGTTTCTTTCGCCGTCTCGCCTACGCAATCCGGGGAAAAACCGACATTCACCGACTCGCCGAGATGATGGTCAAGAAGCTGCCGCAGGCGATCAACGATGGGACGCAGACTCATCTGCGGATTCGGCTTGCCCTTGGGCCGGCCGAGATGGGAGGCGAGGATCACCTTGGCGCGGTGGCGGATTGCGTACTCCAGCGTTGGAAGCGTCTCGCTGATGCGAGTATCTTCCATAATCTGGGTACCATCCTCCGACAGAGGCACGTTGAAATCCACGCGAATAAAAACGTGTTTATGTTCCAGCGAGAGATCGCGAATCGATAATTTTGGCATAGGAATTGTGACCAGCGGAATACGACCGACGAAGCAGCTTTTTCCTGATTGCTTCTTATCAAATACTAAACGTTTCTAAAAAAGTTTTGCGGGCTGGGCGCGAAAGCTGGGATCGGGAAGTATGCCGGCCCCTCTACTGCTTATTTGCAAGTTACCCACCGGATTTCGAGACCGAAAGATTATCGAATTGGGCTCGATTCCAACCTGTTCCCATTCCCAGCATGCCGTGAGTATGGGAACCGTCCGTTACATTCGCGAGGCGATGACGATCGAGCGTGACGGCGATCCGGTCTCCCTGGAACTCCAGTTCTACCTCATGCCATTTTTGAGATTGACATAGGTTGCATCGAACGGCTTCTCATTCCATATCCCGGTGTATGCAACATCCAGGTGATTGACATCTCGTGCGCCCTTCAGCCAATCCGTGACGTAATCCGCCGTTTTTTGCGAGTAGAACTTGCCAATCCATCCCGGAGCGCCCCACGGCAGCGAATCGAGGACGATGTGCGGATTATTTTGCGCGCTTACTCCATAAGCCACCATTCATATCCTCGGGTGTAGTTATGGTCATTTGGCGTTCGCACCTGGCTGGGTTCGGAACCGTCGGTGGAGTTTACGTCCGCTCCCATTTCTACTTTGAGGTGCTGCAGGGAGGCCCCATAATCCGGTTTGAACAAATAGTCTAAAATCTGGCTGCGATAAGGTTCGGGATAGTCGATCAGCAAGCGCGAAGACGCGCCGGCGCTGACTGCCCCGATTCCCTGAAATGTCCGCCCCTTGCTCCCGCCGTCCAGAACGACAGCCTTATCCGCGCCGAAGCTCACAGGCACGAATATCCACGCCAAGATAAAGAGGAGAACGCCAATGACAGTCTTGCGATCTAGCGTTGTTATCGAACTTTTCATCGATATGGAAACTAAAGTTCGGAGGAATGGTACTTAGGTGTTTCAGTGAACACCAGGCGTTCTCGTACCGCGCAGAAGAACCTGCTAGTACTTAGCCATCCTACTGGGCGGCCTTTTCCCGATCCTGCGAAGCTTTGTCTCGCTGCACCTTCGCTTTCGCCTCGGCTTTGGATACGTTGGCATCGTCGGCGTCGGCCTTCGCCTTTGATTTCGCTGCCTTTTCCTGTTTCTTTTGATGCTTCCGCTGTTCCTTCATTTCGGATTTCGACATATTCGTGCTATCGGAATTTGTCGTTGTCTGAATGCTCGTTGTAGTTGATGTCGAATCCTGTGCGTGAACACCGAAGCCAGCGAAAAGTACCAGTACTGCCACACAAACAACAAACTGCTGCCGTCGAATCATAAGTTGTCGCTCCTGGAACTATCTTACAGAGATTTTCTGCCCCAACACCGATTTACTCTTATCTTCTTACTCGCTGGCGTGTAAACCGGAATCTACCTACCGCGGGAGTTAATGCTACGCCAGATATGGGGATTTTCCTCGCAGCAAAGCGCGTTGTGGCGATATCAAACATTCACCCATTTAGGCCAACTTCCCTCCAAACTATCCGCATCCTAACCATTCGAGGTAGTCTCCACGGAAGTTATCTGACGCATCCGCTATGGAGGACCAGTTGCCAAGCTGCTCTGTTGACCCGCTCCCCCTGAGTTGAAAGACGCATCAGCCTCCCCCCTTGAGACTCCATTCGTCCACCTAACCACCCTGCGGCCCGGCTGCCGAACTATGAGCGCATGGGCTATCTGTCTTCCGATCATCGATGCCGGAGGGAAAACCAATGAAAATCAGCGAGCAAGACCAAGTAAGCAGATTGACCGAATCAACCTTCAACCGTCGCGCTTTCGTAAAGGGCGCAGGATTCACTGGAGTTGGATTGGGGGCCGCACTGGTCGCCGGCAAATTAGGCGTGATGGATGACATGCCGGGTGCCGCGGGGCTGGGTATGAAACCCTCTTCCGTCGAAGCCGCCGCGATTACCGATTTAAATATTTTGAACTTCGCACTCAATCTTGAATACATGGAAGCTGAGTTCTATACGATGTCCACAACCGGAAAAACTCTCGAAGAAAGCGGATTTGATGTTAGTGGTACGGGAACACCCGGTCCAACCACCGGTGGGCAGATGATCGACTTCAACGTCCCTGACTGCACCTCCGCCAATCTGGGCACAATCGCCGCGCAAATTACCTCTGATGAACAGACACACGTGAAAGTACTGCGCGCAGTATTGGGAAGCAAGGCGGTTGCGAAGCCGGCCATCAACCTCAATGCTCTTGGAGCATACAGCACATATCAGCAATTCCTCGTTATAGCCAGGGCGTTTGAGGATACTGGGTCCTCGGCTTATGGTGGCGCTGCCCCGCTGTTAACCAGCAAAACGTATCGCGCTGGAGCAGTGCAAATCGGAATGACGGAGGTCTACCATGCCGGCAATCTTCGGCTGCAATGCGCTGCGGCGAATGTGCCAACCTTCGCAGTGGACAGCAAGGACTTTCCTCCGCCGCCGACTGGGAGCAAATACTTCGATGTCAACCAGTTTGCGATGGGGGTAGTACGAACCGCCAGCCAGGTGCTGGCAATCGTTTTTCACAACAGCACCCCGGGCACGAACAAGGGCGGCTTCTTCCCCAACGGCGTCAACGGTCCCATCAATACGGTGTAATCGCGTTACAACGCGGTTGATAACCGCAAAAGCGCGAGCTCCCGAATTGGGCGCTCGCGCTTTTAGCTTGTGCCTGGCGCTATTGCTTTGTGTCCAGCGGATGCTTCGCGTCCTGATAAAACTCATCCTGCAGCTTCAGGCTTTCCTGGTCCGCCCGCACCGCCCGAATCACTCCGGCGATACCGCTCGCCCAGGCCTTCATGTCCATTTGCCCCAACTTCGAGTTGGCATACTGCGCATAACCGGCGTAATGATTGGGGAATTTCGCGTACCACCAGATCCCGGTGTAAACGCCCTGTGGAAGATGCAGCCGGTCCAGGTCGGCGCCGGATTCCTGCCCCACGCGATCCATGTGGACCAGGTCGGGACGTGCGACCATCATGTGCGATGTCTCCGATTCGCCCGCGTGCGAGTCCACTTTGTCCTTCTCCGCGGGACGGCCAGGTTCGTGCGGCTCCCACCAGTAGATGTAGACGACGTAATTGTGCGGAGTGTCCATCTGCGACTGCGCGAAGTATGGCAGAAAATCTTCATTACCTCCGTGGCCGTTGACGATGACGATCTTCTTGCAGCCGTTGCGGGCCATCTCGTCGGTGGTGGCCTGCAGAAGTTCCATTTGCAGATGCGCCGGATAAGACACCGTTCCCGGTTGATGGCGCGCTTCTGCAATCTGGCCGAAGTAGTAGGGCGGGAAGACCACTGCGTATTCCTGCTGGACGGCGTGAAGGGAGGCATAACGGACATTGATCAGGTCAGTGCCCAGCGGGAGTTGTGTGCCGTGCTTTTCAATGATTCCAAACGGGAGAAGGCACACGCCCTCTGCCTGATGTATGGCCTTGATGAAATCCGGCCCGGTGAGTTCCTCCCACTTGGCAGATAGCTGGGTGGCTCCGGATCGGCTGGCGGGGGCGCCCGCCGGATGGTTCGGAGTCTGGTCCTGGCAACGCGCTGCGGTCCCGAAGCCACAGAAAAGAATACTGAGACACACCATCGACTGCCCTATTGCGCGGAGCGTGGCTCGTTGCGGTTGTTGTCTGCGGAATATTTTTTGCATGTGGCTCCTCCACCCGTAGCGTAGCTAGTATCGGATGGAAAGCGCAATCCAGACCGGATGCGTTGATATCGGGGAGCGGCGCCGTTCCGCGCCGGTAATCCGCTAAATGGCGCCCATCACACGCAGTCATCCTCTTCTCAATCGGAAATTAGCGCGTCCGCCTCAATCTCGATACGCCAGGAGGGATTCAGCAATTTCGCAACGACCACCATGGTGGATGCGGGACGAATGGCGCCGAAGAACTCACCATGGATTCGGCCAATCTCTTCCCAATCTTCCGCATGTGTCAGGTACATGCGCGTACGCACGACGTCATCCAGCTTGGCTCCAGCCTCCGCCAGCACGCCCTGGATGATGCTGAGTACATGGCGCGTCTGGGTGACTACGTCAGCTTCGTCCGCACCGGCCGGCGCCGTTCCTGCGACATAGACGGCATTGCCAATTCGCACCGCACGCGAGAACCCAATGACCGGCTCATACGGTGACGAGCCAGAAATATTTTTACGCATGATGTAACTCCAGAGTTCGAAGATCCTGGAACAAAAATATTGTCATCCTGAGCGTAGCCAAGGACCTCGCGTTCTGTCGGCGAACCGCAGGTCCTCGACTACGCTGCGCGGAGTTTATCCTGAGTGAAGCCGAAGGGCTCGGAATGACAATCACTTGCCAGAGCGACTACAAACCCTTCTTGACCAGAAAAAGGATCAGGTCCTTGACCCGGTTGGAATAGCCCCACTCATTGTCATACCAGCTGATGACCTTGGCCATGTTGCCGCCGACGACTTTGGTTGAAGGAGCGTCAATGATGGAAGAAAGAGGGTTTCCCTTGAAATCCGAGGAGACCAGTTCCTGCGTTTCGTAACCGAGAATGCCCTTAAGTGGGCCTTCCGCGGCCGTCTTCAGCGCGGCGTTCACGGATTCGGCAGTAATCGGCTTTTCTGTAACCACAGTCAGGTCGACAACGGAAACAACCGGCGTGGGAACGCGCAGGGAGAAACCGTCGAGCTTACCTTTTAACTCCGGCAGCACCAGATGCAGAGCCTTGGCGGCGCCGGTCGAAGTTGGAATGATATTGAGCGAGGCCGCCCGGGCCCGGCGCAGGTCCTTATGCGGAAAATCGAGCGTGACCTGATCGTTCGTAAAGCTGTGGATGGTGTTCATCAGGCCGGAGACGATGCCAAAATTTTCCAGCAGCACCTTCGCCAACGGGGCCAGGCAGTTCGTTGTGCAGGAAGCGTTGGAAATAACGTTATGCTTGGCCGGATCGTACTTATTCTCATTCACTCCCAGGACGATGGTGATGTCCTCGTTCGATGCCGGGGCGGAAATGATGACCTTCTTGACCGAGCCCTGAAGGTGCGCTTTGGCCTTGGTGGCGTCCGTAAAATGGCCGGTCGATTCAACCACAACCTGTGCGCCAACGGAACTCCAATCCAGCTTGGCGGGATCTCGCTCCGCGAAAACCTTGATCTGCTTGCCATCGATCGAGATGAAATCGGGGCCTGCTTCCACCTTGTGGTGCAGGTTGCCCAGGATCGAGTCGTATTTCAGCAGGTGCGCCAATGTCTTCGGGTCTGTCAGATCATTGACCGCGACGAACTCCAGCTCTGGATTGCCCAGCGATGCCCGCAGAACATTCCTGCCGATGCGGCCAAAGCCGTTGATGCCAACCTTTACTGCCATCTTGATTTTCTCCTCTAGAGTTTTCGGATAGGTTTATGTGTTTATTGTACGGTCTCACAGGCCGGGTGCCCCGGGTGCGCCAAGCTCACCTGCGTCTTTTTCCATTCATTGCGGAGGTTCGATCTTGGTCTGATCCACGGCAATCTCAACGTTCTCATGCTTGATATCGAGGCGGAGGCGGTTGAAAAAGCTGATGTAGACATTGGCGACCCAAACCAAGGCGAACCACGCGATCAGATATCCTCGCCAGCCGGCATAGAGCAACTGAAGCTGTGTGATCGCAAGGAAGAAGAGGGCGACGTAGTGGCTGAAGCAGTACTCGCAGGTAAATAGATAAAAGAACTTGCGTACGGGTAGCTTGCGGCAGTTCTCGCTGCGCTGCTTGCACCACTCTCGCGGCTCTCGAAAGACCTCCTCATGCGTAACCGTCCAGGAGACACAGGCGATCGGAATCGCGAGCAGAAACAAATATGCAAATTGGTTCGAAAGTGTGGCCGGCATAATCGATAACAGCGAAAATCGCTGAGAGTAGGATGCCGCTTGCGCTCGCAGAACGACAAAAAACGAGAGACGCGGACTATCCCGGATCAGGCAGGTTTGCAGCCAACAGCGCCAATGTGTTACAAGCGCATCATGCGCGATTGGGTGCGCGAAAAACTAATGAGACGTCGTAAGAAGCCGGTGACCAACGATTCCGAGTCAACCGGAAAGATTGGTCATGAGATTCCGCAGGATCAGCCAACACCATTGCAACCGTCCTATCCTCATCCCGCTGGGGTCGAGGACGCGGCGAAGAGTTCCGTCCGGGCAAGCCGCACAGCGGATGTCTACAGCGATGTAGACGAGGCATCCGGGGAAGAGAGCGACAGCAGCGTTCCACGTGAGCCTCATGCCAGGCCCCCGGCCCGACCCGGGACTGAGGCAAGGCAAACCAGCCGCAGCGGCGGAAATACGTCAGGAAATCGCGCTGCTGGCCGGAACGAGAATCGGCCTGGCCTCAAGGACAGCGCTGCCGCGGCTGCTTCTTCCACGAACGGGCCGACGCTGGTGGTCGAAACACAACCCGAGTCGTTGGCACAGCCGCCGGCTGAGCCGGAAGCGGCAAAATCTCCCAGGGGATATGTGGTGCTCGCCATCGGTCTGCCCGGTTCGGGTAAGACGACCTGGTTCAAGCGCCGCGGCGTCACCCCGCTGTCGAGCGATATGCTGCGATCGATCCTGTTCGACGACATTACGGAGCAGCGGTACCAGGGACTGGTGTTTTCGACATTGCGTTCGTTGTTGCGAGCCCGGCTGATCGCGAAAATGCCGTGGAATTATGTCGATGCCACGAACTTGTCGCCTCACGAGAGACGGCAGTGGATCAAGATGGCGAGGAGCTTCGGATACGAAGTGCACGCCGTCTTTTTTGACGTGCCGTTCGAAGTTTGCATGGAGCGAAATACGCGCCGAGACCGCATGTTGAATCCGGAATCGATGGCGAAGATGCAGGAGCGTCTACGTCCTCCTTCGTTTAAGGAAGGCTTCAACAAAATCACCGTAGTTCGCGTGAAAGGCAACGGCGGGACTTCGCCGGAAAATTCTGAGTCTCTCCGCGCTGAAGATATGTCGGGAGATTAAGGCGCGCGAAGTGTCTCGCCTCTTGCCCAGGTGCCGCAAGCGAGGAACAGATTGGCAGATCTTCAGCCCGAACCCTGGCTACGCGGTACTCTCACGGAACTGCACGCAGAGCAGCGAGCCGTGCTTCATGCTTTGCAGTTGGCGCGAGAGGATATCGAACGCTGGTGCGGTTCGCTGAGTGAGGAAGAACTGGCCGCCCGGCCGCATGACCTTCCTCCTGTGGCGTTCCATCTGCGCCACATCGTCGGGAGTCTTGATCGCCTGTTGACTTATGCCGAGGGGAAGGCGCTGAGCGAGGAACAAAAGCAATGGCTGGCCGGGGAGATGGACAGTCCGACGCATCGCGACCAGCTTCTGGAAACATTTCAGATCGGTCTCGCTGCGGCTGAGGCGCGGATCTATGCGATCGAGCGGTCGCATTGGCCGGAGCCTCGTGCGGTAGGAAGAAAGCAGTTGCCGACCACCGTGGCCGGTCTGCTGATCCACTGCGCGGACCATACCCAGCGCCATACCGGGCAGGCTATCACCACCGCGAAACTGCTGGTTGCGCTGCGAAAAAACCCTGGGTAATAGACCTCTGGAGAACCGATATAAGGCCGCTCAGCGGCCGGGCTCGAGCCTGGGCGTGGCGATATCGGTTGGTCCCTTGCCAGTCAAATCTCCATGCCAAACGCTTCCGCCGAAGGTTGCAATGTAGATTTTTTCCGGATCGTTCGGGTCCGGTATCACGCGGTCCATCCAATGGAAGTTTGGCCCAGCGATAATCCTCCAGTGTGCGCCCCGATCCGATGAGATCCAGGCCGACGAGTCATAGCCGGCGGCATAGACCGTGTCGGGATGGCGCGGATTGATGGTGACGTCGTAGACATGCTCTTCGCGATCGAAGATGCCATGCCAGCTTTGGCCGCCATCGGTGGAAAGATAGACCCCGCCACCTTCCCCGTGTAGCCCCACCGCGCGAGGCCAGGCGGCCATGTAGAGCCGCCGCGGGTCGCGCGGATCGATGGCCAGTCCATTCGGAGCGTTCACGCCGTCGGGCAGCTTCATCGGCGTCCAGGAATTCGCGCCATCGGTCGATTTATATAACGCGCCGTCGCCGGAGTTGCCGATGCTGCCGTCGCTGGACCGCCGCGCCAGCAGCAGATACAGAACTCCGTGAGGGTCCCGGACGATCCTCCACGCGAACGGGTCCTTTTGCGCGATTCCTTTGTTCTTGAGCGTCCACGTTTTCCCGCCGTCCGTGCTCTTGTAAACGCCGCGGCCGAAGCCGGTGGTATATAGAACGCGCGCGCTCACTGGGCTGGTGGCATCCAGTACGATGTCGGTCGTGGCGGTAGGCGCCATGCCGGAGGTGGATTTCTTCCACGTGCGGCCGCCATCGGTGCTGATGCAAACGCCGCCGTCGAAATCTTCGACCGATTCGCCGCGCCACATCTTCGGCCGGGGCAGATCGTGATCGTAGCTGCTGGCGACCCATATGCGGCCTCGCACTTTGGGATCGAACACCAGCCAATATGCGGTATTGACCCACTTTGGGGGAATCCCATAGCTGGCGCTCTCCCAGGATTTGCCGCCATCTTCGCTGCTGAACAGGCCGATGTCCGTATAAGCGATGAACTGATGATTTTTATCGAACGGATCGAAAAAAATGCCGTAGTTCGTCGTGGGATCGAGTCCCGTCGTCGTCCACCCGCCGCCCGGTACGCGCCGCGAATGTTTCGCATACCAGTTCTTGCCGCCGTCGGTGGTTTCAAAGGCACGTCCGCTGTCCGTGGCGTAGCACAGGTTCGGGTCCTGGTCGGCTACCCCCAGCATCGCGGGATTTGCGCCCCACATCGGGCCAAACCTATCCCGGATCCAGGCCGCATGGACATTAGGGGCCGCTGTCTCCGTGCCTTCCTTCCAGACGAACTTCCAGGTGTGTCCCGAATCCACCGTTTTCAAAACGCCGTGCCAGGTTTTGCCGTCGAGTTCAAGGCGCCGGAAAGAAAGATAGGCAGCTGTGGGATGGTGCAGGCTGGTGGCGATGGCATCCAGGCGTGCTCCCGTGCCCGGAATAGCGATGGTGTGCCAGGACGCGCCACCGTCCGTAGAAACCGATCCGCCGATGTCGGAGATGACATACAGAACCAGTCGGCCAGAACCGGTGAAACCAGCCGATGTGTACCTCGATTCGGCGTAAGGATACGCATAGTGTCTGTTCGTGGGAGAGCCCGGCAACTCAATTTGATGGACATGACTGCCGTTCGCAATCACGGCGAAGCGCACGCCCATGAGAATGAGTTTCCTCGCATCGCGAGGTGAATTCGGATCGACCCACAGATGACGCGCTGCTTCCGGCAGGGAGGCTTCCTGTCGCCAGCTTTTGGCGTAGTCGTGAGAAACGAATAGACCGAATTCCCCTTCTTTTTCGGTCGCGGCATAGATCGTCTGTGAATCCGCGGGATCTACAGCGAGCGCGGTGATCCGTCCGAGCGGATCGGGTTTGGCTTGGATAACAACGGGGGCGCTGTCGGCGCTTGTTTGAAGACCGGTAATCATCGAAGGCCGTGGGTAAACCAGCTTCCATGTCGCTCCATTGTCCGTGCTTCGCCATAGTCCGATGGTGTCGGCATAGATCGTATGCGGCGCTTGTGGATCGAAGGCGAAAAAATTTGCCACGCCTCGCAGATTGAACATCCTCCAGGAGCGGCCGCCATCGTGAGTGATGTAGGAGCCGGTCATGTCACAAGACACTAGAACGGTATTGGGATCGTTGGGATTGATCGTCGGGTTGTAGAACGAGCCGCCGCCGCCTGGACCGATGACCTGGAAATTTCCCGGCCGCGCTGCCGCGCTTGCAAACCCGCAGCAAAGGACGAAAGCCGTGGCGAGCTGAAAAAAGCTGGAACGCATGCAGGGACTCCTTCATTCAAGCCTGGCTTCTGGATTTTTAGGTGCTGGCCGGTTCGATTTCCGATTCGTCCGCCAGATGGCCCAATTTATAGCGCTTCACCTGCAGATACTTCTCGAAGCTCTCCTGGGATTCCACCGCCGCGGAAATTCGTTCTACCACGTGAACTCCGGCAGCTTCGAGCGCGGCGATCTTGTCCGGATTATTCGTCATCAGCCGCACCCGGGTGAGTCCCATCTGCTTGAGCACCTCCGCCGGCAGTTCGAATTCGCGATGGTCCGCCTTAAACCCCAGTTCCTCGTTTGCTTCGACGGTATCGAGACCTTTGTCCTGCAACGCGTAGGCCTGCAGCTTCGCCATAAGACCGATTCCGCGCCCCTCCTTCTGCTCATAAAGAAGAACACCCGCGCCTTCATTCGCAATTGCGCGCAAGGCCAGTTCCAGTTGCAGGCGGCAATCACAGCGTAAGGAGCCAAACACATCTCCGGTCAGGCATTGCGAGTGGATACGTACGATCGGCGGCGCGCTCGAAACATCGCCCATCACCAGCGCTACCATTTCCTCTGTATCCTGTGATGTGCTGGAGCCGCCCACACCGATTGGTTTGCCTCCAGCTTCACCGACGAATCCAAAGATGCGGAAATGACCCCACCGGGTAGGGAAGTCGGCTTCGGCAATTTTTTGAACTCTCGCAAACGGCATGGTTCGATTATAGAGAATCACGCTGCGGCTGCTGGCTGGAGTAAAGTGAAATCGTGATCGGTTCCACACTGATTCTGATTACACTGCTGATCAAGCTGGGCGTGGCTGCCGCGGTTTCGGCCGCCCTCGCGCGATCGACGGTTTTTAACAATCTTCTCTTAAACGCGCACCGTAGTGCCACGCAGATGCTCGGTCTGCTCGCCTTCATCTGTATTCCGCTTACGCTCGGAGTATGGGTGCGGGTAGTGGTCCCGAATTTTCTGGCTGCGGACATTTCGTTCGAGGCCGTCATCATCGTTGCTCTGCTGCTGGGCACCACGCCGGCCATGATCGGCGGAGCCTTTCTTTCGATCCCTGCAGTGCTGCATCGGGAATATCTCACGCTTCCATTCAATCTTGCCGTGGCGTTGATTTTTGGCACTTACCGGGCGTTTGTCTCGGAAGAGGACATCTGGTCCTTCTCGCCATTTGTGGATCTCAGCATGTATCGCTGGATTCGGCGGAATCTCAGGCGGCCGCGGGTGGATTACCAGGTAGTGCTGCTTCTGCTGATTTTCGGCATGCAGCTTACGCGCAACGTAGTTTCCGACGCGTATCCACGTCGGTTATTCACGCTCAACTCCCATAGCTGGCCGGTTCTGCTGGCCATTTTTCTTTGTCCACCCATGGTGGTTGGGATCCCCCTGAAAATCTGGAACCAGATTCGCATCGAACGCAAACTGGAGGAGCAGAGCAGACTTCTGCTGGACGCGCGGCTGGATGCGCTTCAACGGCAGATCAATCCGCATTTTCTATTCAACACGCTCAATTCGATCGCGTCTTTAGTGCGGTTTCGTCCAGAGCAGGCCAGGGAATTGATCGTGAAGCTGGCCAGCATTCTGCGGGTGTTATTGCAGGACCGCGAAGACCTGATGCAGCTGCGCGATGAACTGCAGTTTGCAGACGATTACCTGGACATCGAAGTGGCACGTTTTGGAACCGAGAAACTTCACGTCGTGAAGGATATCGCGCCCGACACATTGGATCTTCTGGTGCCCACGATGCTGCTGCAGCCGCTCATTGAAAACGGTATTAAACATGGCCTGGAGCCGCGCATCAATGGCGGCACCATCATCCTGCGCAGCCGTCTGAAAGCGGACAAGCTAGTCATCACGGTCGAGGATGATGGAGTGGGAATGCCGGCGGAGCCGCGGCCAGCGGATGCCGAATCATCTCTGCGCCGCAATCGACTGCTACGAGCGGGAACAGGCGTTGGGATGAAAAATGTTCGTGAGCGCATGCAGGTATTGTGTGGGCCAGATTCCGGATTTGAAATCCTCAGCAGACCGGGCCGAGGAACGAAGGTTGTTCTCACCATTCCTCTTCACTTTGCTCAGATACCTGCCGTTCCGTTGGAAACGCCGCGCAGTATCGACGCGTAAAACTCTTCGTATTTTGGAATGACCCGGCTCGCGCAGTAGGTTCGCTGCGCTGCTTCTCTGCCCGCTTTAGACATGGTTTGAAGACGATCCGGGTTCTGCAGCAACGCGATCGCGGCCTGTGCCATCGCATCGACGTCCCCTACAGCAAACAGCAGGCCGGTGATGCCGTTCTGAATCAGCTCCGGAACGCCGCCAACATTCGTCCCAATGGTGGGAACCTCGCAGGCCATGGCTTCGAGCGCCGCCAGGCCGAAAGATTCCATCTCGCTCGGCATCAGCATCAGGTCGGCGGCAGGTAACAGTTGATTTACCCGGTCGTGCTTTCCCAGGAAATGAACACGGTCGCTGATGTTCAGACTTTTTGCCAGCCACTCCGCCGGAGAGCGTTCCGGACCATCCCCCACCATCAGCAGCCTGGCAGGGACCGTGTCGCAAACGCGCGCGAATATCTGGATGACGTCCTGAATCCGTTTTACGGGACGGAAATTCGACAGATGAACCAGCACCGCTTCCTCTGGTGTTGCATATTGCGCCCGGGTCTTCTGGGCCGCCACAGGATCGCGCACATAGAGATCGCAATTGACGAAATTTGAAATCACTTCGATATGCCGCTTGGTCGCGAAGGTCTCAATGGTCTGGCGGCGCAGGTAATCGGAAATGGAAGTTACGCCGTCACTCTCATCGATGGCATAACTTGTGATCGGCAGATAGGAGGGATCGGCGCCGACCAGCGTGATGTCCGTTCCGTGCAGCGTCGTCACAAAGGGAAGTCTGCGTCCGCTACGGGCCAGCATCTGCCGCGCCAGTAGCGCGCTGACGGAATGCGGAATCGCATAATGGACATGCAACACATCCAGCTTGTAGTACTCGGCGACTTCCGACATGCGGGATGCGAGCGCCAGGGAGTAGGGCGGAAACTCGAACAGAGGATACGTCGAGACGGAGACCTCATGAAAGTGAATCCGGTCCTCGCGTCCACTCAGGCGAAACGGCTGCGCATAGGAAATGAAGTGGATCTCGTGGCCGCGGCTGGCCAGCTCAATTCCAAGCTCCGTGGCAACCACGCCACTGCCGCCGTACGTGGGATAACAGGTGATGCCGATTTTCATGTGAAGAATCGCTTTCTGACGATTTCGCCTGCTGAATACCCGATGCGCGCGCCCGCCTGGAAGTTGCAGAAACGCTCTTGCTGCGTTACAGGGACGCGGATACCCAGATTTTTATTCTGAGACCTGCGTTCAGTTGGAACCCAACTGGCCGAAGTGGATTTGAACCGTCTGGCTTTTAAGCCCGGCGACAATCTCCGGCAGCGCCTGTAAGGCCGTCAACTCTACCTGGCGCGATTCCTGCAGCCGCGTGCGCGTCCCGCGAAGTTCATCGTCCAGGTAGGCCGGATGGCAAACCAGCTCCCATGTGCCTTCCGGCAATTGGCGCAAGATCGAACGCAATGCGGCTTCATTCATGGTTCCGGTGGCCAGCACCCCAAGGCATCCGTCGGTGGTCGAGAATTCGCTCTTCCGCACCTGGCGCAGGAAATTCCCGCGAAAGCTGCCTAGACAACGTACCTGCATTCTGCGAACTGCGCCGGCGTTCGAATCCGCGGCAACGCTCCAGGCGGGCTCGAACGGATTGCGAATGGCGTGCACACCACAGGCTTTCGCTGCTCGCAAGACGCCATCGAGCACCGCGGGAAACATGTGGGTGTGCTTGTGCGTGTCGATATGTGTGACGCGAATACCCGTCTGCTGCAGTCGCACAATTTGCGCGGTGGCTTCACGCTCGATATGCTCCCGTTTGATCCGGCCCAGCGACAGGTCGCGGACAAAGGTCCCCAACGACGGACGAAAACTCGTTCGATCAGCACCGCTCATCGAAGGAATCAGAGTGGAAATCGACGCAGGATCGGCGACTGGTGCTCCATCGACCAATACGATATGGCAACCAATACCGAGGGAGGGATGCTGCTTTGCCAGAGCGACCGCTTCGGCAAAACGCGGAGCCGCTGTCATCAGGGTCGCGGAATCAAGCGCGCCATGGTCATGCAGATCGACGACCGCGCGGTTGATTCCGCAAGTGAGTCCGAAGTCGTCTGCATTGACAATCAGGCGGCGCACTCGATGAGTCTACCAAGCGGCCGGCTCGGCCTGTGATTGGCCGCGCCGATCATAGGCGATCAATTGAGATGAAAGGCGTTCCAAAATTACCGGGAAGCGAGCCTTTTTGTTGTCGCTTCCCAAAGTCCATTCAGATAATAGGAGCCCATGGCGCGATCATAGAGACCATAGCCGGGATTGCCTGTTTCTCCCCAGATCATTCTGCCGTGATCGGGTCGCGCATAACCGTCAAAGCCGGTTTCGGCATAAGCACGAATGATGGCTGCCATATCCAGCGACCCGTCTGAGGAATAGTGCGCTGTTTCCTGGAAGTTGCCGCGCTCGTCTACCTTCACATTTCGGAGGTGAGCAAAGTGGATGCGCTTTTCTCCGCCAAATTCCTTAACCATGGCGACGACATCGTTGCGTACATCGGAACCGAGCGATCCAGAACACAGTGTCAGTCCATTGGCAGGGTCGTCCACGGCATCGAGAATCCGCCGCAGATCGTTCCTGTTCTTCACGATGCGAGGCAGGCCGAAAATCGGCCGCGGAGGATCGTCCGGATGGATCGCCATTTTGATGCCGGCCTTCGCCGCCGCTGGAATCACGTGTCGAAGAAAATACGTGAGATTCTGCCGCAACTCTTCCTCTCCGACGGAGGAATAAGCATTCATCAGGCTGCGAAGCTGGTCCGGCGTATAGCTGGTATCCCAGCCGGGCAGGGTGACTCCCTTGCTCAGATCGAAATTGAACACGACATCGACATCAAAGGCAACGCTGTTCGAGCCGTCTGGCAGCTTGCGGTCCAGCGTCGTCCGCATCCAATCGAACACGGGCATGAAGTTGTAGCAGACCACCTTAACGCCCGCGGCTGCGAGGCGTTCCAGGGTCAGGCAATAGTTCGCGATGAGAGCATCGCGACTCGGCTTGCCTAGCTTGATGTCCTCGTGAACCGGAACACTCTCCACCACCTCAAACGCAAATCCATGGGCTTCGATCGAATTTTTCAGGGCCAGAATTTTGTCGACCGGCCATGCATCTCCTAGTGGAACGTCATAGATCGCTGCGACGATCCCGTGCATGCCCGGAATTTGCCGGATGTATTCCAATTTCACGGGATCGGATTTTCCGTACCAACGAAAGCTCATCTTCATTGCACATCCACCTGAATGAAATTCGTGTTGAAGCCCGCCATTTTAATGCACTCATCGAGCATTTCTTTTCCTGATGACAGTTCAAGTGTACAGATCGCAGTGCTGCAGATCAGGGATAGCTAGGAACATCGTTCATCAAAATGGCGGTCATGCAGTAAATTGCCGTTGTTTTTTGTCGGTTCAAATGCCGATCAGTGTTATGATTCCGCCACCGGCGGGGAAGCCTCTTTCGGCGGAAAAAATCCGTCAGCGTTACCGGCGCTGCGATCATCATGAGCCAATTTTGATATTACGATCCGGAGAGGCAGAAGAACAAGCATGAGTAGGAAACGAGCAGTGAAATTCTGGCTGGGAATTTGTCTTGTGATCGCTTTGGTCGGTGGCGCGCGAGCGGCATATGGCGCGACCCCGAATCAGCCCGCGAAAACAGTCGAGATAGGCGAATTGGGACCGCAGGTAGGTGTGCGGTTGAATGTGGGCGATACCTTGCGCCTTGTGCTCGAGGCTAATCCCTCCACCGGCTATGGATGGCAGATCGCTGCCAACCAGGGCACTATACTCCAGGCAACGAGTTCCCGGAATCTGGCCGCCACCCACCAGAAGCCGGGTGCGCCAGGAAAGCAGAGTCTGACGTTTATTGCCAGGACGCCGGGTAAAGATCGTCTACTGCTGAATTACAGCCGTCCCTGGGAGAAAAACACGCGGCCTGCTCGAACCTATACCGTGGACGTCACGGTCGGGAGCGCCGGTCATGAGACTCCGGTCGTCACGCCCGCAGGCACGCTGCTCGGCACATACGGGGGCAAGCTGCCTTGCGCGGACTGCAGCGGGATTCAAACGACCATTGCTTTTTATGCAGCAGGGCCGCAGCGATCGACAGATGCATATTATGTGCGCACGATGAAATATCTGGGAGCGCCTAAAGGCGACGTTACTTCCGTGGACGCTGGAAGTTGGTCGCTGAAGAAAGGAACGCCCGCCGATCCGAATGCGATTGTGTACTCTTTGCGATCCAATCGAGTCGAACAGCCTGGAGAGCTATCAGCTACAGGGCGATACTCTGATTGCCCTGGGGAATGATTGGAAGCCGATCCAGGCGCCTTTTAACATGAACCTGAAAAAGCAACCCTGAAGCTGAGGGCTGTCATTCTGAGCACAGCGAAGAATCCAGAGAATATTGGCCTGGATTCGCGGCCATCACTCTCTGGATTTGCACGTTGCGCGACTCTACGGCTTGAAGTTCTTTTTCAGCGGCTGCCAGCACTCGTAATATTCGTCCTGCAACTGCGCGGTGTCCATGGCGAACTTTGTCGGGCGGCACACGAAGCGCGTCTCAAACATGAAGGCCAGTGTGGAGTCGAGCTTCACCGGCTTCAGCTCGGCATGGCTCGCGCGCTCGAAGGTTTCGGCATCCGGTCCGTGTCCGGACATGCAGTTGTGCAACGATGCGCCGCCGGGTACGAATCCCTCGGCCTTGGCGTCGTACTGGCCCTGGATGAGGCCCATAAACTCGTTCATCATATTGCGATGAAACCACGGCGGGCGGAAAGTATGCTCGGCCACCATCCAGCGCGGCGGGAACAAGCGCGAAATCGACATTCGCCGTGCCCGGAAGTTCACTTTGCGAAGTGAGCACGGTGTAGATGCTGGGGTCCGGGTGGTCGAAAGAGACCGAGTTAATGCAGTTGAAGCGATTCAGGTCGTACTTGTACGGCGCATAGTTTCCGTGCCATGCGACCACGTCGAGCGGCGAGTGATCGAACTCGGTCGTCCACAAGTTGCCGAGAAATTTTGCGACCACTTCGAATTTCGCGTTATCGCGGTCGTCATAGGCGGCGACCGGCGTAAGAAAATCACGTGCATTCGCCAGACCATTCGCTCCAATGGGACCAAGATCGGGCAGGCGCAGCGGCTGGCCAAAATTTTCCAGCACATAGCCGCGGGCTTCCTTTGTCTCTTTGCCATCGGCATCTGCCAGCTCTACGCGAAATTTGATGCCGCGTGGAATCACTGCGATCTCGCCATTGCCGATGGCGAGAATACCGAGCTCGGTATGCAGTTTGAGAGATCCCAGTTGCGGGACGAACAGCAGTTCGCCATCTGCTGAATAAAAGAAGCGTTCGGTCATGCTCTTGTTGGCCGCGTACAGATGGATTGCACAGCCGGAGAGCATCGCCAGGTCGCCATTACCAGCCAAGGTCGTGAGGCCATCGAGAAAATCCGTGGGTGCCGTGGGTATGGGCATCGGATCCCAGCGCAGCTGCGAAGGCGTTGTTTCCACTTCGTTGAACGGAGTCGCGCGGATCATGCGATTGTCTGTGCGGCGATACGGCGGATGCATCACCGAAGGACGAATCCGGTAGGTCCATGTGCGACGGTTCAGATGTCGCGGCGCGGTGAAGGGCGATCCGCTGAGCTGCTCCGTGTAGAGGCCGAGCGGAGCTTTCTGTGGCGCGTTCTGCCCAACCGGAAGAGCTCCGGCGTGCGCTTCCGTTGCGAACTCGTTGCCGAACCCCGACTGATAGCCGGGATGATGTTGCGGGAGACTGGCGGTGGATTTCGACTGCGACATGGAACTCCTTCAGTGACTGCTCACAAACCCAGCCGCGCGAACGGGATAGGATACACCGGTTTTCCTATAGGTGTATGGCGACGGAAACGAGGCTTACGTATCCGTTCCTTAAAGAACGGATACACGTAAGGATTTCGTGCCACCTCACAGTAATAGGAAAACCGGTCTAGCCCATCGGGCTATCCATTGGCAGGCCAAAATAGCCGGCTCAAAAGATGACATCTGCGGGCGAGAACAGTGAAAATAGCGCCTCTCATTCACCAGCGTAGTTCCCAATAGTTGGCAGTCCGATCCCTGCAATTTTCGAATTCCGTCGTTTTCTCCTCGCCGGTTCAATAGAATCATCGCAGGCGGACCAGGTTCACGATGCAGACACAGACCGTTTCACTGGATGAGATCAAGCGCGCGGAGCAGCGCATTCGCAACGACATTTATCTTTCCCCCTGCCAGCATTCGGCGGACCTGTCCGAAATGACCGGGCAGCAGGTCTATCTAAAACTGGACAACCTGCAGCGGACCGGGGCTTTTAAGGAACGGGGTGCGCTGAATAAGATCCTGACCTTGACGGAGAAAGAGAAGCGCAGCGGCGTGATCGCCGCCAGTGCGGGAAATCACGGGCAGGCCGTCGCCTACCACGCGACCAGGCACGGCATATGCGCGCAGATTGTGATGCCGCTGATGACGCCGTTGGTGAAGATTGCGGCGACCGAGAATTTTGGCGCAAAGGTAATTCTGCACGGCGCGAACTATGACGAGGCATGTTCCGAAGCCATGCGGCTCTGCGAACAGGAGCAGCTCACCTTTCTCCACCCGTTTGACGACGTTGAAGTGATCAATGGGCAGGGGACGATCGGCCTGGAATTGCTTCAGCAGGTGCAGGGACTGGAAGCCGCAGTTGTGCCTGTCGGCGGCGGAGGTCTCATCAGCGGCGTGGGCTGCGCCTTGAAAGAAATGAATCCCGACATTCGCGTCATCGGGGTGCAGACCGAACGTCTTCCGTCCATGCTGCGGGCGTGGGAGCAGGGCGCACCGGTGACGGTTCCGGCGGAGGCAACGATCGCCGACGGGATTGCAGTGCGTCGCGCGGGAGACATCACCCTGCCCCTGGTTGAACGCTTTGTGGACGAGATGGTCACGGTGGATGAAGAGGAGATCGCGAATGCGATTCTGATTCTGCTGGAAAAGGAGAAGACCCTGGCGGAGGGTGCCGGAGCCGTTGCGTTGGCAGCGTTGCTGCAAAGAAAGACTTCGCTCCGAGGACAAAAAACAGCGGTTCTTGTCTGCGGCGGCAATATCGACGTCAGTCTTCTGGCCAAAATTATCGAGCGCGGACTGGTAAAAGACGGACGTCGTCTGCGCATTCGAGTTCGTCTCACCGACCGGCCCGGAGCGCTGCATCAGTTAACGAAAATTCTGATGGATCAGCAGGCAAACATTGTCGAAACTTTACATAACCGCTCCCACTATGGCGTGAGTTTGGGCGATACCGCCATCGACATCACTCTCGAAACGCGCGGCAACGAGCACATCGCTGCCATCTCGAAGGCTCTGGACCGAGCCGGATATCAGCATGAGCGCGTTCCGTAGATAGAGCCCATGTCATAGCGGCGCAGAGGGCATGGCACTCCTTACATTGTCGTTAGAATATGCACTAACATATGCCACGAACGGACAAGCCATTGCCACCCGATTCCACGGAAGAATTCTCTCGATTAGTTCGGCTCCCCGCCTATGTGTTCAATACAACGGGCGAATTGAAGGCGGCCGCACGTCAGCGCGGCGAAGACATTATCGACTTCGGCATGGGGAATCCAGATGGCGCGACGCCGCAGCACATCGTGGAGAAGATGATTGAGGCCGCGCGAAAAACGGCCACTCATCGCTATTCGCTGTCGAAAGGAATTCCGCGGCTGCGGAAGGCAATCTGCAACTGGTACAAGAATCGCTATGATGTCGATCTCGATCCGCTGACGGAGGCGATCGTAACAATCGGATCGAAAGAAGGGATCGCGCACCTGTGTCTTGCGACCATGGACCGCGGCGACGTAGTCATCGTTCCGAACCCCAGCTATCCAATTCACATTTACGGACCTATTATTGCCGGGGCGGATGTTCGCAGCATCGAGATCAAAAGTGCGGACGCGTTTCTTGCCGAACTCGAGCGCGTTCTTCCGGCGATGTCTCCCAAACCGAAAATGCTGATTCTCAACTTCCCGTCGAATCCCACCACCCAGTGCGTGGACCTGTCCTTTTTTGAAAAAATCGTGGCGCTCTGCAAGCAGTTCGGCATTTATATTGTGCACGATCTCGCCTATGCGGACCTGGTGTTCGACGGCTACAAAGCGCCTTCCATCCTGCAGGTTTCTGGAGCCAAGGACATCGCGGTTGAATTCTTCACCTTGTCGAAGAGCTACAACATGCCGGGCTGGAGAGTTGGCTTCATGGTTGGCAATCCGGCGCTGGTGGCCGCCCTGGGACGCATCAAGAGCTATTTCGATTACGGAACATTTACCCCCATCCAGGTGGCTGCGATCCATGCTCTGGAAGGCCCGCAGGAATGCGTGCAGCAGATATGCGATACCTACCGCAAACGACGCGACGTTTTGGTCGATGGCCTGAACCATCTGGGATGGCGGGTTGGAAAACCGCGAGCGACGATGTTCCTCTGGGCCCCGATCCCTGAGCCGTATCTGAAGTCCGGCTCGTTCGAATTTTCAAGAAAACTGCTGACGGATGCCAAGGTGGCTGTGAGTCCCGGGATCGGATTTGGTGAGCACGGAGATGCCCACGTGCGTTTTTCGCTGATCGAGAATGAAGCGCGAACCCGCCAGGCGCTGCGTGGAATCAAGCAGATGTTGCACAAAGGGTGAGGGTGGCAGTTCATCGAAAACATTGATGGCTTTGGTTCCATTCCTCCGCAAAGTCTTGATTGATGGAGCAGGAGAAATCAAACTGTCTTCAGCCCCTCCTCTTTTATCGGACCAACTGATGAGTACGCAGCGAACGATGCCCGGTGGACGCGCCATCCGCACCCAGCTCCCGATGGGCGAGAATGGCCGCGTATTGTGCCGCTGGTGCGCGTTGGAAGTTCCACGTGGCCGGCGAACATTTTGTTCCGACTGGTGTGTGCACGAATGGCGGCTGCGGACCGACCCCGGCTATCTTCGCCAGCAGGTGTTCGCTCGTGATCGAGGCCGCTGCTCCCTCTGCAAAATCGACGCGCTGGAAGCGTTCCGCAGGCTGAAGCGATCCCGTGGCACCAGCCGCCAGATCATGCTGGATTACTTCGGACTGAAGTCCATGACGCGAAAAAGCCTTTGGGATGCGGACCACATTCTCCCGGTATGTGAGGGCGGGGGAGAATGTGATCTCGAAAATCTGCGCACCCTTTGCCTCGCCTGTCATCGGGATGCGACGGAGCAATTGCTGCAGCGCTTGAGGAACGCAGCCCGGCAAACAACCCTAACTCCTTCCGTCAAAAAGGTGTTCTCCGGTCTCCGGCATCGCATCATCTAATCGGCGCGATGCCGAAGGGCGGATGGTTTACGACTGGCTCAGTTCAGTTCAGCGGCAGAGTAAAAATCAGCAGAGTGCTGGGGTTATCATCGACGGCGGCGAACCTCGACCTGCTGCCCACCGTCAGCGTGTTCAGGCCGAACGAGCCGCCCGGCGCCGGATCCACGCTCATTTGCTTGACAAATTTCCCGCCCAGCGTGAATTCGACGATCTCGCTCGGCTGGTTGGGATCGGGATTGACCACATCGTTGTTGCTGACCAGCAAATTGCCGTTCGGCGCCCACGTCATCGCCAGCGGCCCGTGCAGGTGGGTGTTGTCCTCGTACAGCACGTCTCCGGTGCCCTCACTTGTGGTCGCAGTGGTCGCGTGGTGCAGAACGAAGACTTTGTTGTCCAAAGTGGATGCAACATATAGATCGTCGGTCTTCGGGTTGTATACCAGGCCGGTGGGCGCGTCCACAAACGTGACCGGATCGCATTGATGCATGTAGCCGGAGCCGATCGTCTTGCCTGTCACAGCTCCACCGACAAGCTTTAGGCGGCTGATCGTCCCGTTCAGGGCATTGGCCACGAAAAGAATGGAGTTGGGTCCATTGTCGATCAGCGCGGAGTCCCACGGCCCGTCAACAAATTGACCGTTGATCGCGCTCATGAGCTGGCCGTTGGAGTTGATGAACTGGATCGAGCCCGGCGATGCGTCGCCGCAGGCGCCATCCGGCGAAGGAAAACTGCCCACGATCACGACTCCTTCTTTCATGACATGCAAGGCGGTGGAAAGGCCACTGACGCCAAAGCCCGCGCCCGCAAAAAAGAGCGTTGGCGGGCCGCCGGCGAAGGGCACGTCGACGATGGTGGTCCCCGTTCCCTGCAGGTTCGCACTGCTGTTGAAGTTGGAAACCAGGATGTCGCCGGCGTGCAGCATCCCCGTGTTGACGCCCGGCGGCACAAATGCAACGCCGTAGGGGTTCAAGTCGCCGTTGGCGGGTTTGGTGGAAACCACGTTGAAGTTGGGTAGGTAGCCGCTTGTCTGGGCGGACAACGGGACTGCGGAAAACGCCACCAGCGCGGCAACTCCAATTGATAACGTAATGCGGCTATTGCGAAAGTTGATGAAGCGTGATGACAGGAAAGATGCAGGGAAAGGTATGTTCCTCATGGGATTCTCCTTAGAAAAGCTCAGATGGAAGGGTGAATAAGGGGGGAAATCCAACACTGCCGAACCAGTGTGGAAGTGCACGCTGTAACCTAGTCCGGGCAGGGTGCCCTGTCAAAGAAAAAGAACAACTACCCGGGAATCGTTTTGATGGTATCGATAGATATCTTCGTGCACGTCGAAACACCTATATTGGAACAATCACAATTGGACCGGTGGACATGCCGAAGATGCGAACACAACCAGCCATCCAGGAACCGCTAAGAACCGTCCTGCAGGAATACCGTACGGAATCCGGCCGCACGCTGCTTGAACTTGTCGACGAATCGCCGATATTGCTGGTCTTTCTTCGCCACTTCGGCTGTTCTTTTTGTCGGGAATCGCTCGACCGCGTATCGAAAATCCGGCCGCAGCTGCAGACGCGAGGCGTCCGGCCCGTATTCGTCCATCTCGGATCGCCGGAGCGTGCCAAGCCTTACTTCGATTACTACAAGCTTGCAGATGTCGAACGGGTGAGCAATCCCGATGGATCGCTCTATACAAATCCGGTTTTCGGTTTGCCGCGAAAGAATGCCCTTCTGCAACTCGTGCAGCTGAGGGTATGGATCGGTTGGCTGCGCAGCTTGATTCACCGATACGCTATCGGCCCCGTTCGCGAGGATCCTCACCAGATGCCGGGTGCGTTCTTTCTGCGTGAGCGAAGCATCGTACGGTCCTTCCGCTATCGCACAACCGCAGATCGGCCCGATTATCTCAAGCTGATCGCGTAAGGAAGTCAATGAACCACCCGAACAACCCGGTAATGCCGCTGTCCGGCAGGTAGCCATCGTGGAGCGCCAGTCCATGCGGTTTCAGGCAGCTCGGCGAAAGCTCGCCAGCCCGTCCTCTGCAGCACCGGCAGCCTCGCATCGGAAATGAATATAGCCACAAAACGATAGAATGGCTGTAGAACCCTGATGCTGGCCCGCGCGGTCGATCGACCACAAATACCGCCGCGACAGCTCCGATGGCAGCGCCGCCGGGACAACGCGGCGGTAAATTTCCCAGTACTCGCGCGTCCCGCGTCCCTTTCCGAACAGGATCGTGTGGCTGTTCGGGCCAAATCCCGCTGTTTGCGCCTGTTTTGCGGGAAAAAGGCCTGCACAATCCTTCAACTATTCCGTACAATCCTTCAACTATTCCGCACAATCCTTCAACTTTTCGGCACAAACCTTCAACAAATTTGATGCTGACGCCAAAATCGCGCCCAGTTCGAGCGGTCCTCCTGCTTCACGAACGCGCGCCCGTTGGAGCTACAGTTTGTAAGCCGCCTTCGCCAGCCGGTAAGCCAAATCCAGTGCCACTTCGTGCGCCTCGTCTTCATCCAGGCGATGATCCGCTACCAGCGTGGCCAGGTACGCGCAGTCGACGCGACGCGCCACATCATGCCGTGCCGGAATGGAGAGAAACGCCCGCGTATCGTCGTTGAATCCCACCGTGTTGTAAAAGCCCGCGGTCTCTGTCGTGGTCTGGCGGAAGCGCAGCATTCCCTCCGGGCTGTCGTAAAACCACCATGGCGGCCCAAGCTTCAGGCAGGGATAATGTCCGGCGAGCGGCGCCAGTTCGCGGCTGTATGTCGATTCATCCAACGTGAAAAGAATGATCGTCAAATTTGGTTCGTTTCCAACCCGATCGAGCAATGGCCGCAGGTTTTGCACATAATCCGTCTGCGTCGGGATGTCGGCGCCCACATCGCGACCAAATTTGCGATAAATGGTCGCGTTATGATTCCGAAGGCTACCCGGATGAATCTGCATGACCAGGCCGTCTTCGAGACTCATCCGCGCCATCTCGGTCAACATCTGCGCCCGGAACAACTCTCTTTCTGTCGCGGATGGGGATCCGGAGAGAACGCGATCGAACAAATTCGAGGCATCTGACGCGCTGAGATCGGCGGTTGCCGGTGTAGGGTGTCCGTGGTCGGTTGCGGTGCAACCCAGCTGCCGAAAACGGTCGCGGGTATCACGCAATGCGGCTAGATATCCGTTCCAGCGGGAGACATCTTCGCCCGTAGATTCGCCGAGTTTCTGGACATTTTCCTTGAAGTTGTCGAAATCAGGATCGACCACAGAGTCGGGGCGGAAGGTTGGAATGATCTTTCGCTTCCATTCGGATTCCCGCAGCGCGCGATGATGCGCCAATGTTTCCAGCGGTGAATTGGTTGTGGCCAGTACTTCGATGTGGAAGCTGTCGAACAATGCGCGAGGACGAAATTGCGGGGTAGCCAGCTTTGCCTGGATTGCGTCGTAATAAGTATCCGCTGTGTCTTCCGACAGGCGCGTCTTCAGGCCGAACAATTCCTCAAACGCATAGTCCAGCCAGAGCCGTGTAGGCGTTCCGCGGAACAGATAATAATGTTTCGCAAACAACCGCCATACGCCTCTCGGATCTGCAATCGGATTCTCCCCGATACCGAGACGTTCCAGCTCGATTCCCTGACTGTAGAGCATGCGAAAAATGTAGTGATCGGGCTGGATCAGCAGAGTGGCCGGATCGGGGAACGGTTCATTTTCGGCAAACCAGCGCGCTTCCGTGTGGCCGTGGGGGCAGAGAAGAGGTAAATCTTTTACACCGACGTAAAGCCGGTTGGCAATCGCCCGGGAAGAGGGATCGGCGGGAAATAGTCGATTCGAATGCAGCATGGAAACGGCTCCTGTTCCTCCATAGTAAGGCTTTCGGCAAATCGAACCCATAGGTCTGATGAAGCCCGGAAATAAATCAGGCGATGAAAGATTGCGCAGCTGCATCTAAAAACTGCGAGGTAGATGAAATGACAAATGAGATGAGCAGTTCAGAAGCGATTACGAAGATCTGGGATCTGATCCGGCAGGTCAAAATCGCCATGCTGACGACTATCAATTCTCAGGGAGAACTGCGAAGCCGGCCTATGGCCACGCAGGAAAATGAATTCGATGGCAATCTGTGGTTTCTTACCAGTCAGCAATCCGGCAAGGTGGATGAAATTGAGCATGGCTCCCGCGTAGGTCTGACATATGTCAACAATGATGCGCGCGCATTTATTGCCCTCTCCGGACACGCGGAGTTGACAAAAGATCGCGAGCAGATTCATCAACTCTGGAAGCCGCAGCACGCGATCTGGTTTCCGGAAGGGAAAGACGATCCGGAGATTACAGTCATCAAAGTCACGGTGGAAGAGGCGGAGTACTGGGAAACACCGGGAAATGCGTTGGTGCGGAGCTTCCATCTCTTAACGGCCGCCTTGACAAAAGACAGATCCAAACTGGCCGAGCATGAAAAGGTCTCACTATAGTTTTGTTCCCCGACTGCAGGCCGGTTCGGCTGCGACTAGATCGGATAGTACTGACTGGATTCGATTGGAGTGAAAGTGCAATTTCGCAAGTCACCAAAGAAACCGGAGGCCTCCGAGGAAGAAGTAGCCGAAGCCGCGCAGCAGCAATTGGATCGGCCAACAGCGGATCAGATCTATGAGCAGGTTTCGCGTAATGCGCGGCATGAACTGGATCGGCCCGTGGTTGCGCTTGCGATCTCCGGCCTTGCCGGCGGAATCACCATGGGCCTGACAGCCCTGGGTGTTTCGATGGTGGTAGGCGCACTGGGTCCAAGCGCGACGTCACGATTCATCGCGATGATTTTCTATCCTCTCGGTTTTATCGCCGTTATTTTAGGAAGAGCGCAGCTATTTACGGAAAATACGTTGTATCCCGTTGCTCTTATGCTGGCGGAACGGCGCCATTTCTGGAGGACTGCACGGCTCTGGGCCATCGTATTGCCGAGCAATATATTGGGAGCATTCTTGTTCGCGATTCTGGTCACGCGCAGCGGCGGTCTTCGCCCGGAATACGTGAGCGCCATGGTTGTGTTCGGCAGGGAAGCTGCGAGCGTGCCTGCCGTCCACATCTTCTGGAGCGCGGTGATTGCCGGCTGGATTATCGCTCTGGTTGCATGGCTGGTCAGCGGAAGTCATTCCATCACCGGATCTGTCATGCTGATCTGGCTGCTTGCCTTTATTGTGGGGCTGGGGAGATTCGCGCACTGTATTGCCAGCAGCGCGGAAATATTAGCGGCTGTGCTCCAGCACGCGGTTTCGACTGCTCAATATTTCGCGTGGCTGTGGCCTGCTGTCCTTGGCAATGTCACGGGCGGCGTGATGATTGTGACGCTGCTGGAATACGGTCAGACAAAGGGCGTGGATCAGGAGGAACCCGGTTTTCCTCGGTGAGACCCTATCATGGTATTTAGAAACGCATTCTGTCACAGGAGAGAAGCGCAGAGATGGCGGTAAAAGGGTTGGATGTAAGCGGCAAGGTTGCCGTAGTGGTGGGAGGAACTTCAGGAATTGGCCGCGCGCTGGCATTGGGACTCGCCGAGGCAGGAGCAGATGTGGTGCCGACGTCCCGCCGCGCCGAACAGGTACAGGAAACCGCGGCGCTGATCGAAGCGGGTGGCCGTAGATCGCTCGCGGTTGCTTCAGACGTGGGAGACAGAGCTTCGCTGCAACATGTGTTGACGGAGACAGTCTCGAAGCTGGGCAAGGTCGACATTCTGGTGAACTGCGCAGGGACGACCAAGCGGACACCAACGCTCGAATTGGACGAGGCGCTCTGGCAAAGTATTCTCGATACCAATTTGACCGGTACTCTGCGCTGCTGCCAGGTCTTCGGCCGCCACATGATCGAGCGCGGCTATGGCCGGATCATCAATATTGCGTCGCTTTCAAGCTTCGTGGCGTTGTATGAAGTAGCCGCCTACGCGGCCAGCAAAGCGGCCGTAGCTTCATTAACGAAATCGCTGGCGATCGAGTGGGCACGTCACGGCGTCTGTGTGAACGCGATCGCGCCCGGCGTTTTCCGCACTCCACTCAATACTGAACTGCTCGACAAGACGGGGCGGGGGAAGGAATTCCTGCTCCGGACTCCAATGGGGCGTTTCGGAAAGGTGGAAGAGTTGGTCGGCGCCGCGATCTATCTCGCATCCGATGCTTCTTCGTTCGTTACCGGAGAAATTCTCGTGGTGGATGGCGGTTTTCTGGCGAGCGGCGTCAACCAATGACGATCGAATCGCAGGTCGTGTACCAAGGCATGGGTGTGAAGCCGCCCGATCATTGCGATAGCATGGATAGTATCGAATATTTCAATCAACAAAAAAGGAACAGCTAGATGAGACGCACACTTTTCCCGCTGGCATTTGTCAGTGCCGTCATTCTTATTCTTGCTCCATGTTGTCTGGCGAAGGATCTCGGCGCAGCCGGCCACACCGCCGACGGGGCGAAGGTTTATCAAGCCAATTGTTCGATGTGCCATGGTGAGGACGGTAGCGGAACCGCGGTAGGGAAGAGCCTGCACATCCCCGATCTTCGTTCAGGCACAGTTCAGGTTAAATCCAATGCCGCGCTTGCGCATTTCATCAGCGAGGGAAGCGGTCCGATGCCGCCGTTCAAAAATACTCTGGATCACCAGCAGATCCTCGATACGGTGCGACACATTCGAACTCTGAGCAAGCATAACGGAGTCCATTGATCCATTGCGCGCGGATGTCGTTTGCCTGACAATCCTAGCCTGCGGAATGCCCTTGGTGCTTCTGGCGCAGACGCCCGATACGTCCACTGTTCAAGGGCAGGTGGAGGATCCGAATCGTCAGGCAATCTCCGGGGCCACGGTTACCGTTCACAATCTGCTGACCGGATTTACACGGACAGTGGAAACGAACGATCGTGGAAGATTCTCCTTTGCGGGACTTCCGGTTGCCGGCAACTATTCTCTTCTCACAGATAAGGCCGGTTTCGCAGAGACCCGTCTGTATGGGATCACCCTCGCGGCCGGCCGGATCGCGAATTTTTCTCTCCAGCTAAACATTGCCAACAGCCAGACACGGGTAATCGTGACAGGTACGGTAGGCAAGCTGCAGATCGGCGCTCCGCAGCTCGGGGAAAATCTGAGCAGGCGGCAGATGGAAGAAACGCCTTTGCCGAACCGCAGAATCACCTACCTACCGCTGCTTAACTCGGCGAATCGACCCGCTCTCAATCAGGGAGACACATTCATGAACCAGAACCTGTTCACGACCAATGGTTCAGGACGGCGCCAAACATGGTTTGAAATGGACGGTGGCAATGCGGTCGATACGTGGGGGCGTCAAACTATTTTCACCAATATTCCTCTCGCCGCTGTCGAGGAGATGACCGTCAGCGAAAATGCATTCTCCGCCGAGTACGGCTTTGGCTTGGGAGGTGTCATCTCGGCGTGAACTTGAGTCATCGCTTCCACAACGGCTTGGCGATGCTGGTGAGCTATACCTGGTCCCATGCCATCGACAATGTAGATCCCGACGTGCCCAGCCAGAACCCTAACGATCCGAACTTTCCCGGGGCCGCGGAAAATGGCAACGCCATCTTTGATCAGCGGCATCGTCTGGTCCTGAGCGGCGTCTATGAGATGCCGCTGAAAGTCAATTTAGGCGGGGTTGCGACACTGGCATCCGGGCTGCCTTATAACTTTGTCACCGGATCTACCAACAGCGGAGACATCGGAGCAACGACAGATCGCCCGGTCATCGATGGCGCGGTGGTGGATCGCAATACGGGCCGCGGACGCCCGATCTATGACGTGGATCCGTTCATTGAAAGAACGTTTCAGTTGGGAACAGATCGCGTGCGGCTGAATCTTCGCGTCGAAGCATTCAACGTTCTCAATCATGCAAACTTTGTTGGCTACAGCGGGACGTATGGGAATGATTCAATCCCGGGCCCGGGATTCGGGCAGCCGCTCACCGGAGTGACAAATCAGTTGCCAGCGCGGTCATTCCAGTTCTCCACTAGGGTCATCTTCTGAGTTCGCCGATAGCGTTGCGAGGCGTTATTCCTTCTCGCCGGACCGTGAGGATGTGACCCAATGCCAGACGGAAAACCCGGTGGCTATCAGGCAAATGGATATGAATGCGATCATGCTCCATAAAAATGCCGGAGTGTGCGCGATGCGCAGAAACGCCTTGCCATATTTGATGGCCAGGAAACCAAGAACGACGAATCGGATTCCGCGCGTCAAAAAATTGATGGACAGCAATTTCCATAAGGAATAATCGAGAGCGCTGGCCGCGGCAATCACCAGCGTAAATGGGAAAGGCGGAGGGGCAAGACAGGCGACGGCCACGGCGAGTCCCGACCGCTCGCCTAATTTCTTTTTCAACTTCTCGAACCTCTTTTCTCCGGCTACTTTACGGATGCCTTCCTCGCCAAATTTACGGGCAATCGACGCCAGTATCAGCACTCCCAATGTCGATCCGAATGCCGCGGTCAGGGCATACCATGGAAGCCCCTTATGGTTCTGCGCAACCAGGCTGACGACCAGAAGGTCGTTGCCGAACGGAAGTACGAGGAATGAGGAATCCAGAACCCCCAGGAGCAGCGGGCCAAAATATCCAAGATGAAAAAGAACGAGCAGAGCGGGTCGAAAAAACCTGGACATTCGGACTATTTCCTTGCGAACGATCAGAGTCAGTGAAACGTGTAGTGTATGAGATTCTTGGAGACTGGCTGGCGGCTGTCCGACCCTGAATTATTGAGCCGGTTGTGCGCGGAGGCTGACGCCACTAGAATCGAAGTTTGACGATGACGGCAGAAAATCCAGCAGGCAAAGCGACAGAAGCGCCGGCCGAAGTCACCAATCTGGCATGGCAGAAGACCGAGCTGGCGCGGCACCCAAAACGTCCCTATCCCATGGAATTTATCCAGGCGCTATTTACGGAGTTCAGCGAAATTCAGGGCGATCGCGCCTTCGGGAACGACCCAGCGGTGACCTGCGGCATGGCGCGCTTTCAGGGTGAGCAGGTCCTGGTGATCGCCAACGTGAAAGGCCGCACCACCAAGGAAAAGGTTTACCGCAATTTTGGAATGCCGAATCCCGAGGGGTATCGCAAGGCGCTGCGCACGATGAAGTTCGCCGAAAAGTTTGGCCGCCCGGTCTTTACATTTATCGACCTGACCGGCGCGAACCCGGGGTTGGGCGCAGAAGAGCGCGGGCAGGCGGAAGCAATTGCCCGCAATCTCCGGGAAATGGCCCGGCTCCGTGTGCCCACCATCGCGACGATTACCGGTGAAGGCGGCTCCGGGGGCGCATTGGCCCTGGCTGTTGCCGACCGAGTGTTGATGCTGGAGAATGCCGTGTATTCGGTGATCTCGCCCGAAGCCTGTGCATCCATCATGTGGCGCGACGCCAGCAAGCGCGCGCTTGCTGCCGAGGCCCTGCGGACTAGTTCGGAAAATGTGCTGCGGCTGGGTTGCGTCGATGCAGTAGTGCCCGAACCTCCCGGTGGAGCGCAAAATGATCCTGAACAGGCCGCGATATTGCTAGGAGAGGTGCTTCAGCACCATCTGAAAGAATTGAAACAGTTCTCCCCGGAGGAACTTGTGCACAAACGCATTTCCAGGTTCCGCAACATTGCCCAGTTCTATAGCGAAGGATAAGTGGTGCTCAGAATCAGTCGACGCACTGCTTTCGTTATCGTCAGGCCGGGTAATACATCGCATGTCGATTGCAGTGGGGCGCGCCTATGAGCCTGCTTCGAGGTGCAGGTCGCGGGCGGGCTTTCTTCCGCTTCCTGTTTGCGATTGCCTGGTGGGTCGCGGCGTATCTACTCTCTGAACGAGCGGCGCGGGGTTTCGTCCACGGCTCGGCCTTTCCGCTACTCCGCAACTTGTTTGAAATCTTCCTGCTGATCCTTGGGTACAGCTATATGGAAATGGCGTGGGATGGCGCGCGTGAGCCGCTCCGCGCGATGGGATTGGCAGCCAGACCCGGAGCGGCGCGTGAATTTGCACTCGGTGCGGCGGTGGGCTGGGGCATGGTTACGGCCGTCCTGCTGGTGGTCGCGCTCGGCGGACATTTCTATGTTCGGCTCTGGAATTCACCGCATGCGTGGGGATTACTTCTCGTACAAATATTTATTCTCGCCACGGCATCTCTGGCGGCCGAAATTGCATTTCGCGGTTACGCTTTTCAAAAGCTGATCCAATCGACCGGGCCGGTGACCGCCACCATTCTTGCCGGCATATTTTTCGGATTTCTGCGCCTGGAAACACCCGGTGCCACCGCGGCAGCCCTTTGGGTCAGCGGGGTTGCCGCCATCGTATTATCGGTCGCATACCTCCGCACCCGTGCGCTGTGGTTATGCTGGGGCTTGCATTTCGCGTGGCTGGCGAGCATTGGTATCCTGTTCGGACAACCGCTCGCTGGCAGCCGCCGAGCGTCCAGCGTGATTCACACCTATGCCGATGGACCTACATGGTTGACAGGCAGCGAGTATGGTCCGGAAGCCAGCATAGTTACTCTGATTGTGCTGTGGATTGGACTCTATATTCTGTTTCGCGTGACATGCGATCTGCGATGGGCTTACACCCGTCCGGAGCTCAAACAGCAGCGGGCATCGCGGTCGAGCCAGGTCGTCCAGTGCCGCCGACCCCACCGATTCGTTCATCCGCCGCTGCTCAGGAGCCGCGGGATTCCGGCCTGGTACCGATCACGACTTTCGATCGATCCGCGGTCCCGCCCGCCGAAATGCCTGCGCAGCAGCTGTCAGCCGAAGCCTCCAGGGATACCGTGTCTCTTCCCTCTGCGGAGCCGCCGGAGACTGACAGACACTGACCAGACTCGACGCCAACCAAGAACTCCGCGTAAGGGACCCACTCCGGTTCGTGTAAACTGATAAAAGCGTTCCGCAAGTGCTCTGGCTCACTTCAGGGCCGATTTCATTGACTCCATCCGCATGTGCCTGAACTCCGGCGCCAACGTTCCGGAAACACTGCGCGAATTGGAGTTCTTTGAGATCGATGCAGCGGTTTGATGCGAAGGAGATGAAAAGACATGGCCAAAGTTGCCAAAACCGGGGACCGGAAGAAGGAAATGGATACCACCAAGAGCACGGATTGTCCCAAGTGCTCGAAGCCAACCCGCATCGTGAAACGGGTGAAAGATCGCGAGCGCGGCGCGCCGGGCGGGGTGTACATCTCGTGCTCTGCCTGCGACTTTCACGAAAAGTTATAACTCGCCAGATTTTTCCTGCTCTTTCCTGCATAAGCTTAATTTCGATCCATCAGGACCCATCCTGAGCCACCAGGATGGGTTTTTTCCGTCTGCGTGCCCAGAGCCTCCTCCTGACGGACAACACTGGTACTGCCGCCACGCATGGGAGTATCCGGATACGTCTCGCGTCCAACGTTATCGAGCGACCTACTCCAGTGGCAGAACGATGGACTGTTCTTTCCTATCCGGCGTTCTAACTTCCTCTTTTCCGAATATACGAAACATTTCCTGCAATTCCGTAATGTTTCGTATGATTTGCAAATTCCCATTGACATATATCGGGGTTCACGTCTTAGTATTCGGTATCGGAAACGGTGCTGCTGTGACTGTTCCCAAACTCCCGAAATACGGTCCTATATCGGATAATCGCCGTATGTTTTCTTTGCATCGAAGTGCAAGTTGGTTGGTAGGCGGCAAGCCAATCTCCCGTTGGCCAGCTAAGATGTGGCTCTAACCCAGTCCGGGTAGATAACTGTTTGACTTTAAGGAGAAACCATGAAGTACGTAAAACTATCCATGTTCATGTTTTTAGGCGCGTCGATCGCCGGCGCAGCCACGCTGACGGTAGGCCCTCACGGGCAGTACCAAACCGTATGTACCGCAGTATATGCAGCAAGCAGCGGGGATACGGTTCTGGTAGATGCCAACCATGGAATTCCTTACATCATCCCGCCTGATCCCCATCACTCCGATGGCAGAATTGACTGTACGGTTTCGCAGTCGAATTTTACGATCCGGGGCGTCCATGGGCGCGCCATCCTAGATGCCGACCCGAACGCAGTCGCCGACGGGACCTACGTTCAAAAGGGAATCCTGGTCCTGAACGGACATGACATTACGATCGACAACCTTGAGCTCCGCAATGCAAGCGCTCTGATTAACCCGAACGATTCAGATGTCTCCGGTATTCGCATTCAAGCCAGCGACGGGGGGGCGGGTCCGACGCCTGACGGCGGCAATGTCACGGTCAACCGCTGCTATATCCACAACAACGACCAGGGAATTCTTACGGCCAACACGGCCCCCGGTGGAGAAACGTATTTCTCGCCAAATCCGTTCCTGCTGTTTGAAAATGACAATTTTTATGACAATGGCGACGGCACAGGACAAACGCACAATATGTACATCGGTTTTGACGGCTATCTGACGATGCATTTCACGCTTCGGAATTCAGTATCGCGGGACGCGTACGTCGGGCACGACGTGAAAACCCGCGCTCCGTATAACAACATCCTGAACAATCGGATTATCGATGACGTTGGGGACACCAGCTACGAACTTGATTTTCCATTGGGTGGAACCACCTATGTTCAGGGCAACCTGATCTATAAGGTCGCAGTCAATCAAGACTTGGGCAACAACAACATGATGATCTATGCCGATGTTCATGACAATTCTGCTTCCGATCCGGAATATGCCGTCCCCCACCAGGACCTGCATTTCCTGAATAACATCGTGATCGATGACAACACGAATAGTTCCAACTCATTTGTCAACGTGTCCTGCGATGCTTCGCCAAGCACCACCTGTCCGCCTCCCAATAACGGTCCAGCGCTAACCACGCCAGCGGTGGTGCAGGGCAATCTGTTTATTGGCCTGGATACCAGTGCCACCAACCAGGCGGATGCTATTGCGAAGTTCAACCTGATTCTCCCGTACAGCGATATCGCCGCGGCTGGATACCTGCCGCATTGATATTTCCGCCTAGGCGGAAAACCTACAAAGCCCATCGGAACGGGATACTCTTCCCGCCCCGATGGGCTTTTTTTGTTTAGCGGGGCCCTTCCGATGTAACTAATTGCGACAGACAGTTAGAATCGCGATGTTCAGCTCATTTCCCCTGTCCCCTGTTTTTACAAAATCAAGCAGCAACGGCTTATCTCCTTCGGAGGACAAAATGAATGCTTCGAAATCGGTTCTATCCTTGTTTTTGTGTGCGTCGATGGCCGGTGCGGCCACGGTCACCGTTGGCCCTGCCGGGCAATATCCCAGCCCTTGTGTCGCATTTCAACATCTGCACAATGGCGATACGGTGGAGGTAGATGCCAATCATGAAGTTCCTTATAACGAAGGGAACTGCCAGATCATCAATAGCGATTTAAAGATTATTGGCGTCAATGGACGTCCCATCCTGGACGCGACGGGAATTGCGGTAGCGAGGGGCATCTGGGAAACACACGGACATGACATTGTGATCGATAATTTTGAGTTCCGCAATGCCAACAAGTTCACGAACCTTGCCAGCGCATACAACGCTGCCGGCGTCCGGATCAGGAGTGGCTCGGGCACTCCTGACGGCGGCGACATCACGCTGCGGCATTGCTACATCCACGATAATGGCGATGGTGTTCTCGCCGATAACGCAGGGCCGGGGTTCGGCCATTGGTTTTCTGCCAACCCATTCATCTTGTTCGAATACGATGATTTCTACAAAAACGGCGATGAGTCTGGACCATCGCATAACATTTATATTGGCTGGGGCGGCAATCTGACTTTTACGCTCAGGTATTCGAAGGCCCGCGACGCGTACCTGGGCCACGACGTGAAAACTCGCGCCCGCTACAACAATATTCTTTACAACCAAATCACCGATAACCTGGGATCGACGAGTTACTTGTTGAATTTCCCTTTGGGAGGCACCACTTATGTCGTCGGCAATCTTCTCTATCGAGTTGCTGTAACCAACCCGGTTGCCAACGGGGACTTAATGCTTTATCGGGACGTGGCGGATACCCATGATCGCGACCCGGCATATGGCCCGGAGAACGAAGATTTGCATTTTCTCAATAACGTCATCATCGACAATAGTCATTCCAGATCGAATTCATTTGTAACTCTATCGTGCCCGATGTCGTCGACAACAAAATGTCCGGCCCCGCACGGTGGCCCTCGGCTCACAAAGGCGGCCGAGATTAAGGGCAATTTGTTCGTCGGGCAGCCCGCCCACGTGACCAACCAGCCCGGCGCGGATGCACAGTTCAACGTTATTCTTCCCTACAACGATAAGTCCGCCGTTTGGATCAACCAGGCATTGGCATCGTTATGGAGTGGGAATAAATGAACCGCCAGCTTCCTGGATTTCATTGGCAATGCTTCGGGCTGGCTGGGCCGGATCCAGAGCCTGAGTAAGCGGGTGTCCTCCAACCAGCGCGCTCACGTCGTCCGCTGCTGGAAACGGTGCTCTCAAGCAACCGGCGAGAACAAAGAATCACTGGAATCTGCTTATCTGCAGTTCAGCGGTTCGCCAGCAGCCTTGAACGCCAGGCCGCCAATATCTTTGCCATTTAGTCGTTTCTCACCGCATGCCGAGTGCCGGTATTCGAAGACCGGCCGCAGTGAATAATCTTCCAGGGAGGTGCCGGGGTCAGTGGCGGCATGAATCGCTGGAGAGCCTGGCTTGAGGTGGTAGTCGAATCCTTTCTCGTCGACAAATCGCGGGTTTCCGGCGAAATTGCTCTTCAGAATCGCGTCCGGCTGGTTGATGATTTTGCCGGGTCCATAAAAAATGTTGTTCTGAATCAGCGCGGGGGACTCATCCTGCGAGCGGATCTGAATGAACGGTCCGCTGCCCGGTTTGTCGTTCACAAACGTGTTGTTCACTACGTAAAGATCGTGGCCCGCGTTGGCGGCGGTAGTTCCTTCGGAAAGGTAATCCAGCATGGCGGGATTCTGGCTGTCCGGCCCTTGCTCGACCAGATTGCCGATCACATAGGTTGTTCCGCCGTTTGGGACATTGATCTCGTAGCTGTCCGTCCCATTCTCGCCTGAAAGCCGGTTGTAGAGGATGTAATTCACCGCCGCCCGGGTCTTCAACAGATGCCCGACGTTTGCATCGTGCGAGTAATTGAACCGAAAAATGAGAGAAGCCGTGGTCCCAATGTAAAGATTGTGCGACTGCCCGTCTCCCGCGCCGTTCCGCGCAAACTCGCTGTACTCGATCAGAATATGGCTTTGCCGGATATTGCTCTCCAGGATGCCGTCCTGATTGTCGTGGAAATAGCAATTTCTAACTGTCCAATTGGTTCCCTTAGCGCCTAGCCCGGAGCCGTTGTATCTTGGTTCGATGTGGGCCCCGGAGAACTCCATGTTCTCGACCGTGAAGTTGCGGCCATGGAAGACCCAGATTCCCCTGTCTTCGGCGATTTTTCCATCCGCTTCGATGTGGGGGCGTGTTTTGCCGATGCCGCGGACCGTGAGATTGTTCTGCCAGAAGGCGCAGACATCTCCTTTGTAGACGCCAGAATCGATCAGGATGGTGTCGCCATCCTGCGCGACTTTCAGTGCGGCGCAAGGGGCGGCGAATTTTCTGCCGGGACCGACATGCAGCGTGGCAGCTTGCAAACCAGGAAGGGAACAGACGAGGAAACAAGCGGCAAGAAATAAATGTTTGATCACAATCTAGCGAAACTACACTGACAGGCGCACAGCGTCAACCCTTTGCGATTCAACATCGATCCGTCGAGACAAGGTCGGGACCTCAGTTGTCGGAATCGGTTTCGAACTCTTCGGCGCCAAGCCAGGCCATTACCTGCGGACGCGCGGTTTTGGGGTCCCGGGCGCGATCATGATCGCGACTGGGCAGCTCATAAGGCCCAAGTTGTAGGGGAGAGAACAATATTGCAGCGGAGCGAGGCCGCGGTGAACTCGGTAGTGTAATGCGAGAGAAATTCACTCTCGCACAAGGAATGTGCGGTCTGTGCGGAAGGATTTTCAGGCAATCGAGAGCTAGAAAGTTCCAAGCGCGCTGCCAATTTCTTTCAAAATCGCCTGCGCCGCCGCGGCCGGGTCGGCTGCCTGGGTGATCGGGCGTCCTACAACCAGCGCACTCGCTCCGGCCTGAATCGCGGCCGCTGGTGTGGCCACGCGCTTTTGATCTCCGACCATGGTTCCCGCAGGCCGAATACCGGGGGTCACCAGCATCGGTTGCGCCCCAAGCTGCTGCCGCAGCATCCCGACCTCTTCCGCGGAGCAGACCAGCCCATCAATGCCGCTGCCTTGCGCCATCTGGGCCAATCGAAGGACCTGCTCGCCAGGAGATTCCGGAATGCCAATCGCCGCAAGCTGTGGGCCATCCATACTGGTCAGCACAGTCACTGCCAGCAGGCGGGGTCCGTTTTGTAATGAGGCGGACGCTTCGGCTGCTGCCGCGAGCATCGCCGGTCCGCCTGCCGCGTGGACAGTCAGCAGAGAGGCTCCGGTGGACCCGGCCGAGCGCACTGCCGCCGCGACCGTGTTTGGAATGTCGTGGAATTTCAGGTCAAGAAATACTGAATAGCCTTGGCTTCCCAGCTCTTCGATAATTGCGTTGCCTGCCAGCAGATATAGCTCGAGACCTACCTTCACCCATCGGCAGACTCCGCGCAGTTGTAGCGCCATTCGCCGCGCCTCCGCGACAGTCGGCACATCCAGCGCCACGATGAGGCGATCACGAGCCTGATCCCCAAGCCCGATAGAGAATGAACGGGACATTCAGGATATTTTATATCCCGGTAATTGGAAGAGCCGACCGGTCAAGCAGATAACCAAATTTCGTCAGGGCGAGGTGTCAATTACCGGTGTCGGGCTGGTTCGCTTCCGCCGCCAGCCGGGCCAGCCGCAGCTTGTCAAGGCGGGCGACTTCGACAGCCTGCTGAGGATCGATGACATCGAGCCGGACGCGGGTGACACCCCGGTCCCGCATCCCCAGCATATGGGCAGCCTGGGAAGATAGATCGGCAATCCGCGTGTCCGGAGCCGGGCCACGGTCGTTCACCCGTACTACGATCCACCTGTGGGTATGGAGATTTGTCACCTTGACCCATGTACCCAGGGGTAAAAACCGATGCGCACAGGTCAGGTCATTCATGTTGTACGTCTCGCCGTCAGCCGTTTGCTTGCCCTGGAATTCCCGACCGTACCAAGATGCCAGTCCGATCTGATGCCAGACCCCGGATTTCCTGCGCGCCCGCTTGACCGCGACTGGAATGGGTGCAGCGGTGCGGAGGATCTGCTTTCCACGGATCGACTGCGATAAAACGGATGTGTTCGCCTGGTAGAAGTGGGCGCCGGCGGCGCTGAGGATCGTAGCAAAAAATACAGCAGCCGCGATTAGGGCCACACGGCGAGCCGTCGAGCGGGGGTGAGAACCCAGAACCGAGTTTTCGCTGAGAACTCTCATCGAACATCTCCAATTTTAGCGGCCTTCCAGGCCACTATTCCAAAGAAGTGAGAGGGCTTTATTGATTTTTGGGTTGCAATTAGGCCCGATTCGTGTTAGGTGTTGGTTTGGGTTGGAACTGCTACATCGGGCTTCAACTGCTGTTTCAGCATGGTGTCACCTAAAACTCCGCGAAAAACCCGTCGCATCCCATTCGAATCCCATGCCGCCACCGCAAACGCCTCCCATAGCTCTGTCCATAGCCGGTTACGACCCATCGGGCGGGGCAGGGGTGCTGGCCGATCTGAAGACCTTTGCCGCCCACGGCGTGTACGGCATGGCGTGCGTCACCGCATGGACGATCCAGTCCTCACAAGGTGTCCAGCGGGTTCAGGCGCTCGACCCGGACCTGGTGATCGATACGCTGGAATACCTGGTTTCGGATGTTCGTTTCTCATCGATCAAGGTAGGGATGCTCGGCGAGCACACAGTGGCCATGGCCGTTGTGGACTGGCTTCACGGGCAGGTTGACGTTCCAGTTGTGCTCGATCCGGTTTTTCAATCCAGCTCCGGAAGTCATCTCCTGGACGATAAGGGTTTCGAATCCGTCCGCGAAGAATGGCTGGGACGGGCCGACTGGATTACCCCCAACCTGATGGAATTAGCTGCGCTGGCCAGGGTCAAGCTGTCAGTGAACCGTGCGCAAATCGAAGATGCCGCCAGCCAGCTGCAGCAGTTAGCGGCGCGGCAAGGAAATCCCGGCTTGAAGATCGTCGTCACCGGTGGTCACGCAGAAAAGCCGGATGACCTGCTGCTGACAGAGGCAGGTCGCCAGTGGTATCCGGGAGAGCATGTGGAGACGACCTCCACCCACGGCACGGGCTGCGCCTTTTCTTCTGCGCTAGCTTCCAGACTTGCATTGGGCGATGATGACGATTCCGCGATGCGCTCGGCCAAGGAATTTGTAACCGGCGCTCTTCGGAACGCCTTCCCGGTCGGACAGGGAAAAGGCCCGCTGAACCATTTCTGGCGGACGGCTGTTTGAAATCGCCATTGCTTTGTAAACTGCCGATGAGTTATTTTCTGCATCTAGACAGATGAGGACGGCAAAGTAGCTCCGATAGTAACCGGCACGGCCTCTATAGTCTGCACAAAAGTAACTGTGCGAAATGTGACTGACACGTGTATGCTGAGTTGGCAGAAAGGGCTTGACGTACTGGTCGGTCCTAACCCCTACAAGTGGAGTCTCCTGGTGCAAGGATCGATAGGCAACGGCGTGGAACCGGGCTCTCTACTGGAGTTGCGGGCTTCTGTGCGTTTCCCTGTGCGAATAAAGGTTCAGATTCAAACCGCCAATGGTAGAGAAGACGCAGAAACCATTAACGTCTCCGCCAGCGGCGTGTTGTTTGCGTTCTCCCGCGCGTTGGACGCAGGCAGCGCAATTGAAGTCGACATGATCATGCCGTCCAGCACCTTGGGCACGCCCCAGGATATACGTGTTCATTGTCACGGTCGAGTTATACGGTCCTACATCAAAGGACCCACACAGGTGGAAGTTGCCACCGTAATTGACAACTACGAAATGCTTTCCTGAGGCGCCATGGCTACAGTTTCTGCTGACGTCACGAAGAAGAACCTGGTGCCCGAAAATCGGCAAGACTCCGGTTCGGGCGCCCGCACGGACCGAGACTCTGTCCCGCCTTCCGACGAGCTCTCGGGGATTCGCATTTTGCTGGCGGACTCCCAGGCGATTTATCGCGTCGGGATACGCAAGATTTTTGCGATCGAAGATGATATGCGCGTCGTAGCGCAGGCAGAAAACTATCCCGGCCTGCTGGCTGCTCTGGAACGCTTTCCCTCCGATATCGTTTTGCTGGACGGAGCGATGATTTCCGGCGTTTCGGATGCCATTCCCGACATGATCCGCCGCGCCCCAAATTCGAAGCTGGTCGTCCAGGTAAGCGAGAACAGCGAAGACTTCATTGTCGACCTTTACAGGAAGGGTGTTCGCGGCGTCATTTCGCGATCGATTTCACCCGACCTGCTGATCCGCTGCATCCGCAAGATTGCCGAAGGCGAGACCTGGATCGATAACCAGTCGGTCAGCTGGGTCATTGAGGCGTACCGCGCGCAGGCGACCACCCTCACCAACCCTCGCCTGCAGCCACGTCTCTCCCCAAAAGAACTATCGATCATCGGCTGTGTAACCCAGGGAATGCGCAATAAGGAAATTGCGTATAAGATCGGCACCACCGAACAGGTGGTGAAGAACTATCTCCGCAAGATTTACGATAAGCTCGGGGTTTCGGACCGTCTTGAACTGGCGCTCTACTGCCTGCACCATCAATTGCTCAAACAGCCGGCCACCAATGCGGTCTCGGGAAAAGCGACGGTCCAGGAAATCAATCTGAGCCGCATTCGCCCCTGAGCAGCGCTCTCAGGACCGATACGGTGCAAACTTCTACCCGCTCCAGCCAATAAATTTGGACGCATGTGTTGCTATTCCTCTTTAGCTGGCTGCGGGAACGGCGCCGGTTTCATGCTTCCATCTTTCTGCTTCAGGAGCATCTGTACCTTGCCTTCGGCAGCTTCCAAATCTGCCTTGCAGCCATCGGACAGTTTGATTCCTTCCTCAAACAGCCGGACAGATTCTTCGAGCGGCAGCTCGCCGCGTTCCAGTTTGCCGATGATGGATTCCAACTGTTTCAAAGATTCTTCAAAGCTTGCCAAGTTTCACTCCTGATCCCGCTGCCGGAACCGTCGCAACTGCATCAGTTTCCCCCTCGCCGGAGATCGAAGGCTCGCGCGTCTCCGTCCGCAACACGCTTTCCATCACCGTGAGAGCGGCCGGATAACGTCCGGCAGGAGCACTGACCTGAACGCCTTGGACCATGTCGCGCGCCTCGATCAACATCTCCTGAGCGATGCGCACACCTTCGGCGCGGGCCAGCTCCGGCGTATCGGCGCGCTGCATCCGAAGCAGGATGTCATCCGGCACAAAGACCCGCAAATCGTTCCGCATGAATTCGGCGTTGCGCAGGCTGATCAGCGGCCAGATGCCCGCAATCACTGGAATTCGAAATTGTTCCACTCGCTTCAGGAATGCCTCCAGCAGCCTCATATCGAAAACCGGCTGGGTAACGGCATATTCCGCGCCCGCTTCCACCTTGTA
Source organism: uncultured Acidobacteriota bacterium (assembly GCA_963823595.1). Classification (GTDB taxonomy): domain Bacteria; phylum Acidobacteriota; class Terriglobia; order Terriglobales; family Acidobacteriaceae; genus JAKAAZ01. The sequence goes on from CAWGME010000009.1 coordinate 201,685, forward strand.
GGCGAAGCGGCGAACTTCATTGTCCATATCCGGCACGCCGGGGTTAGCGGCAACGCCTACCGTGAAACTTGTCGATGCGCCGATCGAATTCCCGCCTATGTCCAGACCATGGTTTAGGTTGCGAACGATGTTCACCAGGCCGATGGCGTCCACATCGAAGACAGCCGTCGCGTCCGGATAATTGCCGAGCTTCGGCGGATCGCCAGTAAGGCACAGAATATTTCGGAGCCCGAGGGATGCGGCTCCCAATAGGTCCGACTGAATGCTGAGCACATTGCGGTCGCGACACGTGTAGTGGAGAAGGGTCTCGCTGCCGACCTGCTGTTGGATCTGCAGGCAGAGACTCAACGCGCTCATGCGTGCGGACGCACGCGGCGAGTCCGGAACATTGATTGTTGCCACTCCATGCTGCGCCAGCATCGCCGCAGCTTCCAGCTCCCGCTGGCAGCTGATGCCGCGCGGCGGAACAATCTCCACCATGACGACGAATTTGCCGACGGCGAGATCGGCGCCAAGTTTGGACCGTTCGGCCAGCGGCGGAGGAGCCACGGAATTCTGCACGCTCGCTGCCGTTGCCGCGACGGGAGCACTCTTGCGGGCCTCCAATGCCCGCAGCGTGGAACGCATCGCGCGGATGTGATTTGGGGTTGTGCCGCAGCAACCGCCGACGAACTGCGTGCCCGCCGCCGCGAACTTCCGCACAAAGCTTGCCATGTATTCGGGCGAACAGAGATAGATATTTCGACCATCGACGGCGCGCGGCATGCCGGCATTAGGCATCGCCGCCAGCGGCAGCGTAGTGGCCGTCCGCATACGCTCAATTGCGCTCAGGATCGTGGCCGGACCGGCGCTGCAGTTGCAGCCGACCGCATCTGCCCCCCACTCCGTCAGTCTTCCGGCGGCCGTCTCGGGCGAAGAACCATCGAGGGTATTGCCCTCTTCGTCAATGGTCATCATCGCGATGATCGGCAACTGGGGCGCCGCTTCGCGAGCGGCCAGAATCGCCTGGTGCACTTCGCTGAGCGAAGTCATCGTTTCCAGCACCAGCAAATCGACCCCGCCTTCAGCAAGAGCGCGAATCTGTTCGGCAAAAGCGGCACGGGCCTCTTCGAATGCAACTTTCCCCAGCGGCTCAATCTGGACGCCAATTGGCCCAACAGCTCCGGCGACATAGGCCTGCGTGGCCTGCTTGTCGCGTGCCTGGTCGACCGCCTGGCGCGCCAGTTTCGCGCCGGCCACGTTGATGGCGTGCACCTGATCCTGCAAGCCATGGCGTTGCAGCCGGTAGCGGTTGCCGCCGAACGTGTTGGTCTCAAGAACCTCCGCGCCGGCCTGCAGATATTCCTCGTGGATGGTTCGAATCAGATCGGGTTGAGAGAGATTTAATTCGTCATAACAGCGGTGAATGAACACACCGCGTGCATACAGCATGGTGCCCATGGCTCCGTCGCAAAGTACGCTGCGCGTTGAAAAAAGTTCACTCAGGTTCGGCATGATGATCCCGTTCTGTTCATGTTAGTGGACACATGGTGCGAGCGCCACCCGGAACACTTTCGGTATACACTATCGGTTAACCCAAGAACGTCGAAAATGTACGCGAAGTGGAGCATTGAGCTTGATGAGTCGTAGTCGTTTTGCCCGGGTAAGCTTGTCGCTCCTGGCCGCCGCCGCTGTCGTCTCGATGATCGGTTGTCTTGGCAAGAGGTCGTATTTAGCCGGTCGCGCCGTTCCTCCAAGTACCATTCTGCAACGAGTGCTTGTGGCTATCCAGAATCCCTCGCCCACGACCCAGGGCGCGCTTCAGATAGTGGATGCCCGATACGATTTCCGAAACAGCGAGAACGGCAAGACTCCGTACTTCTTCGTGAGCGGATACTCGGGCAGTCTGCCGAGCGTGATTTTGAACTACCCTGAGGAAACGAATGGCTATGTTTATAACTCGGGCAACGGGTCAATATCGCCGATAAACTACAGCACCGAGGCGGCCGGCAGTGTCATCAGCAATCTTCCCGGCTATTCGAGCAGCGTCTTTGTCACTTCCAACGGGCAGTATATCTTTGCGGCAAATCAGCCTGCGCAGTATTTAACAGTGGTGGACAATCTAGCGTCCGTTGCCGTCGCCCTCAATCTTCCGAACGTTTATAAAGTCGCCGTAAACCCGAGTGGCACCGTTGCCCTGGCCTTCGTTCAGAACAGTAACTACGCCTACCGGGTGGTCCATCTGCAACAACCGAATGGAACCGTGATGCCGCCGCCCGTATTTCATCCGACCAACGGCCCCTGGCCGGCGGCCGTTAGTCCGGTCGATTGCCAGCCGGTAAACCTGCCGGTTTATTGCGTGGTTCCGGTCTTGGACCAGAACGATAATCCGATCGTCTTCAATCGTCCATACAATACGATCTTTTCCTCCGATGGGACTACCGGCTGGCTGTTGAATTGCGGTCCGGAATGCGGCAACAGCAGCGTTGATCCGGCCATTGGCCAGGCTACGGCAAGCGTCAGTTTCCTGAACACGGGACCGTTAAATATTTACAACTTTCCGGGAAGCACCTATCCCTCGCCGCCGCCATCTCCTCCGCTGCCTACAGAGCAGCGAAGAGTCGCAGTGCCCGGCGGGGCGACTATGGCCGTTTACGGAAATGGAACGCTGTATATCTCCGGCCAGCAACGGCAGTCAAGCGGCCTATTTGAAGGCTTTCTTTCGGTACTCAACTTGACCGGCAATCAGGTGACCTCAACATACCCTATCTCCGACGGCACACATACCAAGATGCTGTTCGGGGATGACAATACGCTGTGGATTGGATCGCAGCTTTGCCAGAGCGGAGAGCGCACCGCCAACAACCAGGTGAACGGCTGCCTGACGATGTTCAACCTGAACAATAACTCTGTTCTGGTCGAGCCCTGGTATGGAGACCTGACCGGTCTTTGCGCCATCATCAACTGGCACAAAATATACACCGCGTACGGCGGTCAGATTCATATCTACGCCACGACGGATAAGGGCATCACGACAAATCAGGGAACCAAAGCAACCGGCTATTCCGCTGGTTCTGAGTTAAGTAATTACGACGTGACCGTGCAGGGAACAGCGTACGACGTCGCATACATGGATGCGCCTTCCAACGCGGCGAACTAGTGTGCTGCCACAGTGAATTCGTTCGCATGGGTGCACTACAGCCTGCCCTAAGTTGGTCGAAGGGTCTCGCTTTTGAGACGTGGGTTCACGGTTTGCGAACGTAGACCCTGTAGCCGAAAGGTGGCTCTGGGTCCGATGTCCAGCGCAGCGGGTGAGGCGGGGTTTTCTCGGTATAAATCTCATATTTGGCCTCAAGCCAGGTGTGGAATTGCGGCCAGAGATTCAGCTTCATATAACCAGTTGGGCCGTTCAGGCACAGCTGATTGCTGACCACAAAGACCTCGGGCGGATGCTCCCGCAGGGCTTTCCAGAATCTCTCTCGCATGTCCTCGACAACGGCATTCGCCGTCGGAGTGTTGCGCTCGGGCGCATAGAAATAGCAATCGTAGAGAAAGCCCGTGGCCTGGACGAGCTTCATCTGATCCAAAGTTGCGATACATCCCGCGAACGTATCCATACACTGCACGCGCCCGGAAAGCTTCTGTCCGCCCAATGCACGTAAATCCGCTTCGAGCATCGTCGTGTATTCCTGATTCTGCCATTGATAGTGACTGATTTTCCAGAGCGATACCGGAACGATGAGCAGAATCCCAAGCGTCAATCCAGCAATCCCCAAAGCGCGCAGTGCGCCCGGCCTGCGCGACGCGCTACAGAAGTCGATTTCCATCAACAGCAGGAGAAAGGCAATCAAAGGATAACGATGATATGGGTAGCCCTTGCCCTGCGCGATATAAGAAATCAGTCCGAAGAGAATAGCGACCAGCAGCGCCGCGCGTTCCCATCCCGGCCAGCGGCGCTCTGTGGCAAGAAGCAGCAGCCATAGCACCAGCAGCAAAGCGAGCGGGGAAAAACTATGGTTCAGGAGATAACCGATCGGACGATGGTTCAGGCTGGCATGGTAGTGAATCAGCCCTTCGCAGCTGCCGCCGAACGCCCGAAGCGAATGCTCCCGCAGAAGGAAGGCGAGTACCGCGGCAATGGGTAGAAGAAACCCGATCACTCCGTTCAAAAGATAAGCTGTGAAAGGAAGCCTTTGACGTTTCAGGGTCACGCACGCCAGCAGGATCAGCACGGGCGCGAAGGGAAGAACGGTAGGCTTGATAGTGGAGGCGGCTCCCGTGCATAGCCCGAAGAAGATCATGGTCCAGGGCGCATTCTTCCGCAGCGCATGAAATAGAAAGGCACAGGCGGCCAGTAGCAGGACGGCCATGATCAGATCGCGCTGTCCGCTCTGAGCCACGCCATCCCGGCCATGCAGCAGCATCAACAGCACCGCGGCATAGGCCCCCGCCAGACCGTCATAGGGCCGGGCAATCGCGATCATCGCCACAGCTGCAATGGCGCAGAGCGAGAAATCAAAGATGCGAAATCCCAGCGCGCTGCTGCCGTAGATATGGCTGATGGCCCAAGACACGAAATATGTCCCCGGCATATTGATGTCGACGATGTCACGGTAAGGAACGAAGCCGTGCCGCATCAGGAACACGGCGTAATGCATCAGCACCGCATCCCCGACAAAAGGCCAGTGCCAGGTAAGCGCGACGAAGATGCCCACGCTAACCAGGAGCAGGATACAAAGCACAGCGCGCAACGAGTAGAACAGTTTCATCCTCAGTACCGCCAGAGAATGGCTGAATCAGTAAATGGTAACCTCACAGTATCATTGACCTTCAGATGACATCGCCTGTCGATATTCTTGCCATTGCCGCGCATCGGGATGACGTGGAACAGACCTGCGGCGGAACCCTGCTGCAGTCGTGCGCACTCGGTTTGCGCACCGCCATTCTCGATTTAACACAGGGAGAGGCCGGCACGCGAGGGTCCGCCGAGGAGCGGGCCGCAGAAGCGGAAACAGCCGCACGCATTCTTGGCGTCGGCTGGCGTGAGGCGCTCGACATCCCCGATGGACGAGTGGAAAATACCTGGGAGAACCGGCTGAAAATCGCGCGCGTATTGCGTGAATTGAAGCCTCGCGTGGTGATTCTTCCCTACTGGCAGGCGCGCCATCCCGACCATGCAACCGCTGCCACCTTGGGATATGAGGCTTGCTTTGTCGCAGGGTTGTCAAAGGTGGATGCACAAACAACGGCCGCTCCCCATCGGCCGTTCAAGATCGTCTACGCCAGCCTTTATGCCGATGTGCGGCCCAGCTTCGTCGTCGATATCGGCGATTATGTGGAACAAAGATTCGAGGCGTTGATGGCCTACCGTTCGCAATATGAGGATCAGCACTCCGGCGGAAATATTTTCGTTCCGAGGGAAGAGATTCGAGAACGCACGCTGGCGCTGGCTCGTTTTTACGGAATGCTCGGCGGAGTGCGATATGCGGAGCCGTTTGTTCAGAAAGAGGTCGGCCTTGTCGAGGACCTGACGCTGATTCCCGTCCAATCCATTTAGACCCTTTGATCATTCGCCTTTCGGCGTCTGTACCGAGGGATGCAGGTTCGGGTTCCAGACATTCTTACCGCTGCCATCAAGTGTGAGGACGAGCGTTCCCTGCTGAGGCTCGGCGACATACGGGCCAGTGCCGGAGTGCGTCTTTTCCGCGCTGTCGGAAAATTCAACCTTCATGCGTCCGGCATCCCGTATCTGAAAGCGATAATGAAAATCCTGTCCTGGGGGAAGGCTTGGAATTCCGAAGCTGGCGCTCGGATAGTCAACCTCAATGTTATGCAATTCCGTGCGGCCGGAGTTCACCACCGTTGTCTGCACATAAGGGGAACGGCAGCCTGCCGTCAGGAACAAAAATGTAAATCCGATCAACGAGAAGAATCGAAGCGATCCGCGTCGAGCTCCGGGCATAGCTTCAGTGTAGATGCTTCCTGAATGGATTTGTTCGCAACCATGATTTGTTCGCAACCATGCGGCCGCTCACTTTTTGTCATCAGCATTCGATTTTCGCAACAGCTTCACCATCTCCGGCAACCGGTTGTAGGCGGCGACACAACGCAACCACAAGCGATTCTCGATTGCCGGCGTGCCGCTCATAATCGTGCCCGCGGGCACATCGTTCGCCGCGCCAGTTTGTGCCGTCAGAACGGCGCCATCTCCAACGGAGCAATGCCCGGCGACTCCCGCTTGGCCAGCCAGGATGACATTGCGTCCCACGTGCGTGGAACCGGCAAGCCCCACCTGTGCGCACAGTAGGGTGTTCTCTCCGACGGTCGAGCTGTGACCTATCTGCACCAGGTTGTCGATCTTTGTGCCTCGATGAATGCGTGTTTCTCCCACGCTGGCGCGATCGATACATGCATTGGCCTGGATTTCGACGCTGTCTTCGAGGATTGCGGGGCCAGACTGCGGAATTTTATGCCATTGCCCCTCCCCATCTTTGGCGAAGCCAAATCCATCCGCGCCGACGATGGCTCCGTTTTGCAGAATTACATGGTTGCCAAGATGACAGCCCTCCCGCACAATGGCGTGAGCATGCGCGAAGAAGCGGTTTCCAATGCGCACGTTGGGATAGATGACGACGTGAGGCAGCAGTACGGCGTTATCGCCAATTTCGACATTGCCTTCGATCACCGCGTATGCTCCCACATGACAATCGCGGCCCAGACGGGCAGTGGGATGGATGATGGCGGTGGGATGAATACCGGACGCATAAATAGGAGGCTGGTAGAAAAGCTCGATGGCATGGGCAAAGGCGAGATACGGATTCTCGGTTCGCAATGTCGCCGCTGCAATCGCAGGGAAGTCCTCGGACACCAGCACGGCCGCAGCCTGAGTCGTCCGCGCCAGGGCGGCGTATCTTGGATTGGCGACGAAAGTGACGTCGCCGGCGTGAGCTTCTTCAATTCCAGCAACGCCCGTGATCTCGGTATCGGAGCTGCCCTCCAGACGCGCGTTCAGCAGACGTGCCAGTTCCCCCAGTTGCATGGGCTGATTGTAACCAAAGTGGAGAGATGGGCCGCTTCTGAAATCCCGCAGCGGTTCCGTGAACATTCTCACCCGAGCCGATATACCGGCCAGCATAAAAATTACTTCAGGGATTCATCTCCCGGCGTTTCTAAACTGCGCACACGCTAAGCGGTACATCTGTGCTTCGCGAATTCCGACCGTGCCCACCACGTCATAGCGGCCGCGTTGATGTACTAACCGGAATACCGGCTGGAGAGTGCCGAAGACATTTTCCCCAACCGGAATCTTCGTCAGGCAGCGGTTCCAGCATTCGGACTGCCACCTGGACGAGTTGCCTATACCATGGGGTCAAAGTGGGGGAAGGATTCATTTCAAGGTTTCAGGACGGTTGCGGATTGGTGTCTCAATAAACTACGCAATCAGATGCGTGGATTGCCAGCAGAATTAGCCCATGGCAGCGAAATGCGAGATACTTATGAGTAAGGCAGGCGGAGAGTTAAATGGCAGAACCACTGAAAGATCAGTATACGTTCGGCAAGCTGGAGAGCAGTGCGCTGAACCAGAGCAAGGTGCGTGAGGTTAACTTCGGCTATGACCAGAATGAAGGCGTCATTCTTACGTCCCTGGATACGGCATTGAACTGGGTCCGAAAAAGCTCGATCTGGCCGATGACCTTCGGCCTGGCCTGCTGCGCGATCGAAATGATGTCGATGGGTGCCGCGCGTTTCGATGTCGCCCGTTTCGGGGCCGAGGTTTTCCGCCCGTCCCCTCGCCAGTCCGATCTGATGGTGATCGCCGGACGGGTTTCGATTAAGATGGCTCCCGTGATTCGACGGCTCTACGACCAGATGCCGGAGCCGAAATGGGTTATTTCCATGGGTGCCTGTGCAACGTCTGGCGGCGTCTTCAATAACTACGCCCTGGTACAGGGGGTCAATCAGATTATTCCGGTCGACGTCTATGTGCCAGGTTGTCCCCCGCGTCCGGAACAGCTGATTTATGCCCTGACCCTGCTCCAGGAGAAAATTCTGCGCGAGCGTGGGACGGTCAAAAAAGTCCTGAATCTGGGCTGACCGAGACACCCGGACGCGGCTTACCCAAAACGTCCGGAAGCATCTTTATTTTTAGTTCTTGGCGATAAGGTATCTGTTGGGGTACCTTTGCATTACACCCTGTGAGGGGGATAACCTTTGGATCGCTCTTGTGCTCTAATCTAGGAACAGATTGTAGTGTAATGGAAGCGTCTGTAAGCCTGGCGTAGAAGTTCGAGGCAGTTGCCGAGTACTTTCGAACGATGGCAAAAGCGCTCACGAAGAATGAAAAGCTGTTTATAAATGTTGTGGAGGATACAGGGATGGAACATTCAAAATTGCGCTCAAGGAGCCGCTATATCGCAGCTATATGCGTATTGGGGCTAGGAACGACTCTCATGGCGCAGCAGACTTCAAGCTCATCTACCAATATGCCAGATGCGCCGAGCGCAGCCGCACCAAACTCCCGGAACTCGGCGGCGAAACAATCGACAGATGTTAATCCTTCGCGGATCGATATTTTCCTTGGCTACTCATATCTATCGCCGCACGGTTACATCCAGAACGAACGCTACAGGGATGTCAATATCGGCGCCATCGGCAGCGCCGCATTTTACTTCAATAAGTATATGGGCGGAGAGTTCGTTTACGCGGATCATTCGATGGGTCCCGGCGACGGATTTAGAACGATGAGCCTCGGACCGATCGTGCGTTTCCCGTCGGGAAACGTCACCCCGTTCCTTCATGGGTTAGTTGGCGCAGCACGCATGGCCGGCCCCAATTTCGATGCCCTCCAGACCGATGGCGTGTCCGTCATCCACATGGTGAATCCTTGGACGTGGGGCACCGCCCTAACGGCTGGCGGGGGTATGGATTATTCATTTTCTCTATTCGGCCATCATCTTGCGTGGCGTGTCTTCCAGGCCGACTACCAGTACATGCATGCTTCCTTCGGCCCAGTCGCCGCGATTCCACCGGATGGCAGCACCGATATCCTCGGCGGCCGCGCCAATATCAACGCTGTGCAGCTCAGCACTGGACTCGTGTTTAAGATGGGTAGCATTCTGCCGCCTCCGCCTGTGACTTACGCCTGTTCGGCGAGTCCTTCCGAGGTTTATCCCGGCGACCCGGTCACGGTTACCGGCAACGCCCAGAACCTGAATCCCAAGAAGACTCCAACGTATAACTGGACCTCGACCGGTGCCAAAGTTAGCGGTACCAGCTCGACCGGCAACGTCGATACGGCCGACTTGGCCCCAGGCACCTATACCGTTACGGGCCATGTGACGGAAGGACCCAAGGCCGGCATGTCCGCGGACTGCAACGCCACCTTTACGGTGAAGCAGTTTGAGCCGCCAACCGTTTCCTGCTCGGCTAATCCGACCACCGTAAATCCTGGCGACTCGGCCACGATTACGGCTCAAGGCACCAGCCCGCAGAATCGGCCACTGACTTACAGCTACAGCGCCTCTTCGGGTCAGGTCAGCGGATCGAATACGACCGCCACCCTGAATACGACCGGCGCCGCTCCAGGAGATATTACCGTCACATGTAATGTCGCCGACGACAAGGGTCAAACCGCTTCTGCCACAACCACGGTAACGGTCAGTGCACCACCGCCTCCGCCACCAGCACCCAAGGTAGAGACGCTGTGCTCGATCAACTTTGGCCGCGACACTCGCCGTCCGACCCGTGTGGACAACGAAGCGAAGGCTTGCCTGGATGATGTCGCTCTGAATCTCCAACGCAGCGCTGACGCCAAGGCTGTCCTGGTCGGGAACAGTGCTTCGAACGAACGCCACGCCGACAAGGCGGCGGCGGAACGCGCAGTCAACACCGAGTCCTACCTGGTCAACGAGAAGGGAATTGATCCTTCCCGCATCGACGTCCGCACTGGAACTGCGGGAACCCAGAGTGTCCAGAATTATCTGGTGCCCTCGGGTGCGAACTTCGATAACGACGTACCGGGTACAACCGAGGTTGATACTTCAACGGTCCATGCGTCCCGCAATGCCTATGGGCACGCGAGAGCTACCTCCACTACCCCGCATCACCGCCGTCGTCGCCATGGTGGCGCAGCGAATGCGACAACCAACTCCACTCCTCAGTAACGACGGAAGTGGGTGCACCCCTCGGGGCTGGCCGGATATTCCGGCCAGCCCCTTCTCTTGTGGAAAACACCTGAATGCACCTTTTCGCGGTTATACTGCGTAGTAACGATCCCTTCCTAACGCCACATTTGATTGGTACAAACCTATGAGACGGATTTCACCCCTTGTGCCAGCACTGACTTTCAGCCTGCTGAGTCTTGTCGTTGCTCCTTTCGCCTCTGCCCAGCCGGCCTACACCCGGCCCGGCTCCGCGCCGGCTTGGAACAACGTAGGTCCCTATGGTGGCGATGCGCGCAGCTTTGCTTACAGCCCCGCGAATCCTTCCCACATCTTGATGGGAACGACAAATAGCTGGATTTATCAGTCCAGCGGTGACGGTCAATGGACGCGGCTCAGCAAAGTCGCCGATTCCGATTCGCTGGTGCTTGACAATATCCTGTTCGATAATGCCAACCCGGGCAGAGTCCTGGTGGGGGCGTGGAGACTGGATCATCCAGATGGAGGAGTTTACGTCAGTGATGATGGTGGCCACCAGTGGAAACCGGTGCCGGACATGCAGGGCCAGTCGGTCCGCGCCTTGACTCAGGCGCCGTCGAACCCGAAGATTTTCGTCGCTGGTACATTAACCGGCATTTATCGCAGCGAGGACGGCGGTCAGAGCTGGAAGCTGATCAGTCCGCCGGGAAGCACCGAACTCCATGAAGTTGAATCTATCGCCATCGATCCCGTAAACCCACAGATCATCTATGCAGGCACCTGGCATCTGCCCTGGAAGACCGACGATGGCGGCCAGCATTGGCGGAATATCAAGCAGGGCCTGATCGTGGATTCGGATGTATTTTCGATCATCATCGACCCACACGATCCAAAAACCGTTTACACCAGCGCCTGCTCCGGAATTTACAAGAGCACGGACGCGGGGGAGCAGTTTCACAAAATTCAGGGCATTCCGACGACAGCCCGGCGCACGCGCGTCCTGATGCAGGATCCCTCCAACCCCAGCATCGTTTATGCCGGAACCACGGAAGGCCTGTACCGCACGGCGGATGCAGGCACCAAGTGGACGCTGATGACGCCGAATGACATCATCGTCAACGATATATACGTCGACCCGAAAAATTCGCAGCACGTTATGATGGCAACCGATCGTAGCGGCGTGTTGGAGAGCGAAGATGGGGCCGTCAGCTTCCATCCTGACAATCGCGGATTTTCCGAGCGCCAGGTATCCTCGATGGTCACTGATCCTCAGAATCCCAATGCGGTATACGTTGGCGTGCTCAACGACAAACGCTTTGGAGGCGTGTTTGTCTCGAAGGATGCCGGGCAGTCCTGGACACAGATCAGCGCTGGCCTGAATGGCGCTGATATCTTCGCGCTTGCCATGTCTTCTGCGGGCAATCTGCTGGCTGGAACCAATCGCGGAATATATCGGCTGAATGACGGAAAGTTTGAACCGACCGGCAATCGGCAGAAGGTAAAGGTGCGGAGGGTTACGCATATCCGGAAAAAGCATCGCTATGTTTCGACCGAAATCACTTACGTTCCGGATGGCAGGATCGATGTCAGCGTGAGTGGGTTGGCGTTTGACAACGGCATGTGGTATGCAGCCACCTCGAGTGGCGTCTACGTAAGCGCCGATAGTGGAATGGTGTGGCGCGGCGGGCCGATCCAGCAAACCGCGGTCTTCAGCGGTATCGCCGCTGGCGGCAATACCGTGCTCGCCAACGGATCGCAAAATCTCTACATGTCCCAGGACCAGGGGAAAAACTGGACTGCGGTGGCCCTTCCAACGGGTTGGCACCGGGTCCGCTATGTTGCCGCCGATCCCGATGGAGCCCTGTGGGCAGCGGGCCGCATGGGATTGGCGTACAGCGAAGACAAGGGCCAAACCTGGAAAATCTGTGGTGTACCCATCAACGATATCAGCGGACTACAGTATGATCCTCAGTTGAAGCGCTTGGTGGCGAGTTCCTATGAGTCGGATCTCGTGTTTGGCATCGAACCCGGCGCCAGAAAATGGATATGGTGGAATCCCGGTTGGCGCATCCATGTCGTTGGCTCCTCCAACGGCCATCTGATGGCCGCAACTCTGCTGCATGGTGTCATTGCGCAGCCGCAAACGCAAATTGCCGGAAGGCGGTTTCTGATCGCCTTCGCTGAGAACTGAATCATGATCATTCCGGGCGCTTCCTCTTCCGCGATGCGTCCGGCTGTTCTCGACGATCTGGACGCTCTGGTCGCAATCGACGCGCAGTGTTTTCGCCGCGGCATCGCGTATCCAAGAAGAGAAATTGCCGCGCTGTTGCGGACGCCTGCGTCGTTGACTCTGGTTGCGGAACGCTCCCAAATGATCGTGGGGTTTGCTGCGCTGCGGCGATTGCGACCGCGGCGATCTGCCCGTCCCTCCCCATACGGAGAACTCATCACCATCGATATTCTGCCGGAATTTCGGCGCGAGCATATCGGGTGGCGGCTCTACCAAACCCTGGAAGTCTGGTTAATCGCACAGGGGGGCACGTGGGTCGAGCTGCACGTGGCCGTTGACAACACTCCGGCGATCCATTTTTACGAGCGCCTGGGGTATAGCATGATCGCCCGTATCCAGCGCTATTATCTGGAAACGGTGGATGCCTGGAAGATGGAAAAAATCCTGCCTCATCCGCCCGCGCAAAGTTCCAATCCAGTTGCGCGCACTTAGATACCGCTTGCCTGTAAAACGGCCAACAACTCCGCTTTATCCTGCTCAGTGCAGCTTCCATCGGCTCGCCAGAACACTTTGCCGGTTTGGTTGACCAGGATCGCCACCACCCGATGTTCATTTGCGATTCGAAGCGACATCCGAAACTTGTGTTTGTTGACATACGCAGTCAGGATTCGGCTGCGCAGATCTTTATCAGCAGTGTTGCTGCGCAGAGCGGCATCGAACCACCAGCGATAGAGCAGGTTTTCGCTCGACATCGTAGGCAGTTCGTAATAGCTGAATTTGCTGTGAGCAGACTGGATTTTTTGCGCCGCCGGAATCCACGTATCCACTTGGTGCTGCTGCTCCCGGGCAAAGGAGATGACCACGAGATTCAACTGGCCGGAAAAATCCTGCGGCAGGTGAAATTTTCTTTTGTCGAGGCTGGTCGCCTGGGTGGCAGGAAATTGACCGAGCGGCGGGGTGGATAACATTGGTGCATTCTGCAGGGCAAAGCCCGAAAAAAAGCAAACAATAAAGAACATGAGAAACAGGTGTCTCGTCACTTTTCCAGAGTGCATTCGCATGAGCAATCTTCTCTTCAAAGCCTAACAGCCCCGCGGAAATCATTGAGAGAAATATCGTCGAGTGAAATATTCAGCGAGCGTTAGCCCTCCAGCGCGCCAGTTGTTGCGCGGCGATTGGGAGGCTATCATGAACGAAGGTGACTCACGTGGAAGCAACCAGCAAGTCCCGTCACTCCTTCCAGACAGACGATCCCCAGCTTACCCCCATTGCGGAGAAAGTGTTCGCAGGGGAACGGCTCGGCTTTGACGATGGCGTCGCGCTCTACCGTTCGCCGGACATTCTCGCGGTTGGTTGGCTGGCAAATCTCGTTCGGGAAAAGATGCACGGCGAGATCGCTTACTTTAACGTCAATCGCCATATTAATCCCACCAACGTCTGCGTGGCCGCCTGCCGCCTATGTGCCTTCGGGCGCAAGAAGGACGCGCCGGGCGCCTACACCATGGCGCTTGAGGAAGCGTGGAGTCGCGCCGCCGAAGGCTATTCCGAAGCAGTCACGGAGTTTCATCTGGTTGGGGGACTGCACCCCGATCTGCACCTTGAATACTTCCTCGATCTCATCCGCGGCCTGAAAGAGCGCTTCCCAAAGGTCCACGTAAAAGCGTTCACCATGGTCGAGATCGCCTATCTTGCCAGACGCTCGAAGCTCACGATCCGCGAAACCGTTCAAAAACTGAAAGACTCAGGAGTCGACTCGATGCCCGGTGGTGGTGCGGAGATTTTCGCGGACCGTGTGCGGCACATCATTTGCGACCACAAGATTGACGGCGCCGAGTGGATCGAGACGGCGCGTATTGTGCATCAGCTCGGGATGCGATCGAATGCCACGATGCTCTACGGCCATGTCGAAAACGATGAAGATCGCGTCGATCATCTGCTGCGTTTGCGGAAGTTGCAGGACGAAACCGGCGGCTTCCAGACATTTATCCCCCTCGCCTTTCATCCTGACAACACCGCGCTCGATCATCTGCGGAAGACGACCGGATTGACAGATATCCGGCAGATCGCCGTCGGCCGGCTGATGCTCGATAACTTTGAACATATCAAGGCCTATTGGCAGATGATGACCGCCAAGATTGCGCAGATTGCGCTGCGTTTCGGCGCCGACGATATCGATGGCACAGTTGTCGAAGAAAAGATCTACCACGATGCCGGCGCGGAAACGCCGCAGGGCATGCGTCGCGCAGACCTGGTGCGGCTCATCACCGAAGCCGGACGCGTACCGATCGAACGGGACACGCTCTATCGAGCAGTCGAACGAACGGGCGACACGTTCACCGTCGCGGTATAACCCGCTGATGGTAACAACATTGGGCCAGGCACGCGTGAGCCGATGAACAACACTGCATTCCTCAACAAACTGGGAATCGAAAATCCCATTATCCAGGCGCCGATGGCTGGAGGAACAACCACGCCTGAACTGGTCGCGGCTGTTTCCAATGCCGGGGGTCTTGGTTCGTTGGGCGCGGCTTACCTGAAACCGGCGGAAATCATCGCCGCGATTGAACGTATTCGGGCTTTGACTTGCAAACCGTTCAACGTAAATCTGTTCGCAGGAGGATATGAGACGCTCGCGGATCGCGGCGCAGATTTCGATCCGGAACCAATGGTGGAAATCCTCGCGCAAATTCATTCGCAATTAGGACTGCCCGCGCCGGCGCTGCCGACAGCGCAGCCATGTCCCTTCCCGGAGCAGTTGAACGCGGTGCTCGAAGCCAGACCTCCGGTTTTCAGTTTTACGTTCGGCATTCCAAGCGGCGCGGACCTGTCGCGCGTCCGGACGTGCGGCATCATCACGCTGGGCACAGCGACGACGGTCGAGGAAGCAAGATTGCTCGCTTTTGCCGGGGTGGACGGAATCGTCGCCCAGGGTTCGGAGGCCGGTGCGCACCGTGGGACGTTTGCTGGCGACTTTGCAACATCGATGATTCCGACACTGCAGCTTGTACGCGAAATTGCAGACTGTTTGTCCGCGCCCGGTGCCTCGGGCGGTGTCCCTGTCGTTGCGTCCGGCGGCATTATGGATGGTCGGGACATTGCTCGAGCATTGTCGGCAGGCGCATCGGCAGCACAGCTGGGCACAGCATTTCTTTGCTCGCCCGAATCCGGCACATCGATCGCACACAAGCAGGCGATCCAGGCCGCGAAACAGGACACCACGGTGATTACGCGGGCTTTCTCGGGCCGGCCGGCACGGGGATTGATGAATCAATTTATCTCAATGGTGAAGGAAAACGAGCAATCGATTCTTCCCTTTCCACAGCAGAACTCGCTGACTCGCGCCATGCGAACAGCGGCAGCAAAGCAAGGAGACACAAGGTTTCTGTCGCTCTGGGCAGGCACCGGTGTGGCGCGTTCGCGAACTCTGCCGGCTGCGGAACTCGTCCGTTGTCTGGTGGAAGAAATAAATGACTTTGATTCTGCAAACACGGTCTAATCCAATACGGCTTTCGCTCAAAACGACGGCAACATCCGCATTCATCGATGAATCTTAGTTATTAGACGCCTGTTCTGGCGAATTTCAATCAACAACGAGGGGTATCCATTATGGCTATTTTTTCCGCAAACCTTGAGAGTCTTCGCGCCCTCTACGTAGATCAGTTGCAGCATCTTCTTTCCGTGGAAACACAACTGACCGAGGCGCTCCCCAAAATGGCCGACGCGGCAACTGACACCCAACTGAAACAGGCCTTCACCTCTCACCTGCAGGAAACCCGCCAGCACGTGACCAGGTTGAAGCAGATCCTTGGCAACACCGAGCAGTCGGTGGATTCCAAAAAGTGCAAAACCATAGCGACCATGGTCTCCGAAGCGGAGACTCTCATTAAGGACGCGAAAGATAATGCCGTCCGCGATGCCGGACTCATCCTGGCGGGTCAGCGCGCGGAGCATTACGAAATGGCGTCGTATGGCGCGGTGCGTCAGTGGGCCGAAATCCTCGGCGAACAGCAGGCAGCCCAGACACTGAATGAGACCCTGCAGGAAGAGGGTCATGCCGACCATCTGCTGACCGAGATTGCGAAATCCGCGAATGCACGGGCCAATAAAGCCGCGTAACCGTAGCAATATAGAGAAATCAAACGCGCCGTTATCCTCATGGGAGCGGCGCGTTTCTCCTGTCTGGGTGAATAGCTCTTGGCGATTTTGCAATGTTGGAGACGAACGAAAAGTTTCGAAGGGCCGGACTTCAGTCCCGCTGTAATGGGCAGAGCATCGGGCTTCAGACTCTGAAGGAGCTGCCCGGCAGTAACACGAAGTTCGTCTAATTCATCCAGCGGCGGTCGTTCGGGTTTTTCTTTTCATCCGGATCGATGTACCGCCCCTGACTGTCGAATTGCACGTCGCGGTTGTGCTTGCGCATATAAACCTCGAACTTCCGTGCAGCCCGTTTCCGCCTCCAGCGGTAATACGCGTTACGGAAAGAAAACGCCCGCTCCGTTGCAGCAAACGCATAGCCGCGTCGCGGGGCCTGCTTCACGTAGATATATCCGAACAACGCGCCGCCCAGGTAAGCGATGTACACAAACCCTCGCGGACCGGAAATGATCATTGCCAGCGCGACCAATATGTAAACCAGAACCAGGTATTTCGCGCGAATGGAGATCGGCAGGGGAAACAGGATGAATTTCTGATCTCCCATCAGCACCGCCCAGGCCGCCAGCAGGCCGAAAATGCCCCCGGTCGCGCCGTAGGTCGTTGCGTGCGGTGTCATGTGGAAGATATGCGTGTACGAAACCCCGATGGTCGTAAGGGCGGCCCCGACCACGGAAAAAAAATAAAGCTCCGTGACCCAGCGAGTTCCGTAAATGGTCTCCAGGTAGGCTCCGATAAACCAGAGCGACAACATGTCGAAGGCAACCTGTAAAACTCCGCCGCTTAGAAAGCTGTAAGTGACCAGCTGCCAGATGGCTCCGTGCATCACCATCACCGGAGTGAGCGCGCATACCGCAAAGATTTCGGCGCCGAGAACGGGTGCGACCCAGCGCAGCAGCAGCAAAACGAAAAAAATCGCGACGATGACGAGAATGATCTTGCGGGTCATCCCGGCAAACGGCGGAAACGACAACATCATCGAGCTTGATCGCGGCATACTTTACCAGCGTACGTGTGCCGCCAGCGCACGTCCAGCGTAGTCCCCGGCGGCGGTTATCTATCCGGTATTAGCCTAGTCGCAAAAGACGTGGGTAGGATGGCGGCTCTTATGGCGCTATTTCTGTGGGATCGGCGGAGTGCGAAATCTCGCCGGGAACGGATAGGCCGCCGGGCTGCGCTGCCCCTTCCGATTGACGGAGCGTATGCCAAAGACGACATTGTCCTTCGATACGGGAATTGCGGCCTGAGTCGCTGTCCCGGCGGAGTGGTAAAACTGCCAGTCCGGTGCCGATGTGTCGCGCCACACGATCTGATAGGTCGTGCCCGCGGTCGCTCCAGCGGGAGCGTCCCAGGCCAGCTCCGTATTGTTGTCGAGCTGGTCGGTGATAATGCGCACGTTCGCTGGCGTGCCGGGCGCGGAGGCGAGCGTGGCCAGCGTCGCCGCATTTAACTCCGCCACGTGCGCCACATAATCGAAGTCGACAAACTTGAGAAGATCGCCATACTGAACGCCGTTCTCGACCCGCACATCCTGGTGCTGATGGTGGAAGTCCTCACGAGACTCGGTAAAGCGCACCGCGGGAAAATCCTGCAGGTTGAAGGAATAATGATCGCCTCCACGCAAATAGCGGTCCAGGCGAAAGATGAGTACGGGATGAAACGGCGGCCCGGCGTTGCTTTCACCGGCCGGATTATAGCGGAAGTACGTCCGATCCACGTCCAGGACCTCCCGCGCCAGCTCGCGTGACGACGAATCGTTCTCCCCGCCGAGGCTGCGAATCATGAGCAGTTGCTGATCCGTAGCCGTTGCCGGAATCCCTTCGGAGAATACCCGGACCAGTTGCTTATTCTGCAGCGTGTCACCGGGTGTAGTGTTGCCGCCGACAATGTCATTGTTCAAGACGCCTTCCAGGTTCCATCCCTGCTGTTTGGCGAACTCCGCCATATGCCGGCTGCCGTACAGGCCCTGCTCTTCGCCGGCGACGGCCACAAATACCAGAGTCGCGGGGAAATGCAGTTTGCTCAATACGCGGGCGCTTTCCATGCTGACGGCGACGCCGCTGGCGTCATCGTTCGCGCCTGGCGCGAAACCGCGAGTATCTTCATTGCCGCTGTCCCGCGAGTCGTAATGCCCGGTCACCAGGTACATGCGGCCGGCCTGCGCCGGATCGCTGCCGCGCAGCACCGCGTAAATGTTATTGATGACGGTCGGCTGCGCCACCCGCGGTCCCGGCTGCTGCGTAAAGGTATCGCGCTTCACTTCCAGGCACCCGCCGCACGCCGCAGAATCGGCGCGGAACTGCGCTTCAATCCAGTCCGCCGCCGCCAGCACTCCCTGGCCCGGAGGCAGGTCCTTGTCGTTGCTTGAAAGCGTGCTGCGATTATGAAAGCTCACCAGCTTCGCAATGTCCTGCTGGATGCGCTCGGCGGAAATCTGCTGAATGGCGGCCTGGATGCGCGGATCCAACGGGGCCGGCGCAATGGGCCTGCCGAATCTGCGGCTGTCCATTTGTGCCGCCTGCAAGCCGCTCGTCACGGAACTCGCCAATAGAACCACAGCCATCAGTCGAACGTAACGATTGGTCATAAGTCTCCGCCCCCAATCTCCGTCAGAGGTTCTTCATCTTCATTTAGAGAATTGGGTGCCCCAAGTTCGCGAAGCTAACCTGGCTCTTCTCGCCCGGATCTTGCGGTATGCACGGATTTCAAATTGCCGCATCATGTCGTCAGGCTGACTGATTCCGCGCATCATCGCTCACTGCGCACATACTGGAGACTACGTCGCCCGCCGCCCTCCGTCCAGCCTCCGCGACGGCGCGGCCGGGCCGCGCAACGTTCATTTTCATGGCGGGCTAACCCCGTGGGCCGTCCCTGCGTCAACATAAGGGACAAGTGAGAGCCGCCGATCGGCCCATGTCGGGCGCTGTCCGGCCCGGCAATTTGCCGGCGATACGATCTTGCACTTGACGTGCATCGCGATTGCCTTAAACTAGCCTCGATGTATGTTGCCCGTCAGGATATTATTCATCAATCACCGAACGAAGCTGAAGGAGCGGTTATGCACGTTTGTCCCGAATGTGAAAACACGTTGAGTTTCGCGGAAGACGAAGTCGAGGAGGGCGAGGTTGTCCTCTGCGATGAATGTGGCGCAGAATACGAAGTGGTCAACACCGACCCAATCGAATTGAGCAAGGTGGAAGAACACGGCTACGATGAAAGTGCGGTTGCTTTCATCGATGAAGAAGAAGAATAATCAGGTGCGGATTTCATGAATTGTACGCAAACGGCGCGTCCATATGGGACGCGCGCATTGGCACTGGCAGTTCTGTTCTGTGGCATGTTGTGGGTGGGAGTCGAGACGGGCGCTTCGTCCTCTGCGCTGGCGCAGAACACGCAACGTTCCGTGCAGGGCCGGGTTGTCACCGGCGACGACACTCCTGTTCGAAGCGCGATCGTCTACTTAAGCGATACGCGGACAATGGCCGTCGAAAGCTACATCACTCAGGAAGACGGAGCGTTCCGGTTTGAGCAAATGTCCCCTGACGATGACTACAAGCTGTGGGCGCAGACCGGCGGCAAAAAGAGCAAGATCAGGACCCTGAGTTCCTTTGACGACCGCAGCGTCTTTCATGTCATTTTGAAGATTGATACCGGCAAGTAAAGTGGCTTTATATTCCTGCGGAGCAGCCTCGAGGATTGTCATCCTGAACGAAGCGCAATCGCGATGAGTATCCGCGGTGCTTTCCCGCTTCGCCTGTGGTGACAATCTGCTGTTTCAGCAGTGAGAGCCGAATTAACTCAATGGAAAAGAAGAGGGCCGTCTGCCTGGCAGACGGCCCTTTCGTATATTATTTCGAGTTTATTCCCGTTCGCTGCGCTTCCAGTTGATCAGATCCCCCAGTGTCGTTGAGGATGATGAAGAACTCTGCGAGGAGGGTCCCGATGAAGACGAGGTCGAGCTCGAAGAAGGCGTCTTCGAAGAAGGAGCCTTGTAAGCTTCGACGTCGGCGCGGGTGGCTTCATCCCCCACCCCACGCAGACTCAGGCCGATCTTCTTTTCTTCAGGGTTCATTTTGATGATCTTGAACTCATGCTCCTGGCCGACATCCAGCTTCACCGGAACTCCATTCGCGTCAACCGCCTCCGAAACATGGCAGAGGCCCTCGACTCCATCCGCCAGCTCGATGAAAGCGCCGAACTGCGCCATGCGGAGCACTTTGCCGTGCAGTACATCATTGACCCGATGCTGCGCGAAGAAGGATTCCCAGACATCCGGCTGCAGCTGCTTAATGCCGAGCGAAAGACGGCGATGTTCGGCTTCGATTCCAAGCACGACCGCCTTGACCTTGTCGCCTTTTTTCACCACTTCCGATGGGTGCTTGATCCGCTTCGTCCAGCTCATATTGCTGACGTGGACCAGCCCATCGATGCCATCTTCAATTTCAATGAAAGCGCCAAACTCGGTCAGGTTCCGCACACGCCCCTCGACCACAGTTCCGGGCGTGTAACGCTCCGACAAATGCTCCCAGGGATTTTCCTGCAGCTGTTTCATACCGAGCGAAATGCGCCGGTCCGCCGGATTGACGTTCAGAATGATGGTCTCGATGTCGTCGCCGGGTTTGACCAGCTTGGTCGGATGCTTCATCCGTTTAGACCAGGTCATTTCCGAAACATGGACCAAGCCTTCGATGCCCTGCTCCAGTTCTACAAACGCGCCATAGTCGGTAACGCTGAGCACACGGCCTCGAACCCGAGCGCCCACCGGATAGCGCTCCGCTACATCCAGCCACGGATCCGGGGTCAGCTGCTTAAAACCGAGCGAAATGCGCTGCTTTTCGCGGTCGAACTTCAGCACCTTCACCTGGATTTCATCGCCAACGTTCACAAGATCGCGCGGATGCGTCAGGCGTCCCCAGGACATGTCGGTGACGTGCAGCAGGCCATCGATGCCACCCAGATCGACAAATGCTCCGTACTCCGTCAGGTTCTTCACCGTGCCGGTCAGGATCGTACCTTCTTCCAGGTGGTCCAGAGTCAGCGTGCGCTTGACCGTGACCTCTTCCTCCAGAAGCTCCTTGCGGGAGACGACAACATTGCCACGCTTCTTATTCAGCTTGATAACGCGAACGTCGAGGGTCTGGCCGACGTAGGATTCCAGATTGCGCACTGGCCGGATCTCCACCTGAGAGCCCGGCAGGAATGCCTTAATGCCGATATCCAGCGTCAAACCGCCCTTAACGCGGCTGACGACTACTCCGCTGACCGGCGTCTGGTCGTTCGCCGCCTTCTCGATGGTGTCCCACACGCGGTGACGCAACGCCTTGTCGTAGCTCAGCAGGTAGCCGCCTTCGGCCTCTTCGCGTTCGACCACCACTTCAATCGTCTGGCCAGGGTGCAGCTTGGACTGGCCATTGTGATCGAGCACCTGCTCGATCGGAATCAGCCCCTCGGACTTGAGTCCCACATCGACGACAACATGCTTGTCTGTCAGCTTGATCACGATGCCGGTTACGACGTTGCCGTCGACTGCCTGGGCGGATTCCTGCGCTGCCTGCTCGTGCTCAAACGACTCCAGCAGCGCGCCGAAGTCCATCTCTTCCTCGCGCGGCGAAGAGTCTTCGGATGCGGATGCGCCTGGCGCGGGCCCTTTCGCTGTTTTGTGCGGGCGGCTGCTCGCCTGCGCCATGCTGATTGTTCGATGGAGCTTCCGCACGCGGAAGGGCATTCACAATGTGTTGTTCTGCCGGCTGGTTCTCCGTCGAAGCAGAGAGGTTGTGGTTGGACTCAGTCGCGGCGGGTTCCGGCGCGGCGGTGGCGATTTCGTGGGTTTCCAGTTCGGTGGTATTCAGGGGTTTGCTCTCGGTGTGTTCGGGATTGAGGACGTCTATCATTCGACAGCGGCTCCGGACTCATTGCGGCGCGATGGACGCCAAGGACGATCCGCAACTCCTTCGGGAAGAAAGCCGCCGATCATCCATTCTCGCCATGGTGCGAAGGAGCCAAACAGCGGAGACTTCTTAGCCGGGCGGGAAATCGCGATATTCTCTCTCGGCGTTTCGAAATTACCTTTTGGCTGGCAGCGCATTAACGGAGGGTTTGAACCACTCCTTCATTGCGCCCGCAGCAGGCCAGAAACGAAATTTTGCCGGGAACGAGAGAAACTCTCGATTGGGAATCGAAGCACATGAGTCCTGGTGAACTTCGCCCCCAGCTAAAACTATAGCAACCGGTGGAAAACAGTGTCAACGAAACGTCGGCGGAATCCGAGAATTTGACCATCGAAAGCGAAGAAACGAACAAGCGTCGGCGTGCGAACGATGGTGCCGGTTTCTGGTGACGAAAGCTTCTTGAACAACAGACTTGCCCATAGAACCCATAGAATAGGATCGCCACGTGCCGCTGAATGAGAATGTTGTGAAAATAGAAAGTTGAAGCATCTTACATACCGCAATGAGTAAAGTTCAGGCAAGAGAAATCCGTTTGGTCTCCCGCCCGCACGGCGAACCTTCAATGGAGAACTTTGCCTTCGTCACGACGGCGTTGCCGGAACTCAAGCCGGGAGAGGTTCTCGTTCGAAACGCATTCTTCTCGGTCGATCCTTACATGCGGGGCCGCATGAGTGAAACCAAGTCCTACGTCGCGCCGTTCGCCCTCGACAAGGCCCTTGAAGGAGCCGCCGTCGGCCAGGTGGTGCAGTCCCGCGATGCCGGCTTTCCCGTCAGTACTTGGGTCTTAAGTCTCTTTGGCTGGCGGGATTATTACATCGCTCCGGCACAGCAGTTGCGAGTCATTGACGCCCACCAGGCGCCCGCTTCGGCCTATCTCGGCGTTCTTGGCCCTACCGGCCTGACCGCCTGGGTTGGGCTGAATGACATTGCAAATCTCAAAGAAGGCGAGACGGTGTTTGTCTCCGGCGGAGCCGGGGCGGTGGGCAGCGTCGCCTGTCAACTGGCAAAACTGCGCGGCTGCCGCGTTATCGCCAGTGCTGGATCGGCCACAAAGATCGCGTTCCTCAAGAATCAGCTGAAGGTGGACTATGCCTTCAATTATCGCGAGGTCGGTCCGCTGGAGCAGTTGCAGGCGGCTGCGCCTGATGGCCTACATGTCTACTTCGACAACACGGCTGGTCCGCAGCTCGAAGCGGCGCTGTACGCCATGCGCAACCACGGACGCCTGGTGATGTGCGGCGCGATCTCCGGCTACAACACTCCCGTGCCCGGGCCGCGGAATCTGGCGCTCACCATCATTCGGCGATTGCGGATGGAAGGCTTTATCGTCGTCGACCACCTGCATCGGATGCCGATATTCCTGGCGGAAATGATTCCGGCGCTGCGCGCGGGAAAGCTGCTCCATCAGGAAACCGTCGTTCACGGAATCGAGCAGGCCCCCCAGGCTTTTATTTCGCTGCTGCACTCCGGGGATGCGCATATTGGCAAGCTGGTGATTCGCGTCTGAACGTGTCAGGTAGTACTGCTACGCCGCGTCCTGCTTGTGCGTTTGCTGCTGGACCCGCTTTTTCTTGCGCCGCCACAAGTAATATCCGACGGCGAAAATGCCGACTCCGATGATCCATGAGGCTTTTTCAAAGAATTCTTCCGCAATCAACAGTCGCTCATTAATGAACTGGAGAAGTGCCTGGCAATAAAAGAACCGTCCGAATGGCTCGGCGTCCGCCGACTATACTCTCCCCTATGGATGCATTGTGGACCCCGTGGCGATTCCAGTACGTCAGCAACGCGGATTTGTCCGAACGCCAGGGTGTTCCGGAGCAGTTGGCAGATTGGCCCGGAGATACTGGCTGCGTGTTCTGCAATCTACTCGCAGCGTCGGCTTACGCCGTTCAAAACGGCATGCCTGCCGACGAGGCGGACCGCGCCGCCAACATCGTATATCGCGGTGAACAATGCTTTATCTGCCTGAACGCCTTTCCTTATAACTCCGGGCACGCCATGATTCTGCCCTACACCCACATAGATGAATTGGCGCGGCTGGATCCATCTGCCGCGCAGGAGATGATGGCGCTGGCACAGCGGCTGGAGCAGGTTCTCAGAAGCATCTATCGCCCCAGCGGAATCAACCTTGGCATGAACCTGGGGAAGGCCGCCGGAGCCGGAGTCACCGGCCATCTGCACCTGCATATGCTGCCGCGCTGGTTGGGCGATACCAATTTTATGACAGTGATTGGCGAAACACGGGTGCTGCCAGAGAGCCTCGACATCACATGGGAGCGGCTGCGCACGGCATTTCTTCCTATATCGCCGGAATGACGGTAACCCAGTGAGAACAAATCAAAGTAGCTGGAACAATCACACGTGCGTCACGGCTGCCGATGGTGATGTTCATGGAGAGTGCTGGCTTCAAAGCTGACAATCTTCCAGGCCCCATTGCTGCGGTGGTAAACGCGCGTATAGCGGTACCGTCCGCTGATGTCTTCACCGTCGACCGTTCCCGCTACCTGGGCCTTTGAAACCACCACGGCAGTCGTTCCATAGACGCGGATTTTGCGGTCTGAAGTATCGATTTCCGTAAAGCGCACGCTGCCGTTTTTTAGCCCTGCGAGCATCTCCGCCTTGGTGGCCAGAGTGCCATCTCCGTAGATCCCCAGATAATCGTCCGACAGCATGTTTGCGATGACGGTGGTGTTGGCATGGAGCTCTGCCTGCTGCCACTGCTGCTCCAGCTGTTCGATAATGCGGATAACCTGCTTCGGTTGACGATGGGGATGGGGAATCGTCTTTGCGCCTGCATGCGTCACGCACAGGATGGCAAAAACAATCCAGAAGCTCGCTCGGATGGTTGCTTCCTGTCGAGCGATAGACGCCGGGGAACGAAGCTGCGCTTGCATGGCCGTATCGGGATAGTAGTTCGCCCGCGCGCAGGAGTCAAAGCTAAATTATTGCGGGTACGGTTACGCAAGTACATTCAGGTGCTCAATACTGCGCTCCTTCATCCACTGATACAGGCCGCCGATGACATATTCCTGGAAGTGCGGGGAAGCCCGATGCGCCTCAAGAGCCGCCTCGTCCCGATACTCCTCATAAATCATGATCAGGCTAGGATCGTCCGCGGTTTCATGGGGAATGTAGGTGACGCACCCAGGTTCTTTGCGGGAAGCCTCGGCAAGGTGGCGGAGGGCATCCAGTACTTTGGCGCGATCTTCCGGTGTGAAGCGCATGCGCACAGCAAATGAAATCATGGAAATTCTCCTTGTTCGTGAGCTTTACCAGGTTAAGGTTTGTCATTCTAAGCGCAGCGAAGAATCCAGAGGGTAATGGCAGCGCGATAGAAGGGAACTTTTCTCGATTTAGCTCCCGGATTGTCCGGCCGACATCCCATCGAGTGTCGCGGCGAACTCAGGCAGAAGAATCGTCTGGTCGCGATCCGGCCCTGTCGATATCATGCCGATTTTTGCCCCGGATTCTTTTTCCAGGAACTTCAAGTAATCTCTGGCAGCGGCCGGAAGCTGCTCGAACGTGCGTGAGGTTTTCCGTGGGGATGTTCCAGCCTTTCAGGGTAGTAAGAATCGGTTCAATAGATTCGAGCCCTCGCACATCCGCCGGAATTGTGTCGGTCGTTCTCCCATCCACCTTATAGCCGGTGCAGACGGGAATCTTTTCCAGCGCATCCAGCACATCCAGCTTGGTCACCACCAGCCATTCGGTCCCGTTGATCTGGGTGGAGTAGCGCAGCAGAGGAAGATCGAGCCATCCGCAACGTCGCGGCCTGCCGGTCACAGCGCCGTACTCCTGCCCGCGCGCGCGCAGCAGTTCGCACTGATCCCCAAAAATTTCCGTCGGAAACGGTCCTTCGCCGACACGCGTGACATAGGCCTTGGTGACGCCAATCACCGTGCCGATCTTCGTAGGTCCAACGCCGGTGCCGATCGCAGCTCCGCCCGCGGTCGCCGAGGATGACGTTACAAACGGATAGGTGCCGTGGTCGATATCGAGCAGCGTGCCCTGCGCGCCTTCGAACATAATGCTTTGCCCGTCATCCAGCGCCTGGTTCAGCATGCGCGAGGTGTCCGCAATGAAGGGTGCGATGCGGTCTGCGGCGCGGGCATACTCTTCGTACATCTTGTTCGGGTCGAGCGGATCGGTGCCGAACAGCGCGTGCGCGATGGTGTTCTTTTCATGGCAGGCATTCTGGATGTGCGTGCGCAGAATCGCCGGGTTCAGCAGGTCGATCACCCGCAGGCCGCTGCGCTTCATCTTGTCCTCATACGCCGGGCCGATGCCGCGGCTGGTCGTGCCAATCTTCATCCGTCCGGGGGCGTTCTCAGCCGCCAGCTCGATCATGCGGTGATAGGGCAGAATGACATGCGCGCGGTTGGAAACAAATAACTGCCCATCCACGTCCACGCCCAGCGTCTTCAGCCGGTCGACTTCCTGGAGAAAGGCCATGGGATCGAGCACGACCCCGTTGCCGATCACAGCCCGGCAATCCGGCCGCAATACCCCGCAGGGCACCAATTGCAGCACAAATTTCTTTCCGTCAATGATCACGGTGTGACCGGCATTATGGCCGCCGGCATAGCGCGCCACCACGGAGAAGCGCCCGGAAAGAACGTCTACGATTTTGCCTTTGCCTTCATCGCCCCACTGGGCACCTAAAACTACCGCTGTCTTTGCTCGCATTTCTACTCGTTTCCATGAACTTCATCGCCGGACGCGCGAACGCCTGACCCGGTTGAAGGCGTGTCTACTATGCCGAGCCAGAGAGATTGCCAATTGCGTTCAGGAGGGTCGCTGACGAATGATGAAGATTGCAGCACTCGCAAATAAGAATCCTATACTACGGAGTGGTTCTGCAAAAGCCAAAAGCGAGCCATGCAGCCGCTACGCTTACGGAGACGCTGATTCAATCCGGCCGTTGAAGGCGGACGGGCTTTAGTCCGTCCTGCAACGCTGCAAATAAACCCGGCTTTAGCCGCTGAGCGCCGGTGTTAGAACTGCATCGCAGCTTCATTAGAGAGGAGCAGCACAGCCAAAAGATGCCGGAACTGCCGGAAGTCGAAACCATTGCGCGCGGTGTGGATCGGCGCGTTCGCGGACATAAAATCATTTCCGTATGGCTGGGATCGAAACCCGAGCCGTTCCGGTCAAGCCCCGCCGAGATTGTCGCAGCGCTGACGGGCAGCACTATCGAGCGCGTGCATCGAGTAGGCAAGCACATCGTCGTCGATCTTGCCGGTGAGAACCAAACCGCACGCGGTCAATGGATCGTGCATCTTGGGATGACCGGGCGGCTGCTGGTTTCCGCTCCGGCCGCGCCCTTGGCGCCGCATACCCACGCCATCGCAACGCTCGAGAACGAGCGCGAAATCCGCTTCATCGATCCCCGGCGCTTCGGAAGGCTGGCCGTGCTCGATTTATCAGGAGCCAGGAACAGGGTGCCGGCGAGCCGGAAGAATCTTTCCTCGGCAGACGGTGGTTTTATCGGCCCCGGACGCGAGCCGCTCGATATTTCTGCGGATGCGTTCCGAGCATTGTTTCGCGGTCGGCGGACTCCGATCAAATCCGCGCTCCTGAATCAGAAGCTGCTCCATGGCGTCGGCAACATCTATGCCGACGAAAGCCTGTTCCGGGCAGGAATTCGCCCGCGCCGGCAGGCCGGAAGACTTAGCCGAAGGGAACTGGCGAGCCTGCGCGACGCACTCCAAGCGGTGCTGCGGGAGGCTATCGCGCTCGGCGGCTCCTCTGTTTCCGATTACGTGGATGCAGATGGGGCGCGCGGATTTTTTCAGCTGGAACATCGCGTGTATCTTCGAACCGGACAGCCGTGCCTGGTGTGCCAGACACCTATTCGCAGAATTGTTCTGGGTGGCCGCGGCACGCACTATTGTCCGAAGTGCCAGCATTGACAACACGGCCTATGAATTTGCGGATTGATCTCGCGGATCTTCTACTGAATCTTAGAAATTTATAGCGAGTCTAGAGTCCAAGTCATTTGTTTTGTTGGGTGAGCCTTTGGTCTCCCAGTTGCAATGTAAGTTGTTGAGGCTGGCGGAGAGACTGGCTGGGCGTATAGACCAGAATCCGCGTCATGAATTGCCACCAAGAGTTCCCAGCGTAGAAACAGGGAACCGGATAGCTTTACAAAACAGCAGTACAAAAGCAGCAGAAGCACAGTAAACGGGTCTACCCGAAAAAGCCGGGAGGCCAGTGACCCGTTCTTAAGCTCGATATGCGGTAAAGCCGACGATAGATTCTGGCTTCCTCAACCGTAAATCGTTTAATTCCATTTGACCTCTTCTTTGTCGTTGATTTGAATCGGCGGATTGCTTTGTGCACATTCACGGAGAGTGCCGCACCGCATGTGCCAAAGCTTTCAGAGGTTCATTCGTTCACGACGGCAGATTGTTCCCTCCCCCTTTTTGCGCGCCGACGATTTTCTTATCGCGGGGACTTGCCGATTTCGTTTCCCCGGAGTAGCATCAATCTTGCTCATCGTTTGGCTGTAGCCTCACACCTCTTCTGGGATACGTGGCTCGCCGATACCATGTTACGGATAGGAATACAAAGCACCGGTTCGGCTGCGCTGCGAGTGTGCTCTCCGACAGCGTGACGCTTCCAGTTGCTGTCATGCCCGCGAACTGCCGTGTTGCAATCACGGAATACCGGATGGGCAGAATGCCGGATAGGCAGACGAATTCGTTTTGCGATTAAAAACTCCACACTGATGCTCGATCGTTGCTCCTACGGCGAATTCGCCGGTGACCTCTGTGCGAAAGCACCCAGCGACAATCAGCAAAACGAATGTAAGTATCAGTCGATGGAAAACCAAGGAAGTGCCTGAATGACAACAGACTCCACGCTGCCGGAAGAGCCTCAATCCTCCTCTCCACAAGCGAACCCGAACGCGGCAGGGCCCACCGGACCGCGGCAGAAGCAAAGTTTCCGCCGCCGCCGCAAGCGCCGCGGACCCGGTGGAACACCCGGCCAGTCCCCAGCCCAAAATCAGGTTCAGCCGGGGTCGAACACCCCCACGGTGAATGCTCCCCAGGCGAACGCTCCCCGCAATGAGAACCAGCCGCGGAAGCAGAAAAAGCGCTTCTTCAAAAAGAATAGAAATCAGGCGCAAGGGCAGAACCCGGGGCAAAACCAGGGCCAGCCGAACTCCCGCAATGCCCGCGGGGATTCCCGTGGCAACGGTCCGCAGCAGCCGCGCCGGGGCAGCAAACAGCGTCGCGCGCCCAAGGTTTTCGTCGGTCCCATGGATCACAGTTATCGCGCGGCCAATGGAAATTATGCAGACTCCCCGCCGTCGACGATCGAGTTGCAGCGCGGGTATACAAACGTCCATTACAACGGCAACGGCAACGGAAATTACAACGGGGAGAATGCCGGGGCATCGACGATCCGGCCGGTCGAAGGCATGGAAGCCTCGGCCAGCTCTGCCGCGGAAAATACTCCCGTTCGTATTTACTGCTTTATCGACGACCTGTTTTTCATCGCCAAGATTCAGGAGACCGCGCGCAAGCTGGGGATCAAGGTCGCCTTCGTCAAGAACGACAAAGAAACTGTCGCGCAGATACTCGCACTGCCGGAAGAAGAGCGTCCCACGCTGATTGTCTTCGATCTGAATAACGCGAACGCCAAGCCGCTCACATTGATTCCCAAGCTCAAGCTGAAATTGAAACGCGCGACCTCGATCGTGGGATTCCTTTCCCATCTGCAGGGCGAGTTGAAAGCAAAGGCGATCGAAGCGGGCTGCGACACGGTGATGCCGCGCTCCGCCTTTTCGCAGAGCCTTCCTAACCTGCTGCGACGCTATGGAATCGAAGCGGAATCGGAGATGGAAGACAGCCAGGCACACATCCTGGAGGCCTAATTTTCGGCCCCTGTTTTGGGGTCGAATGTCCTTCAATTGCGCTAAAAATCGTCAAAAATGGCGAGATCACCTGCAAATTGCAAGTGATCTCCGCTTTTGGACGGGAATTCTGGCCTGAGAGGGACGGAATTCTGACGCATTCGCCCGGAAACAGCCGGTTATCCCGGTGGCCAGTGCATGGCCCGTCCGCCGAGCAGGTGCAGGTGTAGGTGGTCCACCGTCTGGCCGCCATCCGGACCGGTATTCATCACCACGCGAAACCCCTTGGCTAGATTTTGTCGACGCGCCAGCTCGTTGGCGGCCCATAGCAGCTGGCCGAGCAGTTCCTTGTCCTCGCCTGCATGCGCCAGGGAAGCAATATGCCGCCGCGGGATCACCAGCAGATGCACCGGCGCCTGCGGATGAAGATCGGCGAATGCAATGCAGCATTCATCCTCGTAAACCTTTTTCGCTGGGATCTCGCCCGTTACGATTTTGCAAAATATACAGTCCATGGAATCCATCTTAGAGCCTGTCATGAACCGGCGTTGAGAAGCGTCAAGGACCGGTCAGCCAGTACCTGTTCTCAGCGTGCTCAATTCTCCAATGCGCGTCACGGTCCGCGGGCGCATGGTCACGCGCTTACATCGAACGTGCGTTCGGCGAACACTCGGCTGCGCCGCAAATCCTCTTCCAACGAGCGAGAGACTTTGGTGCCCTCGGCGTATGCGAGTTCCACCACGACCAGCGGTTCAAGACCTTCTTGTTTGAGGAAAGCGACAATACGCTTATAGTCGACGTCCCCGCCACCCTCCACGGATTCCTGCCACACAAGATTGTGCGAACTCCTGACGTGGATCTCAGTGAGTCGGGAGCCAGCCTCTCGTAAAAAGTCCAGCGGCTCTTGTCCGGCCTGCTTCACCCAATCGATGTCAAGGCAGATGGACACAAACTTCGGGTCCGTGTGGTTGAGCATATAGCGCCATTCTCTGGCGCCGGACCGTAGCTCCACCTTGTGGTTGTGGAGGCGCAAATTCGCGCCTTCCGCCGCCAGTTTTCGCCCGAGCTGGTTCGCCAACATCGCCTGGGTGGCAAGTTCCCGGTCGGTCTTTTCCCCGGCAGCCTTGGGCTCTGGATCGCAAATGATCGCTTTACATCCTGCTCGTTTGGCTGTTGCAAACACACGGAGCGCTCGCTCCTCGGTCTGACTACCGGCGACCTTCTCATGCATGGCGCCATGCACGTAAACGGACGGAACGCTTAAATGGTTCTTCTGCAGCAAAGATAGCGTGCGAGCGCTCAGGTCTGGCGTGAAGAAGTCGTCTGTCAACTCGATGTTCCGGAAACCCGCGGCTCTGGCGGTCGAAAAAATCTCCGGCAGAGCTTCGCTCAACGACCGGTGTTGACGACTTAGAAGTTCCAGCCAAATGTACGCCTCAACGGAGAGGCGAGACGGACCGCTGGCTGCAAGCAGGGTCTGGAAATCGCAAAGAAACACAGATGGGATCGCGACAAGGGCCGCTCTCAGAACTTCTCGACGTGATCGGGTCGCTGCTTTTCTCATCAGGCGTCAAAGAATTTCATGGAAACTCCATCGGGATGGGCGTTTCCATGTAGGGTTTCAATTGTCGCACCTATAAAACTCAACGATCCAAATTCAGACCTTTCGCGAACCACGGGACCCCCTGCGTGGCATGGAAATGGGCGAAATTTTCGAATGATTGTGCGGAATAGTTGAAGGATTGTGCTGGATAGTTGAAGGATTATGCGCGATAGTTGAAGGATTATGCAGAAGCCTCTGAGGTCGAGCAAGGACGCAAAGCGCAGATTACATTCGGTCGCCGAGGGGCAGGCGGGTCTTTTTACCGCGAAACAGGCGCAAAAGGCCGGTTTTTGCCCCAGCAGCCACACGTATCACGTGCAGGAAGGACACTGGGCGCGCAGTTACCGGGGAATTTACCGGCTGATGTCGTTCCCGGCGGCGCTGCGACCGGAACTTTCGCGGTGGCATTTGTGGTCGATGGACCGCGCGGGTCGGGCGCAGGGGGTCTACAGCCATTCTACCGCTTTGGGCCTATATCTATTTCCCGAGAAGAGGCCGCCGGTTCTGCACATGACGGTGCCGGAGAGCTTCCGCCGGAGCGGCGCGACGCCGGAGGGACTGGAGCTGCATTTTGCCGATCTGCCTGAGGGCGACATTGCGGCCGGCGAAGGGTACCGGATGACCACGCCGCTGCGGACGATTCTGGATCTGGCGGCGTCCAAGACGATGAAGCGCGGGGCGCTGTCGCAGGCTCTGTTTCAGATGGTGAAGGGCGGGATGATACAGCGGAGCCAGATTCGAGGGGCGAAGATACCGGAGGCGTCGCGGCGGCAACTGGAGGAGATACTGGGGCGGGGGAAGAAGTGAGAGTGCGATGGCGGACGGAAAATATTGCCGATTGTTCCCAAAAATATAACAATTGGGGCCGGGGGATCACGCTATGAACGTCAGCATGACAGGAATTTCGTCCACAACCCAACGCCGGCTTCTCGTCCTAGCGGTTCTCTCGGTTGCTTGCTGGTTGCCGGCAAGGCAATTCGCCCGCGCGCAGGCGGCCACGACCGGGCAAACGACAGTTTTGACGCCGCAGGACGTCGGCAAAGCGATGCCCGCGACTGTCTTTTTCCGGGGACAGACGGCCACGGTTCAATTGCGCAACACCTTTGGTCTGCGCTTCCCGAATGGCATGGTGATGCTGGCCGGACTGGTTGACAGTTCGGGGTATTCGAGCGGCATTCGACAGAAGTACCAGGGATACCTGCTCAGCGAAGTCGCGTTGACGGTCGGTGGAAAGGAATTGCCTGCGGGAGCCTACGGATTCGGCTTTCTTGGGAACAATACTTTTGTGGTGATGGATCTTGGCGCGCACGAGGTTTTGAAGGTCACAGACCAGACGGATGCAAAGCTATCCCGGCCACGACCGCTGGCGATCGTATCCGGTCAGCATCCCGGCAGTTATCGCCTGTACGGTGGCCGCAGGTTCGTCTCCATCAGGATGAAATAACAACCACGCGTCTGGATGGCCTCGCTGCAATCACGGGGTGGCGGGGACTCGGTCTCGCCGCCAGTCGCGGCGGCAATTGGAGGAGATGCTGGGTGAAAAAAGGTGAGCGTGGCTCAATCCCAGGTCTCAGAAACGAAACCCTTCGGCAGGCTCAGGGCAGGCTCTGGTGCACCCAAGCGCTTTCTCATCCCCATTCAAGCCAAAAAGAAGGCTTGAATGGCGCTAATGGGCGTCCGGAGATGACGGCATTGACCGGATGTAAGCAACGATCGCTTTCCTGTCACTTGCGCTCATGTTGGTGGGGGGCATGTTTCCATTCTTCATCTGGGTGCTGTGGTGCTGCAGCAGATTATCCAGCACGGAAGCGGGAAGGACCGACGCCGTTCCAGCCAGTGGTGGAGCGGCGACGGTTCCGGTCAGCCCGCCCACCCCATGGCAGGTTTCGCAGCGGTCGTGCTGAAAAATATGCTGCCCGCGCAGCTCCAAGGGAGTGAGAGGAGCGGGGGCAACTGCGATTGCGTGTGTGACAGCAGCAGATCTTGACGATGGCTGGGGGTTCGCTGCGCTTGCTGCTGCATTGGCCGCCGCCGGAGGAGCAAGTTCCAGGCTCGCGAGGTAGCCGACCAGCTGCTGCATCTGCGGATCAGTCAAGTTGAAGGCGGGCATTCCTCCGGCGCGCATTCTGGCAGTCGGATGTCGCAGCAACGCGGGCACCTTGTCGCCCGGGAATTTCTTGGTAATTCCCACCAATGACGGGGCAAACTGGGTTCCTTGTGCCCTTGGGCCATGGCAGGCTGAGCAACCCTGCGAAAGAAACAGGGTCCGGCCGGGATTGGGTTGTGTCGCAGCTACCGAAATCGGGGCAGGCGCTAAAGCCGGGGCCGCGGCTCTCGAAGTCGCTGGCTGAGTCGCGCTGACGATGGTCGCGGGAGCCATTTCCGGATAGGGGACGCTGCCGCCTTGAGCGGATGCTGCAGGAGTCTCCTGCGGATGTTCTGGCTGCTGCTGGGATGGCTGCTGAGGTGCCCGAAGGGTTCGCAAATACGAGATCAGCGATCCCAGCTGATCAGGACTTCCGATAAACGGCGGCATCCCGCCGGCTGCCATCCTCGCGTTGGGATGTTGCAGCAGTTGCGTCAGTTGGCCATTGGTAAGCTTGGCGATCACAGGAGCCAAGGCAGGGGCGCGTCCTCCTTCACCCGTCGCTCCATGGCAGGCAAGACAAGCATGCTCCTGATAGAGTTGCCGGCCTGCAGCGACATCACCCGACGAAGGCGTGGCAGCGGCGGTGGGCTGCGGCTGACCGGCGGATGCTGTGTTACTACTGATTGCGTTCGTCGCGCGGGGCACAACCTCATTCTCCACCGTGGAGGGCTGCGGAGACGCGCCGGACGATGCCTGCACATTCGCCGCGCTGGTTCCGATCACTCCCAGATATGCAAGCAGAGCCTGCATGTTGCTTTGGGAAATATCCACAGCGGGCATGTGCCCGGCCCGCATCGCAGTATTTGGATTGTGCAGCAACGCGATGAGCTGGGGCTGAGGGATTTTTGTTGTGACGCCCGTGAGATTAGGGGCAACCGTCGTTCCCAGGCCAACCTCACCATGGCAGCCGGAGCACCCGTGCGCCTGAAAAATTCCTCTGCCCTGCGACACCAGCGGACTTACATGTCCAATGGGGAGAGCGAGCGGTCCGGTTCCACCCGGAGATTCGATATAGGGATGAAATGGCGCGGCGGTATAGGCCTTCTCCTGCTGCGCCTGTAGTGCAAGCTGCGCGGCCATGGTCGGGTCGTCGCGGTCATCCACCCGGCTCCTGAACCCGAGAAAAATGATGCCCGCAATGACGAAAGCGACGGCCAGCACGGGAATCGGTCTGCGCCACGGCCGGCGTTCCAGACTGCGATCGAGAAACGGCAGCAGAAAAAACAGCGCCGCAAGAAGTCCAGGGATAACCACGACCGCGAACACCACCTGCGGCCCTTCCCAGAACTTGAGCCACTCGAACATGGGCAGGTAATACCATTCGGGTCTGGGCAAGAAGTTCGTGTCCGCGGGGTTTGCAATGGGACCCAGACTAACCGGATGGAAATACGCCAGAAAGCCAAGACCCACCATCAGCAGCAGGGCAAACGCCATGTCCATGAAAACCTGCCGTGGATAGAACCCTTCGGGCGCCAGTTTTGGATTGACCGGGTCCTCATGGATGGGACCTGCGGCGCCCGCCTTGCGAAATAGGAAAATGTGAATGCCGATGAAAGCGAAGATCGCAGCCGGAATGAGGAAGACATGCGCCACATAGAATCGCGACAGGGTAAGCGTGCCGATGGTGTCGCCGCCACGCAGTAACCTCGTCAGCCATCCGCCGATCAGCGGTACCTCGCCGACAATGTTGGTGCCCACAGCGGTGGCAAAGTAGGCCTTCTGGTCCCAGGGAAGCAAGTACCCGGTAAAGCCCATACCCAGGACAAAGAGGGAAAGCGTAGCTCCGGAGATCCACAGCAGCTCACGCCGGCCCTTGAATGAACCATAGAGGAAAGTCTGCAGAAAATGCAGCAGCAACACGATTATCATCGCGCTGGAACCGTAGTAGTGCAGGCTTCGCAAAAACGCGCCGGCCGCCACCTGCTTGGTGATATACGCCACGCTGGTATGCGCCGTCTCGGCCGAAGGCACATAGTAGATTGCAAGGCAAATTCCAGTGATGATCTGCGAGATGAAGATGAAGAGAAGCCCAGACCCGAACACGTAAGCCAGCCGCGCCCCGCCCGGAATCGGCTCGTCGAGCGACTCCTTCATCAACTTCTCGACGCCGGCGCGTCGATCAAGCCAGCGGAACAGACGTTTCCTTCGGGTGTTTCCCGTGGGGGCATCCGCGGCTATTTTGTCTTTTCGGTCCACAGCATCACCCTCGTTGCGATCAGGTTAGTTTTTCCTGGTTGGGTACGTTTGGCCGGAAGTACTCAAAGTGGACCTGCACCTTGCCGTCCTTCACACGGGTGGGCAGTCGATCCATGCCGCGTGGCGAGGGGCCAGAGACGACCATTCCATCGGGCTTAAAAATACTTCCGTGGCAGGGACAGAGAAAGTCATTTTGTGCCTGCTGCCAGGAGACGCTGCAACCCAGGTGAGGGCAAATCGCGGATAGGATCTCCAGCTCCCCAGCAGTGGTGCGGTTGACGTAGACCGACTGGGCCGACACCACTTCTCTCCAGCCGTCACGCTGGGTAAAGGTAACGGTCTTGCGCACTGGATACTTGCTGTCGGCAAATTCGCTCATCTCCCCCACGTCAGACCATTCCGTCCCTGCGCCTTTGGCATACAGGGGATACAAGACATACCGCAACACAGGTACCGCGAGCAGTGCGCCCATACCCGCCGAGCCGATAGCCACCAGTGCCCCAAAAAAAGACCGCCGGGTGACAATGATGACGTCTTTTTTTTCAGCGCTCTTGTCGGTGTCTGTTTTCTGTTCCACGCCGTCTCCTAGAAGTTCACCCATAAAGCCAAGTACACGGTGTTGTTGTCCGAAGCGTTCCGCTGCGCGCCGTCGTAGTTGGTGCTGGCGCCGTTGAATTTGAAATATCCGGAGTAATTGACGTCGAGGTCGATGTTTTGTACAGGCCAATAGGCGAACTGCGCAATATAGCCGCTGGTCTCGGGATTGCCGTTATTGCTGCCGGTCAGCGGCGCGGGCGCATAGAGCAGCGCGTCTCCGTTGCCGGTTGTCGAGAACAGCGCCCCTGTGGCGCTGTATTTATTGGCCCAGTGATAGGTGCTGTCCAATTTGAAAGTGTTCAAATGGTTGCTTTTTGTACTCGCTCCGCCTGCAAGATATGTGGCGTCCAAATTCGAATTCTCATGGATATAGGTTCCATGAATGTCCAGCAGGTTGGGGCCGAAGGGCCGCTCGTACTGAAAATCGATAGAAGGATCCAGATAGGTGTCTTCAGGGCCGGACACTGCATTTGGGAAGGACTTGACATAGATCCCGTAGGTGCCTACCTCAAGATAATTGTTGCCCCAACTCTGTTGCCACGCCGCTCTCCAATAGGGGGCGACTCCCGAAATGTTGTATCCCTGCCCGGTCCCGGTCACAGGAGTCGATGCGCCTGCGTGTTCCGAGCGATACACGGTAATGTCCGTATAGAGGTGGTTGTTCCACATGCTGTAACCGCCCACTCCGGCGACATCTGACCCAAGACTGCCGTTGATGATGGGAGAGGCAAGCGAGTCCACGCCAGAAGAGGTCGAGATCCACGGAAATCCCCAGGCGGGTGTGCTGTTCCAAAGATCTTCCACGGTGGGATTGTTGTTGAGGTCGATGCCATATTGCCAGCTTTTACCGCCCAGCTGTCCCTGATTGGCGTAGCGCAGATCGGTGTTGTCCATACCGAAGTGATCGTCGGAATGCGTGTAGGTGATCTGCGCCAGCCCGCCAAAGTGCGACGCATATCCACCCGCCAGAAAAATGCTCAGCTGCTGCGGAAAGCCCGCTGCATTATTCTGCGAAGCCGGCTGGTCTGACTGGAACGTGGTATTCGAGAGCAGAATCATCGCCGACAACGGAATGTACTTGGACAGAAGCAGGTCCTTTGAGTTGCCTACCTTGTCGGTCGCCGTCATGTCCGTCAGCACATAACCTTTGAGCTTGAAATTGCGTCCGAAGGCCGTCAGTTCCGGAGGGTTGCTGTGGCACACGTTACACGAAAGGCCGGTCTGACGAGCGAAGCTTGGCACTGCGTATGCACATTTGACAATGAGCAGCAGAGCGAGCCCCGTCACGATGCTTAAGAGCTTCTTCATTTCACCCCTCGGTCATTTCGTTGATGTGGCACGTTGCCGTTGGGTCAGGCGCTGGCAAATTGCCACAATAGTACAACGTTGAGGCGAAAAGATGCGCAGAATTGTTCACTCGCCGGGTGCCCCACTCAAGCCAACAGAAAGCTGGAATGAAGCACCTGGCTCGGAGGCTGAAAACGCCGATCCCTCCACTTCGGTCGGGATGACGGACTGAGTCGCGCGGGGACTATGGGCAATAGCAGCGCCCTTCGGTATACGTGGCGAGTTGAAGTCGAAGAGGCAAAACAGAAATTCCGGCGAATTCGAGCTTGCCCATTGCCGAAGCGTCATCTACTGTCGTAAACAACGTTCCATCTACAGCCTTACTACAAGCCGCGATGCTGATTTGTAGACAGCAGATGCGCGAAAGAGAGGTAGTGTGCGCCGTCCATCCCCCACCCGCCGCGATTTCATCGAAGGAGCGCTGAGCGTTGCCACTCTGCTTGCCGCCGGATGCGGCGAATCCATCGTCGATCCCTGGCTGTCCGGACCCGTAGCTCTTATGGGAGGACAGGGAAACGCTCCCTACGCGGCTTTTCTTGAACAGAATGGTTCTGTAAGGAAGTTGCCCGGACTTCCTCCTGCTGGACTTACTTATCGGGTTGCCATCAATCGTCATGGACGAGGGTTAGTCGGTGGAACAAATGGAACGAATGCCTATGCCGCCGTGGTCGCGCCCGATGGAACACTGACCCTCGTCCCGGGACTGATCGCTCCGGGCGAGATCTATTCCGTCAGCATTAATAGGTGGGGAAATGGGATCGTGGGAGGCGGACACCAGAAGTCCAACATCCCTTTTGCTGCGCTGGTTTCTCAAGCTGGTACAGCAACCGCTGTGGCCGGTCTGCCTGCAAGCGGGCTGCTGTACGGGGTGGCGATGGAAAAAACAGGAGCCGGTATTGTTGGCGGGATCGGTCCTTCCAATTCCGCATATGCAGCTTTGATAGCGGCCGATGGAACCCTGACGCCGCTGGCAGGACTGCCGTCCACAGGAGCGATTTACTGGGTCTCGGTCAACGATTTTGGAGAGAAGCTTATCGGGGGGCAAAATGGCTCCTCCGCGTACGCTGCTTTTGTTTCTCCAGAGGGACAGGTAACGCCGGTGGCGGGGCTTCCTGCGGGCACGGTTTATAGCGCAAGCATGAATCGTCGTGGAATGGGGATCATTGGCGGAACGGCTTCGAAACTTCCCTATGCGGCCGTTATCGCTCCCGATGGAACGGCGACAACGATCCCCGGTCTGCCAACAATGCCGGGAATCATCTATACCGTTGCCCTGAACCAAGCAGGCACCGGACTTATGGCCGGCTATTCGGCGGGAGCACCCTATGGCGCTTTCGTCAGCAGGCATGGAGATTTAAAGCCGCTGAAAGGCCTGCCCGCGAGGTCCTGGATTTCTTGATGGAGCAGCGCTCGACGATTCAGGGGTGGCCATCGTTGGCGGCACATCGGCAGATGTTCCATTTGCAGCATGGGTCGCGCCGAATGGAACTTTGACGTTTTTGAAAGGCCTTCCTTCTCAAGGGCAGATTAATAGCATATCCATCGCCGGTTAGACGCCGCCGGTGTTCTTCGGCGGTCTATTCCACTTTTCCAGCGGCCGGACCCACGGCGGTGGCCTGTTTGGTCCTGGGGTCAATGCCGATCAGCGCCACTCCGCCCACTCGGCCGCTGCCGAGGGTAACCACGTGGCCGCGAGCCCTGAGGTCGGCCTGCACACTTTCGGGCAGGGATTTCGGCACAGACAGGCTGCCTAACTTGGGAGGGTCCTGGCTGAAGGAGCCGACGAAATGCTCGGTGGAGAAGCGCGGCGCGTTAAATGCCTCCACAGGATTCATGCCGAAGTCCACGTAGTCGAGGATGACCTGGATGGCTGCCTGATCCTGCTGATCGCCGCCAGCTACCGATATCGCCATTACGGGATGGTTGTGATGGAAAACCAGCGTGGGGCTCAACGTGACTCGCGGCCGCTTGCCGGGCTCGATGACGTTGGGAGTTCCCGCAAACGTGTTCAGGCTGCTGAGCCGGCTGCCGTGAATAATGCCCGTGCGTCCGGCGACGCCGGCTGTGCTCGACAGGCCGCTGGGAGTCGCCGCGATGACGTTCCCAAACTTATCTGTTACACACATGACGGTGGTTCCACCATGCCAGGGGCCGGTGATGGTGGGCTTCTTGGTCGGTTTCATATTGTACGGGTCGCCCGGCCGGAGCTCGAGAGATGCCTTTTTCGGATCGATCAGCTGGCGCCGCATTTTGGTGTAGCGATCGGAAAGCAACTGCTGCATCGGCACTTTTACAAAATTCGGATCGCCGTAATACTCATCGCGATCCGCCAGCCCCAGCTCCTCGGCTTCAATCACGGTGTGGATGTAATCCGCCGAATTGAAGCCCATCTTCTTCAGGTCGTAACCTTCCAGCAGGCGCAGCGTTTGTAGGAGATACGGACCCTGCGTCAGCGGACCAGTCTTATAAATCGTGTAGCCACGGTAGGTGGTTGTCAGCGGATCCACCACGGGAGTTTTGTGCGCGGCCAAATCGGACTTGCGAAGAAAACCGCCTTTTTTGATGTACCAGGCTTGCAGGGCGTCGGCGATGTCGCCGCGATAGAAGCGGTCCGACACGGCTTGCAGTTTCTGCTCCCGCGTACCCTTCGCGGCCCTTTCCGACTCCACCAATTTGCGAAAGGTCACCGCTAGATCCGCCTGCCAGTGCACGCCGGTTTCAACCCTCTGCCCGCTGCCGGTATCGAGATACCAAGTGGGTCCGCCGGCGTCCAGAATGGCCAGCGTCGGCTGCACGACCTCCTCGAAGCTTTTGGTGCCGTAAAGTTTCAGCAGGGTGACGACCGCATCGATGGTGCCAGGCACGGCGGCTGCTTTGACGTCACCGTCACCCGGGATTCCGTGTTTCATATACCAGGCGATCGCTTTGGGGTCGCGAGGAGCCTCCCCTATTCCCTCCAGCAGCTTCACGTTTTTCTGGTTGGCGTTGTAAACCAGAATGGGAACCTCTCCTCCCACGCAGAACGCGCCTACATAGGTTACGGACAGTGCCAGCAGAGTGGCGGCGCCTGCATCGGCGGCGTTTCCGCCCTGTTCCAGAATCTTGATGCCGGCCGCAGTGGCGGCAGGCCTACCGGAAACAACCACGCCCTGGCTGCCGACAGCGACACTCGGTCCCCGCGGGCTGAGCGGCGTTTTGGTGGCCTGGGGCAAAGCGAAGGGCGCGAGTAAAAGTAGGGAAACGGATGCTATCGAGATGATCTTGCGCATAAGGAGGTCGACTCCGTTGTCGTGGCGGGCATCCATTGCCGGGCTTGTTGTCAGGGGCAATCCATGTCAACTTCAGTACTCTGCCTTCTCGCCCTTTGCTGGAATTGAGGTAGAGATACCTGGAGTACCGGCATAAGTGACGAGCAGCACTGCGGGTTCCTCGCCGGATTCTCCCCGGTGAACATCGTCGACAGACTCCGCGAAAGCTTGCCCCTGATGGACAACCCGTGTCTTGCCGCTTGCCTTGTCGTGCAGCGTCAGGGTGCCCGAGAGCACATAAGCTGCATTCGGGAATGGATGGGTGTGCCATGGCAACGCTGTGTGCGGCGGAATGGTCAACCTGATCATTGTAAGTTGCGGCTGGCCTGCGGGATAGTGCGTGTACGGTTTGCCGTTCCACGATTGGCTAGCCTGTACCAGGATCTCGCGTTGACCGCTGCCAACCCGCAGAGCAGCGTCCTGTGCGAGTATGGCCGCTAAAGATGCTCCCACGAGCGTGGCAACTATTCCTGCGGTACGGTATTTGGAAATCATTTCGATCCTCCTGATATTTGGCGGGCGGCCCATATCTCAACCTTAGTCAAAATCGGGTGCCCCATGTCTCGCTTCTGAGACCTGGGGATTGTTTCTCAACCGGCCTTTTCATGTACAGCTCCAACTCTCGCACCTAATTTAGGTGCGCTCAGCGTGACCTGCAACCTCAGCAAGCTGTGGTGACTTGGCGGTGTAAGGTTCCATCACTAGCTTTTATGAACGACCTCGAACGAATACCCGTCCGGGTCAAATATATCGGCGGCGTAGTATCCCGGATAATATTCCACTCGTGCCCGCGGTGAAATATTGTCCCTGGCACCAGCGGATATTGCCGCCTTGTAAAATTCATCGACCTTCCCATTGTTTTCGGCCACGAACCCCCAGTGAATGGACGCTGGATCCGGCTTCCCTTGCTTTATCCAGAAGAACGCCCTCTTGCCATCACCAAATCCCCACAGATCAGGATGATCGCCTTCGCCCTTGTAGGGTAGGAAGAACTTGATATTCAGAGGCTTCAAGGCCGCCTCGTAGAAGGCCAACGAACGTTCGACATTGCTGACAGTCAGGATGATGTGGTCGAGCATTGTTCTCTCCTTCAAATCACACGGGCCTGCGCTCAGCGTAACCTGCAACCGCTAAGATTGTAGGACGTCCAGGAATAACTCGGCGCTGCGTTTGGTCTGGAATACCGGAGTTTGCGTGCGGGAGGTGATGAAGAAAGTTCCCTGAGCCACGTGATACTCCTATCGATCGGGGTGTCGGCAGTGTGCCTCAGCGCCTAAAGGCGCACTTCAATTCGAACTCGTTTCCCCGGACTGAAGTCCGGGGTCTACCCAAAGTTTGCCAGTAGAGTACCGCGGATATTCTGTAGAGTACCGCGGATATTCCGTTTTAAAGCCAGCGAATGGCGCGAACAGGCCCTGACGAAACTTCACCAAACCCCATGCCGTCGTTTCC
Source organism: uncultured Acidobacteriota bacterium (assembly GCA_963823595.1). Taxonomy (GTDB): domain Bacteria; phylum Acidobacteriota; class Terriglobia; order Terriglobales; family Acidobacteriaceae; genus JAKAAZ01. Next base: position 244,649 of record CAWGME010000009.1, read on the forward strand.
ACGCGTCGGGTGAGGCGTGGAGCGTCAGTTCCGAAAGACATTCTCGTGCGTCTCAAGGCTAACCGCGCACAGGTGCCAAATAGGTGGCGATCTTGGCGACCTGGTCTTATACGGCTCTGCCGTTTTTCGCTGGAAAGAGAATTCCGATCTTGCGGCTTTCCGGTCGAAGCGCCCACGATGCCACAGTGAGAGCGACAAGGATGAGTGGGGCTAGGACGTGAAAGGCGTAAGCGCCGTAATCGCCGACCGCAGCGCTGGATGCGGCCGCGCCGGTCAGGTCGAAGAAGATACCGGCATAGGCCCATTCCTTGAGTCGCGGAAAACGCGGCACCAGGATGGCAATGGCCCCAAGCACTTTCCAAACGCCCAGTATGGTCACAAAGTACAGCGGGTAGCCAAGGATGTGCACAAAGCCATCGACAGTGCTCTGCAAACGGGCCACCTGCGCAACACCCCCGCTTCCGATAAAAAACGCTACGAGTATGGTCGTCGTCCAATACGCAATGTTTTTTGCCTTCGTGGTCATTCCAATCCCCCAACGACACGCTCCAAATTGCCACCACAGTTTATAGGACAGCCGTTGGAACAGGTCGGCGATCCGCACCTCGCAGCCGACCGATCACCGGCTCGAAGTCACTGTTCATCATTTATTGCGCGGATGAGTACATTGGATTTGAGGTGTCTTATGGCCCAACCTAACAGCGGCATCGGCAATGTCACGACGAATACGGGGCTCGTCGAAATGGCAATGGCGTATTCCCGAAGCCGGGTGCTTTGCGCGGCTGCACGTCTCGGCGTTGCCGATGCGCTTGGAGACGAGGTGCGCAGCGTTGGCTTTCTGGCCGAAAAGTGTCAGGCAGATGCCACTGCGTTGTATCGCCTGCTTCGCGCTCTCGCCAGCATCGGCGTTACGGAAGAGACGACACCCGAACACTTTCGGCTGACTCCGTTTGGCAAACCGCTGCGGAGGGATGTGCCTCAGTCCGTCTGGCCAGCCGTCATCTTTTGGGCGGATCTGCTTGCCGACAGCTGGTCCCTGCTTACAGACTGTGTTCGGACCGGTAAGCCGGCCTATCAGGTCCGCGATCCCAAGATACCTTCGCGGTGGTCGCAGGATGCCGAAGCTGATTCTATTTTTCGCGCGGTGATGGGTACGGCTCCGGCAGAAGATTACGCGCCTATCGCTGAAGCATGGGATTTTTCCCGCGCGAAGGTGGTCGCCGACCTGGGCGGCGGTGGTGGATCGCTCATTCTTGCAGTGCTTGGACGCAACCCACATTTGCGAGGCATGCTTGTGGACCTTGAATCCAGCGTGGATGAAGCCAAATCTCGCTTCGCAGAGGAAGATCCTTCCTGCCGATGCGAACTGATTGCCGCAGATCTGACGCAATCGGTCCCGGCGGGCGCCGATGTATACATGCTCAAACATGTACTGCACGGGCGTCAGGACGGGGACGCTGTTACTATTCTCAAGAATTGCCGCGCGGTCATTCCGCAGAACGGCAGTTTGTTGATCATTGAATTCATCCTTCCGCCGCTCGTCTCGCATGCAGACCCACAACTGGAAGGCCACCTGATGAGCGACCTCAACATGCTTGCTGTCACCGGCGGTAGAGAGCGTAGCGAGCGCGAATGGAGAACGCTTCTTGAGGCTGCGGGCTTCATCCTGACCGGGGTATACCCGGTTGGAGGCGACACTCTGATGGTTCGGAACGTCGGGATCGTCGAAGCAAAACCGGCTTAGGGCAATCGAGATCAGCTAGGAACGCGCTGCATGGGCTACCCGCCCGGCGCGTTTTTGAGCCATTGCTCCATCTGTTCATGCCCGACCAATCCCGCTTGCTGAAAGATGGTTCGTCCACCTGACAAGACAGCGAAATTAGGGATGCCGCGAACCTGAAATCTCGCAGAAAGTTCAGGATTCGCTTCCGTGTCTACCTTCAGGACGATCGCCTTGCCCGCCATATCGGCCGCGGTGCGCGCCACCTCCGGAGCCGCGCGGCGGCACGGGCCACACCACTCAGCCCAAAAATCCACAAGGATCGGAACCGGAGAGCCCTGAACAATCTCATCGAAGAGGCTGGCGTCGACAGGTAGAGGCTCGGCGATCGGAGGCAGCGGCGTTTTGCAGGCTCCGCACCGCCCCGTGTCCGCCAGGTGCCTGGCAGCTACACGGTTCTTTTGGTTGCAGTTTCTACACGTCCGAACTACGGGCATGAATCACCTTTTACGGGAATGGATCACCTTTGTTGACTTGGATGCCTGCGGGTTACGAGAAGCACGTCTGTCGATACCGATCTGACCTGCCCGGATTCGCGTGAATAGCGACTAATCTTCAGGTATCCGATCACTGGCACACTTCTTTTCCCCACTCAAGCCAGGAACGCGCTTCAGTGGGCTACCCGCCTCTGCGGTAGGCCGGCGGCTGGGACGATCCGCCGGAGGAGGATCCTCCGCAGCCGGAGGGAACCAGGACGGAACCGAGGAAAAAATACACAAGTAGACAGAGCAGGCAGGAACGCATCAGTGGGCCCTCCAAAGTAGAAAAATGAGTCTTGCCGCGCAGAATACAAACCGGCCTGATATTTCAGGCGCTCTCTGCGTTTCAAACGTTCTATCTTGTTGTCTGGTGAAGCAGGGCCAAGTATCGAGCATTCATACCTGGAGAATCTTAAAACTTTGGTAACTCATCCAATGTCAACTCAATTCCCTTGAACCCAGGTCTCAGAAGCGAGACCTGGGCACCTGATTGTTACGCCGGCCTTGTTGTTTACCAACGGTAGATGATCAGATTGTCGAGGTAGATGGTGGCCGAACCGCTCGAGCCACGGCCATCAATCTGGAAATTGGTCGAGAGATTGTTCCCCCATCCAAGCGCACGGGCCGCCAGTACTGTTGCGTTCACGGGAGATTCGACGCCATCGAAGTATACGGACTGGTAGGTGACCATACCGGAATCGGTGCGGGAATAGGTGACCTGAACGTGATGCCACGTGTTCGTACTCCATTTACCAACATTGCAGGCCGCCTTGGTAGGTGCCCAATGGCCTTTCGCATGGGTGGGAGTTCCCAAATTTTCCGAATATTCCCATGTACCGGAGTAGGCCGAACACTGGAATCCAAAGATCACAGTCTGGCCATTGGGCATGGTTTGATTCAAATCCATTTCCAGATTGGCGATGTTGCCGGCGGAGCTTGTTACATACACCCACGCGTCGTAAAGAAAGTTAGTGGCCGTTGTATTCTCGCCAAAGCTCACGCTATAGCGTTCGCCGCCTCTGTTCTTATAGCTGGTTACAAATTTCCGGGTGGTGCCGCTATATGACGGCGAGCCAACCATGCTCATTTGTCCGCTTGCATTGCCGCTGGTGCCGCTGTCGTGCTGGGCTTTCCAGTTAGTCAACGTCTGGAGATTGCTGACGCTGACTGCGTTCGAGGGAACGGACGGGCCGGTACTCTCGTCGGCTGTGACCGTGATGGCGACATCTTTCACGCAGACAGAACCCTGGTCACCCCACACCATGAAATGCAGCGTGTGCGCGCCAGCGGAAGCCGCGACGCTTATGTTCATGGATTGATTGTTCGCGACGGTAGTAGGCGTACCGCTATCGAGCGAATACCCGATCGCACTGACGGTCTGATTGGAGCAGGTCGCGGCGCTGCCAGAGACGGTGAATGGCGAGTTAACTGTCGCGCCGTTTGAAGGATTGTTGACGGTAACTGCGAAAGCAGGAACCGCGGAAAGAAGAAGCGTCAGGATGGCACAAAAACATGTCTTCATTGTGTCTGCCTCGGCACGTGTTCGAGTGCGTGCATGTTAAGTGGAGTAGGGAAGCTTCCACTGGACCTTGCCAGCAGAAGATTCAAATGAGCTCGCGCATATCGCTGGGCTTGTCCGATTCGACGAGACGCCATGCTTCCGACATGAACTAGACAGCTCCTTGCATGCCTCAAAACAGGCATACCCCTCAACTAGACTCGAACCGAGGTTTGACCCAAAGGGAACAAGATAGCGAAGCACCAGTGCGCAGTTTTCCCGCGGCACTAGTAAATCGCTCCACATTTCCGCTTGAGACTTAACTTCACGGCGTCAAGCAGAAGATGCGAACAACAGCATTCAATAAGTGATTTGTGAATGGATAATACCTAATTCTCGGAGGGAGTCAAGCTATTTTTATAGAATTAATAGGCTTAGTAACTAGAAGCCATACAGGGAGAGTAACTAGAACATATACAGAGAAAGAAGATACAGTGAGGTGATTGCAGCGAGGAATCTTTGCTTAATTCGGAAATAATTCGAGTGGTCCGAGTTTCAATTTTCGGATGTAGTTTGTTCTGCTAACAGAGTCAGGTTAGCTTCGCGAAGCTGGGGTACCCGGATTGTTCGCCGGCAAAGCACAAGTGCCTTCGCTCCCCACCCCAATGCGCGAAAGCCGTGCGCGTTGGGGACCCCGGTTCACTCAGGATGACAATTTCTACTTGTCTTCTACATCGTCAGGAGAAACGCATTAGAGTCCGAATTGGCGCAGATGATGATCCAGGTGTTTGTATATTCATGCAGCCCACTCTTCCGGCGTCAGCCGCCCAAAGAAGCTATGCGGATGCGTGGTGCAGCCCTGGGGACCGGCTGCGGCAAACCGGTCGATCATTGTGCTCAACCGCTCGCGTTCCGCTGTTAGATTCCCGCTCGTCATTTACGACCAATCCCTTTAACGTGGGGGAATTCCGGCGCATCGGTTCGCCTTCGCTGAACGCCCTTGATTTCACTATCGGGCCAAGAATCCGCCCGAGGAGCATTCGCGGCGGACGCCTGTCACCTGGCGCCAGCTCCAAACCCGCAGTGCAGTGCGCGATTGCCTGCGCTGGATTCATCCTGCCCCATTGGCGCTCGCTATCCGGCCGCAGGTGCGCCATTCTTTCCTTCACCTCTTGCACGCTGGCCGCTTCAAATAGATTTTCATGGTCGCAGCCCACTTTCATTCCAGCTATGGGAATGGATTGGGACTTGGGATGCGCTCTGCCGCGAGGTTTGTGAGCGCGCGACAATTACTCGACAAACAGACAATTACTCGACAAACAAATGACTATCTTGGCACATTTCGCTGACAACTTGCGCGGTTGAGACGCTCAGGCTCTTAACGCATGGAGGGAATTTTGTATGGACGATATGTGGATCAATATGAAAAGCGCAATCAACCGGCGTTCGTTTATGAAGAACGGGTTAACCGCAGCAGCTATCGCAACCACTGGCGTTGGGCTTCTGGGCAATCATTCCGCAGTGCTGGCAGAGCAGGAACAGGAGGTAAGCAGCACTCTCGAACACGGAGATGCTGCCCTGCTTCGTTTCGCAGCGGCAGCGGAAATCCTGGAGACGGACTTCTGGGAGCAGTACAACGAACTGGCGGGCATTCAAGACGGCGAAGTCCCGGGGGAAGCGGGAATCCCGCCTATACCAAGGCTATTTCGGTGCTGGACTCCGACATGTCCCAGTACATCAAGGACAATACTGACGATGAAAACACCCATCAGAGCTTTTTGAATGCGTATCTGGCCTCAAAAGGAGCCGCGACAGTCGATCTTGAGCCGTTTCGCACTCTACCGGGCAGCATGGCGACAGGCTCCAGCGGGAAACTACGACTGACAAACCTGATGCGGCTTACTGTGGATACGAGCTGGTGGACCCGCTATCGCAGCAGCGCCCACAATCCTGACCTTGATCCGAATTTTACTTTCCCGCAGGCAATACCAACTCTGGCGGTGGGGGAGCATACGGCCATTCCCCGGACGGATGACGATACCCAAGACCCAAACTTTCTTCAGGCGATCGCAAATACTGCCGGTTTCCACATGCCGACAATCGAACAAGGTGGCACCAGCCTCTACCCCGCGATGGCTCAGAGGGCCAGCAGTGTGGAGGTTTTGCGAATTCTGATCAGTATCGGCCCCACCGAAACGATGCATTTCCAAACATGGCATGACAAGGCGGGCAATGCGCCACCTTTAACCGCGCAGGACCCCGTAACAAAAGTATGGGTGACTTTTCCAAACCTGAATGCTAAGCCGTTTGGCGGGCCGAATTTCCAAACGAACCTGATCATGCCAGAGCCTTGCCCATTCCTGAGCCGGAAGCTTCCGCCATGCTCGATCATCCGTCCAACAGAAACAAAAGGGATCGCGATGAACGTAGTCAATTTCCTGACGAACATGGGACTTTTTAAAGGACAATCGGGAGCGTTCTTTAAAGTGCTGCAAGCGCTGGCGCAGGATGCCGATAGCGCCCAACGCTAGAACCGCTTCGCCGGTCAGACCAAACCAGGTCTGACCGGCGGAACAATCCGGAAGAAAAGTAACTACAAAACCGTAGAGAGAAATTCGACCGCAGAAAGGGGGTTGCGGCGGGTGCCCCAGGTCTCACAAACGAGGCCTGGGGCAACCGGCATATGGCAGGATCGGCAACAACTCTCCATTCTCATCCCACCCTCGCTAATCGCAGACTGCCCGAAGGCGTCGGGTCACCCGACCCATTTTATTTTCGGAAATATCGCGGATGGCTTCCGTCGCGCCAGGGATTGTAGTGCTGGGCGAAAGTCGCGCGCTCTGACGTCGATGGGTGGCTGTCGAACCAGAATTCTGCCCAGGGGTTTGGGTGGGGGACTTCTAAATACGCTCTGCCGAGGGCGTTGAAGGTGCGGACGGCGGTCTGTTGTGGATTGGGGACCAGGCCGTGGATGGCTTCCTGTCCGTAGATATCGGCCTGATGCTCCTCCCAGCGGCTGAAGGAGTTGGCGATGGGCGAGAAGAGAAAGCCGAAGCAGGCGGCGACCAGGACCAGCACGGCGAGCGCGGCCCAGTCGTCCACACCGCGAATTCCCCAGCGCGCGCGATAGCGGCGAATCAGCCAGTCCACCGCGAGATGGACGAGCCACAGTCCGATGAAGATCATCGTGACCGTGAATGCCAGCCCTTTGTAGATGTGCTCCAGCACATAGTGGCCCATCTCGTGGCCGACGATGAACAAAATCTCATGGGGCGGCAGGTTGCGGATGGTGTTGTCCCAGACCACGATGCGCTTGGAGGCGCCGATGCCGGTGACGTACGCATTCAGTCCGGTGACTTTTTCGCTGGCTCGCATCAGAAACATGCGCGAGGGCGGAATATTCAGTCCGGCGTGCTGGGCGAGGCTCTCCAGTTGGGCTGTCAGTTGGGGATCACTCTTCTGCAGCGGGGAAAAGTGATTGAACATGGGGTCGATCCACATGGGCGAGATGAAGACGCCGAAAACGATGACGGGGATGGTGCAGAGCCAGAACCAGAGCCACCATTTGCGCGGCGAGCGCCGGATGATCCAGAAGAGCAGGAGAAGCAGCGGGGTGAATACCAGTAGCGAGAGCAGCAGGTTTTTTAACTGGTCCACGGCCCAGCTGTTCCATCCCATCCACGGCTGCACGGAGATTCCGTAGGCGCGGGCGATGTGATGGCCGTAGATCTCGACCGGGAGAGGCACGATGACCAGAAACAAGATGGAGATGGGAAGAAAGATGAGTCCTTGAAGCCATCGGCGGGGCGTGATGCGCTCCGCCCAGTTGCGCAGGGACGCGGGCCAGCGCAGCGCGAGTGCGAGCAGGAGAATCAGGATGGACCAGGCGGTTCCGCCGAAGGCGAGGATGGTACGGATGCGGGTGAGGGTGATGGCTTTCGCGAGGAGCGCGGGCGGCAGGGTGTAGGGTGCTGGCCGCACGGGCGTAGGTTGCTGGGCGGGCGACACGGCGGGCTGGGATGGCTCGGCGGCGGGTGCGGATTGCGAAGCTGGAGTGGACGACTGCGGCGGTGTCGGGAGTGCGTGGGCTGCTCCGCAGACGAGGATCGCGGCTAGGAGCGGGATCAGGAATCGTGCTCGCGTGGATGGATGCATACGAAGAGCTATCTATAGAGAGGATATTGCAAGTCGAGAATTTAATTGCTGACGAAAAACCGGTTCCCGATAAACGGAGCGGATTTGCTTTCAGCGCTAATTTCCTTAGCGGAATGACGAAAGTATTGGTAGCCTGACGGGGAAATATCGCAAAGGGGATCATATGGTTCGCGCTGAGTTCTCGAGATTTATTCAAAGCTTCGATCACACCCTAGCGAGCGACGATGAGTGGCGAATTGCGAACATCATCAACGACCATCTTGATTCCATAATCCCTCTGGGCGCGGCGGCTGGGAGGCGTTCCGAGTTCATAGTCAGCGTTGCGTATCCCAATTTCGATTCTTTGCCTGTTCAAGCGCCTCAAACGATTCCAGAATCACGAAACGGTATTCGCAGATTTCGTCGATTGAACGAGTTAAGGGTTGGACCATTTCGAGGATTTGGAAGGGCTGAAGATTTCGATCTCAGCAATCAGGTGGTCTTGCTATACGGTCCGAATGGTACAGGCAAGAGCAGCTTTTGCGAAGCGCTTGAGCTTGTCCTCCTTGGGGCAGTAAATGATTGCTCTGCGAAGAAATCGAAGCTGACGAATACGTTAAGAACGCTAGAGTCGGAACATTTGAGATCCCAAAGCTCACCGCTCTGTTCGGGGATGGCGAGTTGGAGGAAGTAATTGCCAACAACGACTTCTTCAGATTCTGCTTTGTCGAGAAAAATAGGATTGATGATTTCTCACGAATAGCTTCGTTCACCCCTAATCACCAAGAGAGGCTTATATCCTCTCTGTTTGGTATTCACGAGTTCAATTCATTCGTGGGACATTTCAACGAGGGAATCGACAGCTATCTACCATATGACTCGACAGCCGCGGGAGAGCTTCAAGAACTAGACACATCTCTCGCCAGCGACCGGGAAATTGTGAACGCTAAGGCTGGGACACTCAAAGCGCTTGCTGATGAAGAGAAACTACTTGCAAATTCTTATCAAGAAGGAATGGAATACCACACCTTTGTTCAGCTGATAGGCACCCCAGAAAATGGAGCGATAAAGGATCTCGCGGATCAGCTGAGTCGGCCTCTACGACAGAAGGTTGGCGCGATCAAGATGGGATTAGATGATGCCTTGGCAAGTGTTCGCGTCAGTTGGAGAGCTCGCTCCGCTTTGCAAGAAGCGCGGCTGGCGAGAGCGAATGAGCTTTCCTACCGCAGCTTGTATGAGTCTGTCCTCGCCCTTGAAACAATCGATCCGGAAAACTGTCCAAGCTCTGCGACACTCCATTAGTGGGCAGCCAGCCAGTGGTGTCCAATCCTTACGTGAAAGCACGGACCGGGCTCGAAGGACTGACTGAATTAGCTGAAATCGAAACGAAAATTGGAGAATGTACACGTCAATTAAGAGATCGCACCGGTGGATTGCTCGCACAGCTCACAAATATCGAAATGAATCTGGATGAAAACGAGCAGCTAGATCCACATGCCAGCACATTGCATGGGGCTATTACTGCGGGGCGTGTAGAGATAACGAGTATTGGTGGCACGACATCCTTGGTCTAAGATGACTGAGCCTCTTGGGGACACTCGAAGGTTCCTTTACAGCTGTCTTGAAAGAATAGAGCAGCAAGACCAAGTCATAGCGCAACAAGAGGGCGAAAGGGAAGCGGTAAGGCTTCAGTGGATACAGCTCACCACCCTACGCGAGAGAATTGTCGAACGTAATACAAAACGAGTGCAGGTAGAGCAGAGGATACGTGAGGCTGAGGCTACTCTCGAAAACGCACTGACCAAGATTGTCGAAGTGCAGGGGAAAGTTGCGGTCGAGGCTTCCCGCAAATGGGGTTCGACACAGGATCATTGACGCGTATTCAGCTCTGATGTCGCGATTGCGGGCTTATCGTGAGGACCTTCCGGCAGCTCTCTTGTCAACTTAGGTCAGACCGTTGTCATGCTCTACAATGCCTTCAATCGCAGAGACTTCGAAGGCGACCTCATGGAGGACATCAGGTTACCTCTCAAATCTGGCGACCACATTACTTTCTCTTGTGTTTCGGAGCCGCAGAAATACTTTGATGCTCTACATGTTTTGAGTGAAGGACATATCCGCTGCCTTGGCCTCGCTATTCTGCTTGCGAAGAATCTTCAGACTGATTGTCCGGTACTCATTTTCGATGATCCCGTCAACGCATTGACGACGACCACCGCGAAGGAATTCGCCTGACCCTATTTGAAGATCCGTATTTCGCTGACAAGCAAATTATTTTGACGTGCCATGGCGAGGAGTTCACGAAAGACATTCAAAATCTGATTGGCGCCGCTGGTGCGGCAACGAAATGCAAGGGGTATACATTTCTGCCCCATAGCGGGGACAACCAAATCAAAGTGGAAGTGATGGCCGCAAAGAATCACATTGTTTCGGCCCGAAATAAATTGGCAAGAAATGAACTTCGTGGAAGTCTCACCGATGCGAGGCGTGGGTTGGAGTGGGTGGCCAACACTATTTGGACCAACAATTCTTCCCAGAGCCGGGGTCAGGGGATTGAGCGTGAAACTTGCAAGACCAGGCGCAAAGCCTGAGCTTCTAAATTTGGTGCAATCGTTGGCCAAAGAGATGGACAGAATTATTCGCTAGCCCACAAAAGACGCAGTTGGTAACTTGCCTTGAAAATGGATACTAAGGTCCTAATTCCAACAAGGAAGAGAATGGGAATGCCTTAATAAAGGTATTCACGAAGAGGAGGATCGTGCGGAGTTCGACCAAGGCATTGTCAGAACAGTGGTGCAGGCATTGGAAGATTTGGACGCAGCAATTACTACTTCGAGATCATCGTAGTTGCAACCGGGATGCGTGACATGAGGCACCAGAAACCTTCCTTCCACCGAGGCACATTGGCAGAAGAAGGATACGCCATGGATATAGATTCTTCTGAGTGAAGAGCTAAGCGTCGGTACCTTTTGTTC
>CAWGME010000010.1:0-82009 GCA_963823595.1 uncultured Acidobacteriota bacterium
TGGCAGCAACTCAGGCTGTCGGGTAGGAGAGACCGCCAGGTGTGGTGAGCTTCCTGAAGATCAGGCAGACGATCTTAGAGGCACGACTGCCAATCTATTGCGAGCGCGAAGTTATGCAGATAGTTTTCGGAGCATGATTCATTTGTCAGAAGGCGGTTCTGCAGATTCTGGCCGTGAATCACCTGCATCCATTTTGCCGTCACACCTACCTTATCGATCAACGTCCCGACATCGTTCATTCTTCCGTGATGAGTGGCGAACGCGGTCTGGAGATTGTCGGGGGACGAGACCAGGCTAAGGAAGGGATTGAGCGGAGCATTCCGCGCAGAGATGCCATCTTTCGTCGCCTGGCATCCTTGCCTGAAGTTAATGACAAAGTTTCTGTTTATCGGCAGAAGGCTGGTCTCTAGCCGGACATCCGCCATGTAATCGCGTGCCATCGCGTCATCGTTATCCAGGCGTGTGGTCACTACTCTGTCAACGGGGTACTCCAGGCAATTGGCAATTGCCGTGAGGAAGGAATCTTCTGAGTACTTCGTGACCAGGACCATCGACACAGGCGATGGCACGGACGAAAGGCCATCCACCAGGCGCACGATGAATTTACTAGGCGTCCGATCGCTGACTAACAGAACCCAGTGAAAGTCCCTTTCAATTTGATTGATAACGGAGGGCAGACAGATTTTCTCAAACAGCTCAAAGCGATGGCTCAGCCACGCGGGGTCGATCCCCACGTCCTTCGACGCAATGCGGAAGGTCGGATTGAAACGCGTCAAAAGGAACTGCGCAATCTTCATGGGGTTTGGAGTATGTCTGCTAATTCAGCGGTCCGTCAAAGGAGTCATCGACGTAGTGAAGCAGCAATGACGCGGAGGTATATCCATTGGGCAGGCGATCGCGGGAGTGGGCGATAGCACAGCCGCGATAGACCAGCGCATCGCCCAGCCTCTGGTAGACGCTGATCGATTCACCGTCGACGCCGAGCTTAATGGGCCAGGGCGACGCGGAGCGCGGTTCCGGTGAGGCGTCGATGCAAGCGGTAATGGTGTAGTCGCATTGTTTCCGGTCGACATGCTCCTCGAGGTCGGCGCCGCTGAGGTAGGAGACGAAATACGCGTAGGACGGTTTCAAAACTTTGCCTGAGATGTCGCTGAGCGCGTGGGTAAGCTGGTGGTGAACGAATCGGGCGACCGGCTCATTATGCGCGGCGAAGCGTCTCCGCACCTGCTCATCTCCGACGAGGAAGTATCCGTTACGAGTCCGGTAACGATAATACCTGCGCAATGCCCCGACGTGGAACGGGTGAATGAGACCGGGAATAGGAACATACCCCCGCTCGAACTGGACAGCGTAAGTCCGAGCCTGATTGCGCCAGTCTAGTCGGCGACGCGCCACATAATTGGGCTCGACCAGGATGTTCGCCTGGGTCAGCACCCAGTGCACGTGCTCCGGGAGAGTTTCTTCAAGCTCAGTTCCCGGGACCATCCGCGATAGATACCCGACATACTCCTCGCCGACCCAGAATGGCCAGATGGCAAGCGTGGCCGGATCTTCCACCCACGCCACATCGCCGGGGCAGAACTGGTCCGTGGAATCGACGCGCGACGCCATGTGGTTCGGGAGATCGCCGTGCCAGGAGAACCAGCAGGCGGGGTTCACGAGAGTCGGGAACAGTAACTCCCGACCGTCGAGCAGTTGGGGGGGCGCGAGATAGTACGGCTGCTCGTCGAGTAGGCAGTGATAGAGCTCAGATGGAAATCCAAAAGGAGTCAACGGTGCACCCATCCATTCACGGTGAATCGGCTGTCAGCATAATCGCGCGAGGGACATCCGACGGGGAGCACTTCATGCAGACAGTCACTCGGAAATAAGACGATCTGATTCTGCATCGGGTGAACGGTTTGATGGCTGCCCGCGGAGACTTTGCCATGACGATCGAGTTGCGCGTCATAGAGCCGCAGCGCACCCCCTTCGAAGGCCTTCGGCTCACGATAGAAGTAGTAGACGAATGTGATCGCACGGGAGCGCACAGAATCGGAATCGTCGTCCTTGTGCATTTTGAAGAACTGACCGTCGTTGATGGCGGTCAACTGGATTTCGTATCGCGAGACGGGGAACGGCGGCGTGTGCAGCCGGGCGAGTATGTGGGGGAGATAGCCGGCGATGCGGTCGATAAACAGATTCTGGAAGTTGTCGAGCTCATAAAGAACCTCGGAACGGCGGTAATCGTCGTCGGTGCGGCTGGCTCCGCGCGAATCGAGTACGCCAGCCTCGGTAAATTCGTCGCCCCGCCGGAGGGTGTACTGCAGCAGTCCTGCCCATTCCTGGGCGACCAGGAACTCATCCAATGCGACGACGGGTGTGCGCTGCTGCCAGATATCGCTCATAAGGTTATCGATAATCGTAAGCAATGATGGAGGCGTAAACGAGCCGCTGTCCAGTGCCGGGCGGATCGGTAATCTTCTGTGATGGGGCATCGACCAGGAACGTTTCAAACTCGCGAACCACTACACGGAAACGCCCAACGGGTGGGGTTTTGGCGAACTGAATGGAGCCCGACCAGAGCACGGCGTTGGCTTCGGCGGACGCGGGAGTGTCTTCGGTGACGGCCACGTCGGCGGCGGCGGCGGCCGTCCAGTCGAGGTCGCTAGCGATGTTGCTTGCGCGGGTTTCGATGCTGACCTCGATGACCGAATTCAGCGGGCCAAGCGGTGCGAGCCCGCCGACCAGGAGACGCCCATTGCGCGGATCGATCGGGCTGATGCTGAGGACGGCGGAACGATCGGGCGCAAGCTGAACGAAATCCGCGAGAGCGATAGGCGAGAGCTCGACACCAGTGATCGAATGCGACTGGTACCGGGCAAGAGCAAGCCGCAGGAAGGGCGAATACGTGAACAAATTGCCTATCTCGATATCGCAGAACCACAACTCACGCGCCGCATCCCACTCGACATTGTGCGCGGCGACGTCGAACGTGGCGCTCGATTCGGTGATGGTGAGGCCGCTCGCGGTGGATGCAGCGTTCGGGAAATCGTAGATGTTGGGGACCGGGCTGATATCCAGCGAACCGTTCGCCCAGATCGGATCGGCGCCCCACTCCGAGAAGAGGCCTTTGTTAGCTTCCCGGGTCGCATAGTCCGGGGGGGCCGCATTGGCAGGCCACAGCATCACCCCAAGTTGCTCATCCTGCCCGGACGAGTACCATCCGCGATTGAGATACACGCGGACACCGTTGCCGTAGCGTATCTGGGTGCGAAGGTTGGTGGTCTCCTGGCTTTCCCAGCCGAACAGGGGAACGACGTAGTCGATGTCGGGCACCGAGGGACGCGCCGAACTCGGCACGTCGACGACGAGGGTGGGGCCGCTGCGAGTAAAATCAAGGCCCTTTTGGGGAAAATATTCCTGGAATCGTGTGGTGGCGACGGCGCCGTAGACCACCCATCGGTGCATCGTATCGTCGAAGCGGTGCAGCGGTGCCGACGGGACAGTGGTGGACGGGTCGTCTACCCCTTCGAGATGATCCTGCGGGCCGGCAAACCAGAGCACGTCTACCTGCGGGATGTAGACGGCAATGACGCGCGTTTCGGACGCATCGGAGTACAGCCAGACTGGATCAGTGGAGGAGAAGTCGATCGCTGAGAGGTCGAAGGTCTCAACCGTCTGGGAGCGAACCGTGTCGACGGGAGCGGGCTTGCCAGGGTCGTCGGTGACGTCCAGCCAGCGCGCCTGCAGTTCGATCTTCGAGGTGGTGGAAGCGCTGATCTGCATGCCTCCGAGCAGGACCGCGATATGCGATTCGGGCGATCGCCAGGCAGTGATGGGCGTGAACGAGTTACGCAGGGCCGACGCGTAGATGGGAGCGGAGGGATCGTGTACGACCGGCAGCTGAACGAAGGTTGGCTCACCGAGAGGCTGCTGAACGGCGTGGACGAGAGTGAGGGTACGAGCCGGCGTGATCATCTCGTGACCACCTTCAAGGACGAGCCGAGTGATTTCGGCGACATCGGTGCTGGTTGCTGCGAGCAGCGAATCGGCATCGGTGCTTTGCATGGCGCTCATTTCGCTGGCTTCGAAGAGCTCTCGCAGCCAGCCCCAGACGCCCATCACGTCGAGATCGGGCGGCAGGAGATAGCTGCTCAGAGGAATCGTGACGACGACGCCTTTTTGCAGGGAGAAGGTGAGGACACGTGAGGCTGAGTCCCAGGCGGGCGCTTGGTTGCCCTCGACGAGCAGGATGCGGAAGGACGAGGTATTGGGCCAGGGCTGCGCTCCGAAATCGATGAAGGTGACAGAGCCGGGGCGGGTATCGACGTCGGGCAGGGCAGTGTAGGTAAGACCTTTGGAATCGATGCGGCCGTAGCTGTCGTCGGGTGTGTTGGGCAGTTCGCCGAAGGCGGCGCCGCGGGCGAATGGATCGGGGAGATAGCCGACGTCGAATGTGGGGCCGGCGACCACCGGATTTTTGCCCTGCGCCGGAACGACGAAGCTGTCTCTTTGGGTGAGCATTGTGTAGGTTGCAAGATCGGGATTGAGGCGGCCGTTGACATCCAGCAGCCCATGCTGTTCGACCAGGCGCTCGGCCACGCGGGGCGGTGCGATGTGCCGTTGGTCGCTGTCGTTCGTTGGTGTGGTATCAAGCGCGAGGCTGCTGTTTCGCGAGCGGATGACGAGGCGTTCGAGCGAACCGCCGGGCTGCGGTAGCTGCTGCAGCACGACCAGCGGCGGCGATACAGGCTCGAATCGCATGTATTTCATCTGGACCCCGTTGGCGGGGGCGACAAACCCGTCGGCAACCGGCGCCGAGACGGGCACACTGTTGCCCGCCAGGTCCACGACGCGGGCGCGCAGGCGATAGTTCGCACCGAAGCGAAGCTCGGGAAGCGAATGCGGCTTTACCGTGAAGGCGGTTGTCATTTTGAACGGGGTGACAGGCACGTTCATGGTGGGATCGGAGTCGAGCGCCTTGGCTGGATCGGCGCTGCGATTAAGCGCTTTTCCTGGCCGGGGGGCGCTGAGACTCCAGCCATTCCAACTCGCTACGCGCTCGTGGATGTAAATGTTGGCGGCGTAAGGCGGGATGCCGTGGGTGGCCGCAAACTTGTCGTTTTTGCGGGTTGGGTCTTCGGCCGGCTGGGCTACCGCTAGCTGGGTGAATCCCTCTTCGTCCACCTTCTCGACGATCTTGCCGTTGGCGCCGAACTTGTACGTTGCGGTGCGCTGGTGGACGGAGTGCCAGGAGTTGGTGCGCGAGGACCAGATGTCGATTCGGTAGCCGCGCACCAGATCCTGCGCGTTATAGGGCCGGGGAGCGGCGCTGCCAGCGGTCAGCGCATTGTTGAACCCCTGGTTACTCTGCAGCGATTGCAGCAACTGCAGGGCTCGGCCGTCAGCCATCAGCGATACGCCGCCCGAGCGCAACGACGGCAAGGTTTGATCGATGGCGCCGATGTTGTCGAGCTGCGTCAGGTTATCGACGTTGTCTGCCAGCCCGATTGCTTTGAGCAGAGCACCATCGAGATCGACTTGCGAGAGAAAGAAGTGCTGGAAGTTCAGAGCTAGAAAGCCATTGAATACATCGCTGGGAAAATAGTTTCCAACTGCCTGCGCGGCGGGCGCGGCGGCGGGAGCGGCACTGAAGGAGTTCTTGTCACGCCAATAGGAGGTTCCCGCGAGATTGAATGTGGGCGTGATCTTCCACGCAAACCCCGGCTGGACTTTCGTGACCGCGATTGTGCCGTAGGCTCCGGCGCTCGGAGAGTTGGGACAGAGTGAGGCGGGTATTTCGACGTCGAAGACCAGGCCCAGAGCGCGCATCAGCGAGGGATAGGAAGAGAGCGCGGTCAGTGCCTTATGAAAGTCGAGGGTGTTATTGAATCCCGCGGGCGCCACAGGGAGCGGCGGCCGGCCCGGCGCCTTGGGGATGTGGTGAAAGAGGCCGAACCGAGTAATCATGTCGTGGGTGTCGTTGAAGTCGGGCTGCTGCAGCGTTGTAGCGACGCCGTCGGGATTGTTCGTCGCCGCTGCCGTCGAAGGCACGCGAACGGTAGTGCCCGGTGCGCCAACCGCCTGCTGCTGCTTCCAGAGCTCGACGCGTATGGCGGAGAGGGCGTCACCGAAGTTGGATTTAGCGCCCTGGCGGAAGTTCAGAGGGCGGAGTACGTTCAGCGGGCCGCCTCGGTCATTGTCGTTGGAGCGCGACGTTGCGACCAATTGGGTGGCGTACTTCAGGAAGGAGAGCGCCTGGCGGCTCGGGTAGGAGACGATCAGCTGCTTGGTGTAATCAGTGAATTCGTAGGCCTCGACGAAGGTCGTGGGGGTGAAGATGGCCTCCCAGATATCCGGCCGCAAAGCGTTGGTATCGGCGGCGACGGTAACGTTCTTGGCGCCACACGTGATCTGAAATTTGAGCCCGTGGGCTGCGATCTGCTGGGGCCAGTTCAAGATGTCAGGGAAATCCGCGAGCGTCGCTCCGCTGTCGAGGCGGGGCGTGAGGTAGAGCGAGAGTTTCAGCGTATCTTTCGCGCCCAATCCGTTGGGCAGTGCGGCGAAAATCAGGGTCTGGCTTGCCATAAACGATTTCCTCTCAACCTGCAAAAGCCAGGCAGTAAGCCTGCCAGTCTTTATCGCTGATGACATCGGAGATCTTCGGATCGCCGGAGCCGCTGCCAAAGCTGCGCTCGACCGAAACGCTCACGGAGATGCTGAAGAACAGAATGCTGACGGAGATTTTCAGGGTGGCGCGGCCTTGGATTTTATCGCCAGAGGACGTGTGGATGAAGCTGAGACTCAAGTTGAGATCGATGGAGATGGAGATGATCCCGAGGACCGAAACCTCGCCGCCGATATCGACAAAACCGGTAAGCGTGGAGTTACTTCCAGCCAGTTGGAAGTAGATGCCGGCCATGATGTGTACGCCACCGGAGGCGACCCCGAGGTCGATGGAGAACTCACCGCCGAACTCGAGCGCTCCCTCCACCATCTGGATACCATCAGCGGTCAGAATCAGGTGAACGAAACCGCCGCCGCCCAAACATTCGACGGTCAGCAGGAACGGACTGCTGCGCTTGGCGAAGGCGAACTCGAAGCCGGGCTTTCCGTCGAGGTACGGAAGGTCGACCCCGGCCATGATGGAGATGTTCTCGAGCGAGAAAACTCCGATCGAGATAGGCGGCAGGCCAAGCGTGTAGGAGACCTTAATGGCCGTAGGGGTGAGATCGATTGAAGGGCCGTCGCCGCCGAAGAGACCGGGCGGGAGGATGTCGGCCAGGGTCTGGATAAAGTGCAGCGGACCGATGAACTGGATCGCTCCCTTATTGGCCAGCTTTACGACCACGTTGGTCTTGGAACCGTTGACCGAGATGAACTTGATGGAATCAATGGCGATGCCAACCACGCCGAGCAGGGTGATTTCGAAGTGGCTAAGATCGCCCTTAATGCTCGCCTGCGAAGGCGAGCCATCGAGGGGACGGACAATCTGAGCGTTTAGCGAGAGCGCTGAATGATTGCCGTCGCTGTTGAACTGGATCTGCACCGGACCGATCGAGTAGTCCGTGAGGTCGGGCGACCAATCTACGGTGGTAACAACCTGGGTGGCCTGCTTCTTGTTCGGCAGTTCCTTGGAGCGGATCTCCGGAGCATTTTTGGAGGCGGTGGCCAGCTTGGTGTTGACGTCGACGGGGATGAGATTACCAAGGGGGATGGTGCCAAAAAGTTGCGGCGTTACCGAGAGACCTCCGAAGAAAATGCTGGGGTTGATGAGCCCGTTGGCGGCGTCATCCGGAGATCCGGCCACCATGCCCTTCCGTGCCGAGAGTGCGGTGATGGTGAAACCGGGGGTGGCGAATCCGCCAGCTTTTTGCGCCGAGAAACTGATGGGCTGCAGCGACTGGCCGGATAGCGCGGAGACCAGGGCGAAGACTCCAGCGTTTGGATCGAGATTCTGCTGCAGATATCGCGGGTAGAACTGGATGTCGACCGGCGTTGAGATGCCCAGCAGTTCCTCGATGCTGGGAACGACGATCTGCGCCTGCGTCAGCACCGGGATAAATGGCGCGGAGGCAAAGGGGAAAGCGCTGGTGATCTGGGTATCGAAGTAGAGCCCGGACGTCTTGAGACTGGTGTCGCCGGCCGATGGATCGGCATAGGCAACCTTCTTGCCGCGGACAGCAGATATGGGGCCCAAACCCCCGGCCACGTAATTCGCCTTTACGGTGCTCGCATCGGACGCAGCGGGATAGACGGCACCCACGTTGGTTTCGCTATCGCTTACGAAGATGAGTGGGGCGAAAAAATCGATCTTCGCACCGGAGAGGTCTTCCGCGGTCAGATGGAACTGGAAGTTGACGTGATCGATGGTGACCCAGAAGGAATATTGAGAAAAAAAGCCCGGGCCACCCGACTGCGGGGGGGCATCGATATCGGGTGTGACTTTTGTATTGATCCGAATGCGACTGTGAAACGGCATCTCGCGTCCGCCGAACGCGTAGCCGGAGGTCGGATAGGACTTTTCCTGCTCGCGCACCACGATGTACATGTGCTCGCGCAGGATCGCAGTCACCGATGAACCGAAGCCGGGGGCGGCCGGCACCAGTTCCGCAGGGATGAACTTCCGCTCCGTGACTTTGACCAGGCTGGCAGCATGGCCGAATGGATAGAGATAGCCAGCGTAGACGACTTTGACGTAATGATCGCGGCCTTCGGTCGCAAGGTGATCCCACTCGGTCAGATCGAGCGCTACCGTCTCAACGAAAGTGCTGGCGGTGGCCTGAGGCACGGTGACGCCGCTTTGGGCGTGTTTCACTGGAACCGGAATCGGTCTGATTGGAGCGGGAAGAGGTTTGACCGGGATGGGGATTTTGAAACGCGGTACCTCATAGACCGGCAACGGCCACCAGTTGCCGCGCGAGGTAAGCCAGCCACCCAGCGCGGAAAGAAACAGGCGGCTGGCTTGAATCGGCGTTGGCTTCCACGGGCCAGGCAGGTTGCCGCTCAACAGCGTGTAATATCCGTCCGTTCCGGAGGTCAGGATCACGATTTGCGCGCGATCACGCGCGGTCAGCGGAGCGAGAGTGAGGAATGGACTGTCATCGAGGCTATGGCTGGGAAGCGCCTCGTGGTCCTGGAAATCAGGAGACCAGATGGCACGCAGTGTAAGTGGCTTTTGCGGGCTGGCCTCCTGGAACGAGGTGGTTACTTTCTTGTTCGCTGTAACCTTGACGAGCTTGGCGAGACGCGTGTGCCACAGCTCGGTGCGCCCCGCATAGGTGACGGGAGCCAGAGAATTGACCCATGCGGCACCGTTGCCGGGAGAAAGAATCAGGCGATACGGCAGCTCCAGTGCGGTTTCAAGCGGCCCCGGCTCAGTAATCGGCAGCGACGAGGGCTGGCCTTCAGCAACCGTTGAAACCACAAGTGTCCAGTCGCTCCAATTCAGCAGGGATTGGAGTTGATAGGGGATCTTCGTGACGTTTTTAGGCAGCCGAAACACGAGGCGGCTAGGCCCCGACAGGCGCGACGGAGTCTGCCCGGCGGGATCGAGAGGATCGTTGGTGCTGCCGAGCGGCGGCGTACCGGGTGGCGGATGATTGAACGGGGGTTGAGGGTTGCCGACTTCGAAATAGGCTTTTTCGGCGATGCTTTGCGGCGGAAAAGTGATGATGAGGTAAGCAGGCGAAGACTTATCGTCCACCACAAGCATCGGTTGCTTCGGGTCAGTGCTGTCGAGCCGAAGGTTCTGCGCCTCGATGGTGAGGGTGAGCAGGTCATCGGGACGCAGCACGTCGATAGTCAGTGCCATATTAAATCCGTTCGTCTCGTTGAGGCGGTTCCCTTCAACCGGAGGGTGGGCCGCCAATCAAAGAAGCTCTCCGCCCGCCTGGTCTTTCATGTCGAAGTAATCGATAAGCCATTGGAAGGAGCGCTGCTGCCGTTCTTCGAGGAATGTTCGCCGTTTCCAAACATCGCTCTCGTTGACCGACGAGAGAGCGCTGGGAAACAGCTCCGGAAATTGCAGGGAGTAGTAGCGAAGCATCTGCATACATCCCAGTTCGCTGAGATAAAGAAAGCCAAAACGAATGCAGTTGTGAATCCAGAAAGGACGCACTTCACTGATGAAGTCCGCCAACTCCGTCTTGGGCTTGAACTCATGCTCGACTTGCAAATCGCCGACGACCATGACATCGGCGCCTTGGAGCCACGCGCGAATACTGAGCTCCGGCTCTCCCGCGCCGTACATGATCATGCCGGAATCGTAACCGCCGAGACGGTGAAACAGTTCTCGAGTCATGACGCTGGCGTGACAGGGCGCGATGGGCACATGCGCGACCGTGTCAACGGGGCCATGGTTCCAGGCGGTGCCCATGAACGGGATCACCAGGTCACAGCCGTAACCGCGAAAAGGCGACCCCTGCTGGACTGTCGTACCGCAAAGAACACGGTTGGCACCGATGTGGAGCAGAACCTGCTCGTCCCAGCCGTCGGAGAACCGGACATGGGCGTCGGTTCCAAAGATGATTTCGCCGGTGGAAAAATGAGCGGCGTGATTCCGTGCACCGTAGATTCCCGTATGCTCGTCGAGCCGATGGACCTGGATATCGATCTTCGGCTCTTTGAGAAGGTCGGGAACCGCGGCCACCAGGTTGGCGATCGTCTCGTCGGAGGAGGCGTCGTCGACGACAACGAATTCAACGCGCGCGTCGGTAGTGCGGGCGCGCGCGATGGTCCGAATCGTCCGCGCAACTTTGCCTCCCTCGTTACGGGCTGGAATGGCGACGCTGATGTCAGGAAGAGGCATCGGATACTATCCCTTCCGGGCGGCCATAGAAGCGATTGCAGTGATTCCCGTAATCGCCGTTTGCGCAGTCGTCGAAACCTGCGCGACGATTGCGACCATAGCGGTGAGCGAGGGGCAGCAGCAATCGCAGCCGGTCGCGCCGAGCATACCGGCGATTCCGCCTCCGCCTCCAGGCGTTGTTCCGCCACCTCCAGGCGTTGTGCCACCTCCAGGCGTTGTGCCACCTCCAGGTGTTGTGCCACCTCCAGGTGTTGTGCCACCTCCAGGTGTTGTGCCACCTCCAGGTGTTGTGCCACCTCCAGGTGTTGTGCCACCTCCAGGTGTTGTGCCACCTCCAGGTGTTGTGCCACCTCCAGGTGTTGTGCCACCTCCAGGTGTTGTGCCACCTCCAGGTGTTGTGCCACCTCCAGGTGTTGTGCCACCTCCAGGTGTTGTGCCACCTCCAGGCGTTGTGCCACCTCCAGGCGTTGTGCCACCTCCAGGTGTCGTGCCGCCTCCAGGTGTCGTGCCGCCACTCTTCGGGGCTGCAGAAGGCGCCGCTGATGGTGATGCGGTCGGAGCAGCCTTCGGCGCTCCGCTTGGCGAGCTCTTAGGTGCGGCCGTGGGCGAAGCCTTAGGAGCGGCGGAAGGCGAAGCCTTAGGAGCGGCGGAGGGCGAAGCCTTAGGAGCGGCGGAAGGCGAAGCCTTAGGAGCGGCGGAGGGCGAAGCCTTAGGAGCAGCGGATGGCGAAGCCTTAGGAGAAGCCGATGGCGACGCTTTGGGAGACTGGGCGCTAGCCGGGGCGGCTGCCACGGCAAGCATGTCGGGGATTGTCTGCGACAAGGGCCGAGGCGTAATGTTCCCCGCCAGGCGGAAAGAACTCTGGGTGAGGGGGTTGGATACGGTGATCCGCGAAACTGGCTTGCCGGCGTTTGGCAGGTTGGCCGCCGGAAGCGTCGCGACGCGTGCGGAGGCAAGGCCTATCGGTGTGACCCCGCCCTGTCCGTGACTCAACCCGGCGCTGAAACCTGCAATTGCGGCCGGTTTAGCGTGCGTGGCGGCTTCGACGTGCTTCACCGGCGAAGGTGCCTGTGGCGCTGCTACGTGCGGAGCTACGTGTTTGACCGGCGCAGCGGCGTGCTTCACCGGTGAGGCAACCTGCTTTACCGGTGTGGCAACCTGCTTCACCCGTGATGGTGCGGGATGGGTCGCAGTCTTATGCGCTGCGACGACTGGAGCCTTTTTAAACGGCGCCGCCTTCGTTGCTGTCTTTTTGTTAGCCATATGTTCGCACTCTTTGCGTTATTCGTTCACGATGAAGCCTGGCTGCCTCTTAGCCAAGTCCCGCGATAGCGGTAATCGCAGTGATTCCCGCTTGTGCGGTGGTTGATAGCTGCGCAACAATGGCGATCGTTGCGATGTGGGAGGCGCCGCAACAGCCGGGCGCGGTTACGCCGACGGAGGGAGCCCGGAACGATTGAAGAGTCTGGCCAGCGTATTGACCGAACGCCGGACCTGCCTGACCCAGCATCGAACCCGTCTGTTGACCGAAGTCCTGGCCTCCGCCGGAAGACGAGGTTTGACCACCGCTGGACGGAGGGGTGGTTCCCGCCTGCGGAGTTCCGGCGGAGGCGACGGGTGCGGCCGGCGTAAAACCAGTTCCGGGGGTGGCCGTCGGGGCCTTCGGGGTGTGGCTGGCCTGCGGCGCAGTATGAGCGGCCGGCGCAGTTGAAGCCTGGGGGGCGGACGCCGTTGGCGCCCCGGAATGGGGTGCCGGCCCCCCGCCCGAGGAAGGTGCCGTGGGACGAGGTGGTACGCCGGCTATCGGAGCCGCGCGTGGAACGGAGTGAGGCGCTGCGGCAGGGGACGGAGGTAACTCCCCAGGGGCAAACTGCCCTTGCCCTTCGGGGGGAAACAGCGATTCGACGTCCATGGTCGCGATCTGGCTGGCGAGCGAATGTACCGGCACACTGGTGGTCATCACTGGACGCAACGTGGAAAATGACCCGGCACTGATGAGCGCACGCAGTTGCGGCTCGCTTAGATTCAGCGGTTTGCTGATTCGCGTGGGATCCTGCTGCAGAGCTTGCAGGACACCACCGTCATTTGCGACTTGTCGCGCAAGTTCAGCAACCTGATCCATCGGCATTGCTCTTTCCCTCCAACTCGGCGGAAGAAGGCAACCGGTTCAAAAGCGTGCACCACCGTACTTGAAACCAAGCCCCATGTCAAGGGAAAAATTGCGACCATTCATACCACAGTAGAAGTTCCCCACATTCTCGTCGGGCGCGTCGTCTGGTAAGATCGATGCCGCTCTGGCGGTGCTCGATCCGAGTGAAGTTCATGCTCAAGTTCCCTATGGAATAGATTGACCTTTCCGGCTTTGGAGTGGAGAATTTTGTTTCACCAGTGCTGCGCGGATCTGGCTTGGATTGCTCGAGGATCAAAACTCAAGTGCTACCCAAAATGGAAAGTCCCAGCGAGATAAAGGTCTCTTACTGCACAACCTGCCATGGCCGGCTGTGGCAGGTTGCACAGACATTGTTCGATAACCTGCGGCGTCTGCGCGAAGATGAAGAACTTGTTCTGGTGGATTACGGAAGCCGCGACGGCCTGGAACGCTTCGTGTCGTCCTCACCGGTCTGCCAAAAGGCAATCGAAGCGGGTCGGCTGGTATATGCACGCACGGAAGCGAAACACTATCATTGCCCCAAGGCGAAGAACCTGGCGCACCGGCTGGGGCGCGGAGAACTGCTCGTTAACCTGGACGCAGACAATAGCAATCAAGGGATGCGGCGCGTCATCTCGCGTAGTTTCTCGGGGAACCAAGATGTAATTCTTCAGATGGATGAGGGGACCCGTGGCGATCCTCTGCGTGGAACCTTTGGGCGGATCTGTATCCCGCGGTACTGGTTTTACCGGCTGGGAGGATACGACGAGTCGTTTGCTCCCATCGGCCATCAGGACCAGGACCTGATCTGGCGCAGCAAAGCGTTAGGACTCCGGCATTTGTCCTCGCGCACGGGAGGACCCGGGCCGATCAGAAACACGATGGTCGAAAAGGCTTCGCACACCGGGGGACGAAGCTGGCACGCGATGTGGCGAGCAAATGAAAAGGCCAGCCTGCGCAATCTGAAAGAAGGTCTGCTGGTGGCGAATCCGCAAGGATGGGGCGAGGCGAGCGCCGCTATCAACTTCAACGAACCCCAGGTGCTCACCACTGTCTCCCCCCAGATGATTTCAATGGTGCTCGTGCATCGCCATCCGTCGCTTTCAATCATTACGTCCTTGCTGGACCGGTATGCCGCGATGCCGCTGATCGGAGAGATTCTGGTGGTCAACCAGAACCGGTCGTTTACGATCTCCCCCGGCGGAACGCGCTCGAAGGCAAAGATTATTAACGCGGTCGACGACTCGCAGCCCTTCGTCCGTTTGGCTGCCGCGGCGCTGGCTTCGTTCCCGGCCGTTTTGCTCACCAGCGACGACGTGTTTCTGCCCGAAGAGTCGTTGACCCAGATGCACAAGGCGTGGTTCGCCGATCCGGCGACGCTGCACGAGGTGGCCGGACCGGAAGCAGGTTCGGACGACATGAGCTCCGGCATTGGCGCAAGCTCAGGAGAGACGACTCTCTCGGTTGGTTTACTCACCACTGTTCCTGTATGTTTGACCGCCCTGGCCTTTGGTTCGCGTCTGTGCGCCGAAGTTACACCGACGCCGCCGGCTCGCGCCGAGGATATTCTGCTCTCGTTTACCGCAGCCAGAGCCAACCGCAGCCGCCCAACCTATCATGCGGTGCCTGTATTTGAAATGGCAGAGACCCGGGCCGAGGACGGCCCCCGGCCTCGAAGACGCGCCAGTGCCGCTTCCCCGATAATTCGATGGTGCCGTCGCAATATCTCAAAATCGGCGGAGGCGGAATTGATTATCGAAGCGGGTCCAACGCCGCCGGCCCCAATCACGTACGAGCCGTTTTTTGCTCCGTCGACGAAGGATTCCGTGTTATTTGCCGGTCCGTGGGTCGGGGAATTCGGCTGGGAGCTCTGCTGGTGGAATCCCATGATCCGATTTCTGGCGCAGACTTTCGAGCATGTGATCGTGGCCGCGCCCGAATCCAGCCGTTATCTCTACGAGTTCGCGACCGAGTTTATTCCCCTGAAGACCGAAGGCTGGCGTTTCGCCGAAGGCAGGCTCCTGACGAAGGTTCCGCGGGTTTGCAACGGCAGCAAGACGCTGAATCCGGCGGCTCTGTGGGAAGAGCTGGGGCTGCAGGAGTGCGATGCGCTGCGTACCCGAGAAGCCACGCTTACCCCCAAAAAGTGGCGGGTTCTGGCACCGTCGGTTTCCTCCCCTTTCGTTGCCGACGTGCTGTGCGCTTTCCGGCCGGAGAAAAGAATTGAGGACCGTGTCGTTGCAGGGAAGGACTACGCGATTGAGAAATGTGCGGAGGTGGTGGAGCTGCTGCTCAAGGCGGGCCTTCAGGTAGGCTGTTACGGCGGACGGGATAACTACTGGTTCGAGGGATCGATCGACCTTCGCGGTCTGCCGTTGGAGCTGCAGTGCGCAGCGCTAAGTGCGGCGAAGTGCGCGGTCGGGCCGAGCAGCGCGCCACTGCATCTGGCCAGCCTGAGTCAATGTCCGCATGTGACGTGGTCGGGCATCAGTGAGGACGTTGCGATCCGTTACGAGGCACACTGGAATCCGTTTCAAACGCCCGCCTGCTTCATCACGACAGCGGATCCAACGCCCTGGGAAGTTGTCGAAGAGGTGATGCGAACCATCGAGGAGACGGTCCGCGGGCTACGCGGGGAGGCGCTTGCCGTATAACGGCAGCACCCGTTCGAGGAGCGCGCGGTGCTCGCTGCTGATCTCGGATTTACCGTGAATGCCGGAGTCGGCCAGGTGCCCCATGATGTGGCCTGCGTCCCAGAGATTCATGCCGTGGAAGAAACGGATATGCATCGCGGGATCGTTTTCAATCGGAAGCCGTACCGCGAAGCGCTGCGCGAAGATCGAATCGCTGCCGCGCAGCAGACTGGGATAGCGAAAGGGGACATTGCGTGGATGCAGGATGGTGGCTTCGGCTCCCCGCGGATACTCGGCATAGAGGGAGCAGCCGTTTACCAGGCTGTGGTGGATGCGGGTCTTAAGCAATACAGCGGTATTGGGGCCGCGGGCGCGCATCTGAACCTCCATGCGCAGCGGATGATGCCAGTCGTCGTCATCCCAGTTGATGATGTAGTCGCCGGTGGCGTGTTCCAGCGCGAGGTTTCGAAGATCGCCCACGGTGTGCCAGCGGCTCTTCTGAAAGCGCAGTTCGCGAATGCGCGGGTCGTCGCACCAGAGCGATTCTTCACCATGGTTGACGATGAGCAGATTCTTGTTCGGATAGGTCTGTGCCTTGAAACACTCCATCGCGATTCGGGCCATGACGTATCGTTCGCGGCGCAGGCCCGTAATCATGACGGCGGTTATGGAAGGGCTCGCGTCGCGAAAGCTTTCGGTGCGCGGCTGGTCGGAGTGAACGACGGCCTCGCCCAGGCGTCTGCAACGGGAGACTACCGGATAAGATTCCTCGAGGCGATGTTTGACAGCGAGCTTGCGAAGTGAGGCGACGTAGTCCGGAGCTTTCGCGTGGGCGGTGCGTTTACTCCATTCCCAACGGTTTCGCCAGATTCCGAGAGCCGGCCCAAACCGCAGCGGGCGCCTGGCTATTTCGGCCGCATGATTTGGGTCTTCAAGTACCGTTGAGTCACACGCGAGAAGAAAGATGGCGGGGTCGTCCCAGAGGGCTTCGGCGCCGTATTCAAGATAGCTGAGGCAGTCGGGAGTGAGAGCGGTGTCTCCGTCCATATAGATGACAAACTGCGCTTTGGCGAATGCGCGGTCGATGGCAGCGAAGGCTCTCTCGCTAAAGTCTCGCGGTTTCGGCCTGACCTTGATGTTGGTTTGAGCGAAGCTGACGGCGAGCGCGAGGGATATGGTCTCATCGCAGTCAGTATCGACGTTAGCCTGGACCTGATACTTATCGATTCCGGAGCAGCGGCTGAGCGATTCAAGCAGCGCACGGGTATGGTCCGCGCGGCGGTGCAGCGACAGGCAGAGTACCTTTGGAAATGTGTCCGACCTGCCCATTACTCTGCTCCCCGCACGCCATTGGAATGCTGTTGGCCACTGAGTTCCTCGCGGCTGCTGATCGACTCCGGCCATTCCCGCCACCAGAAGCCGATGGATTTCAGCTCGTCCGACATGTTGATTCGTTCCCAGGTAGGGCCGGACATGCCGGTTTCGAGGATTCTTCCGTCTTGAAACGCAAGGCATTCCGGACGCTGGTTATAGAGGTATAGAAATCCGCCGGCCTTGCCATTCAATAAACGCCTGCGCTGAATGTAGCCGGTGAAGGTGCTGAACATCGTACCGAGGAAGATATCACTCTCAGCGGCCACCAGCGCGGAGATCAGGCCGATCTCGGCGGCATCAAAGGTGTGGGGAAACAGCTCTCGAAAGAGCGCGGCGTCGATCATCAGGTAGTTCGGGAAGCAGTCTAAGATCGGCCGAAAGTATTCTCCGTCTTTTTCATCGGAGTGAATGAGCAACAGACAGCCGGGCGGAACGTGGCAGCGGATGTTGTGGCAGATCTCGTCCGCTGTCACAGCTTCGGATCGATCGTGGTCAAGAAGAAAATCGGCGCGGCGAATGTGGACCGAGGCAAACCGGCCATGCTGCTTTTGCAGGTTGGCCGCGATCCAGCGCGCCAGGCGCCGATACTGCTCCTTGATGACAATCAATTGATTGCAGGCATAAACTACGCGCTCATCAAAGGGAAGGGTGTAACTATAATAGCCGAGCGTTGAATCGTTGCACGTGGCAAGGATGGGCGCGTCATCGCGTTCCAGGAAGTCGGCGGGGACGAGCCGCCTGCTATGAAGGTCAGGTAGCAGTTCACCTTGGAGCGAACCAAAGCGACCGATTTGATGCGGATAGAAGAGATCGACCAGATCGAAGAGCTTCAGTCGCTTTTCACTGTTGAAGATGCGGTGCCGGGGTTCGCTGAATAGCAGGCGGCGGTTGGACAGAACACTGAGACCGACGGCGAGTTCCAGCGACATCAGGTTGTTGAAGAAACCGACATGTCCACCGTTATATAGATCAAACTTGAGGAATCGCATGCGATCTCAGCTCGCTCAGCGGAACTCGGAGTATCTCTCCTGCAACGGCACGCTTCAGGCCCGATATTACATCACCTGCGCGGGCCGGACGGACGGCGGCGGAGCACAGATCCAGGCGATTTTCTCGACCATACTGTACGCCCATTGCGCCAATCTCATCTATCTCCATACGCCGATAAGATCAGTCGAGCACAACACCTGCGGCGTCGAAGACTGGGCAGCCCGTTGGGAGCGGACGTTTTCTCCCGGTTATGCCGAGTTGCCGTCAGGCGCGTTCGACCTTAACGCCATGCGGATGGTTGCGGCGGAGACCATGAGGTTCGAGCACGCACGGCAGTCGCCGAATGGGCCGACACTCCTGGTCGCTTCGGAGTGTCACTGGTATGCCGACGCCCATGCAGATTTCTACTCTCTGATTCAGTCGAGGCTTCGGCAAAAGTATGCTCGAAATACGCGCCCTCCCCGGCCGCGTGGAGATTGCCTGACGGTCGCGTTTCACGTGCGGCGAGGCGACGTCGGCGAGCGGAATCCTGACCGATTTACTTCGAACTTGGCAGTGACGGATCAGATCGACCAGTTGCATCGGATGCTGGCTTCGTATCCGCATGAGATCCATGTTTTTTCAGAAGGGTCTGAAGAGGATTTCGGCCCGATCCGGGATCGTGCTGTTATGCACCTCAATGGCGACGTCTTCGAATGTCTTCATGGTTTGATCCATGCCGACATTCTGGTGATGGCGAAGAGCTCGTTCTCCTACACGGCGGCCCTCCTCTCCCGCGGCGTCCTCATCTATAACCCATTCTGGCATGCGCCCCTGCAGCAGTGGATCGTGTCCGATCAAGGAGGACACGTGCCGGAGACGCCATTTCAAACGGCTTTGTCGCGACGGCTACTATTGCGGTCGGCACGCCAGCGGCGCATCTGACGCTCCTCGCGCTCAGCATACTCGAAGCGGATTTCAGTTTCCGGCTGATTTTTTTGCGATTCGAAGCCATTCAAGCGTCGTTGGCTTGCGTTCCTGGGCGAGTGCATCATCGCCTCTGCGCTCACCCTCCCCGGTTAGTAACAATAAATCGCCTGTGCACTCCCCGACAATTCTTGCCGGACCGGTCCGCATGCGTCGGACGTACCCCTCCAAGCATGCCAGCGGCGTGGAGGCCGCTCGTATGCGCAAGAAGAGTAGGAAGCCCCTTCGACGCAAGATCGTCCTTCGTCTGCCGGATCTGGATCATGCGAAGAACTCCGTGCTCAACAGCCCGAATTCACCAAATTCAAGGCGGAACTACAGGTTCGCAATGGAGCAATTCATCACCTGGTACTGTTCCGAGCCGCGACTCGCTCTGAACCGAGCTGTGGTCCTGAGATTCCGGCTGCATCTCGAATCTCTGGGCCTGTCAGCAGGTACCATCAAACAGCGGCTCGCCGCGGTCAGGCGTCTCGCCTACGAAGCTGCGGATTCGGGACTATTGAGCCCAGAACTGGCTGCCGGAATCAGGAGAGTCAAAGGCGTGAAGCAGCTGGGCTGTCGGGCCGGCAACTGGCTCAATCACGATCAGGCTCGCTTGCTCCTTCAGAAATCAGATGGCGAGAGCCTCCGTTGCACCCGTGACGTGGCCATGATCTCGGTCTTGCTCGGATGCGGACTCCGACGAGCGGCACTGGTATCCCTCAGGAAAGAAGACGTCCAAATCCGGCAGGGGCACTGGGCAATCGTGGATCTCGTCGGAAAGGGCGGCCATATCCGCACTGTTCCGGTGCCGGTCTGGGTAAAGAGCGCTGTCGACAGATGGATCGCAGCAGCTGATGTGACGGACGGTCGAGTTCCCGAACGCTGCCCTGCGGATGATCCATGGAAATCTTAGGGTCGGCGTGATGGCGGGAAATTTGATCGCGTCCAGCGTGCTTGTCCTTATTCTGCTTATCTCGATCGTCGCCGTGATTGTCACGATCCTTCTGCCTCTCCGGGGTGCGGCTCGGGAGTCTCCGCTGCCTTTGGTCGGGATTGGCAGCTTGTATTTCTCGTTGATCGGTATGGCGTTCATGCTGGCGGAGATCGCGCTCCTGGAGCGCTTCGGCGTGTATTTGGGACACCCGATCTACTCCCTCAGCGTGTGCCTGTTCAGCCTCATCCTGGCCTCCGGCCTGGGCAGCTTAGCCTCCGACCGCCTCAAACTGAATGCCCGCATGAAGCTGCTTCTGTGGGGCAGTATCACCGTTTTATATCTGGTGGGTATGGCGCAGATTGTACCCACGCTCCTGGAGTCCACCACTGGGCAGGAACGTCCGGTGCGCATCGGAATCTCGATTGCAGTCATGATGCCGTTGGGATTTTTGCTCGGCTTCGCCTTCCCCACCGGATTGCGTCTGGTTGAGGTAGTAGATCGTCAACCAACCCCCTGGTTCTGGGGCATCAATGGCGCAACTAGTGTTCTTGCGTCTGTGCTTGCCGTGATGTCCAGCATGGCGTTGGGCATCAACGTGACCATGCTCTTCTCCGCTGCCTGCTATCTTCTGCTTATCCCTACAAGCTTTGCACTCTTGCGGATGGGAGAACAGCGCGCTGGCGCTCCACTGTTCGCTTCGGACATACCTGAAGCCGTCACAGCGGAAAGTGAGTCTTGAAAGCTAACTTCGAACTGAAAGAGGGACTGAAGGCGAGTAACTTTTAAGCCGCACTGTCACTTTGGTATCACAAATTAAAGGCCTAGCCGGCTGTCGTATTCTCTTACCAGTTGGTGCTAAATCGCCAATGCGCGTTTCGAGCAAAGGCTGATCTGGAAACGTGCTTTGGCCTGTTCGCACCACTCCAGACTGTGGCAGTGTTGACCGGATGTAGCCAGATCGAGTGGGCGCTGGCGGGGCGGGTCAGAGACTCAGATCGCGGATATCAAGTAATTGAAACGGCCATTGCGACCTATGTCTCTGCGACCTCGGTTCGATCAAAAAGCAGATCAGTGCCCCTAAGTAGAGCGTGGCGGAGTGTTCAGCGACAGACGATCCCAAGGGCCGTCCCACTCACAGGGTCTGCCCTTCGTCCGGAAAGATGTAAGGTCGTCCGCCACCGATAGGCTGACGTAGGTATTGATTCCGACGTTGGTGTCCACCCCAACTGGCCCGGAGCTGTGCCGGCACAGGTTTGCGGTATCGGGAACCAAGTGGACCGGAATTCGATTGCCGCCGTCTTCGACGTGGTCGTGACGGGTACCCGACGCGTCGTAGACGAAATGCGTTCTGCGCCACTCCTGCACCATCTCCACGGTGATCTGGCCGTAATTCCTCTGGATGAGCCACATGAGAGTCCAAAAGCGCGTGCCGGTGCCATTGAGCCCGAAATGGGTTGGGTTTTGTGCGCCGTTTCCATGCTGGTTCATCGGATGGCCGGCGTCGTGAAGGTTGTCTTCGTTGTAGCTGTCCTTAGCTTCGACATTGTTCGTGGAGACCACGTAGCGACTGCCTGTCTCCTCCATTGCGCCCGGGACGCGAATCGCGTAACGCGCTACGCCCTTCTCATCTGCTGGAATGCTCTCGACCACAAATGCCTCGTGACGGTCGGAAACTACCCAGTTCGCGCCGCGTGTGCATTTCCCGATCACGATCCTGTGTCCCGATTTGGCCCGGTATTCCGCGCGGCCAACCGTGAGATGCTCGACAGCCTGCCGGGCCGAAAGGGCGAAGGCTGCCGCGTAGAAGTTTCCCAACTGCCAGTCCAGACCCGGCCTGCGATACCCTGTGAACGGGGCATCGAGTGTCGGCCCGAGGATGCCCAGACTCCCGCCTGCATACCCGCTCACGGTCAAACCGCGATCATTCTGTGCGTGCTCGCTCCCGATCTCGCCCGCGGAGTCCGTGATTGTATAGCGAACCGCCCGGGGATCTGTCGGGTTGACAATGAAGGTGACAAGATATTCCTGTGGGAAAAAATGCTGGTCCTCTGAGCTGACATGAATTGCCTTGCCGTCGCGGGTGGCGGGACCGAGGATGACGGCGCCGCTGCAGCAGTGGATGACATCGTCAGTCGATGCCAGGGCCGCGGTGGAAGAGACCGGCGGTTTCCCCTTCAAGCCGTAATAACTATTGATCATCAGGATTTTGTGGAAATGGCTCAACTCTCTCGGAAAGGCTGAAGCGGAGAGTTCGGTCGCCGCGCCATCGGCGATCCCGTGCATCATTTCGAGCGCTTCAGGTACGAGGAGTTCATAGTACCGTTCCTGCTGAATTAGATAGGCAGTTATGACCTCGCTGCTCCCCTGAATCGGCAAAAGCTCCCGGTACCATCCCTCGTACACCAGGCGGATAAGGTCGCCTGCCCGTTCGCCATATTGCCTGCCGATTTGGGACCAGGAACCGTACAGTTCACCCAGGTAACGCGGATGCGGGTCATAGGCGGGATAGCCCTGAGCGAGGAAATATTCGCCCAGTTTCCGGTTATGGCCGGTCCATTCGGAAGGAGTCGGGTATTTGGCGGCGGCGGCAGAAGGTTTTGCGGACCATGCGAGACTGTCGATGGCATCGGCGGAAAGAGCCGTGACGCCCGCCGATGCAGCGAGCTTGAGCCATGCTCTGCGGCTCAGTCCTGAAGCCGCAGAGCTTCGATCGGAGCTATCTTTGCTACCCTTCACTGCGTTACCGGATTTCGCCATGTCCGACCTCAGTCATGGGGAGCGTGCTCCTGCTTCACCACATTGTCGCCAGTCTCCAGATTATAGCGGCACCCGGTGTGCGCTCATGCGCATCCGGTGACAAATCTCTGGTCATCCATGCACGCCCCAGGCGCCGACTCGCCGATGGGATGGGTTGGTCCTGTTCAGAGGATCATTACTGTAGACCACGATTTCCGTTCGAGTATCCGGCTGTTGGCTCGCAGATTCTCAATATGTGCAAAATCGCCAATGCGCGTTTCGAGAGCTATTCTTGCTGGAAACTTGCATTGACCTGTGATCGCCGATTGAAATCGTGATCAGCCAACAGAAGCCGACTTATGAGGAGTTATCAAGCATACGTCGGTCCGTTCCTATCAGAACTTCGGCATTCGCTCACGCCACTGCGTCGTCGAGGGAGCCGGTACGCAAAGGTCCGGCGGGCGTGTAGGTGCTGATGAGGACGCCAGAGGACAGAGCGTTCGTGCTGGTCAGTGCGAGTCCGCCTGGCGGGTCCCGTCCGAAAAGAAACGTTTCCCTTTACCCAACAAGATTGGATAGACGAACAGCAAGACCTCATCCGCAAGCCCCTGTTCGAGCAGCATCGATGTGAGCGTCGAACTGCCCCAGACGATCAAGCCTGGGCGGTCCATCGCTCTGATTCGGCGAATGCCCTCAACGATGTCCGGTCCAAGGCCCTCGAACGGACCCCATTAAAGACTGTCCGGCCTGTGGGTCGCTACATATTTCTTGGCCGCATTCAGGCTGTCCGCGAGCCGACTGCTAGGGGACTTCGGCCAGAAGCCCGACCAGATATCGTAGGTTGCATCGGCCAAGCAACAGATCGAAGGGCTCGCTATGCGCCGCGAGGGCCACTTTTCCCGCGGCGGGAATCAATGGATTCTAACTTTGAACTGTGGGGGATTTTGTGGGGAGTGCCTGCCTGGTTCCACTTGTATTCGCCTGTATTGAGTCCTCGGAAGATTGTTTATTTGCAAATACTTACTTAATCCAACAACTACCCACAATGCCCTTAGAGGGGTCTGCAAAACCTTTATGCGTCGGTTCGATCCCGACCCGCGCCTCCAATCTTTGCAAAGCTTAGACTAACTCCTCTCTGCAGGCGAAATGACGCTGTAACGAGAAAGGTAGCGAGTGGCCGTCGTTTCCGGAGCGGTGTTTACGTTCATCGCACGACCGAGACGCAAATATCGTTTGTTCAGTCGCCAGTGATGTCCATTTAGCCAAGTGCCGGTTGTTTTCCGAACTCCAGGCCGTCGTATAACATTCCTTTAAACGGACGACAAAGGATGTTTATGAAAGCTCTGGCAGATCCCACTAGACTTAAGCCGATCAATAAGAAAGATGGTCTGCTGACAGTAATCATCGAAACGCCCGCTGGCAGCCGGAACAAGTTTGCCTTCGATCCTGATCAGGAGATTTTCGCTCTGAAGAAGGTTCTTCCTGCCGGCATGGTCTTCCCCTACGATTTCGGTTTCCTGCCACAGACGATTGCACCAGACGGAGACCCGATCGACGTACTTCTCTTGATGGATGAACCTGCTTTTCCGGGATGTGCTGTTCGGGCGCGTCTTATCGGTATCATCGAAGGTGAGCAGCTCGACGGGAAGAAGAAGATCAGAAACGACAGGCTTGTAGCCGTTGCTGAAGCGAATCACATGTATGCCAATATCCGAAAGCTGAAAGATCTTCCCGAACAATGGCTGAAAGAGCTGCAGGATTTCTTCGTCAACTATCACGATCTTGAAGGAAAGAAGTATCGATTGCTCGGCTGCAAGGGGTCAGATGTAGCGTTTGCTCTTATCAAGAAGGCACAGCGAGCAGCATAGCCACTCAGCGACCACAGCTTAAAGGCCCTTTTCGACCATTTGCAGAAGGCGATCTGATAATGTACGAATCTCCCGGTCGGATGCGCCGCTCAGAGGGCCATCGATGATCAGGAATGCGAGGCCATGGACAGCGGACCAGGCGAGATACTCCGCTCCCGGCCTCCGTTCCCGTGGAAGGACATCTGCATCTACCAGCAGGTCCAGAGCTGACCCAAGCAGTTGAAATGGATTCAGGCCGCTCCGGCCCGTTTTTGCAGCATCGACATCGCCCTCCACCGGATCCGGAACAGAGAAGGCCGTTCGGAAAAGACCAGTTTCTGTCAAAGCGAACTTCAAATAGCCTGTCCCAACCGCTCGGAGAGTGGCTCGTGCCAGTTCTGGCTTCGTATGTTTGCCGCGCCGCACTGCGGCGATCTCCGACTCAATGGCAAGAGCGAGCGACGAAAGAGCAGCCGCTCTGACCGCTTTCAGGAGATCACCGTGACTGGAAAAATGCCGGTAGGCAGCATTCGGCGCAACCCCTGCCCGGCGTGTCGCTTCCCGGAGTACGATTGCTTGCGGGCCGCCGCCGCGCGCCAGTTCGATGCCTGCCTCCAGCAGGGCCCTCCGCAGGTCTCCATGGCGAAATGTTTTCCGAACAGGTGGCAATTTGTTTTTCGCGGCATTCATGACGTTTGTGGACAGTGTACACTTGTTCTGGTAGATTGCTGTGTACAGCGTACACATGTCGAAGCGTAACCGTTATCTCGCATCGTAGCGGCGTCGAAACCAAAAGCTAATCCTACATAAAGGTAGACTCCATGAGCGCACTCGAGAAATTTCCTCGTATCACCCCGTTCCTCTGGTTCGACAACAACGCAGAAGACGCGGTTAACTTTTACCTGTCGGTATTCAAGAACTCCCGTCGCCTCACCGTCCTGCACAACACCGGCGATCGTCCCGCTCCCGCCGGCATCCTCACGATCGCTTTTGAACTCGACGGTCAGAAGTTCACAGCTATCAATGGCGGACCCATGTTCAAATTCACGGAAGCGATCTCGTTCGTCGTCCGTTGCGATTCGCAACAGGAGATCGACGACTACTGGACGAAACTCTCCGCCGCCGGCAGCGAGAGCCAGTGTGGCTGGCTTAAAGACAAGTTTGGCCTCTCCTGGCAGATCGTACCCGCGCGCCTGCCAGAATTGATCAAGAAGCCAAAAGCAATGCAGGCAATGCTGAAGATGAAGAAGCTCGATATCGCTGAGCTTGAGCGCGCGGCAGAAGGATGAAGGAGTTTCAGACGATATCGGCTCACATCGGTATCGTCTACGTGAACACCAGCTGGACGTCGCCGGTATCCCAAGTTCCATCCGGCCGTCCACACATTGAACACTTATCCCAAATCGAGAAGAGAGGAACAAAATGAGCACAGCAGCGCAGCAGCAAGTGACCACGCCGGTCAAAGCCGCCACAGGAGACTTTGTCTGGCATGAACTCAGAACCACCGATGCCAAGGGGGCTGAGCAGTTCTATACTCACGTCGTCGGATGGAAAACAGAAAAATCCGGCGATCCCGGCGGCATGCCTTACACGCTTCTTTCGGTCGGCGGCATTAGCACCGCCGGCCTGATGCAGTTCACCCCGCAGATGCTCGATGGCGGCATGAAGCCCGCCTGGGTTGGTTTCATCGGCGTCGATGATGTCGATGCTTATGCCAAACGCGTAGAACAGGGGGGCGGGAAACTGCATTGCCAACCGATGGACATCCCCGGTATTGGTCGCTTTGCCTCCGCGGAAGATCCGCAAGGCGCCGTCTTCCTCTTATTCAAGGGCTCTCTGAGCGAGGCACCGAAGCGTCCCCCAGTCGGCTCGCCGGGTACTGTCGGATGGAATGAGCTCTCCGCCAATGATGGAGAATCCGCATGGCGCTTCTACTCGAACCTCTTTGGTTGGAACGAAGACAGCACGATGGACATGGGACCGAGCGGTAGTTACAGGATTTTCAATAATGGCGGTGCTCCGATCGGCGCCATGATGACGCGCGACAGCAGCAAGTCTCCCGTCCCGTTCTGGCTTTACTACTTCAATGTTGAGAATATCGATGCCGCAGCCACGCGCGTCAAGGAGAAGAACGGGCAGGTGGTTATGGGTCCCCATCAGGTACCCGGTGATCTCTGGATCGTGTTTGGCATGGACCCTCAGGGAGCCATGTTCTCACTCGTGGGACCGAGAAAGCAGTAGTTTTGCAGGGATGGCTGCGCACCTTGAGGCGAGGTGCGCAGCCATAGGCCTCGTTATTCGACGGTGGATTTGACTTTCGCGTGGTCGGCCACAATTTACGACGCAAGCCTTATCCGCAGGCACGAGAACCCGTTTACGCCATCGCTGCTGGTCGCAATTTTCTTACATCTGTGGCTAAGTGCTGTCATTCTGAGCGAAGCGAAGAATTTAGACGAGGCTGATATTTTCTGGATTCTTCGCTCAGAATGACGGGCGATCGCGTGGACTACCTCTGATGAGAACAGCACTACTTACTGGAAATGGGCAGCGCGAGTTTCACTGAGTCGCTGTTACCGTTCGTCTTGTTCTGAACTGCGATCGTCACGTCGTAATTGTTTTGTTGAACATCTCCGACGAATCCGGAGATCACGCCGTTTGAATCAATGGAAAGCCCTGCCGGAGCGCCGCTCATGTGGAACACCAGGTCATCCCCGGTGCGGAACCGCATCTGGTATGGCTTGCCGTTCTCGTCTGCTGAAACGAGATGGCCGATGGAGGCACTGGTCACGATCCGCGCCTGATAAAAGCGGGAACGAACTGCGGTGGGCAATTGCGTTGTTGCAATCAGAGGATGTGAGAGCTCGACCATCGCAGAAGGGCCGCTCACTCTTCCCTCGCGGTCGATTGCCGCGAGGCGATAGTAGGGTCGCCACAGGTTCTCTGGAAGCTGAACGGATTCATTGGGTCCTGCCGTCTCCAGCAGCAGATTCGCCGCCGCGCGCTGCGTTCCCTTGAGTCCATCGTCGTACTCGTAGGGGTGATCGTTCGCAGTGAATCCCCGCTCTTCGCTGCCGTAGATACGAAAGCGCACGGGCGCGGTTCCATTCTTCCCGCGCTGCCAGCTCAATTGCGCGGTGCGATTCGCTCCATCAAATTTAGCCGTAACATTGAGCGGCACCTCAGGCGCAACCGCCGAAAACGAGTAGGTCTTCGACCACGGACCCCACACGTTGTCCTGGCTGCGTGCGCGAACGTGCCAATAATACTTCTGGCCGGGATTCAGCAATCCAATATAAGGCAGTTCAAAGGAAGAAGTACCCTGGAAGGCAGTCCGGCTGATCAATTTGTGAAAATTCGGCGACAACGGCCAACGCATATCGGGAAATTCGCTGAGTGCAAACTCATAATCTCCGGGAGTTACATCCGAACCGGCACGCCATTGGAATTTAACCTGCGTTCCAGAGTAGGGTTTCCCATCGGCGGGTGTTACTCCCACCGGAGCAGCGGGGATGGCGATATCCGCATCGCACTCATTCCACACCTGTGTGACCTTTACTTTTCTTGCTCCCGGCGAGTCGTCGGTGTAGATAAATTTGTTCTGACCCAGCACGACGCCCGGCATCGCCAGGGGCGCCATCTCCAGCGTGGAGCGGACAGACACGCCCTTGAACGCAACCTCCGGCTTGGCCGATTGGCTGCGAAGTGTAAAGCGGAGAATATATTCGTATCGTGCCGGATCTTTCTTCTTGAAAAACGGATTCAGATCCACGTACATGCGGTTGTAGTCGCTGGCCCAGCTCGTCTGCACATCTTTCCAGGTATTGCCGCCGTCATAGCTGATCGAGATGGCGATTTCGTCGGTATGCAAATGCTGTCTCTCAAGGTCCACCTCCAGCCTGCCGCCCACCACCGGGTAGGCGCTCTTGATCGGCACATCGACCGTTCCGGTGTTTCCCGTCAGATACAAACCGGTGCCGAACTGGCCTGGATTTCGAAACTGGACGCCTTCGGTGCGCAGATACTGAAGCGTGGACGCCTGGCTTAGATCAGGAGCATAAGTCATGTTGCCATCCATTACATGTGCGATGACACGCCAGCGCTTGTTCCACTGTTCCAGGTCGGTGGAATCTGGATCGGAAGGATATTGGCTTGCGTGGTAGAGACCCGCGGGATTCCAGGCCCAGGTGATGGACTCTCCCGGCCGCAATGTGAAATCCATATTGTGCTTTGTAACGCTCGGCTGCTCGCCCGACCGCGGCCCCTCCCAATAGATCAGTGCCGCTCCGCCTTCATCGCTCAACCTGTTGTCTGGCGCCAACACCCCATAGGTGTGGGTGCGTTTCATCAGATCGTGGTCGGCAACGATTTGCGATTCGGATGCAATGGTCTCGTTGTCCCGCAGCAGCGAGATGATGCTCTCGTCGGAGTCGAGCTCATGCCAGGCCCCGTCGTAATACACTTCCGCCAGGCTGTGGCCTGTTGGATATCCTTTCCGCACCTTCAGCCCCGCCGCACGCCACATATCGCTGATGACCTTGCTCTCGTCGTAGCAAAGCGTGTAGCCGTAGACGTTCACGCGCTTGACGACATCGGCGACTTCGTCATCCTGCGTAGTGGCGTGAAATCGATTATTGATTTCAAACTCCCATATTCGCCGGGCCTTTTCCTTGTCGCTCATCCCCGGTTTCACGATGGAATCGACGATGGATTGCAGGTTGCGCGTATCAGGCATGCCCACGCGGCGAATCCACGGATTGATGACAGGGGTGTCGCCGATATTTGCGAGCGTCACCTCGACGTTCGGTTCCCAGTATTGGTCGTAGGCCCAATAGCCGATGGGATCGCGCGTCATCGGTCCGTCGATCTTGCCGCCCATATCGACCGAAAAGCTGTACTTCGACGAGTCGATTGTTTCAACCTGTCGCTTGGTGTCGGTTCCACACCGCGAATGCAAATCCGTGGCAGACGCACTTCCGGCCAGCAAAAGACCGGAAACCAAAATCGAACAATACATGTGCTTCATTTTCTTTTATCCCTGGGAGTTTCCAGCGCTAAGCCAAGATTAAACCTAGTGTACGCAATCGCTCCTTTGCCGAGTTCCGTCGATACTACGCAGGCAACGGCGTAACTCCGATAAGCGCGAACGAATTCTCCTCTTGATGGACTTACTCAACCGAGAAATATTCTGAAGGAAACGAGGTGTGCATGATTCCGATCTTTAACGCAACTCCACGATGACCGGCGTATGGTCGGAGGGCTTTTGCCACGTGCGAGGTTCCAGATCAATCTCGCATCTTTCCAGTCGACTGGCCAGCGCCGGCGATAGTAAAAAATGATCGATCCGGATGCCGCGATTATGCTCGAAAGCCTGCCGAAAATAATCCCAGAAAGTAAAATGTTGTCCTTCCCCGGGATGCAGCGACCGAAACGCATCCGTATAGCCCAGAGTCAGCAGGGCGCGGTACCGCTCGCGCGGCTCCGGCTGGAACAATGCGTCATGCATCCACGACGACGGCTTGTGGCAATCAATATCCTCCGGGATGACATTGAAGTCGCCACCTACCAGCGCCGGCACATCCTGCCGCCGCCATAAACTCATCTGCTGGATCAGCCGGTCCATCCAAGCCAGCTTGTAGAGGAATTTGTCGCTTCCTACCGGATTGCCATTCGGAAGATAAATATTGACGATGCGAATGTCCTCGATCGTCACCTCTAAATACCGCGCGTGACTGTCTGCCTCATCGCCGGTCAAAGTGGTGCTGACCGTTTGGATCGGATAGCGCGACAAGATCGCGACCCCGTTATACGCTTTCTGCGTCACCGCCGCGCTCTCGTAACCTAGTTGCTGGAATACTCCGGCGGGGAACTCCGTTCCTTTCAATTCCTGCAGCAACAGCACGTCCGGTTTACGCGCTTGCAGCCACGTGGTGACGTGCTCAACGCGTGCACGGATGGAATTCACGTTCCAGCTGGCAATTTTGATAGTGACCTCCCTTCTGCTCCTGTGGAATCGAGCACATTCAATGTTCTTGCGGCCAGTGTGCCATGCCAATGTATCGGGTGCTGCAGGATCACGGGCTACTGCAGCGCGGAGCTAATGCGAACCGGCGGACTGCACTCGATACGCTCCATAGTCGATCGTGAGCACGGCAGTTCCCAGGCGCAGGCTGCTCTCACTTCGGTTTTGTTTCGGTAACCAGAACGGCCCAACCTTTGTGTACACGTGGTGGATTTTCGTGTTTTTGATCCAGAACGACGGGTTTTTCGCCGGTTCCGCATCAATGTCGGTGACGGCGTAGTCCTTTGCGTCAATAAAAATCTTGCCGCGATAAAGAAACTTCGAGTTAACCTTCGGGTCTACATGGAAGACATAGCATGGTAGGCCATTAACGGTCTGCTGCCCGAGCAGGGAAAAATTGTAATTTGCCGGCGTCAACGCAGTTTTGTCCGGCTCCAGCGCTGCCTCTTTTTCGCTGTCCAATAGTCTCTTCAACACGCGGTTAAACAGCAACTTCGATCCGCTATGGGAAACGATTTGGAACCGTTTGGTCACGGGTGCATCGTAGGTGGCGTCAACCACCATGCTGGCGGTGAGCGTGGCTGGAAAGCCATGATAGGTGACGGTGTAATGGCGCTCGTCGGTATCGCTTTTCAGTTGCGCCGCGCGTTGCTGGTTATGCTCGATCAGCCGTTGTACGATCTCCTGCGAAGTAGGCGAATCGAGTGCGGATGGGGTTGGGTTCACTACGTTTCGTGTCTGCCCCAGAGCGATGAACATGGTGGATCCGATTGCGGCGATGCCGAGAACAGTAGAGACAAGATGGAACCGGTGCTTGATATTCAAGTTGCGCAAAAATACCTTTCGATTGGCTGTTGCAGAGCGTTCCGGGTTGACAGCGGTGCGACGGATCACCATCATTAAATGACTGCAAGTCTTATTTATTAATGATAGTGTAGTTTTTGCTCAGCTTTGTTCGATCCGCTTTGTCGAGGAACAGAGAGTGTTTGTTCCCGGGATGGCATTTGCGCTCGAGACACAGAGATGTAGTAAAAAAGATATATTCTTGTGGGATTGAACAGCGAAACAGGTTCCGGAGGCCGCGTGCACAATCAGGTGTTGCTGCTGCCCGAGGAGGGAGATGCTCGCCTTCCATTTCAAGGTGGAGTTTCCCTCCACGGACATACCCGGCACTCCAGGGAAAGCCTTGGTTTCATAGGCAAGTTTTTGCAAGGGCGCAGTTGTTTGCGTACGTGGATCGAGCGACAGAGGGAGCGCTGCGAAAGCGTCACCGGTATTGGCCTCGATTTCGAACGTGCCTATTGGACGCCGCCGCTTTGCGAGCGGCAGGCCCACGACCTGGAGTCGGGACAGATCGCGAAGCTGGGTCTGCGACCGATGGTATCTCTCACAGACCACAACAACATCGAAGCCTCCATCCTTTTACGCCAGGTTCCCGAGCGCGGGGAGACGCCAATCTCAACAGAGTGGACGGTTCCTTTCGGTCGGGCGATCTTCCACGTTGGCGTGCACAACCTCCCACCAAAGATGGCGCAGTCGCTCATGGCTATGCTTCGGGAAGCAACAGAAGTCGCGGACCAGCGGACGATTCTCCGGCTATTGGCCGAGCTGAACCGCATGCCGGGAGTGCTGCTGATCTTCAACCATCCGGTTTGGAACTTCAACGGCATAGCTCCCGACATCTTCGCGTTCGAGCTAAGACGTTTTCTCAGCAAAACGAACAGCTACTTGCACGGCTTTGAGTTGAACGGGATGCGGAGTCATCGCGAAAATCGCGAAGTGATCCGGCTGGCGGCGGAATGGCAACAGCTGATCGTCTCTGGCGGTGACCGCCATGCCGGCGAACCGAATGCCGCCATCAATCTTACGAACGCAGCCGATTTCCCGGAGTTCGTCGACGAGATTCGCAGAGGAAAGCAAAGCACAGTGCTGCTGATGCCGCAGTATGCGGAGCCGTTGAACTGGCGTTTTTATCAAAGTTTCACACACGTAGTCGGTGAATATCCGGGGCACCCGGAAGGCCGTCGCCGATGGGATGAGCGTACCTTCCATCCAAATCTCCAAGGCGAGATGAGGCCC
This sequence comes from uncultured Acidobacteriota bacterium, assembly GCA_963823595.1. Lineage (GTDB taxonomy): Bacteria > Acidobacteriota > Terriglobia > Terriglobales > Acidobacteriaceae > JAKAAZ01. The sequence goes on from CAWGME010000010.1 coordinate 32,502, forward strand.
ATGATCGATCTTTGGCACGGCGAAGGGCCACCCGAATATCTCAAGAGGATCTTCGAGCTAGCGATCTGGGCGGCGAATTTTCCGGTGCGAGGGATCTCGCGCGCGTGGATGTCCAGAGAGATGGATTCGCTGCTATTGCCGGTCAGTAGACCTTCCGGGAGCACCGGTCCCGGTGACGAGGTGCACAGCACCCCGAGATTCGGGGTGTCTCAGTCGCCCCAGATCATCGCGGGTAGAACAGCCCGCTCTCAGCGGTAGCACTCGCGCATGTAGGGTATACACCGGCCGAAGCATCGATCTCTGGCGGCGTACGCGAAGTAGAGAGTACCCCAGACAATCAGGCTCTAGAAGCGAAGCAGATAGGTAAGCTTCAGGTATACCGTCTTGCCATCGTTCATCAGCGAGGAGGAGGTGGGCGGCAGAATCGGATCATTGGTGTCGCACATCCCATTCGCGTCGCGGGTGCAGAGGGCGCGGTTCAGGTTTGCGAAGTTCCCTATATAGCCGAAGTAGACGGCCGTGCCGGGGTGCGGCATATAGGTGAAGAGTGCGTCCGCGAACACGGTTTTGGAATCCGTCAGGCTAGTATATTGCGGGTTGGGCAGGGTGGAGATGTACTGGCCGATAAGATTAAATGAAAAGGCCTTGGTCATCTGATAGTTCCAGCGCGAGATCAGTTCGTGATTGTTGTAAACGACCGCGCCGTTGGCCGGGTTTGTGAAATGGGTGTAGACATAACTGTTCTGCAGATCGATGGAACTGATGGGCTTGATTTCGAGATTAAGATTCGGTGACGTTACGTTCACAGGGTCCGGCCCGCTGTTGCTGGGCGGCGAATAGTTGATAACAGTTCCGGTGTAGATTCCACCTCCCGCCGCGAGATATGGGATTGGAGAAGTGTAGAAGTTTACCCCGCTGGTGTGGCTGTGATATTCCACGTTGTGCGTCAGCTCGGAGTAATCGATCGGCCGCAGCTGATCCTGCCCCAGATCGACATTGGCTGAAACCGAGGTGCGGTGCTTGAAGCTGAAGCTGTAGGCAGGATTGATGTAGAAGTCCAGCGGAAGTCCAGTGTGATCCCAAATACGCTCGCTGTAGATACTGGGTCCGTGCGAAAGGATCGGGCCTTGGGTGGGGCGGAACGTGTAGGCGAAATACCCGTTGGGCTCGCGCACGTCCGGTCGTCGAAAAAATCCGGTGTCGGTAACAAAACCGGCGGAGGTGTCGTCGTAGGCGACCCACCAGTTGCGATGCAGGTCAGAATAACTCAGCTCCTGCGAATACGCCTGCCCGCTGCATGTCACCGTAAGCGCTTCGCATTCCTGTTCGTCTTGCGTGGAGTTGCTGATATTTTGCGTGGCGGAGGTAACAGCCTGCCCGGTCAGTGTCCAGCGATTCTTGAGCCGCTCTCGATAGTCGAACCCGCCGGCGCGATTGAACGAATCCAGATATTCGCGGTCGGCATAAATGATGCCAACATTCGATAGAGCGCCGATGTCGCGATTCACGCGCCCTGCGTAGAAATGCGCGCGCGTGTTGTACTCGGGATCTCCGGGCGGAACCGCCTGCCCCGGGCTCCTGTCGTCCACGCCCAGAATGCCCAGTGCCCATGGACCAAGCTTCCCTGTCAGCCGAGCGCCGTATTGCGGCGTCATGATGTTGTTGGTGTAATACAGGCTGATCGGCGTCATGAAGTAGCTGCTGTTCTCGATAAAGAATGGCCGCACTTCCGCAAAATACGGAGGAAAGCGCTGGTTGGGTGTTGCCGGATTGTCGATGCCCACCTGACTGAAATCGGGATTGACCGTCATATCGAGAACCAGGCTGTTGTGCAGGATAAACTTCGCGTCCAACCCGGTGTAACCCTGCAGATGTTTGTCCCGGAAGTACGGGTTATCAGGGTTGGTGGTGTTCAATTGACGCAGATTTCGGCCCAGAACATAGGGCTCGAATTGGAGGTTCTGGCCGCGCGCGATATCACTGAACCCTTCGGCGGCGATGTCCTGAGTCAAAAGGCCGGCGACGTTATGTCTGCTTCTGGGCCAGAAGGCCATCTCGCTGGCATGTGAGATATCCCGCTCCAGAATAATGCCCCATGTTCGCGTCTGGCCTGGCTCGGCTTTGGCGAAATAAAGGCTGGCGAACGGTATGCGCATCAGCACAACGTATCCGAACGGAGTCCGTTTGCCCCAGGTGTCCCACACCGTGTCGAACGAGTAGTCCGTGCCGTTTTGCTCGCTGTAAAGAGCATCGGCCTGGATACCGAGAGCATTGCTGTCGAACAGAAACGCCCGCCGCTGATCATCGAAAGTATCGAGCATCACCTCGACATTGTCGTCGTCCCCAAGCGAATCCCGCGCCAGCATGTGCGCCCGGATCAGATTCGGATTTTTTTCTTTGCAAATAAAAGCGGCGAAAAAATATTTGTGCGTGTAACCGAGGTACGCGATGGTTGGTTCAGTGACAGGTTTGCCATCATCTGGATAACGCTCGATAAAGTTGCTGATGCGCAGCATTTCGCCGGCCGCCCGCGAGCGCACCGGAGTCGCCAGAAAATCGCCTAATTTGGGTTCCTCATCCAGACGGGGGATGGTGACGTAAGCCGAGTGGGTTACCATGGCGTGCGCCCGCGAAAGCGAGGCGGAACGCGAGATGGAAGGTCTGGGTGCCGATGGAAGGGCGTCCGCGTTCGAAGCATTTCGCGCCGCTGCGAATGCGTGCCAAAGATTGCCAGTGAGAAGGCAAAGAATTGGCAAAATCAGTTTTCCCAGGCAGTTGAAGCGCATGTTCCGAATGAATCGTCCTAAGGTTGGAAAAATTGGGCGGGCAGACCTATGTTCTTATTCTAATCGCAGAGTACGACCACCCTGATCGTTGGACGTGTTGAGATCCCTGAACCCATCTTTCTCTGACTCTCTTCAGACGCATAATCCAGCGAAAAAGTCATAGAAGCGAAGTGAAGTGAACGCGTCCCCAGCCGAGCCATCCTCTATTCCGATGCGGCGATACGGGCCAGCGTCCGTTCCTCTTGATCGAACGACCACGAGGTTCAGACGTATGCGGAAAAATTCCAGCTACGCTTCATCGTGCTGCTTGTTTCGCTTTGAGGATGTCCAGGACAAAATTGCGGAGTGCCGCGGAGGGGTTTCAAATCATTGTCAGAAGACGGGTCATTCCAGGCTCAGGAGTTACGCTGGATCAGAGGTTCGGAAATCGATGGGATTTAGTTCGGAATCTTGGCGGGAGGGGAAGCGGACGGGAAAAAAGGCTCAGAGAGAGAGGGGGGAGGGCCTGGAATCCAATCCGCTTTAGGGTGATATTCAATTACCTTGGGATTTAAGTCAAAGCACCAAAGTCTACGTACTTTCGTTACCTGCGGAATGGATTGTGGAAATGCGTCCCCTTTTTACCCGATGGCGCATTGTCGCCCGAGGTATCCAGCTTGCCCAGGCGGATGATCGGTCCCACGGAAAACCCGAAGTTTTGCTGCGCTGTCCCGCCATAGCGCGTCAGCAACAGTTCTGGCTGCGCCCGAAATGCAATCCGCGGCGTCCAGTTGTAATCGAATGTCCCGCCGATCGCGCCGGCAAAGGTCCATTGTGTCGCGAAAAGTCCAATGGTTTGTGGATTCAGCCCATGCAGCGTGGCTGCATCGAAGATACCGTAAGCATTGCCAAACAGCGCGTGGAAGGTGCCGGATGCCTTGGCGCGCCGAAAGACCCGGTAGGACGGTCCGGCCATAAAGTAATACTGCATAATGCGAGGCCCGGTGATGGTCGGGTTTTGGTAGCAACTCTGCGAGAACGGCGGGCACACCGGGTTGTGCATGCCACCATTCGCGTTTGGAAATACGCCGGAGGTGCCGATGTACTGGCGCGCATCGCCCGTAATGCCCCAGTGCCAGCCCAGCCAATAAGTAGCTGCCGCTTCCCAGCCGCCCAGGTTCGAGCGTTGAATCAATGCCGGACCAGCTAGAAAATTTGTATATCCGGCCCCGGCGTAAAGATCCCAGCGGTGGTTGTAATAGACGTTCGGACCCGAAGGCGGCGGAGGTGGAATATAGTTGCCGTTGTTGATGTTATGGGCTTGGGGATTGTTGATGGCGGGAGCGCTGCTGCTGCTGCCAGCCTGCGCCAACCCAACTACGGAAGTGCCCATCAGAACAGCGCACAAAAAAACTCCCAGCTTCAGGCGGGTTGCCGCCTGAGGAAGAAAGCGAAACAGATTCATCCTGATCTCCAGCCTTCAGTGTATCGGAAGCGTCTGGTTTCGTCCGTTTCCCGCTGGATGTTTACTGGCGAAGGAGTGAGGCGGTCCCCAACATTTCTGGCCAGACGTGGTGTTTTCGAAATTGAATCGGATCTACATTCTCGGTTCCGAGAGCAGCGCCGTCACAGTCTTCAGATCTGCCTCTGTATCCACTCCGACCGTGTCGAACTCGACCGGCTCGACATGAATGGAGATGCCGTTTTCAAGCAGCCGCAACTGCTCCAGCCGCTCGGCGGCTTCGAGCTTGCTCGCAGGCAGGCTCGGGAAGAGGTCGAGCACACGCTTGCTGTACGCGTATAGACCGAGATGTTTCCAGTAAGCGACATCGCCCTGTCCATCTCGATCCCATGGAATCGGCGCGCGTGAAAAATACAAGGCCCTGCCATGCTGGTCAACGACGACCTTCACGGCATTCGGGTTCGAGATATCCTCGGCGGAGCAGGGCGTCATTACTGTCGACACATTCACCTCGGCGCCGGATCGGGAGCGCGTAAAAGGCCGCAGAAGAGCCTGAAAATGGTCGCGGCGAAGCAGCGGCTCATCCCCCTGTATATTGACGAAGATGGTATCGTCGTCGACTGCGTGGTTTTCCTGCGCAACCATCTGGGCAATAGCGTGAACGCGATCCGTTCCGCTGGCCAGTTCAGGCCGCGTCAACCGTACATCCCAACCGTTGGTGCGGCATAGCTCGACCACTTCGCCGGAATCCGCGGCGACTATCAACCGATCGAACACGTTCGCATCTGCAGCCGCCTGATAAACCCACGCGAGAAGCGGTTTGCCCGCGATTTCGCGCAGTACCTTCCGCGACATGCGCGTCGAGGCCAGGCGCGCCGGGATCACTCCGATCACCTGGCGCATCAAATCGTCGGTCATAGCTTCAATGTACCGCGACGCTCGATCTCTCTTGCTGCCATCTTCTTTGGGTTCGCCTCGCCTGATGCCGTTCTGTTGAAAATTCCATTCAGGATCTGCTTTCGCTCAGTTGCGGGGAAATGTTCGAGCGCATAGCGCAGGGTTGTTCGCGGCATGGATGCGTGATGCTTTCGCAAAAACGACAGCAGATGAGGACGGGAGACTTTGCCTGTCTCCCGCAGCGCCCACCCCACGGCTTTGTGAATCAGGTCATGCTCGTCCGACAATAGTTTTCTGGCGATGCGGAATGTGTCCTTCGTTTCGCCGTGACGGATGAGAGCCAGTGTCGAGACAATGGCAATCCGCCGCTCCCACAGATTGTTGGAGGCGGCCAGGGCATCGAGCAGATCACGAGGCCGTCCCTTCAAATATTCGCCCACTATATAAGGGGCAGCCGTGTCCACAAGGTCCCAGTTGTTCATCCTGTGCGTGTGCTGCAGATAAAAGGAGACGATTTCTTTGCGAAGCGGCGCATCGGCAGATTCAAACTGCGCCACCAGGATTTCCAGAGCTGCGAAGCGGTGCTCATGAATCGCAGAGGCCAGCAGATGGCTCAAATCTTTGAACGGCAATGTGTGGTATCGCAGCGCGATTTTTCGTTGCAGCGGAACAGGAATACCCAGGATGCGGTCACCTTCCCCGTACTGGCCCTCCCCCGTTTTGAAATAACCCTGCAGGAACTCCGCACGCTGCGGATCGGCAGCAGCGGACAGCTCGCGTTCCAGGTTCCGGCGCGAAGATCGAATGGCGAAGTTTCTCGAGTTCATCTCGATTGACACTGCTTTCTCAGCATCCGTATGATAAAGGTTTCTGCAAGAAAACTTCTCCAAAATTGGCGGCGTAGCTCAGACGGTTAGAGCGACGGACTCATAACCCGTAGGTCGGTGGTTCGATCCCACTCGCCGCCACCAATCCCATCAACAAGTTCCGGAGGAATCCTGGTTCCAGCCATCTCGCGTGGTTGCGCGGGGGTTGCGGATGGTTGCTGCTCTCCGTGAGCATTCGCCTTGGATTTCTCGTCGAGGCGGTCAACAGTGGCCACTGCTGCCGCACCTTCAATGATGTCCCAGTTATTAAACGGCTTTACGGCTGATTTGACGGAAAGTACTAGCTCGCCAAATATGCGACCCTTTCGAGCAGGTGTGGCGGTGAGACGGGCTTTGCCAACACTTCGAAGGCGTAGCCTTCCTCGTGAGCGGATTCAAGTAGATCCTGAGGGTCGGCATTACCGGAAAAGAGCAGAACCCCGCAGTTCGGAAAGTTGACTCGAATGATCTTTGCGAGTGCTATCCCGTCCATCCCCGGCATTACAACATCCGAGACGATCAATAGAGGTTGTAACTTTCTTATGATCGGCAGCACTGCTTCGCAGCTGTAGACCGCAATTGATTCGTACCCTGCGCGCCGGAAGATCACCGCGAGAGTATCCGCCAACATCGGTTCATCATCAACGACCAGTATTGTTAAATTCACGCTGCTACCGTGGAACGTTACTTCCAATCCTCGTAAGGTTGTGCCTTTCAATGCCTCGGCAATCAAGAACCTTTTAGGTACTTTTGTGAGGCTATCGTTCCGTACCAAAGGTATGGCGAGATCGAAGGATTGGAATAGCGGATTGAATCCACACAATCGCTCGAGCGCCTCGTTTACAGTGATAATTTTTCCCGTGCGGTCACATACTGCGATGGCCTCGGCAGCACTCTCGAGGATCGAAGTTGACAACCGACCGGCCGCGATGAGTTCATCACTCTTCTTTCGTTCCGAGAGGTCAGTCACCACCATGCACACCGCGGCAGGAGCAGGCTCCACGCCAACCAGTTGGCCTCCTCCTCCTGCTTTTCATTGAAGCTTCTCATCACAATGGTTCCGTCTTGCGATAGAACCATTTTGGCTGGGTCATGTTCGAGGATGATGTGGGCGAGTTTGTGCGCGATATCGCTGGCCTGCCGGGCAGGAGAGTGTGCTGGGTTGTAGATCACGATTGGATGTTTTTCCGGGCCCGGATTCATAGTATTGACGCAGGGAATCCACTCTTTGCAACCACCCAGCAATTTGGTTCCAATTCAAATTCGGGTGGGACGTCAATCAACTGCAAAGAGTTAGCAGAATTCTGATAGTTTTGACCCAAAACCAATCAACCGGACCATTCCATATTGAATTGGCATCGACAGTTCACTGAAGCGATGTCATTGAGCAACGTGTCTCGATCTGCTATGGCTTCGGGCAGCGGTAAACATTCCCTCCGTAATTCCGTTCTTGATCCACTGCTCATCGAAGGTCATATATTTGATGGTTTCGCGCCGGAAAGTAAAGGCTATCTGGATCGTTCCATCCGGCGATTGTGTCACTGAAGGATAAGAGTACTCGGGGTTTTCACCTGCGTGATAAGCTCGGAGGTTCATTTCCGTCTTGCACATCTCGCACCCAAGGCCAGGTTTTCCTCTCGTCAAGAGAAAGCGCAACCGAGAGGATCTTGCGCCCAGCCGCGCCCGGCATAGCTACGTGTAGTGCCGGCCTGAGCATTATTAAAAACATGACCAGGTGACTATCCTTCAGCCGTACGGCCTGCATCGACGAATTATTGTTTGGCAGTTGAGTGGCAACGGGGGTGCTCCAATGGCATCCATCCGTGGAATCGCCCTTGTATATCCAGTCGGCGTAACGGCTGCGAAAGAAAGCAACCAGGTCGATCTCCCGGAGAGTTTGACGATATTCATTTGTACCAGCCCGCCTGATCCCGGTACTTCGCAATCCGCTCCAGGTCTGTCCTTTGTTATTCGAAATTTTAACAATGGAGACGTCATGTTGTGCATTGCTTGATAATGCCGAAGCTTGCTGAATGATAGGTGGGGAAAAGCCATTCCCGATGAAAGACAACCAAATGTTGGCGAATGAATGTACCTGGGGTGGAAAACAGAACCTTGGGAGCGGTCCATGTATGCCCCTGATCATCCGAGATAAGTTGATACACGACGGCGGTTGTCTGGCCTTTATGGGCCTTCTGCGATGTATGGAAGAGCCAAAGCCGTCCGTCCGGCGCACGGAAGGGTACCGGATTCTGATCCGACCAGCCAGGGTGATAGGAGATGATTACAGGAAGGCTCCATGAATTTGAGTTGTGATCCAGTCGTGACATGGCAATGGAAACGCCGGAGTTTCCTTCCTCGGTGCCTGTGAACCAAAAACATAGAAGGTCGCCGTTTGGCATCGCTAGTAGATTGGCTGCATGGCTCTCTTTCCGAATAATCGGTAGATATGCCTCCCTGGCTCCCTTGAAGCGCGAGGCGTGGACAATTCCGTCTGCCATCTGATTTATAGTCTGAGCAGCAACGCTTGCGGTGCTCACCAATCCTACGAAAAAAACGGTAATGAGTAGTCCGATGGCTTGGGCCGAACGAGATCCTCCAAGTATTTGCATGTCCTTATCCCGGTTTTACGAATTCGTTGAAATTCATTGTTCTCGATGGAACAACGGTAGTCGCTCGTCTTCGACTCACATGCACTGACATACTGGGTGACTTAAAACACTATTTTCCCTCCGATTTGGACCGTGCGATTACCGGCCCCCTGGAGTTGGCCAAATGTATCCGAACTCGGGTCGGTATTCAGGCCCCCCAAATTCTCGTGATTCAGCGCGTTGAAGGCATTCAGCCGCAACTGGAACAGTGTCCGCTCGGTAATTGTGAAGTTCTTTAATACGCTGGCGTTCAGGTTCTCGGTACCAGGTGGATAAATTTTGTTTTTGCCCAGATCGCCGCCGCGAATTTGAGCGCCGCTTGCATCGGAAATCGGTACCATCGCGAAGGCAGCCGGATTCAGGTATTGCAGTTGAAATCGATTGTATTTTCGGATATATGGATTCATCCCTAGAATTGCGTCCGGCCGATCCGAGGGGTAGGAGGAATTGCCGTTCACCAGATTCACAGGATTGGCGCTCCACAATTCCAAGGTTCCGGAGATCTGCCACCCGCCCAATAGACTATCGGAAAGTCTGCTGTGCAAACGCGTCCACTGTGTGAGGGGCAGGTTCCATACGCCATTGAAAACGAAGTTGTTCCGCATGTCGTAGATTGTTGGCCCATAGTCCGCCTTTATATCGTTGTTGTCTTGCGGAGGGGTTTCCATCTCCAAGCCGGCGTTTTCAAAGGCCATGTTGCGAGACCAGGTATAACTTGCACCAAACATGATTCCCTGCTGCAAGCGCTTGTGCAGTTGAACCTGTAGGCCGTTATAGTTACTCATATCGCCCGCAAAGTAATAGTTAAATTGCGAAAATTTTGGAAACGGAGCGATTCCGGTCAAGCGATTCGGCAGATCCTGGACCTCGGTAATATTCTCCTTGAACCCACGATTACCGACATAGGCAATATCAAGCGCAGTTTCCCATGGAAGCGCCTGCTCGATCCCAAGGGTATATTGGACGCTATAGGGATCAGGATAATTTTGTCGTACGGCGGAGTCTGCAAAATCTGGAGATACCACTCCTGCCGATAAGAGGTGCTGCAGAATAGCAGTGTAGTCCGCGCGATGAACTGGATATTTCAAACCGGCGGCGAGCGCCTGGCTACGGTTCAAAGTTATTCGAAAAGGTGTTGTGGCATTGTCCTGAACCACATTGACCGCCGCGCCATATATTGAGTGCGGATTGACAAAAACCCCAAAGCCGCCACGCACAACTGTTTTGCCAGACGGACCAACTCCCCAGCTAAAACCCACTCGCGGCTGAAAATTGTTGAAGTCTCCGTTGTAGATGCTATTTGCGGGAAGATAAGGCCCATAGCCTGGACCAAGCTGCGGGTACAAGGGATTGATGCCTCGATTGAAGAACCGCCCGGAATCTTCTTTCGGCACCGAGAAGTAGTCGTAGCGCACACCAAGATTGAAAGTCAGATTGGAGAGCACTCGATAGTCGTCTTGGACGTAGCCGCCATATTGATAGGTAGAAATATTAAAAGGCGTCAGATCGAAGGTGATCTCAACGGAGCTTGGGATATTGTTCTGAAAATCGCTCAAACTCGAATAATTTAGGCTCGTGGTATTCAGGTCGATGCGGCCCGTATTCAGCCTCTGAACAACTCCTCCCGTTTGAAATGTGTGGCGCCCATGCGTCCAGGAGATGTCTTCCGCTCCCGTCCATATACCGCCCATCGTGGAAAAGGCTTCTGAGCCGTTGGTATCGAAACCGTTCAATGAAACCCTCTCGTAATCTGAGGCGAGACCAAGATCATCCCGGGCTAACAAGATCCGGTTATACCCAGCGCGTGCATTGGAAGCCCATGTAGATCCTGAATGAGTCCAATTGCCGTTATAAGCGTCGGAATGGGCGGTGTAAACTCGAGGATTGATTACGTTGATGTTTGGGCTCTTGCTATAGGGACGGCCCCGAATATAGCGCACGGTGTACTGATTGTGTTCGTTCTGGCTGTAGTCCAGACGGACGAGGCCATCGCTGTCCTTTTGGACGTTTGAACCGCTTTTGCTCACAAATACCGTTGTTGCTGTGGGATCGTCCGGCGGTTGCTGGGCTGTAGGATACGACGCAAAAACGGGTTGATATACAGCTGGGCTGATGCTGATGAGGTAAGGTGAAGGCACATCGGCGGATACGTCGGTGAATGCGTTGTACCGAACGCCCTCATAGCTCGTAAAGTAGAACAACTTATTGTTTATGAATGGTCCGGAAATCGAACCGCCGAACTGGTTGAATGTTGTGCGGGGACGTTCCGTCAGAAAGGGATTGCGCGCATCGTAGAGGTTCTCTTCGTTGATTTCATATACATCCCCGTGCAGATTGTTTGTACCACCTTTGCTGATGATGTTGATGTTCCCGGACATTGTCCCGCCGACTGATGCCGGTGATATACCCCGCACCGCACTTATCTCCTGGATCGCATCGTTGTTTATAGTATTGATGATGTTGGGGCCGCCATAGAAATTATAGGAAGATTGTTCCGAATTCTGGGATGCGTTCGTTCCATCGACGGTCAGGCCGAATGCTGTTGACGGAAGGCCATTGAGGATTACACCTCCACCTGCTGTACTAACGCCTGGAAGGAGATTTAACAGGGATGTCCAGTCCTGATTTGCTACCGGCAGTTGATTCAATTGAGTGCTGGAGATTTCGCCGCGCTGTTCAGAGGTTCCAACGGAGATCAACGGCCCTTGGCTCGTCACGACCACGGATTGGGCGGCAGAGCTGATCTTTAGAGAGAAGTTCAGTTGAATCCCCTGTGCCGCTGCGATTTGAATGCCTCCGATCTGTTGCGCTTGAAATCCCGTTTTTTCGACCTGAATCGTATAGGGGCCGACCGGGATAAAATTGAGCACATATTGGCCCGTCGAATTCGTCGTCGCGGTCTTGACTAGGCCTGTCGATTGATTGGTAAGCGTGAGGCCCGCGCCCACAACGACCGCCGCGGCCTGATCAGTCACCGTGCCGCTTATGGTTCCAGTCGTACTAGCGGTTTGCGCCGCACACACCAAATTAAGAAGCGTGGCACCGACCAGCATGACCGTGTATCGGAAGATTCTGTTCGACATATTCTGCCACCTTCATGTGCAGATCTGTATTGGTCCGTCCAAAAGCAACAGTATGAACTTCCCATTAAAAATTTGTCAAGATTATTTCCAGATCGATAACGTTTGGGTAATTATTGAAAAGCCTTTGCTAACAGGCGTGTTTTTGGGGTGCGAAGAAGGCTTACATGGCGACCCGATCGTTGCTTTCCACGTGGCTCGGTTCATAAACTGAGATTTGTTTGTTTGCACAACCAGGTGTCTATTTGTGTCGCTCATCCTGGGGCCGGTTCTGCAGCCATCCCCAGAGGGTAAGGCTTTGGTCCGTCAACTCCGGTGCCGGAACGATTACGCTGAATAGAAAGCCAGCTGCAAGTAAGACCACGTTCCCAACTGCGCCGATCATGTAATCGTGCCACGGAAAATTCCAGGAACCGAAATTTACGATTCTCCCGGCATTGGCAGTGAGCGTTGCCCAGATCGTGATTATGAGACTCGCGGCCACTCCAACTTGCGCGGCGGTGCGGCCTGATCGAGGACACAGAAATGCCAAAAGAAACAGACCCGCAAGACCTCCGGCAACAATGGCGGTAATCGTGTAGTACAGCGAAAGCGCCGATCCTTGGCTGTGAGCGAGCTTCAATCCTACTCCCGCGGCAGCCAGTCCACTGGCCACAACAATCCACTTCCCCGCGCGCAAACGAGCCTGATCAGTGCTGTCCGGACTAAGCCATGCATAGTAATCTTCGACCCCGATCACCGACAGGCAATTCATATCTGAAGCGAGCATCGACATCGCCGAGCCGAACAGCGAAGCAATAATTAATCCCGCAAGCCCTGCGGGAATGTGCGTGACCAGAAAATGCGGAAACACCTGGTCCACCCTGGTGATGCTGGCAGGCAGGTGCTCTCCGGTCACGCGATAAAAAGACCAGAGCAGGCTTCCGATGAACATGAACGCGGCCCATACCGGAAGGCACAGCCCCGCGCCTAAAGCGATGCCGCGCAACGCGCTTTTGTCCGTGCGTGCAACCAGGTAACGCTGCACCACTGTCTGGTCTGCCGTGTACTTCTGCAGGTAGAAAAAGAAGCCATAGATCATCAGCACCAGGATGGTTGGTTTGTCGAGGTGCATTCCGGTGCTGCCCAGGCTGAACTTGTGGTGCTGCCAGGCATCACTCAACACTGCATGGGGGCCGCTGGGCGGCAGAACCAGCAGGAATCCGATGCAGACCACGATTCCGAACCAAAGAACGAAGCCCTGCAGCACATCTGTCCAGATGACCGCTTCGATGCCGCCAATCAACGTGTAAAAGATGGTGACGAAAGCCATCATCAAAAGAACGTGGTCGAGCTTCCAACCAGTCATGCTGCTCACCGTTAGTGAAAGAAGGTAGAAGATGAAACCCATCTTCGAGAAATGGCCTATGGCAAAGGCAAAGGAGGCATACAGGCGGATTCCCCGACCAAAGCGCTTACCGAAATATTCATATGCGCTCATGCCGACAGAATGGCGAAAGAAGGGCACGACGATTTTGCCGACGAAGGCCAGAACTACCACGAACATCAGGCCTGGAACGATCAGCGACCAATTACCGGCGTAAGCAGAGCCTGGATAAGCAATAAAAGTGATGCTGGTGATAATTGTTGCAAACAGGGACAAACCCATAGCCCAACCTGGAATTGAGCGCTTGGCAACGAAGTACGTTTCCGTTGTTGTCTGTCTGTGCGAAACGTACACGCCAATACCCACCAAGCTGCACATATACACGACGACAACGAGAACGTCTGGCCAGCGCACAATAAAAATCCCTGCCTTAATCTTTTAAGTCACGGCTTGCCAGTGACGGTGTACCTGCCGGTTCGTCGCCATAGTGGTTGCGGCAGACCTAATGGCAGCTTTCACTGACCAAACCCACTTGATTCTTCTCGACAACGTCGCACGTAGTTCCGTGATCTACCGAATCGTTGAATCATGGGCTCTGCTGGCATCCTTTGGTGCGTGAGAGTTGCGCCGAAGCGGCTTGCTGAGTTGCTTCCCAATTCCATCCGCCACGAAATCCGCATAGCGCTCCTTGACCTTGCCGCTATCCGCGTCTCCTGCGTGAAAGAGCATCCTGTATTGGAAGGCAATGGTCTGCCCTAGCTTGATCGTAAAATCGCTTGCGGCGCGATTGGGATCATTTTTGGATGAGCCGGGATGCTGCAGGAAAATGTCGGTCGCAAGACGTTGATCTTTCCCTGCATGCCAGAGTGGGGGGTGGCGCGGATTGCCTGGAGTGTCAAAGATGGCGATGCCGTAGGTCTTTCCATTGATCTGGCCCGACTCATCGCACCATGCTGTGTGGTGATCGCACTCGCTGGCTCCATTGTCGGCGGTAAAGATGGGATTGCCGGCAATCTGCGGATTGGGGCGAACTGAAAGGAATCCATGATCGCCACGATTGAAAAAGGTCACGTCCTTATTGATCGGCGTGAAGCTAAGCCGGAAGTTGATCTGTCGCGCCCCGTCACGATAAGCAATGAAGCGGACGGTACGGATCTCGTTGAGCATAGGCTCGCGGTGCGCATCTTCCCATATCAACTGCTCCTGAAAACCGTCTTTGTTGACGTAGTTGAACTTTATGTGACGCTGCCGGGGAACGGGTCTTGCCTTGAACGTCCAGTGATCGGCGCCATTGACGTCCCTGGCTCCAACCCAGATAGATCGCTGATACGCGTGCAAGGGAGGATGTTGCGCATGATCGATGGTCATTTCTGTGCCATCGGCAGCGAGAACCGGATAAAAGAAGGGCCGTACGGCAGGCAGAACAAAATCGTCGGCGAAATGATAGGTGGTGAAAAGTTTGCCATTGATGTCGACGTCGATCCACGTCTTATGCCGGATCAGCTTTATCCGCGGCGTATTTGAAGCAGCTTCAACCTGTGCATCGGCAGCTCGCGCGATTGCCTGCACTGAACAGACAGTCGTCAAGGCAATGAAAACGTAACAGAATGTCCTGAGGGCGATTACGTGTGGATATCGGAGCGGCTGGTATCCGGGCTCACTCCGAGCCTCCGCCACCTCTTTATCCGGCATTTCGGACCCCCCAGTGCATTGATTAGAAGCGAAACCAGGAGCTTTACAGGCGCTCGACATATACATAGTAGGCTCCGCGCGCGTTTAGGTCCTCGTCATAAAACGCCGTTCGCAATCCCATTGGCCCAGGAGGAAGCGCGACTATGAATTCAACGAATTTATCTGAGGGGTGGACGGGCTTACTCTCGTCAATTGTTCCGATCATAAGCCGCGCCTTTACCGCGGATATCGCAACGCCAAGTGTCTTCTCCCTTTGATTGGGTTTTCTATTGGCAAAGGGAGCATTGATCTAATCTTGATTTGGCTATCTCTCGCACGACGGATAGCGATGAGCTTCGCGATAAAACCAGCCTGACTTATGGTGCCGATGAAAGCATTCTTCTAAAGTTTTGGAGCCAATAGTGTTGAGGAGGTCGAAGACAGATATACGGAGTTTCCCGCGTAGAGCGTTTTATCGACCTTCCAATTTGCATTGGAAATCTGAACTTCCTGCAATGCAAGTTGGCCCGACGTTACTTCGATTCGCCATTTACCTGGCGCCATAGAATCAATCACTCCAGTCGCCTGCGGGATAAAGAATGGCAGGCGTTGCGGAGCACCAACCGCCGGGTTGAACGTCAGGCGCCTAACCGTCGCGTCCCATTGTTGTCCGGAAATCGCAAGCGGAAGCGCCCATAGAATCAGCTGGCGCGTGTAATGCGAATTGGCCCACGGACGGCCATTCCAATTATTGTTTAGATCTGTATAGTCCCATTGGTCATTTAAGGCTAGCCGCTGGTTGGAGATAACTTTGTTGGCTTCCTCCAGACTTTCGTCAACCTTCCCCCCCAAATATATTTCCAGAATGCTCCAATCAATAGATCCCGCCGGCCAAATTAGATTGTCGTTGGGTTTCGGCTGATCCGGTTTCCATGGAGCCTCATACTTTTCAACATCAGGAACGTGAGGATTGGCATTGCTCATCACTCTCAGCCCGAATGGATTTCCATTTAATTCCAATTCATTTTGCAGGTGAGAAACCAATTTGTCTTTACTTGTAATCATACCTAGGTTGAGTACTGAGGCCCATAGTTGACCATACGACGTGTCAGCAAGCAGGGCATTTGGGAAAGTTCCGCCACTGGACCACCACGCGCGGAAATATTTTCCCGTCCAGAGGTGTTTATTGAGGCTTCGCTGTCCCGTCTCAAATGCCGCCTGAAACTGGCTGGCGCTTTCCTGATCGTTCTGGATCCGAGCCATCTTTTCCGCAGCCCGCATTGATGTGAGGTGCAGAAAGGCGTTATACGATACCAGGGTTTTTCGATTGAAATGAAACAAGTCATAGGTAGTTTGAAGATATTCTGGCAGGCCATAGTCTCTGCTGCGCTTGATCTGCCACAACGCTGCTGAATGTAAATGGGGCCACATCGAATCAAGAAATGAGCGATCACCCGTCCATAGGTAATATTGCCAGACTCCGAGTATGAAGACCGTGGCGCTGTCTCCCATCTCTCTGCCCCCAGCCTCATCGAGCGGACCAACCCATTCAACATCGCCTTGTCCCAACTCCTCCGGTATGAATCCATCGGGGTGCTGAACAGTTGCGAACCTAGTAAGAATTTGCTTGCGAAGTTCTGGGTAGAAGAACATATATGGAAGGGATTGATAGAAATCAATGTGGCCCGGGTCAACGTCGGCGCACGAAAATGATTCCCATTGCCGCCAGCGGCCATCTCGGAATCGCATGCCTGTTTTGTACATCGTGGCAATACTGTTGATGAGACTATCCTGGAGCCAGGACGGTAAGGAGTTGTTGTAGATCACCTGCTGCCACAACACCATAGCGCGCCAGTCGTCCTTGAGCCTTCCAGATACTTTCTCCGCCACATCTTCGGCGCTTCTATAAAGCGTAGAGTAATAGTTTCCTGGGATTTCTGTGAGGAATGGGCGATTCGGCAAGTACCAGGCTAAGATAAACGTGACCGCCTTCGTTTCACCCGGCTTTACAGCGACATTCGCGATTACAGCCCCATATCTAGGCGCTTCCCCCTGCAAACCGGCATCGGATATTGGTTCCCCGGTTGCAAAGGATTTCCAGATGTCTCTGAAGTCTGACGCGGTTGCCGCCTTTGTGTCTATATCGGATCCGGCAGTACGTATCGCGATCGTACCGCTTAACGGCAGCTTTCCGTCCCGGATGAATGTCAGGCCGTCATTCACAGTAGCGCGCCCATGGATATGGTTGGGAAGAATGAATAGGAGTGAGGCGTGAATCGTCTGCTGGGAGGGATTGCTCAAGAGAAAAGTAAAGATAGCCGCAGGGGTAGCCGATGCGTCTGCATCTCGCGGCTTGAACTCGCTATAAGCATACAGGTCTACTGGTATCGTTAAGTGCGAAGCGCTGAAGCGAAGACGGGAAACGGGGAAATCGCCGGAATACCGGATCTGTGGAATTGCGGGCAGTCCGAATGGCGGGTTGGTTCGTAGAGTGGACACAAAGGTCTCCCCGCTCGGCTGGCGAACACGGATTCCAAACAAAGCGTCGTTTAACTGAACTTTGGTTTCATAGGCAGGTGAATTATTGAAGATATTCCAATCGCGCAGACTGCCGTCGGCGCGCAGTTCAAGAGTTCCTGAGCCCAGGCCGCCAAGCGGTACGGCTGACCGCATGCCATCCGGCGGGCTACGCTTCTCACGGCCGTCGATTCGATACAGATATGCACCATCCGAATAGATGCTCCACAGATTAGCGGTTTCAAGATAGTCGTCGGGTTGACGAAAATAGCGGAATTCCATATCTCGCGTCACGGTTCCAAAATTCTTGAACCGGAGTTGCGTAAGTAGATTGACTGCACTCTGTGCAGATAGCGGTCTGCTCCAACTCCCTTCGCCGGCAACGATAAAGGCGATAACGAAGCTCACAAATAGATTTCGTGCTGTTCTCGGCAGCTTGTTGCGCATAGATGTCCTAATAAAGTGAACTGCTGTAAGAAATGAACCAAGCAGCATTCATACCATGCAACTCGCGGCCACGACCGCAGCTTCGGCTGCCATCAATTTAAGCGCTGTGCGGCGAGACAAAATCTATTTCAACAGCACCTTAAATACACCCGCGCTTCTACTGAAGCAGCGTGGGCCAACACTATGCGGCGGGTCGCAATACTGTTGACCCAAGGTTTATTTACGATTAAAAATAGAACTTCAAAGCCAACTGAATCTCGCGTTCCACATTTGCCGTGGATGAAACGACGCCGAAATTGGGGTCAGTCATCTGGTTGTCAGGTATGGAGAAAACAGGCGTGTTCGTCACGTTGAACGCTTCTGCTCGAAATTGAAGGCTTGTAGGACCTCCGGTTCGGAAATTGCGGAAAAGCGATAGGTCCAGGTTCCTGTGCCAATCGGACCTAAGGCTGTTCCGCCCCATGTCTCCGAAAGTGTAAGGAGCGGGCAGCGCGAACGCGTTCACATTGATAGGGTTTAGCTTGGTGGCGCCGGCGTATGGATTGCCCACAACATTAGCTCGCTCCACGCCGCTGATGTTGTTCGTATTGGCAATTTGATATGGGGCCTGCACATCGAAAGGCGAGCCGCTGCTGAGTGTGAGAATGGCATTCAATTGCCACCCGCTGATGATGGCATCGGCGAATTTCTGGTCTGCATTCCAGTGCTGCCCGCGCCCAAAAGGCAGCTCATAGATGCCGCTCCCGGCAAATATGTTCGTCAGGTTCCATCCCGCAACACCCTTATCGTTCTGCCAGTGATACGGATCCTGCACATCGCAGTTATTGCCGTAGGTATCGCAGCCAAAGTCGATTGATTTCGACCACGTATATGCCAGAGAATACGTCAGACCGTGCATGTTCCGGCCTTGGGACGAGACCTGAAGCGCGTTGTAGTTGCTGGTCCCAATGCTCTGAACATATCCATTCTGCGGTTGGATATTTGGATAAGGCGCTCGCAGTTGCGGATCTCCCGGACCAGGAGTCAGT
This sequence comes from uncultured Acidobacteriota bacterium, assembly GCA_963823595.1. Taxonomy (GTDB): domain Bacteria; phylum Acidobacteriota; class Terriglobia; order Terriglobales; family Acidobacteriaceae; genus JAKAAZ01. The sequence continues at coordinate 51,252 of CAWGME010000010.1, forward strand.
GCTGCATTGCCGGTGAGTTGAAGCATTTCGCGGCGATTTTTCGATCCGACGTAATTCAGAGTGATCACAGAATTGGCTGCGAGCTGCCATTGAAACCCGGCGTTGTATTGGTTCGAATAGGGGTTCTTCAGCTTCGGATCGAGAAATCCGTCCTGCTGACCGAATGGAGATGCGGCCGGAAGGATTGGACCGGCTCCAGTACCCAGCGGATCTTCCGCCTTGACCGTCGACCGTCGGACTGTTCAGATTGCTGGCGGAAAGATAAGCGACATTCGGCCAGGATTCAAGAAAGTTGGATCCGAATCCGATCACAGCGGCCCAATTGTCATAGAACCTTCCAAAAGCCGCATGGAAGACGGTTTTATCGTTAATTCGATAGCTGAGTCCCAAACGTGGTTGAACATTGTCATACGTGTTGTGGAAGATTTTTCCATTTGACGATACGGTGACGTTCGGAGGCAAAACCCCTCCTGGGATGCAGGGCGCGCCTCGTGTTGCAGAACAGGCCGGTGCGGGATCCTGAAGCTCATAGGTGCCATTGTTCAGGTCCATGTTGCCGGTGATGTTGCTCCCATTTGAGCGAAATCCCTGTGCCGGCCAGTCCGTAACGTCATATCGGACGCCAAGGTTCAGGGTTAGATTGTCGGTCGCTCTCCACTGGTCCTCGATATACGCGCCGTAAATTTTTCCACTGTGCAGACCGCTCGCGATACTGTCCAGTTCACCATACGTCGGTATTCCCAGCAGCGCGGATGCAGCTGCGTCTCCGCCCACTGCCGCGCTACCATTCGACGTTTGTATGGTGTCGAACACATCGACGCTGCCGTTAAAGTCGAATAGATCGTTGTCGGTATCCAGGCTGGCGCCGAATTTCAGCAGATGACGACCCAGCATTTTTGAATTGTCCGTTTTGTATTCGTAGATGTCGGAGTTGGTTGCCTTGCTCGCGAAGTCGCCATAGAGTGAATATCCTACAAGCTGTACGGTCGGTATTAGTGGGCCGTATCCCGCATGGTTGTAAAAAGTTGGCGCGAAATTGACGGTTTTCAGGAAACTCGCCGGATCGGGCGTTTTTGGAACAGAGGCGGTCGTGCTCTTGACTCTTCCAAATGAAAATTGCGCGACGCCTGTGCTTCCAAATGTGTGCGTCCAAATCGCCGCAATATTGTAAGTGTCGAAAGTGTTGTGCGTATCGTTGCCTTCCACCGTGCCCTGTGGAGCAAGATCCGACTGCCACGAAGGGGTATACCGCGCAAATATGCGATCATTGTTTCGAATTTGTTGATCGACTCGGATCGACATCTGGTTCGAGTTGATGGTGTTCGGAGAATTATCTTGTCCGTTGAAGCCTGGGGTCCCAACGTCCTTCGGCGCAGGGAATAGCGTTTTCATGTAGGTGACGATTGTCGGATTGAACAGGCTGGAGGGGATCTTGTTGCACGGAATGCCCGCCGGCTGCGTCCCGTCTGGATTCGTCGGCAGCGGGTTTCCCGTGGGGCCGCACATGAATGGATCGTTGATAAACGACCCTGGATTGTTGGGATCGTTATGAGCGCTGTACGGGTTGTAGATTTGCGAACTGACCGCCGTGAAGTCGCCGCTCAGCTGGGCTGAGGTGGGAACCAGATAGACAGCTGGACTCGATGTGGTCTGCCGAAAACCTTCATAGGAACCGTAAAAGAACGTCTTTCCTCTGCCGTCGTAGTGAGGGAAACGCACCGGGCCGCCAATGGTTGCTCCAAATTGATTCTGTTTGAGCGGTGTTTTATGCGCGCTGAAATAATTCGAAGCGTCCAGTCCGCTGTTGCGGAAAAATTCCCACGCATCGCCATGATATTCATTGGTACCGGACTTCGTCACCAAAGCGACGATGCCACCGACCACTTGTCCGTATGCCGCCTCATCGTTATGAGACTGTACCTTGAATTCCAGGGTGTCATCGATGGTAGGCTGCACTGCATTGGTATCGCCCGAGGCACCGTAGTTCGTGACTCCATCCAGTAAAAACATGTTGCTGCGGTTTGACTGTCCATTAATCGCCGGATAAACAAAACTGCCGAGCGCGCCTGGCGCGCCGCCCGCATTTTGGAGCGGGTTGGAGGCACTCACTCCGGGTGTCAGCAACAGTAGCTCGGTAAAGTTGCGCCCGTTCAAAGGCAGATCCAATACCTCTCTGGTTCCGATGACGGCGCCCAGGTCAGCTGTCGATGTTTGTAGCTGGATGCCTTCCGCCGCCACAACGACTTTGCTGCTTGTCGATCCGACCTGCATCGTGAAATTGATGGTCGAGGATTGGTTGACTTGCAGGGTGAACTCAGGTTGCAAGACCGTCTTGAACCCGCTCCTGGAAACCTGGAGAGTGTAATGTCCCGGTGGGATATTCACGAACGAATATAGCCCGACGCCATTCGTGTTCTTCGTTTGTGCAACTTCCGTGTTTACGTTGGCCAAAGCGATTGTTGCATCGGGAATGACAGCGCCGCTGGAATCTCGAACGGTTCCGTTCAAAGAAGCTGTACTTTGCGCGTGGACCGGCTTCGTGGTGGCAAATGCCAGCATCAGCAGGCACAGCCCTGAAGCGACGCTTAGAGAACGCACATATTTCAGAATGAAGCGGGACATGATAATTCCCTCCTGGAGGGAGCGCCATTGACCTTGTGAAATTGGCGCTGAATATATTGGTACATCCAATTAACCGGAAGGGTAACCGCGCGCTCGACGAATGTCAAGGATGTTTTTTGTGAATTTCGTGGTTTCAACTGTAAACAGAGGGGCATCAACTTGAATCGTGCCCGGGATCCGGCTATTCAGAATGTCGGTATTTGGATGTGCCAAACCAATATGGAAGGGGCGGAAATCAGCTCTTCGCCCAAAACCAGGGCTGCTTCGATGCCGCAGTATATCTCTGGATGCACTCTCTACGCTCGGAAGCTGGATGCCAGCCGGTGAGACCATCGCCAGCAACCGGCACGGATCAAAAATCTTGCGCACCGAAAGGCGTATTCGGGAGGCTTACTCGATCGGCTGTGGGCCTATATTTCGAGCTGTACCTTTAATGCATGGGACTTGTCTGTCGCAAAATCCAAAGCTTTTGCGGACTCGCCCAAGCTAAACACGTTGCTGATGAAGGGTTGTAAATTGATGCGCCCAGCCGCCGCCAGCCGGATCGCCTCCGGAAAAATATTGCCGTAACGCATGGACCCGATAAAGTTTACCTCGCGAACCATGATCTCGTTGCCGGGAAGTGGAATGTCCCCTGCCCTGAGCGTGCCAATTTGCACTATGGTGCCGCCGGGACGGACGAGATCGAATGCCCCGTGCAAGGCGACGGGGGCACCGGAGGCCTCAAAGATGACATCGAAGCCATCTCCAGTCAACTCAAACGCTCTATTGGGTAAATCTTCGCTAAGTGGGTCCAGGGTCACATCAGCACCCATTTCGACTGCTCTTTCTCGGCGGCCGGCAATAATATCGCTCACGGCCACCGGAACTGCGCCGAACGCTCGCGCGGTGATCGCAACCAGCAACCCTATCGTCCCGGCGCCGATCACAAGGACACGTTTGCCCGCGACAGCTCCCGCCCGGCTGACAGCATGGAGAGCAACAGCAAGGGGCTCCATCATCGCACCTGCGCCATCGTTTATTTCTGGCGGGAGCGCGTGGCATTGGTCCGACCGCACCGTGACGTACTCCGCAAAAGCTCCATCGGTTGGAGGAGATGTGCTGGCGCTACCGAGCATGACGATTCCACGGCAAAGGTTATGTCGCCCGCCCTTGCAGTAGTCGCAGGAATTGCACGAGCGTGCCGGATTCACCGTCACGCGCTGACCCACCTTCACTGTGTCCACATCATCGGCGACGGCGAAGACTTCAGCGCAAAGCTCGTGCCCCAGAACAAACGGGCGATCCGGTACAAAAGCCCCACAGTAACCGTGCTCGTAATAGTGCAGGTCGGACCCGCAAATCCCGACCCGCCGATTCCGCAATCGCACCATGCCCGAACCCAATTCACGCTGCGGGTGTTGTTCGATGCGGATATCTTTCGCACCGTGGAGCAAGGCGGATTTCACTGTGGAACTCATTGTTTGACGTTCCTCAAGAACATACAAGTGAATGCGATGGTTCGCCACCGCTGAACATTTGCGGCCGACCTCGATCAGACTACATCAAGAATATATAAATTGGTACAGCAATACATATCCTGTACGCTGTATCAGATACGAGTCGTTGCCCCAGGCTGCAGATTACACGACGTTTTAGTCTTATATTCCGCAGCTTCGGATTGCGGAATCAACGAGACCGGACCATGCTTGTATCGCGTAGATAGGATGTACCATTTCATTCTTAATGCGCAAAACTGTCTTAGATGAATGAATAGCCACACCCGCACCTGCCTCTCCGGCTTGATAATCGGCTGCCTGACATTCGCAGCGGCAGCAGTAAACTGGGTCGTTCCGCTAAGTAGTGGAAGCCTTATCACCCTTGGCCAACTGCCTCGGAGATGCCTCCGTATGGACGGCGGGAAACACAGTGAGGCGCAAATGTGTGCTGCCAAGCGGCACGAGCTTGATCACCTCCACGGGACCGAGATCGTTCTTCTCTGGAGGTAAAGGAGGAGTCTGAAACCACTGTGGATCGTCGCCACGCGGACGTACAAGATCCCAATCGCCAATACGCCGGGCGGGGACTTCAAGATGGGCCGGCGGTTCGGCCCATGGATCGGCCCCGAGCTCATCTCGGCGGAAACGCACTTGCCGGTCAGCGGCTACATCTGGATTGACTGCAAGTCCATAATTCCAACGTGAGCGAGCGGTTGCGGCCCACATGGGGAAGTAATCTGGCGAGGTGATCTCGAATTCCGGCATCTCGATGGCCGTCCAATCTTCTTGCGGATTCAGCGAATAGACCAACGGTCCTCGTTCAACGAATATGCCGCCGTCAGTAGATTGACCAAACGACACTCCCATAGGCAACTCCAGAATAACGATGTCCCGGTTCCTATAAGTGCGACTCAGATTGATAAAACCATCCTTCAGCAGCGGGAGAGGAATAGGTTTTCCATTGAGCTTTACGGAGGGACGTCCACACCATGCGGGAATGCGGAGATGAAGAGGGAAGTCGACCGGCTCATCACAGAACACATGAAACTCGATACGTTCGGAAAATGGAAAAGAGGTTTTCTCGAGGATCTCAATCGGCCGGCCATGAGCGCCAACCCTGGCATTTACGCGGCTAGGACCATAGAGAACGGCTGCGAGTCCGCCTTGCGGGGCGCTCATCCACATGCGTTGCACATACGAGGGAATCATTCGGCTTATATTGCCCGCGCAGCAGGCAGTCACAAATTTAAATTTGGGTCTGTGATCACTATTAGGACCGTACAAAGCGGCGGCTGTTCCCTTGAAACCGACCTGGCAGGAATTGCGCGCAATATGAAGTTGATTGGGACAGGAAAAATACTGTAGCCCGGACCAGTCCTTTCGTATTGCTCCCATGCCGGCGTTGAATAACGCACGTTCGATGCGGTCCCCATAGCTGCCCGAACCGGTCGCCATCAACAGGTAGCCCCACGATAGGTTGAATTCCACAATATCGCACGTCTCATGTCCATCGAGCGAACTGGTTCCCGTCAAAGTTTCCGTCGTGGAAGGCGTTCCGTCCGGCAGCATGTGGTACTTGAAGACGCGTTGCATTGCCGTCGACGCTATCTCAAGCTGCGATTTGTCGCCGGTGTACATGAACATTAAAGCCGGCAGCTTGGATACTTCCGCAAATGTCACGCCGTGCATCGTGGACGGGCGATCCGCCATCAGTTCATCCAGATACTCCGCCGGCACCTTCGCCCAAATCCCCTGCGCCTTTTGCAGCAGGCGCTCGTCACCGGAGTGCGCATAACACCATAGGATCGATTCGATATTTACCCGATCGCGCGGACCGTATGGCCCCTGCTGGTAATCGCATTGTGTGTCCTGCACATAATGCCTGCACATGGCACGAACAATGGCCGGGTCGTTTTCCCCTTCAGCCGCGGCGGCAAGCGCCCGAAAGTACACCGCTTGGGGCCATCGGCTTGGATGAAGGTCCGGGTCTGGACTTTGCGGAGGCTGATACAGTTTTCGCGGCCCGAGAAACCAGCCGTCGATCGGGTGAGTTACTGTGTACTGGATCGATTCCATCGCCCGTCTGCGCAGGTGAGAATCGTTGATCAATTTCGCACAGCGGTATGCGCCATCAACCCAATACCCCATCTGTTCCCACGGGTACCAGAAAGTTCCCCCATTCCGCGATTCTTCATCCTGCCCTCGCTCGTTGCTCGCCCAATATCTGCGATCAAATGGAAAACAAAAGTCTGTCTGACGAGTAGTGATGCCGCCCGCCTGCTTTGTCACTTCCTGCAACAGCCAACCTTCCGGTCGCACACTGCCGAGTTGCAATTCCCGATACACCGCAAATGGCGTCAGCAGGGAATCCCGTTTACCCAACGCATCCGGCGGATTGCCCGGTTGTGGAGCGGAATCTGTCCGCGATTTGCCGGAATGGATGGCTGCGGTGCGGATGGAAGCTCGTGCAGCAGGCGAGCCATCGGGGAGACCCAGGGTTGCTGCCGTCGCCAATGAGCCCAGCAGGAAATCGCGTCGGCAGACATCTTTACCACGTGTTCTTATCACTTCCACTCCTATTTTGTTGGGGAGATAGCTGCCGGCCAAGCCCTGAAAACTTCGTTTGAATTGGCTGGCCTGCTATGGTCAAAATTGGTCCATCCATAATGTCAAAAAGTATACGCCGTACTTTCTACAAGCCAAAAGCAGCCGACTAGACGATTCCCTTGACATTGCCTTATGTGCTAAGTAGCCTCTCTTTTAAAGAGGCTCATCCAATGCGGAAACCCATCCCTTCAGCATGCCGTTGGCCCATTCCACCGCAGAATTCTGCTGCAGCGAATCTGCCCCGGCCTGTTCTTGTCAACAGAACAGAATTTCGAGGCAATGCAGCATGAATAGGCTTCAGAAGGCGGTGAGCGAAGGCGGCGCTGTACCTTTGTTGGGAATTGCAGTTTATTTCTACGATCCAATTTTTCTTGAAATGGCCGCACATCTCGGCTTCCGTGTGATTTGGATCGAGATGGAGCACGGCTTCCTCACCTTTGCTGAAGCGGCAGATCTTTGCCGCATGGCGAAGGGCAGCGGAATCTTGGCGATGATTCGCACGGCGGATACGCGGCGGGAAAATATAATGAAAGCCGCCGAATGTGGCCCGGACATTATCGATGTGCCCATGGTTGAAACTCCGGAGGCGGTCCATGAACTGATCCAAAGCGCCCGGTTTCCTCCCATGGGAAATCGCGGATTTTTTAGCGTTTCGCGCTCATTGGACTACGGCCTTGTAGACAATATCGCCGCAGCCCAGGCGCAGCTCAATGAAGATATGTGCCTCATGATCCAGATCGAAACTGCCGAAGCGGTGCGACGTATCGACGAACTTTGCACGATTCCCGGAATCGAAATCTTTATCGGTCCATCGGATCTTTCAGCCACTTTAGGTGTTCCGGGCCAATTGAGTCATCCGAAGGTTTTTAAGGCCGCGGAACGAATTATCCAGGCTGCTCGGCGGAACAACAAGCTAATTGCTGTGGGATCAGGCCCGGCCGAATTCGGCTTTTATGCAAAGCAAGGAGTCGACGTGCTTTTCTGCGGCAATGATATTGCTTGCCTCCGGCTTGGAATTCAATCCATGCTGCAACAGGCGCGGACAGCCGTTGAACAAGCGCTCGCTCGCTGATGGCGACTTCGCTTGGCAGTGCGACTGAAGGGAGTAGTCGATGGAGCACCGAATTCTTAAGCAAACCAGCCTGAAGGTATCCCGGCTATGCCTGGGAACCATGACATTTGGCAAGCCCGTCGAACAGGATGAAGCAAACAGAATGGTGGATGTGTGTCTCGATGCGGACATCAATTTCATCGACACGGCAAATATGTATCAACTTGGTCGCGCCGAGACGATGCTCGGGCATGCATTGAAAGGCAGGCGAGACAGAATCGTGCTGGCCAGCAAGGTGCGGGCTAAGATGGGCGACGGCCCGGATCAGAGCGGGTTATCCAAGAGAGCGATCTTCCGCGCAATCGACGAAACGCTTCGCCGCCTTCAGACTGATTATCTGGACATTTATTTTCTGCATCAGCCCGACTATACCGTTGCACTCGACGAAACTCTCGATGCAATGGAGCAGTTGGTCCAGCAGGGGAAAATCCGATATCCCGCCACTTCAAACTATGCCAGTTGGCAGGTTGTTCAGATTCTCAATCTACAAAAGCTAAAGGGCTACACTCCCGCTGCAACTTCTCAACCGATGTATAACCTGTTGGCGCGGGGTATCGAACAGGAGTTTCTGCCGATGGCGGAGGCGTTCGAAGTTAGCGTGCTTGCCTACAATCCGCTGGGTGCGGGACTGCTTACAGGAAAGCACCGGGAATCGGCAATTCCCCAGGGCGGCCGGTTCGATGCGAATCCCATGTATCAGGAGCGTTATTGGCACACGCGCACATTCGAGGCGGTGGAACAGTTGAAAATTCTGGCGAAACGCTCGGGACGATCGCTCATCAGCTTGGCATTTGCATGGCTGTTGCACCATACGCCGACCGATGTGGTCATCCTTGGCGCTTCCAATCTGGAGCAATTAAAACAGAACATTGCGGCTAGTCACGACGGACCGCTTGCGGACGATATCGTCCATGGATGCGATGAGGTTTGGCGAAATCTGCGTGGGCCGATCCCGGTCTACAACCGCTGAGGCAATGATGATTACAGGCATTGAACATACGGCGATTGCTTCGTTTAATCCGCACAAGCTGGCCGATTGGTATGCTCGCCATCTAAATCTCACTAGCATCCTGGATACGGGCAAGACTATTTATCTTCGCGCGGACAATGGCGTAATTCTTGAGTTTGTTCATGCGGACACCCAGCCCGCGGGGCCACTGATTCGCGATGCTGGATTGCGCCACATCGCGTTCTCTGTAACGGACTTCGATAAGACTCGTGAGCAACTCCGGACGAGTGGGGTAAGGTTCACACCTGAGCCGATTGTGGCAGCAGGCATGCGGCTCCATTTCTTTCAGGATCCGGAAGGAAATTTCCTACACCTGGTTGAACGGGAAATTCCCCTGAGCTAGAGTTGTGAACCGTTCGTGCTGGCTCTAACAAGATAGGAGCGACGATGGATCGGCGGGAGTTCCTCCAGACCGGCGCTTGTACGGCTGCCGACATGTTGCTCCCCTCCTCATCGATTGCTGCGCACGCAAAACAAAGCGCCCGTGGCACGGAAATTCACGTAGCTTTGACCGGAGACGACGCAGCTCCGGGAACGGAAAAAGCCCCCTTTGCAACTCTAGAGCGAGCGCGGCAGGAAATCCTTGCCAGGGAAAAGCCGCTCTCCTCTCCCGTCACGGTGTGGGTGCACGGCGGGACTTACTACCTTGAACAACCCCTTGTGTTCGGCCCAGAAGATTCCGGTACTGCCGACGCGCCCATCACGTTTTCTTCCTATCAGCATGAGCTGGTGACTATAAGCGGCGGAAGAAAGCTGAACTGCCGCTGGCAGCCTTACAGAGATTCTATCCTTCAGTGCTTCCTTCCCGAAGTGGAACGGAATCGGCTTAACTTTACCCAGCTTTTTGTTGGAGGCAAGCGGCAGATCCGCGCGCGATACCCGAGCTACGATTCCCAAAACCCCTTGGTGGGCGGAAACGGTTACATCGATGTTGCAGACCCGAGTGAGCCCTGGCCCGATACGGAATTTCATTTTGACCCGGCAACTTTCACCCGCAAAAGATGGCGCAATCCGCAGGAAGCTGTTGTGCATCTTTTTCCGCTGGATTATTGGGGCAACTTGCAGTGGGAAGTCCAGAGCATCGATTGGCGCAACCACGCAATCAAGCTTGGTTGGGGCGGCTTCCAACTTAACGAGCAGCTATTTGGAAAAGCTGCAACGGGCATCGGAAAAAGCAGACTTTACCACGAAGGATATAAGTCCCGGTTCTTCGTGGAAAATGTATTCGAGGAATTGAACGCGCCTGGGGAGTGGTATCTGAACCGCGAACGGGGAATTCTGTTCGCGATACCTGACGAACATGGGACGCTGGCAAAGGAGTTGATTGAGGCTCCTATTTTGGAATGCGTCATCGCCTTTCGCGGATCGCAACGTGCCCCGGTCCACCATATCAAGCTTTCCGGTTTCCGCATCGCTCATACCGCTAGCACTTTCCTGAATTTGTACGAAGCTCCCTCGCGCGGAGACTGGACAATTCATCGCGGCGGAGCCATATTTCTTCAAGGAGCCGAGCACTGCGCCATCGAAGAGTGCTATTTCGATGCGGTCGGTGGCAACGCGTTATTCCTGAATGGTTATAACCGCGGGAACCGCATCTATGGCAATCGATTTACGGAGGCGGGCGATAGTGCAATTTGCCTTGTAGGTTCCGCTGCAAGCATCCAGGGAACCAGTCGACCACTGCCTTCCGAAAACCTGATCTCGAACAACCTTATCCATGACTGCGGGATTTTCGGGAAGCAAGTTGCGGGAGTCTTCTTATCGATAAGCGAAACGAATGTGGTCAGCCACAACCTTATCTACAACATGCCACGTGCCGCGATCTGCATAAATGACGGTTGGGCGGGTGGCCATGTCATCGAGTTCAATAATATTCATGACACTGTCCGCGAAACCCACGACCACGGACCGTTCAACTCCTGGGGACGGGGGCGGTTCTGGTGCATGGAGCAATCGCATGGAAATGCATCGCACGCGTCCGGATATCATGACGGTGATGAGAATTATGTCTTCTTTTATCCTGAAGCTGATGGCCGGGCAACTATCGTCCGGAACAATGTTTTTCGCGAACCGCAATCTGTCCACCAGCTTGGTATCGATCTCGACGACGGCTCGTCGCACTACCACATCTACAACAATGTCTGTATCGGAATCGGGATAAAACTGCGCGAAGGCGACTACCGCACGGTCGAAAACAACATTTTTATTCATCCGGCAAATCCTCCTGCCTTCCATCAGGGTTACGAAGCAAATCATGACCGATTCACACGGAATATCGTTGTGACAAGTTCTTCCCAAGATGGTGCGTTTGGGAAATCAAGCGTTCCCGGAGATTCCTATCAGGTTGCTCTGCCTCCATTGACAAGTCCGATCCTCGCGGAAATGGATCACAATCTTTTTTTCAACGATCTCGGCGCTTTCTTCGCCTCGATAACTCCGCGCGGCGGGAGTAGAAGGCACTACACGCTCGAAGAATGGCGGGAACTTGGCTACGATAGGCATTCCGTGTATGCAGATCCCGAATTCGTTCAGCCAAAACAAGGCGATTTTCGTTTAAAAGCCGGCTCGCCGGCTCTGCAGATTGGCTTCGAAGGCATCGACCTTAGTCTCGTAGGTCTGTTGTCGGATTTTCCGAAACGGTGGCTTGATTAGTCTGCCGAGCTTCCGATCAGTCGTCATATAGCGAACGAGTCCTCAAGTGGCGTATGGCTTTCCATGGACGTACCATTCAAAGCACCGCAGCTAATTGATCGAGGCATTGCTGGGGGTACGCACTCAGCGGAAAACCACACTGCCATGAACGGCAGTTCTTGATAAGTTCCGTACACGGTGGCTGAACACTCCGTTGACATCGCTGAGTTCGTGAAATACATTTGTTTATCATTGGACCAGCCATTATTAAGCCGACGTTAATCTGTCTCGTGACATCTGTGGCTCTGCTGTGAACGGCGCTTTAAAGACGGTGGAGCAAACTCTTCCAAGGAGCGCGTCATGAACCCGGCATCCCTGTTGGCAATCGCGGCATCGAGCCTCTTGCCGTTTGCTTCGGCACCCACAGTACATGCGCAGTCGCAGAATGCGGTAGCGAAGTGGTCGTTCAATGAAAGTGTGGGCGTGATTACGCGCAACTCCTCGGGGAACGCGGACGACAAGATCAATGGCTTCTTCAAACGTGTACCCGGAGTCTCCGGAAACGCATTGCGGTTCGATGGAGATTCTACATCTGTCATAGAGCCTGGAAAAACACTCCCGGAGGAGTCGAAGGCATTCTCAATCGATGCCTGGATTGTGGTCAACACCTATCCCTGGAATTGGGTTCCCATCGTCGATCACAGAAAAGGTGAAGAAGCAGGCTACCTCTTTGGAATCGATTCCTTCGGACATCTCGGAGTTCAAGCGGCCGTCGACGGTAGGTGGCAAACGTTGACTTCCACAAGTGAAATTCCGTTGAAGCAGTGGACTCATGTTGCCGCGACATTCCAGAATGGTCAAGGGCTCGCTATTTTTCTGAATGGAAAACTGGCGGGCCAATTGCCGATCCGGGGCGATTTAGTTCCGGCGGACGGCCAGGATCTGATTATCGGCAGGGTGAGGGAACCTATCCTTCCGGCACAGTGGCTTCATCCCAAGTATCCCGTCTGGTATTCATTCGATGGAATCATCGATGAGCTGGAGATTTATCACCGCGCCCTAACCTCAGTCGAAATCTTGAAACAATACTCCAGCTTTCACCCTCCTTCCGGAAATGTATTGCCGTGGCCAGTTTTGCCCTCTGGCCCTCCAGGGCCGGGCCAGTTCGGTGCCTACTATGCACACCTAAAGTACGACGAACTGTGGGATGCTCAGCGCCGGGTGGGTCCTGATTCGGACGTTGTGGTTCGGTTTGATCAGTCACCCATCCGCCTCGTTTTCTGGCAGGGGACGAACTACATTCCGGCATGGGTGACAGAGAATGGAAAATGGTACACCGATGAATTCATGGAGACCTGGGGTACTGGCTGCCCGAACAATGGCGACTGTGAGCCAATGTCCGATAAGCACAATCGCTATGCGCACGTCAGAATCATCGAGAGCACCAATGCACGGGCAGTCGTACATTTCCGCTATGGCTTATGCGAAGTGGAACAATATCTGTGTGCCAACCCGGATCCATACACCGGATGGACAGATTGGGGAGATGAGTATTACACGATCTATCCCGATGGAGTGGCGGTCCGAAAGCAGGTTCTGTGGAGTTCCAATATTAGGGACAAGCAAGGCAAGCCAGTTGGACATGAGTTTCAAGAGACTATTGTAATCAATCCTCCCGGCACGCGTCCGGAAGATAACATAGAAACCAATGCCTTGACGCTCGCGAATATGAATGGAGAAACATCTACTTACTCCTGGCTGCCTCAATCGCCCAGGAAATTTGAAAGCCCGAAAAACGCGAACATCCAGGTCGTAAACCTCAAATCAGAGTGGAAGCCATTCCAGATTGTTTCTCCAATCAACGATATTGTTAAGCCCTATAAGGACAGAGATCCCTATTCAATTTTTCACTGGTGGAATCATTGGCCAGTTGCGACGGTGAAATCCAGCGGCATATATGCCGTTGCACCCGATAAGCCGTCGAGTTCCTCCTTATCTCACATTGAGGGTGCGGCTTACGCAATGGGCAGCGACTGGATGAGCAAGATCATGCTGGATGGGCTTACAACCCAGTCTGCTTCGGAGTTAGTGCCTTTAGCAAAATCCTGGCTTTCGCCACCCGCGATGACCGTTTCGGGCAGATCGTTTTTAGTCCATGGCTATGATCCAGCGCAACGCGCCTATGTGGTGACCCGCCAGGTGGGAAATCCAGGAGGCACTCTTCACGCAACTTTTAAAGGATCCGCCGGTTCACCCCTGGTAAATCCCGCCATTGTGATTGAAAGTTGGGGTGACGATATACCAAAGCTCAAGGTCGATGGCAGAACAGTTTCATGGGGGACGGATTACCGATATGGCAAGGTCAACACACTGAATGGCATCAATCTAGTGCTTTGGTTCAGATTGCGGGCAACCCGACCGACAACTATAGACCTTGTTTCCACAAAGCTGCGATAAGGAACCTCTATATGTCTTATCGGCTTTCTAGTATTTTGTCGATTGCCATTGTCGTGGCGACGTTGGCGGCTCCCGCTATGGCCCAGGAAGACACAGGTCCAGTTGCGTGGTGGAAGTTCAATGAAGGTGCAGGAAATGTTGCCCTTGACAGCGTAGGTGGATCTCATGACGTTATTCTTAACAATCATAAGTGGGTCAAAGGCGTCTCCGGATCGGCATTGAAATTCGATGGATTCACTACGGCGGTGGAACGCAAATCGAACAATCTCCCAAACCTGAAGGGCCATTTCACCATCGAGGCATGGATTGCTATTCAGTCATATCCATGGAACTGGGTCGCCATTGTCGATCAGGAGAAGAACCGGCAGGCAGGCTATTTTTTTGGAATAGATTCTGAAGGCCGCCTTAGCCTGCAGCTTTACGTGTGGGGAAATTGGGAGATATGCCGGTCCCGGGTCAGATTGCCTCTTATGAAATGGTCGCATGTCGCCGGTACTTATGATTCCGATAGTGGAATCAATCTGTACGTCGATGGAACACTAGTTGGCAACCTGCCAGTTATTGGACAAATGGCGCCAGCAAGCGATATTGGTCTACGAATCGGGCGCGATTTCAAGGAACTTCCCCCAACTGCGCTGGTGCGGCCCTATGCGGCTTTCCCGGCATCGTACTCGTTCGACGGCATCATCGACGACCTAAAGATATATGACCGGACCTTGTCCGCGGGCGAGATAGAGCGCTCTTACGTTACCGCGAAACCTTCCGATCCGCCGGAGCTGGTTCCCAGGCACTGGCCATCGCTACCGGCAGAGTCCAGGCATTTCGGAGCGGCATACACAGACCTCAAACTATATCCGGAATGGGATGCGCTTTGGCGCATCGGACCTTATCCGGATGTCGTAGTAAGTTTCGCGGATGCTCCCTTTCACTACGTGTTTTGGCATGGCGCGAATTTCGGCGACGGCATGGTGACTGGAAACGGCATTTGGATTGGCGATCAGAGTTTTGAGAGCCACACCGACCACGGTAGCGGACACATGACAGCCGAGCATATGAACGATAAGCACAACATGCATTCCCACATCAGCATTGTTGAAAACACAGATGCGAGAGTGGTGCTGCATTGGCGATACGGTCTTGTGGACGTTACCGGGCAGTTCTCAAATGTGGATCCAACAACGGGATGGGGCGATTGGGCCGACGAATATTTCTATATCTATCCCGACGGTACTGCGGTGCGCTACGGAACAATTCACGGAATCGCGAACCACTATAGCTTCACCGAACCTACAATTCTGCTGGAACCTGGAAAGAAGGCGGAAGATTACCTGGCTCTTGAAGCCGCAACGATTGCAAACAGCCGGGGAGAAAGCCGCACCTATTCGTGGGCCGCGTCTTCCCCTCCGTTTCCGTTTCCGAACCAGCCCGCTCGCGCCAATATCGCGGTGATTAATCTAAAGGCGACCTACAAGGCTTTCTACATCTACCCAATAGGTACCGGTCTGGGGCCATATGGCTGGCCTCCGGAATTAAGACCGGAGTACTCCCATTTCCCCACCTGGGACCACTGGCCGGTCAATCAGATACCTTCCGACGGCCGCTTTGCCCTATTTCCAGATCATTTCGGCAGTGCCGCGGTTATATCGCCGGAGACGCATCTGACGCGGTCGGATGGGCCATTGCCAACGATGAGCACATATTTTCTTTTTGGTCTGACAAAGAATCCCATCTCATCTTTAGCCATGCTCGACCGCTCTTGGCTTCATCCGCCTGGGTTGAAGATTAACGGCGATGCTTTCACTGTGACCTATGAACCGGCGCAACGCGCCTACCTTTTGACGCGGCATTCACCCGCGGTTCCCATGAAGAGAATGAAACTGGAGCTTACTGTGATGGCGAGCGACCGCACTCCTGCCATCGATCCGGCATTCGTCATTAGAAATTGGGGAGATGGGCAGGCCAATGTGCGGATGGATGGGACCGAATTGCCGAAGGCAGAGATTCGCATTGGAACGGTTCACCGGCTCGATGGCACGGACCTGATTATATGGATTCATCGTCAAGCCATCCGTCCGTTTCACCTCGACGTTCGCAAGTGAACCAGATAACGATCTCCAACTAGAAGTTTCAACAGGAGAATCCATATCGAATCCTCCAGCGACTAAGTGCCACCGATTGCGAAGAGGCTATGTTCGGGCAAACCGGGACATCCCGATGAAGTTTCTTGACTTCGACAACACCGTGAATGTGTCGCTGGGAATTCCGATCATTCGAACGTCGGTCGACCACGGAACAGCGTTCGACATCGCAGGAAAGAATCAGGCGAGTCCGGCAAATATGAAAGCGGCGATGAGGATGGCGGCTGATATGGCGCTGAATAGTCGCCGGTTCTGCAAATAGAATGATTTCCCTGTGGGTGTAAGCCACGGGAAATAATCGACGCATCCATTCCTTAAAAGATGGATGCACATCGGGTCTGGTGGCGACCTATGGCAACAGGAAAACTGGTCTGGTCGTTCCTGATCGTGGCACTTTTAACCAGACCTGTAGTGGTGTTTTTTGAATCGGAGGTTTGGGCGTGATCTCGCGGCGCAAATTGATTTCCAACGGTGGCCTCCTCATTGCGGCGTCAGGCATGAATTTATTGAGCGCGGGTGAAACCCCGCTTCGGTCGAAAAGAGGCCCTGACCATCCAGCGGGGCCACGGTTGAATAGCGCGTCGCAGGATTCTTCCCATGGACCTGCTGCTATATCTTATGGGAATTCAGCCGACGCAAACGCTCCCACTGCATCCCTTGATGCGATCGCGGTTGATCGCACTTGGCAAAAAGCCAGCGCGGCCTATAGTGGCGAACGCGCGGAAATCCTTAATCGAGTGGATCGCCGGGTGAGCGACGGCCCCTTTCGCGCCGATTGGGAATCGCTGGCAACTTATCAGGTCCCCGACTGGTACAAAGACGCGAAGTTCGGCATTTTTGTCCATTGGGGCCTTTACTCTGTCCCCGCATTCGGTAGCGAGCAGTACCCGCGCCTGATGTACACAGTGGGAACGAAGGAATACGATCACCAGCTTTCGACCTACGGTTCATTGACGAAGTTCGGGTACAAGGATTTCATTCCCATGCTCACAGCGGAGCACTATAACCCGTCCGCCTGGGCCAGCCTTTTCAAGCAATCCGGCGCCCGATACGTAGTTCCTGTATTTGAGCATCATGATGGCTTTGCCATGTACAACAGCGCTCTTTCCGACTGGACAGCATTCAAGATGGGGCCGCATAGGGATCTGGCTGGAGAACTGGCCGAAGCAGTTCGTGCGGCGGGACTGCACCTCGGAGCTTCCTCGCATCGAATCGAACACGACTGGTTTATGCGCCCCGGCCGTCAAATCGAGTCCGACGTTAACGACCCCAGGCTAGCGGCCTTCTACGGTCCAGCTCATCTGCATTTTGCTTTGGACGAGAATTCGGACAATTTTCTCGAAGATTGGACCTATGTGAGTCCCGAATTTGCTGACGATTGGCTGGCGCGGGGGGCTGAAGTTGTCGAGAAATATCATCCTGAGCTTTTTTACTTCGACTTCTGGATTGGGAAGCCGGAAGTACGTCCCGATTTGGCCCGCTTTGCTGCCTTTTTCTACAACGAAACCCGAACCTGGGGTTCTCACGGAGTCATGAATTACAAGCTCGATGCGATGCAACCCAAATCTGCTGTCGTGGATGTCGAACGCGGGGTGTTTGCCGGAATTCAAGACGAATACTGGCAGACCGACACCTCGATAAGCAATAAATCGTGGGGATATATAAAGGACGATGTTTTCAAAACGCCTGAATTCATCGTCCACCAACTAATTGACATTGTCAGCAAAAACGGGAATCTTCTACTGAACATCGGCCCTCGCGCCGACGGTACGATCCCTGAAGAAGTCCGGCAGATTCTGTTGGAGGTGGGAGCTTGGCTCAGCGTTAATGGAGAGGCAATTTATGGTACGCGCCCATGGAACGTATATAGCGAGGGCCCAACCAAGGTCGTAGCAGGGCCAGTGCACGACACGAGGACTCCCGCCTTTACCGCGAACGACTTCCGCTTTACGACGAAGGGAAATGCGATCTATGCCATAGAAATGGCCTGGCCATCGGGAGGACAAGCCGTGATCCGCTCCTTTGGAACAAATACACCAAACAGCCGTAGAATTCGGTCCGTCGCGTTGCTTGGCTCCGATTCCGAGATAAAGTTCCGTCAGCAAGCCGATAGTCTATGCATCAAGGTCCCGCCACAAGCTCCCGGGAAATACGCCTACGCCTTTCGGATCCTTCTTCATGAATGATTTCGCAGGCGATGTAATTCCAAACGAACATAACAACAAAGAAGGCTATTGGGCAATGGACCATAGCTTTTTGAGCTATGTTTGCGTGTTCGTGTCCCACCCGGCGTTTTCGGAGCGATTTCGCGTCTGCGGATGGTCCTGAGAATTGTGCTTCATGGGACACCAGGGTCGTTCCGCCGACGCAGTTCTCGAATCAGCCCACTATGATCGAGTTCGCCGTCGCCATTCAGTACCATTTCTTCAAATAATGAGTTGACCTGACTGAGAACCGGCAACGACAATCCCAGCGACTGTGCGTACGCGAGAGCTGTACGCGTATCCTTGAGCTGCCATTTGGCCGCGCCGCCGGGCGTGAAATCATTCTCGATCATGCGCCTGGCGTGTTGTTGCAGAATCGTCGAATCGGCAAATCCTCCGGTTAGAGCTTCGCGCACCTTGGTGGGATCAGCTCCTCCCCGTTCCGCCAGCAGAAGGGCCTCCGCAACCGTGGCGATCGTACTCGCCACGATTATTTGATTGACAAGCTTGGCCAGTTCACCGCAGCCCACCGGTCCCACGCGGACTGGGCGGCCCATGACGGCCAGAAGAGGCATGGTCGCCGCAAAATCTTCTTTGCTGCCGCCCACCATGATCGCCAGACTCGCCTTGCGGGCGCCCAACTGTCCTCCGGAAACGGGCGCGTCCATGTAGCGGATCCCGTGTTCGGCGGCGCGGCGCGACTGCTCGACGGCAGTCTCCACCGGAATCGAACTCATCACCACGAGGGTGGTACCTGGCGTCATGGAGGCAACCACGCCGGGAGAGCCGAAGAGCACGGCATCGCAGGCTGGGCCGTCGCTCAGCATACAGATCAGCGTGGTGATGCCCTGCGAAACCGAGCGGGCATCGGCGCACGGCACCGCGCCCGCTGCGATCAAAGAAATCAGTTTGTCCGGGGAGCGATTCCACACGCGGAGTGGATAGCCGGCTTCAAGCAAATGGTGCGCCATCGGCTCACCCATGATGCCCGTGCCAATGAAACCCACGGCAGGCTTGGTCATAAACGCACTCCTATGGAGGTTCGAAAAAAGACTGAAAGTCAGCGAAGCGCAGCAGCCGGGCTCAATTCGTCCTCGATGTGGGCGCGGATGATCTCATCGAAGTTCGTATCGCTTTTGAAACCGAGCGCGCTCGCGCGGGCTGCCTCCACGCGCGACGGCCAGCTCTCGACGATCCGCTGGATTTCAGCATCGGGTTCCCAGGAAATTCTTTCGACCGCTTCTCGCCCCCCCGCTCTTTCGAGCGCCGTCACAATTTCGTTGATGCTCACAGTGATTCCCGGCAAAGGAATGGTGCGCTCGGCGCCTATTGCTTTGTCGCTGAGCTGCATTCCGAGCAGCATCGACTGCAATGCCGAGCGGGGAGAAGAAACATAGACCAGAGTCTCTTTACGAACCGGGCAGACGGCATTTTCCCCAGCCAATGGTTCTCGAACGATCGAACTAACGAACGACGAAGCAGCCTTGTTTGGTTTGCCGGGCCGGACGGTAATGGTTGGCAATCGCAATGTGCGGCCATCGATAAAGCCCTTGCGGCTGTAATCGGCCACCAGCAGTTCTCCCACTGCTTTCTGCGTCCCGTACGAAGATTTTGGCGTGGTTGCGGTCTGGTCCGTCACCACTTTCGGCAGTTCGCCGCCAAACACAGCGAAACCGCTGGCGTTTACCAGGCGGCGACGGGAAGGTAGGGCACGCAGAGCTTCAAGAAGAACCATCAGGCCGCGAATATTCACCTGCATTCCAAGATCGAAATCGGCTTCTGCAGCCGAACTCACCACGGCGGCTAAATGCCACACAAGATCGACGTCCTGGGTGATGCGAGCCACGGTCGCGGCATCTGTCAGGTTACCGATCACCAGATCGATACGCGGATCCTGCGGCACATTTTCACCCGCGGCAGCGTCGAAGAGCGTGATCTTTTCGATCCGTTGGGGCGGCTCGCCTTCCAGCTGAAACGTGTCCGCTTCGAGCAGACGGTTGGCAACCCGTTTGCCGATAAATCCTGTACCGCCGGTGATGAGAATTTTCATAGTCGTCGTTTTCGTTGGAAAGGGAATCGAAGTGCCGAGAAATTCGCGGTTGCGATTCGCAACGATTCTATCGAGCGGCATACTATTTTCACAAATTAGAAAGTCCTCTTTCTTCACACGCCCGTTGACATAGCGGAGACACGCAGCTTGCAGAATGACAATCTTCCATGCACACTGGTACGAAATCGTATTGACTGAAGTTTCTCAAATCGTGCAGAACCTCCGGCTGAATGCTACTGCGGGACTACGAAAGGGAAAGCATGTATAAAATTTCACGGCGCAAATTTCTGAAAGATTCCTCCATAGCCTCCCTGGCAGCGCGCTCCGGACTTGTCCACGCGAAGAATACCCACGCCGGCAACCTTCTTCTCGTCGGAACGCAGACGGTCGGAACCAGTACCAGTAAGGGAATCTATGCCTATACCTTCGATCCTTTATCGGGAGAGCTGAAACAGATCGGACTTGCTGCAGCATCGGAAAACCCCACATTTCTCGCGCTTGCCCCCGATCGCAAGACGGTATTTGCAGCCAATGAGCTTGATCAATTCGAGGGACAAAAAAGCGGAGCCGTGTCCAGCTTTGTCCTGGATCGCGCGAAAGCCAAGTTGACCGAGGTGAACCAGGTAGCCGCTCACGGCGACGGAACCTGCCATGTAGCCGTGGATCATACCGGCCACTGCGTCTTCGCGGCGAATTACGGCGGCGGAAGTGCAACATCCTTCGCCATCAGCGGCGGCGGTCATCTCAGTCCCTCCGTTTCGTTCTTTCAGTACACCGGCCATGGACCTGTAAAACAGCAATCGACGGCGCACGCCCACCGGGTCACCGTTTCGCCCGATAACCGTTTTCTACTGGTGAACGACCTCGGCCTGGACAAAATTCATATCTATCGGCTGGATGCCGCCACCGCCAGGCTCACCCCGAACACTCCGTCGGAATGGAAAGCTGCTCCGGGTTCAGGACCGCGCGCCTTGCGATTTCACCCCAACGGCAAATGGGTCTACTGCGCCAACGAAATCAGCTCCACTGTGAATGTTCTGCATTGGGACGCTCAGCGCGGTGCACTGGAGACGGTCCAGGACCTGGCGCTGTTGCCGCCAGCGTCTCACGGCCCGGCCGCTGCGTCGGAAATTGTGCTGGATAAAACGGGGAATTTCGCTTATGCAGCCGTCCGGCTCAATGACTTTATCGCTTCGCTGAAAATCTCGCAGAAGGATGGGACGGTGTCGTTGTTGGAGCGCACTTCCTGCGGCGGCAAGATGCCGCGTCACATTGCCCTTGATCCGAGTGACAGCTGGCTGCTGAGTGCCAATGAGACGACCGATAATATTGCGGTCTTTGCCCGCAATCGGCAGACAGGCCATCTGGCGCATACGGGAGGAAGCTTTCCGCAAGCCAGGCCGCAATGCCTGGTCTTTGTGTAGCGCTGGGGCCGGGTTCTCGGACTGGGTTACACGATTACCATAAAACCTACTTCACTGCAGGCGTAACAACTATATTTCGAAATGCAACGTGTCCTTTCTCGCTTCCTTGTAGATAAATAGGACCAGGCGTGCCCTCCGCGCTATCCAGCGCACCACCTGTAATCCCCGGTATTTCTTTGTTGTCGATGACCGTCGTACCATCCTGCACGACCGTCACCCGGCGCCCGATCAACGTGACGTCGAAGCTCTGCCATTTTCCCGTTTTCCTGGGCAATTCCGGGTGCGGCACAATAAATCCATAGATGCCGCCGGTGTGATGGCTCGGCGGCTCGTCCGCGGATTCATTTTCGACCTGCAGCTCATACCGGCCGCGCAGATACACGCCGCTGTTCGAAACAGGTCCATTGTTGAACTCGATGTGCAGTTTGAAATCTTCAAATTTCTTGTCGCTTATAAGTTCCGGTCCATGCCCCGGACTGACGAGCGTGCCATTGATAACCTTCCAGTGACCGCTCTGTGGGAAATCATTCGTGGAGTATTCATGCCACCCATCGAGATTTTTGCCGTTAAATAACGCGACTGGCTTTCCCCATTTAGGAGACCCGGTTCTCACCATCTTGGGCGCGCGCTCCCCCGTCCATGTCCACGGAGTTCCGTTCGGCCCTTTCGCCGAACCGACCAGCTTGCCATGTACGAGTTTCGCCGTGAACGTCAGATCCGTCTTACTACCTTCCTCTTCCTTTGGCGAAGTGAATGTCAGCGTACCTTGCATAATGTCCACTTTAGGAAGAGGACGCGCATTTCCCCAACGGCCAACCATATTCGCTTTTAACTGGCCATTCTCCTGGTATATCTCCAGCCATGATGGATAAACCCGCCCCGGCGTCTTTACAATTAAGTCCCATCGGCCAAGAAATGGCTTCACGGTAGTTTGCGTAGCGGAAGAAACCTCCGCTGTTCGCGTTCCACTTTGCGCAAATGCAGACCCGCAGGTAATCGCGGCGATCGATACAAGAACCCACAACGCTCTTCGAATTGTCATTCAGGCTAGTCTCCGAAATTTCTATCTACGCTACACCAACGCCTAGCTTTTCACGGTATTGGAATCGGCGTCCCAATAAACCTGTCGTTTGCGGAAGTAGGACTCATTCGCCATATGACAGGCAATAGCGGCATGATTTCCAAAAACGGCATTCTCCACATTGGGTTTGCGGGTCCTCACAGAGTCGAAAAACGTCGAGAGATGTGGCTTCAGGTCATCCCAGTCATCGCCGGAATAACTTGTTTGCTCGGTAAGCGGTTCTTTTCCAATGGCAGGATCATGTTTCGCGTGCCACTCACGAACGTATTCATCGCGCATCTTCGCCGGGAAGCTGCTGTCGTAATAACTGGGAGCGGTATCGATACCTAGTTGCGGCGAATAGGTAATGCCGAACTCCGTCGCATCCAAAAGTCCCTTCGGACCCATGTAACGGGCACGCTCCGGCGTTTCGGTACTTAGATCGAGACAAATGTATACGGGGATACCATGGTAGTCGAATAACACCGTTTGTAAGTCGGGCATATCCCGACCGTCCTTCCAGCGGTAAATTCCGCCCAGCGAAAGCGCCGAACGGGGAGGCTCGTTCCAGTCGAGCGTGAACAGCATCCCACTGATCAAATGCACCATCAGGTCCCCAGCTACTCCGGTGCCATAGTCTCTCCAGCAGCGCCACCGGGCAAATCGATGGGGGTTAAAAGGAATCTTCGGAGTGTCTTTCAGCCATGTATCCCAGGCAAGAGTGGAAGGAGAAAGATCGAATGGAGGCGGGTACTCCCATGCGCCGGTTGGGCTATTGCGGCCCAACGTCAGCTCAACCATGGTGATGTCTCCAATCGCGCCGGCGCGATACATCTCACGCGCTTTCGCGCATAACACAGAGCTAACTCGTTGCGCGCCGATTTGCACGATTCTGTTGTTGCTTTCAGCGGCTTTGACCATTTCAAAGCCTTCCGCCACAGTATGTGACATCGGCTTCTCGCAGTAGATGTCTTTTCCCGCCTGGCATGAATCCACCACCACCTGCTTATGCCAGAAATCCGGCACAGCAGCGAGAATGCAGTCTATGTCTTTGCGATCCAGCAGTTCTTTGTAATTGCGCGTCGTCTGGAGGTTGGGATTGTTTGTAATCTCTTTAGCCAGCGTATGCCGGCCATCATAAAGATCGGCGGCGGCCACGCACTCCACTCCGGGAAGCGTCAGCGCGTTCGCCAGCACGCCGGAGCCTTCCATCCCGATCCCGATAATCCCAAATCGCAGGCGATCGTTCGGCCCAACCGGTTTGCTCGGCATCGGCTGAACCTGAGATTCCAACACAATTGCTTTTGCATTTGGCGTAAGCAGACCACCAGCGGCAATTGCGCTGCTCTGCAAAAATTTACGGCGGGTAAAATCATTTATCATATTTGCTCCTGTTACGAATCGATGGATGCCGATCCTCGGCCGATATATTGCGCCGCTATGGATCGGATCAGAGATTTGCCACAACCTCAAAGCCTAAGCAATGCTCAATCTCGTAGCTTATCGCAAGCGGCGGCTCGAGATCGAATTTATATAGCATTCTCCTTTGTAACCGGCGCGTGCGTTCGATAGGACTGATTCGCCATGTGGCATGCGGCAGCCGCATGATGGCCGAACACTGCATCTTCCACTACCGGCGTGCGGTTCTGGACCGCGGTAAAGAAGTTTTTCAAATGGAGATGCGTAACGTCGCAGGAGTTGCTGCATTTGAAGCTCTGGGTTTCGCCCAGCGGCGGCAGCCGGTCCAGCTTGGGGTCATTCTCAATATGCCATTGCTTGACATAAGCATCTCGCATCGCACGCGGAAAGCCCGAATCATAGTAGCTTGGTTTCAGATCGATACCAAGTTGCGGGTTGTAAGTCACCTGCGGAAGGACGACCTCGATGACTCCGCGCGATCCCATAAAGCGGGTCGTTGTAGGCGCCTCCGTATCCAGCGTGAGCCGGCCGGAAACGATCAGCTTTCCATATTCCCACAGTACCAGCTGAAGGTCCGGCACATCGCGTCCATCCTTCCAGCGGATGAGTTCGCCCACCGAAGTCGCGCGATCCGGCATCGCATTCAGTCCAAGCGCGTACTGCATCCCGCTGATCGAATGCACCAGCAGGTCGCCGGCAAAACCCGAACCATAGGTGAACCATAATCGCCAGCGCGTAAAAGCTATCGGATCGAATGGCTTTTTCGGGGTGTCGCCCAGCCAGGTATTCCAATCGAGATTCTGCTCGGAGAGTCCCGGCGGAACCGGGTACACCCCCGCGCCCGTGGGATCGTTGCGTCCAACTGTCAACTCCACAAGAGATACATCTCCGATCACGCCTGCGCTGATCATCTCTTTCGCCTTCGCATAGACCGGCGAGCTGACTGTTTGCGACCCGATCTGAACGATCCGACTGGTCGCCTGCACCGCCTTCACCATTTCGACGCCCTCGGCGATGCTGTGCGACATCGGTTTCTCACAATAAACATCTTTGCCGGCGCGCACCGCATCGATGACAATCTGCTTGTGCCAATGATCCGGCACCGCCACCACCACGCAATCAATATCTTTCCGTTGCAGCAGGTCACGATAGGCGCGGGTGGTAGGAACACTATTACCGGCAATCTCCTTCGCCAGTACATGCCGCTCGTCATATAAATCGCAGGCGGCAACGCATTTCACACCAGGAATAGCAACCGCTTCGCGCAGCAGTACGGATCCCTGCATGCCAATGCCGATCATGCCGAAGGAGACATTCAGGGGAGCGGAACTTTCCACGTCCGGAACAGGGAGTTCCTCGGCGTCAGCCGGTGCAAATGCACTTCCAATCACTCCAGCGACGGTTGCCCCCATCGTGGAATGAAGAAAGCTTCTGCGAGAGATCGTATTTTTCAATCGATTGCTCCTCTGCTTCAATCATCGAACACGAACGACCGAGCAGTACCTTCCACTTCATTCCACGAGCACTTACTCCACCGCAGGAGTTATCGTTATATTTCGGAAGGATGTACTGCCGGCCTTTTCTGATCCTTGCAGATAAATCGGGCCGGGTAGGCCCTCATGACTGTCCAGCGCTCCACCGGTAACTCCGGGGATCTCCTGGTTCTGGATGACCGTGCGGCCATCCTGCACTAAGGTTACGGTTCGACCAATCAAGGTAATATCATAGGTCTGCCACGTTCCCGGTCTAATTGGAATCGCAGGTGAAGGTGCAATGTAACCATACACCGCGCCTACCCGGCGATTCGGTGGCACACGACTTCCGATGTAGTCCGTGATCTGAACCTCATATCGGCCGCGGAGATACACGCCGCTATTGCAATTGGCCGCGCAATTAAACTCCACGTGCAGTTTGAAGTCGTTGAATTTTTTGTCGGTGATAATGTCGCTTCCGCTGGCCGTGCTGATGAGCACTCCGTCTTTCACGCTCCAGGTGTTCGATGCTTCCGGCTTATTGAACCACCATCCTTGCGTGTTTTTTCCATTGAACAGACGAATCGGTTTGCCCCAGCCTTTCACGCTTGTGCGATTCAGTAGCGGCGCTCGCTCACCCAACCATGTCCAGGCGGCTCCATGCGGACCCACTGCGGTTCCGGTCAACTTGTCCGCGACCAGCTTGCCTTCAAAAGGTAAGTCGTCCGAACTGCCTTCTTCTTTTTTCGGAGAACTGAATGTAAGCTTCCCGTTCTGCACCTGGACGTTCAGCAGCGGGTGAGCATGTCCCCATCGCTCAACCATCCGCCCCTCCAACTGGCCGCCATGATCAGTCAATTCGAGCCAGGAACCGTAGTCGTGGCCAGGAGTGTGCAGGGTTACGTCCCATCTTCCGAGGAAAGGCGTGGCCGCGCTCCGCTCCGCAGAAGAGTTGTCTTTCGGTTGTTGCACGGCTGCCCGCGCGCCCAGGCACCACAAAGATGACACGAACAGAAAAGCGACAACAGTCCTGAGAGATCTCACCTTATAGTCCCCGGTTACCAGCTAGGATACTGCCCAGCCCTGCTAAGCCGTTCACTGGGGTGCAACCCAGCCGTTAGAGAGTTCCACGCGAATCGGCACCGTTCCAATATTCTTGCCTCCCGACTCTGCGGAAACTGTAAATTGCTGCCAGCCCGGCAACTTTGTGGCTGGCGCGGCTGCTCGAACCCGCATGTAATATTGCGTGTGCGGAGGAATGGTGGCCGGAGCTACCGGCAAAACGTTCCAGCCCGCCGGAGCCTTCACCGAGAGAGTCACAGGGATCGGCGTATCGAGTGGATTTTCGACGATTAGTGGAACGTACATCATGCCGTTGATGTGAACAGTAAGCTCCAGGGGAACGATGCTGGCAAGATGATCCATTCCATGCGCCTGCCAGAGTTTTCGGTAGAAGCTCCAGGGATCGCCGATTTCAACGGCCGGTTCCGAATATTTCACCGCGACATAACCAGGAGGGCGCTGGTAAGGAACGCCATCGGGCACCACGCCGGTGAAGACATCATCGGTAACTCCGGAAGGCACCAGCGATTTCCCAAAGATAAATTCGACTGGCCCGGTCGCAAGTCTCGCAATGTAGTCGTTCGAGGTTTCCAGTGTATGAGTATCGATATCTCGCCGAATCTTTGCTCCGCCTTGTGTCACATGATAGCTGTTCTCCTCGGCGGCCATCAGGCCATAGCTCACGTGGCGGGAAGGGGAAATCTCTTTCGACGAATACTGCGGACCTTGCCCTTCAAAAATATCGTTATGTGTGGGGTTGTAGAAGTAATAGATCTTCTCCGGCTGCCACGGGCGAAGGCCTTCTGTCATATTTTGGGCCTGATGGGGATGCATTGCGGGAGAGACTTGTTCTGAAAACACGGTCGGATCTCCAGCCAGATCGAACGCCTCGGTTGCCAGCACGCCAGACGCCTGATGATCTGAGTGGTTTTCTCCCGTCGTAAAATCCGGAAGCCACGTGAGAATTACCGATGGCCGCGTGATTCGGACAATACGGACCAACTGGTCTAAGCAGAGGCCGTGTATGCAATGCTCAAGAGACGTCAAAACGTTCTGACTCAAGGTATCGTGGCCGCTGAGAAACCAGACATTCGTGATACCTAACGAGCCGACCGCCCGGCGCGCCTCGATCTGACGAAGATAGCCCAAAGATGTGGCCTGCTCCGGACCTACGTCGTTGTTTCCTCCATCCCCTGGATTCTGGAATACTACTGCAACACGCTTGTGGTGATCGTAGATCTCGCGTGCTAAGTAAGCAGCTACCATTACCTCATCGTCAGGGTGCGCGACCACAACCAGAATGTCGGCCTTGAATCGCGGATCGGGCGCGCGATTGTTCCAGTCGTAGGCGTCCGGCTCCGGGTTGCTTGCCGTTTGCGCCCATGCCAGGCTGCAACTCAGCGCGATAATCAGCCCAATTCCAACCACCACGCCCTTTGCTCGAATGCCAAACACTCGCGTCATGAATGCTCCCGGATTTTTGATTTGATTAACAGTTTAAGAGGAAATTTACCGGCATTCCTACCGGTACGGTCAACACGAAGCCAGTTACTTGCTTGGTGTATGGTGGCTGCCTAACCTTGGATGTATCGGTCGCACGTGCGCTCTTCGAATCATTCGTCTATCTTGATATGCACCTAGGTCCGTGGGCGGGGCTTTTGGCTCGGTGAAGGGGAAATCGCCTGGCGGGTTAGCGCTAGGCGATTTCCTTTCCAGTGTGATCGATCAGTAGTACAGTTTCAATGCGAACTGCATCAGCCGCGGCGGGTTGCGCAATGAGGTGATTGTGCTGAACCCATTGCTGTTCGCGGCGTCTGTGCTGTTGAAACCACTCGTGTTCCCCGGTTGTCCGAACTCCGCGCTATTGAACAGGTTGAATGCTTCCGCGCGGAATTCAAGATGGCCGACCTTTGGGATGGGAAACTGCTTGAACAGTGACGCATCAACATTGCTGAGGTGAGGACCTCGCGCCGCAAAGGGATTGCCGCCCAAAGGCGCGTAGTTCGTCTGGCCAATAGCCGTCGCAATAGGCGGATTTGTGAATGCTTTGGGATTCAGCCATTCCTGCTGCTTTCTCCCTCCAGCATAAATATCGGCTCCGGGAACCACATCTGCATAACAACCGAAGTCCGCCGTGGTAGCGATGGGGCATCCAACGGTAAACGGATTGCCGCTCTGGAATGTATAGATAACGTTCGCCGCCCAGCCGCCGATTACGGCATCAATGCCACGGTTGACGTTGGCCGCAAACATCTTTCCACGCCCAACCGGTAGCTGATACTCTCCCGAAACGTGAAGGACATGGGTGGAATCGGTATCGCAGACTGCATAATCCCCCTTGGCCCCGAATCCAGGCAACCACAGGGCGCGATAGGCTCCGTTGTTATTCGCGTAAAACGTCTGGTCTGTCATGCAGTGGCTCAACGTGTAGTTCGCCAGCAGGTTCAGCCCGAAACTTGTCACATGCTGGTAAGTGGCCTGCAGGGAGTTGTAGCTGCTCGTTCCATTGGTAACCTCATAGAACGAGTTCGGAGCAAAAGACTTGAACGGGATGTAGTCATGAATGTCGATGCCTGGCGGCAATATCTCGCTGGGAGAATTATGGTATCCAAAGCCGTCCAGTTGACGACCCACTACACCCACATATCCAACTTGAATCGAATCATGCTGTGCAAATTGATCCTGAATCGTCAGATTGTAAGTCTCGGTATACGGTGTGTGGAAGGCATATTGCCTGCCTTGCAGGTTCAATCCCTGTGGTGTTACGCTCAACGCACTCTGGGTATTGAAGGTTGTCAATACAGTCTCCAGCACAGGTGTTGCATTGCCGGGATTATTCGTAAACGGCGTATAGCTGTTAGGGCTGCTGAAGCTGTTCGTGTAGAGGAACGGGTAATTGACGCCCAAGTTTCCTCCGAAGCCAATGTTGGAAAGGGCTCCATAGGCAATTCCAAATCCGCCTCGAATCACCACGTTCGGTGTGATGCGATCCGCGAATCCGATTCTGGGCGCGAAATTCATGATCTGCGCATTTCCCGTCTCTTTATTCGAAGTGCAGAAAAGCGAGATGCCGCTGGAAGCCAGTAGCGCATCGAAGGAAGGGGCGCGCGGCACCGAGCAGCCCTCGGTGGGAATGTAGTACGTGCCAGTCGGCCCGTTTCCATCTCCGCTCTGGATGAAGTTTGCCTGCCGGCCATTGATCTCTTCATATGGCGTGAAGTGATCCCAGCGAAGGCCAAGATTGAGGGTGAGTGTCGGAGTTACTTTCCAGTCATCCTGGAAGTAAGCGCCATAGTAGTAGCGGATATCCCGATTGGGGGCGACATTAGATGCCTGGAAGCTGCTCATACTACCCAGGTTGTCGATCCCTCCACTGCCGCCAGGCAGGGTCGAAGGTCCGGGGGTGATCAGCATATCGGCAATTCCCAGCAGACCTGTGTTCGCGTTGACGACGTCGCTGTACTGCCCACCATAGCTAAACTGGCCGCGGCCCCACGGCGGTTGCAGGACGATCCCGTACAGCCTATCGAACTGAAAGCCGCCCTTAAAGGAGTGGCTTCCCTTCACTTTAGTGACGTTATCCATAAACTCCAGTGACGTGATCGTGGAGAGCGTCGGCATGTAGCCGGACTCACCCAGGGTGGTGAGTCCGGAGATACTGAAATTAGTTAGACCGCCATTGTCCGGGACCTGGGGTACGCCTTGAATGCCGTACTGCGCCGGGATTCCCATGACGGCCGCATTCTCCATCAACTGGCTTTGCAGGTTATGATTCCACCCGATATGAAACTCATTGCTCAGGGTCGGACTGAACACGTGCGTTTCTCCCAGTGCGATGGCATAGACCGGAATAGAAAGGTGCCCGGTCCCGAAAACTCCGCCATCGGCGATCCCCGGCAGCTGGGTGGGCGCCGTTTCGGTGAGGTTGCTCCGATCGAAGACGCCGAAGAGGGTGTCATGCTCTCTCCAGCTCTCGTCGATGCGAATGTCGTACTGATTGATGGTCTCGGGAGT
>CAWGME010000011.1:0-44272 GCA_963823595.1 uncultured Acidobacteriota bacterium
GGCGGCGCAGCCGTGAACATCTCCGCGCCCTTCATTCAGAGGCCGTGAGCAACTCTCCGGTTGACGATTGCTATCGCGCTGGCGGGAGGTGTCTGCTACACCATGCTTCCGCGCTCTCCGCTACCGAGTGGACTCCCGCTCCCATTCCCGTTTCTTCGGCCAGCCCGCCGGGTGCCAGCGGCGCGCAGATCATGGCGTCCTCCATTGCAACTCCGCTGGAGCGACAGTTCGGCCATATCGCCGGCGTCACTGAGGTCGGATCCCCTCCAGTCAGCTTGGGTCCACCCGGATAACTTTGCAGTTTGACCTGAGCCGGAACATCGATGGCGCGGCCCGCGATGTGGAAGCGGCAATCAATGCAGCGCGGACCTACCTGCCCGCAGATCTCCCCGGCAATCCGACCTGGCGCAAATCGAATCCGGCGGATGCGCCGATCACGAACTCTCGGCCTGACTTTCAATGAGAATTACAAGGAGAAACTGTATGACGAAGCCTCCACGGTCATGGAGCAGAAGCTCTCTCAAATCCAGGGCGTCGGAGAGGTGGTAGTCGGCGGGGTTTCCTCGCCTTCCGTACGCGTGGAGGTCAATCCTACCCAGCTGAACAGCTACGGGTTAACCCTGGCGAACATCCGGTCCGTATTAAGCCTGCAGAATTCCGACATAGCGCGCGGGCAGTAATCGGATGCATGAATCATGGAATACATTCAAAAATAAACCACATTTCCAAAGCCAAAGAAGACAAACCGCTGATCGTCGGCTATCACAACGGCCAGGCTGTCCGGCTGACGGATGTGGCCGATGTGACAGATGGGCGCAGAACATCCTCAGCGCCGGATATCTAAATGGCATCCCGTCAGTAACGGTAATCATTTTCGCGAGCCCGGCGCCAATATTATTCGACTAACCAGCTGATCCGAAGCCAGCTCCTATTTTTGCAAACCGCGCTGCTTGAAGGGAATCAAGACGACCGTCGTCTAATCTAATGACTATCATTAAAGCTTCGGTCAACAATGTGGAACAGACGCTCGGCCTCTCCGTTATTCTGGTGATCCTGGTTGTCTTTCTGTTTCTTCGCAACTGGCGCGCCACACTATTCCCAGCGTGGCCGTACCGGTATCGCTGATTGGCACCTTTGCGGTGATGTACCTGCTCGGATATAGCCTGGAAATCTTTCCCTGATGGCGCTGACGATTTCGACCGGCTTCGTCGTGGATGATGCCATTGTGGTCATGGAGAACATTTCGCGCCATCTGGAGATGGGAATGGCTCCGATCGCGGCTGCTTTGAAGGGCGCCGAGGAGATTGGGCTCACTGTTTTTACCATCAGCATGTCGCTGATTGCGGTCTTTATTCCGCTGTTGATGATGGGCGGTATCGTGGGTCGGCTCTTCCGCGAATTTGCGTAACACTCTCGATCGCCATTCTCGTTTCGATGGTGATCTCGCTGACCACGACGCCGATGATGTGCGCGCATCTGCTGAAGGAGCACAAGGGCGAGCAGCACGGAGCAATCTACCGGGCCAGCGAAAAATTTTTTAACTGGATGCTGAGACCTATCGGCACTCGCCGCTCTGGGTGCTGGATAACCCAGTGCTGACGCTGGTGGATTGCTGCTGACGATTGCACTCAACGTCGCGGTCATCGTGAAAATTCCCAAAGGTTTTTTCCCGCAGCAGGACACGGGAGCGATCAGGCGGCGTGCAAGGACCGAGGACGTATCCTTCGCAGCGATGAACAATTCCATCAAGCAGTTGGTGAATGTGATCAAGGCCGATCCCGCGGTGGCGAATGTCAATGCATATGTCGGATCCGGCAATGGCGGCTTCATATACATCGCACTCAAGCCTCTCAATGTGCGCAAGCTGAATGCAGCGCAAATCATCAATCGGCTGCGTCCAAAGCTGAACCGGCTCCCGGTTGCTTCAGCCTTTCTGCAGGCGGGGCAGGACATCCGCATCGGAGGACGGGGAAGCAGCGCGTTATACCAATACACTCTGCAGTCGGAGAGCTTCAGCGACCTGATGAAGTGGGGGCCGATCTGCTGGCGAATATGAAAAAGCTTCCCGGCTTTCAAGACGTAAACTCTGACCAGCAGAATGGCGGCTCGAAGAATATCTCACTTATGACAGAACCACGGCAGCCCGACTGGGGCTCACCTCCCAGTCTTTGGACTCAAGCTTGTACAACGCCTATGGACAATCCGAAGTTTCGCTCATCTATACGCAATTGAACCAGTATTACGTGGTGATGGAAGTCGCGCCACCGTACTGGCAATCCCCGGAAGGGCTCTCCTACTTTTACCCATCGCAAGGCCAACGGCGTCACGCCCCTGGGTACGGTCGCAAAAACTTCCCTCAATACCACGCCGCTGCAAGTGAACCACACTGGCCTGTTCCCTTCCGTAACTGTCTCGTTCAATCTTGCACTGGGAGTTTCTCTCAGTCAGGCCACGCAACAGATCCAGCAGATGCAGGCAAAGCTGGGCACCCCTTTGTCAATTCGCGGATTTTTTGCCGGCACTCTTCGGGCCTATCAGCAGTCTCTGAGCACGGAGCCAATCTTGGTCGGCGACCGCGTTGCTTGCCGTCTACATCGTGCTCGGGATTCTGTATGAGAGCCTGGTGCATCCGTTGACGATCATCTCCACTCTGCCATCGGCGAGCGTGGGCGCTATGCTGGCTCTGATGCTGTTCGGGATCGACCTGAACGTGATTTCTATCATTGGGATCGTGCTGTTGATCGGCATCGTGAAGAAAAACGCCATCATGATGATCGACTTCGCCCTGATGGCGGAACGAGAGGGCGGCATGAACACGCAGGATGCAATTTTTGAAGCGTGTATGCTGCGTTTCCGCCCGATTCTGATGACCACCATGGCGGCGATTTTCGGAGCGCTGCCGCTGGCTTTTGGAACCGGCACGGGGTCGGAGTTGCGGCGTCCGCTGGGCATCACCATTGTGGGCGGGTTGATCCTCAGCCAGATGCTCACGCTGTACACCACCCCGGTGATTTATCTGTTCCTCGATCGCTGGCGGTTGAAGGTGAAAGGAAGACATCATCGCGACACGTTGCAGACGAGTATGGAACAAGCAGTTTGAGAAGTGTGGTATCGACTGAATGGATTCGGGCAAGCTTATGAAGCAAATACTTTGTATATTCCGGATGGCGTTTTTTGGCGGCCAGAAGCAGGACGCGAATCGCAGGCCTGGAACGCTGCTGCGTTATGGAACGGTGTTTCTGACCTGCCTGCTGACCGGTTGCACTGTGGGGCCGAAGTATCATGCGCCAGTCATGCAGGCGCCAACGGCCTATAAGGAATCGCCGGCGAATTTTCAGAATTCCGGTTCAAGCACCGGACAAAAACCCGGGCCATGGACCGTCGCCCAGCCGCAGGACGCTCAGCTACGCGGCGAGTGGTGGGAAATCTTCAACGATCCTGAACTGAATGCGCTTGAAAGCCAGTTGAACATCAATAACCAGAACATCAAGTTATATTTCCAGAACTTTATGGAATCGCGGGCGCTGATCCGCGAAGCCCACTCGCAATACTTTCCCACATTTGGGACCACGCCCGCTTACACCCGGCAGCGCGCTTCGGCGAACCTGAGAAACGCTGGCAATTCAGTTGGGAATAATGGTGGAGTGGTGACGAACGTCGGCGCACAATCGACCCTATATTCGCTCCCCTTCGATCTCTCCTGGGAACCTGATCTGTGGGGCAGGGTCCGCAATCAGGTTCGGGAATATCAATACTCCGCCCAGGTGAGCGCGGCCGATCTTGAGAATGAGCGGCTCACCGAACAGGCCACACTGGCCGTATACTTTTTCGAAATCCGCGGGCAGGACGCGCTTCTAAAGCTCTACACCAGCACCGTCGCAGCGGACAAGAATGCGCTGGCTTACACGCAGGCGCAGTACGAAACGGGCATGGGCGATAAGATATCCGTCATCCAAGCGCAGAATACTTTTCAGAGCGCTCAGTCCTCCTACACAAATCTCGGCATTTTGCGGGCGCAATATGAGCATGCCATTGCGACGCTGGTCGGCAAAGCCGCTTCCGACTTCACGATTCCGGCGAGGCCGCTCACCACCGCACCGCCGCCGATCCCGATCGGCGTCCCCTCTCAACTGCTGCAGCGCCGCCCGGATGTTGCGGCCGCGGAACGCACCATGGCAGCGGCCAATGCGGAGATCGGCATCGCCTATGCCGCCTACTATCCGACGTTGACGCTCTCTGCCCGGGGTGGCACGGAAAGCTCGCTGGCCAAGCATTTGCTGGACTGGCCCAGCCGGTTCTGGTCGATCGGGCCATCGGTCTCGGAAACGATTTACGACGGCGGCCTGCGCCGCGCAACCGTACATCAATATGTCGCCACCTACAATGCCGATCTGGCCAGTTATCGCGAGACTGTACTCACAGCGTTTCAGCAGGTCGAAGACGCGCTGGCCGGAGTTCGCATTCTGTCGCAGCAGATCGAGGAGCAACGGAGCGTGGTGGCTTCGGCTCAGACCGCTCTGCAGCTGGAAATGGTCCGCTACAAGACCGGCATCGACCCGTATATCGATGTCGTTACCCTGCAAACAGCCTTGCTGATCGATCAGCAGGCGCTGGCTACTCTGCAGGTACAACAGATGAGCGACGCTGTGCAACTGGTGGAAGCTCTGGGCGGGGGCTGGAATAGGTCGCAATTGCCGACACCATCCCAGGTGACCGCAAAGCCCTCGCCAGCAGACACCAAAATTCAGCAATGACATCCGCATCGCGCTCAAATTGTGCGAAGAAAATTTGCAACCAGTTCCGGGAATCTGCGGAACAATGGAACTGCGATGGAATACGTCTTTGAGGAAGCGATAACCCAGGAAGTCCCTGCAACAGGGCGGCAATCTGCCCGGTATGCAGCGGAGTTGCGCCGCGAACTTAGCGAGCGAAATCGTGTTTGGGCACAACAGAATCATTTCGCTCATGAGATCAGTCTGGGCGGAGTTCCGGCGGTGCTTTACCGGGAGGACGAAGAAGGCCGTCATGGCAACTTCCATCCGGCAGCGTACGCGAGGATTATGAATAATCCGAGCTGGTTGAAACGCCTCGGAAAAGTACACACTACTGCACGGAAGGTATTGCTGAGCCGCGATGCTGACCGCTGCGAGCTCGATTCATGCAACAGCTCCGATGCCTTGCTGATGAATATTTTCGCTCATCCTCAGATGGCTCAGAAAAGCAGCTATCTTCGCCGGCTGCTCGGTGTCGATATCGAAGCAAATCCGATCTTTGGCTACCGCCCGCGTATTCCACTGCTGCGCGGGCGCTTCGACAGCACGGAAATTGACCTGCGCGTCGGCGACCTGCTGGTGGAGGCGAAGTTGACCGAGTATGACTTTCAGAGGGCGCCCTGGCGACTGCTGGAGCGTTACCGCGATCTCGAAGAAGTATTCGAAGTGGACGAGCTCCCGCGCTTGGGTCCATCGCTGATCTCATACCAGCTTGTTCGGGGCGTGCTTGCCGCTCGCGCGGAAGACGGCGCGCGCTTCTGCGTCTTATGCGATGCGCGCCGGCCCGACCTGATTGCGAGCTGGTATAGCATTTTGCAGTGCGTGCAATCCCCCGAGCTGCGCTGCCGCCTGATGCTTCTCACCTGGCAGGAAGTCGCCGCGGTGTGTACCGACTCGCTGCAGCGCTGGCTGCAGGCCAAGTACGGCATCGGATCAGTGCGCGTGGGAATGCCGCTGTTTCAACGATGATCGACCAGTTCCAACCGTCCGAAGCGTTCTGGTACGTGAAACGTCTCTTTCATTGTGGGTTGCCAGACAATGGACTTCCTATCCGGAGCGGGGCCTTGCATTCTGAACATGTTCACACGGAAAACAGTCCCGGCACGGGGCGCCTGCGGATCAATTGCGGCAAACGGAATTCGCATCGCTCCGTACCAGATCTTTTTCTCCCGATCGATTCGCGCGGAAACCTGAAAGCCGGAATTCCATACCCACCCGTCTTCGTGGTGCGGTACGTCGAGGTTGACGTCAAGATCAATCCACTCCCCTTGCGGGGAAATCTCGAATTCCTTGTAGCGGCGAATGTTGTGAAAGTCGGATCCGATAAAAACCTCGGCCACATCCCAGTTCCAGAGCTGATCCGTCTCCGTTTTCGGACGTGGATCCGGCTTGAGATTTAACGTCTCATACGGACAGACAAACAGGAAGTAGATATTCTTTTCTGTCCACCGCGAACGGACTTCACTTCGGTAATGAGGAACAGTTTTCCCCCAGTTATCGACTGCAAGATATACCGGCGCGGCGCCACGCCAGAATGCGGACCGGGGATTCGTTTCTAAAGGAACATCGCGGGCAGCCCGGACACTTTTAAAGGTTCCCGAATCCGCTGATTTCGCAACTGTCACACTTGTCATCATAAGTAAGCCCATAAACAAACATAGAATGGAAATTTTTTTCATAGAGAACCTCAACCTCCACTGGAATACGGATTACTTCCGCGCCTCGGCTACCGTTGAATTTTAAACAGATTCTTTACAGCCGGAACGCATGCTGGCATAGGCGGCATCCAGAGTCCGCTGATTCTGCAGAGCATCTTCGCCGCCGGCCGCATAAGTAACTTTGCCTTGGCTTGCGGCACCAAATGCATCGAGCATATCGCTGTAAGCAGCCCGGTTGGTCACCGTTTGCGCATCCAGGGTTTCCCCTTTCTGCCGCAGCACGACTTGCACCGGATGGTCCACCGTAAAGCAGTCGTCACAGTGGATCACTCCATCTTCTCCCACGATCTCCAGCCAGGAGCGATACTTCGCCCGGAAGCTGACCATGATTGATCCCAGAATGCCACGGGTGAACTCCATCGCCAGGGTCGCGCCGGCTTCGACACCGCCGGACTGTGCATTCTCACGGGCAATCGTTGCGATAGTCGATACATCGTCCGCAAGAGCATAGCGCAAGGCGTCAATGCAATGGATACCAACGTCCCCGATGGCGCCTCCACATGCAAGCGATGGATCATAGATCCACTGGCGCGGACTACGATCCGCCTGGAAGCAGAAATGGGCGGTCGCAAGCAGTGGCGATCCGATCCTTCCCTGTTGCAGCCAATCCCGAACCAGGTTCACGCTGGGGTTATAGCGAAAATTCTGCGCGATCCCAAACGGCACATTCGCTCGCCGCGCCCCGGCAAGCATCTGTTCCATCTGGCCTGCGTTCATAGCCGCGGGTTTTTCACACAGCACTGGTTTTCCGAAGGAAAAGGCCAGCAGAGTATCGCGCATGTGCAGGGCGTCTGGCGAGCAGACAAACACAACGTCAATTTCCGGCGACGCGCATAGCTCCTCGGCGGATTGAAAAACATGTTCAATCTGGAATTGCGCCGCGTTGGCTCGCGCCTTCTCCATATCTCGACGCCAGATGCCGGCAAGGACAGATGACTGTGCTCCGGCGAATGCGGGGACCAGCCGACTGACGCCGTGATTGCCAAAACCGAGTATGCCGTAGCGAACCATGGAAGTATGTTAAACGTGCCGGCAAGCAGCAGGTTACCATTCGACTCGCCTTCGGCTCGCTCAGGGCAAGTTCTCGACTTCGCTGCGCTCCGCTCGAAATTACAATTTATGAGATCACCAGATAGTCGATGCATTGTCCAGTGTTCCGATATATCAGCCGCGCCATTTCGAGCCGGTATAATCCGTGGACAAGTGTTTTCGATTGGACTCTGGACCTGAATTAATTCTGCGATACAAGAGGAGCGCCAGCATATGTCAATTTCCCGTCGTCAATTTGTAGTGGGGCTGGGAGCAGCGGCGGCGGCCTCGGCTCCAGTCGTGGCGGCGACAATACTAGAAACTCCGGAGCGGCTCTATCCGCCGATGGACTTGTCCTATTTCGACGTGCCGATTCCTCATGGTCCCTCCGCCGTCAAGATTGGTTATGCGTCCATCACGTGGAACCGCAACGACAGACAGGCAATTGACGACATTTCGGCGCTGGGTTATCCAGGGATTCAGCTCCGGGCCAACGTGCTCGAGGAGTTTCCCGCCCCGCATGCACTTCGAGATCTGCTGGCGGAACGTCATCTGACGTTCGTCGCGCTTTCAAGCAGTGGCGGCTGTCCCCTTGATCCCAGTCTGCAGGACAAAGCCATTGCAACGCATGTAAAGAATGCGCGTTATCTGCACCAAGCGGGAGGGAAATATCTGCAACTGGTGGGCACCTCTGAAAAAGGACCGTTTACTTCCGCGGATTATAAGCGCGAAGGACAACTCCTGACGGAAATAGCCAAGCAAGTTGCGGACTTTGGGATCAAGACTGGATTTCATAACCACATGGGCAGCATTGGCCAGACGCCCGAGCAGGTCGATGCGATTATGGAAAACTCCGATCCGAGATACGTGAAGCTTGAATTGGATGTTGCACATTACTTTCAGGGCGGAGGCGATCCCGCTGCGGCGATCCACAAATATGGCAACCGCCTGCTGTTTTTGCACCTGAAAGATGTCGAACCCGCCGCCACTCGCGACGGATATCAATTTGTGGAGCTGGGACGGGGGAAGGTCAATTTCCCCGCAATCTTTACCGCGCTGCACGATGTCCACTTCCGTGGATGGGGCATCGTCGAACTGGACGGTGAACCAATCGGAGTCAGCCGCACACCGAAGCAGTCCGCAGCGATAAGCAAAGAATATTTAATTCAAAAATTAGGGGTGTCTGTATGAGCTGTCCCTTTCGCCTGGCCGTGATCAACGATGAGATTACCCAGGATTTCGGCCATGCCTGCGAGGTGGCGTCCAAAGACTTCGGCTTGAATTGGATCGAGCTGCGTGGAATGTGGAACAAGAGTCTGGCCGATCTGGATGCGAAGGAGATCGCGGAAGCGCGCAGGATACTTGAGAAAAACCGCCTGCGTGTAACCGACATTGCCAGCCCGCTGTTTAAAGTGGACTGGCCCGGCGCGCCACGGTCGCGGTTCAGCGAGCATCGCGACCAGTTCCATGCGGATTTTGGATTCAAACAGCAGGATCAATTGCTCGAACGTTTGATCGAGCTGACGAAAGTATTTGAGACGAATCGAATCCGCTGCTTCGATTTCTGGCGGTTGGATGACCCGAACAAATATCGCGCGGCTATCAACGAGAAGTTACGTGGCGCGGCGGAGACATGCGCGAAGAGTAACAAAATTCTTCTGCTCGAAAACGAAATGTCCTGCAATACCGCAACCGGCGAAGAGGCAGCAGCGGTGCTGAAAGCCGTCACCAACAAGAACTTCATGTTGAACTGGGATCCGGGAAATGCAGCCATGTTCGGCGCGACTCCATATCCAAACGGCTACAATCTGCTGCCCAAGCACAGGATCGGTCATTGCCACTGTAAGGACGTGGTGCGGGAATCGAACGGAAAACGCGCCTGGGCGCCGGTCGGGGCCGGAATCGTTGACTGGGTTGGTCAGTTCCGCGCTTTGCAACGGAGCGGTTATCACGACGGAGTAAGCCTTGAAACACACTGGCGCGGCGCAGGAACACCCGAGGCCTCTTCGCGCATTAGCATGCAGGGTTTAAAAGACACGCTGCGCAAAGCCGGAATCGTATGCTGATTTGGATCATGCGAGCTATTTGAAAAGTCTTTCGAAGAAAGCTACCGAAAGCCGCCACCATGATGGGCGGAATTTTCTCGGAAAAAGACCGCCCGCAGGTTCCCGATGCGATTGGCGTAAGCCTGGAATATCCAAACGACCTGCTTGTGCTATGGCAGTCCACCTTCAGCAACGCCCGTTATGGATCGGGCGAACACATCTTTGGAGACAAAGGAACCATCGAGCATGTCAACGGGGCGACGAATATGCTCTTCATTAAAACACAGGAGACTATTAACTATTATCCAGAGAAAATCAACAATCCCAACGCTCGCCGAGTGACAGGACATAGTTCCGGCATCAACCACACGGCAAACTGGATGGCATGCATCCGCGACCGCAAGCAGCCGAATGCAAACGTCGAGGTTGGATATCTGTCAGCGATTGCCGTACATATGGCAAACCTGGCCTATCTGCAGAAGCGCCGCGTAACGATTGAAGAGGCGATGGCGGCGAAGCCGGAAGCCTGGATGCATCCGTCGAATTCACCGACAAATTATGCTGGCTGAATTGTTTGGCTGGAACACTTGTTGGACAAAAAGCATCCAAACATGTGGCACATACGAACCGCTGCCGATGATCGCCTAGTGAGGAAGCTCCGATGAAGAATGCCTATCTTCGGCTGGCCGCAGTTTCAGTTTGCCTTCTGGCTACCGCCGCGTTTGCTCAGGAGACATCTTCGCCCGATAACGCAAAAGTTCGAACCGGGCAGGCAGCCTTCACGAATTATCAGCAGGAAAAGCCCGGTGTTTCCCGCAAAATAACACTGGCCGATCTTCCGGAGCCCTACGCCACTCCGTCCGCCAATAACGACGCGCAGATCGTTCCCCGCCCCGGCAACGTGTGGCCGAAGACGATTCCCGGTTTCAAGGTGGAGCAGTACGCAACGGACCTGCACAATCCGCGCCTGATCCTTACCGCGCCCAACGGCGATTTGTTTGTGGCGGAAAGCAAACCCGGAGATATTCGCGTTTTTCGCGGAATGACGAAAGACGGGAAACCGGAAAAATCGGAAGTCTTCGCCACCGGGCTGGATATGCCGTTTGGAATCGCGTTCTATCCACCGGGGCCAAGTCCGAAATGGATATACGTCGGCAATACCGGCTCGGTGGTGCGCTTTCCGTATCACAGCGGCGACATGAAAGCGACCGGGCCATCTCAGATAATCGTCCCGGACATTCCGCCCGGCGGCCATCTGCGCGGCGGCGGCCACTGGACGCGCGATGTAGCGTTCTCCCCCGATGGCAAAACGATGTTCGTCTCGGTCGGCTCGCATTCCAACCACGACGACGCCGATACGCACCCACAGGAACGACACCGCGCGGATATTCTGGCATACACGCCGGAGGGGAAGGATTTCAGAATCTACGCCTATGGTATCCGAAACCCGGTCGGAATTGCCCTCGATCCGTCAACCGGGCAGCTATGGACATCTGTGAACGAGCGCGACAC
The DNA here is from genome assembly GCA_963823595.1 of uncultured Acidobacteriota bacterium. Taxonomy (GTDB): domain Bacteria; phylum Acidobacteriota; class Terriglobia; order Terriglobales; family Acidobacteriaceae; genus JAKAAZ01. The sequence goes on from CAWGME010000011.1 coordinate 11,077, forward strand.
GCTTGGCAATAATCTTGTCCCGGATTACATCACCCATGTTCAGAAGGGCGGCTTTTATGGCTGGCCGTGGTTTTATATGGGTGGCCACTGGGATCCGACGCTGAAGGGCAAGCACCCGGAGTTGAAGGACAAAGTCATCACTCCCGATGTATTGATTCAACCGCACTCGGCGTCGCTGGAACTGACGTTTTATCAAGGTAACCAGTTCCCCACACAGTACCGCGGAGACATTTTCGCAGCAGAGCATGGCTCCTGGAACAAAAAGACGCGTGGCGGCTACGAGGTGGTGCTGGTGCCGCTCCAGAACGGCCATGCGTCCGGTATTTACGAAGATTTCCTGACGGGATTCGTTCTACCCGATGGCAGCGTCTGGGGACGGCCGGTTGGTGTCGCGGTGGCGAAGGATGGCTCCCTGATGATTACGGATGACGGTTCGAATTCGATTTGGCGTGTCAGCTATACCGGCAAGTGATATGTTTCACTGAAGGACCCAGTGCGACTGATGAACTATTCTGGACGGCGTTTTTCGCCGCTGTTACTGTGCCTTTACATGCTGCTGGTTTTCGCGATGCTCCCGTCTCCCGAAGCGAGTGCGTATTCAGTTCTTTCGCATGAAGAGACTGTGGACCTGGCGTGGAGCCACCACATCGTTCCCCTGCTGCTGGAGCGATATCCGAACGCCACGCCGGACGAGCTGCGCATTGCGCATTCGTATGCGTATGGCGGCTGCATTATTCAGGACCTCGGCTACTATCCCTTCGGAAGCCATCAATTCAGCAATCTGCTGCACTACGTTCGCACCGGAGATTTCGTAAATAATCTTCTCAAGGACGCGAGCAACTTGAATGAGTATGCGTTCGCACTGGGCGCATTGGCGCATTACCGGGGCGACACCATTGGACATCCTGCGGTAGGAGCCGCCACCGCCCGTGAGTATCCGCGGCTGCGCAGCCGGTTCGGCCCGTTTGTCAGCTATTACGATTCTCCCAAGGCACATATCCGCACGGAGTTTGGTTTCGATGTGGTCCAGGTCGCACAGGGCCACTACGTCAAAGACGATTACACAAACTTTATAGGCTTCAACGTGGCCACGCCATTGCTGGAACGCGCCTTCAAGGAAACATACGGCGTCGATATCAAGACGGTGCTGAAGCACGAAAATCTCGCGGTGAATACGTATCGTTACTCCGTCAGCAACGTGGTTCCTGAGATGACGCGCGCAGCCGTCCTGCATTATGGGAAGGAGATTCAGCAGCGGGTCCCAAGCTTCGATCGCCGCAGCTTTGTCTACCGGGTCAAGCGCAGCGAGTATGAGCACGCGTGGGGCAAGCAATACCACCGGCCCGGGTTTGGCGCTTACCTAATCGATTTCATCGTTAAGATCATGCCGAAAGTGGGGCCGTTTTCCGCCCTCAAGCTGGAAATGCCCAATGCAGCGGACCAGAAATCGTACTTGAACAGCATGCAGACCACGGTGAATTCTTACGAGAAGGATGTCGACCAGCTCAAGGTGAAATCGGCGCAGGACAGCAATTTGCCTTTGAAGAATCTCGACTATGACACGGGAAAAGCGACCGCCCTTGGAGAATATCCCCTGGCCGATCAGAGCTATGCCGAGCTTCTGAAAGCATTGACCCACCAGAAGGATGTCAATGTTTCCCTCAGTCTCCGTACCTGCCTGCTGGATTACTACGCTTCGCTCAAAACACCTCGCAGAAGACGGACCTATTATTTTTTCCATCTCCGCAAAGATCGGGCACAGAGAGAGCTGGTAGCGAACCTGGGTCTTCTGCGTCGCCAACAGCCTCAGGCGGTTAGCGGGCTTTCAATGCCTGCCGGCGAAACCGCGACTCCCCGGATGAAATCGTCACAGCGGGCTTCCTCGGCTCTCCGTAACAATCCGGCATCGCCAATGCGGTAAACTGATACAGGGATCGAAATTGGTTCCGCAGGCGAGTCCTTGTCTTATCTTGGACTTCCCAGTTGGACTTGCTCAGTCAGACTCACACTGGCATTCCCCAGCCCACCTATATTCAGACAGGAAACTTCATTTATCGTGTCGTCCGTTATTCGAAACATCGCCATTATTGCTCACGTCGACCACGGCAAGACCACGCTTGTAGACGCTATGCTTCGCCAGAGCGGGACCTTCCGCTCGAATGAGGCCGTAGCGGAACGCGTGATGGATTCGAACGAGCTGGAACGTGAACGCGGAATCACCATTCTGGCGAAGAACACCGCCATCATTTTTCACGATGCAAAAATCAACATCGTGGACACGCCGGGTCACGCCGACTTTGGCGGTGAGGTGGAGCGCGCGCTGAAAATGGTAGATGGCGTGATGCTGCTGGTCGATGCCAGTGAAGGTCCGCTGCCACAGACACGTTACGTGTTATCGAAGGCGCTCGAAGCCAAGCTGCCGCCGATTTTGGTTATCAACAAAATTGATAGGCCGGATGCGCGCCCGCAGGAAGTGCTGAACGAGGTCTACGATCTTTTTATCGATCTCGATGCCGCGGAAGACCAGTTGGATTTTCCCGTGCTCTACACGAACGCCAAGCTTGGTACGGCCTCGACGGATGCAAAGATTCCCGGCTCCGATTTGCAGCCGCTGTTTGAGACGATCGTGTCCACGATTCCGCCGGCCACCGGCGATCCGGCCGGCCCGCTGCAGATTCTGGTCACAAATCTCGACTACTCCGACTATCTGGGCCGACTGGCGATTGCCCGCGTGTTCAATGGAACGCTTCGTACCGGAGAAGAGGTTGCGATCTCCAAACGCGATGGGAGTCTCGAAAAAACGAAGATCACCAAGCTGTTCAGCTTCAGCGGACTGAAGCGCACAGACATCGAGGAAACGACCCTGGGCGATATCGTCGCCATTGCCGGCATCAGCGGCATCACCATCGGGGAAACCATTACGAGCCTCGAAAATCCTGCGCCGCTGCCCACGATCACGATCGACGAGCCGACGATTGCGATGCAATTTTTCGTCAACAATTCCCCGTTTGCCGGGCGCGAGGGGCAATACGTCACCTCCCGCAATCTGCGCGAGCGCCTGGAAAAGGAATTGCTCACCAATGTCTCGATTCGGGTCGAGGATACTGGCAATGCCGACAACTTCAAAGTCCTGGGACGCGGCGAGTTGCAGCTCGCTATTCTGATTGAGATGATGCGCCGCGAAGGATTTGAGCTGATGGTCGGCCGTCCGGAGATTGTCACCCGCCTGGTCGATGGCAAGCTGATGGAGCCCGTGGAGCTGCTGACCATCGACGTCCCGGAAAATTTCGTGGGAGTGGTAATGGAGCGGCTGGGACCGCGCAAAGCTGAAATGGTGAAGATGCACAACCACGGCTACGGACGGGTTCGGCTTGAATTTCGTATTCCCAGTCGGGGCCTGATCGGACTGCGCAGCGAAATGCTGACGGAAACCCGCGGCACCATCGTGATGAATTCCCTGTTCGACGGCTACATGCCGCACCAGGGAGAGATTCCCCAGCGAACCACCGGCGCCCTGATCGCCGACCGCGCCGGCACAACCACCGCATACGCACTGGATGGATTGCAGGATCGCGGCGTACTGTTCATGGGACCGGGAAATGAAGTATATGAAGGGATCATTGTCGGCGAGCACTCACGCGACAATGACCTGGATGTCAACGCAGTCCGTGAAAAGAAACTGACGAACATGCGCGCTTCTTCTGCTGACGATGCAATCCGGCTGGTGCCATTCCGCCCGCTGAATCTGGAGCAGGCGATCGAGTTTATTGCCGACGATGAACTGGTAGAAGTCACGCCGAAGAATCTTCGCTTACGCAAAAAGATATTGCAGGCCAATCGCCGTCCCAAGCGGAATGCGGTGCCTGCATCCGTTTAATATCGAAGCTGTAAAGCCATGCGACCGGCTTCACCTGATCGAAAAAATGCCGCATCAAAAAGACCTGTTTCCGCCGGAACTCCCAGAGACCGAGAACCCGCATTTGCCAGCGGCGGGGTTGCAGGCGAGTCCACCCGCGCCGATATGGTACCAGCGCATCTCTATCGTGATTCTGGTAGTCTTCTGCTTCTATGTCGGCGTGCTGGTATTTGTGCTTCCCTGGACGCGATATTGGCCGGAGAACCAGTACCTGCTGAGCTTGCCCGGGCTCGCGACGGTGATGAATTCCGGCATCACGCGCGGAATCGTTTCCGGGCTGGGGTTGCTCGACGTGTGGATTGGCATCACTGAAATCATTCACTATCACGAGCAGCGCAGTTGATTTCTGGTGCTTCGCTTCATCACGTTCATGTAAATCCACGGGCTCCGGCTGTATGATGGCTTGCTCGTCGAACATTTAAGGAGATGGAATGGAAATTCGCGAGATATTTTTACCCGAGTTCGATCAAGAGATGAAGAAGACCCGGGAATTCCTGGAACGCGTCCCGGAGGACAAGCCCGACTATAAACCGCATGAAAAATCGGCGGCGCTCGGCAAGCTGGCGGCGCACACGGCACAGCTACCGGAGTTTGCCGTCCGCATCGTCGAGCTTCCCAGCCTTGATTTTTCCACCAGTGATATGAAGCCGCTGGTGATGGAGTCCCGGCAGCAATTGCTGAGCGCCTTCGATTCCATTGTGCAGCGCGCACGCAATGCGATTACAAGTGCGACGGATGAGCAATGGCAGCAGCCCTGGAAACTCAGCTTCAAGGGTCAGACGATCGTTGAGGAGCGTCGTTTCCTGGTCTATCGCGGCCTATTCCTCAATCATTTAATTCATCATCGTGCCCAGCTCGGGGTGTATCTGCGGCTGAATGGGGTACCGATTCCCGGCACATACGGACCCTCCGCCGACGATGCGATGGGCTTCTAGAGCAACCCGGCAAGCTACTGAATGTTTCCGATAAAAACTGCGAACGGAGGGTAGCGTGACGTGGCCCAGATCGACGGCTTTTTTCATCCCGCGGTCTTCCAGCAGCGCCGTCGCGTGATGGCCCTGAATACCCCGGAGGCGCTAAATCATAAGACAGCGTGTGAGGCTGGCCGATAAAATTCATCGCGACCAGAACCGACGGACCTCGACCGGGATCTTGCGCACGTAAGAGAGGACGTTGGAATCCGACGTGTTCACCATAATGTTTTGCCCGTCGCGACCTTTTGTTGCGCGAACTGCGGCTCTCCTTGAACCGCGGGGACTGATCGGAAGTGTGGTTCATGACCATATCCATGATGATGTGGATATGGTGGGCCTTCGCGGCGGCGATCGGGCGATCAAAGTCCGCCATGGATCCATAGAGCGGGTCAATGGCTTCGTAATTGGAGATGTCGTAGCCGAGGTCGACTTGCGGCGATGGATAGGTCGGCGTCAGCCAGACGGCATTTACTTTTATGGACTGCAGATAGTCGAGACGCTGGATGATGCAGTTGATGTCTCAATCCCATTCCCATTCGTGTCCTGAAAACTGCGGGGATAAATCTCGTAGATGAGCGCGTGTTTCCACCAGGGAGCAGCGTTGACCGTCGCAACCGAATCTGGAATGGATGCGGCAGTTGCGGCGTGTAAAGACCCTGCGGTGAGAAATGTCACCGCTAAAGCAACGGCAACGGCGTATGTCAGTCGCTGGAAAGCTCTGGGCAAATCCGCAAGCGGACATTCACATTTCATCTTTCTCTCCCGCATCGAAGGGTTCGCATATCCCGCTCATCCGAAGTTGTGCGGGATCACAACTGAGTGCCAACTTGTTTGGCTTTCGGTATCAGTTCAGTGCCAGGTAGCACAACTTTGGCCTGTATTTTTCTAAACCCAAATACCACCGCGACCTGAGGAGCAACGTACCGCGTCAGCCACATCACAAACAGAATCAGCGGAATGTAATGGGCCCACAACTGCGGATGAACCGGAAGCAGCAGGCCCGGCGCAGCAAACGCAGCATATGCGACCAGCACCAGTCCCCACGGACTCTCGCGGGCGTCCCCAAAAACTCCGTTCAGAATGATGAATGAGAAGAAGTACATGATCGGCATCACCACCGCGATGCCGGACCAGCCAAATTCCCGGTATGCATCGCCGATCGGGGCCCATGCCACCGCCGTGGTATAGTCCTCGGAACCAGTTTCACTGGTTTCCCGCCCATAAATATTCCCCAGCGAGAGGTTCACCCGTCCCGGCCATATGAAGTGTGGAATCACCATCTCAAAGCCTTCGATTAGATAGTCGGGACCGGTGGGGCCGGTGTGCTGTGTGAGCGCAATCAGGCGGTCGTCCTGGCAGATCAGGGATTCGCGATCGATCAGGCCGTGAGGATGGTCGTAACAGAGCGAGACCTGGTTGATATCTTCATTCATCTTCAGCGAGTCTGCATACCACTGGTACATGGCGGGAATGGTATCCGGATTTTTCAGCAGGCTGATGGTTGCATCGACCGTCGCGGTCAACGTTGCCTGGCGAGTCATGGAACGCGCGTATTGGGCCCATGGGAACAGGAAACCAACGGCAAAGGCCAGCCAGCTCAGGATTGCGATCACCTGAAGCGGGCGGAAGCGATAATCGAGCGCCGCGCAAACCAGAAAGTAGGAGAAAAAAGGCGCATACATGCCTTGCTTTGAAGCCGCGATGAACCCAAATCCGGCGACATACAGGATACTGACGAGCACGATCCAGTTCATGCTGCGCGTGCCGCGGCTAATACATATCTCGTAATACGTGGCGAGAATCGTTGCCATTGGCACAAAAATGTTCAGCTGGTTCAGGGCTGCCCAGATGGTACCGCTTGCTCCCGTATAGAAGTTGGTGAGAAGCACCTGGCTGAACAGGCCAATGACGAGCAGGCCCGCGGACGTGTTCTTCAGATTTTCGAGATCTCTCGCGGTAAAACGAACTATGTTTTTCCGCGTAGAGAACTTTGTGCTGAGTGCCGCGGCGGCCACAATCCCGACCCATCCAAGAGCGGTTGCGGAAATGGTCAGCAGAGGCTGTTCAAAGTGGCGGTTCGAGGGCTCCCAGTAAAGCACTTTGACAAAGATCAGAATTGCGAACGTGGGGATCGCCATGAAAATCACGTAAGCCCCGCTGACCGTCGCCAGCCCATTCAGGATGTTGAACGCCAAGGCACTCAACACGATGGACCCACACGCTAGAAACGCGAAAACAGGATCTGTACCATCGAGCAACTGCGCAAATAGCAGGAACAGAACCACGATCAGCACATGGTTGATGTTCACCCGGGTAGGATAGGGGATTCGCATAGTCGGGAATTCCAGACTGGAACTGGATAGCGGTGCTGCGGCTGACTAAGACTGCTCCTTGTAACGCGCGTGACATGCCAGGATGGTGCTTCTGGCGGCTTCAACATCGTCCCATCCGATCGCCTGGGTCCGCTTCCCTTCCAGATCCTTATAGATCGAAAAAAAATGCTCTATTTCGCGGATGATCTGCGGATACACCGAAGTATAGTTTTCAATCTGGCTGAAAGTGGGGTTACCGGCGGCGAAGGCGATAACTTTTTCGTCTTCAATGCCCTGGTCCAGCATACGAAATAGGCCCACCGGACGCACGGTCAACACACAACCGGAAAAACTTGGCGCGTCGCCGAGAATCAAAATGTCCAGTGGATCGCCGTCGCTCGCCAGCGTGCAGGGAATAAAGCCATAATCTCCGGGATAATGAACAGGGCTGTAGAGATTCCGGTCAAGCCGGAATACATGAAGGGCTTTGTCATACTCATATTTATTGACGCTGTCCTGGGGAATTTCCACTACAGCGGTGACGAGATTGGGTGCATCGCCGCCAATGGGCAGTTCAAGGTAATTCGTCATCCTGAAGGCTATCCACTTTCAGTATTTCTGCTGCGAGTATATCAACTGTGTGTCTGGGCATGCCTCCGTGAACCGGGCGATGCGACAATATAGATGCGCTTCCCAGGAGTGCTTCGAGTCCCAATACCATGCTGCAACTGACCTCGGCCGGCAAGCGCTTCGGCCACAAGCTTCTGTTTGAAAAAGTCGACTGGCAGATCACCCCCGGCGAACGTACCGGACTGGTGGGCGGAAACGGCACGGGAAAATCCACCCTGCTGCGAATACTGGCTGGACTCGATTCTCTGGACGACGGATCGATCGGGCGCACCGGGGGCATGACGCTGGGGTATCTTCCTCAGGATGGGCTGCAATTACGTGGCCGCACGGTTTTCGAAGAATGCCTGTCCGCTTTCGAGAAGACCCGCGCGCTGGAACAAAACATTCAGGCTCTGAATTCGAGGCTTGCAGACCTGCCGCCGGAAAGCCCGCAGTATTCGGCATTGGCCGATCAACTGGCTCATAGCGATGCGCTATTTCATGCACAGGACGGATACACCATGGAGGCGCGCGTCGGTATCGTGCTGTCCGGTCTGGGATTTGCGAAGGAAGACTGGGAGAGAACTACGGAGGAGTTCTCCGGCGGATGGCAGATGCGGATCGCTCTGGCGAAACTGCTGCTCGAAAAGCCGGACCTTCTCCTGCTCGATGAACCGACGAATCATCTCGACCTTGAGGCCCGGAACTGGCTGGAGAGTTATCTCCGTTCCTATCCGTACGCCTACATTTTGATCTCGCATGACAGATTTTTTCTCGATGTCGCCACCAACAAAATCGCGGAATTGTGGAACCATCGCCTCTACACCTATACCGGCAACTACGAGAAATACCTGCAGCAGAAAGGTGAACGCCTGGCGCAACTGGAAGCTGCATATCAGCACCAGCGCGAACACATCGAGCATCTGGAAGCTTTCATCAACAGATTCCGCGCTCAGGCCACCAAGGCGCGCCAGGTGCAGAGCCGGATCAAAGAACTGGAACGAATCGAGCGTATCGAATTGCCGCCGGTGGAAAGCGCAATCCACTTCACTTTTCCGCAGCCGCCGGCCAGCGGGCGTATGGTGGTCGAAGCGCGCCAGGTGAGCAAAAGCTATGGACAGAAACAGGTCTTTGCCGGCGTCCAGTTCACCATTGAACGCGGGGAACGCATCGCGCTGGTCGGGCCCAACGGGGCCGGCAAATCGACGCTCATCCGTCTGCTGGCGGCGCTCGATACTCCAACCACGGGAGACATCCGGCTCGGCCATAATGTCGCGCTTCAGTACTTCGCCCAGGATCAATACAAAGAACTCGATCCGGACGCTCGCATGCTCGACGACATCGGCCGCAGTGCGCCCAGGATTCCGCAGACGGAATTGCGCAGTCTGCTGGGCTGTTTTCTGTTTTCCGGCGATGACGTTTTCAAATCTTTAGGCGTACTTTCGGGTGGAGAGCGCAACCGCTACGCATTGGCGCGGCTGCTGGTCAGCCCGGCGAATTTCCTGCTCCTCGATGAACCTACGAATCATCTTGATATGCGCGCCAAGGAGGTATTGCTGGAGGCGCTCCGGAATTTCTCCGGAACACTCGTATTCGTATCGCACGATCGTGCCTTTATCGATGCTCTGGCAACGCGGGTGTTCGAAATTCGGGATGGCGCTGTCCATGTCTACACCGGCAACTACGAGGATTACCTGTGGCAGATTTCACAGCAGTCCGCGACGCAAAGGTTGATGGCTCCGGCGCCGGGCACGATCCGGACAAACGGAACCGCGGCGGTCGCAGTAGCGGAACCCTCCACTATTCCCCAGACCGACGAATCGGCGCGGACGAAGCGAATCAACCCAATTCGATTGCGTCAGATGCAGGAGCGGTGCAATGCACTGGAAGAGGAGATTCCGCGCATCGAAGCCGCGATACAAACCACTGAACAGCAGATGGGCAACTTTATGTCCGCCGAGCTTTACAAGACGCAGGTGAATCAGCTCGAAACACTTCGCTCCGAACACACCGCGATGCTCTCCGAATGGGAAGAATTGATGATGCAATTGGAAGAGCAGGCCGCAATTTTATAGTCGGGGAGTTAAAACCGGCTGCCGTTCCTGCATAATTCAAATATCTATGGAACTTTTGTGGAAACCGGAGGACTGGCGCGAGCGCCTGGAAGAATTGCAGTCGTTCGATCCCGAGCGCAAGGAAGCGCCCCTGCGGCGGGACGTGCGCTCGCTGGGTATACTGCTCGGTCGCGTGCTTCGAGAGCAAGGCGGCGACAGGCTTTTCCAGGCAGTGGAAGATCTACGCCGCCTCACGTCGGAGAGCCGCGAAGCACGCCTCCAGGGCAATGCACAAAGGGCTGAATCACTGCAGACCCAAGCCATCGCCCACATCGGCGGTTGCGAAACAGAGTTCGCCGAACAGTTAACGCGAGCCTTCGGCTTTTATTTTGAACTAATCAATCTGGCGGAGACCAACCATCGCAAGCGCCGACGCCGCGCACACCGGCTGCTCGGCAGCAACAGTGCTCCCCAGCCGGGCGAAATGCGGGGCACGCTGCGGCGCATGCGGGAGGCGGGTATCAGCGCTGCCGAAACACTAGAGCTTCTCGGCAAAATTTGCGTTATACCCGTCTTTACGGCGCATCCGACGGAAGTGGCCCGGCGCTCCGTACTATTCAAGCGGCGGCGAATCGGCGAAATTCTTGAAGAGATAAATCGGATTCCACTGCCGGACGAGGAGCTGGCGACCAGGCAACAAGCTATCGTTGCGGAGATTACAGCTCTCTGGCAGACGGACGAAGTCCGCAGTTATCGGCCGACGGTACAGGATGAGATCAAGCTCGGTCTCGATTATTACGACATCGCCATCTTTGAAACGCTGCCCCAGCTATTTGAAGAAATCGCCGGTGCGCTGCACGCTGAATACGGCGTGGAAGTGGAGCCGAATGAACTGCCGCAACTGGTCCGGTTCGGTTCCTGGATTGGCGGCGATCGTGACGGCAACCCCAATGTCACTCCGGAGATAACCTGGGAGGCCATCGACATGGCGCGCCGAAAGCTGATCGAGCACTACAGCGCCCGCGTGCAACTGATCGTCGATCTACTTACTCCCTCGATCCAGCGGGTGGGGGTATCAGAGGCTTTACGCGAAAGATTGCAGGCCTATGAATTGCAATTGGAACATTCCGGCTCCAATCTCAGCAACCGCTTCCCGCATGAATTGGATCGCCGTTTTGCGCTTTGCGTTCATAAGAGGCTTGAATCGACAAAGGCCAAGCTGCACGTTGCCGGAGCACCCGCCGGGTTGCCGGAATATCGCGCGGCACAGGATTTGCTGGATGACCTGACACTGCTTCGGACCAGTCTGGTGGAAAACAAAAGTCCTCGTCTGGCCCGCTCACTGGTCGATCCAGTCATCCGCGAGGTCCGCACCTTTGGACTGCACCTGCATACATTCGATATCCGTCAGCACGCCCGCCTGCACACGCAGGCACTGCAGGAAATTGCGCAATCCCCCGAGGGAAAACTGGCTGCGGAGAATTTCGCCAAGCCGCTTTCGCCGGAAACCGCCGACGTTCTCGCCACCTTCCGCGCGATTGCGCAAATCCAGCGCGAGGAACCGGCGGAAACCATTCAGCAATATGTCATCAGCGGTGCAACCGGGGCGGAGGATATCTGGCGCGTGCTGCATCTGGCGCGCACCCATGAAGTCTCCTGCATGGCGGCGGAAGATCGCGCCGCAATCCAGGTGGTGCCTCTGTTCGAGTCGATCGAAGATTTGCGGGCGGCCGCTTCCATCTGCCGCGAGATATGGACCGCGCCGGCATACCAGCCGCTGCTCGATTCCTGGAGCCGCCGGCAGGAGGTGATGCTGGGCTACTCTGACTCCAACAAAGACGGCGGAATGCTCACCAGTACGTGGGAGCTCTACAAAGCGCATCGCGCGCTTTATGCCGTCGCCCGGGAATGCGGCGTCGATCTGCGCCTGTTTCATGGCCGTGGGGGAACTGTGGGCCGGGGGGGCGCTCCCACCCATCGCGCCATTTACGCTCAACCGATCGGCGACTTCAACGGCCAAATTCGTATCACGGAGCAAGGCGAGGTCCTGCACTGGAAGTACTCCGATATCGTGCTTGCGGAATGGAATCTGGAGCTCATGGTAGCCGCGTCACTCGATGCACTCGCGCGGCCGGAAGCGCACCGCCCCGGAGGGCACCGCACCGGCGAAATGATGGAAGGCTGGGAGGAGGTCTGCGAAGAGCTTTCGGCCGCCGCATACCGCTTCTATCGCAGGAACATTCCGGAAAACGAGGCGGTATTGCAATACTTCGCCGAGGCCACGCCCGTCAATGAACTCGAGTTTGCTCGCATCGGCTCGCGTCCCGTACGCCGGAAGGGCAAGCCCAGCTTCGCCGATCTACGCGCGATTCCATGGGTCTTTGGATGGATGCAGAGCCGCCATGGAGTGCCGGGCTGGTTCGGCGTCGGACATGCCCTGGAGCTTTCCATTAAACAAGGAAACCTGCCGCTGCTGCAGAATATGATGCGGGAATTCCCTCTATTCATCGACCTCATCCGCAACGTGGAACTGGCGCTGGCCAAAGCCGACTTCGACATTGCCCGCCAATACTCATCCCTGGTAAGCGATACCGCCCTGGGTCAGTCCGTTCTTGCGCTGCTGGAGTCCGAATACGAGAACACGCGACAGGCTGTGCTCGCCGTAACCGGACAAAGCTTTTTGCTCGAAACCAATACTGTCCTCGCGCGTTCGATTCGCCTGCGCAATCCGTATGTCGATCCAATGAGTCTGATCCAGGTGGAACTGCTGCGGCGCAAGCGCGCCGGCAACACCAGTGATTCGCTGCAGCGTGCGATAGCGGCGACGATCAACGGGATCTCGGCAGGCCTGCGGAATACCGGTTAGACTGCTTCCTTACCAGCACGGAAGAAGTACACTCCGCGTTTTCAGACGATCTTCAGATTGCTCCTCCATACTGATCCCAGCGGCGCGTGCAATTACGGCTAGAGTGGGAAGATATGTCTTATTCCAAACGGGCCGTATCCATAGACCGGCGATCGCTGCTTGCTCAGGTGAAATCTGAACCAATCAATGCCTCGAAGAGAGGATGATATGTTGCCTTCAAAAGAGCATGTGCAGATAGGAAGCCAGACTGCTCTGGCGGGTGCATCGATTCGCCGCAAATTCCGAACCTCCCGAACTATGCGGTCGAAACGTTCGCAAATGACGATGTTCTTATTAGGACTGGCGGTATTTTTTGGGCGATGTGAGCCCCAGGTGCTCGCGCAACAGGTGTCGCTGCAAGCTCCTCTTCCTTCGGCGGCAGCTTCCCTGCCGGTGCAACCGACGAAACCTCTGGCGAATACGGGTGCCCCCGTCGTCGTCACGCTGCAGGATGCAATCAGCCGAGCACGCCGGTATTACGCAACGTACGGCACGGCGGTGACCGCTGCGAAAATTGCTCAGGAGAATCGTATTCAGGCTCGTGCTTTACTTCTGCCGACGATCAGCAATACGGAGCAATTTCTGGGTACAGAAGGGAACGGAAAAATTCCGACTGGACGCTTCGTTACCAACGACGGCGTACACGTTTACCGGGCCTGGGCTGTGCTGCATCAGGACCTCCCGGCGGGTTTTTTCACGCTCGCGCCCTATCGGCGAGCCGAAGCCGGTGCTGCGCTGGCGCAGGCACAAACCGAAATTGCTCGCCGGGGGCTCACAGTTACCGTGACGAACAGCTACTACAACGTCATCGTCACATTGCGTGAATATGCCAGCGCCCAGCAAAATCTTGATCAGGCGACGCGCTTCCTGACGACAACGAAGGAGCTGGAGAAGGGCGGTGAAGCCCCGCATGCCGATGTTCTGAAGGCGCAGCTTCAAATCAACCAGCAGAAGCTTGCGTTTCAGGAGGCACAACTCGCGATGCAAAAAGCTCACCTCGCCCTGGCAGTTCTGCTCTCGCCAACGCTGGACGAAAACTTTACCACGGTCGACGATCTTGACAGCCCTCCGGTGCTGCCTTCTCTGGCCGAGATCAATGGAATGGCCGAGCACGCCAACCCGTACGTGCGCTCTGCCATGGCGGCGCTGCGGCAGGCGAAAGCGGATGTGACAATCTCCCGTGCGGAATTTTTCCCCACCTTCTCCCTCGATGTGGACTATGGGATTGAGGCCAACGCGTTTGCATTGCGGAGCACGGTCGCAGCGGATCCGAAAATAGGACCCGTACCCAATCTTGGATATTTTGTCACCGCGGGGATGAACCTTCCGATATGGAACTGGGGCGCCACTGAAAGTCGATTGCATCAGGCAGAATACACGCGCCGGCAGGCAGAGCTTGATTTATCCCAGGCGCAACGGGATGCGTTGAGCAATCTGTACGCGTACTACAGTGAATCAAAGGTGGCACGGTCGCAGATTGAAACACTGCATCAAGATGTGGATCTTGCTTCCGAGTCTCTGCGGCTCGCCAAATTACGCTACAAGGCCGGGGATGCGATTGAACTTGAGGTTTTGAGCGCAGAAGCAGAGCTTTCGACAGCTCGAAATGCGTTGGATGTTGGAGAGGCTCGCTACCGGATAGCTCTTGCCACGCTGCAGACATTGACTGGAACCTTTTAACGTGCCGAGAAGAATTGCCTTACCGGTACTGGCAACGGCCCTGCTTGCGGTCTCCTTGGCCTGCAGCGGCGGTAATCCCAATGCGACCGCACCCGAGCCGGTGGTCTCTGTGCAAACAGTGCCGGCCAAAGTACAGCCGATCACGGAAATTGTGAGCGCGGAGGGCGTTTTGTTTCCCATCCGGCAGGCATCTCTTTCGCCGAAAATCAGTGCGCCGGTACGCAGGTTTTATGTGCAGCGCGGCGACACCGTGCATCGCGGAGAACTGCTGGCAATCCTGGAAAATCATGACCTGGCCGCGGCCGTGGTTTCGGCAAAGGGCAGCTACGATCAGGCAAAAGCCACGTATGCATCGGCCACCACCTCAACCTTGCCGGAGGAGATCCAGACAGCAACTCTGAATGTACAAGACGCCAGGACCAGCCTGAACGCCCAGCAGAAGCTTTATGACAGCGACCAGAAGCTCTACCGGCAGGGGGCAATCGCGCGCAAGCAACTGGATGCAACCCGGGTTGCGCTGACCGCTGCCAGTAGTGCATATCAGACGGCGCAAAAACATCTGCAGAACCTCGAGGCTTCCGGAGCCTCGCAGCAGCGACAGGCGGCCAGGGGTCAGCTGGAGGCAGCCCATGGCCAGTATCAGGCCGCGACCGCCCAGCTTGCCTACACCGAGATACGAAGTCCCATCGACGGCGTGGTTGCGGAACGGGCCGTTTATCCAGGCGATATGGCGGCTGCGGGCACGCCGCTGCTCATCGTGATGGATACATCGAAGGCGGTCGTGCGGCTGCATGTGCCGGAATCGCAGGCGGCGCAATTGAAATTGGGCGATAACGCGACTTTGCAGGTTCCCGGGTTCATCGCGAAGTTCCCGGCAAAAATCACCGTGCTCAGCCCGGCGCTCGACCCCAACAGCACGACAGTTGAAGTCTGGATCGAGGCGGAGAATCCGAAAGGCGAATTGAAGCCGGGCACAGCAGTGCAGGTTTCGATCGTCGCCAATATACTGCCGCACGCACTGGTGATTCCAGACCAGGCAATTTTGAAGGGGTCGAATGGCGAAACTACCGTGATGGTGGTCAAGTCCGATGGCCGCGCGTATTCGCAAAAGGTAGAAACAGGAATCCAGCAAGGTTCTCTGATCCAGGTCCTGAGCGGGCTGTATGCGGGAGAACAGGTAATCGTCAGCGGCGCGTATGGGCTTCCTGACAAGACGAAAGTAAATTCCACCTCAGCCCCACCCAACAACAACAGTTCGCAGGCCGCGGGGTCCTGATGACGAGCCCGGAATGGAACAGCTCCGAGCCGAAGTTCGACCCGAAGAGGGCTGCGCAAAATAGCGCACCGAGGACCTACTGGTTCGCGATCTTTTCCAAGGCAATGATCGCCATCATTGTGGCGCTCGCCTTGTCGGTGCGTATTCCGCCTTCAATATTCCCATCGCTGTTTTTCCCACGACAGATTTCCCGCGAGTGCTGATCGCCATCGATAACGGCGTGATGCCGATCGATCAGATGCTGGTCACCATCACCCGCCCGATCGAAGAGGCGGTGAACAGCGTCCAGGGCTTGCAGACTGTGCGTTCCATCACCAGCCGCGGCACCGCGGAGGTGGACCTGTTTTTCGATTGGCACGTCGACATGTTCCAGACTCTGCAGCGCGTTTATGCCGCCATGTCGCGGGTGCAGGGCTCGCTGCCACTAACAGCGCACATCGAGGCGAACCGGCTTCGCTTCTCCAGTTTTCCGATCCTGGGATTTGGGCTGACTTCAAACACCATGCCGGCAACCAAACTGTGGGAGCTCGCCACGTACGAGATAAAGCCGCGATTGAATCGCGTGAATGGCGTCTCCAGCGTGCTGGTTCAGGGCGGAGAGGTGCCGGAGTTTGACATCGTTCCCGATCCGGCGAAACTGCTGCGCACTTCGATCACCGTGAATGAGATTCTTGCTGCGGTTCAGCGGACGAATCTGATCGAATCTCCCGGCCTGATCACAGCCCATCACGATCTGGTGCTCGACCTCGTGGACGGTCAGGTCCACGATCCGAAAGAGATCGCCAACATCGTGGTGAAGCAAACACCGGCGGGCGTCCCGGTGCATATCGGCGATATCGCCACAGTGCAGCCGGCAGTTATGCCCCATTACACGGTTGTTACGGCCAATGGTAAACCGGGCGTGCTGCTGAGCATCAATCGCCAACCCGGTACCAACACGGTGACCGTCGCCGATGGCGTCTACCGGGAACTCGATCAGATCAAGCGGGACCTGCCCCCTGGAATCAATTTCTCCGTCTACTACGATCAGGCCGGACTGGTGAAGGAAGCCATCAAAAGCGTTCGCGACGCGATCCTGATCGGCATCATCCTGGCGTGCATCGTGCTGGTGCTATTTTTGCGCGACTGGGGCAGTTCACTGGTGGCGGGTCTGGTGATTCCGATCACAATTCTGCTCACGTTCGTCGTATTGAAGCTGTTAGGAGAAAGCTTCAACCTGATGACGCTGGGCGGGCTGGCAGCCGCAGTGGGCCTGGTGATCGACGATGCCATCGTCGTGGTCGAGAATATCGTCATTCATCGCGATGCCGGTCAGGGAAAGATGCGGGCCGTCGAGAGCGCACTCCGGGAGTTAAAGGTGCCGCTGCTCGGCTCGACCGCAACTCCGGTAGTGATTTTTCTCCCGCTGATCCTGATCACCGGAGTCACCGGAACATTTTTCCGTGCGCTGGCGGTCACCATGGCCTCGGCCCTGATCGCTTCCTTATTCCTCGCACTGACCTGGACGCCGACATTGAGCCAGTACTTCGTCCGCCGCAAGGATACGTTCGACCTGGAGGATGAGATCGGAGAGTTTGCTTCTACGGAAGACGAAGCGAGCCGCCTGATGGATGCCGAGGAGGCCTCGATCAGCGGCTTCATGGGGCGAATCATCGGCGTTTATGAGCGACTATTGACCTTCGTGCTTGCGCGCCCGTTATGGCTGGCCATATTTGCCGCTGTGTTGATTGTGATCTCGTATCTCAGCTACTCCTCGCTCGGCTCCGATCTCCTTCCCAAAATGGATGAAGGCAACTTCACGATCGACTACGTGATGCCCCCAGGCAGCTCGCTGGCAGAGACCGACCGGGTCGTGAGTCACGCGATTCAGATTGTCCATACGATTCCGGAGGTGACAGCCACCTCCCGCCGAACCGGCCTGCAACTGGGCCTGGCCGCAGTGACGGAAGCCAACACGGGAGACATCTCCGTAAATCTTACAAACCGTCGCAGCCGCGATATCTACTCCATCATGAACGAGGTGCAGCAGAAGGTGACCCAACAGGAACCGATGCTGGATATCGATCTGCACCAGACGCTGGAAGACATGATCGGAGATCTGACTAACGCGCCGCAGCCCGTGGTCATTCAGCTTTTCAGCGAAGATCCGGCGCTGCTGCGGCACTGGGCGCCCATCGTGGCGGACAAAATTTCAGGCGTTCCCGGAATCGTGGGCGTGCTGAACGGAATCGATGACACCATCAGCAGTCCGGAAATTGTGTATCACGTGCAGCCCTCCCTAACCGCGACCAGCGGATTTACACCGGATGAAGTGGCCACCGACGCCAACGCGCTGCTGCAGGGAGAAACCGCGCCAACGCCACTGGTTCTGAACAACCGCGCCTATGATATTCGGGTCCGTTTCCCGGAGCAGAACCGCGCCTCTCCCGAGGCCATGAATAACACTTTGCTGGTCAGCGCAACGGGAACGACGGCGACACTCGGTTCGCTGGCCACTATCGAAAATCTTCCAGGTCAGACGGAGATTCTACGGCAAAATTTGCAGCGCCTGGTCGAGGTATCCGCCCGATTGCAGGGAACCAGCCTGGGTCAGGCCATTACCGGCGTAAAGAAGGCTGTCGCCTCCCTGAATCTGCCGCCCACGATTCGCGTGGAGTACGGCGGAACCTACGCGACGCAGCAGCAATCCTTCCGGGATCTGCTGCTGGTGTTGTTTGTCGGACTGATGCTGGTCTTTCTGGTGCTGATGTTCGAGTTCCGGACGTTCTCCGCGCCGGTGTCGATTCTCGCTTCTGCCGTGTTGTCGACTTCCGGCGTGTTCCTGGCGCTGCTGATTACCGGTACGGATTTCAACATCTCGTCGTTCATGGGCCTCATCATGGTCGTCGGCATCGTCTCGAAAAACGGGATTCTGCTGCTGGATGCGGATGTCAAATTCCGCGCGGCCGGTTTCTCTCCGCAAGACGCTATGATTCAGGCGGGTCGGCGGAGGCTGCGTCCCATTGTAATGACCGCGGTGGCGGCGATCGCGGGGATGTTTCCGCTTGCGCTGGCTTTTGGGGCCGGCTCACAAATGCTGCAACCGTTGGCGATTGCGGTGATCGGCGGAATTCTGATCTCGATGCTGCTTTCGCTGATCATTACGCCGGCCGTTCACTACTACATGACCGGAAAGGATTAGCGTTCGAACCGTCGGGTTTTGGGAAGGTAGAGAAAGCACGCTCGGTTGCGACGAAAAAGAGAGGCTGCATGCGCAGCCCCTCTGAATGACTTTGGGTTTAGTCGGTTTGTTCCTTGCGGGCTTTCTTGCGATTGCGTTTGCGGGCAAGCGCCTGCTTCATGCGCATCTTCTCGCCTGGCTTCATGTAATACGAGTGCCGCTTGACTTCCTTGATGATGTCTTCCTGCTGCACCTTACGCTTGAAGCGGCGCAGGGCATTTTCCAGCGGCTCGCCTTCCTGAATCTTTACTTCTGCCAAATGAGATTACACCTCCCAACGCTCCGGTTGGACACCCTTTAGAATACCGGAAATATGCGAATGTCGGTACTCCGGCGTCCTCTCTATAATTCTCTCGATGTCTCCAAAATCCATCCACGACGATATTCATCAGCAGATCGAGGCCTTGCGCGAGAAGCTTCGCCATAACGAATATCTCTACTACGTTCAGGATGCTCCGGAGGTTTCCGACGCGCAGTATGACGCCTGGATGCGCGAGTTGCGTGCCCTTGAAGATGCTCATCCCGAGTTGTGCACGCCGGACTCACCCACCCAGCGCGTGGGAGGCAAGCCGAAAGAGGGATTCGCTAAAGTGGCGCACTCGCGGCCCATGCTGTCGCTCGACAATGCCTACGATGAAGGCGAGCTGCGCGAATGGGACCGGCGCGTCCACGAACTGGCTGGCGAGAAAAAAATCGACTACGTCTATGAACTGAAACTCGACGGACTGTCGTTGGCGCTGACCTATGAAAATGCGCGCCTCGTGCGCGGCGTGACGCGCGGCGATGGCGTAATTGGTGAAGACGTAACGACCAACGTACGCACCATTCGGTCCGTGCCACTCGGCATTCCCAAAGCGAAGCTACAGGCTTCCGGCCTGCCGGAAAACTTTGAAATTCGTGGCGAAGTTGTTCTGCCTCTCTCCGCATTTCAGAAGCTCAACGCCGAACGGGAGGAGCAAGGACTCGCCCCCGCCGCGAATCCACGCAACTTCGCCGCCGGAACATTGCGCACATTGGAGCCAAACATCGTCGCCCAGCGGCGGCTCGACTTCTATGCCTACTTCGCTTTGGACGAGAGCGGCTACCTATTTCCCCAGCAGAGCAAATCGCTCGATGCTTTGGCGGCCGCCGGTTTTCGCGTGAACCTAAAACGCGGCATCGTGCATAGCATGGACGAAGCACTGAAATTCATTGGCAAAGCCGACGCCATGCGCGAATCGCTGCCGTATGAAATCGACGGTGTGGTGTTAAAGGTAAATAGCACCGCTTTACAGAACCATCTCGGTTTCACCGGCCGCGCTCCGCGTTGGGCTATCGCCTACAAATTCGCCGCCAGGTCGGCAGTCACGCAGGTCGAAAATATCACGGTTCAGGTGGGCCGAACCGGCAAGCTGACGCCGGTGGCGGAGCTGGTGCCGGTGGCGATTGGCGGAACCACGGTGAGCCGCGCGACGCTGCACAACGCCGATGAAATTGTTCGTCTCGGTTTGAAGATCGGCGACTTTGTCACTGTCGAGCGCGGCGGGGATGTGATCCCGAAAGTCGTTGCTGTGCTGCCCGAAAAGCGTCCCCGCGACGCACGCGAATTTTCATTCCCGGCGATCTGCCCCGTATGCGGCAGCGGTCTCGTTCGTGAAGAAGGGGAAGTAGACTGGCGCTGCATCAACGTTAACTGCCCCGCTCGCCTGCGGGAAAGCCTGCTGTATTTTTCCGCGCGCAAGGTCATGAACATCGAAGGTCTGGGAGAAGCGGTGGTGCAGCAACTCACTGACCGCGGAATGGTCCGCAATCTGGCTGACATTTACAAGCTCGACGAGGCCGCGCTGCTGTCGCTGGAACGGATCGGAGAAAAAACAGCGCAATCGCTGCTACAGCAGATTGCGCGATCGAAACAAGCGCCCCTCGATCGCGTGGTTCTTGGCCTCGGAATCCGCTTCGTCGGCGAACGCACTGCACAATTTCTAGCTGAGGCCTTTGGCACGATGGATCGACTGATCGAGGCCGGCAGCGAGGAGTTGGAGCGGGTGCCCGAGATCGGGCCGCGCATTTCGACCGCGATCCGGGAATATTTTGCGGTGCCGGCGAATCGCGAATTGATCGAGCAGCTGCGCGCCGCAGGCCTGAACTTTACCGCGGAGCGGAAGAAGATCTCTTCAAAGCTGAGCGGACTCACGTTTGTGCTGACTGGCGCCCTGCTAAATTTAACCCGCGAAGAAGCTAAGGAGCGAATTGAGCGAGAGGGCGGAAACGTCTCCGGTTCGGTGAGTAAAAAGACAAGCTACGTTGTTGCTGGAGAAGAGGCAGGTTCCAAGCTGGATAAAGCCCGGGTGCTGGGAATTCCGATTCTGGATGAGGCTGGATTACTGAAAATACTGGAAGATGGAAGGCAAGTTTGATGAGGAGCGGGTGCCCCGGGTGCGCGAAACCCAGGTCCCCGGCGAGCGTAGGTCGCGGGGTGTGAAGCTCACGTGGTCTTATTCCGGGTGCTTACTGCGGGGAGCTTGGAGCGAAGTAACCCTTCTGCACCCGTACTTTGTATTTGCGGTCGTACGCCGTAAGAAAAATGGGACGAAACGCGCCATCCGCTTTGAAGTCCGCCGGTTTATATACCAGCGAATACTGGCTTCGCAGCTCCTCCTGAATTCCCGCAAAAGCGGTGGCTACATCCTCCATCCGCGGCGGATAGAACGCCCTTCCCCCGGTCACAAGAGACATGGCCTTCAGGATATCGTCGCCGCGGTCGCGGCTGGGGCTGTCATTCGTGCTGATGGCGTAAATGGTCGTGTCGGCGCGCTGGCACATCTTTACCGCATCGTCCAAGGTGGCGTGGCTCTGGTTGTCGTCCCCGTCGGAGAGCAGAATGACGACCTTGCGGATCAGCGGCGGCCCATGGAGCGGGAGCAGTTCATCACGACATGCCGTATAGACCGCATCGTAAAGCGCCGTGCCGCCTCCAGGAGAAAGCTTCCGGATTCCGGTGCTCAGCAGGTCGCCGTTGTTCGTGTATTTCTGAGTAATGTCCGGGGTGACATCGAAACCCATCACAAACGCCTTATCAATCTTCGGTCTCAAGACGGAAAGTAGGAACTCGACAGCCGCATTCTGCTCGAACTGAAAACGGGAGCGAATGGAACTGCTGGTATCGATCAAAAGCCCGACACGCAGTGGCAGATTCGTCTGCTGGGTAAAGCTGTAGACCTCGGCCGGCGCCATGCGGTCATCCAGCAGAGAGAAATCGCTCGCCTTCAGATCTCGAATGAAGTGACCGTGCTTGTCGGTCACAGTGAAAATCAGATTCACTTCATTGACGACGGTCGTGATGGTATATGCGCCGTTCTGATCGGTGACTGCGGAGTTCTGCTGCTGAGGCTGGACAGGTACTACGGCTGGATTTGAAGGCGAGTTCGACGACTGCTTTGGGTCTGCCGCCGTCGACGCATTCCTGGAAGGCGAAGCGGCAGGGTGCGCACTCTGGATGGCGGCGCCATTGTTCTGTGCACGCGCCGGATTGGATATCGCGAGAAAAGCAAAGAGAAAGCCGGCAGCTAACCATAGCCGTGCCGCGTGACGCTCACGATTCCGCTGACCGTATTTCCGCTGGATCATTTCTTCGATTTTATCAGCGCAGGAGCACTTGTCTTGCCTGGAGTGGAGACAGGAACCACCGATGTCAGCCGTTTCAGCCAGCGGTCCAGATCGGCCGGCAGCGGCGCCTCTAATTTCAGCTGCTCCCCGGTTTCGGGATGCGTCAGTTCTAAACGCGTGGCATGTAGGAAATTTCGGTCCAGCGCGAGGGCATCCCGTGCCGCAGTTTCCTTTTGCAGGCGCGTCGCAGGCGCCTCCAGCCGCGGCAGAATCGATTGCGGAGCGCCATAGAGCGTGTCCCCCACAACCGGATGTCCGATCGAAGAAAGGTGCACGCGAATCTGGTGCGTTCGCCCGGTCTCTATCTCGATTTCAAGCAGGGTGAAATGGCCATAGCGTGATTCAACCCGCTTCTGTACGCGGTAATGGGAAACAGCGGTGCGTCCTCCGGCCCGGCGCGTGGTCATGCGAGTACGACGCTGCTGGTCGCGGCTGATGGATGCGTTCAGCGTTCCCTGGTCGAGCTTCACCGCCCCATGCACCAGCGTGATGTATGTTTTATGCACCTGGCGCCGGGCAAACATCTCTCCTAAATGCGCATGCGTCCGGTCATCCTTGGCAACAATGATGAGGCCGCTGGTCTGTTTATCGAGCCGATGCACGATGCCCGGTCGCAACGGTCCTCCGGAAGCCGATAAGGAGGTCATGTGATGCAGCAGGGCATTCACCAACGTGCCCCGGTTGCGGGCGTTTTCCGTGGCGCCCGACCCGGCATGCACCATCATTCCCGCGGGCTTGTTGACGACAGCCAGAAATGCATCCTCGTAGACAATTTCGAGCGGAATCGCCTCCGGCGCGGCCCGCAGAGCAGGCGCAGCGGCTTCGCCGGTTATGATTACGGTTTCACCGCCGCGCAGCTTTCCGCTTGCCTTGGTTGGACGCGGGGTTCCGTCGGAAGCGATGACTGCGACATGGTCCTGCTCAATTAAATGTTGTACCCGTGCGCGGCTGACATCCTGCAGATGATTGGTGAGAAACTGATCGAGCCGCTGACCCGCACCGGCCTCACTCACCCCAAATCTCTGCTGCGCCTGGTTCGTCACGCGCGCACCTCGCCGCGCCGACGCTTGGTGCTTGCATGCCCATGTTCCAACAGAAGAAGACCTCCCAGCACAACCATGCAGAAGTCGATGGCCTGCGTCAGAGACAGTGCTGCGCCGAAGACCATGAGGCGGTTGTTTCCGCGATAGAAGTCCAAAAAAAAATGCCCCAGGCCGGACAGAAGCAGCCATCCGCCCGCCATCTCCCCGGCTTGGCGGCGCTGCGGTAGCCACCAAAGGAGTCCCGCGCACAACGTCAGTTCCAGCGCGCAAAGATACAGTTGCACCGGATGCAGCCGGATGCCAAGCGGCGTACCGCTCCACAGCATCGCCCATGGATTGTGAAACGCAATCCCCCACGACGAGGATGTCGGACGGCCGTAATCGCAGCCGGCGAAAAAACATCCCAGCATCAGAATTGCCTGCCCTAATGCCCATCCGGGCGCGGCCGCATCGAGCGTAGCTAGCCAGGCCAGCCGCTTCCATGTCAGATAAAGCAGTCCGGCAAAGATGCCCAGCCCCAACTCCGTCACGACCGAATCGACGGTGCGTGGAATCGCAACGCTGAGCATCAGCGCCGGGTAGGACAGAAAATCATGCCAGTGGTCGGCAATCAGCAATATCCGGGAACCGAGAACGGCGCTGAAAATACTGATCAGGCCAAAGTTCCACAAAGTATCAGGCCGAACACCAATACGTGCAGCTGTTCTCATCGCCAATATAAGGCCGGCTACCAGCGCGATCGCAGCAAAAAAACCATAGGTGGGCAACGCGACCGGTCCGAATTGAAACAGACGTGGATACACAAAAGAAGAATACAAGCTGCATCAGGCTGGCGGCTTTCCCGCTCTTAATCGAGACGGTAATTGAGTCGTTCTTAATGTGATTGGATCCGGCGGAATTCACGGAATGGAATAGAAAACCGACCCACGGGGCCGTACAGTGATGCGCCGGTGAACCCGTCCTAAGACGGTGGGAACCCGCCGCGGCTCTTTAGGCATTCCGGACTGGCGGACACTGCACACCGAGCCGAGTATACGAGTCGAGTTCCCTGTTCAATGAATGTAGGTTCAACCAGCGTTAACCACCGCACCTGCTTTGCAGGCCGGTTTCTACATGGATGCTAACCGGCATCGTCCAGCTTGGCAAGCCTGAGGTGATGCCGGTCACAGCGCAACTATTGCGGAGGCGCTACTTCGTAACCAACATTCCGATGGGTACCGGTTTTGCGAAGTTCAGCAGGCTGCCATGCAATCGTGAGCAGCAGAACTGCATCGCCGATCGCCGCGACCGAGTGCGGCACCATCGCTTCAAGGCTTACCAGCATTCCGGCGCTCAGCCGCGGCTTCGAATTCCCAACCTCCAATTCGATCTCCCCTTCCAATACATGGAGCACGAGCCTTCCATCCGCATGATGCTCGTGCAGCCGGGCACCCGCCTTGAGCGCCATCAGCACGACGCGCAGTGTGTCGGTTTTCAGCACCGTCGTCGAGCTGACCTCGGCTCCGCGCGTTCGGATCGTTCTGAGTTCCTGCGCAATGTCCATCTGTTCCATGACCAGGTTTCCTTTCTGTTGGGTTGCAAGTCATTAAATATTCGGCAGCAGATCGAAATACTCGTCGTCCTCGTTCGCTCCGCCCTCGCCTTTGCCCAGGCTCTTTTCGGATTCGATGAATTCAATCCGCTCAATCCATTTGACCATCTTGTACCCCAACTGGTTCTCCACGCGCAGCCGAAGCGGCGCGCCATGCTCGCTTGGCAACACCTCGCCATTCAGTCCGTAGGCGAGCAGGCACTCCGCAACCAGCACGTTCTCCATACGTTGCGTATCGTAATAAACCTCGCCATACTGATCTTCGCCAAAGGAAAAGAAAGCGACAGTCCGAGCTGACGGTTTCGGCTCGACGAGCTCGATTAGCTTCCTCATAGACACTCCGTTCCATTGCGCAATCCCGGACCATCCCTGGATGCAATGATGCATCGTGATGTGCTCCTCCTCCCCCAAAGCCTGGATCTCCGGTAAGGACAACGCCACCGGATTCTCAACGAGACCGCCCACCCTGAGCTTGAAATCGCGAACTTCATCACGTTCCAGCAGTTTGCAGTCTTCACGGATCAGGCGGCTTGCCATTGGACCAGAAGTAGGGCGAGATTTGCTTTTTCGTGTATGGCTGACGCGGAAGAAGCCGATTGAGGTGACCAGGCGGATAGGCTGCGGGATGGCCTTTTGTACGCGCTGCAGCAGGCGTGGGGTTTCCAGGAGATGTCGTGCGCAGCAATCCACGAGGTAATTACCGCCGCAACCCCGAAAAAGCCAAGAATCATTCCTATCGGCCTGTAATTGTCTGTCCCCAGAACAATGTGGTTCATGTTTCGCTCAAACCCGGTCAAAGCCACCAGAGCGACATGAACGATGAGGAACCCCATCCGGCGAGCATCATCAGAAAGTGGATGGAACGCGCGCCTTGCCTGCCGCCAAATACGCGAGGAAACAAGGAAAGTGATTCCCCATCGCCGGCGACATCGCCGCGCCGGCGATGATCGTGATCGGAGCGAACACGAAGACGACAAAAAAATACGACGATCTGTTGAAGCGCGTTGTGGCGCAGTCAAACCCGTCGGGTTCAGGCGGGAAATGGCAATTTGCGTAGTGGACGAAGGTCGCCCAAGCCTGCAGCGGAACTGCCTGGAGTCTGGGAACAGCCTGGTCCACTGTCCGGAGACAAAAAGCAGCGGAATGAAGATCAGTCCGGTAATGATGAACCCGTACACGTCGATAAAATGCCATGAGCGGGCCACTCCCACGCTGTGGCGATAGCCGGGTAGTCGCGACCAAAGGGGAAATATAACGATGATCATCGCTGGCCCTCCACACGCGATCTTTGGGAACCTCCAACGGCGTGAAACGAATCCATTCCGTGCCTGGTGTGCAGCCGTTATTGAAGTAAAGGCGCGGATGATCCACCAGAATCGACAGGCCGCTGCGTACCAGCATCATCAAAAAAACAAAATTGAAGAAGGTGCCCAGCGCAGCCACCACGGGAAACCATGCACCACGGTGAAATTGGCGGTATTAAATTCAGTTACAGGAGCGAGATACGGCAATCCATAGATCGCCGCCTGTCCCCGGCCAGCCCGAGCGGAATCAGTACAAGGCAAATAGCGACGGCGATGAATGACGGCTTAACCCAGATACGAAACCGCCGGTCTGGAGGGTGATGAACGGCCTTATGCGCTGCATCGAATGCAATCATGAATCCAGGCACTGAGACAAAGTCGTTGAAAAGCGCGACAAGACTGGCCTGGTGCAGGCACAGAGTGGATTCAGCCCGGAACAAACGATAGCCGCGAACTTTTCAGCCGGCCTTACGGTTGGAATCGAGCGCGGCATCCAGCATTTCAGCCAGTGTTTCCGTTCTGGATTTAATATTCTTCGCAACATTGCCGGCCAGCGCGTCCCGCTGCTGGCGCAGCGTAACCAATTCGTCGGCGATGTTCAGGGCGGCCAGCACAGCCACTCGCAAAGAATCCACGGTCATGCCATGTTTCGCGACGGCGCGCATCTTCGCATCAACCAGCGCTGAGAGCTGTTCGAGATAATCCGGATCAGGCCCGCGCAGATGATACAGCTGGTCGTAGATATCGACCACAAGACTGCTCGAAACGGCTTCCGGCGACGGGGCACCCGAACTGGAACTGTCCGCCACGCTGTGGACAACGTGCTCGCCGCGTTCCTGTTCATCCTGCCGAAGATCCGACTGCGCTTCGCTGCGATCCATACGCTCTCCCTCGTACTGGCGCGCGGTACTTATTGCCCAGGACACATCAGATTTAAGACGCCTCAATTGCATCGAGCGAGGACATCAGGCGTTCAACGCGTGTGCGAACCACGTCGCGTTCCCGATGAAGCTCCTCAATCTCGCGGCGCAATGTTGCACTTTGGGTATGCTGTGCTTCCAGTTGCTCGCGCAACTTTGCCATCTGTTCCTCAGTCGCCAGGCGCTGTTCCCGTTCCCGATTCAGCAGTTCGATCGCCCGCACGACGCGCTGCTCCAAAGCGGCAAACGTATCCACCGCCAACTCCAGTTCCTGATCCCTTGCCATAGTCGTGGTTGCCATAATCAATAAGATGCTCTTCGCGCAGTATAGCGCCGCTGTGGAACGGAAGCGCAATCTTCGCAGACGATAATTCGGATTTGAAAACCAATTCGCTCAAAGCAGCTCAATCGGGAACCGGGGCTGAGCGCCCAATTCCATCAGTGCTGCGAAAATCCGATGCGCCCAACCCTGCAGCTCATCGAGCCGCAGCGTGCGGTCCTGCGCCTGAAAAACAGCGCGCACCAGCATGGAATAAGAATGAGTGTCCTTGGCATCCCGGAATATCTCGAGCGGCTGCAGGCTGCGCATCTCGGCGATACCGAGCGCATCGATGGCATCCGCAATCTGAGCCCAGCGGATCCTATCGGGAAACTGAAAAGAAAAGTCACGCACCACCGGCGGAAAACGCGACAGATCGCGAGCCGCCGGAATGCGCAGCGCGTGGCGAAACAAACGCTCCAGATTGATTTCCCCAACGAAGACAGTTTGCCGGAGTTTCCGATGCTGGCTTTCCTGCGGAGCGAGCTGCCCGAAAAAACCGATCGTCTCGCCATTTGCTACCATTCGCGCCGACCGTCTCGGATGCAGCCACGCCGGCATCAATCCCCTTTCCGCCGGAAAGGCATCGAAATAAACCGATCCCGCGACAAAGCCGGACAACAATTCTTCGGCAACGCCTTTCATGTCAAAAAAGCTGTAATCGCGGGACGCGGAGGTGGCATGAGCCTGAATCACCGCGCCAGTTGCGCCGATCGCCAGGGCGGGCTTCTCCTGCACGCGATCGATCGCGTCGCCACTGCTCCTGGAGAATATGGTCCCCGTCTCGAACAGGCGCACGTTCTCCACTTCCCGGTTCAGGTTGTGCGCCAGCATCGCGAGCATGCCCGGAACCAGAGACGGTCGCAGACATCCAACTTCCTCGCTGAGCGGATTGCCCAGCGGCACATACGAATTTGGCTGGTGCGAAAACGCAACTGCGTCGGCGACAGAGCAAAACGTGCTGCCGATCGCCTCGGAATATCCGGAGGCCAGAAGCTTTTGCCGAATCGTACGCTCCTTGGTGGCCATGGGCAGCTCCACCACGCTGCCCGCGAATGGCGGGAGTGTATCGGCAAACCGGTTGTATCCGTGTAACCGGGCGATCTCTTCGATTAAATCGATCTCCCGTTCAAGATCGAGCCGCCAGCTGGGCAGCGTGACGGAATATTCTTCCGCCGGAAGTTTCTGAATATTCGCGCCCAGCGCAGTAAGATATCGCTCGAT
Source organism: uncultured Acidobacteriota bacterium (assembly GCA_963823595.1). Classification (GTDB taxonomy): domain Bacteria; phylum Acidobacteriota; class Terriglobia; order Terriglobales; family Acidobacteriaceae; genus JAKAAZ01. The sequence continues at coordinate 40,069 of CAWGME010000011.1, forward strand.
CGTCGAAGCTTCGATGGGATACCCATCAAGCGTTTTCCCCAACATGCGCGCGACCTGAGCCGCATGCAACCGAATCGCGGGACGCTCAATCGTGCGCGCCGCCTGTTCCGGGACGACAACATCGACCAGCTCGCCTTCAATCTCGCCGCCGGCAGGGAGGATCAAACGGCTGACCAGCGCGGAGGCAACCGGTGGCGCAGCGAAATCCGCCCCACGTTCGAAACGGTGGGACGCGTCCGTGTGCAATCCATGGCGCCGGGCGGAGCGCCGTACCGTGCTGGGATCGAACCATGCCGCTTCGATAACAATATTCTTTGTTTCGGGCGTAATCATCGTCTCCCAGCCGCCCATGACCCCGGCAAGCGCCAGCGCTTTTTTCTCGTCGGCCACGACCAGATCGTCGGCCATCAAAGTACATTCCGTCCCATCGAGCAGCTTCAGCCGCTCGCCCGGGCTGGCCCGGCGCACGACAATGCCGCCCTCCAGCTTGTCGAGATCGAACGCGTGCGTCGGATGACCCATCGCCATGGTGACGAAGTTCGTGGCATCGACGGCATTGCTGATAAGTTTTTGTTCCAGCAGCGCAAAACGCGCAGCGACTTCTCCCGAAGATGGCGCGATCCGCACGTTCCGCAGCACTCGCGCCGTAAAACGTCCACACAGGTCTTTTGCCTCGATGCGAACGGCGATGGGCTGCTTCGCTCGTTTCGCCGGGGGCAGTGACGGATCGAGCGGTAGCAACGGAATGTCATAAATTGCCGCCGCCTCGCGCGCGATTCCGTAGTGGTTCATGGCATCGACGCGGTTCGTCGTGATGTCCATCTCGAACACCGAGCCATTCCCCGGGCCCCCGGTTTTCGAGGAAAGATCGAACACGCCTTCAACCGCGATGCCACGCAGCGTCAGATCGTCAGCCAGTTGGCGGTCGGAAACATTCAGAGCAGGCAGATATTCGCGCAGCCACGCGGAAAGAATCTTCATGCAAACTGCTCCAGAAACCGCATGTCGCCGGAGTAGAGCAGACCTATGTCGTTGATGCCGTATTTCATCATCGCGATGCGATCCACGCCCATTCCGAAAGCGAACCCGGAGATCTTCTCCGGGTCGTAGGCCGACTGCTTGCCGCGAACAAACTCAAAGACGGCCGGATCCACCATGCCGCAACCCAGCAGCTCAATCCAGCCCGAGTGCTTGCATTTTCTGCAACCTTTGCCGCCGCAGAATATGCAGCTGATCTGCACATCAGCGCTCGGCTCCGTGAACGGAAAAAATGACGGGAAAAATCGCGTACGCACGCTCGAACCGAACAGCTCCTTCATGGCATGATCCAACGTGCCTTTCAGATCGCTGAATGTGATGTTCTCATCGACGCACAGGCCTTCCACTTGGTGGAAGATCGGCGAATGCGTCGCGTCCGCCGCATCGTTGCGGTGCACTTTGCCCGGAATAATGATTCGCACCGGCGGCGGCTGCCGCTCCATGGTGCGAATCTGCACCGGCGAAGTGTGGGTGCGCAGCAACAGCCGGTCGCGCGGCGGCTTATGCTCCTGATTGGCAATGACAAGGGTGTCCTGCGTATCGCGCGCTGGATGATTCGGGGGAAAATTCAGCGACTCGAAATTGTAGTAATCGGTTTCAACTTCCGGCCCCACCCCCACGGAATATCCCAGGCGTTCAAAAACACGGATGATCTCGTGCATGGTCCGAATCAGCGGATGTTCGGCACCGTGCGCAGGGCGTATCCCCGGCAGGGTGATATCGATCGATTCGGCATCGGCAACGACAGCCGAATTCTGCGCGGGCTCCGCTTCGAGCGCCTGCTCGATCTGTTGTTTCAGCTGATTGAAATGCACCCCGAGAGCTTTCCGAGCCTCCGGGGCGAAGTCTTGAGCCAAGCATCACTGATGCTTTTAAGGCGTCCCTGTTTCCGCCCCAGCCAGCGCAGCCGGAACTGCTCTCGATCCTGCCGGGTGCGAACCGCGGCGGCGTCCTCTGCCACTTCCGTATGGAGCGACCGAAAAGCTGCATCGATTGCACCGGGCTCATAGCTCTGCAAGACTGGAGTTTGTGTGGAGTCCATGCTTTTTTGAAGAATAACTTAGAGAGCGTGGGAATGCCGACTGCTCGACCGAATTTCGAACCGCTATGAGCGTGAAAGTAGTTTCTGAAAAAGATGGCTCCCATCTGTCGTACTCATTCCATGCCGCCGCTACAATGGGAGCAGACATCCTTCTGTCGAAAACCATTTTTTCGCAACATGGCAGCCGGAGAGACAAAAAGAGCACAGAATGCCACATTTGGGCCGCTCTCGTACCACTATTTAAAAATAAATTGCAACGAAAAACGAGGAATATGGGTTAAGCTAAACAAATAGAAAGACTTATCTGCGATTAAAAGGAGCAAACATTGCGGTACATTATCTTTTTGCTGGCAATCGCAGGCATCGTGGTGTCTTCCCTGGCGTGGCAGGTGCATTACTCCACTGCAACCGAGCCTTGCGACATCAACGCGCACTGGGATTGCGGGATCGTAAACCACAGCCGCTATTCCATGCTTGGTCCGGTTCCAGTCGCAGCCATCGGTGTCGCGGGCTATCTACTGCTCGCGCTGCTGGCGCTGTTTCGTAAACGCCCGTGGACGCTGCTGTTCGCGTTCATCGGCCTTGGATTCGCGCTCTATCTCTCTCACATTGAGGCATCTCTTCTGCAGGTCTGGTGCCTCTACTGCGTGATCTCGCAGGTCATCATCGCGTTGATTGCGATTCTTGCCGCGGCCGAATTCTTCTTCTTCCGCGCCCGTCGCCCAATCTGATGAGAGGCTGGTCCAAAAAAGGAACGCATCGCGAACGGTGCGTCCTTTAGAGATTCGATCTTTTTATGATCTGCGTAGGAGCTACGCTGCGCTGCTTAACGCGCTTTTGGCCTGTTCCGCAAGGGCGGTAAATCCCGCCGCATCCTTGACCGCAATCTCGGCAAGAATCTTACGATCCAGCTCGACGCCCGCGAGTTTTAGACCGTGAATCAACTGCGAATAGCTCATCCCATTCAGCTTGGCAGCCGCACCGATGCGCACAATCCACAGCGAACGGAATTGGCGCTTCTTTTCCTTGCGGCCGCGATAGGCGAATTTCAGTCCGCGCTCGACGGCCTCTTCCGCCGCCTGGTAGAGCTTTGACTTCGTCAGGAAGTAGCCGCTGGCGCGCTTCAGTATCTTCTTGCGATATTCCTTGCGTTTGTTGCCACGTTTTACGCGGGGCATGTTGGTTCTCCTTTTTTGCGTATCGTTGTATGCGGCTGGAGGTAGGAGTCGCTGGATTTATGGCCAGCGCTGAATCGCCTCTTCACTCGCTTTTTCTTGCTCTGATCTCAGCGGAACTTGAAGTTCCGGGGGCCTCGAACGCGTGCGGGCCCTTGCTTTCAGAAGAAAGCCGATCAGGCGTAAGGAATCATGCGCAGCACCTTCGGCAGGTCGGCATCCGAGACCATCGCAGAGGCGGCAAGGTGCCGCTTGGTCTTGGTTGCTTTCGAGGTAAGGATGTGCCGCATGAAGGCCTGGCCGCGCTTTACCCGACCGCTGCCGGTCTTCTTAAAGCGCTTGGCCGCACCCTTGTGCGTTTTCAACTTCGGCATGGTAATCCCAATCTTTGGAACAATTTTACGGCTTCGATCAGTATACGGTAGCGGGAGTCGCGAGGCTAGTCGGAGACTGCCTCGGGTGCGCTTCTCCATGGTTTCGTCCTTCTCCATGGTTGCAATATCGACCGGGTCCTTGTTGTTCAAAAGGTGAGCGGGGTTTGACCCCGTCCCTCACACCCGTTATGATGAAGGTGCGGGGTGGAGCAGCCCGGTAGCTCGTTGGGCTCATAACCCAAAGGTCGCAGGTTCAAATCCTGCCCCCGCAACCAAAAACCTTTTTGATAATTAGAGGCTTAGGAGATTTCGGCTCCTGAGCCTTTTCCTTCAATAGCCGTTAAGCTGACAACAACACCCGCATTCGCTTCGTTTTGCAGCTTCTGCAACGGCCTGTTCACGGCTCTCTCAATCTCCGAACCCGCCAAGCGTCCGGCTTCAAGATTTCGTTCCCATTCAGGCTGACCGCCGTACACGTCCAACGTGAATAGCTGTTGTTTCTCACCGGGACTCTGGGGGAGAGGTAACAGGTAAGGCGCACGCGAAGGGGAGCGCCGTTAAAGGATAACAATTAG
>CAWGME010000012.1:0-148379 GCA_963823595.1 uncultured Acidobacteriota bacterium
TGCGCGGCGCTCGATTATCGCTTCCGCCCACTTCAGGTGATAGCAATCCTGAGCTGGCTGTCCTTTGCCGTTGGTTTCTGTTCCCATGGGCCCAATACGCGCGTTCCATGACTCGCCAGGCAACGTTGACCGCGACGGTCGATGCAACCATCAGCCTGCTGAAAAATCCGGATACCATTCCCGCCATGTACCAGTGGTATGCAGACTCGCTGAAGATGAATGATGATATCAACCAGGTTTCGCTCTTTACGACCATCCTCACCGCCTGATCGATCGCGAATCCCTGATCTGCCAGGACGACCGCCTGATTGCGCTCACACAGCACACCGGCCCCACCGGTCCCGACTATCTAATCGAAGGCTTTGAGATGGTGATTCCACACTTCATATGGCCGGGACGGGTGAACCTCTCGCTGGGGAAATTTATGGGCGGGAAACAAGTGAAACTGGTTCCGAGGACTATACCACGGCGGTGGCATGGGCCCCGATCGGCGATGCATACAGGGAATTTGGCTGGTCCGGCATCGCGGTGGTGATGCCGATCATGTACTTCTTCTCATTCATCATTCTGAATGGAGTTTTTGGGGATGCCCGCGAGAGTCCGTGGGGACTGGTGCTGGTCGCATATGCTGCGTTTGCTGCGCCGGGCCTGCTGCTCCCGGTTCATCCGCAGTTGTGGGCCCATTACATTCCGCTGATTCTGTTTGTGATGTGGCTAACGCGGTACGTTGCTCCTCAGGTCGCGGTGGTATTTGGGTTTAGAAAAATACAGGCCAAAGTTGTGCTACCTGGCACTGAACTGATACCGAAAGCCAAACAAGTAGGCACTCAGTTGTGATCCCGCACAACTTCGGATGAGCGGGATATGCGAACCCTTCGATGCGGGAGAGAAAGATGAAATGTGAATGTCCGCTTGCGGATTTGCCCAGAGCTTTCCAGCGACTGACATACGCCGTTGCCGTTGCTTTGGTGGTGACATTTCTCACCGCAGGGTCTTTACACGCCGCAACTGTCGCATCCATTCCAGATTCGGTTGCGACGGTCAACGCTGCTCCCTGGTGGAAACACGCGCTCATCTAGAGATTTATCCCCGCAGGTTTCAGACACGAATGAGAATGGGATTGAGACATCAACTGCATCATCCAGCGTCTCGACTATCTGCAGACCATCAAAGTAAATGCCGTCTGGCTGACGCCGATCTATCCATCGCCGCCGCGAAGGCCCACCATATCCACGTCATCATGGATATGGTCATGAACCACACTTCCGATCAGTCCCCGCGGTTCAAGGAGAGCCGCAGTTCGCGCAACAAAAGGTCGCGACGGGCAAAACATTATGGTGAACACGTCGGATTCCAACGTCCTCTGTTACGTGCGCAAGAATCCCGGTCGAGGTCCGTCGGTTCTGGTCGCGATGAATTTTACCGGCCAGCCTCACACGCTGTCTTATGATTTAGCGCCTCCAGGGTATTCAGGGCCATCACGCGACGGCGCTGCTGGAAGACCGCGGGATGAAAAAAGCCGTCGATCTGGGCCACGTCACGCTACCCCCCGTTCGCAGTTTTTATCGGAAACATTCAGTAGCTTGCCGGGTTGCTCTAGAAGCCCATCGCATCGTCGGCGGAAGGTCCGTATGTGCCGGGAATCGGTACCCCATTCAGCCGCAGATACACCCCAAGCTGGGCGCGATGATGAATCAAATGATTGAGGAACAGGCCGCGATAGACCAGGAAACGAGGCGCTTCAGTGATCGTTTGGCCCTTGAAGCTGAGCTTCCAGCGCTGCTGCCATTGCTCATCGGCCGCGCTTGCGATCGCCTTGCGTGCGCGCTGCACAATGGAATCAGAGGCTCCTAGCAGTTGCTGCCGGGACTCCATCACCAGCGGCTTCATGTCGCTGGTGGAAAAATCCAGGTTGGGTAGCTCCACGATGCGAACCGCAAACTCTGGCAGCTGCGCGATGTGCGCCGCCAGCCTGCCCAGAGCCATCGATTTTTCATGCGGTTTATAGTCGGGCTTGTCTTCCGGCACGCGTTCCAGGAACTCCCGGGTCTTCTTCATCTCTTGATCGAACTCGGGTAACAATATCTCGCGAATTTCCATACCATCTCCTTAATGTTCTACAAGCAAGCCATCATACAGCCGGAGCCCGCGAATTTACATGAACGTGATGAAGCGAAGCAGCAGAAATCAGCTGCGCTGCTCGTGATAGTGAATGATTTCAGTGATGCCAATCCACACGTCGAGCAATCCCAGCCCGGAAACGATTCCGCGCGTGATGCCGGAATTCATCAACATCGCGAGCCCGGGCAAGCTCAGCAGGTACTGGTTCTCCGGCCAATATCGAGTCCAGGGAAGCACAAATACCAGCACGCCGACATAGAAGCAGAAGACTACCAGAATCACGATGGAGATGCGCTGGTACCATATCGGCGCGGGTGGACTCGCCTGCAACCCCGCCGCTGGCAAATGCGGGTTCTCGGTCTCTGGGAGTTCCGGCGGAAACAGGTCTTGTTGATGCGGCATTTTTTCGATCAGGTGAAGCCGGTCTCATGGCCCTACAGCTTCGATATTAAACGGATGCAGGCACCGCATTCCGCTTGGGACGGCGATTGGCCTGCAATATCTTTTTGCGTAAGCGAAGATTCTTCGGCGTGACTTCTACCAGTTCATCGTCGGCAATAAACTCGATCGCCTGCTCCAGATTCAGCGGGCGGAATGGCACCAGCCGGATTGCATCGTCAGCAGAAGAAGCGCGCATGTTCGTCAGTTTCTTTTCACGGACTGCGTTGACATCCAGGTCATTGTCGCGTGAGTGCTCGCCGACAATGATCCCTTCATATACTTCATTTCCCGGTCCCATGAACAGTACGCCGCGATCCTGCAATCCATCCAGTGCGTACGCGGTGGTTGTGCCGGCGCGGTCGGCGATCAGGGCGCCGGTGGTTCGCTGGGGAATCTCTCCCTGGTGCGGCATGTAGCCGTCGAACAGGGAGTTCATCACGATGGTGCCGCGAGTTTCCGTCAGCATTTCGCTGCGTAGTCCGATCAGGCCGCGGCTGGGGATACGAAATTCAAGCCGAACCCGTCCATAGCCGTGGTTGTGCATCTTCACCATTTCGGCTTTGCGCGGTCCCAGCCGCTCCATTACCACGCCCACGAAATTTTCCGGAACGTCGATTGTCAGCAGTTCCACGGGCTCCATCAGCTTGCCATCGACCATGCGGGTGACAATCTCCGGACGGCCGACCATCAGCTCAAATCCTTCGCGGCGCATCATCTCAATCAGAATCGCGAGCTGCAATTCGCCGCGTCCCAGGACTTTGAAGTTGTCGGCATTGCCCGTATCCTCGACGCGAATCGAGACATTGGTCAGCAATTCCTTTTCCAGGCGCTCGCGCAGATTGCGGGAGGTGACGTATTGCCCCTCGCGCCCGGCAAACGGGGAATTGTTGACGAAAAATTGCATCGCAATCGTCGGCTCGTCGATCGTGATCGTGGGCAGCGGCGCAGGATTTTCGAGGCTCGTAATGGTTTCCCCGATGGTGATGCCGCTGATGCCGGCAATGGCGACGATATCGCCCAGGGTCGTTTCCTCGATGTCTGTGCGCTTCAGTCCGCTGAAGCTGAACAGCTTGGTGATCTTCGTTTTTTCGAGACTCCCATCGCGTTTGGAGATCGCAACCTCTTCTCCGGTACGAAGCGTTCCATTGAACACGCGGGCAATCGCCAGTCGGCCCAGATAGTCGGAGTAATCGAGATTGGTGACCAGAATCTGCAGCGGGCCGGCCGGATCGCCAGTGGCCGGCGGAATCGTGGACACGATCGTCTCAAACAGCGGCTGCAAATCGGAGCCGGGAATCTTTGCATCCGTCGAGGCCGTACCAAGCTTGGCGTTCGTGTAGAGCACGGGAAAATCCAACTGGTCTTCCGCGGCATCGAGATCGATAAAAAGATCGTAGACCTCGTTCAGCACTTCCTGCGGGCGCGCATCCGGCCTGTCAATTTTGTTGATAACCAAAATCGGCGGCAGCTTGGCTTCCAACGCCTTGGATAAAACATAGCGTGTCTGTGGCAGCGGACCTTCGCTGGCATCGACCAGCAGCATCACGCCATCTACCATTTTTAGCGCGCGCTCCACCTCACCGCCAAAGTCGGCGTGGCCCGGCGTGTCCACGATGTTGATCTTGGCATCGTGAAAAATGATGGCGGTGTTCTTCGCCAGAATCGTGATTCCGCGTTCACGTTCCAGCTCGTTCGAGTCCATCACGCGTTCCGCTACGGCCTCATTCGAGCGGAAGGTTCCGCTCTGGCGAAGCATAGCGTCTACAAGGGTGGTTTTGCCGTGGTCGACGTGAGCAATAATGGCGATGTTTCGAATAACGGACGACACGATAAATGAAGTTTCCTGTCTGAATATAGGTGGGCTGGGGAATGCCAGTGTGAGTCTGACTGAGCAAGTCCAACTGGGAAGTCCAAGATAAGACAAGGACTCGTCTGCGGGACCAATTTCGATCCCTTGTATCAGTTTACCGCATCGCACGATGGCGGATTGTTATGGACAGCCAAGAAGGCCCGCTGTGACGATTTCATCCGGGGAGTCGCGGCTTCGCCGGCAGGCATTGAAAGCCCGCTAACCGCCTGAGGCTGTTGGCGACGCAGAAGACGCCAGGTTCACTTCCAGCTCTCTCTGTGCCCGGTCCTTACGGAGATGGAAAAGATAATATGCGCGTCTTCTGTGTGGTGTCTTGAGCGAAGCGTAGTAATCCAGCATGCAGGTGCGAAGACTGGTGGAAACATTGGCATCCTTCTGGTGGGTCAATGCTTTCAGAAGCTCGGCATGGCTCTGATCGGCCAGGGGATATTCTCCAAGGGCGGTAGCTTTTCCCGTGTCATAATCGAGATTCTTCAAAGGCAGAGTGCTGCCCTGCGCCGATTGCGCCTTGAGCTGGTCGACATCCTTCTCGTAAGAATTCACCGTCGTCTGCATGCTGTTCAAGTACGACTTCTGGTCCGCTGCATTGGGCATTTCCAGCTTGAGCGCGGAAAATGGCCCTACTTTCGGCATGATTTTAACGATGAAATCGATCAGGTAAGCGCCAAATCCGGGCCGGTGGTATTGCTTGCCCCACGTGTGCTCATAGTCACTGCGCTTGACCCGGTAGACAAAGCTGCGGCGATCGAAGCTTGGGACCCGCTGCTGAATCTCCTTGCCATAATGCAGCACGGCGGCGCGCGTCATCTCAGGAACCACCTTGCTGACCGAGTAACGATACGTATTCACCGCGAGATTTTCGTGCTTCAGCACAGTCTTGATATCGACGCCGTATGTTTCCTTGAAGGCGCGTTCCAGCAATGGCGTAGCCACGTTGAAGCCGATAAAGTTGGTGTAATCGTCTTTGACGTAGTGGCCCTGCGCAACCTGAACCACATCGAAACCAAACTCCGTGCGGATATGCGCCTTGGGAGAATCGTAATAGCTGACAAACGGGCCGAACCGGCTGCGCAGCCGCGGATACTCACGGGCGGTGGCGGCTCCCACCGCAGGATGTCCGATGGTATCGCCCCGATAATGCGCCAATGCGCCCAGTGCGAACGCATACTCATTCAAGTTGCTCGCGTCCTTTAGAAGATTGTTGACGAAATCGCCGGTGCGAACGTAGTGCAGCAGATTGCTGAATTGGTGGCTTCCGAAGGGATAGTAGCCGAGGTCCTGAATAATGCAGCCGCCATACGCATACGAATGCGCAATGCGCAACTCGTCCGGCGTGGCGTTCGGATATCGCTCCAGCAGCAGGGGAACAATGTGGTGGCTCCACGCCAGGTCCACAGTCTCTTCATGCGAAAGAACTGAATACGCACTCGCTTCGGGAGAAGGGAGCGTCGCGAAAACCAGCAGCATGCAAAGGCACAGTAACAGCGGCGAAAAACGCCGTCCAGAATAGTTCATCAGTCGCACCGGGTCCTTCAGTGAAACATATCACTTGCCGGTATAGCTGACACGCCAAATCGAATTCGAACCGTCATCCGTAACCATCAGGGAGCCATCCTTCGCCACCGCGACACCAACCGGCCGTCCCCAGACATCGCCATCGGGAAGCACAAAACCAGTCACAAAATCTTCATAAACGCCGGACGCATGGCCGTTTTGGAGCGGCACCAGCACCACTTCATAGCCCGCCGCGCGTCTTCTTGTTCCAGGAGCCATGCTCGGCGGCGAAAATGTCTCCGCGGTACTGTGCGCGGGAACTGGTTGCCTTCGATAAAAGGTCAGTTCCAGCGACGCCGAGTGCGGTTGAATCAGTACATCGGGAGTGATGACTTTGTCCTTCAATTCCGGGTGCTTGCCCTTCAGCGTCGGATCCCAGTGGCCACCCATATAAAACCACGGCCAGCCATAAAAGCCGCCCTTCTGGACGTGAGTGATGTAGTCCGGAACAAGATTATTGCCCAGCGTGTCGCGCTCGTTCACAGATGTCCATAGCTGCCCGGTTGACGGATCGATCGCAATTCCGACCGGGTTGCGGATGCCATAGGCATAGATTCTGAAATCCTTTCCCTCCGGGGTGTATGCCAGGATATCCGCGCGGTGCCGTTCCTGCGGGTGCGTATCGGCGTCATCGTGGTTGGAATGCGAGCCGACCGAGACGAACATCGTCTTGCCATCGGGGGAGAACACTACGTCGCGCGTCCAGTGGCCGCCGCCGCGCAGATGGCCGCCGGGCGGAATATCCGGGCACGATCATCTGCGATGGCCCGGTCGCTTTCATGTCGCCGTTGTGATACGGGAAAGCGCACCACCGAGCCGGTATTGCCAACGTATATCCATTTCGGATTTGGCCCCGGAGGATAGAACGCGATTCCAAACGGCATATCCAGTCCGGTGGCGAAAACCTCCGATTTTTCCGGTTTTCCGTCTTTCGTCATTCCGCGAAAAACGCGAATATCTCCGGGTTTGCTTTCCGCCACAAACAAATCGCCGTTGGGCGCGGTTAGGATCAGGCGCGGATTGTTCAGGTCAGTTGCGTACTGCTCTACCTTGAAACCGGGAATCGTCTTCGGCCACACGTTGCCGGGGCGGGGAACGATCTGCGCGTCGTTATTGGCGGACGGAGTGGCGTAGGGCTGCGGCAGATCGGCCAGTGTGATTTTGCGGGAAACACCGGGCTTTTCCTGCTGATAATTCGTGAAGGCTGCCTGCCCGGTTCGAACTTGTGCGTTATCGGGCGAAGATGCCTCCTGAGCAAACGCGGCGGTAGCCAGAAGGCAAACTGAAACTGCGGCCAGCCGAAGATAGGCATTCTTCATCGAAGCTTCCTCACTAGGCGATCATAGGCAGAGGTTAGTATGTGCCACATGTTTGGATGCTTTTAGTCCAGCAAGTGTTCCAATCCAAACAATTCAGCCAGCGATAATTTATCGGTGAATTCGACGGATGCATCCAGGCTTCCGGCTTCGCCGCCATGGCCTCTTCGATGGTTACCCGGCGCTTTTGCAGATAGGCCAGGTTTGCCATATGCACGGCAATCGCCGACAGGTATCCGACCTCGACGTTTGCATTCGGCTGCTTGCGGTCGCGGATGCATGCCATCCAGTTTGCCATGTGGTTGATGCCGGAACTATGTCCTGTCAATGGGCGAGCGTTGGGATTGTTGATTTTCTCCGGATAATAGTTAATGGTCTCCTGTGTTTTACTGAAGAGCATATTCGTCGCCCCGTTGACATGCTCGATGGTTCCTTTGTCTCCCAGGATGTGTTCGCCCAGATCCATAACGGGCGTTGCTGAAGGTGGACTGCCATAGCACAAGCAGATCGTTCGGATACTCCAGGCTTACGCCAATCGTATCGGGAACCTGCCGGCGGTCTTTTTCCGAGAAAATTCCGCCCATCATGGTTGCGGCTTTCGGTAGCTGCAGGTTCATGGCGCTGATAATCCACGCAATCTGGTGAATCATATTTTCCGTCAAATTGCCGCCGGAAAATTCCCAGAACAGCCGCCAGTTCATAAATTTATATCCGTCGAACGGAATCTTCGGGCGGCCATCCAGAAACAAGTCCCAGTTCACGTTTGCGGGCCTACAGTCAGGCGGCACGGGGCGCACCCACTGGCCGTGTCCTATCGGTGTGTTGCGGCTCATCCAGGACTCGATCATCGTGACCTTACCGACCGAGCCATTCTGTACCCAATCCTTGGCATCGGCAAGCTCGCCGGAACTTTCATACTGCAGACCAATCTGCACCACCTGTTTCGATTGCCGGGCTGCGGCTCTGCAGGCCACGGCCTCCGGAATATCCCAAGTCATCGTTTTCTCGGAATACAGATCCTTGCCTGCAGCCAGCGTGGCAAGGAAATATTTCGCATGTAAGTGCAGCGGGGTCGCGTTAATGACGGCATCGATGTCTTTGCGGTCAAGGAGATGGCGGGCATCCTGATACCCGACAACGTTGGGCACAAATCTTTTCACTTGATCGCGGCGGTCGGAAAAAACATCTGCCACCGCAACACACTCCACATTCGGCTGCGCCAGTGCTGATTTTCAAGTCCTGTTGACCGCGATCGCCGGCTCCGATGATTCCGATGCGAATGCGATCGTTCGCTCCTATCACCCGGCTATCTGCGCCGAACATTTTCGTGGTCGGCAATGCCCCAGAGCCGCGACGCCGATTCCCACTTGTCCTAAGAATTCCCGCCGGTTGATTTGCTTGTCTTTTTCTTCCATCGTGCATATTCTCCTTTGCCGACTCAGAAGTCTGGCGTTCCCATGACTTTAGAAAACTGTTGAAATAGCTCGAATGTGCCAAATCAGCATACAATTCCAGCTTTGCGCAGCGTGTCTTTCAGACCCTGCATGCTGATGCGCGAGGAAGCCTCGGGTGTTCCCGCGCCGCGCCAGTGTGTTTCAAGACTTACTCCGTCGTGATAGCCGCTCCGTTGAAAAGCGTGGAACTGACCAACCCAGTCAACGATCCCTGCGCCGACTGGAGCCCAGGCGCGTTTGCCGTTCGATTCCCGCACCACATCTTTGCAGTGACAATGACCGATCCTGTGCTTCGGCAACAGATCGTAGCCGTTCGGATATGGAGTTGCGCCGAACATGGCTGCGTTTCCCGGATCCCAGTTCAACATGAAGTTCTTGTTGGTGACAGCTTTCAGCACCGCTGCGGCCTCTTCGCCGGTAGCTGTATTGCAGGACATTTCGTTTTCGAGCAGAAGAATTTTGTTGCTCTTCGCGCATGTCTCCGCCGCGCCGCGTAACTTTTCGTTGATGGCCGCGCGATACTTGTTCGGGTCATCCAAGCGCCAGAAATCGAAGCAGCGAATCCGGTCGGTCTGAAATACCTTCGTCAGCTCGATCAGGCGTTCGAGCAATTGATCCTGCTGTTTGAATCCGAAATCCGCATGGAACTGGTCGCGATGCTCGCTGAACTGCGACCGTGGCGCGCCGGGCCAGTCCACTTTAAACAGCGGGCTGGCAATGTCGGTTACACGCAGGCGGTTTTTCTCAAGTATCCTGCGCGCTTCCGAGATCTCCTTCGCATCCAGATCGGCCAGACTCTTGTTCCACATTCCACGCAGCTCGATCCAATTCAAGCCGAAGTCTTTGGACGCAACCTCGCAGGCATGGCCAAAATCCTGGGTAATCTCATCGTTGATCACGGCCAGGCGAAAGGGACAGCTCATACAGACACCCCTAATTTTTGAATTAAATATTGTTTGCTTATCTCCGCGGACTGCTTCGGTGTGCGGCTGACTCCGATTGGTTCACCGTCCAGTTCCACGATGCCCCATCCACGGAAGTGAACATCATGCAACGCGGTAAAGATTGCGGGGAAATTGACTTTCCCTTGTCCCAGCTCCACAAATTGATATCCGTCGCGAGTGGCGGCGGGCTCGACATCTTTCAGGTGCAGAAACAGCAGGCGCTTGCTGTACTTGTGGATGGCCGCCGCCGGATCGCCTCCGCCCTGAAAATAATGTGCAACATCCAGTTCGAGCTTCACGTATCTCGGATCGGAGTTTTCCATAATCGCATCGACCTGCTCGGGCCTCTGGCCAATGCTGCCCATGTGGTTATGAAATCCAGTCTTGAATCCCAAAGTCCGCAACCCGCTTGGCTATTTCAGTCAGCAGTTGTCCTTCGCGCTTATAATCCGCGGAAGTAAACGGTCCTTTCTGAAAGGTGCCGACCAGTTGCAAATATTTCCCTCCCGCTTCGTGCAGATAACGCGCATTCTTTACATGCGTTGCAATGGCTTTGTCCTGCAGAGCTGGGATCAAGGGGACAGCCGCCATTGCTTGAAAGCGCGACGAACGTCAGATGACGTTCCGCCAGCAGATCTCGAAGTGCATGTGGGTCGGGAAATTCCTCGAGCACGTTGGCCCGGAGCTGAATCCCTGGATAGCCCAGCGCGGAGATGTCGTCAATTGCCTGTCTGTCGTTGCGGTTCCACGTGATGGACGCATAACCAATCTTGACGGCGGAGGGACCATGAGGAATCGGCACATCGAAATAGGACAAGTCCATCGGCGGATAGAGCCGCTCCGGTGTTTCCAGTATTTTCGCCGCCACGGCTGGAGCCGAGGCTGCCGCCGATGCCGCTCCCAGCCCCACTACAAATTGACGACGGGAAATTGACATATGCTGGCGCTCCTCTTGTATCGCAAAATTAATTCAGGTCCAGAATCCAATCGAAAACACTTGTTCACGGATTATACCGGCTCGAAATGGCGCGGCTGATATATCGGAACACTGGACAATGCATCGACTTTCTGGTGATCTCATAAATTATAATTTCGAGCGGAGCGCAGCGAAGTCGAGAACTTGCCCTGAGCGAGCCGAAGGCGAGTCGAATGGTAACCTGCTGTTTGCCGGCACGTTTAACATACTTCCATGGTTCGCTACGGCATACTCGGTTTTGGCAATCACGGCGTCAGTCGGCTGGTCCCCGCATTCGCCGGAGCACAGTCATCCGTTCTTGCCGGCATCTGGCGTCGAGATATGGAGAAGGCGCGAGCCAACGCGGCGCAATTCCAGATTGAACATGTTTTTCAATCCGCCGAGGAGCTATGCGCGTCGCCGGAAATTGACGTTGTGTTTGTCTGCTCGCCAGACGCCCTGCACATGCGCGATACTCTGCTGGCCTTTTCCTTCGGAAAGCCAGTGCTGTGTGAAAAACCCGCGGCTATGAACGCAAGCCAGATGGAACAGATGCTTGCCGGGGCGCGGCGAGCGAATGTGCCGTTTGGGATCGCGCAGAATTTTCGCTATAACCCCAGCGTGAACCTGGTTCGGGATTGGCTGCAACAGGGAAGGATCGGATCGCCAATGCTTGCGACCGCCCATTTCTGCTTCCAGGCGGATCGTAGTCCGCGTCAGTGGATCTATGATCCATCGCTTGCATGTGGAGGCGCCATCGGGGACGTTGGTATCCATTGCATTGACGCCTTGCGCTATGCTCTTGCGGACGATGTATCGACCATCGCAACGATTGCCCGTGAGGATGCACAGTCCGGCGGTGTCGAAGCCGGCGCGACCCTGGCGATGAAGTTCACCCGTGGCACTCTGGGATCAATCATGGTCAGCTTCCGTGCGAAGTACCGCTCCTGGCTGGAAATCGTGGGAGAAGATGGAGTGATCCACTGTGACGACTGCTTTACGGTGGACCATCCTGTGCAAGTCGTGCTGCGGCAGAAAGGGGAAATCCTGGATGCGCAAACGGTGACGAACCGGGCTGCTTACAGCGATATGCTGGATGCCTTTGGCGCCGCCAGCCAAGGCAAAGGTACTTATGCCGCCAGCGGCGAAGATGCTCTGCAGAACCAGCGGACTCTGGATGCCGCCTATGCCAGCATGCGTTCCGGCTGTAAAGAATCTGTTGAAAATTCAACGGTAGCCGAGGCGCGGAAATAATGCGTATTCCAGTGGAGGTTGAGGTTCTCTATGAAAAAAATTGCCATTCTATGTTTGTTTATGGGCTTACTTATGATGACAAGCTGTGGCCGTTGCGAAATCAGCGGATTCGGGAACCTTTAAAAGTGTCCGGGCTGCTCACGATGTTCCTTTAGAAACGAATCCCCAGTCCGCATTCTGGCGCGACGCCGTGCCGGTATATCTTGCAGTCGATAACTGGGGAAAGGCTGTTCCTCATTACCGGAGTGAAGTCCGTTCACGATGGACAGAAAAGAATATCTACTTCTTGTTTGTCTGTCCGTATGAAAAGTTGAATCTCAAGCCGGATCCACATCCGAAAACGGAGACGAATCAGCTCTGGAACTGGGATGTGGCCGAGGTTTTTATCGGATCCGACTTTCACAACATTCGCCGCTATAAGGAATTCGAGATTTCCCCGCAAGGGGAGTGGATCGATCTCGATGTTAACCTCGACGTGCCGCACCACGAAGACGGGTGGGTATGGAATTCCGGCTTTCAGGTTTCCGCGCGAATCGATCGGGAGAAAAAGATCTGGTACGGAGCGATGCGGATTCCGTTTGCCGCAATTGATCCGCAGGCGCCCCGTGCCGGGACTGTTTTCCGTGTGAACATGTTCAGAATGCAAGGCCCCGCTCCGGATAGGAAGTCCATTGTCTGGCAACCCACAATGAAAGAGACGTTTCACGTACCAGAACGCTTCGGACGGTTGGAACTGGTCGATCATCGTTGAAACAGCGGCATTCCCACGCGCACTGATCCGATGCCGTACTTGGCCTGCAGCCAGCGCTGCAGCGAGTCGGTACACACCGCGGCGACTTCCTGCCAGGTGAGAAGCATCAGGCGGCAGCGCAGCTCGGGGGATTGCACGCACTGCAAAATGCTATACCAGCTCGCAATCAGGTCGGGCCGGCGCGCATCGCATAAGACGCAGAAGCGCGCGCCGTCTTCCGCGCGAGCGGCAAGCACGCCCCGAACAAGCTGGTATGAGATCAGCGATGGACCCAAGCGCGGGAGCTCGTCCACTTCGAATACTTCTTCGAGATCGCGATAACGCTCCAGCAGTCGCCAGGGCGCCGTCTGAAAGTCATACTCGGTCAATTTCGCCTCCACCAGCAGGTCGCCGACACGCAGGTCGATTTCCGTGCTGTCGAAGCGGCCGCGCTGGAGTGGAATACGAGGGCGATAGCCAAAGATCGGATTTGCTTCGATATCGACACCGAGCAGCCGGCGAAGAGAGCTGCTTTTCTGAGCCATCTGAGGATGAGCGAAAATATTCATCAGCAAGGCATCGGAGCTGTTGCATGAATCGAGCTCGCAGCGGTCAGCATCGCGGCTCAGCAATACCTTCCGTGCAGTCGTGTGTACTTTTCCGAGGCGTTTCAACCAGCTCGGATTATTCATAATCCTCGCGTACGCTGCCGGATGGAAATTGCCATGACGGCCTTCTTCGTCCTCCCGGTAAAGCACCGCCGGAACTCCGCCCAGACTGATCTCATGAGCGAAATGATTCTGTTGTGCCCAAACACGATTTCGCTCGCTAAGTTCGCGGCGCAACTCCGCCGCATACCGGGCAGATTGCCGCCCTGTTGCAGGGACTTCCTGGGTTATCGCTTCCTCAAAGACGTATTCCATCGCAGTTCCATTGTTCCGCAGATTCCCGGAACTGGTTGCAAATTTTCTTCGCACAATTTGGGCGCGATGCGGACATCATTGCTGAATTTTGGTGTCCGCTGGCGAGGGCTTTGCGGTCACCTGGGATGGTGTCGGCAATTGCGACCTGTTCCAGCCCCCGCCCAGGGCTTCCACTAATTGCACTGCGTCGCTCATCTGCTGTACCTGCAGAGTAGCCAGCGCCTGCTGATCGATCAGCAAGGTTGTTTGCAGGGTAACGACATCGATATACGGGTCGATGCCGGTCTTGTAGCGGACCATTTCCAGCTGCAGAGCGGTCTGAGCCGAAGCCACCACGCTCCGTTGCTGCTCGATCTGCTGCGACAGAATGCGAACTCCGGCCAGCGCGTCTTCGACCTGCTGAAACGCTGTGAGTACAGTTTCGCGATAACTGGCCAGATCGGCATTGTAGGTGGCGACATATTGATGTACGGTTGCGCGGCGCAGGCCGCCGTCGTAAATCGTTTCCGAGACGGACGGCCCGATCGACCAGAACCGGCTGGGCCAGTCCAGCAAATGCTTGGCCAGCGAGCTTTCCGTGCCACCCCGGGCAGAGAGCGTCAACGTCGGATAGTAGGCGGCATAGGCGATGCCGATCTCCGCATTGGCCGCTGCCATGGTGCGTTCCGCGGCCGCAACATCCGGGCGGCGCTGCAGCAGTTGAGAGGGGACGCCGATCGGGATCGGCGGCGGTGCGGTGGTGAGCGGCCTGGCCGGAATCGTGAAGTCGGAAGCGGCTTTGCCGACCAGCGTCGCAATGGCATGCTCATATTGCGCCCGCAAAATGCCGAGATTTGTGTAGGAGGACTGAGCGCTCTGCAAAGTATTCTGCGCTTGGATGACGGATATCTTATCGCCCATGCCCGTTTCGTACTGCGCCTGCGTGTAAGCCAGCGCATTCTTGTCCGCTGCGACGGTGCTGGTGTAGAGCTTTAGAAGCGCGTCCTGCCCGCGGATTTCGAAAAAGTATACGGCCAGTGTGGCCTGTTCGGTGAGCCGCTCATTCTCAAGATCGGCCGCGCTCACCTGGGCGGAGTATTGATATTCCCGAACCTGATTGCGGACCCTGCCCCACAGATCAGGTTCCCAGGAGAGATCGAAGGGGAGCGAATATAGGGTCGATTGTGCGCCGACGTTCGTCACCACTCCGCCGTTATTCCCAACTGAATTGCCAGCGTTTCTCAGGTTCGCCGAAGCGCGCTGCCGGGTGTAAGCGGGCGTGGTCCCAAATGTGGGAAAGTATTGCGAGCGGGCTTCGCGGATCAGCGCCCGCGATTCCATAAAGTTCTGGAAATATAACTTGATGTTCTGGTTATTGATGTTCAACTGGCTTTCAAGCGCATTCAGTTCGGGATCGTTGAAGATTTCCCACCACTCGCCGCGTAACTGAGCGTCCTGCGGCTGGGCGACGGTCCATGGCCCGGGTTTTTGTCCGGTGCTTGAACCGGAATTCTGAAAATTCGCCGGCGATTCCTTATAGGCCGTTGGCGCCTGCATGACTGGCGCATGATACTTCGGCCCCACAGTGCAACCGGTCAGCAGGCAGGTCAGAAACACCGTTCCATAACGCAGCAGCGTTCCAGGCCTGCGATTCGCGTCCTGCTTCTGGCCGCCAAAAAACGCCATCCGGAATATACAAAGTATTTGCTTCATAAGCTTGCCCGAATCCATTCAGTCGATACCACACTTCTCAAACTGCTTGTTCCATACTCGTCTGCAACGTGTCGCGATGATGTCTTCCTTTCACCTTCAACCGCCAGCGATCGAGGAACAGATAGATCACCGGGGTGGTGTACAGCGTGAGCATCTGGCTGAGGATCAACCCGCCCACAATGGTGATGCCCAGCGGACGCCGCAACTCCGACCCCGTGCCGGTTCCAAAAGCCAGCGGCAGCGCTCCGAAAAGCGCCGCCATGGTGGTCATCAGAATAGGACGGAAACGCAGCATGCACGCTTCAAAAATTGCATCCTGCGTGTTCATGCCGCCCTCTCGTTCCGCCATCAGGGCGAAGTCGATCATCATGATGGCATTTTTCTTCACGATGCCGATCAACAGCACAATCCCAATAATAGAAATCACGTTCAGGTCGATCCCGAACAGCATCAGAGCGAGCATAGCGCCCACGCTCGCCGATGGCAGAGTGGAGATGATCGTCAACGGATGCACCAGGCTCTCATACAGAATCCCGAGCACGATGTAGACGACAAGCAACGCGGTCCCGACCAAGATTGGCTCCGTGCTCAGAGACTGCTGATAGGCCCGAAGAGTGCCGGCAAAAAATCCGCGAATTGACAAAGGGGTGCCCAGCTTTGCCTGCATCTGCTGGATCTGTTGCGTGGCCTGACTGAGAGAAACTCCCGGTGCAAGATTGAACGAGACAGTTACGGAAGGGAACAGGCCAGTGTGGTTCACTTGCAGCGGCGTGGTATTGAGGGAAGTTTTTGCGACCGTACCCAGGGGCGTGACGCCGTTGGCCTTGGCGGATGGATAAAAGTAGGAGAGCCCTTCCGGGGATTGCCAGTACGGTGGCGCGACTTCCATCACCACGTAGTACTGGTTCAATTGCGTATAGATGAGCGAAACTTCGGATTGTCCATAGGCGTTGTACAAGCTTGAGTCCAAAGACTGGGAGGTGAGCCCCAGTCGGGCTGCCGTGGTTCTGTCATAAGTGAGATATTCTTCGAGACCGCCATTCTGCTGGTCAGAGTTTACGTCTTGAAAGCCGGGAAGCTTTTTCATATTCGCCAGCAGAATCGGCCCCCACTTCATCAGGTCGCTGAAGCTCTCCGACTGCAGAGTGTATTGGTATAACGCGCTGCTTCCCCGTCCTCCGATGCGGATGTCCTGCCCAGCCTGCAGAAAGGCTGAAGCAACCGGGAGCCGGTTCAGCTTTGGACGCAGCCGATTGATGATTTGCGCTGCATTCACCTTGCGCACATTGAGAGGCTTGAGTGCGATGTATATGAAGCCGCCATTGCCGGATCCGACATATGCATTGACATTCGCCACCGCGGGATCGGCCTTGATCACATTCACCAACTGCTTGATGGAATTGTTCATCACTGCGAAGGATGCATCCTGCGGTCCTTGCACGCCGCCTACGATCGCTCCCGTGTCCTGCTGCGGGAAAAAACCTTTGGGAATTTTCACGATGACCGCGACGTTGAGTGCGATCGTCAGCAGCAATACCACCAGCGTCAGCACTGGGTTATCCAGCACCCAGAGCAGCGAGTGCCGATAGGTCGTCAGCATCCAGTTGAAGAATTTTTCGCTGGCCCGGTAGATTGCTCCGTGCTGCTCGCCCTTGTGCTCCTTCAGCAGATGCGCGCACATCATCGGCGTCGTGGTGAGCGAGATCACCATGGAAACGAGAATGGCGGTCGAGAGTGTTACAGCAAATTCGCGGAAGAGGCGGCCCACGATACCGCCCATCATCAACAGCGGAATAAAGACCGCAATCAGCGACATGCTGATGGTGAAAACAGTGGACCCAATCTCCTCGGCGCCCTTCAAAGCAGCCGCGAGCGGAGCCATTCCCATCTCCAGATAGCGCGAAATGTTCTCCATGACCACAATGGCGTCATCCACGACGAAGCCGGTGGAAATGGTTAGCGCCATCAGGGAAAGATTATCCAGGCTATATCCGAGCAGGTACATCACCGCAAAGGTGCCGATCAGCGATACCGGTACGGCCACGCTGGGAATGAGTGTGGCGCGCCAGTTGCGAAGAAACAGAAAGACAACCAGGATCACCAGAATGACGGAGAGGATCAGCGTCTGTTCGACATTGTTGACCGAGGCTTTAATGGTCGTCGTACGGTCAAGAACAACGGTCGTCTTGATTCCCTGCGGCAGCACGGTTTGCAGAAATGGAAGCTGGCTCCGGATCAGCTGGTTGGTCGCAATAATATTGGCGCCAGGCTGGCGAAAAATCATTACCGTTACTGACGGGACGCCATTCAGATATCCGGCGTTGCGGATATTCTGCGCTGCATCTGTCACCTCGGCCACATCCGTCAACCGAATAGCCTGGCCGTTGTGATAACCGACGATCAGCGGCTTGTATTCTTTGGCTTTGGAAATCTGATCATTGTCGAGAATGTCTGCCGTGGTACGTGCATCCGAGAGCTGCCCGCGCGCTATGTCGGAATTCTGCAGGCTTAATACGGACCGGATGTTCGCCAGGGTTAACCCGTAGCTGTTCAGCTGGGTAGGATTGACCTCCACGCGTACGGAAGGCAGGGAACCCCCGCCGACTACCACCTCTCCGACGCCCTGGATTTGAGAGAGCTTCTGCTCCATGACCGTGGAGGCTTCGTCATACAGTTTCTCCTTGTCATACTTGTCTGAAGTCAGGCCGAGAATCATGATCGGCGCATCCGCCGGATTCGATTTGCGCCAGGTCGGATTGCCGGGGAGATTTGCGGGCAGGTAGGTCCGCGCCGCATTGATTGCCGCTTCCACATCGCGGGCCGCGCCATCGATGTTCCGGCTCAGGTCAAACTGCAAAGTTATCCGGGTGGACCCAAGCTGACTGGAGGATGTCATCTCCGTGACGCCGGCGATATGGCCGAACTGTCGCTCCAGCGGAGTTGCAATGGAGGACGCCATGATCTGCGCGCTCGCGCCCGGCAGGCTGGCCGAAACGGAAATCGTAGGGAAGTCCACCTGCGGTAGCGGAGAAACAGGAAGCATGGTGTAGCAGACGCCTCCCGCCAGCGCGATAGCAATCGTCAACAGGATTGTTGCTACCGGCCTCTGAATGAAGGGCGCGGAGATGTTCACGGCTGTGCCGCCGTCTGGCTTGGCATCTGGGGCTCGTTGCCGGTTTTTGGATGATTGGGGGAGCGCGAAAATCTGTGCGCCAGGTTATCGAAGAAGATGTAAATAACGGGAGTGGTGTAGAGCGTCAAAATCTGACTCAGCAACAGTCCGCCCACCATCGCGATGCCGAGGGGCCGGCGAATCTCAGATCCAATGCCACGCCCGAATGCGAGAGGAATGCCTCCCAGCAGCGCGGCCATGGTCGTCATCATGATGGGGCGAAAGCGGAGCAGGGAGGCGTCGTAAATTGCCTCGGTGGCATTCTTGCCGTGCTGGCGCTCGCCTTCAAGTGCGAAGTCGACCATCATGATTCCGTTTTTCTTCACAATACCGATCAACAGAATGATGCCGATGATGGCGACCACACTGAGGGATTCGCCAAACAGAATCAGCGACAGCAGCGCGCCCACGCCGGCCGAGGGCAGCGTAGAAAGAATGGTGATCGGATGGATGAAGCTCTCATACAGCACGCCGAGAACGATGTAAACGGTGACCAGCGCGGCCAGAATCAGCAGCGCCTCATTCGACAGCGAACTCTGAAATGCGGCTGCCGTTCCCTGGAACGCGCCTTCCAGGCTGGCCGGCATATGCAGATTCTTTTGCACCTTCTCGATCGCCGTGATCGCACTCCCCAAAGCGGCGTTGGGACCCAGATTGAAGGAGACTGTGACTGCAGGGAACTGCCCCTGATGATTGATCGACAGCGATTCCGAACCGGTGGTGAAGTGCGAAAATGCGCTCAATGGAACGGCATTGCTCAACGTCGTGGCAGACGTGGTGTTCGGCGAACTGGAAGTAGGTGGACTGGTAGACGGCGCGCGCAGTGCATTCGTTGGCGGACTGAGAATTCCGGATGACGGCGTGTAGAGCACGCCGGTGGTGGTCGCATTCGAGCCGGCAGAAGCCGACGAGGAAGACGCATATGACGCCGCCGCCCCGGCACCGGACGCGCCCGAAGACGCGTTCGCCTGCAGGTAGATTTTGTGCAGCTTCTCCGGGTCGCGAGCGAACTGCGGTTGCGATTCCAGAATGACGTGATACTGGTTGCTCTGCGTGTACATCGTGCTGATCTGGCGCTGGCCGAAATTATCGTAGAGCGTGTTGTCGATGGTCGCGGGAGCAATGCCCAGCCTCGACGCTGTTACCCGGTCGATGGCCAGCGAGACGGCGAGCCCGCCCGTCTGCTGGTCGGTCGCGACATCCTCCAGTTGCGGCAGTTGCTTCAATTGCGAGACGAAGCGGTTGGTCCACAGATTCAGCTCATCCACGTTCGGATCTTCGAGCGTGTATTGGTACTGCGTCCGGCTGACTCGATCGTCCACCGTAATGTTCTGCACCGGCTGCATGTAGAGCCTGATGCCCTGCACTTTCGCCAGGCTGGAATTCAGCCGGCGGACCACATCGGAGGCATTGAGATTGCGATCCGAGAGCGGCTTAAGGTTGATGGACATGCGGCCGCTGTTCAGCGTCGTGTTGGTGCCGTCGGCGCCGATGAAGGAAGAAAGACTTTCGACCGCGGGATCCTGAAGGACAACTTTGGCCAGTTCCTGCTGCTTCTCGGCCATCGCCTGGAAGGAAATATTCTGCGCCGCTTGGGAGATGCCCTGGATGACCCCGGTATCCTGCACCGGGAAAAACCCTTTGGGAATGACGATGTAGAGGAACACGGTTAAAACCAGCGTTCCCAATGCGACCAGCAGGGTGGTTGTCTGGTAACGGAGAACCACTCTCAGCGTACGTCCGTAAAAGGCGATCATGCGCTCGAACATCCGTTCCGATGCCCTGTAGATGCGGCCCTGTTCCGAGGGAGGGTTGTAGTGCAGAATGCGGGCGGACATCATCGGGGTGAGGGTGAGCGAGACTACAGCGGAAATTACAATGGTGACTGCCAGGGTCATCGCGAATTCGCGGAAAAGCCGGCCTATGACGCCGCCCATGAAGAGCAGCGGAATCAGCACCGCGATGAGGGAAACGGTCAGCGACAAAATAGTGAAGCCGATCTGCTCCGCGCCCTCCAGAGCTGCCCGCATCGGCGAGTGGCCTTCTTCGATGAAACGGGAAATATTCTCGATCATCACGATGGCATCGTCGACCACAAATCCAGTCGAGATCGTCAGCGCCATCAGTGACAAGTTGTCTAGGCTATAGCCCAGCGCGTACATGGCCGCGAACGTACCCACGATGGACAGCGGGACCGCGACGCTCGGAATAATCGTCGCCGACAAGCTGCGAAGAAACAGAAAGATCACCATGACGACCAGCACGACGGTCAGCATCAGTTCAAATTCCACGTCGTTTACAGACGCTTGAATGTCGGTCGTGAGATCGGTCAGCGTGGTGACGTTGATTGCTGTCGGGAGATTTGCCCTCAGCTGCGGCATCAGCTGCTGGATGCTCTTGACCACGGTGATGGTGTTGGCGCCCGGTTGCCGCTGCACGTTCACAATCACCGCCGGCGATTGATTCATCCATGCCGCCTGCTTGGTGTTCTCGACTCCGTTCACCACACTGGCGACATCCTTCAGGAAAACCGGCGCGTTATTGCGGTACGCCACCACCACATCCTTGTAGTCTTCACTGGTGACCAGCTGGTCGTTGGAGTCGATCTGGTAATCCTTCTTCGGCCCGTCGAAGTTGCCTTTGGCCGCATTCACGCTGGCCTGAGTCAGCGCTGTGCGCAGATTCTCCATGTCGATGCCATAGGAGGAAAGCTGCGCCGGATTTGCCTGAATGCGTACCGCAGGTTTCTGGCCGCCACTGATGCTGACCAGTCCGACGCCACTTAACTGCGAAATTTTCGGCGCCAGGCGCGTGTCGACCAGGTCCTCCACCTGCGGGAGAGCCATGGAATCGGATGTCACCGCCAGCGTAAGCACCGGCGCGTCCGCCGGATTCGTCTTGTTATAGATCGGCGGAGCCGGCAGATCGGAAGGCAGGTAACTTTGCGCCGCGTTGATGGCCGACTGCACCTCTTCTTCCGCAATATCGATCGAGAGATTCAGGTCGAACTGCAGTACGATGACCGAAGTCGCACCGGAACTGGTGGAGGTCATCTGGCTGAGTCCCTGCATCTCGCCGAACTGACGCTCTAGGGGAGCGGTCACCGTGGTTGCCATCACATCCGGGCTGGCGCCTGGATAAAAAGTCACAACCTGGATCGTCGGATAGTCGACTTCTGGCAAAGCGGAGATCGGCAATTGCGTATACGCAACGATCCCCACGAGCATGATGGCAGCCATCAGCAGTGACGTGGCCACCGGCCGCAGAATAAATGGGCGGGACGGATTCACGGCGCGTTGCTCAAGCTCTTGTTAGCCGGAAGCGGTGTCTTTGAGAGCACGACTTTCGAGTTATTCTGCAGCTTCTCAAAGCTGCTGTCGGCGATCACATCTCCAGGATTGACGCCGGTCACCTGCGTAATGCCCGAATCTGTGACTCCCGGCTTCACATCGACAATGTGGGCCGTCCCGTTCTGAACTACATACACGTACGATATGTCGCCGTTCTGCTGGATGGCGTCATTTGGGATCAGGGTGACGCCTTTCA
Organism: uncultured Acidobacteriota bacterium; assembly: GCA_963823595.1. GTDB lineage: Bacteria > Acidobacteriota > Terriglobia > Terriglobales > Acidobacteriaceae > JAKAAZ01. The sequence continues at coordinate 21,973 of CAWGME010000012.1, forward strand.
GCGTATCGACCAGCAGACTGGTATTTACGAACAGATTGGGGAACAGGGCATAGTTTTTGTTGGCGAAGATGGCGCGCAGCTTTAGCGTTCCAGTCGTTGTATCGATCTGGTTATCGACCGTCTGCAACTTTCCGACGGCCAGTTTGGCCTGGTTGGACCGGTCTAGCGCGGTCACCTGCAGCGCTTTGCCATGATGCAACTGGGCTTCTACCTGGCCGATATTGTCCTCGGGAATGGTGAATACCACGGTGATCGGCTGGAGCTGTGCAATAACAACCAGCGGTGTCGTGCTGTTTGCCTGCACAACATTGCCGGGATCGATCAGCCGCAAACCCACTCGTCCGGTGATCGGCGCGGTCAGGTTGCAGAACGAGACCTGCACCTGGTTGTACTGAACCGTGCCCTGATCGACTTTCACCGTACCTTCGTATTGAAGGACAAGCTTCTCCTGGTCGTCCAATTGCTGCTTGGCGATGGCATTGCGTGCCCAGGCATCGCGATAGCGCTGCTCGTCCATTTTGGCCTGCGCCAGCAGATTCGTATCGCGCTGGAGCGCTCCCTCTGCCTCGAGCAATTGGGCACGATAGGGGCGCGAGTCGATCTCAATCAGCGGCTCGCCGCGATGCACAATCTGTCCTTCCCGGTAGTGCACTGCGGAAATCAATCCCGTAACCTGGCTGGTAATGGTATCGGTATGGACCGGAGTCACCGTCCCGATCGCGTGCAGGTACACTCCAATATCGCCTTGGCGCGCAGTGACCGTCGTGATGCTGACCGGACCGGTGGCAGCGTGCCTGCCCGATGTTGCTTTCTGCGCAGCATGGTGGCGCAAAACCAGCCAGAAAAGCAGACCAAATGCCGCCAGGATCAGCAACCATACCAGAACCCGCATTCCCATCGAGCGATGCGGGCGGTGATGTGGAGGCGGCAGTTGGTGGCCTTGCTCTACGTACGGAGCATCAGGAGATGGTTGATTCCTGGTGTCTTCTGGCATTGGTTAACCTGGTGCTCCTGATGCAGTTTTCGAACGCCATGCTTGCGCATTCGGCAGAATATCTATTCGATATTAAGAGAATTGGATGCTACCGGCGGAAGTACCTCAAAATATTCGTGTGCGGACAGTATTACGTAAAGGGAGCAAACATTACGTAAGGGAACAAACCGCAATAGTCGTAGACGGAATACGCGTCGACAAAGACGCAATAGCAGGACGCAATAGCACTGCGGCAGTCACGCCCGCATAGCCTTATTTCCATCCGCCGGTAACCAAACAGAATTACTTCGATAACCTGCAGCAACCACATGTCATCCACAGAAGGAAGCTTGTCTGTGCATCGCCTTAGGAGTATCCTCAGGAATGTTACAGGCGGCATCCCGAGGTAGGTTTTAGGGAGCTGCACTGGAGATAGCTATGAGCATGACCGAACCCCGCAGTGCGGATCACTCCGCATCTCCCCTAAAAATCACAATTCCCATACTGCAGGAAAGAAAGCGCAACCATGCGCCGATTTCCGCCCTGACCGCTTATGACTACGCCATGGCCCGGCTGGTGGATGAGGCCAGCGTCGATCTTGTCCTGGTCGGCGATTCGCTTGGCATGGTGATGCTGGGATATGAGAGCACGCTCGCCGTCACCATGGAGGATATGCTGCTGTTCACGCGGGCCGTGCGCCGGGGGGTACGCCGCGCTCTGCTGGCTGCCGACATGCCTTATGCGTCCTACCATGTGGATGTCGCGGAGGGTGTACGCAATGGGCTCCGTTTCGTTAAAGAAGCCGGTGCGGAGGCCGTCAAGGTGGAAGGCGGCCGCAACCGCGTAGAGCTGGTTCAGCGGCTGACCGATGCCGAAATTCCAACCATCGGGCACATTGGCCTGACCCCGCAATCGCTGCACCGCATGGGAGGATATCGTGTGCAGGGGAAATCGCAGCCTGCAGCGGAGCTGCTGGTCGAAGATGCTCTGGCGCTCGAAGCCGCCGGAGCTGCGCTCCTGGTGCTCGAAGGCGTGCCTCGCGAAGTAGCCGCTGGTATCACCGCCGAGCTGAAAATTCCAACCATCGGTATCGGTGCCGGGCCGGAGTGCGATGGGCAGATTCTCGTGCTCCACGATTTGTTGAATCTCACCTTCGCTCCGCCGGCAAAATTTGTACGCCGCTACGCCGACGCCGCTTCCGTTGTGCGAGAAGCAGTCGAAAACTATCGCAGAGATGTCGAGGACGGAACCTTTCCCGGCGATGCGGAAAGCTATCATCTTGCCGCGGATGCGCGCAGTGCTTTCGCGCGCGCCACCCTACGCCAGGCACGCAAGGCATAAGCATTTCGAATGCAGATCATTTCCGGCATTGCAGAAATACGAGCCGCTCTGCACGATTTGCGTGGGAACGGTTCCGTAGGGCTCGTCCCGACAATGGGCGCGCTGCACGCCGGACATCTTTCGCTGATGCGGGCCGCGCGCCGCCGGTGCGGCGTCGCCGCGGCTTCCATCTTCGTCAATCCGACACAGTTTGCGCCCAATGAGGACTTCAACCGGTATCCCCGCACGCTCGAAAAGGATTGCCGGATGCTCGAAGCAGAAGGTGTGGACCTGGTCTTCACTCCCGCGGCGGACACAATGTACCCGGATGGGGCTTCGACATTCGTCGAGGTTTCGGGCGTCAGTGAGCGTCTTGATGGTGCTTCCCGGCCCGGACATTTTCGCGGCGTGGCGACAATCGTGGCCAAGCTTTTCCATATCGTGCAACCGGATTTTGCATTCTTCGGACAAAAAGATGCGGCCCAGGTTGCGGTGTTGCGGCATATGGTGAGGGATCTAAATTTTCCCGTGGAGATAATCGTCTGCCCCATTGTGCGCGAGCCGGATGGCCTGGCAATGAGTTCGCGCAACCGCTATCTTTCTGCCGTCGAGCGCCAGCAGGCGTTATCGCTGCATCGAGCACTCGCAGCGGCGCAGACACTGGCCGAAACCGGCGAACATTGCGCCACGGCTTTGCTCCAGGCCATGGCAGCCAGCCTGCAGCGCGAACCCGCGGTCCGCCTGGATTATATTGCCGTGGTCGATACGGACACTCTGCTTCCGCTCAAAGATATCCGTTCAGGCGCGCTGCTGGCGGTGGCTGCTTACGTCGGCAGCACCCGGCTCATCGATAATGTTCTGCTTCCGCCCGCCGCCTGAAACGCAGCTATGCCCGGCGAGAAAAAAACGCAGCGGCAGTTCGGCTGCCTTGCGAATTCCGATTCGAGGCGTTACTGCGATTTCTTCGCATCGAAATCCATCGTCATACAAGCCCAGCAAACTTTCGCCATCCACCAGATCGCGACCATTGTCGGCCGCGCGTGTAATCCCCAGAGCCTGGCACAGCTTGCCCGGACCCGATGCCAGTTGAGCAATCGGCGCATTGCTGTCCAGCCCGCGATTGCGGCGCATTTGGCCGATCCCTTCGAGTGGCTCCAGAGCGCGAATCAACACGCAGCCCGGCACATCGGAGGGAAGACAGCTCACATTGATGCACCGGTGCAGGCCATAGATGTTGTACACATACGCGTGGCCGGGCGGTCCGTAGATAACTGCATTGCGCGCGGTGCGGCCGCTCGCCGCATGCGCTGCGGGGTCGTGCTCGCCAAGGTAGGCTTCCGTCTCGACGATGCGGCCAGCCAGCAGCATGGCACCCGAATGATGAAGCAGAATTTTTCCAAGCAACCGCCTCGCTACCTCCTCCGGGGCTGCATCGAAAAAGCTTCGCGGCAGCAATTTCCATTCCGCCGGAGCATCTCTGCGGGTATTCTCAGGCGCGATGGGCCTTCTGGTCGTATTCACGGATGGCTTGCAGAACTTCCTCGGCATGGCCTTCGGGCTTCACTTTTCGAAAGATCTTCAGCAGGCGCAGGTCGGGTCCAATCAAAAATGTGGTGCGCTCGATGCCGATGACCTTCTTTCCATACATATTCTTTTCGCGCAGCACGTCAAACTGCCTGCAGACTTCTCCATCCACATCGGCCAGCAGCGGGTAAGCCAGATTATATTTCTCCTGGAATTTCTTCTGCGCCTGCGATGTGTCGCGGGAGATGCCGAGCACAACCGCGCCTTCATCCTCAAGCTGGCTGAACGCGTCGCGAAATCCGCATGCCTCGATCGTGCAGCCGGGAGTGTCCGCTTTCGGATAGAAAAAGAGCACGATCGGTTTCCCGGCGAAGTCCGTCAAGCTGACAGTCTGCCCATCCTGATTCTGCAGGCTGAAATTTTCGACCTTGTCATGGACTTCCATACGCCTTTCCTTTCATCGGTTCAGAGTCCGCACGGAACTCAGGAGGCTTTGCGATCACTTTGCAGGGTTGGCAGCGTCTCCAGCCATGCGCGGAACTCGTCTCCCAGATCGTCCCGTTTCAAGGCGAATTCTACTGTCGCTTTCAGGAAACCAAGTTTGTCGCCGGCATCGTAGCGCACTCCTTCAAAGCTGTAGCCGTAGACCTTTTCATAGTCCAGCAGATGGCGGATGGCATCCGTCAATTGCAGTTCACCGCCGGCGCCGAGAGCCGTTTTTTCCAGCAGCTCAAAGATACGAGGCGTCAGAATATAGCGGCCAATAATGGCATTCTTTGAAGGCGCGTCGGCCAATTTGGGTTTTTCCACCAGTCCCTTTACTTCCATCACACGTGGATTTTTTGCGAGCGGCTTCCCATCGAGCACGCCATAGGCGGAGATCGCCGGCCCCTCAACAACCTGGGTGGCGAGAATCGTGGACTGGACTTCATCAAAGACATCGATCATCTGCTTCAGGCAGGGCGTTGTCGCGTCGATCACGTCATCGGGAAGGATCACCGCGAAAGGTTCATCGTCAACCAGATCGCGAGCCATCAGCACGGCATGTCCGAGCCCCATGGCTTCTTTCTGCCGGATGTAGGCGACACGCCCGAGGTTCGAAATATGGCGTGCCATGGCCAGCAGATCGTGTTTGCCGCGCGTCTCCAGCTGATTTTCCAGCTCCACGCTGATGTCGAAATGGTCCTCGATCACCGTCTTGCCGCGGCCCGTTACGATGATGATCTGATCGCAGCCCGCGGCTACCGCTTCCTCAACCCCGTATTGAATGATGGGCTTATCGACAACCGGGAGCATTTCCTTGGGAATGGCTTTGGTGGCGGGCAAAAAACGGGTTCCCAGCCCGGCTGCGGGAAACACCGCTTTTCGGACTCTCGTTTTGGTCATTTTGGAAACTTTCTCTGAACGAATCGCGATTGCGCACATGGAAGGACACCCGCATCATAGCAGCAACTCAATTTGACCCAATGACAAGAACTAGGATGGCATCTGCTTTTCTTTTGTTGTGTATGCAATAAATTTCATAGTGCGGGCAAATTGTCTCCCAGCAGCGCCCGGCGCACAATCGGCAGCGGAACCCCGCCCTGCAGAAGAAAATCGTCATGAAACTTCTCCAGCGAGAAAGCCGAGCCTTCCTTTCTCTGCACATCCTCGCGGAGTTTCAGAATCATCAGCTTGCCGAGCGTGTAGTAAAGATACGTCGGGTCACTGGTGGCTCGCTTGGTTTCCACCAGCCCATTGGCGCGCGTCTGATATCCCTCGTCATGGAAGAAATCCACCGCCTGGTCCATCGTCATCTGCCCGGTATGCATTTTTATGCCGACGACAAATCGCGCATCACGCAGCAACGCATCGTTCAGCTGGCCGAGGCGGATCAGTTTCGCCTCACGGTAGGTTTTTGCTCCCCAGCCCGGCTGGCCGTAGCCATCATCGAGCATCATCTGTTCGCAGTAATGCGCCCAGCCTTCAACGTTGGTATTGGAATAAAGCATTCTGCGCACGCGTGAATGAATCTGCGGCATAAAGAGAAATTGAACGTAATGGCCGGGGTAAGCCTCGTGCACCGAGGTGCTGACAATGGTGCCGATGTTGAATGCGGCCATGCTTTCGGCAATCTGCTGCCGAGTTTCATTTGCGCCCGGCACCGTGACATTGAAGTACGCCTTGTGCGAACCCTTTTCATACGCACCGGGGGAATCCATGGAAGCGAACGTGGTGGCGCGCATAAAGGGAGGCGTTTCTTCAAGCGTCGGTTGCACATCCGAAGGAATGCTCACGATTTTCTTCGTGCGGATGAACTGGATCAGGTTGTCGAATGTATTGTGGAATTTCCCCAGGAGCTGGTCCGGCGCGGGATGATCGGCCTGCAGTTCTGCTAGCACCTGCATGGGTGTTTTGTCTGCATCAAGTTCATGCGCAACTTTTCGAAACTGCTCCTGGTTTTTATGCAGGTCGGCGTAGGCGATCCGCAACAGCCGGTCGAGAGGAAGATCGACCATTTCGTCGTCCCTCAGCTTCGCGCTGAAGGTGGCTGCGCCGATGCGAAAATCCCCGTTCGAACGCGGCAGCAAATCGGATTGCATCCATTTTTCGTAGCCGGTTAACGCTTCAATCACAGCACTGTTCGCCTGCTGAAATTGAACGAGCAGTTTCGAATCGTGAACATCCTTGAAGGCCTCCGGAACGTCATTCTGAAAGAACCGAATATCGCCGGGAAGTTGTTCGAGTGCAATCTCTGTATAAATTCGGGGTGGGTTGACGAGATTCATGCGTGCCGCTTCGAGGGCCGCGGGCATCTGCTTCTCGCGTGCGATCAAAGATTCGAGTCGCGTGGCGGCAGGGGCGTAGTTGCGCTCGATAATGGTGAAAGCACTGTTGGTGATGCCACTCGAGTAGGTATCGGGATTCTTCTGCCAGGGGCGAATAGTTTCGAGCGTCAGCAATTGGCTGCTGATGTTGCCCAGCAGAAATTCACGATCTCCTCGATCCCACTCCTTGAGCCCGGTTGCCGGAAAAGACGCGACTTTCTGTTCATACTTATGCAGCTCGGCAACATGTTGATCGATCGCGGATCGCGAATAATCCTCAAGCCGTAAGTCGTACTGATGCAGCCCGGCACTGGTGCCCGCTGTCGGATTGAATGGTAGATATACTTGGTCGAAGTAGCCATCGACCAGCTGCTGCCACGCGGCTGTTTGCTGTTGGTTCGAATGTGTCATAGCGGTTTGTGCGCTCGCCGAAGCTGTGCCGCCTGCAATCAGGCAAGCGATTGTGAGGCAAGATGAAAGATATCTTTTCATGATCGCTGTCCCGATCGAAACTGCGAACCGGCAGTATAGACCGGTTTTCCTATTGTTGTGAGATGTCAGGAACTCTCATCCATCCGACTCCGTCCCAGGAGAACAACCGTTGTTGACCGGTGTTTACGGCATCTCTCCTATCAGACGGCTGATCAGAACGTAACCTTCACCGGGCAAGCGGTTCGCGCGAGTGGACCGCTGATTCCCCCGCCTTGATCGGTGGTCCTTTAACTTCCGCCGTTGCAAGCGTCTCAATCAAAGTCCGCAATTCACCCACGACTTCGGCCGGCAAGGTTGTCTTCACTGGCAAACGCAGAATTCCTTGCGGCGTAAACTGCGCGCCCCGTTTCGCATTGCGCGCTACCATCTGCATCAGTTTCTCCACATCAATGCTGGCGCTGTCACTAAAGCGGATACTCACCATCTGGCCTTTACGGTCCATCTGGGCAACGCCGGTCTGCTCACACAGCAGCCGCAGACGTCCGGCGGCGATCAGCAACCGGACAGGCTCCGGCATCGCACCATACCGGTCTGCCATTTCAGCCGCAATATCTTCAATCACGGATTCGTTCTCCGCGCTGGCGATGCGTTTGTACATCCGCAGCCGCTGGTTTTCTTCCTCGATGTAGCTGGAATCGATGCGCAACGAAATGCCAAGATTCAGCTGGACAGATGGCCGCTCGACCTGATCTTCGCCCTTCAGTTCACGTACCGCCTGCTCCAGCATCGTAGTGTAAAGTTCGAAGCCGACCGCTTCGATGTGACCGCTCTGTTCGCCGCCAAGCATATTGCCGGCGCCGCGCAATTCCAGATCGAGCGCCGCGATCTTGAAGCCCGCGCCTAGGTCGGAAAACTCCTTCAACGCTGCCAGCCTCCGCCGCGCGATCTCCGTCAACTCTCTGTCGGGCGGAATCAGCAGATAGGAGTAGGCGCGGCGATTTGATCTGCCGACGCGCCCGCGCAGTTGATACAGTTCTGAAAGCCCGTGCCGGTCCGCGCGATTGATCAGGATCGTGTTCGCTAGCGGAATGTCCAGTCCATTCTCAATGATGGTCGTAGCCACCAGCACGTCGTATTCATGGTGCATAAAGGCGAGCATCACCCGCTCCAGTTCAGTTTCTCCCATCTGCCCATGGCCGACGACGATGCGCGCCGCGGGAACCAGTTCCTGCAATCGTGCGGCGGTGTCGTAGATGTTTTCCACGCGGTTGTGCACAAAGTAAATCTGACCGCCGCGTTCAAGTTCCACCTCAATAGCAGAGCGGATCAGCTTCTCGTCGTACTTCGCAACCACAGTTTGAATCGCCATGCGGTCCTTCGGTGGCGTTTCAATCACACTCATATCGCGCAGCCCCATCAAAGACATGTGAAGGGTGCGCGGAATCGGTGTCGCCGACATGGCAAGCACGTCAATCTCGCGGCGCATCTGCTTCAACCGTTCTTTATGGCGGACTCCAAAACGCTGCTCTTCATCCACCACGAGCAGGCCAAGATCCTGAAACTTCAAATCCTTCGACAACAGGCGATGCGTCCCGATCAGAATGTCCACCCGGCCCTGCTCGACTTTTTCAAGAACCTGCTTCTGCTCCTTCGGCGTGCGAAAGCGCGAAATCATTTCGATGTTCACAGGGAAGGAGGCGAAGCGGCGCTTGAATGTCTCGAAATGCTGGAAGCAGAGCACAGTGGTCGGCGTCAGAACGGCGACTTGCTTGCTGTCCTGCACGGCTTTGAAGGCCGCGCGCATGGCAACTTCGGTTTTGCCATAGCCAACATCCCCAACTAGCAACCGGTCCATGGGCATGGTGGATTCCATGTCGCGCTTGATATCGGCAATCGAAGAAATCTGATCTTCTGTTTCGTTAAAGTCGAACGCGTCTTCAAACTCGCGTTGAAATTGGTTGTCCGGCGAAAATGCATTTCCCTGCGCGGCCTTGCGCAATGCGTAGAGTTTCAACAGCTCATCGGCCATATCCTGCATGGCCTTCTTGACTCGCGCCTTGGTGCGCGCCCACTGCTGCGTTCCTAGCCGGTGCAGCACCGGCGCAGGGCCGCTGTCGGTCGAACGGTATTTCTGAATCAGATCCAGCCGGGTCAGCGGAACATATAATCGGGCAGCCTCGGCGAATTCAAGGATCATAAATTCGATACGCATCCCGTCCTGGTCAACCTCTTTCAAGCCCAGATAACGTGCGATGCCATGTTCCACATGAACGACATAGTCACCAATAGTGAGATCGCGAAAATCCGAAATGAAGGCTGCCGTCTTCGACTTGCGCTGCCGCACCGGGCGTGCCGTTACATCGGCTTCATCGGTAAGATCGTTGGCGCCGAACAGCACCAGCCGCGCTTCTTCAAGGACCACGCCATTGGAGATTTCCGTGCGAACGATCACAGGCGCGCGCATATCTCCGCGCAGATAGCTGGTTTCGTCATACATGGTTTCACTGCCGGAGTGCGCGCTGTGGCTGCCGATCCGGTAGGAGATGCCGTACTCCTGCAGAATGCTCGCCAGCCGTTCGACCTCACCCTGATTCGCGGCCGCCAGTACAGTGCGCATGTCCTGGGAAGCCAGCGTGTGGAGTTGCTCCACCAACGCGGGTATAGCCCCATGCAGCCGAAGCGTGGGCCGCGTGGGTATTTCCACTTCGCCGAGAGAGGTAGTGTCGGTGTCGAGCACGTCGACCGCGCCCAGCTGGTCCAGATCAAGCCCCGGCGTTTCCGCCACCCGCTTCTGCCACTCCCACGGAGTCAGATACAGATCGGCCGGCGTGAACAGTGTCCCGATGCCGCTGCGCTCGTGGCGCTGCTCGACCTTGTTCCACCAGCGGTCCAGTTGGTTCTGCACCATCGCGGGCTCTTCGACAAAGATGCGGCACTTGGGAATAAGATCAAACACCGTCTGTTGCCGCCCGGATTGGGCCGTTGCCGCCGCTGCAAAAAATTCCCATCCGGGAAAGACGTTCGTCCCCTCCGCGTCGATGGCTTCATTCACCGCATCATCGTCCCCGTCGAGGCGCTGAACGCTTAGCCGGACGTGGACGCGCGCCAGCAGGGCATCGGTCATCGGCGTTTCTGTCAGAGGCAGCAGGACGGCTTCGTCGATGGGAGCTGAGGAGCGCTGTGTCTCCGGGTCGAATCGCCGCATCGACTCGATCTCATCGCCGAAAAATTCGATCCGCAGCGGACTTTCCATCTCCGGCGAGTAGACATCCACGATGCCGCCGCGCAAACAGTACTGGCCGCGCATTTCGACTATATCGACGGACTGGTATCCAACGCTGGCCAGCTGTTCTACCAGCATCTGCGGGTCGGTCTCTTCGCCACGCCGCAACGTGCAGGTCAGGTTGGCATAATGTTCCGCGGAAAAGACGCGATAGCATGCGGACTCAATGGGCAGAATAATGAGCCGGGCGGTTCCTCGCGCGATTTTCCATAATGTGACCGCGCGCTGCTCCTGGATGTCCGGATGTGGAGAAAGATTTTCAAACGGAAGAACATCGTGCGCGGGCAGGCGCACCACGGTGTTTCTGTCCAGCTCGCCCGTCAGATCGCATGCAGCCTGAACCGCCAGCTGCAATGCCTCGGCGGCGCGATTATCGGAGACCACGACAAATACGGGCGTCTTCGCAATCCGTGCCAGCAGCGGCAGATAGAGCGCGCGTGCCGTTGCGGTCAGACCCGATACACGGCGTCTGCCAGCGCCCGCGACCAGCGCCTGGCGTATCCGATCCACGGCAGGGGATTTATCGAGGTCCGCAAAGAAATCCCGGACGAAGGGAAGAATCATGAGAGTTGGCCTAGCGGATTTCTAGAATGTTCGTGTCCGTCGCCGCATGTTCTTCCGCGCGCTCGGCAATCTGGCGCGCAATTTTATAGAACGGTGCGGCGCGTTCGGAGAGTTCGCCAGCCAGCGAAATGGGTAAACCGCGATCTCCGCCATAGCGAATCTCCGGATCGAGAGCGACCGCGCCCAGGTAAAGAACGTCATACTCCTTTGCCGTGCGCTCCACTCCGCCTTTCGAGAATATGTCAATCTCATGATTGCAATGGGGGCAGGTAAAAAAGCTCATATTTTCGACGATGCCGAGCACATCGACATTCACCTGACGAAACATTTCGATCGCTTTGCGGGCATCCTGGAGTGCAACATCGGACGGCGTGGAGACGATAATCGCCCCCGTCAGCGGAACGGTTTGCACCAGCGAGATGACGACATCTCCGGTGCCCGGCGGAAGATCGACAATGATAAAGTCGAGCTCGCCCCAGGAGACCTGCTGCAGAAACTGGCGGATAATCTGGTGCAGCATTGGGCCGCGCATCACCATGGGCTTATCTCCCGGCGAGATGGAGCCGACCGAGATCATCTTTACACCATGCGCTTCGAGCGGACCGATCAGATTTCCTTCAAGAATGCGCGGTTGCGTGTGGCTGCCCATCATCAGCGGCACATTCGGCCCGTATACATCGGCATCAAGCAGGCCGACGCGGTGGCCGAGGCGTGCAAGAGAGATCGCCAGATTGACGGCCACGGTGGTTTTACCTACGCCGCCCTTTCCCGAACCGACGGCGATGATGTGGCGAATGCCCGGTAACGGCTGCGGCCCTTCCGGGCCTTTTCCCATGTGTCCCATTCTGTCTAACTCCTTCTTAACTTGTGCAGTGTGATGACACCCCATGGCGGACAGGTGCCTGCAACGCAGCAGTTCGTGTGGACGCGATTACACCGTCATTGTCGGCTGAACTTCGCGCGCCGCACGGTTCTGCCGCTTGCGTTCGCGCTCTTTTTCGCGCTGCTGGCGTCGCCGTCCGGCGTCTTCATACCGTCGCCGTTGTTCGTCACTCTCGGTAAGCAGCGGCGGTACAGGCAGGCGGCGGCCATTTTCATCGACCGCTACAAATGTCAGATATGCGGAAGAAACGTGGCGGCGCGTGCCGGCCATGGCATTCTCCACCCACGCTTTGACGCCGACTTCCATTGAAGTCTGAAATGCCCGATTGACTGAGGCTTTCAGGATCACCAGGTCGCCGACATGCACTGGAGCAATAAAGTCGATGTGTTCCATGGATGCCGTCACCACGTGAGCGCGTGAGTGCCGATACGCCGCCATTGCTCCCACCAAGTCTATAAAGTGCATCAGGCGTCCACCCAGCAGATTTCCCAGCGTATTGGTATCGTTCGGCAGCACTAGTTCTGTCATCTCGGATTGAGACTCTGCTACCGACCTTGGCTGGACGAAACCGCTCGGATGCGAAAAGGATGTTTCTTTCATGCGTATTTTCCTGTCTGTTCCCCGGAATTTGCGCCTCTCCGCCACGAGAGACACGCAATCGCATCAACGCGGAGGGAATCTTTATTTTACGCCGCCAAAGTTTTCTGTTTCTCATCCGACTGGAAGCTTGAGATGTGCTGCATGACGCCTTAATGTGGAGAGAGCGATAAAGCAGGACCACGGCAAGTGTGAAAGCGAGTGATGAGCCTGGATAGAGTAGCGGCATGCAAGCAGATACTGGAGCAGAATCCTGACGACGCGTTCGCGCGATATGGTCTGGCCATGGAGTATAAGCAACGGGGCGAGACCGCGCTGGCGCTGGAGCAGTTTGATGAACTTCAAACGCAGCACCCCGACTACACGGCCGGTTATCAGATGTCCGCGCAGATCCTGATTTCCGACGGGCAGATCGAAGCGGCGGAGCAGCGGCTCAACGCCGGCATTGCTGTTGCCCGGCGCTCCCGCAACCAGCATGCGCAAGCCGAGATGGAAGCCATGCTGGAGGAATTGGAGCAGCAGGGCCGATGATTGTCGGCCTCATCTTTCAAGTGGAGTAAGGATGAAGATTCCGTTGTTTCCGCTGGACGTGGTGCTGTTTCCGGGTGCGCCGCTCCCGCTGCATATTTTCGAGGAACGTTACAAGGAGATGGTCGGCGACTGCGTTCGCGACGACTGTGAATTCGGTGTCGTAAGGGCGCGCCGCGATGGACTGGCGATCGTAGGATGCACGGCCGAGATTGTCGCGGTAACGAACCGCTATCCAGACGGGCGCTTGGATATTTTATGCCGCGGCGAGCGCCGGTTTGAAATTGAATCTCTGCACAGCGGCCGGAGTTTTCTGCAGGCTGAAGTGGATTTCCTCCACGATGAGGAGCCGGACTCTACACGTCCCGACCGCGAGCAATGCGCTGCGCTTCATATGGAGATGATCGACCTGTCCGGCGATGACGTGCTGCAATTTCCCTCGCTCGACCTGAACCGCCCGATCGCATTTCTGCTGGCTTCCTTGATTCCCGCAGATCTCGAGTTCAAGCAGGAGCTTCTGCATCTTCACTCCGATAAGAAGCGCACGGCGCGGTTGATTGAGTTCTACCAGACGATTCTACCCAAGCTCCAACGCGGTTTTATGGGCAGCAAGCCCGCCGCGCGCAATGGGCACGTGATGTGACTTTCCCTGTACCGGCGCGTCTATCGATGCATCCAACAAAAGGCCCGTCGTTCTGACCCGGAGCCAGCTGAAGGGGAAAAAATCGAGAGAATGGCCGCTGCAACATTCGTCACTCTGAGCGCAGCGAAGAATCCGGAGAGTGACAGATACACCAAAACTTTCGATGCGAGTTGTTCAAGATCCCGACTAGGAGCTATATGGCGAAACAAGCACCGCTTCCTCTCACGCTTGGCGAATTGCGTCAGACCGCCCGCTACGCGGAGGCCCGGCTGGCTCATCGCAGCGTAAAAGATGAAATGCGCGAGCATTTGATTCGCCGGCTCCGCGCGAAAGAGGATCTGTTTCCCGGCATCGTCGGTTATGGCGATACGGTGATTCCGCAACTGGTCAACGCCGTTCTTTCGCGCCACAACTTCATCCTGCTGGGTCTGCGCGGGCAGGCCAAGAGCCGCATCCTGCGGGCGCTGACAACCTTACTGGATGAAACAATTCCGTATATTGCCGGATGCGAAATTCGTGACAATCCGTACGCGCCTTTGTGCAAACCTTGCCGCGAAAAAATTGCTGCTCAAGGGGACGCCACGGCGATCGCGTGGCTACCGCGGGACGAGCGTTACGTCGAGAAACTCGCCACACCGGATGTCACCGTCGCCGATCTCATCGGCGATCTCGATCCCATCAAAGCGGCGCGCAGTGGGGAGCAGCTTTCGAGCGAGCTGAACATTCACTATGGCTTGTTGCCGCGCGCCAATCGTGGCATCTTTGCCCTTAACGAGCTGCCCGATCTGGCCGGGAAAATTCAGGTGGCGCTGTTCAACATCATGCAGGAGGGGGACGTTCAGATCAAAGGCTATCCCGTGAGGCTGGCTTTGGATGTGGCGCTGATCTTCAGCGCAAACCCGGAGGATTACACAGCGCGAGGCAAAATTGTAACCCCATTGAAAGACCGCATCGGTTCGGAAATCCGCACTCACTATCCGTTGACCGTCGTTGAGGGAATCGCCATCACAACCCAGGAGGCGTGGACTGAGCGCGGCCTGATGAAAACGGAAATCCCCGGCTACATCCGCTCCATCGTCGAACAGATTGCATTCACCGCCAGGGAAGACAAGAAGGTGGATCGCCGCAGCGGCGTCAGTCAGCGCCTGCCGATCAGCACCATGGAACTGGTCGTCTCGAACGCCGAGCGCCGTGCGTTGCAGCACGGGGAATCGCTCGCGGTACCCAGAGTGGGGGATTTATACAGTGCGATGCCCGGCATCACCGGCAAAATTGAGCTGGAATACGAAGGTGAAATGCGAGGCTCCGAAACCGTGGTTCGGGAACTGGTCCGGCAGTCTATCGCGCAGGTATTCGATCAATATTTCGCGGACACGAATACGCAGCAGATCGAGCAGTGGTTCAATCTGGGAGGCAGCATCAAAGTGGAAGACGATCAGCCGGCCTCGGCGATGTTGGCCGAGCTCCATCAGATCCAGGGCCTGGTCGAGAAACTCTCGCCGCTCGGAATTGGAACCAAGGATTCGCCGGAAAGAATTGTCTCGGCGGCCGAGTTTCTGCTGGAGGGCATGGTGGCCCACCGCCGCATCAGCCGCAGCGAAGAGCGCGGTTTTGCAGCTCCCGAAAAAACTGCCGCCCGCCGCGAACGCAATGAGGAAAGAAATTTCAATGAACGCGAAGACCCCGATGACTGGCCGCCCCGCCGCTCACGGAAGGTTTACAACTAGATCGATCGGCAATGTGCATTGACGTTATTCCGTCATTCCGAGCGAAGCGAAAAATCCAGACGATGTCGGTTCAAGGAGATCGTCAGGTGCCCAGATGAAGCGAATCCGATATAGCAAATACACGGGAGACTTGGCCGGCGAACTGGATTTGGAGTCGCTGCTCGACGCCTTATCGGACTACCTGCTGGACTCCGGATTTCGTTCTCCGCTCAGCCGGTTTCACGAGCTGGATGGCGAGCAGACACTCGATAATCTGCGCGATGCGCTGCGGCAGGCGCTCGAATACGGCGATCTGTTTGACGAAGCCACGCAGGAGCGTCTCGATCAGATGATGCAGCATGAACAGATCGAACAGCTCATCGATCAGCTGCTCGAGCGCATGGAGCAGGAGAATTACGTTTCCATCGAACAGCCCCAAGCTTCGCAGCAAAATTCGACTATTGGCGGCCAGATCGGCGAGGCTCAGGCAACGGCGCGGTTTCAGGTAACCGACAAGGGACTCGATTTTCTCGGTTACAAAACGCTTCGTGATCTATTGGGCTCGCTCGGCAAATCATCCTTCGGGCGTCACGATACCCGCGAAACTGCTACCGGCGTTGAAACCAGCGGAGGCTCGCGCGTGTATGAATTTGGCGATACGCTGAATCTTGACGTAACCGCTACGTTGAGTTCAGCCATTGCCCGCGAGGGGCTGAAGCTCCCTTTGAACCTCGAGTACAGGGATCTGCATGTGCACGAATGCGAATACCAAAGCTCCTGCGCCACCGTGGTCATGCTCGACTGTTCGCATTCGATGATTCTCTATGGCGAGGACCGCTTCACTCCGGCTAAGCGTGTGGCCATGGCGCTTTCGCATCTGGTGCGCACGCAATACCCTGGCGACACGCTTTCGCTGGTGTTGTTTCACGATTCCGCCGAAGAACTGCCTTTATCGCAATTGGCCCGGGCGCAGGTAGGGCCATACTATACCAATACTCGGGAAGGTCTTCGCCTGTCGCAGCGCATCCTCGCTCGTCAGCGCAAGGACATGAAACAGATCGTCATGATTACCGACGGTAAACCCTCCGCGCTAACCCTTCCCGACGGCCGTATTTACAAAAACGCGTTTGGTCTTGATCCGCTGGTGGTAGGCGAAACGCTGGAAGAGGTCGCCCGCTGCAAACGCGCCGGCATTATGATCAACACGTTCATGCTGGCTTCCGACCCTGGCCTGGTCCAGTTCGTGCAGCGCGTCTCGGCCATGTGCAAGGGCAAGGCGTACTTCACCACCCCGGAAAATCTCGGCCAGTATCTGCTGATGGATTTTCTCTCACGCAAGATGAAGACGATTCATTAGACCGGTCTCATTCGCTGTAGCCGATCAAAAAGCTGACAGGCTTTGGCTGTATATCTAAAAAAAACCGCATCAGGGATTTTTCGATTTTCCAGGGGCATTCAAATGTCGCGCTATGGATGCTCTCCTTTCATCCCCGGGTTTTCTAATTGTCTAATTTCGATTGCATCATATACAAACAAATCTTGGTGAACAGCGTGTGTGGGGTCTTGACCTGGAATATTCTTCTACTTGGAAGCCAAAAGGAGAGCGGGATATGTTCCGCCCGTGGCAGGTCAGAAGTGGTAGCAAGTATGCATGGATCCTGATCGTTCCCGCAGTCCTGATGGGAACCGTTTTTGCCGCAAGCACAACCCGCTCAACCCATGGACAATCTTCCCCGGCTGCCCAAAAGCAGATGGGAACTACCTGCGTCTATACGGAGGGGCCGAAAGCCGGCTCGAGCCACGATTATGCGCCCGTGCAGATGCCGGTAAACAGTGCGTGCAACGATGGGGCCGGAAGCACGGGAGTGATCATCCCCATGGGGATTACTCAAGCGCAGCCGATGGGGACGATTTGTAAGTTCACCACGGGACCGAAGGCCGGCCAGACGCAGGATTATGCTCCCATGCATGCGCCGTTGAATACGGCCTGCAAGGACGGATCGGGCGACGCCGGAGTGATTATTGCCTCTCCCGTGAAGGGGGAGACCGCGGTCAGCGGGCAAATGGGAACCGTGTGCAAATTCACCTCTGGACCCAGGGCTGGCGCAACCCAGGACTATACCCCCATGCAGGCGCCAGTGGATATGCCGTGCACGGACGGGTCCGGGAGCAGCGGAACCATCATTGCGACTGCAGAGGCAGCAGATGCTCCGGATACTGCGACCACTCCGGATACTGCGACCGCTCCGGATACTGCGGCCGCTCCGGCGAGTTCGCCAACCGGTACAGTGTGCAAGTTCATCGCGGGGCCGAAGGCCGGGACCACGCACGACTACGCTCCTGTGCATGCGCCGTTGGACACGCCCTGCGATGACGGGATAGGCAGCAGCGGAGTGATTGTCTCTACGTCCGCAACCGGTACGGTGTGCAAGTTTGCGACCGGGCCGAAAGCCGGAACCACGCAGGACTACGCTCCCATCCATGAGCCGTTGAATACGCCCTGCGACGACGGGGCGGGCAGCCGCGGCGTCATCATCCCTGCTCCGCAAACCAGTTCGGTGTGCAAATTCACCGAGGGGCCGAAAGCCGGGACGACGCACGACTACGCTCCCGTGCATGCGCCGTTGAATACAGCCTGCGATGACGGGGCGGGGAGCAGCGGCGTCATCGTTGCCCCGACGCCAACCGGTACAGTGTGCAAATTCACGACCGGGCCGAAGGCCGGCACCACGCGCGATTACGCTCCCATGCATGCGCCGTTGAACACAACCTGCGATGACGGGGCGGGGAGCAGCGGCGTGATCGTCGCCTCGGCGGCCAAAGCCACCGAGCCAGTCAACGCACCGCCAGCAACTACACCCGCTGCTACTGCGCCGGGCAAACCTGCGCCTTCGAACCCACCGGCACCGGCGAACGCTGCTGCACCGGTGTCAAGTACACCTCCGTCTCGAGCGCCGCAGCGCGCCGAATGCCGGCGCGAGCGCGCCCAATGTCTCCCCGGGCGGCCTGGGTTCCTTCTGCAAACTGACTTCCGGGCCGAAGGCCGGGACCATCTACAATTTCGCTCCCTCGAAGGCGGAGCTTGGCGCGCCGTGCAATTATGGGGTCGACAAGGGCATTATCGTGGCAAGTGCATCCAGCGATGCTGCACCCCCACCAGCCGCTTCGCAGAAGGTTTCGCATACCGCCTGCAAACTTACCTCCGGGCCAAAAGCGGGCTTTTACTTTGGTCCCATTCCGGGAGAGCCAGGCGCGCCATGCAACGATGGGCATGGCAGCGACGGAGTCGTTGTCGAGCATTGATCCTTCGGAGCCGCGTCAAAGTTGACAACCCTTCAGGCGGCCGCAGTGACTCCTGAGCGCACCGGCCGGTTCAACCACCTGCTGCAGTTTTGCCGGCGCATTTGTGCGAAGGATGGTTCGGCCAGCGGCAGCTGCCTTTTCGTCAGCAGTCCGATAATGGTCGCGTTCATCTCGCCTCCAGCAATCGCGCAACAGAGGCGCATTACGAATACCAGTAGTACTGCTCTCCCTGCACGAGCGAACGCGTCAGAAACAGCCAGTTCAAACTCCCGTATGGATACGTGTTCTTCGCCGGCACCGTTCCGTTGACCATGCCCATCACCGCGTAGGGCGAATAGAAATTCGGGTTGGAACTCCCCTGATTTGTCGTCGTCCAGACGAAGGCGTAGAAATTACCCTGACTGCACGCAAGGATGTCGAAGAAACCGGAGCTGGTCGTCGTATACGGCGGTACCGCATCCGCCTTGGTTTCGGCAATCAGCCAGTTCATCGGGTTCGGGGCACTCCCGCTCCAGCCGTCAATCAGCGCCTGCAGCACGGGCAGTGTCGGCGAGGTCCAGCCGGAAAGCCCGGCGAAGCTGGTGCCGAAGCTGGGACCTCCGGACCACCCATCCGCCGGGCCACTGCCAGGTATTTCAGGCGGGCAGCCGTAATTGATAACCCCGTTACCGGCGTCCCAGGGCGTGAGCTTCGGAATGCCCGTGGCCCACATCAGCCGCGTTTTGGTGTCGATTACCGCGCCCACCGGAACGGCGGGGAACACCAACTTCAACTCGGCTTCGTCCGTGGCCTGGAAACTGCCCGTGGTTGGCGGATCGAGCTCCGGATTCCCGAGGAAATCCGTGATCTGCTTTTTGCCCCCGGAATTGTTCTGATTGCCGTTCAGGTGCCATAGCTCCACTTTGAGGTTCGCCGCCTGGGTTTCGACCGCATCCCAGTAATCGAACATGTTCTGGATGTTGGCCGAGTCGGCCGGCCGGAAGAAGCGCACGCTCTGGCCGGTCGATTGGCTGAAGAGGTGGATCATGCCGTGAAACCCGACCGTCTGGCTGTCGAGAATCCAGTTCGCCAGCGTCTCGTAGGCGCTGTTGATTTCGATATCACTCAATTGGCTTTGCACGATTCCCGCCTGGCTGGCGCACCAGTCCGCCGAGACCGCCCCAACCGTTTCCGTGGTCCCGTCTTCAGGAAGGGGCGGGCATCCATCCGCGTAATAGGCCACGTTGCTTTCTGCGACGTTCACCTTGGCCGCCAACGCCAGCGCCTGGGTGGCAATCGTGTTGTACTGCGTCTTGGTCAGCTCATTCAGGATCTCCTGCGTGGCCGCCGCCAGTTGATTGCTGAGCTGGTCCACGCTGCTCTGCAGAGCGTCCAGACTTTGCTGCAGCTGGGCAATCTGCGCCGCCGTCGCTCCCGGCTGGGTCAGTCCCGCGCTCTGCGCCACCCACCCCAATCCCTGACCAGCCGCCCAGGAGAGAGCGCCGCTCGCCAGTTTCTCCGCGATGAAGCCGGCGGCGCTGTCGCCGGAGGCGCCTTTCAGCGCGGTTGACGGGAACCGATGCACCGCGTGTGGACTATTCAGCATTTGGTTCAGCAGGCTCTCCGCGTAGGTGAGCATCCCGCCATGCTGATTTGCCTGCTTCAGAAACGCCTCTTCGGAAAAATATGCGGAGTGAAACCGCTTCTCTTCGCGCAGCGCCGCGCCCAGGCTGGCGTTCGCCGGCATCCCGAGGAAGAGACGAACCCGAGCTTGCGCTTGCGTCAGGGTCATCTGCGGGCGCAGGAGCAACAGGCCGGTCACCATCGTAGTCACCGGATTGACATACACGATGTCACGTGCCGGATTGAAATTCCGCACGTCAGCACTCAGTACCATCAGCCCGAGCGAGCGGAGATTTGTCAGGGTAGGTTGCCGATTCCCGTCCCAGGCCACGACCACTCGGAAATCGCGCGGCAGATTCCTGATCTTGGCGGGATAGATACCCCGCCGATTAGTAGCGTTCAGCTGATTAAACAGCAGTTGCCCGTCGGTACTGAACACCGCAACATCGGCGTCGGCCAGCGGTTGATTGGTGAAAGCACTGATGCGGAGCCAGGTATCGCCCGGAATCGGCCGCGGATTCTGTGCCCCGATGCGGCTGGCCAGGATTCCGCTGAAGGTGATAAGGATCAGGGTGATCGCTAATCTGGAGTATGGACTAAAGCGGGACTTCGATGGCATGATTTCCCCTTCGCGTGTGGATCGATCGCTCAGCACCTGGGGTGGGGAAGTGAGGATGTATCCCGTCTTCGTGATATCTGCCTCAACTGAGGAGCACGAATCGGCGTTCCTGGAGGCGGATTGTCTGCGCAGACGCCGAGTTCAAGCGCGCGGATCAGATTACCATCCGGGGAAAAATTATCAACAGCTATCTTTCGGACGGAAGGTTGGCGGGCCACGCATGATCTCCGGCCGGTTCACAGCTCCATCAATCCGGCCGGACTTCCGTTCCTCCCCAGGTTTACCCGAGCGCTTCCGGAGGATTCCTGAGATGGTTGCGCAGCGTGCCCGCAAGCTCGACCACCTGCCGCAGCTTGGCAGCGACATTCGCCGGCAGCGCGGGTTCGGCCAGCGCCAGTTCGGTCTGCAGCAGCAGCCCGGTGATCGTGGTGTTCATCTCGCCTTCCATCAGCTGGGTGGCGGCGCGCATGGCCAGCGACAATTCTCGCTCTCGGCGTTGCAGCGCGGACCGCACCTCGCGCAGCACCCGGTTGCATCCCGAGATGCCGAGATTCACCTGCACGGGAATCGCCACGCCAGCCTGCTGCCACATCACCTCGGTCCCCGCAGGGTCTGCTTCGGCCAGAGCTTCGTCGAGCACCACCACGGAATATTCCCGGCGCCGTAGCTCCGCCAGCGCCGCGCGCCGATTCTGCGCTAGGTCGACGGAAAGGTCCAGCTGGCGGGCGATCGTGGAAGCACAATTCTCCGCTCCGGCAATCGAGGTCACAAGCAGCACGGTCTGGCTCACGCGGTTTCTCTCCTTGAAATTGTTCTGTTCCTGATCTGACGGCGTCCCTGCCTCTTCCAGGCGGAAAAAGCCGTACGCCTGTCCTGCCCGGCCCGTTCTCGAAAGGGGTCACAGCTCGTCTCGTTCGGCGATGCCGTATTCCTTCAACTTGCGATAGAGCGTCGTCTTGCCGATCCCCAGCAGTCGCGCCGCCATCAGCTTGTCGCCTTGCAACTGACGCAGCGTGTTCAAAATGGCTTGTTTTTCCATCTCCGCAATCGTCACAATCGAGGCGTCGGCGCCGGCTTCCTCCGGGGCCACTGCCTCGGCCCGCTGTTGCGATTGCATTCGATATTCCTGGAGTTGCGTCGGCAGGTCTCCCAGGTGCAGCACCGGCCCGGAAGAGAGCGCGCAGGCGCGCTCGATGGTGTTTTCCAGTTCGCGGATATTTCCCGGCCAGTCGTAGCTGCCCAGCACCCGCAATACATCATCGCTCAGGGTGTACAGGATGCCTGACTCCCGCCGCCGCCGTTCCAGGAAGTGCGCCGCCAGCAGAGGGGTATCCTGCCGCCGTTCGCGCAAAGATGGCATCTTGACATTCACCACGTTCAGACGAAAATAAAGATCCTTGCGAAACCTGCCTTGCTCGACCATGGCCGCCAGATCGCGATTGGTCGCGGCAATGACACGGGCGCGGATCGGCACCCGTTGATTGGAGCCGACGGGACGAATCTCTTTTTCCTGCAGCGCCCGCAGCAGTTTGGCCTGGAGATCGAAGGGAAGCTCGCCGATCTCATCGAGGAAAACCGTGCCTCCTTCGGCGGTCGCCAGCAGGCCTTCCTTGGAGCGGTTCGCTCCTGTGAATGCGCCTTTCACATACCCGAACAGCTCGCTTTCGATCAAGGTGGGAACCAGCGAGCCGCAATCGACGGGAATGAACGGACGGGTCGAATTCGGCCCGTTGTAGTGGATGGTGCGCGCGGCAATCTCTTTTCCCGTGCCGCTTTCTCCTAGAATCAGCACCGGGTGTGCGGTGTGCGCGACCTTGGAGAGAATGCGATAGACCCTCTCCATCTCAGGGCTGCGTCCGACCAGCATGCCGAAGCCGTCCGCAGTGCGCAGTTTTTCTCGCAGCATCCGGCTCTCGGTGTCGAAGTGACGGCGCTCCGAGGCTCGTTCCAGCGCATCGGACAACTCGTCGAGCGAAAACGGCTTGGTCAGATACTCCATGGCTCCGGTGCGCATCGCCTCCACTGCCGAGGATACGGTGGCATAGGCGGTCATCACCACCACCACCGTTTCCGGATAGAGAGTGCGGATCTCTTCCAGCAGCGGCAGCCCGCCGCCGCCCGGCAGTTTCAGGTCCAGCAGGATGATATCGGCCATATGCGCGGTCAGCGCCGACCGCGCCGCCGTCGTATTGCAGACACTCGAAACTGCGAAGCCAAGATTGCGCGCAATGTCGGAAATGGCCGTACGGATGGCCATATCGTCGTCGACGACCAGCACATGCATAATGCCGGCTCGCTCCGCCGGGGAGAGAGGAGAAGTAGGGGAGAACATGGAAGTTGTAGTTAACATAGTACGCGGGTTCCTTTCCGGCGCGCAGCGATTTTCCGTGCTTCATGTTGCTGAAAATGAGACCGGTCCAACATGGCACCGGCATCGCACCAGGCCGGGATCGAGGACCCAGCGGTCAGGCAATCGGTTTCACCCGCCCGGTGCGGCTTGAAACCGAATTCAGGCCCGCGGAAATTCAAGTTCGAAGCAGCTGCCTCGTCCGGCATGAGAACGGACCCGGATCGTTCCCCCGGCCTGATCCGTCAGCTCACGCACGATGGCGAGTCCGAAACCGCGTAGCTGGCGATCTTCCCGGATGGGCTTGCTGGAAACTCCGGCGTCGAAGATATACGGCAGACGCTCCGGCGCAATCCCCTCCCCGGTATCGCAGACGCGGAGCATCACTGTTTTCGGCATAGAGGCTTGGGAGCTTCCATCGGCCTGGCGCGGGTGGCTGCCCGATCGGCTTCCCGGGCGTAAGGTGATCCGCAGGCAGCCGCCCTCGGGCATCGCGTCGATGGCGTTGCCGACCAGGTTATACAGAATCCTCGAAAATGCGCTCTCCTCGATCGCTATTTTGCCCGCGTTCGAAGCCGTATCGAACTCGACATGGATCTTGTCTCCGGCCACACGTTGGTAGATCTGCCGGCGGCGGGTGAGTACATCGCCCGGATCTAGAAGCGGGGTCGCCGCAACCGTCGCAGAGGCAGGGCGAGGAGCTTCCAAACCATCCCTCAACGACTCCTGGCTCGGCCTCCTGGACCGAATCGAGCAGCGAGGTGATCAGTCCCTGGCCTCTTTCCACCGCACCGGATAGTTCTTCGATCCAGTCCTGGTGTCCGCTGGCGACCGCACCCGGGGTGCGCAGCAGATCGCAATACACTTGCAAAACGGTCAACCAGTTTCGTGTGTCATGCGCGAGATAGCTGGCCGCCGCCGCACCGTTCTTGCCGGAACTTCCCGGGTGTGCTGTCGGGACTGAGTTGTGGATCGCAGCTTTGGTCAACGTGTCCTCGGGGACGGCGGAAGTCATGGTTCGTTCTCCAGTTCGAAAGCCTTGTCTGGTTCTGTTCAGCCGGGGAATCGACGCGCAGAGCGGCGCACCTCCGGGTGTGTTTGTCATGGGAGTGGACAATTCGGTATTCGATCGCCCGGAATGGACTTCATTCGATAACATTTGTGGTTTTCCTGCCCGCTTTATAGTCACGTTGTGTGCCAAACCGGGCCTGACTCTCAAGCTACTGATTTCAAGAGCGGAACCGATTTTCGGTCACCGCCGGGTCGGTTACCAAAGAGATAACCTAAGTCCGAAATGGGATTGCGATTTCGGCAATGGTACCGGTAAGTCGCAGGATCCACACAGGTTGTGACTCGGCATCTCAAAAATATCCATTTTGGAACGCCATTCCCGGTCTGGAACAGAATTCCGCTCCGGCAAAGGTCGCGCCCTCCCGTTCCGTTCCGGAGCCAATGGTTACAATGGAAGCCACATGGCAACCCCCGCCTCCACATACTTTCGCGCTGGCAACCGCGCCGTCGATCAGCTCCGTCCGTTGCGCTTTACCGCCGACTTTGTCCCCACGGCCGAGGGTTCGGTCCTGATCGAACTGGGCCACACCCGCGTGCTCTGCAACGCTACCGTCGAAAATGGCGTGCCGGGCTGGCTGCGCAATCGCGGCCAGGGATGGGTCACGGCCGAATACGGAATGCTGCCGCGAGCTACGCTGACCCGCAGTCCACGGGAAAGCGAACGCGGGAAGATTGGTGGACGCACCCATGAGATTCAGCGGCTGATTGGCCGCTCGCTGCGCGCTGCGGTCGATTTAAAAGCGCTCGGCGAACGTACCATCATTCTCGATTGCGATGTTCTGCAGGCCGACGGGGGCACCCGCACGGCTGCGATTACCGGCGCCGCCGTCGCTCTGGGCCTGGCGGTGAATCGGCTGCTGGCGGCGAAAGTTCTCACCGTCTCGCCCATCCGTCATCGGGTCGCCGCCACCAGCGTCGGCATCGTCGATGGGACGCCGCTGCTCGATCTCGCCTACGAAGAGGATGCCCGCGCCGACGTTGATATGAACGTAGTGATGACCGGCACGGGTGATCTGGTGGAAGTGCAGGCCACGGCTGAGCACAATACCTTTTCGCGCGACCAGCATTCGCAGTTGCTGGAGCTGGCCACACGCGGCATAAAAGAATTGATCGCCGCTCAGGAAGCAGCCATCAGCTTCTAGTTTCCGGCTTTGGAGCCGCGGTGCCCCCCGCAACTGGCCCTGAGTCTGTCGACGCGTCTCGATTCTGAGATGTGGGTTCTCTCAGGCCGGCGAAAGCGAGAAGGCTGGCAGCAAGGAACCGGAAGCTAAAAGCGATCAGCTATTACAATAAAAGTGATTCCATCCAACAACAGGAGTTATGACAATGAAGCTCACCCCCGGCAAGCTGGCCGGACTGAAAGCCCTCTCCGATGAGCGGGGCGTGATTGCGGCTGCCGCCATGGATCAGCGCGGCTCGCTCAAAAAATCTCTGGCCAAGGAAAAAGGTTCCAGCGTCGATGACCATGCTCTGATTGAGTTCAAGACCCTGGTCACTGAAGTTCTGACGCGCCACGCCTCGGCCATTCTGCTCGATCCCGAATACGGTCTGCCGGCGAGCAAGCACCGCAACGGCAAAGGTCTGCTGCTGGCCTATGAAAAGACCGGGTACGATGCCGCCGAGCCCGGCCGCCTGCCCGATCTGCTCGACCACTGGTCGGTGCGCCGGCTGCAGCATGAAGGTGCGGACGCGGTGAAGGTGCTCCTGTATTACACGCCGTTTGAGAAGAAGGAAATCAACGACGTCAAGTATGCCTTCATCGAGCGCGTCGGCGACGAATGCCGCGCCCATGACATCGCCTTCTTTCTCGAAATCGTGGGATACGATGCCGAGGGCGGCGATGAGAAGAGCATTGAATATGCGAGGAAGAAGCCGGACATCGTCACCGGCGCCACCAAAGACTTCAGCGATGACAAGTTCGGCGTCGACGTGTTGAAGATGGAAGTTCCCATTCAGATGGAGTTTGTCGCCGGGACGAAAGCCTGCAAGGGCGCCTCCGCTTACACCCGCCAGGAGGCCCTCCAACTCTTCCGCACCGCCGCCGAGGCCTCGGCCAAGCCGTTCATTTATCTTTCCGCCGGAGTATCGAACCCGGTATTCATCGAAACTCTGGAGCTGGCCGGTGAATCGGGCGCCAAATTCAATGGCGTGCTCTGCGGCCGCGCTACCTGGAAGGATGGCATTCCCATCTACGCCAAACAGGGCGCCAAAGCATTTGAGGAGTGGCTGAAAACCGAGGGAGTTCGGAACATTGAAAATGTAAACCGCGCGCTCAAAGCGGCGACACCCTGGCATGAGCGCTTCAGCATGTAATAAGTATGGCTGCCCCATGTCTCGCTTCTGAGACATGGGTTTCTATTTCTTCTATCGCGCGCGCCGCGACGGGCCACGGGAATGAAGGGTCGCATTCTGCGGCCCTTCATTTTTTTTCACACACGATACGAATTGTTATCCGCACCGCGGCGAAGCGGAGTGGAGGGACCTGCGGTTGATGCTTCAGCTTGGAAGAGCGCTCAGCCCAGCAGAACAGGGTCCTTGACTTCATGGCATTCTCTTCCTACTATCCGTCCAGAGACCGCAGTCGCCGGTGGAAGCGTCAGGGGAGAAGGTAGGCATATGGAGAAAAAAGGCAGGCAACCAACCGCCGGCTCCGCCGAAAGCCCCGGTTTTACCCCCAGGATGGGTGTGCGCGAAGACCTGGTGCTCACCGCTATTATTGAAAATTACATCGCCAACGGCGATCCCGTGGCTTCGCAGTCCATCGCGCGGCAGCAGAACCGCGAAGGGATGAGCGCGGCCACGGTACGCAATGTCATGGCCGATCTCTCGGAGGCCGGTTATCTGGAACAGCCCCACACCTCCGCCGGTCGAGTCCCAACGGCTCGCGCGTTCCGTTATTACGTAGAACAGTTGCTGCGCCGCACCGCGCCGCCGCATCGGGCATTGCCGCCGCCCGCTCAGGAGCGGATTGAGGAAACCTTCGCCGGAGTCGCGAATGCCACGGATTTTTTCGCGCGCACCTCGCATATCCTCGCGCTGCTTTCCGGCGGTGTGGGCGTGGCGCTGACCGCCGGCGGAGAGAAAGAATTGCTGGAGCATGTTCATTTCGTGCGGCTCGGGCAGGCCCGGGTGCTGGCCGTGCTGGTCACAACCACCGGCGTCGTGCGCGACCGCCTGCTGATGCTCGAGCACGACCTGACCATGGCGGAACTGGAACGAGCGGCGAATTACCTGAATGCCAACTTCCACGGTTGGGCATTGGAGCGGATTCGCCAGGAACTGGCGCGGCGCATCGAGCAGGAACGCAGCGAATACAACCGCATGCTCTGTTCGCTCGAGGAGCTATGGGCCAAATGCGCCATGGACCGCACCGCGGACCGGGCGACGGACAATGGAATCGACCGCGCGGTTCAGGAAAAATCCATCTTCGTCGAGGGTGTCGCCAACCTGATGGTGAACGAAGTGGACCGCGATCATCTGCGGCAAATCTTTACCGCGCTCGAAGAAAAGCAACGCATCATCGATCTGCTGAACGCATATGTTGACAGCCGCAATACCTCGGTGCGGGTGATCGTCGGCCTGGAGGAAACCATGCCGGAGATGCACGGCCTGGTCCTGGTCGCCGCTCCCGCGCGGCGGGGTCAGCAGCATCTGGGCACCGTCGCCGTCATCGGCCCCACCCGCATGCAATATGCCAGCGCCATCGGAACAGTAACCTACATCGCTGATTTATTTGGGCGTTGGGCGGCGCAATCGTAATGGTGGAAGCGCAGGGCTTTAGCCCTGCGAAAGCGCGGCAAATTCAAGGGGCTTCAGCCCCAGGGATTTTCTCGACGATCCTCTATCGAGCCTCACCCACTACCGCCGGGCTTGGTCTGTGGTGGGGAAACAGGCGCACTGGGTACAATAGAAGCAGCCGCTTTGATTAAAAATTTATCCGATGCTATATCCCGCAGATTTGCGCGAAGAACAAAATATGCGACACGAAGATCCATCGAACACTACGAAAAGCCTAAGCCAGTCCGAAACGGGTCCCGCGAACCAGGTCCGTGAAGAAAACCAGCCGCTCGACGGAAATCTCCCCGCGCTCGAAGCCAGGGAAGAGCCAGTTCCGGCCGCGGAGTATGAGCGCTTGCAAGCCGAGCGGGATCAGCTTCTCGACCGGCTGGCGCGACTGCAGGCAGAGTTCGACAACTATCGTAAGCGTGAAGCACGCGAGCGCGCGGAATATCGCGATTATGCTTTGGCCAATACTGTGGAGCAGTTTCTGCCGGTGCTGGACAACTTTCAGCTCGCGCTGCGCTCCCAGGGAACCGCCGAGCAGCTGCGTTCCGGCATCGATCTGATCGTCCGCCAGATGGAGGAGATCATCCGTTCCCTCGGAGTGCAGCCGATCCCCACCGTAAACACACAGTTCGATCCTCGCCTGCATGAAGCGATTGAAATGGTGGAGCGCAACGATGTGCCGGACCATCAGATCATGGATGAGGTCCGCCGCGGATACACCTTGCGCGAACGCCTTTTACGGCCTGCAATGGTGCGCGTCGCCAATAACCCCAAACAGAAAACAGCATGAGCCCAACTGCCCGAGTGACAAAAGCCGATTATTACGAAGTTCTCAGTGTGGAGCGAACCGCCTCCGATCAGGAACTGAAGAGTGCCTATCGCAAGCTCGCCATGCAATTTCATCCGGACCGAAATCCGGATGATCCCACCGCGGAAGAAAAGTTCAAGCAGGCGAGCGAAGCCTACCAGGTGCTCTCCGATCCGGACAAGCGCGCCGCATACGACCGCTACGGCCATGCCGGCGTCAGCAGCGGTATGGATGGCGGCTTCAACGGAATGCCCGATCTCGGCGACATCTTCGGCGATATCTTCGGCGAGATGTTCAATATGGGAGGCGCAGGCCGCTCCTCCCGCGCCCAGCGTGGACGCGATCTTCAATATGAGCTGACACTGACGTTTGAAGAGGCTGTCTTTGGAAAACAGAGCGAGATTAAAATTCGCCGCATGGAAAACTGCTCCGTGTGCCAGGGAAGCGGCGCCGAACCAGGACATGGTCCCACAGTCTGCCAGCAATGCGGCGGCCGCGGCCAGGTACGGTTCCAGCAGGGATTTTTCTCGATCGCGCGCACCTGTCCGGTCTGCGGCGGAACCGGCAGCATCGTCAAGGATCCATGCCGCAAATGCCGCGGCGAAGGTCGCCAGGCGGCTGAACACACCATCACCGTCACCGTGCCGGCCGGAATTGAAGACCGCATGCGTATCCGTTATCAGGGCGAAGGCGATGCCGGCCGTTATAGCGGCCCGTCTGGAGATTTATACGTCGTCGTTTCCGTCGAGCCGCATCCCTTCCTGGAGCGCGAAGGCAACGATCTCCATTACGTGTTGCCGATCTCATTTCCCCAGGCTACGCTGGGTACGGAGCTGATGATCCCTACGCTCGAAGGCGAGACCAAGCTGAAAATTCCGGAAGGAACGCAGAGTGGTACGGAATTTCGAATGCGCAATAAGGGCGTGCCATATCTGAACGATCATGGTCGCGGCGATCTCGTTATTCAGGTGGTGGCGCAGGTTCCCAGGAAGCTCACCAAGGCGCAAAGAGAGTTGATGCGCCAGCTTTCTGAGACTCTGAGCGTTGAAAACACTCCATCCTCGCGCAGCTTTTTCAGCAAGATGAAGGACATCTTCAGCTAAACTGCACAAGCCGACGGTGATACGCCTCAGCAGGCAGATTCCTGGTTGCAGTCGAAAGTCATCGCTTCCCTGTCCACCGATTCCGCGTTCGAACCCGGAGGGGACGGCATTCTCATTGTTGAATTCGATGAAGCGACAACCAGCGATACCGCACATGGCGGCGGTCATGTTTCTCCCGTTCTCTGTGGGCCGAACGTGAAGGCTGGCTACACGCAAACATCGGGCACCACATATCAGCATGAAAGTATGCTGCGTACGGTGATGGACGCGCTTCAGTTGTCCAGTCCTCCGGGAGCCGCAGCTACGGCGCCCTCTATGGCGGAGTTCTTCATGCAGAAATAGTACCGGATCGCTTTTCGCTCGAGAAATCTCGATTCCGCACCTATGGCTCAATCCACGCGCCCACCAGGTTGACAGCGCAGGACGTATCTAGTCCGCCCCTGGTCCCTCGCCGGGCATCTGGTCAGGCAGATCGATATAGGCGCCGGAAAATACTAGGCCTTGGAGAATCGGGAGTTTGATATCGACTCGGTTATCGGTTCCTGGCTTTACCTCTCCATCCAGGCTAACGAAGAAACACCGGGTAAGTCCCTTCTCTTGGCCCCGTGCAGTCATGAATGGAAATGCGGTTTTCGGCACGCCGTCGATCGAAATCGTTACAGGAAGGTTTTCCGGAACCCAGTAATCGTTCAATTCCTTTTTCTCGCTTCGTACATAGATCACCAGATAGGCTTTGTTGTACGCCCATGGTTCCACGCCCCATTTCGATTGTGGAATATTCGCATGCAGATAACTTTGCCCGGACGAAGGATATTGGAACGTCGCATGCAGCTTGGCGGTCGTGGTTCCAGGAATGCGCTCGGCCGACCAGTGGCCGATATACCCGCCGGTGTTGGGAATGTCGGCATCGTCCGATTCTCGGCTCGCACCCGACGGTTCAACCCCCGCCGGTTTAATGCTGAGGATTTGCACCTGCTTTCCCGGCACAACCGTGCGGATCACGTCTCCCTTGCGGTACAAACCCTTTTCAGGTCCCTTCAGGTAAGTATCTCCAGGAAAGATTCGATTCACGGCGAATCCCACGGTTCCTGTTGGATCAAGAGCTACAGTCAGTTCAGCAATCTGTGCAACCGGGCCAGGATTGCTGAGGAAAATGTATCCCCGGTTGCCACGAATATGGGCAAAACCCTGTAACCCTTCCGCATCTCCCAATGGAATGTCATACCAGCCCACCGATCGATCGAACAATCTATCGCTGTGCTGGAAATATTCCTTGTGCCCTCGCACCCAATCCTCCCATTTCTGTGCAAAGGCAATCTCGCTGGCGGGAATATTTTGCGGCGCATCGTCGAAAGTGAGTTGACCGGTAAGACCATACGCGCTGAGAAGAGCGTAGCGGAAGCCAGCCTTATCGTGATCGTGGGTCACTTGGCCAAAGTGGTTTACACAATTTAAAAGACGGTACCACGGGCGC
Source organism: uncultured Acidobacteriota bacterium (assembly GCA_963823595.1). Classification (GTDB taxonomy): domain Bacteria; phylum Acidobacteriota; class Terriglobia; order Terriglobales; family Acidobacteriaceae; genus JAKAAZ01. The sequence goes on from CAWGME010000012.1 coordinate 53,346, forward strand.
AAGTAGGTCATGTGGGCGGCGTTCAGGTATGCCCGATTCATATCGGCATAGAGCCGGTCCAGGTGAATATCCGGTTCCATCGCGGGCGCTGCATCTTCCCCGCCTCCATGTTGCCTGTCATCTGCGTAACGGCCATATTGCGGACTGGTCAAGCCGCCGTCCGCCCCCAGCATGATGCCCGGACTTGCGGCATGCATGTCGTCAGCGAACTTGATCATTCGCTGCCCTTGCGCATAGATGGAGTATTTTCCCGGTAAGTGCCCATACGCGTTCGCATCACAAGGCCAGGCCGCATAGAAGTCTGCCCAATGTAAAGCTCGAAGCTGCAGGTTGCCCACCATTTCGAGAACCTGGCGGTAGTAGTCTTCGCCGCGCGGCGAGAGCTTGCATGGTATCGGCTGGATTGGTTCTCCAGACCCGTTCAGTCCATTGACAGTGTCACCCCCGGTATCGCCGAAATCGATCCAGAACCCTGTACCGATGTTGTACTTAGTTGCCAATTTCACCCATTGCTCGCGCCATTCCGGAGGATAATGAAGGACGCGAAAGGCATCTTCGCGCGTATCCATGTACCGCACACCAAGCTGGCTGGCCGCGTCCATGAAATGCTCAGTCCACTTCGGGTCTTTCCGCATCTCAGTGACTCCAACCTTCGCGGACCAACCCTCCAGGTAAATATCGGGCCACCCCGCTGGAATCGGCGAAACCTGAGCGTGATATTCAATCACCCATTCGCGAACTCCACGATCCCAGCCCGCAACATAATCGTCAGCCGCCTTGTAAACCCCCACAGCCGCTTTTTCCGTGTTGTACCTCGTACCCGGATGGATTGTGGCGCCCGGATAATACGTCAAAGCATCTCCGTCGTGGTCCCAATACACAGTTTGCAGGCATTCAAAAAAACCACCCTTCTTGAGCCGGGACACTGGATATGTCAACTCGTTGCCAGCCATCAGATCCTCTTGGTTGGGAAGATCAAGCGATGACACGGTGACATTGTCGACCTGCAGGTCCGCTGCGCCGCTATTTTCGACGGTAAGCCATTTGTGGTAGAAGTGGTCCTGCTGACGCAGTTCATAGTGAACGATTATCGTCACATTTTTAGAAATAAGATCAATGCGAAGTCGCGCCGTTTCCTGAGTGGACCCGGACTTGTCAATTTTGCTCACCCTCAAGGTCGCGGGGAGTACGCTCTTCCATTCCTGATTTGTGATCGCGAATGGAACAGAATTGGGCAAATCGACAGATTCGTTTGTAACGCGATTGAGGAGATGCGTTTCCTTTAGGCCATTCGTTGTATTCAGGGTCAACTGGATGAATCCGTTGCTAAGAGTTGCCCCCTCTTTTCCTGTCAGACTCGCTATCGCCGGTTGCGTGGCCCAACGGCTCCGCGCCACGATCAGATTTGGCCGCAGGACATCCGAAAATACTCTCGTCTGTTTGGGTTCAATGATGAGCGGCCCGGCAATATCCACCGGAGAGTCGCTGACAGGCTGCTCATTGTATTGAGGAGCGGGTCGATCCGTTTTCTGCAGGCATCCGGGGCAATCTACCCATTGAAATGGCGCAACGCGGTATGTCTCGAATTCGCATATATAAATGCCTGTCCTGTCCGGAACGTGGCGTACTTGCGGGTCGGGGGGCTCTGTAAAAACCAGGCGAATTCTTGTCGTGCTTACTGGCGGGAATACGTATCGAACGACCGCCGTTTCTTGACCGAGAACCTGCGCATTGATGTGCCGCCATGTTGCGCCGTCCCAGTACTGCAATCTTGCCCATTGTTGCGTGCGCGCCGCCCATGGGCCCCGCACCATGCGGCCATCGAAGTAGCGCACAATCAGGCTGGAAACTGTTTGCGGAGTTTTCCATTCAACGCCCAGATCCTCCGGCAAGTGGCTGGCGCCCGCGTGCCAATAGCTGCGTTGGCTGGCATCGTTGGCTTTATCAGGCTCATGTCCCTGAATGGCAACCGCGCCCGGCTCCCATGAATGCATGGTTCCTCTGAGCGCTAAATTCGGCGCTTCCAGAGGCGCGCCATAGGAAGCGATACTCGAAACTGCAAGGACAAGCATCCATATCATCTTCTTCAACAATGCAGACTCCTTGGTAACACCACAGCCGATATCAGGACAGTAGCGCTGAATCAACATAAGAGAAAGTGGAAAGAAAACAAGCATCGGCATTTCGTCCAATAACATGGACATTGGGCGAACAGCATCGACTGCGGCACATGATGATGCTGTAGCGCTCTCAAATCAGGCAATATCTAAGCCATTTATCGCTCCAGGCATGCGGTCAGCACGCTGGCCATTGCAATCGCCGCAGTTTCCGCGCGCAGAATGCGCGGGCCGAGACTGACCGATTGCCAACCATCCCTGGCAAAAGCGGCGAGTTCCAATTCCGTCCAGCCCCCTTCGGGACCAATCGCGGCATAAATATTCTTTCGACGGTAGAGCCGAAGAAATTTCCAGACTCTCTCGCAACATGCGGGCGTGCTCATGCTCGGAAAGCAGCAGTCGCACTCCATCCCGTTTTCCCGCCAGCCATTGCGCCAGCGGGATCGGCTCGGCAATCTCCGGCACATCGGCGCGGCGGGATTGCTGCGCGGACTCTCTCGCGATTTTTCTCCAGCGCTCGATCCGCTTCGCCGCCGCCTGCGCCAGATGCTTCTCGCTGCGTTGCGCTGCAAGCGGAACAATCTGCGCCACGCCCAACTCGGTCAGTTTTTCAATCGCCCACTCCATGCGCTCGAAGCGGATGATACTCAGAGCGATGACCAGCGGAAGAGGTGCCATCGCCGCAACTTCTTCGTGCAGCGAAAACTCTACGGCGTTCTCACGGACCGATTCAATGACACCGCGTCGCACCGTGTTTCCGGCAACGATGTCGAATTCCTGGCCGGCCTGCGCGCGCAGAACCCGCGCCAGGTGCGCCGCCTGCGTATCCCGTAATACAGCGGACGTTTCGTCCCATTGGTCGGCAATCCAGCGTCGTCGCGTCATCTCTGTTGAGGCTGAGCATAGCGGAAAATCAGGCGTTCGCACCACATCGCAAAATAAACAGAGAGGGGAGCGTTTTCACGCTCCCCTCTCTGTTTGCCTTTGTTGATGCGGTTATCTTACTTCTTTTTCGTGGTCTTCTTGACTGCCTTCTTCGTTGCTTTCTTTGCTGCTTTCTTGGTTGCCATATTAACTATTCTCCCTTTCGATGTTTACATCGAGTACTGCAGTTCTCACCGCAGTTACACGAAGGTATAGTTTTGTAGAAAATTATTGTCAAGAAAAAAATGATGTTTGCAACGCATTTTTTTTGTTGAAGAGGGCCGGCGCACGACGATTGAGGAGTGAAAAGTTTTGTTCCTCGTCTCCTCTCGACGATTTTTTTCGAGAGCGATGCCGCGTGACAGCCAAAAAACATACGACCGAATGGACCGAAGTAAATCTACTTCGGCGATGCAACCGCGACACTGCCACGCGTTCTCAGCGTGCCAGCGGCAACGCGTGCGCCGTATACTCTTCGGTTGCGGAATCGCTTTTCAAAACACTGGGGGGTGTCGCATGGAAGATGTCGTAATCGTTGCCGGAGTTCGCACTCCAGTCGGAAAGTTCCAGGGTTCGCTCGCTGATTTCTCCGCGCCACAATTGGGCGCGTTGGTGGTGCGCGAAGTGGTGCGGCGCGCCGGAATCGATCCCGCGCAGGTGGATGAATGCATCATGGGCAACGTAGTGACGGCTGGGCTCGGACAGAATCCGGCACGGCAGGCGGCCATCTTTGGCGGCCTTCCGCCGGAGGTCAGCGCGATGACCATCAACAAGGTTTGCGGATCGGGACTGAAGGCGGTGGGCCTCGCCGCCCAGGCCATTCAAACAGGAAACGCGGAGATCGTCGTCGCCGGCGGGATGGAGTCGATGTCGAACGCGCCCTATCTGCTGCCGCAGGCTCGCAAGGGATTTCGGATGGGCGACGGAGTCGTGGTCGACAGCATGATCCACGATGGCCTCTGGGACATTTACAACAGCTATCACATGGGATTGACGGGCGAGAATGTCGCCGATAAATATGGCATCACGCGGGAAGAGCAGGACGCCTATGCGTTGAACTCGCATCGCAAAGCCGCTTCGGCGCACAAAGAAAAGCGTCTTGCTGCACAGATTTTGCCCGTCGAAATTCCCGCCAGGAAAAAAGGTGAAGCGCCCACGCAGTTCGACCGCGACGAGTCCGTTCGCGAGGACACCACTATCGAAGCGCTGCGCGCGCTGAAGCCTGCATTCAAGAAAGATGGCACCGTGACCGCCGGCAATGCGCCTGGCGTAAACGATGGCGCGGGAGCGCTGCTGGTGATGTCGGCAAAAAAGGCAGGATCGCTCGGCCTGACGCCAATGGTTCGTATCCGCGCGCAGGCGACCAGCGGCGTCGATCCAAAGTGGGTTATGATGGCGCCTGTTACCGGAGTTCGCAAGGTGCTGGAAAAAGCAGGCTGGCAGCGCGATGAGGTTGACCTCTACGAAATCAACGAGGCTTTTTCCGTCGCGGCGATCGGCGTCACCCGCGAGCTCGGACTGGGCCTAGACAAGGTGAACGTCAACGGCGGCGCGGTCGCGATTGGGCATCCGATTGGCGCCAGCGGCGCCCGCGTTCTGCTTACTCTGATTTACGAAATGATGCGCCTGGATTTAAGGAAGGGTGTCGCGGCATTATGCCTCGGTGGCGGCAACTCGGTCGCCATGGCGGTAGAAAGATAGATCTGCGGATGCAACTCCAGCCTACTGAGCGCTTCACCGATCGCGTACAGAGTTACCGGCAGCATCGTCCGCGTTACCCCGCGGCGATCATCGATTTATTAGCGGACGAGTGCGGTCTAACCCCAAAAGCACAGATCGCCGATATCGCCGCCGGTACAGGATTGCTGGCGGAAATATTTTTTGCGAACGCCAATCCGATTTTCGCCGTGGAGCCGAACGCCGCCATGCGAGCGGCCTGCGCGTCACTCACAGCACGATATCCTCATCTGCATTGCGTCGATGGCACGGCCGAGGCAACGGGCCTTCCTGACCATAGTGTGGATATGGTGACGGCTGGCCAGGCGATGCATTGGTTCGATCTCAATCGGGCGCGTACAGAGTGGATGCGTATTCTGCGTTCCGGCGGATGGGGTGTCGTTGTGTATAACCATCGCCGCATGGATGGCGATGATTTTCACCTCGGCTACGAGCGCCTCCTCAATGAATTTGGAACCGACTATCAGATGATCCAGGGCAGACACTTGCATCAGGAAAAGCTGGTTGCATTCTTTTCTCCCGCTCGGATGAAACAGATCCATCTGCCCAATGCGCAGAAGTTGGCGCTCCACGGCCTGAAGGGACGCATTCTCTCTTCCTCCTATATGCCGCAACCTGGCAACACGCGCTATCCCGGAATGCTCAAGGAGATGGAAGCGTTGTTTGCAAGATGCCAGACCGATGGATACGTACGAATGGAATATGACTGCGTCATCAGCTATGGGAAGCTTCAGTGAGAGGACTGATCTGTCATCATGAAGCGTTTGTTGTCTCTCGCTCTTTTATCCATGTTCTTCACCCAGTGGGCGTCCGCCCAACAGGCTGATAGAAGTCCTGGCATGGCCCCGTCGGACCAGAATCAGATGCAAAAAATGGAGCATGGGCAGATGCGCGAGATGCGTCCGCGGACATTCCTCGAACAAATCCAGCGCCACTCCACCTCGGGAACCACTGCAGAACCGAACTCAACTCCCATGGCCATGCTGATGTCCATGCGTGGCTCGTGGAGACTCATGTTTCACGCCAACGTATTTCTTACAGACGCGCAGCAGACCAGTCCTCGCGGCGGAGATAAATTTTACTCGACCAACTGGTTCATGCCGATGGCGCAGCGCCGCCTCGGTGCCGGACAGCTCACGTTACGTGCCATGTTCAGTCTGGAACCCGCAACCATCAGCGGCCGCCGCTACCCGCTGCTCTTTCAGCAGGGAGAAACAGCCTTCGGTGTACCGATCGCAGATGGCCAGCATCCGCACGACTTCTTTATGGAACTGGGGGTGCTTTACGATCTGCCGCTAAGTCGAGAGATGCTGCTCTCCTTCTATGTCGCTCCGGTTGGAGATCCCGCGCTTGGGCCGCACCGCTTATCCCCATCGCGCCTCCGCATCGGAAAATCCCGTAGGCGCGCTTGGCCATCACCAGCAAGACTCGAACCATATCGCCGACGATGTTGTCACCGCCGGCCTCACTTACAAAATTGCGCGGATCGAAGCCAGCGGTTTTCATGGCCGCGAGCCCGACGAATTTCGCTGGAACATCGACCAGGGCAGCATCGATTCATGGTCGACCCGCTTGACGTTCCAACCAGGTCAGAACTGGAGCGCCCAATACTCCTACGGCAGCTTGAAAAGCCCGGAACAATTGTTTCCCGATGAAAATCAGGCGCGCACCACCGCCTCCATCATGTACAACCGCCCTCTGCGCGGCGGCAACTGGGCCAGCACCGTTCTCTGGGGCCGCACGCGATCGATACCAGACAATACGAAAGAGAACAGCTATCTTTTCGAGTCGACCCTGCGCTTTGCCACACGCAATTATGTCTGGACCCGCATCGAGAATGCCGGCCGTTCGAACGAACTGCTCATTGGGGAGCATCCCCTGCCGCCGGGTTTCAAGGAATCCCCACTCACCCATGTGCAGGCCTATACCTTCGGCTACGATCGCGATTTTCATCTAGTACCGCATCTGTCCTCGGCGGTCGGCGCGCAGGTCACAACCTATGGCGTAGGCGTGCCGTTGAGGCCGATCTACGGCTCCGATCCCGTTGGAGTGAATGTCTTCCTCCGCCTGAGGCCGTTCTGAGGAAGGTGTCTAAGGAATAATGGGGAGCACGATATGAGAAGGCAGCTTTGGCGAGCAGTAGACGCGCTCCGTGGCGGGAACGAAATCCGCAGCGGTGGCCTGGTAAATGCTCGGCATGAACTTCTGCGGATTGCGGTCGATGACCGGAAACCATGTTGATTGGATCTGCACCATCAGACGATGTCCCTTCAGGAAAACATAATCATGGTCGCGCAACGGGATTTTCCATTCTTCCGGCTGGTTGGGCGTCAAGGGCTGCGGATGCTCGTAACTTTTTTTGAAGCGCCCGCGGCGGACCTCCATGGCAACTGGAAGCTCATACCCGTTGAGTGATTGTGCGTACTGACCTGGCTTCGGCCCGGTGCTGGGATTCCAGTCGTCCTTCTGCGCGTTTTCCGGGTAGACATCGATCAGCTTGACGACGAAGTCGCTGTCCGTACCTGACGAGGAGGCGAAGAGATCGGCTGCCACCGGGCCGGTGATGGTGATGTCGTGGTCGAGCGGAGCGCTGACGAAGCTGAGGACATCGGGCCGCTGGTCCACAAAGCGCTGATCGTCAACCTCCCATGTGGGCCAATCGCCGCCGGGATATGTCGGCGAAATGGGGCGTGTGCGATACGGAACGGGATTGGCCGGATCGGAGACATATCGGCGGTATCGTTTGCCGCTGCCGTTCCCAGCGGGCGCAGTGAAGGAAAGCGTTCCATCCGCGTGCAGATACAGGTCTGTCGGTTTTTCGTTTTGCGGCGGCCAGCTGCTGTAGGTGCGCCAGGTGTTCGATCCCGCCTGAAAGGTGGTCGCTTCCCACGCCGGTTTTTGACCTTCTCCGTGGAGATAGTAGCGGAAGAAGGGTGCTTCGATGTTCTCGCGGAACTCGCGCGCCGTGTCATGGCCGCCGAAGGGAATCAGCCCAATGCGTTCGGCTTTCGGATGCTGCCATTGACCGTGAAACCAGGGACCGCTCACCATGTAGTCGGTGTGGTCCGGGTCGTGCTGTTTGGCGTGGCGGAAGATTTGCCATGGTCCCCACGGATCTTCCTGATCCCAGAAGCCGGCAACATTCAGGTTGGGAACTGTGGAGGCATGCAGTTGGTCGACCCAGGCCTCTTTTTTCCAGAATGCATCGTAGTTCGGATGTTCCATGATCGAGTTCCAGAACGGAATGGTGCCATGGATGTATTTCGCATTCGCATTCCTCAGCGGTCCCAGGTTCAGGTACCAAAGATATGTGTCATATTTGTCGAAGTCGAAATGGGTGTTTTCGGTTTTGCTGGCCTGCTCCATTACAGAATATTCAAACCCATAGCTTTCCCGCAGCGCGCCGTAGCGATGCATGTCGTCATTCATCCACTGATCGACCGGCGAGGCCTGTTCGCTGACCGCTTTGAGCGCGGGATTCGGATGGAGCAGCGCCATGCCCGCCGTCAGTCCGACATAGGAAACCCCGTAGATCCCCACCCTGCCATTATTGTTCGGAATGTTTTTCACCAGCCACCCAACAGTGTCGTAGGCGTCGGTGGTCTCGTTTGTCGCCCTGGGGTCGTTCAGGTCCACATACGATGACAGCTTGAACACACCCTCGGACTTGAATCTTCCCCGAAGGTTCTGAATGACAAAAATATAACCATCCTGCGCCAATTCCTTGATGGGAGGAGGCATCTTTACAGGCGCCTTGTCGGGAACTCCATAGGGAGTCCGCTGCAGAAGGATCGGCAGTGGCCCCGTCTGATTGACCGGCGTCAGGATAACGGTCTGAAGATGGACGCCGTCGCGCATTGGAATCATGACCTGCTGGAATTTGAAGAGCGGTTTCGCCGCCGTTGACTGCGAGGCTGATTGCCCCGTCGATGGAACGCTCGTCGCCTGCGCGTGAACAGCGCCGGAGAAGAGAAGAATTGACAGAGCGAGACACAGAAGCAGACCCGTACATTTATTCTCAGCCATGTTTTCCGTCATGAATGCCACCGTTGCGGACTGCGGAATTGAGATTCAGAGGCGTCGCATAAAGCGTCTAGCGCAACAGTCTACCAGCCCTGACGACAGACATACCGCATCATCGCAAGCCTTCCTCGCCGGGCGGCTCCGAATGCTATACTCACGCCACGATCACCATCGAACTCCCCCACTATGCTTTTCAAGGCATTCAGCGCCGCTGTTTACGGCATTCACGCGAACATCATCGACGTGGAGGTAGATTTTTCCGGCATCAAGACGACGGAAGATCACTTTCATACCGTTGGCCTGCCCGACGCCGCCGTGCGCGAGAGCCGTGATCGGGTTCGCGCCGCTATAAAGAATTCCGGCTTCGATGTTCCGCCGACCCACATCACCATCAATCTCGCGCCCGCCGATTTGAAAAAAGAAGGCTCCGGCTTCGACCTGCCCATTGCAATAGGCATTCTCGGCGCGTACGGCAGCCTGCAACTGCGCGACCTCAGCAATTTCCTGCTGGTTGGGGAACTCGGTCTCGACGGCAGCCTGCGTCCGGTGCAGGGAATGCTGCCGATCGCCGTGGCGGCACGGGCGCGCGGTATCAAAAATCTTCTCATCCCGGCCCCCAACGCCCGCGAAGCTGCCGTAGTCGAAGGCGTCGATGTCTATGGGGTAACCACGCTGCTCGACGTGCGTGAGCTGCTGAATTCGGCAGCTAACGGCGGCATCCATGCGCAGCCGATTCGCGTTGAGACGCGGAAGCTGCTCGGCGAAATGCAGCACTTTCCGCTCGACTTCCGCGATGTGCGCGGACAGCACACCGCCAAACGTGCGCTCGAAGTGGCGGCGGCGGGCGGTCACAATATCCTGATGATCGGCCCGCCCGGTTCGGGCAAAACCATGCTCGCCAAGCGGCTGCCCGGCATTCTCGCGCCCCTCGATTTCGAAGAAGCGCTGGAAACAACCAAAATTCATTCCGTCGCCGGCGTACTGAATTCTGAAACCGGCCTGGTCACCCAACGCCCCTTCCGCGCCCCGCACCATACCGTTTCCGATGCCGGGCTGATCGGCGGTGGCGCCATTCCTCGGCCGGGTGAGGTTTCACTGGCGCACAATGGTCTGTTGTTTCTCGACGAGCTGCCGGAGTTTCCCCGCAACGTGCTGGAGGTCCTCCGCCAGCCGCTCGAAGATGGCCAGGTCACCATCGCCCGCGCTTCCATGTCGCTCAGCTTTCCCGCGCGCTTCATGCTGGCCGCGGCCATGAATCCGTGTCCCTGCGGCTATTTCAACGACAAGTCCCGCCAGTGTATGTGCACACCGCCCATTATTCAGCGGTATGTTTCGAAAGTCTCCGGCCCGCTGCTCGATCGGATCGACATCCACATCGAAGTTCCGGCGGTACAGTATAAGGAGCTGCGCGGCGGTTCGGCGGCCGAAGGATCAAGTGAAATTCGTGACCGCGTGCTCGCTGCCCGGGAGCGCCAGGCAAACCGGTTCGCGGCCGGAGCCGAGCGGATTTTTTGCAACGCTCAGATGGGCACCCGCCAGATCCGCTCGTACTGTGAGTTGTCCTCCGACGCCGAGCATCTGCTGGAACGGGCCATGCAGCAGCAGGGCTTGAGTGCCCGCGCGCATGACCGCATCCTGAAGGTGGCGCGCACCATCGCCGACCTTGCAGGAGAAGCGGATCTGGCAGTCAAGCACCTGGCCGAAGCCATTCAGTATCGCACCCTCGATCGCAGCTACTGGTCTTGAAAACTCGGTGCCTCCAGGGTTCGTCCGCCGGACGGACAAACCTGGCTCTGGTTCACCCCTGCAATCAGCCGGTTTCTATGGCGGCTGAATCGGAGATCGTCGGAAACCACTCGGGAAAGCCCATTCGTTCCCGCACGTTCCGGGTTCCAGGCCGTCCACGGACAGTAAATTTTTGTTGACTTCCAGATTCAGCAAGCTTTAAGCTAAAGCCAGCCAAGTTCACGGGGGACATTGACCGCTAACGGTGAATGTGTCTTGCTCCCGGTTAAACCCCGTCAAGTCAAGGACTTCCAGCATAGGAAAACGCCAGTGGCGTAAGTTCCGCGCGGTTGCTGACGGCAGGAATGGATGGCCTTTTTTCGGACGCAAGTCGCCAGTGCCCCGCAAGTACGAACGCCCAGAGCAATCATCTATATTCAATTCAGGATGCGAAAATCCGAATCTGAAAAATAGATCAATCCGGTAGCGCGCTTTGTGCGTCTAATACAGTTAGAAAATTGTCGGCCTGGACCGGTTAAACCATTCCCCGACTCAAGAGGAAGATGACACCGGCCATCACTAAAAGAGAGAGGTACTTCATGCGCTCACAACTCATTTTTGGCGCTTTGACACACGTGAAAAATCGCTATGAGCTTTGCCAGCTGGCTTCTAAAGCAGCCCGCAAGCTGCATAAACCGACCACCCGACTGCAGGATACGATGAACGACGTTCTGATCCGTTTCCGCCAATCCAGTCCGCTGGGCGACCATAATCCGGTTGTCGAGCCTGCTCGCAGGCAGGAGCGTCGCGCAGCGTAAGCCGCGCGGCCTTCCCTGGCCTGCACTACACCCGTCTCGGTCATCAGACAAACTTCCTATCCGTAACGCTTCCCAAGTGATCGCCGCAGCGAACTTTCAGAAATTCACCCACACATCCACCTAAAAGAACATTTATGACGATTGCTGAATTAAAAGAAAAAAATATCACGGAGCTGACGCGTATCGCGCGCTCCCTGGAAATACCTGGCGCCAGTGGCTTGCGCAAGCAAGACCTGATTTTCAAAATTCTCCAGGCCCAGAGTGAAAAAGAAGGCCATATCTTCGCTGAAGGCGTCTTGGAGATTCTTCCCGACGGCTACGGTTTCCTTCGTTCCCCCGATTACAACTATCTTCCCGGCCCCGACGACATTTACGTCTCTCCGTCCCAGATTCGCAAGTTCGATCTGAAAACGGGCGACACCATCAGCGGCAACGTGCGGCCGCCGCACGAAGGCGAAAAATATTTCGCGCTGGTCAAGATCGAAGCCATCAATTTCGAATCGCCGGAAGAGACCCGCAACAAAATTCTCTTCGACAACTTGACGCCGCTTTATGCGCAGGAACGCATCAAGATGGAGACCGTCCGCGAAAGCATCAGCGGCCGCGTGATGGACCTGCTGACTCCAGTCGGTAAAGGTCAGCGCGGCCTCATCGTCGCCCCGCCTCGCACCGGCAAGACCATGCTGCTGCAGTCCATCGCCAACTCCATCACTTCGAATCATCCCGAAGTCGTTCTCATCGTTCTGCTGATCGACGAGCGCCCCGAAGAAGTTACGGATATGCAGCGTTCCGTGAAGGGCGAAGTCATCAGCTCCACCTTCGACGAACCCGCTGTCCGTCACGTGCAAGTCGCCGAAATGGTGATCGAGAAGGCCAAGCGCCTGGTCGAACACAAACGCGACGTCGTCATTCTGCTCGATTCCATCACCCGTCTGGCGCGCGCCTACAACACCATCGTGCCGCCATCCGGCAAAGTTCTTTCCGGCGGCGTCGATTCAAACGCGCTGCAGCGGCCGAAGCGGTTCTTCGGCGCGGCTCGCAATATCGAAGAAGGCGGCTCGCTCACCATCATCGCCACCGCCCTGGTCGATACCGGCTCCCGCATGGACGAAGTGATTTTCGAAGAATTCAAGGGCACCGGCAACATGGAAGTCATCCTCGACCGCAAGCTGGTCGACAAGCGCGTCTTTCCCGCCATCGATATTCAGCGCTCCGGCACCCGCAAGGAAGAACTGCTCATCCCCAAGGATGAGTTGCAGCGCACCTGGCTGGTCCGCAAGGTGCTGAACCCCTTGTCCCCGGTCGAAGCCATGGAACTGCTCGTTGATAAACTCGGCAAAGCCCGCAACAACTCTGAGTTTCTCCAGAACATGAACGCGCTCTAAGGAACCGCCCATCGGAGTAGGCCCGTCATTCCGAGCGGCGCGAGGAATACAGAGAATCCCGGCATTCTCCGGATTCTTTGCTGCGCTCAGAATGACTTCTATATCTCCCAGAAGCCTTGCCATCTTAACCCGACCCGGAGCGCAGTCGAAGGGGAAGTAGAGAGACCTACGGTTCTATCAGTAAATGCGGCAATGCTTGGCCCGACCCTTACAATGGATGAAAATTCCATTCAAGGGATCGCGAATCGATGGAACGAAGAGAGTTTCTGAAATCTGCCGCCGCCGTGGGAGCAGCCGCAGCATTTTCTGTCCCGTCGCCGGTCGCCACCAGTCAGAACGAATCGCCCGAGGAACTCTATCCACTGGGCCCAGACTCGAAGCCGCAGCCCGGAGTCCCCGCCGGCAGCCGGTTCAGTTTTTCCATCGACAACTCCAGGTTCTATCCCGGCACAACCCGCACGATCGACGTGTACGTTCCAGCGCAATATACGGCCGATAAGCCGGCCTGTTTGTGGGTCTCGCTCGATCACCTGATGCACACCCTGCCCGCAGTCTTCGACAATCTCATCCACAAAAAAGAATTGCCGATAATGATCGCCGTGGGTCTGCACCCAGGCACCGTTGCGTCCGCCGATGCTGCACAGAATCCCCGCTTCAATCGCAGCTTCGAGTTCGACAGCCTGACCGCTGTGCTCGCCCGCTTCATCATCGAGGAGATGCTGCCGGCTCTCGAAAAGCAGAAAACCCCGAACGGCCTGCCCATCCTGCTATCCGGCGATCCCAACGATCGCGGCATTACTGGTGGCAGCACTGGCGGTATTGGAGCGTTCACCGCAGCCTGGGAGCGTCCCGATGCATTCCGCCGTGTCTACTCAATGATTGGAACCTACGTCGGGATGCGCGGCGGAGATCGCTATCCCGTGCTGGTCCGCAAAACTGAACCCAAGCCTCTGCGGATTTTTCTGCAGGATAACGATCATGACGGCTGGCCGGGCGGCCTCGAACTGGGCGACTGGTGGATGAGCAACAAGGAAATGGAACGCGCGCTGACATTCGCCGGATATGCAGTGAATCATGCATGGCAGAAGGGAGGTCATGACGGCCGCCAGGGCGAATCGATCCTGCCCGAGGTGATGCGCTGGCTGTGGAAAGACTGGCCCCACCCGATCGAAGCCGCCCGGACCAGCAACTTTGCGGTTCAGGCCATTGTGCAGCCCGGCAAAGATTGGAAGCCGATCGAAATGCCGAGGCATCCCCAGATTACGTTGACTGATCCGCGATGGAACTTATATGCATCGCCCCCGGTAACGAATGCGAATTCCACTGCGGGTTCGCTCGCCAGCGATGGCGAAGGGAATGCGTACGTGCAGAATCCTTCCGAGGGAATCATTTACCGGATCGGCACGGACAACAGCGTGCAAGCCTTCGCGCATCTCCAACCGGGCGACAACGGAATCGCCTTCGGCGCGGATGGCCGGCTCTATGTCGCTGAAGCAAAGACGGCGAGAATCGTTGTTGTCGATAGAAGCGGCAAATCGTCGGTATTCACGGAAGGAATCCCGGGTCATCGGCTGACAGTCGCTCACAACGGAAATATCTACGTGACGGAATCGAGCGGCGCGAGTTTCTATTCGGGCAAAGTCTGGCTCATCGCGCCCGGAGGAAAACCGTCCATGGTCGCTGACGGACTGAATGGGCCCTCGGGAATTTCTCTGACACCCGATGGACTATGGCTCTGCGTCGCCGAAAGCCAGGGAAATCACGGATACAGCTATCGCGTGCAGCCGGGCGGTGAGCTGCAATACGGCGAGCCTATTTACTGGTTTCATGTTCCGGATTCCGCCAACGATAGCGGAACCACGCAGGTGTGCATGGATCGCCAGGGATGGGCGTATGCCGCCACCCGTATGGGCATCCAGGTGTTCGACCGCAACGGGCGCGTAACGGCGATCTTTCCGCTGGCCGGGAATCAACTAGCCGGTATTTGTTTCGGGGATGCAGATTTCCAGACGCTCTACGTGAGTACCGGAAGCGCTGTCTATCGGCGCAAGGTCAAGACGGTCGGAATGCCAGGCTGGGAGAAGCCGATCATGCTGCCTCCGTGGAGCGCTGGGTAAGAATGCCGGAGAAGATGCTCTAAGCGAACGGGGTCCGATCCTTCACCTTGCGAGCCGGAACCCCGGCGTAAATGGACCAGGGCTCCAGATCCCGCGTCGCCAGCGACCCCAGCCCTAGAATTGCGCCATCGCCCAGATTGACTCCGGGCGAGACCGAGGCACGTGCGGCGACCCATGCATAGCGCCCCAGCCGCATCGGAAACGAAATTACCGGAAACGCCGAATTGTTATAATCGTGCGTTGCCCCGCAGAGATACGCGCCCTGAGAAACGATGACATGAGATGCCAGAAACATCGGAGCAGGATTGTAAAGTTCGGCGCCGTCGGCGACGATGACCGTGTCCTCGCAGGTCAGGTTCCAAGGCGCCCACACGCGTGAGGCGGGATAGAATCGGCAGCGCCGTCCCAGCGTCGCGCCGAACCAGCGCAGCAGCCACGCCCGCCATGCATGCGCGATGCGCGGGGAAGGCCGGTAGAGAAAGATCCATGCAATGCTCCACAACTGGCGGCGAAGGCGATTGCCAAACGAATATTGCGGCAATGTGTAGGGATCGCGCCCATGACGAGCGAGGCCGGCGTGAGCCGGGCGGGCGGCCGAAACAGGTGCAGACGATGTGCCGTTCGCGATTGGATCCATAGAAAGCATCACTGCATGCGTTGAAAGAATCGTACTAGCTCGCTGACATTCTGATCCAGGTTATAGCGGCTCTCGAAGCATGCCCGCGCCCGCAGCCTCATCTCTCGGCGCTGGTCCTCATCAAGCGCCAGCCATTGTTCCAGAAGGCTCTTGGTTCCTTCCAGCGTGTCGGGAGCGACCAGACCCGCGCCGTCCCCGGAAATCTCCGGCCAGAT
Organism: uncultured Acidobacteriota bacterium; assembly: GCA_963823595.1. Classification (GTDB taxonomy): domain Bacteria; phylum Acidobacteriota; class Terriglobia; order Terriglobales; family Acidobacteriaceae; genus JAKAAZ01. The sequence goes on from CAWGME010000012.1 coordinate 69,044, forward strand.
ATTCACCTGATCGGAGATCAGCACGGGCCTGCTGCAACCCAGGGCCTCTGCCACCGCGATGCCGAAGTTTTCCTGATGCGAAGGCAGCACAAACGCATCGCTCGCGTAGAATGCACCCCACTTTGCATCTCCGGTGATAAGCCCCGGCCAGTGCACGCGATTTGTTAATCCGGCATGGGCAATGCGCGCCTGCAGCCCGTCGCGCATTCCGGCATCAGGACCAACCATCACCAAGTCGATATCGGGCGCAATTCTTGCGATCGAGGCGAACGCATCCATCAGCAGATCGCAACCTTTTTTCGGATGGATACGCCCGAGATACAGAAAAAATCGCTGCCCCGCGCACTCGGGACATACTCTATAAAATGCCTCTATTTGCTGCTCGGGATCGCCGGTCGGCATTTCCGCTCCGTAGGGCACCACGGCCGCATTCCACTCCGGCATACGAAAACTTTCCGGAGCCAGCCGCTGTTCCGTGTCGCAGGTGAAGAGCACCGAATTGGCGTCCCGGATCACAAAACGCTCGGCCATGTGCCAATAAATCCACTTCTTCAAATGCTTCAGCGGGTAACGCCGTTTGAAATACGGGTCCAGCATTCCATGGGGAAACAGCACATACGGCTTTACCCCGTGAATAGCGTTCCACGTGCCCCAGCTTTGGTACTGCCAGATGCCGTGCACCACGACGCCATCGAAGCGTTCGATATTTTCCCGCAGCCAAGGCACCCAACGCCGGGAATATCCATATGTGCTTTCGTTTTCGCCCAGCGCGTGTACCGGGAATTGGATCTCCTGAAGAAAGCGCTGATTCGGCAGGTCGAGACTGGCAACCTCCCCTTCCCATCCCAGACGCGGACCGGCAGCCACGATGCAGCGCACCAACTGCGCCGGGCCGCCGTACTCCGGGTGGAGCGATCGGATCACGTGCAGGATTCGCATCAGAGGGGGTGCTCCGGTATTCGCCGCGCGCTGGTCGCCGCGAACGCCCGCATCAGCCCCTGCACATCGGCCTCGAAGTTGAAGCGCTGGATGCGCGCCAGGCTGCGCTCTCCCATCGCGCGGCACGTAGATGGGTTCGCTAAAACGCGTTCGAGAGCATCCGTCAGCGCCGCCACGTTTCGCGCCGGAAACACGCAGCCGTTATCTCCGTCACTCACCAGGTCCGGCTGGCAACCGACTTCATCCGATACAACGACCGCTCGCCCGGCGTTCATCGCTTCATTAATAACCAGTCCCCACGGTTCGTGGATCGAGGGAAGAACAAACACATCACACAGATCGTAGTAACCGGGCAGCTCCGACTGATTCCGAAACCCAGCCATGCGGATATCTGCACTGTCCGGCTCCCGCAGACGTGCCTCGATCGTCTTGCGCTCCTCGCCGTCGCCGACGATGACGAGATAAGGCGACGGGTGTGCACTGTTTTTATCGCGGCCCCGCTGCCGTAGCAGAAGATAAGCCTCTACAACATCGATGCAGCGTTTGCGTGCCAGCAGCTTGGAAGCGAACAGAATCACCGGACGGCCCGGGTCCAGCTGCAGCTTCCGCCGCAGCGTTTCACGTGTCGCGGAAGCGGTGCGGCAGCGTTCCTGAAAGAATGCATTGTCAACCGCATAGGGAATCGAAAACAGAGGGATATCCGGGCCGAGATGATGTCGCCAATATTCTGCATTCCGCTGGCCAGTGCTGAGAACACCATAGGTAAAGCGGCGCAGAATCCGAAAAAAAATGTTCTTCGCAGCCAGTCTCAGCGGACCTCGAGGATGATCGATCAGCGTCGAGTCGGTCCGCAGCAGCACCGGAATCCCAAGCAGTTTGGCTGCAGCCATCGCTATCCAGGAATTGAGTGTGGCGTATCCATGAATCCACAGCACATCGAAGCGTCCTTGCCGTAGCCTGCTGAAGATGCCGTAGTTCAGCGGACGCAGAAAGGAAATTGTCGAGCTGTCGAGCAGTCGCGGAAGCACCTCATGCCGGTAACCACCGAGCAGCGGAACATCCCACTTCACCGGCACTCCAAAACCCTGGTCATGGTAGCTGCGCAGCGAAAAATCCGAAGTGTAAAAGACGGTCAGTTCAATCTCCGGTTGCCGCGCCAATTGCCGCAGCAGCGGAGATTGATACTGGATTGGATGGCTCAGAAGATAGGCGACTCGCAGCATGGGGTCGTTCAGGTTTAGATCGTCATTCCGAGAGAAGTCGAGGAATCCAGAGAACGCCCGCTCCAGTTTAAGAGCCGCTCACACTCGCGATCTCTTATTCGACAAGTATCACAACAGCGGAATCGCATAGACGAGACCGATAGCAATTCCAATTCCTCCGCCCTTGATAGCGGCTTTGATGTAGTTGGTGGGAACCATGACAATGTCGTCGCTCTGCAAAATCGGATCGGGAGCCTTGCCCTTGGATATCTTGCCAAGATCGATGCGTATCTCACGGCGGGTGGCGCCTGTAGTCCGGATAATCCGCGCCTCGCTCGATAGTGCCTGAAAACCCGCGCCACCGCTTAAGGTAATCACCTGCATGACCGTCATCGGGGTATCCGGCGCAATCGGATAAGCCCCTGGATGCATCACAGCGCCGACAACATAGACAACACCGACCCGGGGCACCAGCACCCGGTCCCCCGGATACAGCGGTACATTCTGCGAAAGGGCATTGGCGGGATTGGAATTGAGATCCACCAGCAGCGGCTCGGGAACATTCTTGCGCAAAATGGAAATGCTGTGACTCGCGTCCCCCTTTAAGCCGCCCGCCGCCGACAGGGCATCGAGCAGGGAAAGGGGCGCGAAAGCGGGGATTGCCTTGGGCGAGTTCACTTCGCCCATCACGCCGATGATATCGACCGACGAGTCCTGAACCGAGATCAGCACATCGGGATACAGAATCATCTTCTCCGATATAAGTTTGTCGGCAACGGTCCGCTGTGCCTCTTGCACCGTCATGCCGGCAAGATGGACCCCACCAATCAGCGGCAGATCGACCATTCCGTCGCCGGCGATGCGGGCGCTGAGCTTGTAATCCGGAACGCCATAAACGCTTACCCCGATCAGGTCGCCAGGATTCAGGGTGATTGGGGACCCTGGCCTCTGCTCGATAGGCGCGCGCTGCACCAGGCTCTTGTTATCCGGATTCGGGCTGTCGGCCTTCGTTGGTGCCGGGCCCGCATACTGCGCATATCCGGCCAGTGGACAGAGTGAAACCAGCAGGAGCATCGCCAGCACGGCAACGCGGCCGGGAAACCGCCCGCACGCTTGAGAAAATCCCTGCTTGAACATCGAAAGACGTAGCATCAGGAACCCTCCCTGCGCCAGAAGAATGGCCATTTCCGTCGCCCGCCGTCTTCCGTTGCCGGAGGACGGCCGTTGGAATAGGAATACCGCTGATATCCGTAATATCCGTAATAACGCTGCGAGGCCGCATCCACCGCGTTAATGACAGTCCCACCCAGCCGCGTTCCAGCGCGCAGCATCAGATCGCGGGCGCGGCGCACGGAGTGCTTGCTAGCCCGGCCGTAACGAACCACCAGCAGAACAGCATCGCTGAACGGCGCGAGAATCAGTCCATCCGTAATCGTCAGGATGGGTGGCGAATCGATCACGATGTGGGTAAATTTCCCTCTGCATTCCTGCAGCAGATCCACCATGCGGCTGGACGAGATCAACTCCGTCGGGAATGGTGGCACCGGACCGCTCGGAAGAAGAAACAGGTTAGGCGCTTCCTGCACCGTCTGCACCGACTCGTCGAGGGTGGTTGTGCCCGACAGCAAAGTCGAAAGTCCGGCACGGCTGCTGATTCCAAACCGGCTGTGGATGGTGGGGCGGCGAAGGTCGGCATCGATCAGCAGAACACTGGCTTCCCGGAACGCCAACACCGCCGCCAGGTTGCTGGCAATCGTGCTCTTTCCTTCGGCTGGTGTCGAGCTGGTGATCAGAATGACTTGCGGCGGCTGGCCCACCCCGGAGAGCAGCAGGGAGGTGCGCAGCGAGCGGAAGGCCTCGGCAAACTGGGAATTTGGCTGTCCCAGTACATCTACGTTCCGCTGCGCCGCCGATCGGGTATCTTCCGTAATGCTGCGCGGCAGAATCTTCCGCGCGCGCGGAATGACAGCCAGCGACGGCAACTCCGAAATGGTCTCGATATCGTGCACGCTGCGCAGACTGGTATCCAGACTGTCGAAGAAGAAGGCCAGGGCCACGCCGCCGAAAAGTCCGAACATCAGTCCGATCAACACTCGCGAGCTGCGGCGCATGCCGCTCGGGAACAGCGGTTTACGCGCGAAGTCCACCACATCGATTTCGCTCGATTCCAGCCCCGCCTCAATCCCAGCCTCGCGCAATCTGCGCAGCAGCCCATCATACAGCGTCCGGTTGGAATCGAATTCGCGCTGCATCAGCACGAACTGAACCATATCGTCGCGCTTCTGATAATCCTTGGCTTCTTCGTCCGCCAGCACCTGCCGGGTCATCTGCTCGTTGACGGTGGCAGCTCGAAACGCGTTGTTTGACTGTGCCAGAACGCGGCTCTCTTCCTGGCCGATCGCCTTTTGATTCTGCAGCATCTCCGCCTTCAACTGCTTCACCGCCGGGTAATTGGGCCCGAACTGAGAATTCAGTTGCGCATACTGCGCTTCAAGCGAAGCCTGGCCATTCCGCAAAGTCGCGAGCAGAGTCCCCGCACCCGATCCGATGACCGCGGGGCTGCCGTCCAGCAGGTCCGGGTTCATCGTGGTCAGCATGCGATACTGCGCTTCCGTCACGATGCGCCGAATCTTGGCATCGGCCGCGGCCTTCGATAAATCATCCAGAGTATCCAGATTTAGGTTGTGCGCCTGATCGCTGAATCCGAGCACGCCGAGCTTTCTTTGCAGCTCAACCAGCTTCTCCTGCGAGGTCTCGACCTGCTGCTTCAGATCGTTCAATTGCGTAGACAACCACTGCGCAACCCGCTGCGTGGCCGCATACCGTGTCTGAAAGCTGCGCTCAATGTAGTCGTTGATCAGCGTGTTCACGACACGCGCGGACAGCTCCGGAGACAGGCTGGTGAAATTGATCGATATCAGCTGGGTCTTTGGAATTCTCCCAATGGACAAGCCGCCGCGTAGAAAACCGATCATCCAATCCTGCACACCCGGATCGTTCGGGTCGACATGGGTCACCGTCGACTTGGGCCCCAGGAAGTACGGGTTGTCTTCCAGCTTCAACTCCCGGGCGACTTTCAACAGAAGCGAATCGCTCTGCATGATGGCGACTTCCGTCTCCAGACGGGTGCCAAGATCCTGCGGGCCGGTTGCTCCACTGCCGATGCGGTATTCGTTCGAAGCGCCCGGACTCACCTGGATGGTGCCGCCGGCGACATAAGTTTTTGGAGTGGTGATCGCCCGGATGACGCCGTACACCAGCCCGAGAAACAGACAACTCAGGACGATCCACTTCCGTTTGCGCAGAGTGAGAAGGTTCTCCGCCAGCGCGTTTCCTTCTTCATTCGTCACCCAGCCGCCGCCGGTCTGGAAAGACCGCGGCTTGAATTCTGCCTGAGATGAAGTGGTATCGCTGGTTGTCGGATTCATGCGAGGAGGAACCGCTTATTCATTGTTGCGCCGAGTTGCTGCATGGAGATGGTTCGGGAACCTCAAGGTTCAGGAATCGTTCGCGAAAATTCGAGCAGCAATCCCGCCTTTAATTGCATGCGGATACGACGAAGCGCATCCACCGGTTTCGTTATTTGGCTCACCCGACCACCGAGATCACTTGCATTTTGCAAGTGATCTCGCCATTTGGCATCGTGATTGCGCTACACCCACATCTCCGACGATACAATATCCAGGACGAAATCGGGCTTCCGGAAAGCGTTCCAGAGCGGATAACAGAGCTGAAATCGTTTCCGAATGCGTATTCTGAGCATAGGTGGAGCAACGCCCAACGTCAATCCGAAAGCCCTTCCATGTGATTGCTCCGCACCTTTTCTATTATGGTCGTGCTTGTGTGCCGGTCGTTCTGCGACGATATGCTTCAGGAGTTTCGATGAGAAATGTGGTCTGCCCAGCCAGCGCCAGCAGGTCTTGATCGCCGCTAACCAGCAGATCGGCTCTACACGCGTGAGCCAGGTCGAGAAACGGCTGATCGTTTGTGTCGCGGCACACGGATACACATCTCTCCGTCTCTTCGATTACCTCGCAGTAAGGGAGATATTCGGCCAACAACTCCTGGCGGTCTTCCGGGGAGAGTCCGAATTTCGGATATCCAAGGACCCGCGTAAGTTCCGCGACGGTTGCACGAGAGATCAGGGATGCACAGCCATTCTGCCGCCAATGCTGACGCAGCCACGCCAGGCGGCCGCTTGTGAATAGGAGGGCCGACACGACGGTCGTCGTGTCAAAAACCACCCACCGGCTGACGCCTTTTTGCGCGCCCAGGAAACGGCTGCCGTGACATCCTGTTGGTCAATTCCGAGTTGGGCAAGCCGGGCCCGCTCTTCATTGGCACGGCTCTTTTGCAGCGGACGCAGAATGATGCACTCTCCATCTGTGCTCACATCGAAATACTCTACCCCGGAGAAGTGAGTGACCACGGTTTTGGGGAGGGCTATCTGATTTTTGACGGTCTTCTTAGCTAACATGAGTCCCACCTGAGCAAGTAAGGAAACAAGGAAATCTTACCCGTACAACCGTTTTCATGCGATGGCCTGACGGGCTTCTTTGCGGCCTTTGTTCGGGCCACGCTCCAATATTTCCAGCCCGACTACCATTTCCGCAATGTGTCCTTCAGCTCCGGAAACCATGTGATTTGAACGTTCGTCGTCACATCGGACTGCCCCCCGGGCTTATACACCGGCGCCTTCCAGCGCTCGTACTGCACCCCCGCGTTCAATTCAAGCTGTGGCCGCAGGCGCTTCACGGCCTTTACTGTGAACAGGTTCTGCGTTGTTCCGCCAGGAATAAAATCTTTTGCCGCCTTGGCATTTCGATAGGAAAGCTGCACCATTTCATTCGGCGACAGATGATACGTCAGCCATGCCTGCCCGCCCTTTGACTCTCGCCCGATCCAGTCGCCGAAGATATTTCCTTGGTTCGTATATCCCTGCCGCTGCACGGTTTCGATATACATGAAACTTCCGCCGTTGCTTCTGGAGGTGGGGACATCTGTGTACACCGCTTCGACGCGCAGGTCGAGCTTCGGCGCAGCGGGAAGATGGGTGACGTAAATGCCGGTTCGCATCCCCGCCCGGCGCGGCGCACTGACCGGGGTTACATCATCGTGCGATTCAGAGTCCGTATAGAGAGTCAGCAGACGGTGGACAAACGGCAGCCGGTACGTAAAGTCAAACGTGCTGAAGCGCGCGCCGGGATCTTTACGGGAAAATTTTTCCTCTGTACTGACGTTCTGAAAACTCGTGAAGCTGCGCCAAAAGCTGCCAAGCGTGATCGGGACGTGACCTTTCCCACCCCAGATGATGGTGCGGGAGAAGCCAAATTCAAAGTCGGGCGTCGGATTGAACGCGAACTTCTCCATGTGGACCCAGGGATCGTTCGGATACGTATGTCCCTTCAAACTGCCGACAAGAAATTCATACCGAATCGGCCCGAGCACATACGAAAGGAACGGGATGTGCAGCGGCTCGACTCGATTAATCCGGAAGGAATAAATGTTTTCCGCGTTGTTGCTCCAGTCGAACGAGCCCCCGGTCGCGGGTCCATCCCACACATCGCTTTTCCCGATCGAGAAGTCATGATTCCAGACCGTTGCCGAAAGATTGGCCTCAATCAGGCGGAAATTGTTCTGGCCGGAAATCGGTCCGGCGGGGATGGTGGCCTGCCGGATAATAGGCGAGTAGGGAATGCCGTCGATGCTGGATAACCTCTGCGCCAGCGAAGTCGAATAGCCGTCCGCGCTGGGCGCATGCTGGTATTCCCCGCGAACGTAGAGCGCAAATGGGCCAGAAGTCGCCCGCGCGCTGAAGCCGGCGTAGTTGTTGAATCCTTCCTGGTATGGCCGGCCGTAGTTGTTGATGATGGTCTGTCCCAGGTGAAAGCTGTCGTTGAGCGGCGTTCCGCCGATTCCCATGGCACGCTCATAGATCGAATCAACGCTGGAATGGATCTCCCAACGCCCGGCCGCATCCATGTCCGGCTCGAGTTCCGTCAGCACTGCATTAAAGATCGCCAGTGCCTCTTCGTTGTTGCGCTCCATGTAGATGCGTTCCTGCTCCGCATAAAGCATCCGCAGCACACTGATGCGGGTCCAGGGACGCATGTCAACGAACGCCCGATCGAGATAGCCAAGCGAATGGAGTCGCATCAGCGCTGGATAGATCCAGCTGTCGAGTGGAATGTAAGTTGAGCCGATATTCGGGCCCAGCGCGGATGTGTCGACAATCCTGTATGGCGGTAGAGCTTCATCATTGGTAACCGGCGAGGGAGCTTGATTCGCCGAAGAGGAGCCAGTCTGCGGCGTTTGCGGCTGCGTCTGCCGGTATCCCGGCATGCTTTGATCCTGATCAGTCTGCTGCCAGTTCAACGAGGCAAGAAATCTCTCCTGCTGCGGAGAGACGCCGGCAAGCATCCACGGCTCAGCATGAAAGGCTGGGTCGGCGGTACTGCCTACCCTCTGTATCTGCGCCACCGCACTCCTCGTCAGCAAACCCGCAGTGCCAGCTATCAACACGCTATAGAACAAGGACGTCAAAACCGTCCGAATACCACTCGTTTTCACTCGCACCTCAAAAGAATTTCTACGGCTCCGTGACTGCGGCGGGCAAACCCCGGCTGATTCCAGCGGCGTTCCAGACAGCCTCTATTTATGATGCGTTGCCAGGCGGATTCAGGCAAGGCGAGCCGGCTGGCAGTACGGTTGCGCTGCGAGCTCTGCATGGAGCGGGAGACGGGGATCGAACCCGCAACCAACGGCTTGGGAAGCCGCTACTCTACCATTGAGCTACTCCCGCCCAGGGTGAAGCTTGATGGTAGCAGAACTGGCCTACGCTTCGGAATCGCAGCACCAGCCCCACCCGATTGCCGTCCATCCGCCGAAGCTTTCGTATAACCAGAATTGAATAGTCGCTATAAAAACTTTCTATTCCGGGTTTTGCTCAGGGCGGGGCAAGTAAAAAGATACGTATTACAATCCTCCCGAATTCGAGCAGTTCTTCCTAGTCCAAAAAATTTATGAATCTGGCGGTGAATATCGATGCGATGGATTTCCGCTCGCACAGCTCTTCTGTTTGTTCTGTTTACAGGATGGAAAAACATTCACGCGCAGGCCGTAGCAGGTGGGAACGCGGCCATCCAGCAACATCTCCAGCAACTGGACCAGGCCGTCGCCAACGCGCAGCTTTCAGCCGATAACGGCTGGATGCTGGTCTGCGCCGCGCTGGTGTTGATGATGACCATCCCCGGGCTGGCGTTGTTCTATGGTGGCCTGGTGCGCAAGAAGAACGTGCTCAGCACCATGATGCACAGCTTCGCCACGGCAGGCATTATCTCCGTGGTCTGGGCCTTCATCGGTTATAGCCTGTGTTTCAGCTCCGGAATCAGTTTCATCGGCGGACTTCATCATGTGTTTCTGCGCGGAGTGGGCGCCGCCCCCGATCCGGCCTACGCGGCAACCATTCCCCAGTCCACCTTCATGATTTATCAGTTGATGTTCGCCATCATCACCCCGGCCCTCATTTCCGGAGCCTTTGCCGAACGGATGAAATTCAGCGCGATGGTGCTGTTCTCCGTACTCTGGTCTCTGGTTGTGTATGCGCCCATGGCTCATATGGTGTGGGGAAAAGGTGGCTTTCTCAACGCTTCGCTGGGCGGCGCCGTTCCCACGCTCGACTTTGCCGGTGGCACCGTGGTCCACATCACATCCGGCGTCTCGGCGCTGGTATGCGCTTTGTATCTCGGCAAACGTCTTCATTATCCAAAGGAGCCGATGCCTCCGCACAGCGTGGTTTTGAGCTTTATCGGTGCGGGTCTGCTGTGGGTGGGCTGGTTCGGATTCAATGCCGGCAGCGCACTCGCCGCCGGCACACTTGCCACCAGCGCCTTTGTCGCGACTCACTTCGGCGCTGCTGCTGCGGCCATTGGCTGGAGCGTGGCGGAATGGTTCCGCAACGGCAAGCCGAGCGCGTTGGGAGCCATCTCAGGCGCGGTCGCAGGACTGGTCGCCATCACTCCGGCGGCGGGCTTTGTCGGTCCCATGTCCGCGCTCGCCATTGGATTTCTCGCCGGCCTGTTCTGCTATTTCATGGTCGTCAAGGTAAAGCAATGGTTCGGCTATGACGATTCTCTCGATGCCTTCGGCGTTCACGGCGCGGGAGGAACTCTGGGAGCCATCCTGACCGGTGTGTTCGCAACTCGCGCCATCAATCCCATCTTTAAAGATGCGCAGGGAAACGCGCTGCCGGTAGGCTGGCTGGATGGAAACTGGATCCAGGTGCCGCGGCAGCTCGGCGGCGTGGCAATCGCGTTTGGAGTTTCGATTGTCGGAACGCTGGTGCTGCTCAAAATTGTCGATCTGCTGGTGGGCCTAAGGGTGGATGCCTCGCAGGAAACCGAGGGCCTGGACCTGACTCAGCATGGAGAAGAGGGGTACGACTGGGAAATCGCTGCTTCTCAAGGTTAATGCGCTGATATCTTGACGGTAAGAACATTTGGAACGGCAGCCCTTTTTTCGAACGAGCCCGGAGGAGCAGACATGCAGAAGATTGAGGCGGTGATTCAGCCATCGAAGCTGGATGCGGTGAAGGAAGCGCTGATTGAAGCCGGCGTGGAGGGCATGACAATCCTCGAAGCGCGCGGCCACGGGCGTCAAAAGGGCCATACGGAGTTTTACCGCGGACGGGAATATTCCGTCGATGTGCTGCCTAAGATCAAGATCGAAATGGTCGTCCGGGATGCGATGGTCGACGTCGCAGTGCAGGCAATTCTGACCGCCGCCGGTACGGGACGCATCGGCGATGGAAAGATTTTTATCTCGCGCGTCGATGAAGCCATCCGCATCCGCAACGATGAGCGCGGAGAAACCGCTTTATAGCCGGGAGTTACTGCTATGCCGATGCCGTCCTCCATTGCCGGTGCGCTGACCATCAGCTTGCGCGAGGAATACCAGTCCTCTTCGGCCACCTCGCGGGACTTGTTTTCAGAGTCGCAGGATGGCGTTGCGCTGGTCAATCGCCGCTCCGACCTGGTGGATCACCTGATCGAGCGGTTATGGCTGGAGCACATCGCGGCCGAAGAATATGCGCCGCAGGGCCTCGCCCTGGCCGCCATTGGCGGCTACGGAAGACGCCAGCTGTTTCCCTACTCGGATGTCGATCTCTTATTCATTTGCGCGGAGGCGTCGCGGGAGGCTGGATTTCAGATCGCAATCCGGCGCCTTTCGCAGGAGTTGTGGGATATCGGCTTGCGTGTTAGCGCCACCACCCGCACTCTGGAAGAGTGCGAGCGGCTGAGCGAAGAGAACCCGGAGTTTACGCTCTCGCTTCTCGATCGCCGGTACATCACGGGAGATTTTGTGCTGTTCGAAGAACTCGACGCCAGGCGCATCCCAGCTTTGATTGCACGCCGGAGGCAACCGATGCTGGCAGCCATCTCTAACCTTGCAGATGCGCGTCACGGGAAATTTCAGAGCACCCTGTTCCACCTGGAACCCAACGTGAAGGACGGCCCGGGCGGGTTGCGCGATTTCCATATCTGCGCGTGGCTCTCGCAATTGTTGCCGGATCCCGCGCGAAACTCAACCAGCCGGTATGAAAATAATCTTCTGCTGGAACGGCGGGATGAGTCCGAACTGGCCTATCAGTTCCTGCTGACTGTGCGCGGTTTTCTGCATTATCGAAGCCAGCGCGATGACAATATGCTGTACTGGCAGGCGCAGGATGAAGCGGCGAAGCGGCACCTGGGGTTGCCCGGAGTCCGGCCGGTAGAAACCGCGCAATGGATGCGCCAGTATTTCCGCCATGCTCGCGCGATCGACTGGCTCACGCGGCAGATGCTGGACGAAATCCCCGGTAGCCGTGCTCGATCGGGCGCTCGCGGCTCTCTGATCGACCGTATTGGGGTCGGCCGCATCCGCGAGCGTCGCAGCCGGACCATGCTCGCCGGCTGCCCTGTAAAAGATGGGCGGATTGCGCTCGAATCCGCCGCCGAATACTCCGACCCGGAACGCGTGCTGACGCTGTTTGAAATGCTGGCTGGGCAGAGCCTGCAACTCAGCCGCGGAGCGGAAGGCCATCTGGCGGAGTCGCTGGCGGTTCTGGCCGAGCAGTTACCCGAAGGGGCCGCGCTATGGGAGCGGTTCGCGCGCATTCTCCTCGGCCCGGAGGCTGCAACCAGCTTGCGCACCATGCACGCGATGGGAATTCTCGATCTGATACTGCCCGAGTTTCACAGTATCGACGCGCTGGTTGTGCGTGACGCCTACCATCGCTATACCGTCGATGAACATACTTTTCTGATCATTGAGCACCTGCACGCGCTCGAACGGCCCACAACGGAATGGGAAGCTCATTTCCAGGAGGTCTTGCGCGAAGTGGAAGAGCCCGCGCTGCTGTATCTGGCGGCTCTGCTCCACGACACCGGCAAGGCGCGCAGCGAGGAGAATCATGCTGAGCAGAGTTTGTGGATTGCCGATGCCATTGCGCTGCGATGGCATTTAACCAGACGCAGCGCGAGACCGTGTCGCGACTGATTCGAAATCATCTGGAGATGTCGCGCGCCTTGCGGAAAGACATCTTCGATGCGGAAACGATCCGCGCCTTTGCCAAACTGGTGGGCACGCCAAATGATCTTCGGCTGTTGACGCTGTTAACTTACGCCGATATCCATTCCGTCAATCCCGAAGCGCTGACACCGTGGAAGGCGGAAAATCTCTGGCGGTTGTACATGGCCACCTCGAATTACCTGGACCGCAATGTGGACGAAGATCGCATTGCCGTGGATGCGGATACCATCGCCGTTCAGAAGGTGATTGCGCTGGCGCCGAAACATGCTGCGGAGATCCATCAGTTCCTCGCCGGACTGCCGCAGCGGTATCTGCGCACGCGCACGCCTCAGGAAATCCTGGGGCACTGGCGGTCGTCGAAGGAGTTTTCGTCTTCTCCGGCCCAAATCTCCTTGACCCCGGCGGGCGCATGGTGGGAATGCACCGTGGTCACGCTTGACCGCCCATTTCTGTTTGCGGACATGGCCGGCGCGCTGACTGCCTGGGGGATGGACATCATCAAGGCGGATGCATTTTCGAATGCCGCCGGGATTGTCGTCGATACCTTCCGATTTCTCGACCGCTATCGCACGCTGGCGTTGAATCCCGGCGAGGTGGACCGCTGCCGCAAGAGCCTGGCCGAGGTTGCCGCCGGAACGAGTTCCGTCGAGCCGATGCTGGCCGCCCGTGCCCACGCCCTGCGCATCCAGAACAACAAAACGCGCGTAGAGACAAAATTGTCCGTCGACAATACCTCTTCCACTCACAGCACGATTCTGCAAGTGATCGCGCAGGATACACCCGGTCTTCTGCGTCGCGTCAGCCTGGCGATGGCGCAGCAGAACTGCGATATTTCCGTTGCCCTGATCGACACCGAGGGTGAAATGGCGATCGATGTTTTTTACCTGACGGGGAGCGCAGGCGAAAACGCAAATCAAAATGCGAAGCTTGATTCCGCTTCCATCGACCGGCTGCAGCAGGCGTTAACATCTGCGCTCTCATGACTGCCCGATGCGGATGGACAGCGCGCGAATCGCATCGAAGCATTTCCTCATTCTTGACGGCGGAGTAGACTGGGGACGTTCGCGGGAGAACGCAGAGCGTAGAAGTGTGCTCGTTGCGCTCGTAAGAAAACTGCTGGCCCATTACAATTCTCGATCCAGGCACCCACGACTGTCATGCTATCGATATCGGATCAACACGGGCAGATCGGTTGCAATCGGGTCGCAATTCTGCAGAGGAAATATCCATTCTCTCTCTGCATGCGCCACGCGCTGGTTATCTATCTCCTGTTCTTCTGCACAATTTCGCCGTCCTACTCGCGCAACCAGAGGAAAAGATCCAGGCGCGCAAACGTTCCGGCAGGGAAGCCAACGGTAACCGACACGAGCCCGCCGAACTGGTGGAGTGCGCTGCCCAATCCTATGCTGCTGCTGCATGGAACGAATCTGAACGATGCCCAGATCAGCAGCAGCGTGCCCGGAATATCCATTCGCCGAACGAGAGTGTCGGCGAACGGACATTGGGCCTTCGTCTGGCTCGATATTTCTTCCGCGCAGCCGCAGCGCTTCACTCTCCTGGTGCGCACGGTGCGCGGAAGAACGCGCGTGCCCTATGAGTTGGAGAAGCGGCATGATCCCGCGGACGGCTTTCATGGTTTCTCCTCCGCCGATGTCATGTACCTGGTCCTGCCCGACCGCTTCGCGGATGGTGATCCGTCGAACGATCGTCTTCCGCAGATGCAAGGCACGTTCGATCGCACGAATCCCAGCGCATACCACGGCGGCGATCTGGCCGGGATCGAAAGTCATCTGGACTATCTTCAAAAACTGGGCGTGACCACCCTCTGGGTCACGCCTCTCTATGCGCAGGGCCCTCTTTCGGCGCCAGATTACAGTGGATACGCGCCGGTCGATCTTTATCAGGTCAACCCCCATTTCGGCGCATTGCAGGACTACCAGAACCTGGCTCAGGCCGTGCACACCCGCGGCATGAAGCTCGTTCTCGATACGGTGATGAATCATGTCGGGGCAAACAGTCCATGGCTGCTCGATCCACCGGCGCCGGACTGGTTTCACGGCACGGTGGAGCAGCATCTGGAAGCGACGGCGAATTTCCAGCCCATCACCAATCCTCATTCCCCACCGGCGGCCTATCGGGCTGCGGTCGACGGGTGGTTTTCCGATACGCTTCCCGATCTGAATCAGTCAAATCCGCTGGTCAAGCAGTACCTGATTCAGAATGCGATCTGGTGGGTCGAGTCCGGCGCGCTCGATGGTTTGCGGCTCGATTCATTTCCCAATGTCGACCGCGATTTCTGGCAGGAGTTTCACACCGAATTGATTGCGCTTTACCCGCAGCTGACGACGGTCGGCGAAATCTTCAACCCGGATCCGACAGTCGTCTCGTATTTTGCAGGTGGAGTGAAACATGCCGGCATTGACACCGGCCTCTCCACGCCGTTTGATTTCCCGAGTTTTTTTGCCTTGCGCGTGGCGTTGACGGGCACGGCCCCCACTGGGAATGCGCCGATGACAAAGTTGACCGAAATCGAGCGCCAGGACTGGCTGTATCCGCATCCCGAGCAGCTGGTTACATTTTTCAGCAATCAGGACACTGCCCGATTCGCTTCCGAACCCGGAGTCACCGCGGCGCGCATGAAGCTCGCTTTCGGATTGATCGCCACCATGCGCGGCACGCCGCAAATCTATTACGGCGATGAGATTGCCATGCCCGCCGGCAACGACGGCGACAATCGGGCAGATTTTCCGGGAGGATTTCCCGGCGATACGAACGACGCCTTCGCCGCGGCCGGCCGAACTGCGCCGCAGGAGGCAATGCATGCCTGGGTTGCAGGACTGCTTGACCTTCGCGCGCATCATAGCGAGCTTCAAACCGGAGCCCAGCAAAATCTGCTGGTGGATGACACCGGGTTCGTCTATGCGCGTTTTGAAGCTCCGCCATCTGGCAACGCTGGTCCAGCACTCGCGCAGGGAGAAATTATGGTCGTGCTGCTAAATAAGTCTGATGCGCCGCGAACCTTTCATCTCGACTTTTCGGGCACCGCTTTACAGGGTGTGCAGGCGCTTGCTCCCGCATGGAATACCCAGGAGCAGGTGACTGTCGATCACGACGCTTGCGATGTGAACGTCGGCGCCGAACAGCTGATTGTTCTTGAAGCGCAAGCTGCATCCGGCGCACTGAACACAGCCGCCTCGGGACGGAAATAGCGGGCGATTCTGCTTCATCGTCGATAGGAGAAGGACGGATGCAGGCAGGTTACCGCATCGCCGCCATCGGAGAGCTTCTCTGGGATTTTCTTCCAGGCGGACCGCAGCTGGGCGGCGCGCCCGCCAACTTCGCCGCCATGTGCGCCAATCTGCCCGCTGCGGATTCCACAGGTACAGCGGATGAGATTCTGCTGGTCAGCCGTGTGGGAGACGATCCGCTGGGACGGCAGGCACTTGAGCAGCTTGCCGCCGCCGGGGTGAAACCGGACCACATCTCGATCGATTCCAGCCACGCCACCGGAACCGTCACCGTGGAATTTACTTCCGATCGCAGCCCCATCTACAGGATTCACGACGACGTGGCGTGGGATTACATCGCGGAAACATCAGAACTGGCGACGGTTGCGCCGACCCTCGACGCCGTCTGCTTCGGCACGCTTGCACAGCGATCGCCGAGAACTCGGAACACGCTTCGCAGAATGGTCGAGGCGACCAGTTCCCGGTCACTGCGTGTTTTCGATGTGAACCTGCGGGATCCGTACTGGGCGCCCGAAATGGTGGCCTGGGGATGTGCCCATTCAAGCATCCTAAAGATGAACGATGAGGAAGTCCCACGGATCGCGCGAGCACTCGAGGCATCTGCAGAGGAGCAGCCCATGCTCGAAACCGCGCGTTGGTTGCTGCGACAATTTCCAATCGAACTGATCGCCATCACCCGGGGCGCGAACGGAAGCCTTCTGGTAACGCGGAACGCCATCCACGATCATCCCGGAGTTTCGGCCCATGTTGTGGATCTGGTCGGCGCGGGAGATGCTTTCACAGCAGCGCTTACGCTTTCTGTCCTGCGTCGGCTCCCGCTGCCGCTGGTCGCCGAGACGGCGAACCGCTGGGGGGCCTGGGCCGCGACACAGCGTGGCGGAATGCCGAGATTGGACGAAGCTGGCATTATGAAGGGGAACAGCCCTCATCCGGGCGACTGAATTCAGCCTTAATGTCGATGCCGGCAGGTACCACACGTATGCTGGTGAAGGAGATGATGCGAAGAATGCCATCGAGAATCCGCAGCTCCTGGTTGTCAGCTCTGATGGTTTGCCTGTTCGCGATGTCCGCTTTGTCGCTGGCGCAGGAAAAAAGGCCGGACGAGGCCAAGGCCCAGCCGCCGGCCACTTCGGAGGTGAACCAGCCCTCTTCGATGCCGAAAGAGCAAAGTTCCGTAACCCAACACACGCTGGTATTGGATGGTCAGACGATTCATTACACCGCGACCGCGGGAAACCTGCTGATCCGCGACGCCCAGAACAACCCCAATGGCAGTATTTTCTTTGTCGCGTATACGGAAAATGGTGCCGCGGCGAACGAGCGGCCGGTAACCTTTCTCTACAACGGCGGCCCGGGATCGTCCTCCGTATGGCTGCATATGGGTTCGTTCGGGCCGATGCGCGTCGAGACCTCCAGTCCGGACGCTACGCCCCCGCCGCCCTACCACCTGGTTCCTAACCAGTACAGTCTTCTCGACAAATCCGATCTCGTATTTATCGACGCTATGGGCACCGGTTTTTCAAAGCCGGTCGGAAAAGGTAACCTGGCGGAGTTCCTGGGCGTCGACCAGGATACCCACGCGTTCAACCTCTTCATCGCGCACTACCTCACCGTGAACCGGCGTTGGAATTCGCCCCGTTTTCTCATCGGCGAATCCTACGGCACCACCCGCTCTGCGGCGCTGGTCTACTCCTTACAGGAAAGTGGAATTGCGTTGAACGGCGTGGTTCTGATCTCGTCGATCCTCAATTTCAACGATCGCACGGCTGGCCTCGACAATAATTACATCGACAATCTGCCCTCGTATGCCGCCATCGCTTGGTATCACGACAAGCTGCCCAACAAGCCTGCCGATTTAAGCGCCTTTCTGGAGTCCGTCCGCAAATATGCACGCGGCCCTTATGCGGAGGCCCTGTGGCAGGGGCAGAATTTAAACGCTGCGCAGGAGGATGAGGTCGCCCAAAAACTGAGCCAGATGACTGGCCTGAATGTCTCTTACCTGAAGGAAACCAATCTGCGGATTGAGCCCGCGCGGTTTCGGAAGGAATTGCTTCGGAACGACCGGCGAACGCTCGGCCGCTACGACGCCCGGTTTGAGGGCATCGACATTGATGCAGCCGGAGAGACGCCGGCGTATGATCCCGCGGAAGCCGGCATCTCCGGCGCATTTGTTGCCGCGTTTCACGAGTATCTGACGAATACGCTGAATTTCACCTCCAACGATTCGTACAAGGCGACTTCCTACGGCCCCGGTTTCCACTGGGACTGGAAACATAAGCCGCCTAGCGGCCAGGAGCAGCAGAATCCGGACGTTGCGCTCGATCTCGGGGCGGCCATGCGGCAAAATCCGCATTTGAAGCTTTTTTCCGCCAACGGCTATTTCGATCTCGCCACGCCTTTTTTTGAGACGGAGTTCGACATCTCGCATATGCAACTGGACCCTGTGCTGCAGAAAAATGTCCGCTTCGGCTACTATCCGTCGGGCCACATGATTTATCTGAATGTGGATGCACTGAAGCAATTGAAGGCCGATCTGACGCAGTTTTATTCAGATGCTGTCGAGCAGCCGAGAAACAATTCGGTCAGCCATTGAATCCAATGGTTTCGCGGTGAAAAGGAGATTGTGCTGAGATGAAATTCTTCTGGGCTGTGGCTGCTGTTTTATTCGGCTTGTCCGCGATGGCGGGGGCTCAGAATCGGCTGTCGCGTCCGCCGATTACGGGAATTGCGCAGGTGTCCGTGTATACGTCGGATATGGCCAAGGCCCGGCATTTTTATGGGGAGTTTCTTGGTTTTCCTGCGAAGGGCCGACTCTACCGGGTGAATGCGGAGCAGACGATTCAAGTGGACCCGCTGCCGCAAGGAGTGACCGATAATCTGGCATCGGTGGCGTTTGCCACTCCCGATGCCGATGGGCTACGCAGCTATCTGCTGGGCAAAGGGGTTTCGGTTCCAGACAGAATCGAGCGGCAAGCGAATGGCGCGCGATGGTTCTGGGTGAAAGACCCGGAAGGGCATCGGATTGAGTTTGTACAGGCCTCGGTGCAGGCTCGGCTGGTGCCGGCGGTAGCGTATCTGCAGGAACCGCAGGTTTCGCGGGAGATTCTGCATGCCGGGTTTATCGTTCACGATCGCGCGGCGGAAGATCATTTTTTCCGCGACGTTCTGGGATTTCACGAAGGCTGGCAGGGCGGAATGAAAGATAACCAGATCGATTGGGTGGATATGCAGGTGCCGGACGGAACGGACTGGATCGAGTACATGATCCACGGGCCTGGCCCGGTTTCCGCAGAAGAAAGCGGCGTCTTAAACCACTTCGCGCTGGGGGTGCAGAACATGCATGAGGCGATGGAATTGCTGGAGCAGCATGGCTGGCATGCCTCTCCCCGGCAAGACGCACAGATTGGCCGCGACGGAAAGTGGCAGCTGAACCTGTATGACCCGGATAGAACACGGGTGGAGTTGATGGAATTTCGGCCGGTTGAGATCCCTTGCTGCTCGCCATATTCGCTTCGATAACAACGAAATTCCCAGAATCAGGACTCACGAGCCGTAGTCCCGTTCATTTTGCATCCTATATGTCAAGAAGCGCATCAATTAAGTTGACAGTAAAGCACTCAACTGCGATACTTAGATTACAAGATTAGGCGTCGAAAACGTGGAGAAAAGGCATTATGGGCAAAATTATAGGAATTGACTTGGGAACCACCAACTCAGTTGTCGCTGTCATGGAAGGCGGCGAGCCGAAGGTGATTCCGAACGAGGAAGGCGGCCGCACGACGCCTTCCGTTGTGGCGTTTACCAAGGGCGGAGAGCGGCTGGTAGGCCAGGTTGCCAAGCGGCAGGCGATCACCAATCCGGATAACACAATCTATTCGATTAAACGCTTCATGGGCCGTCGCTTCAATGAAGTAAATGACGAAATGAAGATGGTGCCCTACAAGGTGAAGCAGCAGGGCGACCACATCGTCGTCGTTGCCCAGGGCAAGGATTACACCCCGCAGGAAATCTCCGGGATGATCCTGCAAAAGCTGAAGAAGGCTGCTGAGGACTATCTTGGCCAGTCCGTGACCGAAGCCGTCATCACCGTTCCGGCGTATTTTAACGACGCCCAGCGGCAGGCCACAAAAGATGCAGGCAAAATTGCCGGCCTGGACGTAAAGCGCATCGTGAACGAGCCGACCGCGGCGGCGCTGGCCTACGGACTCGATAAGAAGAAGGACGAAACCATCATTGTGTATGACTTCGGCGGCGGTACGTTCGACGTGTCTGTACTCGAAGTCGGAGAAGGCGTGATTGAGGTCAAGGCCACCAATGGCGACACCCACCTGGGCGGCGACAACATCGACCAGCGGATTGTTGATTGGCTAATCGACGAGTTCAAGAAAAAAGAAGGGCTGAATCTGCGCGACAAGGGTAACGAAATGGCCCTGCAGCGGCTGAAAGATGCTGCCGAGAGGGCAAAGATTGAGCTTTCCACGGCGATTGAAACCGAGATCAACCTTCCATTTGTCACTGCGGACGCGACCGGCCCGAAGCACCTGGTCGAGAAGCTCACACGGGCCAAGCTGGAGCAACTGGTGGATGATCTGCTGCAGCGCTCGATCGGGCCCTGCAAACAGGCGATGAAGGACGCGGGCATCGACTCCAGCAAGATCGACGAAGTGGTGCTGGTCGGCGGGCAGACACGTATGCCCAAGATTCAACAGCTGGTGAAGGATCTCTTCGGCAAAGAGCCGCACAAGGGTGTCAACCCGGACGAAGTCGTCGCGATCGGTGCGGCGGTGCAGGCTGGCGTATTGGGTGGTGAGGTCAAGAATCTTCTCCTGCTCGATGTCACCCCGCTGACCCTGGCAATTGAGACCCTGGGCGGCGTGGCGACACCGATGATCCAGCGCAACACCACCATTCCGACCAAGAAGACGGAGACGTTTTCAACGGCGGCGGACAACCAGACGGAAGTGGAAGTCCACGTGTTGCAAGGCGAGCGGCCGCTGGCCAGCCAGAACCGCACGCTCGGCAAGTTCAAGCTGAGCGGGATTCCTCCAGCGCAGCGTGGCATTCCGCAAATCGAGGTGACGTTCGACATCGATGCAAACGGCATCCTGAACGTGACCGCAAAGGACAACGCCACCGGCAAGGACCAGAAGATTACGATTACGTCTTCTACCGGTCTAAGCAAGGAGGAAGTGGAGCGGATGGCGAAAGACGCCGATGCTCACGCAGCGGAGGACAAAACCAAGCGCGAGGAGATCGAGGCGCGGAACCAGCTCGACAGCCTGGTCTACAACATTGAAAAAATGTTGAAAGACAGCGGCGACAAGGTCCCAACCGACGATAAGGCAGAGGTCGAAACGGCCTTGGCCGATGCCAAAAAGACGCTCGAAGGCTCGCCCAGTCCGGCGGAACTGAACGCCGCGCGGGAGAAGCTGACCGGCGCATCGCACAAACTGGCTGAGGCGATGTATAAGGCGAATGCCGCAGCCGGGGGAGCCGGAGTGCCGGAAGGCGCACCGAACGTGGAGCAGCCGGAAGCCGAGCAGAAGAAGGATGAAGGCGTGATCGATGCCGAGTATGTCGACGTCGATGATAAGAGGTAAGCGTCTTCCGGATCGAGAATCCGGAGTACGAACCCCGCTCGTACAGTAAATATGGGTGAAGCAAGTGCCCAGTGAACCGAGGGCGTCCTGACAAACAGCGGGGCGCCCTTAATTTCTCTCAAGCGACAAACATATAAGGAGCAATGATGACGGATACAGTATGGCAATGCGAGCAACTGCGCGCGGGCCAGCTCTACAGTAAGGAGCTATTTCAGACGCGCGCAGAAGCGGAAGAATTCGTAGCGAAGATGGCGCGCGTAGCGCCGGATATCTTCTGCCGCATCGAGCCGATCGATGTGGAGAAGGTTTGGAATTAAAACTCACCCATTCATCTCGGGCGCAGTCATTCTGAGCACAGCGAAGAATCCAGGGAATGTCAGATTCCATGCGATACTTTCGGAAATGAGACCAGGCTGGGTTTACATCCTCGCAATCGTTCAGAATGCCTGCGCGAACTGGGAATTAGAGCCAGAGCGATCAACACCGGCGCCGCGGGACCGGAAAACCGGCGGCCTGAAACTGCCGATGACCGCATAAAGAACTAACATGGCGACACAGACCAAAGATTATTACGGCATTCTCGGAGTCAAGAAGACGGCGACTGCGGATGAAATCCGCAAGGCGTTCCGCAAACTTGCGCGCAAATATCATCCCGACGTCAATCCCAATGACAAAAAGGCCGAAGAGAAATTCAAGGAAATGTCGGAAGCCAACGACATCTTGAGCGATCCCAAGAAGCGGAAGATTTACGACCAGCTTGGCTTTTACTCCGACAACATCGACCCTGCGGCGGCGGAAGCGGCCGCGCAGGGAGGCTATGGGTTTCGCGGCGGCGCGGCCCGTCAGCAGAAAGGCGGTCCGGTAGGCTTTGAAGGATTCGATTTTTCCGACTTCGCCGGCGGAGGCGGGCAGCGCACATCGCAGTCCGGGCGTGGTGCCTCTTCCTGGGGAGGATTCCGCGACATCTTTTCCGGCGCGTTTCGTGGCGGCCATCGCCCAGGAGGCAGGTCCGCAGCTTGGAACCGATCTTGAGTACCAGGTCAATGTGGACTTCTGGACCGCGATTCGCGGCGGTTCTCTGCGGCTGCAAATTACTCGCCAGGTGGTTTGTCCGACCTGCCACGGTACCGCTGCCAGCGGCGGCGAAACCGTGTGCCCGGAATGCGGCGGCACCGGTCAGGTGACGCAGATGGGCGGCCGGATGAAGTTCAACATCGAGTGCCCGCGTTGCGGCGGCAGCGGACACATACGTCAGGAATGTCCGACCTGCCACGGGCAGGGAACGGTGGCGCGTACCGAAAACGCCGAATTTCGCATCAAGCCCGGAACGCGCGATGGCCAGCGCATCCGTCTCGCCGGCAAGGGAAACGCCGGCGTTCGTGGCGGCGCGGACGGCGATCTCTATCTGATTGTCCGCATCGAGCCGCATCCCGTCTTCACCCGAAAGGCCGACAACATTTATGTCACTGTTCCGGTGACAATTACCGAGGCAGCCCTGGGCGCGAAGATCGAGGTGCCCACGATCGACGGCCGGACGCAACTGAAGATTCCTCCCGGCACCCAGACGGGACAGAAACTGCGGCTGCGGGAAAAGGGAGTGGCTTCTTCATCCGTGGACGGAACACGCGGCGACCAGATAGTAGAGGTCAGCATTGCCGTGCCGAAGTTGCAGGATGAGCGCTCGAAGGAAATTCTGCGGGAGCTGGCGCGGCTGAATCCGGAAGACCCGCGGGCGGTTTTGTTTAGCCAGGTATGACAGCTCGGGCGGACTACGGGCAATCGCCCAGGCGATGTGCAGTCGCCTGCAGATGCGCCGAGGTCTGCTTCGGCTGAACTCCCTGATAAACCGTATCCGTTGTCGTGGTTCCGGTCAGCGTGAAGCTGTTTCCGTCGTCGGTAGATGTTTTCGATCACATCCGAGCGGATTTCGGAATGGAGCGTTCCACCGCTGTATACGCAATGGACGCGAACCCGAAGGCCGCCGGAGACGGGATGGGTTTTCGGCTTTTTGCAGCTGAGCCCGGCCTGCGCCACTTTCCAGAAGTCCGCCTGGTGCCGGGCGCATAGTTGGGTTTGAGAGGTAATCGCTCTGCCGCCCATCACGGTTTGGACGGAGTCGATCTCCCACTCCCCGGGATGGAAATGGGGAATCGGCTGCTGGGCCAGCAAGGCGATGCCGCCGAGCGCCAGCAGGACCGAAACCGCCAGAATGCGAAGCATGGCTCGCATTGGCCATCATGCTAGCATGCCGCTACAGCGCTTGTTCCGGCGAAACGGTATGGCATCGCGGTAAGTGCAAGGAATAGACTAAGCTGGAGCAGGGACCATGGCGACCAAGCGTAAATCGAAAGGCGCGTACATGATTTCGGCCGTGGCCGAGATGTACGGCATCCATCCGCAGACGCTGCGGCTGTATGAGCGCGAAGGGTTGCTGAAGCCGTCCCGCACCGAAGGCAATACCCGTCTCTACACAGAAGAGGATCTCGAGCGGCTGGAATTCATCCTGAATCTTGCGCGCGATCTGGGCGTCAATATCGCGGGCATTGCCATCATCCTGCAGATGCGTGAGCGCATGGAAGAGATGAACCGCCAGATGCAAAGCTTCGTCGATTATGTGCGTACGGAGATGCTGAGCCGGATGCAGCCCGGCAGCTCATTCTTCCGAGCCTGGCCTGGTTCCGCTGCGGCGTCCGGTGATCGTCAACGCGACGCCACGCGATGCAAGAAAGCGTTCGTAAAGCTCCGGTTTTCGCTGCCTGCGCATCGAGGGCCATCTCTCCGGTTTGCTCTTCTTCCGGTATTCTGTCTTTGCCATTCATGAAAAAACTGTTTGATTTCGCGTTGGCGAGTGGGCCTCTTCGGTCTGTTCACCTCGACGATTTACACCGCCATGGCGATGGTCGCGGCCGCTGCGGTTCAGCCGCCGAAGGCACCGGCGCACATGCCGGCTCTTTCACGCCTCCCGTCAGTCTGCTGAAACCGGTGCATGGCGCGGAGGCCGGTCTGGAAACGCATCTCGCCACATTTTTCGATCAGGATTATCCGGAATACGAAATTCTGTTCTGCGCGCGCCACATGGACGATCCCGGATTGGCGGCAGCCCGCCATGTCGCGGCGCGCTATCCTCATGTGCCGGTGCAATTTCTTGCCAGCGGCGAGCCGACCGTGCCGAACGCCAAGCTGTTGTCGCTGGAACTCATGGCGGAGCGGGCGCGGCACGAAATCCTGATCATCAGCGACAGCGATGTCCGCGTGCGAGCGCAACTATGTGCGCGATGTGGTTGCGCCATTCGAGGACACGCAGTGTGGGAGCGGTCACCTGCCTCTATCGCGGCGACGCTGCGCAGGGCGGATGTGTGGTCGCGGATTGAGGCAGCCGCCATGTCGATTGAAATGTCCGCCGGCGTGCTGGTCGCCGAGATGCTCGAGGGCATGAAGTTTGCGCTCGGTCCGACCATGGCCATTCGCCGCGAGTGCCTCAAGGAAATTGGCGGCTTTCTGCCGATGGGCGAGTATTGCTCGGACGATTTTCTGCTGGGCAATCAGGTGGCCGCGCGTGGCCATACTGTCGTGCTGTCGGACCATGTCATCGACCACGTCGTGCTGCATGAGTCCTTCTGGCCTTCCATGCAGCACCAGGCGCGCTGGATGAAAAGCACGCGATTTTCCCGGCCCAAGGGCCACTTGGGCACCGCGCTCACCTTCAGCGTGCCTTTTGGAGTGTTGGCGGCGATTGCGGCCTGGCCTGCTGCACAGCCCGGCCATTGCGGCGGCCGCACTGCTGTGGAGCGTAGGCAGCCGCATGCTGCTGGCCGCCACTGTCAGTCAGCGCGTGATCTGCGAGACATCGTCCTGGCAAAGCGTGCTGCTGTATCCCGTCCGCGATCTGCTGGCCATCTTTTTCTGGATCGCCAGTTATAGCAGCCGAACGATATTCTGGCGCAATGAGATCTATCCTGCTGGAAAACGGCGGCCGGATGCACCGCCTGAATTCCTGAACCCCGTCGCTTACGGAAGCGTAGAGATGAACTATTTGTAGACGAATCTACCCGCCGGCCGCTCCTCTGGTGTTTCTGGCTGCTCGATGGCCGGCATTGCCGTGTCTGTTCCCAGGCGCAGCAGATTACCTTGCGGGCGCGCAGCAACCTGGTGCTGGTTCCCACGCTGGTGGAAAGCAAAAGCGGCGAGCCCGTCTTCAATCTGACGGCGCAGGATTTCATCGTCAAGGACAACGGCGTTCCGCAGAAGATTCATCTCGATCCGGATACCGATCAAGCGCCCGATGTCGATTGTGGTGCTGGTGCAGGTGGGCCGGTCGGCGGTGCGGGAGTTCCACAAAATGATCGGCCTGCCGACCATGATGGGTGCGCTGGCCGGCAACACCCGGCATCGCACCGCCGTGGTCGAGTTCGACAGCCGCCCGCGAACGCTGCTGGATTTTTCCAGCAATCCCGATGCTGTGGAGCGGGCGGTGTATTCGATTCAGCCGGGAGATGGCGGGGCGGCGATTCTGGACGCCGTCTGGTACGCGGTCGACATGCTGCAGGATGAGCCGCAGCAGAACCAGCGCGTCATCGTGCTGCTGAGCGAAACCCGCGACCATGGCAGCCGCACTCCGCTCAAGGAAGTGGTCCGCAAGATCGGCCGCAGCGATGTCGTTGTCTACAGCCTCGCATTCAGCCCCGGCGCGATCGGATCTGTTGGATTTCTCCCATCCCAGCGGCGGCAGCGCCGATCTGCTCGCGCCGTTGCTCATGACCATCGCCGCGCTTCAGAAAAATACTGCCGCGGCCATTCCGCAGATGACCGGCGGCCAATATCTCCGCTTCAATCGCGGAAAACAGCTGGACAGCGAAATGGGAATGCTGGCGAACCAGGTACATAATCGCTACATGCTCAGCTTTCAGCCTTCGGACCCAAAGCCGGGCCTGCATGCGCTGACCGTGGAGTTGACGCAGCCATTGGAAGCTCGCGTGCTGGCTCGCACCAGTTACTGGGCCGCCGGTCCGCCCGCGGTCCAGCAAGAAGAAATACCGCAGCCGGGCTTGCCGCCGGGGTCTCCATGAATTTGATTGGTGCTTTTCCCGAATTCCAGCATCAGAATAGTGCGTTTTAAAGGTGGTCGAGCTATGCACTTCCCAGGTGAGCTGTTTCTACATTACGGCTATGTGATCGTGTTCGGCTGGGTCATGCTGGAGCAGCTCGGCGTTCCTTTGCCGAGCACGCCCATCCTGCTCACCGCGGGTACCCTGACCGCAACCCACCACATGAGGATTGGATGGGTCGTTCTTGCCGTAATGACGGCAAGCGCAATCAGCGATTCCATCTGGTTTCGTCTCGGCGGGCGTTATGGAAGCGCCGTGACCCGCTGGATTTGCAGGTTTTCGATCGAAGCCGCCTCTTGCGTTCGCAGGACAGAAGACGTGCTGGCGAAGAACGGTCCGGCTGGACTGCTGCTGGCGAAATTCATCCCCGGCCTCAATACCATGGCCGCTCCGCTGGCTGGGCAGAGCAAGATGCCGTACCGCATCTTTCTTGCTGTACGACATGGCCGGAACTTTCATCTGGGCTGCGTCGATTGTGGTCGTGGGCCGTTTCTTCGGAGATGCGATCCGGCGAAACAATGGACTTTTGCATTGGCTGGGCCGCTCGGCTTTCGTGCTGGTGGTTCTGGTTGTTATAGGAATTTTGGTTTATAAATATCGTGCGGCAGCGGTCTTTTCTGCGCACCATTCGCACCCTGCGGATTGAACCCAGAGAGCTGAAGGCCATGATGGACCGAGGCGAAAATCCTTACATCGTCGATCTGCGTCATCCGCTCGACCTGCTGCCCGATCCGCGAATTCTGCCGGGCGCGGTTCGACTGCTGCCGGATGAACTGATCGAGCGCAATGCGGAGATCCCCCGCGACCGGGATGTCGTGCTTTACTGCACGTGTCCCAGCGAGGCGACCAGCGCAAAGATCGCGTTGGCCATGCGCCGCTTTGGCGTGGAGCGAATCCGGCCTCTGCGCGGCGGTTTCGATGGCTGGAAAGAACAAGGGTATCCGCTGATCGAAATCGCACCGCAGGCCATCGGGCTATGACGGCTGCCCCTCAGGAACGGGACTACGTGCTCTCGTTTATGTCAGCTTGTCTATAAGTGAAAGAGAACCGCTCTATTTGCAACAAAAAACGCAGCCCGTGCCGCGCGGTTCATCGCACATTGACAAAGATCTGCTAGTTTAACCAGGTGTTCCAATTCCTTCCGATCGGCATGCGCCACGCGTCCCGGGAACATGTGTATGTTGTAAGAAGAAAATACCGGTCTGCGATATGCAGGAGGAATCGTAAGTGGGCGCAGGAATCGAAGTAGAAAATCTGAATGCCTGGTACGGCAGCGTGCATACGCTGCACGATATCAGCATCATGATTCCAGCCAACCGTGCCACGGCATTGATCGGGCCTTCCGGCTGCGGCAAATCCACTTTCGTGCGTTGCCTGAACCGTATGCATGAGACCAACCCCATCGCCCGCGTGACCGGTTCTGTCAAGCTGGGCGATCTGGATATCTATCAGCATGCTGCCCCGGCAGCGATCCGTCGCCGTGTGGGCATGGTGTTTCAGCGGCCTAATCCGTTCCCGACGATGTCGATTTATGAAAACGTGGCCAGCGGTTTGCGGCTGGGTGCCCATCTCAGCCGCAAAAAATTGGATGAAGCTGTCGAACGCAGCCTGCGCCGCGCCGCACTTTGGGACGAGGTAAAGGACGTCTGGAAGAGCAAGTCAGGCGCCAGCATCTCCGGTGGGCAGCAGCAGCGGCTCTGCATCGCCCGCGCCTTGGCTATCGATCCCGAGGTGCTGCTGATGGATGAGCCGGCATCGGCACTCGACCCGATCTCGACCGCAAAAATTGAGGATTTGATTTTTCAGCTGAAAACCGACTACACCATCGTGATCGTGACTCACAATATGCAGCAGGCCGCGCGCGTGGCGGAGATGACAGGGTTCTTCCTGAGCGGGTATCTTGTGGAGTTCGCCGCAACCACAAAAATCTTCACCAATCCCGCGGAGAAGCGGACAGAAGATTACATTACAGGCAGGTTCGGATGACACGCACCCGTTTCCACCAAAATCTCGACGATCTGAAGGAGAAGCTGCTGGTCATGGCCGGGATGGCGGAGCAGGCGATTCAGCGCGCCATCGAGGCTTACCGTGTCGGCGATCTCTCCATCTGCGATCTGGTCGTGCGTTCCGAACCCGCCATCAATCGCATGGAGCGCGATATCGATCAGATGGCGCTCGATCTGCTCGCCATGGAACAGCCGATGGCCATCGATCTGCGCTTTATTCTGGCGGTCATCAAAATCAATGCGGACCTGGAGCGGGTGGGCGATCAGGCGGTGAACATCGCCGAACGCGTGCGCGACCTGCAATCGTTGTCTCCGGTCGAGCTGCCGGTCGACATTCCCAAAATGGCCGCTTTTGCGGCCACCATGGTTCGCAAAGCTTTGCAGGCATTCATCGACGCAGATCCCGTGCTGGCCGAAAAGGTGCTTTTGATGGACGACGAGGTCGACGAGATGAATCGCGCCGTGTACCGCACCCTGACACGTTGTATCGGAGAACAGCCGGATTGCTCGCATCAGGCATTGAATGTGCTGGTGATTGCGCGCAATCTGGAGCGCGTCGGCGATCACGCCACCAACATCGCTGAGGATGTCATTTTCTGGGTGCGCGGCGCGGATGTTCGCCACCACCTTCACACCAGCGAAGCTTAGTGGGGGCCATTTATGGCAGCGGCTCGTAATCCCACCACAAAAACTCCGGCAGCAGCGGATAATACAGCCCCAGGCGAATCTCCGCGTAATTGGGATAGACAGCTTTTACAATTCCGGCGTAGGTCTGCATCTGGGACCAGTACTGCTCCTTCTCCTCGGCCAGAAATTCCTCGAGACCTTTTGCCCCATGCGCCGCGGTCTTGAAGTCTACAATCCATAGGCAATTCTGGCCCTGTGCCCGCGGAGATTTGCCGGCGAGAAACATGCGATCCAGGCGAATCGATCGCATTGCATTTTGATACAGACCTGTCAGTGGAACCTCGAAACCGAACTTCGATGACCCCGAATCGGCAGAAGGCTGCGGATGCGCTTCGAGTATCCAGCGGCCATTTTCATCGCCTGCCATGCCCTGAAGCGCAGCAAGAATTCGCTCGGATTCGACCTTTGCCTCCTGCGAATCGCAGCCGCTGCGCATCAGGTGCAGCCGAATCGGATGGGACAGCCGTTCGACCGCATTCCTGATCGCGGCCGGGCTCTTATTTTCGGCAAGAATATTCGCCAGCGGCTCCAGAAAAGCATGCAGGACAGTTCCGAATCGACGTGCCCGCCACGAGCCTTGTGGACGCGAAAATGGGGCCTGCTGATCGCTATCCTCATTCTCTGCAACGGCCTTCTGCAACTCGATCGTCCGCTCAAACGGCACATCCGGCAATATCGCAGCCGGCTGCCAGTCCGCGGCGAGCCGCTGAAAATTCGAGAGCCGAATCATTCACTCGCGCTGCGCACCGTTGTTCTCGATTGGAGGCACATTTGTCTCCGGCAGCGACGGTCTCCAAGTGACCTGGCAATGGTTCTCCGCACTGGGAAAGGTGCTGCGAGAGGCATCTCCACAACATTGGAACGGTCTGCGCTGCGGACTTTCTGTCGATCGGCATGCCCGATGAAGATGGTTTCCGCAACTGGCCACGCCGTGCGCAGCAGGCTTTGGGCAGGCGGCTGGCTCAGCTTGCCGGACTGCGTCTGCTTGCATCGCGCGAACATGTGGACCTCCTTGCGGGCGCGCGTGCATCCGACGTACAGCAAACGCTTCAGTTCAACGCGATCGCGATCCGTGCTCCTGGACTGAATCCACGTATTAATCGGTTCATGCTCTTCAGCAACATGTTTGATCGGCGCCAGAAGAATTGTGCCTGCGGAATCCGAGCCGCCGGATTGCGCTGGGAAAATTCCCGCCGGCACCTGTTCCATCCATTGCACCAGCTTCGACTCATCTCTTCGCGGACAGCGGTGCAGTCCAGGGATCAGAACAACATCCCACTCCAGACCCTTCGCCTTGAACAGCGTCAGCACGTCCACGGGTGAATCGTCCGTCGCCGTAGGTGCTGCAAACAGCTTCTGCATCCGTTCTTCCAGCTGGCTCGCTGTGGGCCATCCGCTCCTCGTTTTCCAGCGTATCCAGCATGCGAAAAAAATCGTTCACAGTGGCAGCTTCGGTTGCAGGCACGCACTGCTGACCGCCCAGCGTGTGCCAGGTGCGTTCCACCAGTATCGATAAGCGTTCGTGCGTGGAGATGTTTCTGGCCGCCTCCAGCACCTGCATGGTTCGCGCCGCTCGCTGCTGTCCGTCCGTACTCAGCAGAGAAGCCCGTTCACGGAACAATTCGGGAACTGTTTTGCATTTCCACGCCGGATCGTCGTTGCCGCACAAAGCGAGCAGATCGCTCAAGGTCAACCCGCACCACGGCGCGCGCAAAGCCGCCAGCCATGCGATGCGGTCGGCGGAATGCAAGCAGGCAACGGGTAATGGCGACCAGATCCAGCAGCGGCTGGCGATCCGGCAGCGTGTCGAGATCAACGGCGCGATAGGGAATGCCGCGCTCCCGCATCGCTTGCAGGATCGGAATCACGTGGCTTCGGGCACGGACCAGGACGGCAATACTCGGCGGCTTTTCTCCGGGTGCGTTTTGCGCGCGCTGACGCTCGATGATCTCGCATAGCTCACGAGCTTCGGCGGCACAAGGATCCTCTTCCTCTCGAACGGACGCTACCGCCGGTTTTTCCTGATACGCACGCACCTGCGGATGCCAGAACACTCGCTGCGTTTCTTCCTCGCGATGCGCCGCTTCGGAAGGAACAAATTCGATTTCGTCGGAATCTAATCCTTCTCCAAATATCTGAGTAAACACTTGGTTCAACTGCTGGACCAGGCTTTGATGCGAGCGGAAATTGCTGCTCAGGCGAATGGGGTTCAGGCGAACTCCACCCAGACCTTCGTTGCGCGCGCGCGCGAAAAGGCCTACCTCCACATGCCGGAATCTGTAGATCGACTGCTTTGGATCGCCGACGAGAAACACCGTCTGGCTATGCCCGTCCCAGCTCTGGACCAGCCTGCTAAGCATGTTGAACTGGGTAATCGAAGTGTCCTGCATTTCATCGACGAGCAGATGACGGATTTCGGTGCCAAAGGCAAGCGCCAGACTTTCCGCGTCATCTTCGAGCGCCTGGCTCGCGGCTAAAGCAATCTGAACGAAATCTGTTTTGCCGGACCGGGCGAACGCAACCTGCAGATGCGCAACCGCCTGCCGCAGCAGCAGAAAACTGGCCCGCAGAATCTCTCGCTGCTGCTCGGTATAGCAAGCCGGCGGCAGCGCCAAAACCTGTGCCATCGCATCGACGAGATCGTCGTCACCGGCGAGCGATTTCAGCAGATCCAGCAGTTCCGGCTTAAGCGGGCTTCCGGGGTCGAAACCGACTCTCTTATCTATCTGCTTGCGCAAACCCTTCTTATCTGCGGTCAGCAGCAACTGCGCGGCGGCCTTCCATGCAGCAATGTGCTCGCAATCGCAGGATGCAATCTCGCCACT
Source organism: uncultured Acidobacteriota bacterium (assembly GCA_963823595.1). Lineage (GTDB taxonomy): Bacteria > Acidobacteriota > Terriglobia > Terriglobales > Acidobacteriaceae > JAKAAZ01. Next base: position 101,225 of record CAWGME010000012.1, read on the forward strand.
TAAGAGCAGCGCACGAAAGATATTCGTATACTCCGAATTCTCCAGTTGCCCAGCGGCATAATGCGCCAGATGCGAAGACCTCTTCCCATCCTGTTCGCTCAGCAGTTTCGCGAGCGCGTTCCAGCGTGCCGGTGACGAGCTGCTGCAGCGGCTTCTCAAACTGTTCGCGAATAAGCGTATCCAACTGCTCGTCGGACAGCTCTCGATCGATGGGAAAAACACGGCCCCACTGGTCCCGGCTGCTCAACATCGCGGCAAGCAGACCAACCGCCCGGTCCAATCGATTGTCCAGGTGAATCAGCAAACTGCGCGCCGCGTCCCGCAGGCGCGTATCGCTGCCGCCCATTTCTTCCAGCGTCGCCTGAGCTGCGTCGCGATACAGTTCGGAGGCATCTTCGACCGGATGCATCTCGCCACCAAGCCGTGAAAGCACCGGCAGGCGAGAAGCGATTTCGTTGCATAGAGAGTCGATGGTCCGGATATTGAACCGTTGCGGCTGGGCGATCAGATTCCATCCCATCCGCGCATCGGTCTCTAGCACTTCCCGGGCAAATTCGCGGGTCTGCTGTTTGTGGACTGCTGTCGCGTCGAGCGGCTCACCGCTTCTAGCCTGCCGCAGAGACTCAATAATTCGGTCTCGCATCTCCGCGGCAGCTTTGCGCGTGAAGGTGATGGCTAACACTTGTTCCGGCCGTTCCACGCGCGCCAGCAAACGCAAAAATCGCTGCATCAACAGCTCTGTTTTTCCCGAGCCTGCTGGCGCTTCGACGATCCACGATTGCTCTACATCCCATGCATTGCGGCGCGCGGCCGCATCGGACTGCGCGTCCAAAAGATCTTCAGCCGGGGAAGTGCCTGTCTGATTCATGCTTCAAAATTCCCAGTAGATGAGGAGCTTTCCTGATCTTCTTCTTCGTTGGCGCCGGAGACAACTCCGATGGTTTCGCGGATTCGGCAAAGCAGCGTCTGGCCGCAGTATTTGCACGTCTCGGCGTGCTTCTTGGGATCGACCATGGCCGCGCCGGCACGAAAATCTTCCGCAAGCCGCGTCAGACTGGCGCTCCAGAACGCCTGCAATTCCCGCATCTCCGCGGGACTCAATGCGGCTTGGTCCCACTCGGTTTTTTTTCGACGTCCTCCAGAAGTCTCCGGCGGTTTCGGGAAGACAGAAGCGAGAGAGCCGATCACAGTAAACTCAACATTCCGCGGATGCAGACCGGCAAAAGCGACTCCGGCAATCGCTGCCTGTTCCTCTCCCGCCATCATGGCTGCGCAGAACTGCATAGGCGGGTAACTGCGGCTGATCGGGGCGGTCACCCGCGCAGGAATTTCGATCTACAGGGCCTGTCTTGTAGTCCAGCAGCACGACTCCTTCCTGGACCTGATCGACTCTATCGATGCGGCATTGCATCTCGATTCCGCCAATCCGCGCATCCTTCAGTGCCGCCTCTGTTTCTATCACCGTGAAATCCGGCCTCTGTTTCTCCTGCTCCAGCCATTGCAGCAGCCGCTCTTCCAGCCGTTCTGCTTCAATTTCCAATAAGCGTTTGCTGCCACGGCTCGTTCGCATGCTCAAAAAATCTTGCTAATGCATTCCCAATATGCTGACGCAAGCTTTGCCGATGCTGCTCCGTCGTGGTTCCTAGCAATTCTTTCTGTGATTTCATCTCCTTCCAGAACTTCTCCAGCGCGCGATGAGCAATGTTCCCTTGAGCATTGGGAGAAAGGCCCGACTCGGCCTCCGCCAGCGGTCGCGCCTCAAGCCGCAGTTCGGCGAAGGCGCGAAACGGACACGCCGCGTGCAGCTCCAGGAAGCGAACGCCGCCGCGTACCTGGGTTGCCCTGAACGGGACGAAGGGCTCCTCCGCGATTTGTTCCAGCGCAGGCTGTTCCAGGCTGGCGGCCGACGCAACGCGGTTCTCGCCCGGCTGTAAAAGTTCGGACAGAAATTCTTCGACCGCAATGACCGGGGTGTTCGGCAGAGCCTCACGCACCAGCGGAGACAGAAGAATCTCGCGATCGGGTAGGTGCGTGCCAGTACTTGCCGCGTCGCTTTCCTGGAGCGCAAAACTAATAACAGCATTGTTTCCGGAATTCAGAACTCTCTTTGTCGTTCGAAGAGCAAACGTGTAATCTTCCGCAGGATCTGCATACGGCATATGAGCTTCGCGTTGCAGACTCCAGGGAAGAAACGGCTGCGCCTTCCCGTGCGGCGGCCACACGCTTGCCTGCGCGTTCAGCCACCAGACTGCATCAAATACAATCCCAGCGGATTCGGAAATTCCGAGAATCTGCACGGGCGCGTTGCGGGTCTCGAGAGTGAACAGCATGTGGGCGGCGAGATGCTCCAGCTTCTCAATGAGAGTCGAAAATCGAACCGGACCCGCTACGCTATTCAGCGAAGAAAGCTCATCGAGCAGAGCATTCCATCGCCGTAGCAACTGATAATCCGCGCTTTCGGTCGGATTCAGCAGCCGCCACTCCGCAGCGGAGAGCGCTTCCTCAACGACCTCACGCCATTCTGCGAAGGAGCGCGACTTGCCCAGGTCCTGTCTGCCTGCCGACGCGGAGAGACGTTCCACACATCGGCGAAAATCTCTGACGTCATCCAGGTTTCCGGAACGAGAGAGCCATTGCCGAAATACCGGCAGCGATACTGGGCCGCCGAGCTGAAATTCCCGTTCTCGAAATCTGCGGTCCAGCCGGGCGCGAGCATCCTGGGATCCATCTGTCTCAGCGCCGCAGCCGCCGTGCACAGTTAACCATGAAACTTCTTCCACGGGTATCGCTCGATCCAGCCATCGCAGCAACGTCAGCGCGGTGCGAACCGGCTGCAGTTGGTACATGGGCGTGCCGAGCGAAAATTCATAGGGAAGCGACGGTTTGTTGCGCGCGCACGTCCATCGAGGAGGGCGCCAGCACCCGCCGAAATGTGGCGTCAATTGGTCCTCTCATCTTCTCCAGTTCGGGGACGATGACCCCGATTCGTCGCCCAGGATTTGCCAGCAGCGTGTCGCGTATCCAGTGAGCTGTGGCTGCGATCTCGTCTTCTGTGGTCCGGGCGTATGCGATGGCGCAATTCGATACCGCAGACTCTGACATTCTGAGTTCGACAAACTGAGCCGAGCAACCGCGTGCCGCCAGCGTTTGGATCAGGAAGATTTGTGCCGGCGTGACCCGATCAAACCCCACCAGAAAAATGTTTTCCGGCAGAGAAATCTCTTTCGCTGAAATCCATTTTGCGATCTCCGCTTCGATCAGTGCCGGTGAAAGAAAAGAAAATCTCCGGCAAATCTTCTCCAATTCCCCCGCCCATCGCGAGAAGGCCGCCACGTCCAGGCTGCTGTCGCGGCGTAAGCTCGCTGCAGGAACCCTGTACTGGTGCATCTGTCTCCATGCCTGTTGGGCCAGTTCGGCCAGGGCCGCGGTGGATAAAGTGTTCTTCGCGTCATCATCTTGCGCCAGCACTTTGTGCCAAAGCTCCAACTCCTGAGTGTCCGTCAGTATCACTCGCGTTTCCGCGCCGCAAAGAACCGCCGCATCCCACAAAATTTCGAGCCATGGCTCCCAGGCCAGGATTTGAGGCGACATCCATCCCGCGTTTCCGCCGGCGCGCTGCAGATGGTTATAGCGCTGCCGAAGTGCGCGGGCCGCACGCACCGTACTGGTGACGACGATCGCGCCGTTGATGTTCGACTGTAAAGCTTCCAGCAGCTCGCGCTCGGTCCGCGCTTCTGCCTGGCTATAAGGCCTGCTTGGAGAAGGGGGCATCTCAACGTTATACGCCCGGAGCATGGCGGCTTCCATAGGAGCAATGCTGGAAAGGTATACTTGAAGTTTGTGAGACGTTGGGCTGCATCTTTTCTGTTGCTGTTGACGGTTTTGTTGCCGCTGCAGCCCGTGCTTGCCAACGCGCAGCAGGCCGCCAACCTGCCCGCGTGTTGCCGCCGGAATGGCAAGCACCACTGCCTGATGGTGCGCAGCATGGCCCGATCCATGGCCCTCGCGTCCTCTTCGGCGCAGTCCGCGTTGGAACCGCCGCCCTGCCCCTGGAAATTGACCCAGGTTCCCGCAATCGTGGCAACCGTGGGCGCGACAGAGGTGCTGGATTCTCAGCCCGTCACCTCAGGCCATGTTCTCGCCGCACAGTGGCAGTTTTTCTTCCTTCCCATTGGGCGCTCGCAATCGACACGCGCACCTCCCGTTGTCCTTCTCTAAGCCAGTTTTGTTTTGAAGTATCGGATGGCGCAGTGCCGCTGCCGCACGTCGTCGCGCCTGCGGAAACCAGTTTCCGCAGCAACGGTGACGTTTGCGCGCGGATTCATTCACCACGACAGGGAAGGAAATCTTATGCGCAACGCGAGGTACGTGTGGCTCGCTGCAGTTATGTTGTTTCTATTTGTATCCTGCAGCAGAAGTGCCGATGCCACTGTCTTCGGTGAGCTGCAAGGGATAGTGCATGACCCGGAACACCGGCCGATACGGCATGCCCAGGTAATCGCCCGCTCGGTAAGTTCTCAGTTCTCCCAAACCGCCTACACCAATCAGGATGGATATTTTTCCATGCTGACGTTGCCTCTCGGCAATTACCAGGTATCCATCTCCAGCTCCGGCTTTGAAACACTGCAGCAGGCGATCACGATTTATGCGAATGCCTCTGACATCCTCCATTTTCAGCTGCAGCTTGGCAGCGTACAGACGTCCGTCAAAGTAACGGCGCAGACCGAGGTGGTGAATGAGAACTCCGCAACGCCGACCACCATGGTCAACCGCCTTGCCATCGCCCAGACCCCGGGCGCGGACCGCACCAACAGCGTCGCGATGATTACAAATTTCGTGCCCGGCACATACGTCGTCCACGACATGCTGCATATGCGCGGAGGGCATCAGGTGAGCTGGCAGATTGACGGCGTCGAAATCCCCAATACAAACATCGCCAGCAATCTAGGTCCGCAGATTGATCCCAAAGACATCGATACTCTTGAAGTCGAGCGCGGCAGCTACGATGCGAATCTAGGCGACCGCACCTATGGAGTTCTGGATGTGTCTCCGCGTACAGGATTCGAGCGTGAAAACGAAGCGGAGCTTACTTTGAGTGCGGGAAACTTTTATCAGACGAACAACCAGCTCAACTTCGGCAGCCACACGGAGAAGTTCGCCTATTATGCCAGCTTGAATGGAAACCGCACAAACTACGGACTGATGCCTCCAATCCCGCGGGCCTATCACGACGCGGCCAACGGATACGGCGGATTTTCCTCCTTCGTGTATAACCGCACCCCGCGCGACCAGTTGCGGCTGGTATCGCAGTTGCGCACGGACTACTACCAGATTCCTTACGATCCCAACCCGGACGACTACGAAAATCAACCGCCCAATTCTGACTCCAGCGGGTTGCGGGACAGTCAGCGTGAGCTGGATGGATTCTCCGCTTTCTCATGGGTTCATACTTTCAACACTTCCACAGTGCTTCAACTCTCGCCGTATTACCACTACAACAGCGGCGACTATCGCCCGAACCCGAACGATTTTCCCATCGCCACTACCTCCGATCGCGCTTCCAACTACGCCGGCCTGCAGGCCTCCCTCACGACGCAGATCGCAAAGAACACGTTGGAGGCGGGATTTTACTCTTTCGGCCAGCATGACAAATATGCGTTTGGTTCGATATTCAATGACAAAAGCTATCCGGATTTTCTGATTCGCAATGGAGCCTCCGGCGGTCTCACCGAAGAATATGTTTCGGATAACTACAAGGCAACGCAATGGCTCACCCTGATCGCCGGTTTGCGCGCATCACAATTCATGGCCGATATCACAGAGAGCCGAAGCTATCCCCGCGTAGGTGTTGTTGTGCGCATCCCGAAAATCGATTGGGTTTTTCGCGCCTTCTACGGGCGCTATTATCAGCCCCCGCCTCTGCTGACCGCTTCCGGTCCGCTGATTGAATACGCGCAGGGAAACAACACCAGCTTTCTTCCGCTGCACGGAGAGCGGGATGAGGAACACCAGTTCGGCGTGCAGATTCCTTTTCGAGGCTGGTTGCTGGATGCCGATAACTTCGAGACACGCGCCAATAATTTCCTGGATCACTCAAACGTGGGTGAGTCCAGCATCTACTTTCCTGTGACGATCGATGGCGCATTGATTCAGGGTTGGGAATTGACGCTGCATTCACCAACGGTATGGCGCTTGGGTCAGGCCCACCTCGCCTATTCCAACCAATTGGCGCTGCAGCGCGGTCCTATCACAGGAGGGTTGGTCTGCTTTCCCGTCGCCTCCCCGCAGTGCAATCCCGGCTTCAGCTACATTCCGCTCGATCACGATCAGAGAAATACTCTGAACGTTGGCATGGATCTCACGCTGCCAGGGAATGCTTATGGATCCTTCAACTTTTACTATGGTTCCGGCTTTACCAACGGCGAGCCGAATGCGCAATATCCGGGGAATTATCTGCCGCACGATACCAATCTAAGTCTGGCGCTGGGAAAGACCTTCCGCCAACATACGACCGTCGCTGTGAACGTGGTGAACGCCACCAACCATCGCGTGCTGCTGGATAATAGCCTGACCTTCGGCGGTTTTCATTACAACACGCCGCGCGAAATTTATGGCGAGGTTCGCTATCGATTCCACTACGGCAGCCTGTTTCATAAATAATGCACCGATGCATTTTTATGGGCATCTACGAAACAGCAGGATAAAAAGCTACCCGGCAGGATGAGGGAGTAAGACATTGATCGTGATCTTGATGGGAGTTACCGGGACAGGCAAGTCAACCGTAGGCCGCGCTTTGGCGCAAGCCACAGGCTGGCAGTTCGCGGATGCGGATGATTTCCATTCCGAAGCCAACAAAGCCAAGATGCGTGCCAGTATCCCACTGACCGATGAAGATCGCGAGCCCTGGCTGCGCAGCCTGCACGAACAGATTTTAGAATGGCATCGCAACAACGCGAATGCGATCCTCGCCTGTTCGGCGCTGAAGGAATCGTATCGCGCTACGCTAACCGCGGATGTGCCGCCGGATTCCATTCGCCTGGTCTACTTGACCGGGCCCGCATCGGTAATTCTCGAACGACTGGAAGCGCGGCAGGGTCATTACATGCCGCCCTCCTTATTGCCGAGCCAGATCGCAACCCTGGAGCCACCGCGGAACGCAATTGAAATCTCCATCACCCAGACTGTGCCGGCCATGGTGCAGGAGATTATTGCTGCGCTGTCCCATGCCAAGGGCGCATGAAGACTATGCTGGAGATGTTCGATTGAACCTGGAGGGTTGATAGCTTTGGCGAAACTGACGCTTGTTTTTGCGCTGATTCTCATCGCGCTGGGAGTGGCTGTTTTTATCGCAACCGGAAGCCATGCACCCACCGCGCTGATCCCTGCGTATTTCGGCATTCTTCTCGGCATTCTGGGCCTGCTGGCGAATACCCCGAACAGCAGGCGCCGGATGCTCTTCATGCACATCGCCGTCACTGTGGGATTAATTGGGGTGATCTTCCCGGGCTGGCGCGGCATAAGCGATCTGATCGCACAGGCACATGGCCGTGCCGTGCTGCGTCCGGCCATGAACGAAGAGCTCGCTATGGCGGCCATCTGCCTGGTCTTCGTGGGTTGGTGCATCCGCTCCTTTATCGCAGCGCGGCGGGATCGCACGTCAACCATTTAAGCCGTGAGGGATAGCGCATGGCGATAAAGCCAGCATGGATCGACGCGGGAACGCGCGGCGGACGGAAGTCGGAGTCTGCCGGCGGTCGCGTGTCTGCGGCTGACTCCGCTAGCAAAAAGAAACCGGAACTGCGCAAAGTGCTTCCGGAGATCTGGAAGCTGGTACGTCCGCGCCGCTGGGTGCTTGCTTTCGGGCTGATCCTGATGATTATCAGTCGGCTCGCCAGCTTCGTGCTTCCGCTTTCCGCGAAGTCTCTGATCGACAACGTTATGCGCCGGGGCCAGCTTCATCTCCTGGCATGGATTATCGGCGCCGTTCTGCTGGCCACCGCGATTCAAGGCGTCACGTCTTACGGATTGACGCAGTTGCTGTCGATCGCCGCGCAACGCCTCATCACCGATCTGCGCGTGCAGGTGCAGCAGCATATCGGTCGCCTGCCCGTGGCATTCTACGACGCCAACCGCACCGGTACGCTGGTCGCCCGCATCATGAGCGATGTCGAGGGGATACGAAACCTCATCGGCACCGGCATGGTGAATTTCCTCGGCGGTCTGCTGGCGGCGGTCATTGCATTCGCCATCCTCATTCGCATCAGTGCGGAAATGACGCTGCTGGCCGTTGTTGTCCTCGTGGTCTTCTCCCTCATCCTGATGATGGCGTTTAAAACCATCCGCCCCATCTTTCGCGAGCGCTCCCGCATCAACGCGGATGTGACCGGCAGGCTGACTGAATCGTTGGGCGGTGTGCGCGTCGTGAAGGGATATCACGCGGAAGAGAGCGAGGCCCGCATCTTCGCGCAAGGCGTGCAGCGATTGCTCGATAACGTCATTCGCACCCTGACCGCGCAATCGGTCATGAGTCTTGCGTCTACGGTTGTGCTGGGCTTGGTGGGCGCTCTGGTTATGTATCTCGGCGGCGTGCTGGTGGTGACACACAAGCTGACCGTCGGGGATTACGTCACCTATACCATGGTGCTCGCCTACATGATCGCCCCGGTCGTCCAGATCGTCGCGGTTGGAACGCAGTTGACGGAAGCGGTTGCCGGACTCGACCGCACCAGCGAAATCCTTTCCGAGAAAGATGAGGAAAATGACCCGCAGCGAAGGGTCCCGCTGGGCCCGATACGCGGCGATGTTCGCTTCGACGATGTCTTCTTCGCTTACGAGCCGGGAAAGCCGGTACTGCATGGCATTTCATTCGATGCTGCACCTGGAACGGTGACGGCGCTGGTCGGCCCGTCGGGATCCGGCAAATCCACCATCATCGGCCTGCTCTGCGCGTTTCACAAACCGGACCGCGGTCAGGTGCTGGTCGACGGAATTGATCTGGCAACCGTTCGCCTGGGCGACTACCGCACCCAGCTCGGTGTGGTCCTGCAGGAGTCGTTCCTGTTCGATGGCACGATCCGGGACAACGTGCAGTTTTCCCGTCCGCTGGCGGACGAAGCCGAAGTGCTGGAGGCATGCCGCATCGCGCGCGTGGACGAATTCGCGGAACGTTTTCCCGACGGCTACGAAACCATTGTCGGCGAGCGCGGCGTGAAGCTCTCCGGCGGTCAGCGCCAGCGCATTTCCATCGCGCGCGCGATCCTGGCCAATCCGCGCATCCTGATTCTCGACGAGGCGACATCGAGCCTCGACTCGGAAAGCGAAGCGATGATTCAGGAGGGTCTTTCTTACCTGATGCGCGGCCGCACTACATTCGTTATCGCGCACCGCCTGTCGACCATTCGCCGCGCCGATCAGATTCTTGTTGTCGAGGACGGCAGAATCGTCGAGCGCGGTACGCACGCCGAGCTGTACGCACAGAATGGCCGCTATTGGGACCTCTACACCCGCCAGCACGGCTTGCAGTCGAACCTTTTCCTCGCGCCCGGTGAAGGAGACAGCATTCCAGAGGACGACAAAAAGCCCGAGGCGAAAAATGAAGATCTAAGCTTCTCACAAGCGCTCCGCGGCGCCAGTTGATGGATTCTTTAAGCTTGTCATCCTGAACACAGTGAAGGATCCAGAGAATACCGGGCTATTTCAACTCAGCTATATTTGTCTGGGTCCTCACTGCACTCGGAAAGATGAACTTCTACGCTGGGCTAAATCTTCTCCACCCCAAGCTGCCACAGCAGAAACGCATAATCGAAGGCGATTTCTTTCAAATAATCGTACCGGCCGGAAGCGCCTCCGTGACCGGCCTGCATGTTGACGTGGAGCAGCAGCAGATTGCCGTCCGTTTTCAGGCTGCGCAATTTCGCCACGTACTTCGCCGGTTCCCAATACATCACCTGGCTGTCGTGCAGCGAAGTTTTTACCAGCATCGCCGGATACTCCTTCGCCGCCAGGTTGTCGTACGGAGAATACTCGAGCATGTACCGGAAAGCAGCCTCTTCGTTGGGATTTCCCCACTCCTCATATTCCGCAACCGTCAACGGCAGCGAAGCGTCCAGCATGGTATTCATCACATCGACGAAGGGAACATGCGAGAGCACGACGCGAAAAAGATCGGGCCGCATATTGGCCACTGCGCCCATCAGCAGACCGCCCGCGCTGCCGCCTTCAATGGCGACGCGATCGCGCGCGCCGTATCCGCCGGCGACCAGGTGTTCGGCGGCGGCAATAAAGTCGGTGAACGTATTGCGCTTCAGCATCATGCGCCCGGCATCGTGCCACGGCTTACCCATCTCTCCGCCGCCTCGAATGTGCGCATAGGCCAGCACCAGGCCGCGATCAAGCAGGCTGAGGCGGTTCCCGCTGAAGCCGATCGGAAGAGAGTATCCGTAGGAACCATACGCGTACAGGTACAGCGGGTTTTCGCCACGGCGAAATCTGTCCCTGCGATACACAATCGAGATGGGAATCTGCATGCCATCGGAAGCAGTAGCGAAAACCCTTTCCGAAGCATAGAGTGAGCGGTCAAACCCACCGGGAATCTCCACCTGCTTCAGCAATACGCTTTCCCCAGAGGCGGTGTCGTATTCGAAAGTCGAGCTAGGCGTCACCAGTGAGGTATAGCCGTACCGGTATGCCGTCGTGTCGAACTCGCGATTGATGCCCGGAGTTGCGGTATAAGTCGGCTCCGGGAATGAAATCTCCCGCACTGCGGAATTGCTTGCCGCCGCTTTCAGATCATGAATGCGGAGTCGCGGCAATCCTTGGAAACGCTCGACCGCCACATAAAATTGGCGGAACAGGTCGCAGTCTTCCAGCATCACATCTTCGCGGTGAGGCAAAATCTCCCGCCAGTTTTCGCGGCTGCACTCGGCCACCGGCGTCGTGACCAGGCGAAAATTGCGGCCCATGTCATTGACCCGGATGAAAAGTAATCCTTCCCGGTGGTCCACGTAGTATTCAATATTCTCGATGCGCGGTGCGATGCAGCGGAAACTGGCGGCGGGATTGTCAGCAGCTAAAAACCATTGCTCGCTGGTTGTGTGGCTGCCCGACTCTACGATCAAATATTTTCCATCCCGCGTGCGGCCCACGCCCACGTTGAAGCGCTCATCGGAATCTTCCCAGGCAAGTTCAGGCTCAGAAAAACTCACCCTCTCGCTGTCCATCTGCAGGATGCGTCGAAAAATCTGGTACGGCCGCTTGGTCTCTTCGTCCTCCACGCTGTAGAAAAGCGTGCGGCCATCCGCTGCCCAGGTTGCTGTTCCAACGCGTTCGGCCAACGCTGTCTGCGTTTCTCCGGTCAGCAGATTTTTTACATGCAAGGTGTACTGGCGGAATCCGGTATTGTCTGTCGTATACGCGAGCCAGTTGCCATCATCGGTAATATCGGACGTCCCGATCGACATGAATGGCTGGCCTTCCGCCAGTTGGTTTACATCCAGAAGAATCTGTTCATCAGGAAAACCGCTGACCGGAGGCACCGGCCGCGTCGCTGCATTCGCCTGGGCGGGAACGCGGCAATAAAAGGGGTACTGTTTGACCCTCCACCGTGCGCGAATAATACTCGAACCCGCCATCCCGGTAAGGGACAGAAACGTCGGTCTGCTGAATGTGGCTCAGCATCTCCGCATAGAGCTTGTCGATCAGAGGCTGGGCCGGTTCCATCACCGTGTGGGTATACGCGTTCTCAGCATCCAAATACGCCAGGGTTTCCGGGCTTTCTTTAACGCGCAGCCATGCATAGTCGTCGTGCAGCGTGTGGCCGTGCAATGGGACACTGCGGTGGTCCTTACGGGCGATTGGAGGGATTGGTTTCATAAGAGGGTCGGATGCGATCAGTCCAACATCCAATATAGGGCGCGGGCCGGGTAAACTGAAACGTCAGATCGTGATCAGGTCTGTCGCTGTCCCGAAACTGCAGAGGAGTAGGTGCGTGAACAGGACCTTTTGGCTTCGGATTGCCGCTGTCGTATTGATGACGCTCGGGCTTTGCTCCTCGCAGGCCAGCGGACAAGCCGCGCAACCTGAGGTGCTGCCGGAATTCATCCAGCAGGCACAGACGTTTCATATTCCCTTGCACGCTATTTACCGCGACACGGCTCTGCCCGGTGAAGGACCTTACAGGCTCCGATATCAGTCTGGATGTCGATGGCCAGCCGCATCCGTTTCAGCTTTCAAGACCATGGGCGAGTACCATCAACCCGAAAACTGGCCAGCCGGAAGACCGGCCCAACCTGCTGATTATTCTGCCGCTCGATGGCCCCGTGTACCGCAAGGATGCCCTCAATGAAGCTATCAATGACCTGAGCAAACAGCCGGATTTGGGCTGGAACATTTCCATCCTCGATGATTCAGGCGATCAGACGCCCTACACCCGCGATCTGAAAAGCGTGATTGCCGACCTGAAGAGAATTGAAGACGAAAACCCCGACAATACCGCCCTCGCCGATTGGCGGACGACCGTCGCTCTGGCTATCGCAAGTATGCGCAATCTGCCCGGACGCCGCGTCGTCATGAGCCTCGGAGACGTCTATCACGAGATGGTGTTCGAACAAGGGGAACTGGTGTATGAGAATTTTGCCATCGATGACATCGCGACCGCCGCCCGCAATTCCGGCGCGGTGATTTACGCGGCCGAAAGCTTCCCGGAAATCGGAAACTTGCGCAGACTCACTCCGTATTATTCCGTGACTGGCAACGGTCCCTGGCTGCTCCTTAGCCGCGATGGTCACGTGGTGGGATGGATTTCGAACTCCGTTTCCGACACGCTCCTTGAGATCCGTAATGATGGAATGGGCGCCTACAACCTCGACCTGCATCTGAGCCTGAAACAGATGGACGGACAGCTTCACGTTGTCTCCATAACCCCTCGCCAGCCGGGAGTGCTTCTCGATGCGCCGCCGTACTATGTTGCACCCAATCTTGCGGAACTCCGCCAACTGGCCGATGTCTCTCCCGCACTTCGCAATGCGCTTCATCATGTCCCCGCCGCCGGTTCCTCGCCGCTGCAAATGGCGACCCAGCTTGCCTATTTTCCGCATGCCGACCGCAAATCGGGAACGCAGATTGCGACTACGGGATTTTTCTGGACCGGATCCACTCCTCCTCCCGCGCGCCTGCAAACGGCGCTCCAGTTGGAGCAGACCAGCAGCGGATTTATCCCCAATGCGATGACAGGCATTCTGCATTGGTATTCCGCCCAGCCGATATGGAATCTGGAGCTCAATGTCGGTCCCGGGGCGTACAGGCTGCGAGTGGCCGCGGGAGATGAAGCCGGCAAAATCACGGCGGCCACCGACACTCCTTTCACGGTTGAGCCCACCTCGGATGAACCTGTACTCATCAGCTCGCTGGTTCTCGGCAAATCATGCGTGTTTGCTCCTCCACCGGCCGAAGGGACAGCCGAACCCCGGACTGTGGATTATCTGCGGGTGGGCAACTGTGAGTTGCAGCCCGATCCCAGCCACTACTATTCTCCGCAGGATATCGTCTGGACGCTGGTCCGCATTACCCCGACTGGCAAACTGGCCAATCGTCCATCCAAGGACTGGAAAAGCAGCTTCATGATGGTGGATGCCAAGGGCTCCAGGCTGGCCGAAGAGCGCGTGCAATGGCTACCTGCAGAGGACGGAAGCTTTGTCGCGACGGCTGCATTTCCCTTGGAAAACCCAAAGCTGAAGCTGCAGAACGGGCAATACGCGATCGTGTTCCGGCTGAAAGGTCCGGGCATTGAAGACGACTACGGGCAGGATTCTCCTTTTATGGTCTATGGGGTCTCGGAAGCACCTCCCGAATCGAAGCATTAACCGGCCCACTTCTTGAAAGAGCTGTCATTCCGACCGTAGCGAGGAATCCAGAGAATATTCGCCTCGACTGCATCGCCGTCACTCTCCGGATTCTTCGCTGCGGTCAGAATGACGGCCAGCGGTTTTAAGACCGCAAGCGACTGTAAGGTGCCACACTCTAAGTTTCTGCCGCTCAGCCCGGCAATCGAAGCTGCTGGTGCGCGGTGAAGATGCGCCGCGGAGCCAGATATGTTGCCGTCAGGCAGCTCAGTCCGCCCGCTGTAAAAATCATTCCCAGCACTACAAACTGATAGAGCGCCGCATATATCGGCGAGGAACCGGACAGCAGCATTCCAGTCATGATGCCGGGAATCCAGACGATTCCCAGCGAACGAAGATTGTCGGTCGCCGGAATCAGGCTGGCGTGGAACGACTCGCGCAAAGAGGGTGCGGCTGCATTTTCCGGAGTCGCACCCAGCGCCAGCGCGGATTCGATTTCGCCGCGATGAGAATTCACTTCGGCCAGGAATCGATTCAGAAACAGCGACTGGATATTCATATTCTGTGCGATCACCATGCTGCCCACGGGGATCAGCACGACAATCTTCATCTCAATGATCCCCATGAATGTCATGAAGAGGATGACACCGCCTCCGCCGGCCGCCATACACCATAGCGACAAGCTGTAGGCGCCCGGCAGCTCTGGCACGCGTCGCCGCACAATACTCGCCGCCGTGAATATCATGATGACCAGCACCGGCACAGAGGTCCACCACGGCCCGCGCAGCAGCAGCGCCAGGAGCGCGCCGACCAGCAGAATCTGCACCAGGCCCCGCAGCAGCGCGATGGGGATTTCTTTCCCGATCCGGGCGCCCCGCCGGCCGGAAAACCATGCCACGATCAGCGCTGTGGCAGCGACCATCCCCGCCTGCCCCAGTCCCAAAGACAATTGCGTGTGAAACAGCAGTTTAAGCATGCAACAGCTCCTGCGGAGTGCCCAGCGCAACGGCTTCTCCGGCTTCGATTTTCAGCACCAGATCGGCCACGCGCCTGGCCTGCTCCAGATCATGCGTTACCCACACACACGTGGCATGCCGCTCGCGCACAAGCGACGCCAGTAGATTTTCAATCGCCTGCTTTGCGTCTGGATCGAGAGCGGATGTCGGCTCATCGAGCAGCAGGATTTCCGGCTCGTTGGCCAGCGCGCGCGCAATTGAAATGCGCTGCGCTTCTCCGCCGGAAAGGTTGGATACATCGCGATCCGCAAATCCGCTCATCCCGACCTGACCAATCAGGTCCGCGATTTGAGCCATGGAAAGGGTCACCCCCTCCTGAGCCGGCCCATAGCCGACATTCGCGGCAACGGTTCCGGCGAACAAGTAGGGGCGCTGCATCACCATTCCCATCTGGCGCCGCAATTGCCGCGGATCGAGTTGGCGGTAATCCTGACGATTTAGCAGCACCTGTCCGCTGCTGGGCTCGTCCAGCCGGTTCAGCATGCGAAGCAGCGTGCTCTTTCCCGCTCCGCTGGGCCCCAGAACCGCCAAAGTCTGTCCCCGGCTCAAACGAAAACTGATATCGCGCAGCAATGGCTTAGGGCCATCCGGCGTGTTGAGAATGCGGGAAAGATGTACGGCTTCGAGTACAACTGCATTCATAAAGAAAGGTTTGCGGTCGGTTTCAGAAGTTCATTTTCCCACAGGAGACCATCTCGCCTGGTTTTTCGTCGAATTCGGGTGTGTTTGTTAATTTTTTGCAGCAAGGTGAGCCGAGTTTCCGGCATCTATTTATGGAAGGAAGGAGAATTGCGATGAGATTGAATGTTTTTCGTGATTTTTGCGTCATGACAGTGGCGGCCGGACTGCTTGCCACAACCCCTGCGATTCTTTCCCAGATGAGAGGTGGCGCCATGGGACCGCCACCGCAGCAGCAGCAGCCCGGCATGCAGCCAAACAATATGCAGCAGCCCAACGGGCCGATGGCAATGCAGAACAACCCGGAAGCCATTTTCCTGGGTCATATGCGCCGCAACAGCAAAGCGGAAACCGACTTGAGCAAGCTCGCGGTCAAGAACAGCGGTAATGATGGAGTCAAAACGTTCGCAAGCCAGGTGATCTCCGAAAATCGTAAGAACGAGATGGAGATGACGAGCAGCACGGCATCGAACCCGAACCTCTCCAACATGTCTCTCGCTGCGGATACTCCTTCCCAGACGCGTAAGGCCGAGAAGCAGATGAAAAAGCTTTCCGGAACCCAGTTCGACGCGATGTATATCGGTCAGATGGAAGGCTATACCAGGGACGATCAAAAAACGATCGGCGATGCTTCCGATACCATGAATTCTTCGGACATGGGATCTATGCTGATGCAGCTGCGGAACACAACCGATAATCGCAGTAAACAGCTTGCTCAGTTAG
Source organism: uncultured Acidobacteriota bacterium (assembly GCA_963823595.1). Classification (GTDB taxonomy): domain Bacteria; phylum Acidobacteriota; class Terriglobia; order Terriglobales; family Acidobacteriaceae; genus JAKAAZ01. Next base: position 117,480 of record CAWGME010000012.1, read on the forward strand.
CGCAAAGCGAAAATATCAAAATTCAGTAGGGTCATCGCTGGGCTGGAAACGTAGGGCTTCAGCCCGGCCTGATACGATAGGGAATTCCCCTGGCATTATCGGCGTATACTTACTACGAAATGGCGCCCACAGTGGGTGCCAATGGCGTCCGTGGTTTGAGCGTCTCTTCTCGAGAAAGGAGGAGAGAAAACCGATGAGATCGAGCATCTTCTCCGCCACTCTGCTGGTCCTTGCACTGCTTGTCACAACTCCCGCGATTCTTTCCCAGATGAGAGGTGGCGGCATGGGGACGTCGCCGCAACCTCAATTCGGCACGCAGCTAGACAACATGCAGACGATCGGGCCCGCGGGCGCGCAGAACAGCGCACAAGTCGCCCTCATCGCCCAAATGCGCCGCAACCTCCAGGTGGAAATCGACCTGAGCAAGCTCGCGCTGAAAAACAGCAGCAACGATCAGATCAAAGCGCTCGCCCGGCAGACGATCGCCGAAAATCACCGCAATGAGAGGGAGCTAACCGACACCGCTTCCAGCAACACCTTCGGCCCGCAGTCCTTCGACGAAGGAACGCCCTCCAAGACGCGCAAGGCCGAAAAACAGATGAAAAAAATGAGCGGCGCACAGTTCGATGGGATGTACCTAAGCCAGATGAAGGGCTCTCTGGATGACGATCAAGAAGCCCTGGGCGAAGCATCCACCACTATGTGTTCCATCCGGTTCGGGGCGGTTCTTACCAAGTTGCGAGACACGACCGATCAGCGCGCCAATCAGCTCGCCCAAGTGGCGCAGAGTGAAAACGTTAAGCTTGAATAGAATTCATTCGCGGGCGTGCGCGAAACAATCGGCAGCGCTAGACCGGTTTTCCTATTACGGTGAGGTGGCGGGAACTTTCTATGTGCATCCGTTCTTTAAGGAATGATGCGTAGACCTCACTCCGCTGCCATACACTTATAGGGAAACCGGTCTATAGCATGCCGTCGGCAAACGCTGCTAATTGGAATAGTGGTGCAGTTCGATCAAAAAGCTGTCATCCCGAGCGAAGCAGGCCGTGTTTTGGCGTGCGAAGTCGAGGGACCTGTGGTTGTTTTTGTGAGTGGCTCAAACTGCACCAATAGCCGGATTTTCGTTGTAGCGTGCCTCCGCTCTCTTGCCCAGCACCATCAGCCCGCTCAATTCTTTGCCGCGAACATCCCGGCCCGGCATCGGTTGCAGGTCTTCCGTTCCGAGAGCCGCCGGCAGAACCAGCGAATTCACCAGATGCATCGCCCGCGCCGTGCAGGTCGGCAGCGCCTGGGCAAAGGTGGCTGCCAGCATCGCCTGCGGCGTGATGGCAATCTCCGTTGCTCCTCTCGCCGCCGCGCGCACCACCTTTTGCGCTGCGTTCTTCGCGCTCGTCGAAATCCCGGGCAGGCTCGCCCCCAGGCTGAACCAGCGATACTCCCGCTCCCGGTCTCCGGTAAACTCGGCATGGGTGTGGGAGCCGGTCCGCATCAGCCCCGGGCATACCGTGGTCACGCGAATTCCTTTCGAACGCAGTTCCGCGTGCAATCCCTGAGAAAATCCCAGCGCGGCAAATTTGCTCGCCGAGTACGGCAACAGGTGCGGTACGGCCAGTTTCGCGCCGATCGAAGTGATATTTACAATAGCGCCGTCTGCCCGGGCCAGCATCTGCGGCAGCACAGCCAAGGTTGCATGCAGCATTGTGTAATAGTTGCTCTCAATCGCGTTCTGGAATGCCGAAAGTGGCTGATTCTCCACCGGTCCCACCGTGATGATCCCGGCGTTGTTGACCAGAATGTCGATTTGACCGAAGCGGGCGGTTGCCGTTGCGATCATCTTTTTCGCCTGCTCGGAATCAGTCAGATCGCAGGGGATAATTTCGACGTCTTCCCGCCGAACAGCCCCCACTTCGAGCAGCGTCTCGCGCGCTCTCGCCAGTTCGTCCGCATCGCGCGCCGTTAGCACCAGCCGTGCTCCCAGCCTTCCGAACTCCTCAGCCATCGCAAGCCCCAGACCGCGAGAGGCGCCGGTGATCAGAACCACTCTGCCCGCGAAAGAATACCGAGTCCTGGAGCGCCCGTTCCGCAACATGGCGGAAATTCCGATCGCACCCGCTCCCGCCAGGCCCAATGCTGCCACTCCCGCTCCCGCCAGTGCTCCCAGCGCTAGAAATTTCTTGTCAACCTTCATTGCGTGTGTACACTTTCCGGGTTGCCGGATCCCTTTTATCAAAGCCAGAGATCTGCCATGCCATCCCATACCTAACCCAATAGATGCAGGCTGGCGCTGGGGCGTGGCCATGTCGACGATAGAGCGGGAAAGTGTCGGCAGGTCGCACAATCAGGTCAGATGCATTCATCCGCTCGACACATCGGCGCAGCCTGAACTGCATATGGCTCAGTGTTGTGCCCACCCGGCATGACTGGCAGCGATCGTAAGGAATTCACAACGGGAATGAGTCCCCAGTCCGGACGCTCCATTCGGCCAGCATTCGCCGATGCGCCTTCAGTACGTTCTGGAAATGCGGCTGGCCCGCGAGATTTTCCATCTCTCCTGGATCGCGCACAAGATCCACAAGTGACTCGCGTTGTTTTCCTTCATCGTAAACGCAGTATTTATAGCGTTGACTTCTCACCATTCGGCCTCTGGGCTTGGGGACTCTACCGTTTACAGGTGCGCCCTGCACCATATGATTGGAAGTCACGATATATTCTCGCGGGTCCTGGTCGGGTTCTACCGGTTGCGGTATTCATCAAATTGAGTCCGAGGAGGTCCTTTGGTCGGGCAATTCCTGCGGAACCGCACAAGGTCGGAATAAGATCCACTCCGGTGGTTACCAGTCGTTCCGAAATTCCACGTTTTACGGTGCCCTTCCATCTCAAGATAAGCGGTACTCTTGCGGATTCCTCGTAAAACACAGTTTTTTGATTCCAGTGATGCGCGCCTTGACAATCTCCGTGGTCGGCCAGAAAAACGACGAGCGTATTTTCCTCCAGGCGATTGTCCCGCAATGCCTGTAAAACCTGACCGATCTGCGCATCGACTTTTTCGATGAAGCGATAGTACGCCCACTCATACTGCCGCCACTTCGCTTCGTCGAAGCCTCCGACTGGAAACAACGGGTCGCGCTGATAGGACTTGCGCATCAGGGTCATGATGTCCGGTTCATTATGTTGCGGCGCAGAGTTCGCGCGGACCGGGGGACATTCCGAAAGCACCGGGGGAGCCCCGATATCGCCTTGCGTTAACTTATTTCCTCTCGACCATTCGCAAATATTGTGAGGGTTCAAAAAGGAGGCTACTGCGAGGAAGGGTTGGGACGGTTTGCGGCTCAGGAACTGAAAGGCTTCGTTCGCCGTCCTGCGATCGTTGAGCTGATCCTCTACGTGTTGAAAGCCATGCGCATTTTTGTCTTCCACCGGATAGGGAAGATGCCATTTCCCGAAATAACTGGTTTCATAGCCGGACTGTTCAAAAATTGTCCCCATGCACGGAAACTTCGATGGATCTAAAGCAGGTTTCAAGTCGTCATTCGTCTCGACGCCGGTCTCTACCGGGTAGCGACCGGTATACATCGACGTGCGCGAGGGAACGCAGAGAGGATTCGCGGCATATGCCCGTGTGAATCGCATGCCGGTCGCTGCAAGATTGTCGAGATTAGGCGTATTCAGGAATCGTTTCCCAATCTGGCAACTCATCGCGTCCGCCGATTGCTGGTCCGTAGTGAGAATAAGCACATTGGGCCGTTTCGGCAGCAATGCCGCTGGCAAACGCGTGGCCGCACTGGCGAGAGCCGTTCCCACGCCAGTTTTTAAGAATGTCCTGCGAGTTAACGGAGACAGAGGCATAGCTTTTATGCTTTCCGGTTGTTTCAGGAATTGATCCTCGTAGAGGAATACTCTCGAAGGGATGCCGCCAGAGACTTGTGGAACTTTCTCATACTAATCCATGTGCCGATAGGCAGATAACGCGGATAACAGCAACCAGGTCGTACAATCTGCTCAGGATGTCACTTACGAGTTCCACTCTGCGGCGCGTCTGCGATTGTGCCTGTCCCGGTTCATTCGCGCCCGCCTCTGCCAGTGAGTTGTGGTCCCGTCGTTATCGGCGTCCCGGACGCACGCGACGCCATTTTCTATTTCTCTCCTTATTATTTCTGTTCATCGCCCCACTGCTGCTTGCCCTGACCGCCCGAGCGGAGAAGGTCAGCGACCTGAAGCCGACCGGCTATGTGAACGATTTTGCCGGGGTGCTCTCTGCGCCGACACGCAGCCGCCTGGAAACGCTCTGCACAGAAGTCGATCACCAGGCCCACGCCCAGATTGCCGTCGTGACCATCCATACCACCGGCGATGACACCATTGACGACTTCGCCGTGAAGCTGGAAGAAAAATGGAAGGTGGGGCCGAAGGCTACCGATCGCGGCCTGCTTCTCTTGGTTGCGACCGACGACCACCATTACCGGTTTGAAGTCGGATACGGCCTGGAAGGGATTCTGCCCGACGGTAAAGTCGGATCGATCGGCCGCGAAATGGTGCCGTATCTGCGCCAGGGCAATTACGATGCGGCGATCACCCTGGGAACCCAGGACGTTGCTGAGGTCATCGCAAAAGATGCGGGCGTCACCCTTCAGTCGCAAGCGCTGAGGGATGTTCCCCCGCGCGCACCACATCCATTGCGGGGTTTGCGCGATATCCTGCTGGCCATTTTCGTGATCTTCATCTTCATCTCCCTGTTGCGCTCGGGATCGAGCGGATGGGCGGGTTTTCTTCTCGGTACAATCCTGGGGAATGTACTGGGCGGCGGCGGTCGCGGCGGGCTTGGTGGCGGTTTCGGAGGCGGCGGTGGTGGTTTTGGCGGTTTCGGAGGCGGCAGTTCCGGTGGCGGAGGTGCTTCCGGCAGCTGGTGAGCAATTCAATGGAACGAAAGGGTTGAGGGAGAACAATTAAGATGAAACGCACGTGGGTGGTGGTCTTAATAGTCGTTGCAATCTTCGTAATCATCGGCCTGCTGGTCTTTGGCAGCTATATTTCCGCGCGCAACCAGATGGTCACCAAAAACGAGCAGGTGAAGCAGACCTGGTCTCAGGTCGAAGTCGTCATGCAGCGTCGAGCGGACCTGATTCCAAACCTGGTGGCCACGGTGCAGGGGTTTGCCGCGCACGAAACCACCGTCTTTGCAGACATCGCCAACGCGCGCGCGGCCTTGCTGGGTGCTCGCGGCAATCCGAAAGGAGAGATCGCGGCGAACGGACAATTGGACGGAGCCTTGGGTCGCCTGCTGGCAATTTCTGAAAATTATCCCCAGTTGCGCTCCAATCAGAATTTCCTGCAGCTCCAGGATGAACTTGCCGGTACGGAAAACCGGATCGCAGTCGAGCGCCGCCGCTACAATCAATCGCTACAGGACTACAACACGTTTATCGGCCTGTTCCCCAACAGCATCTGGGCCGGAATCGCTGGGTACAAGCGCAATAACGACTACTTCAACGCCAGCCCAGCAGCACAACAGGTTCCGAAAGTGGCGTTTCCAGCAGCTGGTCTATAAACCGGGGGCGCGAAGCTCACCTGGGTCTGTTTGCCGCCGCCTGCATCTCGTATAAAGAACAAGAGGCCGCCCGTGCCCCAGGTCTCGATTTTGAGACCTGGCTTCGCATTGTTGCTTCCGGCTCACTTCACTAGGCCGTGGGAACCAGGATTTCGGTGACCAACTGCTCTTCCGGCGTCGTTCTCGGGTCGTTCACATAATTCTCGATGCAGAAATCGTCTCGAAGCTGAATCTTCCTCTCGGAGACAATCTCGAAAACCCGACGGCTTGCCTCCGGTAAGTTGGAATATGCTCCAGTCAAAACGAAACGGCTGTACTTCCCGCCCTTGAATTTCATGTATTGAAGACCCTCCGGCAGATTTTTCGGCTCGGCTGCGAGAGAAACACCCGCGCGATAAATCTTTGGCCCCACCTTGTAGAGGCTCATATATCCGATGATCCGGTTGTGTTCTGAAATTCCGGGAGTAAGCTTGTGCAGTTCTTGCCAGGCCTGCGGAGCGGTATTTTGGAAGGGTCCGATCTTCTCGATAAAAACATAATGCGTTTCGGGCCAGGTGATGATTTCCGGCTCTTGAGAGAGTTTCATGGATTCTGCTTTCGCCGTTGACATGATGTTTTTCTCCTTTGCGTTGGCTTGTGTGAAAAGCATTTCCAGATATCGACGGAGATGATCGAGCCATCAATTAAGAGATTTGTATAGCAACAAAAAGGCTGCCCATTGCTGGCAGCCTTTGTTTTATGTGGACGGGTAAAGCTGTTTACGATTTCTTGAAAGACGCGATTGCCTGGGCCTCATCATCCTTGATGTCGAAAACGGTATAAAGCTTGGTGATCTGCAGCAGATCGTGTACTTTCTTGGTCAGTTTCAGCAGCTTTAGCTCACCGCCCTGATTGCGCACGGTGGTAAACGCGCTGACCAGCTCTCCGATACCCGAGCTGTCGATGTAATTCACTTCCGCCAGATTGAGCAGGATAAGTTTCTGTCCCTTGCTCAGCAGTTCACGAACCGCATCGCGCAATTGCACGCTGCCTTCGCCGAGTGTTATGCGACCGCTTAAATCGAGAATGGTCACACCATCCACTTGGCGGGTGCTGATCTTCATACTCACGGAAAATCCTCCTTAGGCCTTCTGGGTTGAATCTAAATTCTTGATTAGGGTTAACTCGGTGCCAGGATGCAGTTGTTTGAAGTGTACCTCGTCCATAAATGATCGGATGAGGAAAATGCCCCTCCCCGAGCCGCTGAGCAGGTTTTCCGGCGCCAGCGGATCGGGAAGCGTGGCCGGATCAAGACCCTGGCCCTGGTCGCAGATGCGAATGATCAAAGCTGAGCCGGTATTTTCGAACGATGCGGTGATTTTCTTCTGGGGGTCATAGGCGTTGCCGTGCAGCACGGCATTGACCGCCGCCTCCCGCACCGCCATGGCGATCTGGAAGACGCTATCCTCGTCCAGTCCGGACTTCTGGGCAAGCTGTTCCGCCGCCTCTTCCACCTTGTTCACGCTCTCCAGCGATGAATCCAAAGTGTAGCTGAATCGACTTACCATGGAATCCACCGCATACCTCGGGCCGCTTGAACTTGTCTGTCGATGTTCGATTGATGTGTTCGGTCGTGCTCATCGCGGTTAGAATCCCGCAGAAAATCATGTACACGGGCAGTTTGCTTGCATATTTGCCCAAGTGTCAAGGCAGATCTACTTCTGGTGTGCGCCGGACCCCCATGATGATGGATGCTTCTGGCGGACGATCTGTAATTCGAACTGAGGACTAAGTAGATATTAAAGACAAAAAATGGGGTTTCCGATCAGATCAGCAGGTAGCTTGCAACCCGGTTGAGTAGACTGTCAGAGCAGGCTTTCCAGGCAGGAGAGAGCGCCACGATGCATCCTAACGAGCTAAAGCAGACGAAAGAGCACAACGGCCGGGCGACTATCAAAGAGCCTCTCCTGATCCATCTCTCTTTATTGCTCGGCACCCATGTTATCGACGCGGCAGGGCACTCGCTCGGTCCCATCCGCGAGGTTGCGATCACCCCCGGTGCGCAGCCTCCGGTCATTTCAGAATTGATTTGGGGAAAAAAGAATGAACTCCAGGCGGTGTCTCCGGCCAGCCTTGAACAGACGCCAGCCGGGGAGTTGCGCTTGCGCGCCGATGCGCAACCGCGGCCCTTCAGCATGGCGGAACCATTGCTGCTGCTCGATCGGGATTTGATGGATCAGCAGATCATCGACGTCCACGGTCGAAAGGTCGTCCGGGTGAACGATGTCGCCCTGTTGCCGCTCCCGCCGGAAATGGGCGGAGGGATGCGCCCCGTTGAAGTAGAAGTGGGCACTCGAGGCGCCATTCGGCGCCTGCTGAAGGGTGTGGCCACCCGACGCGCGGTGGAACGAATCTCAGCGCGGATTCCATCCAAGGCCATCCCATGGGATTTCGTCGATCTCATCGAAGCCGATCCGGCCCGGCGCGTACGCCTGAAAATCTCCCACGAACGATTGGAGCAGTTTCATCCCTCTGACCTTGCGGACATCCTGGAAGATCTCGCCCCTGCTGAGCGCCAGGCCATCTTCAGCGCGCTCGATGAGGAAGTGGCCGCCGAGGCGCTGGAAGAAGTCGAGCCGAAGCTGCAGAGGCAGCTGGTCGAGTCCATGGACTCCGAACGCGCCGCTGACATTATGGAGGAGATGGACCCCAGCGCGGCCGCCGACCTGCTCGGCGAATTGCGCAAGGAGCAGTCCGAAGCAATTCTTGAAGAGATGGAGCCGGAGGAACGGCAGGAGGTTGAGGAACTGCTCGAATTCAGCGAGCATTCTGCCGCCGGCCGCATGACCACGAATTACATTGCCGTTCCGGCCGATACCACTGTTGCCCAGGCAATCGAGGCTCTCCGCAATTTCGATGACGACCCGGAGACTGTGACCGCCATCTACTTGGTGGATGAGCAGGGTGCCTTGAGCGGTGTGGTTCCTCTCGCCAGGTTGTTGCTGGCCCAGCCGGAGAGCAAAGTCGCCGCCCTCAGCGAATCGCGCTTTGTCAGCTGCCCGGCGGGAATGCACGACAAACAAGTCGCCGAACTGTTCGATCGCTATAACCTGTACGCGTTGCCGGTCGTCGATGAGCGCAACAACCTGGTTGGTATCGTCAATGCCGATCAGGTGATTGCATTCATGCGCCAGCAGGCGTAGTTCTGTAACGGCGAAATGGAAGACCCAACTGCCATGCCGTCTCTGCGAATCCTTTACCTCGCGCCGATGAATTATGGCTGGTATGGCCTCTATCGACAGCGCAGCCTGGAGCGGCTTGGACACACAATTTTCCCTATCGACGTCATGCAGTATGAAAATCGCGGCAATCCTATGCTGGCGCGTGTTCGCTACCGATTGCAGATCGGCAGGACTGTCACGCAGATGAATGAAGATGTGCTGCGTCTTGCACAGGAACATCGCGTCGATGCCGTTTGGTTCGACAAGCCGTTATTCATCCGCACAGCCACATTGCGGCAATTGCGCGCCATGGGCATCGCTACCATCGACTACATGATCGACAATCCATTCGGCCCGCGGCGTGATCCCGGATTTCGGCTCTACGTGCGCACCATCCCGGAGTACGACCTGCATGTGCAGCAGCGCGATCTCAGTGTTGCCGCTTATATCGAACGCGGCGCCCGGCGCGTGGTCAAAGTGCAGACGGCCTTCGAGCCAAGCGTGCATTTTCCGCCGCGTGAAGAATGGTCGGACCGCGATCGCACTCGCGAAGTCTCGTTCATCGGAACGCCGTATGACGAGCGGGCTCGCTTCCTCACTGACCTCTGGCGAAAATACAATCTCCCCGTCATCATCTCGGGGCCGCGTATCTGGAAACGTAAACTGGATCGCGCTGCTCTCACCGCCTTATACCCGCAGGAAGGGGAACTGTACGACGACGCATATCGCGAAGGCGTATGGCGATCGAAGATCAACCTGAGCTTCCTGACTCACGGCAACCAGGATGAATACGCCCACAAAAGTTTCGAAATCGCCGCCTGCGGAGGATTCCTGCTGGCCGAGCGTTCCCAGGGCCACAGCACCCGCTTCAAAGAGGATGAAGAGGCAGTGTTCTTTTCGAGCATTGAGGAATGCGCGGAGAAATGCCGGCGCTACCTGAAGAATGAAGCCGCCCGCGCCCGCATAGCCGCTGCCGGCCAGCGCCGAGCAGTCGCGTGCGGGTATGACAATGACACGCAGCTACGGAAGGTGCTGGATGTCGTGAACGAGCTGCTGCCGGAGATCCGCAGGGGCCGGGAATGATTATCGACCTCGAACGCGATCATCCTTTTCCGGATTTCCCCGCCGACGCATGCATCGTCGGCGCAGGAGCCGCAGGCATCGTGCTCGCGGCAGAGCTGGTGCGGCACGGCAAGCGCCTGTTGCTGCTTGAAAGCGGCGGCAGTGCGATCGAACCGGCTGCACAGGCGTTGAACGAATTCGTCTACTCGGGCCAGCCGCATCAGGGTGCGAACATCGGCCGCTTTCGCGCGCTGGGAGGGACGACGACCGTATGGGGCGGTCAGGTTCTGGAACTCGATGAGCAGGACTTCACCGCGCGCCCCTGGGTTCCGGGCAGTGGTTGGCCATTCGCAAAACAGGAATTGAGCTCCTATTACCAGCGTGCCTTGGAGTCGGAGGGACTCGCGAATGTCTGTCAGAATGACCAGGAACTTTGGCGTCAAATGAAAATTCACGCGCCGCAGCTCGGCGAGGACTTCTTACCATACTTCACCCGGTGGTGCCCGGAGCCGAATTTTGCTCGTCTTTATCGGAAGACGTTCGATTCGCCGGGTGTTTGCGTCGTGCTCCACGCAACCGCGACGGCGATGTTGCTCACCGAAGACGGTTCTCGCGTACGCGGAATCCGATGCAAAACTCTCGCTGGCCGGGAGCATACATTTTCTGCAACGCAATATGTTCTCAGTCTTGGGACCATTGAATCGGTACGTTTTCTGCTGCAGCCGCTTCCGGGAGAGCAGACGCCTGCATGGAACCAGAGCGGACTGCTGGGCTGTCATTTCCATAGCCACATCGACCTGAATGCCGCGCGGGTGGCGGAAAATGGTGCCGTCAAGCTGCAACGGTGGTTCTCGAACGCCTACCTGGGCGGATATAAATATCACCCAAAGTTTCGCCTCGCACTCTCGCGACAGCGGCAGGAAAAAATCCTCAGCGTTGCCGGCTCGATTACCTGCATCAATCCGGCAGAAACTGAACTGCGCCGAATCAAGTCCTTGGCGCGCAACCTTGTGCGACGTCGCGCTTCCGGAGCGACTCGCGAGGACCTGCCTCGCACCCTGCGGCAACTCCCCACCATGCTGCGGCTGGGGTACAGCTATCGCGTGCATCGCCGCGCCGCGTGGCCGAAAAATTCCGCATTCTGGCTGCGCACCCACTGTGAACAGGAGCCGCTCTCCCGCAGCCGCATCACGTTGTCCGATGACCGGGACGCCACCGGGTTGTATCGCGCGCATTTGGACTGGCGCATCTCTCCGCTTGAGTGGAAGACAATCCGCCATTTCACAGATCACGTCAAATCGACTTTCGCCGATCTGGGCGTGGCCGGCATAATCCCACAGCCGGAGCTGGCGCTGGAAGAAGGATTTCGCGATGTCGTCGTAGACGATAGTCATCATCACATGGGAGGCACCCGCATGGCGACCAATCCGGCGGAAGGTGTTGTGGATCCCGACCTGCGCCTGCACGGCATAGACAATGCCTATGTGTGCAGCGCATCGGTCTTTCCCACGTCAGGATTTTCCAACCCCACGCACACCCTGATCGCGCTTGCCATTCGCCTGGCCGACCATTTGGTGGCGAGCGCGGAAACCAACAATAAAATTAACGTGTCATCCCGACCCGACCCTGAGCCCTTCGGCTTCGCTCAGGATGAACTCCGCGAAGGGGAAGCGGAGCGACCTGCATTTTCCTCTCCGCCCCCGAGAGATCGCCTCGATGCTTGAAACAGTCGAACTGCCGGGCACCGCGCGCCGGACCACGCGCATAGGCTTCGGAGGCTCCGGCTTGATGGGCGGCTTGAGCGAGCGCGAATCGCTTCGCCTGCTGGACACAGCATTCGATGCCGGAATCCGTCACTTCGACGTTGCGCCTTCGTATGGGCACGGCACGGCCGAGCGCTGTCTGGGAAAATTCCTCAGGGGAAAAACTGGAGAAGTCACAGTCACGACGAAGTATGGCATCCAGCCGCCGCTGCAAGCCGGCCTCCTCGCGGTCGCCCGGAGTGTGGCTCGCCCAATCGCCCGGCGAATGCCGTCTGTTCGCAAACGCGTTGCACAGGCCGCAGCTTCCCTCAAGACCAAAGCCCGTTTTACGGAAGAGGAAGCACACCATTCGCTCGAACATAGCCTCGGGGAACTGGGCGTAGACCGAGTCGATCTGTGGCTGTTGCATGAAGCCACGGCGGACGATCTCGACGGCTCCGACCTGCTGCCGTTTCTGGAAAAAATCAAGCAGCAGGGGCGCATCGGCATGTACGGGATTGGCGGCGAGCGCAGCCATTTGCCCGCACTATGGCAGCGGCATCGCGGCTACTGCGGCGTGCTTCAGTTTGAATGGTCTGTACTCGATCCGGCAGTATACTTTCCCGGCGCATTCTGCATGCAGCATCGCGCTGTATCGGGCGCCAACGCTCCGCTTAAGAAATCCTTCGCTCATGATCCGCAGCTTTGTCGCCGATGGTCGAGCGAACTCGATGCCAATCTAAGTGATCCTGAAATCCTCGCAACACTCCTGTTACAGGCAGCCCTATTGCACAACCCCGGGAGCCTCGTATTATTTTCTTCCCGCGTACCGGCGCATATCCTTACCAACGTCCGGTGTGGCCGGCGACCCCGCCTGGGAGGCTCGCTCCCGCCGTCTCCTGGAACTGATTGCGAATCAGATCACCGCCCCGGGTTAATTCTGTGGCGTGCATACCGGAATGGGTACAAGATTTCGCCGGTCATCGTGTACCCTGAAACATCCGGAGTAATGCATGCGCCGACGTTGGAAGAACTTACTCCTGTTTCTCGCGGTCCTGGGGCCGGGGATTATCACCGCCAATGTCGACAACGACGCGGGTGGAATCTTCACCTATTCCCAGGCCGGCGCGCAGTTTGGCTACATGCTGCTGTGGACGATGATTCCCATCACGCTGGCGCTGATCGTTGTGCAGGAAATGTGCGCCCGCATGGGCGTGGTGACAGGTAAAGGATTGAGCGACCTGATCCGCGAGCAATTTGGCCTGCGGATTACGTTCTTTCTGATGATCCTGTTGGTCATCGTAAATTTCAGCAATGTCATCGGCGAGTTTTCCGGTATCGCCGGCAGCATGCAGTTGTTTCACATCAGCAAATATATTTCCGTTCCCGTCTGCGCCGCGCTGGTGTGGCTGCTGGTTGTCAAAGGTGACTACAAAGGCGTGGAAAAAGTTTTTCTTGCTGCTTCCGCTTTTTACCTGGCGTATATTTTCGCCGGTTTTTTCGCCGGTCCTGCATGGCATACTGCGTTGCTCGCCACCGTCAAACTTCCTCCTCGCGCGGTGTGGCACAAGTCGGGATACATTTACATGACCGTCGCCGTCATCGGCACCACCATCTCTCCATGGATGCAGTTCTATATGCAGTCCTCGGTGGTCGAAAAAGGAACAGGAGTGAAGCAGTTAAGAGCCTCGCGGGCAGATGTTATTGTGGGCTCGTTTTTTACCGACATCGTCGGCTGGTTTATCGTTGTCGCCTGCGCGGCGACGCTGTTCGCGCACGGCATGGGAGCCATTCAGGTGCCTGCCGACGCGGCCGAGGCGATGAAGCCATTGGCGAGCGAGTACGCCTTTATTCTGTTTGCCGCGGGTCTCTTCAACGCGTCCCTGTTCGCTGCGTCAATCCTGCCGCTTTCGACTGCCTATACGGTCTGTGAAGGCATGGGTTTCGAATCCGGCCTGGATAAAAGGTTCCACGAAGCGCCGGCATTTTACTGGCTCTATACGCTCTTGATCGTTGCCGGAGCAGGCGTGGTCCTGTGGCCCAATTTCCCGCTGATCAAGGTAACGATTCTGTCGCAGGTGCTCAACGGAGTGCTGCTGCCGGTGGTGATGATCCTGATGCTGATCCTTATCAACAAACCGGAGCTGATGGGTAAGCACACAAATAATCGCTGGTTCAACTTTATTGCCTGGGTCACGGCGATTATTGTGATCGGCCTTTCGATCGCAATGCTGTTCGTGCGTGGCAGCTAGGTGGCCTCGCTAGGTAGCTTCGATGGATTGTCATCCCGAGCGCAGTCGAGGGACCGGCACCTTAAAGAATTTTCCCTTGCGCCAGATCGCGGATGAATTTCCGGTCCGCGGCAAGAAAGTTGTAGGCGGGCAGATCGTGCAGTTCGGCCCAGCGCATATCCTGGAACACCCGGTTCCGCATCTCGCCTTCAAAGTGGTGCACCGCGAAAAACCGCAGATGGATTGAGCCGCCATTGCGGTAATTGTGCTGAATCTCCGCGATATAAGGACCTATTTTCGCATCGATTCCGAGCTCTTCTTCCAGCTCCCGTCGCAATGCCTGCTCCGGGGTTTCACCGGGCTCGATTTTTCCGCCGGGAAATTCCCATTGCAAGCCCATGGCTGTGCCGGCCTTTCGCTGGCAGATAAACACTTCCTTGCCTCGCAGAATCAGCGCGGCCACAACGGCGCGCGCGCGACGCTTTTCCGGTTCTGCGGGTGCTGCGGTCTGAACATCATGTTCCATCTCTTCTTCAGGATAGTGATTTATGGCCGTCCCTGCGAGCGCGCGGGCAAAATCATCGGGAGCTGCATTGGAGAAAAATTGGATGTATAACGGCGAAAAGTCAGCAACGCTCCTGATCCGCGTCATGAACTGAACTGTTTCAGCACTATGTCGTGAGCTCCAGCGGCACCATCGTCAGTCGATATTGGTCCGGATCATAAAAATTCCCGGCGGTAAGTGCGACGACGCGGTTTCCAGTCTGGAACCTGGGGCATACTTCCGGCGAGTACCATCCTGCAGGCGTGGAATCATACGAACCGATCTGGTTCCAGGGGCCCCAGGGGTGGATCGATTCGTAGAAATCCCAGACGGTGTGGGCAGACGCGTCCTTTATCTTTCCGCCGCCCGCGGGATAATACCAGCCGATCATGAAGTATCTGCGGTGCGAAGGAAGATAGACGGCGCCGGTCATCCCAAATCTGCGCGCCTGCGCAAGGATCGGCTTCGCGTCTTTCATATGGGGCGACCAGGCGGCATTCTTCATCCCATCTCCACCGGTGTAGTACTCCCAATCGCGCCCATTCAGGAGACTGATCTTCGAGCGCGCGACGCGGCCGAGCACCACGTCATCACCGCAATCCCAGAAGCCGTTATTGGATGTCGCATAGATGTAGTTGTTGGCATTGTCTTCCACCACTGTCCGGTGGCCATATCCATATTGGATAAAGTAAGGAGTGGCGAAACGGCGGCCAGCAAACATGGGAGCGTCATAGTTCTCCTGAGCCGGGCGCGTCCAGCTCTTCCCAAAATCCCTGCTTTTGATAATGCTCGCGTTCTGCGCAGTCTGGCGTCTATAGGGATCGCCGCTTTCTTCTCCATACATATGGCGGGCGACGACCCAATACAACGCTCCATCCATCCACATGCATCCGCTCGACTTCCAGGTACAGCGATCGGGACCGCGTTGCCCGATTTTGCCATATTCGCGCATGGCATTCACGGTAGTTCCGCGCAGGCGGAATGGATCAGTTCCATTCAGGAGGTTGAAGGCTATATTCGAATTACATGCTTGGTGAAATCCCTTCGTGTCGTTGGATGGCGAATACAGCTTGCCATTCCCGGCCCACGCCGCAATCCAGGTATCTCCAAAATTGTCCGGAAGTCTGAGGGCTTTTCCTACACGAACACTGGTGAGGGGTCGATCGCGGGAAAATATCCTGGACACCATTGACTCGGAAATTTCTGCCCTTCCCGCAATTGCAGCGGCTAGGGAGCCGAGTACGAAATCCCTCCGGCGAATCGTCATATTTCTAACCTCAATCCTGAAGCGAAACAAGCCGAGGATGGCGCGGAAACAAATCTGGCTGGATAGCCGCCGCAAGGCAGCTGAGGCCCTCCAGCACAGTGTGCGCCGGTGTGTTCAGAAATTCGTCTGGAACGCAGTGTACCCGGCCCTCGGCGACCGCCCGCATAGACTGCCAGCCGCGTTGCTCGATTACTCGCGCGAGCGGCACTCGATCTCCTGCGCCGCACCAGGCGAAGATCAACACATCGGGATCGCTCGCGGCAATTTCTTCCGCTTTTGTCGACTTTCCTGGCTGCCCGACAAATTCTCCTCCGGCTGCTTGCACCAGTTCCGCCACCCACGGCTGCGAATGGATCAGCGGCTTGCCCCATTCTTCGCAATACACGCGAGGCCTGCCACTGCATCCTGCGGTTTGCTCCCGCACCTTCGCAATCCCGGAAACGATCTCGGCAACCAGCGCCTCGCCGCGTTCCGGCGCGTCAACAACGGACGCCAGCAATCGAATGTCGGCCAGAATGTCGGCCAGCGTGTGCGGCGCCAGCGTCAGCACCGGGCAGCCCGCGCGCAGAATCGCTGCTAGCGACTCCATGCGGTACGGAACCGAAGCGATCACCAGGTTTGGTTCCACGGCCAGCAGCTCTTCCATCGTCGAAGACCAGGAGTCCGCAATAATCTTCAGCGGCCGGCTGCGCAGTTCCGGCAGAGCGTCGACGCAATATCGCGTGCAGGCCACCAGCGCGTCCAGCCTGCCCAGCCGCTCCAGCGTCAGCGTGATACTGGGCTGCAAAGATGCAATCCGCAGGGCGGACGGCGTGGCAGGCAACTCGGTCCGGTCAGGCATGGGGCCGTTTGGGCTGGAATACTGGCCAGCCCTGCGCAGCGGCCAGCTCATTCAATTCGATAGTGGGGTTCACCGCAAACGGGTGTCGCGCGATCGCAAGCATGGCAGCGTCATGCACCGAGTTTCCGAATACAGCGTCGGGATGCTCGACACCCCTGCGCGCGAGCGATGCCGCTTTGCCTTCACCGGTCGGAACATCCAGCAGTTCATCGGTAATCAGGCCGTTCAAAACACGCACGCGAGCTGCGAGCACACGCTCGGCGGGAATTCCGAAATTGCGCGCAGCATCTTCAATCATCCAGTTGTTGGTGGAGCTGACCGCCCACAGTGTCACGCCTTTGTTCTGCAGCCGCTGGCAAAGCTCGCTCATCTCCGGAAAAATCTGCGGCCGGATCGCATTCTCGAAAAAGGTATGCGTGGCCTGGCGCAGCTCCGCTTCGCGCAGCCCACGGTAGATTTGCACCATCTCGCCGCAGATGGCGATCTCAGAAACCTCTCCGCGCATATAGGCGCGATAGCGCGCGTCCATCCAGTCGCAGGCATCCCGCGAGAGCAGCCCGGAGTCCATCGACCATCGCATAAAACCCACGCCGGCGTCCCCGGCCCAGAGCGTGCCATCGCAATCGAACACAGCAACGGAAGGTTGCGCGGACTCAACCATGTCCAGGAACTGAGTCGCGGTAAGTGTCGAAACCGGATCCGATACGAATTTTTGTGTCAAAACTTACGGCCTTATCAAGTGAGATGGAAGCGTGATTCTCCCTGATTTCTATGATGCCGGAACGAAATCAACTCCGCCAGTTTTGTAACGTGACTTTCATCGAGTCGGCGTTTGCGTCGGCTGTAAGCCAGTTGCTTTCAAAGATGGCAATTACTTGGCACGGTATCATAGACGCGTCGCCATTTGCAGAGGAGCGTTATGTACATCCCTCGGGCGTTTGAAGAAGAGCGGCTTCCTGTATTGCGCGAATTGATTCGATCTCAGCCATTCTGTTCGTTGGTAACGATGGGAAGGTCGGGACTGTTCGCTTCACACATTCCGATGGTTCTCCATGAAGATCAAGGGTTCGTCGGGGTTTTACACGGACACCTTTCAAGGGCGAACACGCAATGGCGCGACTTCAATCCGGAAATCGAGGCGCTGGCAATTTTTTCCGGCGCTCACCATTACATTTCGCCCTCCTGGTATCCGGAAAAAAGCGAACACGGAAAGGTTGTGCCGACCTGGAATTACGCCGTCGTGCATGCCTACGGGAGTCTTCGGGCGATTGAGCGAGCCGAATGGCTGTCGGCTCATCTGCAGGAATTGACCGATCAGCAGGAGAGTGCGTCACCGGCGCCGTGGAAGGTCACCGATGCTCCTGACGATTTCATCGATGCTCTTTTGAAGGGGATCGTGGGCCTTGAGCTCACGATCACTCGGCTTGAGGGCAAGTGGAAGATGAGTCAGAACCGGTCGGAAAGAGATCGGCAAGGTGTGATCAGAGGGCTTGAAGATTTGAACAGCCCGGAAAGTCTGGCGGTGAAGAAACTTGTAATCGATCGGTCGTGATTTCAAAAGGTACACAGATCATCGTCGCAGCTTGTTCTGTATATCGGTTTCTTCTCACGTTTCGAAAATTGGAAACATGCCCAGTCCAACTTGCCTGCAACCTAACAACGCTGGCGAAGTTGATTCCGCGACGAAGAGTTGTGATCCCCAGGCTTCGTGGCGGCCCGATAATAGATAAGCGAAATCAGCGAAATCAGCCGATGGAAAGCAATCGCAATCTCGAACTGATCGGCGGTTATCTCACCTATCTGCGGGTGGAGAAAGGTCTCAGTCCGCTCACCTGCGAAGCCTACGGACGCGACCTTCTGCAGTTCGCCGAATACCTTGAATCCGGCAACGGTTCTCTCGCCTCTGCCCAGCATAAGGACCTGGCCGGATTTGTCGCCCATCTGCAAACGCACCAGGTTCAGCCCCGCTCGCGCGCGCGTAAGCTCTCCTGTCTCCGCGGCCTGTATCGCTGGCTGTTGCTCGATAAACGCATCGCCCACGATCCAACAATCCATCTGGAAACACCTGCCGGCTGGAAGGTTCTTCCCAAGTCGCTGTCGGAAGCCGAGGTCACGGCAATGATCGACCAGGCCGGGCATGCTGGCGAAGATCAAGCCGGCGGTCCGCAGTCCCTCCGCGATCGCGCCATGCTGGAACTCCTGTATGGCGGTGGCATACGTGTTTCGGAACTGGTCGGGCTCGCGGTCGAAGACATCTCCCTGCAGCAGGGGCAGATGCTGGTGCGCGGCAAAGGCGACAAGGAGCGTATTGTCCCGCTCGGCCAGCCTGCGATTCAGGCTCTGATGCAATATCTGGAGCACGGTCGGCCGGGACTGCTGCCCAAATCGCGCTTCTCGAACATTCGGCACGTGTTTTTATCGCAGCGCGGACGGCCGCTGACCCGGCAGTCGGTCTGGATGTTCGTCAAGCGCACAAACCATCGCGCCAGCCCGCACATGCTCCGCCACAGTTGCGCCACCCACATGGTCGAAAATGGCGCGGACCTGCGCACCGTGCAGACGCTGCTCGGCCATGCGGATATCGCCACCACGCAGATCTATACGCATCTTGCGCTCGGTCGGTTGAAGGCGGTGCATCGAGCGCATCATCCCCGCGGCAAGTCGAGAATGTCCAGCTCGATCGGGATCGAGCGCGAGTGAAGAAAGCGGCTGTCATCCCGACCGAAACGAAGCGAAGTGGAGGGGCGGGCGTTTCCAATCAAGTAAAGCCATCTCGAATGCAATCTGAAGCACAAATCGTGAAGGAGCCCATTGAAGCCCCGGAAATCCTGCGGCTCGTTATGGAATACATGGCCGTACTGTCGGCGGAGCGCGCAGCATCCGAGCACACCATCCGCGCCTACCGTAGAGAGCTGCATTCCTTCGCTGCATTTCTGGCGAAACGCTGCGGCAGCGGTGTTGTGCCTGCTCAGATCGAGCATCCCGTGATTCGTGAGTATCTCGGCACCCTTTATGCTGCAGGATTGTCGAAACCATCTGTGGCGCGGGCGCTGGCGGCCATCCGGTCATGGTTTGGATGGCTCGCGCGCAATGGGCACATCGAGCAGAATCCCGCCCGGCTGGTCGCGACGCCGAAGTTGCCGAAGCATCTGCCTCGCGTGCCGGCCATCGAGCAGGTGAATCAGGTGCTGGACGGCCTGGGCGCAAGATGCGATGAGGCTCGCTCGGAGAAAATGGCGCCGGAGACCGCCTGGCCGGAGCGCGACCGGGTCATCCTGGAACTCCTGTACGGCTGCGGTATCCGCAACGCCGAACTCGTGGGGTTGAACCTCGAAGATATCCAATGGAGCAACGAATGCCTGCTGGTGCGCGGCAAGGGCCGCAAAGAACGATACGTGCCCCTGGGGGATGCCGCCGCGGCTGCGATCCGCTCCTATCTTCCACAGCGGACGCAAAAGCTGGCCGCCGCCAAACGTCCATCGGAAGCCCTGTTGCTGAATGCTCGCCTGCGCGGGAATGGCCGTCTGACCACGCGCAGCGTGGGACGCATCGTGAAACATCTGGCGCTGGCCAACGGCCTCGCCGCCGATGTGCATCCGCACACCCTGCGTCACGCCTTCGGAACCCACATGCTGGAAGAAGGGGCCGATCTGCGAGCGATTCAGGAGATCCTCGGCCACGCGCGGCTATCGACCACGCAGCGATACACGCACCTCACCTCCGGCCAGGTCGCGGCCGTGTATGACCGGACCCATCCGCGCGCGAAGGCGTGAGATTCGCGTCGGCTGTCCCGCATTTACAATAAAAGTAAGGTTCCTGTGAGTCTGCCAGAATCCGCACTCCTCTTCCGCCTTTAAACAGCTAAAATTGACAGATAAGGGCGTTATGCGGCCGGCGCGGCGGCAGGATACGTCTCAACACAAAAGGTTGGTTCCACTTGATACAGATTGGCGAGACCCTAACAAAAGTTTTCGGCACCAGTAATGAGCGCACCATCAAGCGCATGACGGCGACGGTGAACGCCATCAATGCGCTCGAGCCGGAGGTGCAGCGGCTCTCGGACGAACAGATGCGCGCGAAGACTGATGAGTTCCGCGCCCGCATTGCCGCGCGCGTTGCTGGAATTGAAGATGCGGACGAACGCTATGACCGCGAGCGGGACGAGCTGGACAAGATTCTGCCGGAAGCCTTCGCGCTGGTGCGCGAGGCTGGCCGCCGCACGGTGAATATGCGGCATTTTGATGTCCAGCTCATTGGCGGCATCGTACTCCACCAGGGCAAAATCGCCGAAATGAAAACCGGCGAAGGTAAAACGCTGGTCGCCACCTTGCCATGCTATCTGAATGCTCTCGCCGGCCATGGCGTCCACGTCGTCACCGTAAACGACTACCTGGCCAAGCGCGACGCCGAGTGGATGGGCAAGATTCACAATTATCTCGGTCTTTCGGTTGGCGTGATCGTTCATGATCTGGACGACGAGCAGCGCCGCGCCGCCTATGCCGCCGACATCACCTACGGAACCAACAACGAGTTCGGCTTCGACTATCTCCGCGACAACATGAAGTTTGAGCTGTCGGAGTGCGTGCAGCGGCGGCACTACTACGCCATCGTCGATGAAGTCGATTCCATCCTGATCGACGAAGCCCGCACCCCGCTGATTATCAGCGGCCCGACCGATCAGACGACCGACAAATATGCGCGCGTCGTCCGCATTATTCCTCAGTTGGAGATGGGTGAGGAGATCGAGGAATCGATCGACAGCAAGATTCTCACCGGCGATTACGTCGTCGATGAAAAGCACCGGACCATCGGCGTAACAGACGAAGGCTGGGTCAAAATTGAAAAGCTGCTCGGAATCGAGAGCATCGCCGATCCGGAAAACTGGGATCTCAAGCACTACGTCGAAACCGCCATCAAGGCGCATGCGCTCTATAAGCGCGACGTCGAATATGTGGTCAAGGACGGCGAAATCATCATCGTCGATGAGTTCACCGGCCGCCTTATGCCCGGCCGCCGCTGGTCCGACGGTCTGCATCAGTCGATTGAGGCGAAGGAAGGCGTCAACATCCGGCGCGAAGACCAGACGCTCGCGACCATCACATTCCAGAATTATTTTCGCCTGTACAAAAAACTCGCCGGCATGACCGGAACCGCCGACACTGAGGCCGCGGAGTTCGAAAAGATTTACAAGCTCGAAGTCGTCGTCATCCCGACCAACATGCCCATGTGCCGCATCGACAATACCGATGTGGTCTACCGCACGGCGAAAGAAAAATATTTCGCTGTTGCCGACGAGATAGCCCGGCTGCATGAAAACAAACAGCCGGTCCTGGTCGGCACCACATCCATCGAAAAATCCGAGCTGCTCTCGCAAATCCTGCAGCGCAAGAACGTCCGTCACGTCGTATTGAATGCGAAGTTCCACGAGCGCGAAGCGGAGATCGTTGCCCAGGCCGGCCATCTCGGCATGGTCACGATCGCCACCAACATGGCCGGTCGCGGCACCGATATTCTGCTCGGCGGCAACCCCGAGTTCCTCGCCCGTCAGGAGCTGGTCAAGAAAAATCGCGCACGCGCCGTCAGTGCTGCAGAGGGTGAAATTGCCCCCACCGCGGCCGCCGGAATGCTGCGCTTCTACTATCAGGGCCAGGAGTTCGAAACGCCGGAAGCGGAGTGGCAGGAAGTCTATGCCGGCTACGCCGCCGAGGCCGCGAAGAACCGCGAAGAGGTCCTCGCCGCGGGCGGCTTGATCATCATCGGCACCGAGCGCCACGAGTCTCGCCGCGTCGACAACCAGTTGCGCGGACGCGCTGGACGCCAGGGCGATCCCGGAGCCTCGCGCTTCTTCCTCTCGCTCGAAGACGACCTGATGCGTATCTTCGCCAAGGAGTGGGTCTCAAATCTTCTCCAGCGGCTTGGCATGGAAGAGGGCATCCCCATCGAATCGAAGCTCATCACCCGCCGTATCGAAGCCGCGCAGAAGGCCGTCGAAGGCCAGAACTTCGAATCGCGCAAGCATGTGCTCGAGTACGACGACGTAATGAATAAGCAGCGCGAAGCCGTCTATGGAACGCGCCGCCAGCTTTTGGAAGGCCTCGATCAGAAAGAACTCGTCACCGACGATTTCGTGTCGAACATCCTCAGCAGCATCCTCGACAAGCACGCGCCGGACAAGGTGCATCCCGACCAGTGGGATGCGAAAGCGCTGCAGGACGCGGTATTGATGCAGTTCGGCCTCGATATCGCCGCTGAAGGCGTGGCCGTCGCCGAGATGAACCGCCACGACCTGGGCGAAACTCTGTTCGAGCGCCTGAAGGAACGCTACGACGCCAAGGAGCAGATCATCGGCGCAGATGCCATGCGCTATCACGAGCGCATGATCATGCTCAGCGTGCTCGATGGCCTGTGGAAGGACCACCTGCTGGCCATGGATCAGTTGAAGGAGGGTATCGGCCTGCGCGGTTACGGCCAGCAGGACCCGTTGATCTCCTACAAGCGTGAATCCTTTGAAGCTTTTGAGGCGATGATGAACCGCTTCCAGGAAGATACCGTGCGTTTCCTGTTCCGCATGCAGATCATGGGGCCCGATGGGCAGGAAATCGCGATTCCTCCCCGTCCGCGTCCGCAGGCGGTCGTGTTCAGCGGCGGTTCGGAGAATGCAGCCGATCTGACGCGCGCGCTGCCCGCAGGCAGATCGGCGGGACCAGGGCTGAAGGGTGCAACGCCCAACGGCGCCAACTCAAATGGCGTTGCGGCGGCAATTCCAGTTCCCACCCGCGCACCTTCGACCACCATCGATTCCCTGGAAGAAGAGTTTCAGCGCCGCAAAAAACGCGAACTGCAGCAGGCCCGCATGGCTGGCTCAGGCGCATCCACAGAAACCGTTCAGCGCCGCGCAGGGGATAAAGTTGGCCGCAACGATCCCTGCCCTTGCGGCTCCGGGAAAAAATTCAAGAAGTGCCACGGGACAGAAGCATAGGACAATGCGATTGCCCTCCCGCATGAGGAACTCGCCTGCCCGATGACGGAAGAAACCCCAGTCGGCAGAGAAGAGGTCTACGATTTCATTCGCGAGGAAATCGACACCATTCCCCACCTCGAGGCTCTCCTGCTGATATGGAAGAGCCGCCCGAAGCAATGGACCGTGGAGGAGATCGCAAAAGAGCTATACGTCTCTTCGGGAATGGCCCACAATGTTCTCCAGGGCCTGAACCGGCGGGGATTGCTGGTTCTCAGGAACGGAATCACCGAACAGTACACCTACGAATCCCTCTCCATCAGGCGAGACAGCCTGCTCGAGGCGCTCGATGCCACCTATCGCCGCGAGCTTATTCCAATTTCCAGATTGATCCATTCCAAGGGAACGGCGGCCATGCAGGACTTTGCCCAGGCCTTCCGTTTCACGAAAGACCGGGAGTGACATGGGACCAGCCGTTTACATTCTTTGTGCTGTGACAACTGGCCTGTGCGCCACATTGCTGCTGCGGGGCTACTGGCGCATGAAGCAGCGGCTTCTGTTATGGAGTGGTCTTTGCTTCGTAGGCCTGACGGTGTCCAACCTGCTTGTGTTCGTCGATCTCGTAATGCTGCCGGATGTGGACCTCTACACGTACCGGCTGGTCGCCGCCGCGATTGCCACGTCGATCATGGTGTACGGCCTGATATGGGAAGGGGAGTGAGCGAATGATTCACGGATTTCTTCTCGGCGTAATCGTCACCGGCTCCGTTCTGGCGGCCCTCTATTTCTTCAAGTTCTGGCGGCGCACCCGGGATTTTCTGTTCCTTGCATTTGCCATTTTTTTTGTGATTGAAGGGCTCGCCCGGCTCGCTGTTCTGGTCATGGCAACGCCAAATGAAGGGGCGCCGTGGTTGTATCTCGTGCGGTTATTTGCGGCTCTTCTCATTCTGGCCGCTATCCTGAAGAAGAACTACGGTCCGGCCAAGCTGAAGACAAACAGGACACTGTAGGGAAGGCCAACCGCTATCGTCTATCGATCCCAACCTCAGCAAAAGTCATATTCGCCGCCGGATGCTTTGTAGCATTTCTCCAGTCCAGAAACAGTTGCCCATAACTCGCCGTCACATATTGTGAAGTTGGAATTCCAAGTCTCGAGGCAGTCGCATCAATCCACGCGGGCTTGCCTTCCAACTCGGCAAAATCTCCGATCGGCGTTACGTCGAGCACAATGTGTCCCTCGCCATCCGCCCATTCGCTGCGAAATTTCTCGTAAACAAAGGATTGCCGATATCCTAGCCGCTCGAAAATCGTCGCCAGGGCCTCGCCATCGCTGATCTCAATCTCCGTCTCCACGCGCAGCTTGTGGGCGCCAGCCGCATTTTCGGCAGGAGCCTTGTGGGTCAGCACCCAGCGGCTGCCGTAGTGGCGAATCCGCAGCAGCTCTCTGCGCTGCCGCAACTGGCCCTCCGGTGTGTCGTAGAGCGTGTTGCGCTCCATGGTTTCCGGCGTCTGTAGATGAAACCCGAGAGCCGGTAATCCAGCGGCAAAAGCGGCGCGGTCTGCCAGACGAACCTTAATCTCGATCTCCAGATTGTCCTTTGAACTTTGCTCGACCATGCAGCCAGTTTCGCACGGCTGCTGACGCCGCAGATACCTATCGAAACCAGCCAGGATTAAGATCAGGGAAAAGCGCAAAAGATGCCACCAAAAAACACAGTCCGGATTGCCATTTCATTGGAGTCGATCGATGCGCCGCACGAACAGCAGGCCCTCGCCCACGCCGCCAAGGTTTTGCGTTCCGGCGGCACCGTTGCTTTCCCCACCGAAACCGTCTACGGATTGGGCGCGAACGCGCTGGATGCGCAGGCGGTGGCGGGCATCTTCGTCGCCAAGCAGAGGCCTGCATGGGACCCGCTCATCGTTCATATTTCCGATCTCGCGATGCTGGACCAGGTAGCCGCCAGCATACCGAAACGCGCGCAGAGATTGATCGATGCATTCTGGCCCGGCCCCCTCACCCTGCTTCTGCCAAAGCGCGCCGCAATCCCCGAAATCGTAACCGCCGGCCGCCCGCTGGTGGGTGTACGGATGCCGGCGCATCCGGTCGCCCATGCCTTGGTCGCCGCGGCCGATGTGCCCGTCGCCGCCCCCAGCGCCAATCGCTTCGGGCACACCAGCCCAACTACCGCACAACATGTTCTGGATGACTTGGACGGCCGCATCGATCTGTTGCTCGACGCTGGTCCAACCTCGTTCGGCGTGGAGTCGACGGTGATCGAAATAAGCGAGCAATCAATTATTCTTTATCGTCCCGGGGCGATATCGAAGGAAGAAATCGAGGCGATATCTGGCCCTGTAGTTTCATATCGATCTTCTGAAAACTTAAAGTTTAACTCGAGGCCGGAATTTCTGCCATCCCCAGGCGTCGGCATTCGGCATTATGCACCCAATGCATCGGTCATTCCTGTTGATGTAGGAGCCGGAACCGAAGCCGACCAGCATCTCCAATGGCTCCGAGCTGTTCAACAACATTCCCCCGCAGAGACATCCGTAGGGGTCATGCTCCCCGTCGGTTGGCCGCTGCCGGAAAACTTTTGCGGTGTTCATTTCGACTGGGGTCGCTGGCAAAATAACAGGGAATTGGCACAGCGGCTGTTCGCCGGCTTGCGTGCGCTCGATGTCATGGGAGCTGAACTTATCTTGTGCCCATTGCCGTCTGTCCACGGACTGGGAGCGGCAATGCGGGACCGCCTGCTGAAGGCTGCTCGCGAGGAATAAAGGTGCGGCGGTCAGTGCGTTTCACGACATCGTCTGCGGTGCGTTTTCTCCGGCCTTGTAGATGTACCGGATGCTGTCCTTATAGACAAGCACGCGCGTACGCCCGTTATGATGCACCGGGTCCTGCCCGGCGGAGTTCCCAATATTGCGCAACTTGATCGCATACCTGTCATACCACTCGATCACGCCCTCCATCTGGTCGCCATTCTCCAGAACCACGATCATCCTGGTTTGCGCCTGAATTTGCTTCTGGAAGTAGAAAACCTCTGCGTGCGAGCTGTCTTCCTGCCCGTTGCTGCCTTGGACGGTACGGGCGGTAAGGGCGGGGCGGTGGCCGTAAAGCGCGCCCTGGCGTCCATTTGCCGCTCCCGTCGGGAGACTGGGACGAATCAGGCGCCGCTGCCCGGAGAAGTCCTCTTCCGATTCGGACCGCACAGGCGGAACTGCGCCGATATGTGGGTGCTCGGTCGGCTTCGGTCTAGGCAGAGGCATGGCATTCGTCCGGATGGATCGCAATTTCCAGACACTTAGCCCAAATGGAAATGGGGCCAATCCGCGTCTGGGATGGAAATGATTCAGCTGGTTGGTTACGATGCTAGACGAAGCTCGCGCGTTTTCCAAACAAAAGTTTGTTTGTTTCAGAAAAAATATTTCTGGATCAATGCCGCTGCATGCTGGCGGCTAGCGCATCCAGTGAAAGCGATCGCAGCAGATTGCGGCGCATGCCCGATTCCACCTCGGCAACCCGTCGCGTGGTGCGCTCAAGCCAATCGAAGGAAACGCTTTCCGCCAACCGGCGCAACTCAGCCAATAGATCGATGTTGCGCACCATCCCCGGCTGTGCCGCCTGCAGCAGCATCATGTCTTCCAGCAGCACATACAGCGCGCGCAGCAGATCCTGTGTCTTTTGCTGGCCTTCCGCCCCGGCGCGGTAACTCTCCGTCATGCGGAAGAGCGCGGAATAATCCGCTTCCGCGGCCGCAGTCCGCAGCAGAATCAAACCATCCTTGCGGCTGGCCGTGTAGGCTTCTGCATCGAAAGAAAGCGCCCGTCCCACGGCCCCTTCCGCCAGCCGCGCGACCAGGGCGCGGCGGTCGGGCTTCCAGTCCGGGTGCCGCTCGGCCAGAATCTCTTCCATCCGGGCCAGCGGCAGTGCTTCCAGCCGCATCATGCTGGATCGCGAACGGATCGTCGGCAGCAGGTCGGAGATATTTTCCGTCAGCAGCATCAGGTGCGCGTACTCCGGCGGCTCTTCCAGCACCTTCAGCAACGCGTTCGCTGCTTCATTCATAAACATGCTTTTCGAAAAGATGTAAATCTTGTGCCTGCCTTGCGCCGGCGTGCGCTGGACATTGTGGATCAGCGATCGTACCTGGCCAACCTTTACCAGCATCTGCGGCGGGTCCGGCGGAAGAATCATCACGTCCGGGTGTGTCTGGATAAGGATGCGTGTGTCCTTGCGGTCGGCATCGCGCAGCTCTTCGCGCGCTTCGACCGCCTCCGCGACGCGTGCGTCCAGATCGAGCGCGGCGGCAATCTGCATGCAATTGCGGCAGACATCGCAGGCATCCGGCAGGCCGTGATCGTCTTGCGGATCAAGGCAGTTCAGCGTCTGCGCCAGCGCCAGCGCCAGGGAATATTTGCCCGCGCCCCGCGGCCCGGAAAGCAGAATGGCATGAGGCACGCGCCTCGCCGCAATGGCCTCCTGAAGCTGCCGGACAGTGGCCTCATTCCCAACAAAACTGCGGAAGTTCACCTCTCGAGCCTAGCAGATCGTCACATCCGGCTTTCAACGTCATTCTTGGAAAAAGCTCATCGTTATTGACCAATCTTGCGCAGCGGTTTGCCGGCCATCAGATTCCGCTCGATGTGTTCCAGGGTCATGTTTTTGGTTTCCGGCACGAGGAAATACGTGATCAGCAGGAATACCGCGTTGAAGCCGGCGTACAGCCAGAAAGTCTGCGCGTGGCCAAAATTGTTGAGCAGTGAGAGGAAGGTGAAGCCGACCACGAAATTGGCAATCCAGTTGGTCAGGGTCGAGCAGGCAATGCCGAAGTCGCGGCCCTTGATCGGCTGCACCTCCGAGCACAGAATCCAGATCAGCGGGCCTGCCGACATGGCGAAGCCGACGATGAATACCAGCAGCATGGCCACGGTGAAGATCCGCTCGCCCTGGGTATCGATGCCCAGGTGCATCATGGTGCCGACAATTCCCAGACCCACGGCCATGATTGTGAAACCGATGTAGAGAATTGGCTTGCGGCCCCATTTGTCCACCAGGCCGATGGCGATCAGTGTGGCCAGCACGTTGGTCAGACCAACAACGGCGGTGAACCACAGCTGTGCCTCGGTGTGATAGCCCATTTCCTGGAAAATGCGCGGCGCGTAATACATCACCACGTTCATGCCGGTAAACTGTTGCACGATTTGCAGCAACACTCCCAGCCCGACGGAACGGCGGAAATTTTTGTTTTGCAGGAACATGTGCCAGCCGCGTTGCGGGATGCGCAGTTGTTCGGCAATTTCTTCCTCTTCGCGCTTGATTACCTCGGGGTCGCCGCGCAGCTTGGTCAGCACCTTGGTGGCCTGATCCTTGCGTCCGCGCATCATCAGCCAGCGTGGGCTTTCGGGCAGCGCGAAGACACCCACAAAAAACAGCGCGCCCGGGATGGCGATAATGCCGAGCATCCAGTGCCAGTTGCCCGAGTAGCTGAAGGCGGTATCGGATAGGAAAGCGAGAAAAATGCCGATGGTGATCATCAGCTGATACAGCGACACCATGGCGCCGCGAATGTTCTCCGGCGCGATCTCCGCCAGGTAAAGCGGCGCGGTGAAGGACAGAATGCCGATAGACACGCCCAGGATCAGGCGCCCGATCAGCAGAACCTCTACAGACCAGGCCACGCCGCATAGCACCGAGGCCAGGACGAACACCAGCGAACCCACCAGCAGCGATCGCTTGCGCCCCAGACTGGCCGACATCCAGCCGGCGCCGATCGCGCCAGCGGCTGCACCCAGCATCATCCAGCTGACGATGTGTTCCAGCACCGTATCGGAGATGCGGAAGTCTTGCTGAATAAAATGCTGGGCGCCTGAAATCACGCCGATATCCAGTCCGAACATCAGGCCTGCCAGGCCCCCAAGCACGCAGGTGAATACGGCAGTGGCCTTGGGATGAGGTTCGGTTATGTCCGTTCGCGCTCTAGCGTTCATGGAGTCTCCATCGAGGGTTCGTTGCGGGGGTGGGCGTGATGCCGCCAATCGACGCAGTTTAGCCACGATTTATAGTTCTTCCATAATAGTTCGCGGATGCTCCATTCTGATCGCAGTCTGCGCGGTGTAGGTTGGGAGGAGCGCGTTTGGGCGAGGGCACGTGGCTTTGGCAGTGCCCATCACTGCCGTTTCTCTGCAACCATCCACATCGGATACTTCGGCCGCAGCGTGATCTTCGGCTGAACATCCACCGTCTGCCCCGGAACCATCCGGAACCGCCAGCGCTGCGCGATCGTGGCCAGCACCAGCACGCCCTCCATCCACGCGAACGCTTCGCCGATGCATTGCCGCGATCCTCCGCCAAAGGGAAAATATGCGAACCGGGGCCGCACCGCCTTTTGCTCCGGGGTAAATCGCTCCGGATCGAACCGAAGCGGGTCCGGGTAATACTCCGGGCTGCGATGCAGAATGTACTGGCTGAAGAAAAAGTATGTGCCCGCCGGCAGCCGGTACGGTCCAAGCTCGACCACCTGCGTCGATTGGCGTCCCATCGCCCAGGCTGGAGGGTAGAGCCGCATCGACTCCGCGAAGACCATCTCCGTGTAGCGCAGCTCCGGCAGATCCTCAAGTGTGGGGAGCCGTCCGTCGAGCACATGATTGATCTCCTGCTCCATTCGCTCGGCTGCTGCCGGATTTTCCGATAGCAGATACCAGGTCCAGGTCAGCGCATTCGCGACCGTCTCATATCCGGCCAGAAAAATCGTGATGACTTCATCCCGGAGCTGCCGATTGCTCATTCCTTCCTCGCTCTTTTCTCCTTCATCGCGTCCGGCAAGCAGCATGGAAAGCAGATCGCCGCGATCCTGGTTTGTGGCACGCCGCTCGGCGATCATGCGGTACACTACCGCATCCAGCCGAGCGCGCGCTTTGCGAAAGCGAATCAGCCCGGGGATCGGCCAGCGCAGGTAATCTTCCGCGCGCGGCAATGCGACCAGATAGTTGTAAAGCCGCATGATCACGTTGACCTCATCATTAATCTGGCGGATTTCCTGGGTCACATCCGTGGCGAACAGCGTGCGCGCGACAATTTCGAGCGTCAACTGCATCATGGCAGCCGACATGTCGAACATCTGCCCCGGCTGCCAGCTGTCCCTCATCGCAGCCGCGTGCTCCACCATCATCCCGGCATAATTCTGAATACGTTGGCGATGAAATGCCGGGGCCGCAATCCGCCGCTGTCGCCGGTGAAATTCCCCCTCGCTGGTGATGAGGCCCTCTCCCAGCAGAATTTTCATGCGGTGCTGCGTGCGCTCTTTAATAAACGACGAAGCGTGATTGATAAGGATTTCGCGGATCAATTCGGGATCGTTGAGAAACAGAATATGGCTGCCGCCCAGCTTGTAATGCGACACCGGCCCATAGCTGCGCACCAGGTGCTCAAATAGCAGAATCGGATTTCCCGGCCGAAAGAAACGCCGGAAAAGATACAAGGGCAGGTTGCGCTGCAAACCGGGCGGAA
>CAWGME010000013.1:0-164147 GCA_963823595.1 uncultured Acidobacteriota bacterium
ATCCTGGCTTTGTTACCTCCTACATGCATCTGTCGGTTTTTTCCCATGTGATTGCGGAAGTGATTCGGATCACGCATCTGCCGATCGATTTTGCGCTGCTCGGGATTCAGCTGGGGACCACATGGCTGCTGCTCTATGGCTGCTGGCAACTGGCGCGGCGATGCTTCCGCAGCACGTCCGCGCAATGGGGAGCGGTGGCCCTGGTTGCCGTTTCGCTTACCCTGCCGGTCGCAGGCAGCGCGCTTTTTCTGATGGATCCGTATGTCACCAGCCGGTCCTTCTCCACTCCACTGACACTGCTCGCGATCAGCGCAGCCCTGGATGCGAGGCCGATCGTCGCGGTCATCTATCTGCTTCTGGTGGGACTGTTCCATCCTTTAATGCTGATCTATGCAGCCGGTTTTCTGCTGTTCCTCTGGATGGTGCAGCAGCAGCGATGGCTCTCCGTCTGCGGGCTCTCTGCGGCGGCGATCGCCAGCGGCGCAATCCTGCAGTGGTCGCAACGAGGCGTGACAGAATCCAGCGCCTATGTCGCTGCGGCCCTGACTCGATCCTATTTTTATCTGTCCCGCTGGCAATGGTACGAGTGGATCGGACTGGCGGCGCCGCTGCTGCTTTTATTCCTGATTGCCCGCTGGCAGAAGTTCCGCTTCCGCGAACCCATGGTCGCGCTCTCGCTGGCATGCGTGGTGGAAGGACTTACCTCGGTTGTCGTCTCACTGCTGTTTTCTCATCCATATAGCCATTCGCACCTGGTTGCCCGCATCCAGCCGATCCGTTCTTTCCAAATCGTCTATTTCATTCTGTTCCTCATGCTGGGCGGTATCCTTGGGCAGTACTGGATGAAGCGCGTTCGGTGGCGCTGGGCAGCAACCCTGGCGGGAATCTCGGCGGTCCTATTTGCTATTCAACTCCTCACCTATCCTGGGTCCAGGCATTTCGAGCTGCCATGGAGTAATCCCCAAAACGGATGGGTACAGGCGTTTCGGTGGATTCGCAACGGCACTCCCCGGGACGCACTCTTCGCCATGGATGCAAATTACATCACGCTGCCTGGCGAAGACGGGCATGTCTTCCGCGCCATGGCGGAACGCAGCTCGCTTGCCGGGTACGATAAAGAAGGCGGCGCGGCGGCGGTTTTTCCGCAGCTCGCAGGCACCTGGATGGTGGAGCAGACGGCGGAAAAGAACTTAGACGGCATCAGCGATCAGCAGCGCATCGATAGGCTGGCGTCATTCGGCGTAAGCTGGCTGATTCTTCCGCGGAGCTCGCACACGTCTCTTGTCTGTCCCTATAAGAATGCCGCCGTGATGGTCTGCCGGCTGGTTTGACCCTGCCATCCGCGGATGCATAGACTGAAATTGATTTCCTTAGGGCTATCCATGCAGTGCAGGCGCGCAGTTCGTTTGAGTTTCCACAGAATCGGAATTCCGATCGGGTTGATGGTGCTGGCCACGTCATTGTGCGCCCAGACGACTGCTCCGGCGCCAGCGGCGCAGGTTCCGCAGCTGCCGAGCAGTCAGAGCTCGACCTCTTCTTCGCCCTCCACAGCCGCGAAAGAAGGCGAATTATCGACCCATCCCATCCAGGGAGCGCAGCAGAAGCCCCCCGCCGCTATCGATCCGACCGGCCCGGCCACGTCGGTGGAAACTTCAGAATCCCTGTTCGATGTGATGGCTGCGTTGAACACCTGCGGCTATAACGAGGGTCTTGCCGTCTCGGATCCGGTACGCCAGAAGGTTCGCGACGACATCAATCAGGCGCTGGAGCAATCGGAACCGGCGCGCGAGTCCCGCGACCGGCTCTGTGGGTTCATCCAATCCCATACGCTGAACAGCAACAAGCTGAACCTGGCGGCGTATATTTCGCTGGCCCTGTTCCTTTCTCCACCGCCGGCTTTGACTCCCAACGTGGCCACCGCCGACCTGCCTCCGGATGCCGGGCCGCTGGTCGATCTGGCGCCGCGACTCAGGGATTTTTCCCAGGCCGTGGGCCTGCATGTGATCTGGGTGCTGAATCACCCCGCGTATGAAGCCGAGGTGGTCAAGGCTCACGTGCCGCTGTCGCAAATGCTGGTGCAGACGGATCTGTATTTGAAACAACCCCCGCCCACTTATGGACCCCGCCGGTTTCTGGTGATTCTGGAGCCATTGATTGCTCCGGGCGAGATCAACGCGCGGGTATATGGCGGCGACTACATTGTGGTGGAATCGCCGGTGAACGGGCAGATCGATCTGAAGCCGGTGAAACATACATATCTGCGCTTTGTGCTGGAGCCGCTGATTTACGCCCGCTCCACCGCCATCGACAGGTTAACCCCGATTTTGGAGCTGGTGCAGCCTTCTCCGCTGCCCTATGAATTCAAAAGCGACGTTCTTACTCTGGTGACGGAGTGCATGATTCGCGCCATCGAAGCCCATACGATGGATACGGGAATTCCGCCGTACAAAATTCCCCAGCACATCGACCGCAACCAGCTCGCCGCGGTCAACAACGCGGAGAACGCGTACGAACGCAAAGTCAGGGACGTTCGACGTCAGACCGTGCATTCGGATATGGTGCAGGGGTTCATTCTGACGCAATATTTTTACGACCAGCTCAGGAATTTCGACCAGAGCCAGACAACATTGCAGGAAATTGTCGGAGAGATGATCTACGGCATGAACGTGGACATCGAGAAGCGGCGAGTTCAGGATATTGTTTTCGCATCGCAGACGGATCAGGATGTCGCGAAACCGGTATCTCCGCAATCGGCGATGCTGGATCAAGGAGAACAGAAGCTGGTTGCCGGAGACGCGGCTGCTGCTGCCGATCTTGCCCATCAGGCGCTGGCAGCGCACACCAGTAATCCCGGAAGGGCGGAGTTTCTTCTGGCGCGGGCAGAGATCATGAGCGGCAAGATGGAGGCCGCCGAGCAGGCGTTCACGCAGGCGGCCAACGTTTCTCATAATCTGCGCACGATCGCGTGGTCGCACATTTACCTGGGCCGGCTGGCGGATTTGCAGGGTGATCGCACCACGGCGGTCGCGGAATATCAGGCAGCAATGAAGACGCGCGATGGCAAGCCGGATACCGAGCAAGCTGCGGAGGCGGGACTGAAAGCTCCGTTTGCTCCTCCGCAGGCGGCGGCAGGCAATCCGCAGCATTAGGGCGGATTCGTAAATATGAATGCTGTAGTTCGAACCTGGAGTTTGTCATTCTGAGCAGCAGCGAAGAATCCAGAGGGTAATGGCGGCACAATCCGAGCGGATATTCTCTGGATTCTTCACTTCGCGAGGCTCCGTTCAGAATGGCGGACCTAAGTTTGGACACAGTATTTTTGAAACCGCTACATCTCCCTTCAAGCTTGACCGTATTGAGCGGTACTTAGATCGCATTGAAGGAGCAGAAGCAGCTTGATCCGCAACCGATCCGCCTCTCCCGATCACAGCGCCGTGCGCGACCCCGGGCGCACGGAGTTGCTGGCGCGGTTGCAGCAATTGCTCGGTTACACATTTCGTGATCTGGACAGACTCGACCTGGCGCTGACCCACAGCTCTGTTACCTATGAAGAACAGCTGGGGCATGATTCGCACAGCGACAATGAACAGCTGGAGTTTCTGGGCGACGCGGTGCTGGGGTTGGCGGTGACGGAACATCTTTTTCGTACGTATCCGGAATTCACGGAAGGCCCATTGACTCGTCTGCGGGCGCAGTTTGTCAGCCGCCAGCATCTGGGGCGTGTGGCCCAGAGCCTTGGCCTGGGAGAATATCTCCGGTTGGGCAAAGGGGAAGAAAAGAGCGGCGGACGGAAAAAGACGGCGATCCTGGCGAATGCATTGGAAGCTCTGATTGCTGCCGTCTACATAGATGGAGGGATGGAGGAGGTAGCCCGGCTGGTGCGCACATGGCTGCTGAACGACACCCTGGAAACGCTGGTAGCTGCCGCCCGCTCGGGAGAAGGCGTGGGTGACTATAAATCCACACTACAGGAATATCTGCAGGCGCATGGGATGGGGCAGCCCAGCTATCAGGTCACGGCGGAAGCAGGCCCGGACCATCGCAAGAGCTTCGTCGTCGCGGTGAAGATGATCGAAGCGCCGGGTGGGGAGCAGACTCTGGCCTCCGCGAGCGGCACGCGGAAGAAACATGCCGAGCAGGAGGCCGCACGGCTGGCTCTGGATCATCTGCGCGGCTCCGGGTCGGGCGAGCCGTCGTGCGGAGAGAAATCCAGATGACCGCCGAGCAGGGAACGTCCGGGAGTCTGGGGCAGCTCCTGTTGGCTTGGACGAAACGGGCCTTCCTCCGGACACTCCGATTGCCGTCGCGCGCGCGCGGCCGCAGACTGTTCATCATCACGAAGTGCTGATCATGCTGCAGACGACGCTGAGATTTCTCGTTGGCGCGCTTTTCGTTCTGACCTTCATCGTTCAGCCGTATCGAATCCCCTCCGGGTCTATGGAAGAGACGCTGCAGATCGGGGATTTCCTGCTGGTCAACAAAGTGGTGTTCGCCCATCCCGGTCCATGGCGGCACCTGCTGGCGTATGAGCCGATAAAGCGCGACGACATTGTTGTCTTTCATTATCCGGTCGACCACTCGCTGCACCTGGTCAAGCGAGTGATTGGAGTTCCAGGAGATCGCGTGCGCCTGCATCATGGCCGGGTGCTGATCGATGAAAGGTCGCAGAAAGAGCCGTTCGCTCTCTACATCGCCAGCTATCCGAGCGAGTATCGCGATGAATTCCCGATTCCAAATTACACCGATCCCGACGTCAGCACCCGATGGTGGATGGAGATGAAGCACGATGTACAGAACGGGGAACTGGTGATTCCACCGGGAGAATACTTCGTGCTGGGCGATAATCGAAATGACAGCCTCGACAGCCGCTATTGGGGATTTGTGCCCCGGCAGAATATTGTGGGGGAACCGTTTCTCGTCTACTTTTCGGTGATCACCGCGGGCAGGTCAGAGATTACCGGTCTATCCAGTGATAGACTGGCCCACGAACACAGTTGGTGGGGCACTCTGGCCGGGTCCGCCCGCTGGGATCGTATCTTTCACGTCATTCGTTAACAAATCTCAACGGAGAAGACTTTGGCCGGCAATCAACTCGCGCACGACAAACCCAAGCCATCGCGAAGAAAATGCATTTGAGTTTTTTTCCTCCATCTGCGTCGTGCTGGTGGTCGGGCTTTTTGTGATCACGTTCGTTTTCCAGAACTTCGAAATTCCATCTTCCTCGATGGAAAAAACCTTGTTGATCGGCGATCACGTTCTGGTGGACCGGGTCAGCTTCGCACCCCCGGCGCACTGGGCTCCGTTCGTCCATTACCGCAACATTCGGCGCGGCGACATCATTGTGTTTTACAAGCCGGGCGAGCCCAAGCTTTTCCTGGTCAAGCGTGTTGTCGGGATTCCCGGCGATCATCTGCATCTGGAGCATGGCGTGGTGTATTTGAACGGGAAGATGCAGAACATGCCCTACGCCACGCTGCCGTCCGACGATGGCAATCCCAACGATGAGTATTACCCTTACCGGGATGATTTTCCCGCTGTGCCGCCGCCTGAGGGCTCCGACGTAACCGCCACCTGGACCGTCAATCTGCCGAGTCATATCCAAAACGGCGATTTAGTCGTTCCCGCGGGGGATTATTTCGCCATGGGCGACAACCGCATGGTCTCGCTCGACAGCCGCTACTGGGGCTTCGTGCCGCGCGCGAACATCATTGGCCGCCCGATGTTCGTCTACTGGTCCTTCATTACGCCGGAAGATCAGATCGATAAGACCTCGCTCAGCGACCGGGTCGGATTCATGGGACAATCGTAGTCCATTTCTTCGACCAGACCCGCTGGCATCGAATGTTCCATCGCGTGCTTTGATGCGTATCCGTTCGAGATCCGGCAGTACATGCAACCACTGATAGAATCCGTCCGCCCTTCCGATCCATCCCGCGCGCGAAGGGAAAGGGACTGAGTTCAGGATGGGATCGCGGCACGTGCTGACTGCCGCCGTGTTGCTGCTTCTGCTGGCGGTGGTTGTTCCGCCATTCATCAACATCGGCCGGTTCCGCCGCAGCATCATTCGTTCCATCAGCGCCGGCCTGGGGCGTCCGGTGGAAGCCAGAGCAGTGGAACTTCAATTGTTTCCGCTGCCGGGTTTCGTGCTGCACAACCTGACCATATCCGAAGATCCGGCCTTTGGCGCGGAGCCGGTGATGGCGGCCGAAACCGTTACCGCCATTCTGCGGCCCAGCACTTTATGGCACGCCCGAGTGGAGATTGCGACACTGCGGTTTGATACGCCGAGCGTGAATCTGGTGCGTAATGCGCAGGGCCAGTGGAATTTTGAATCGCTGCTGCGCAATTCTCCGGCATTGCGGCGGCGCAAGGGCGCCGCTCACAGCATGCCGATGCCTTTTCCTTATGTCGAGGCGACGGACGCCCGGATCAATTTCAAGTTTGGAGCGGAGAAGCTTCCTTTCTCGCTGGAACAGGCAAACCTGGCGCTCTGGAAGGAGTCCCGGCACGATTGGCACATGCGCATCAAGGCACGGCCCGTCCGCACAGACCTGACGGTGGAAGATGCCGGGGAGATTCGCGGTGAGGGGGAACTGCGCACCGGCGGAATACTGATGAATGCACCCATCCGCGCCAGCCTGCAATGGCGGCGCGTGCAGCTGGGCGAGATCAGCCGTCTGCTCCACGGCGAGGATGATGGCTGGCGAGGCACAGTGGACTGGACGGCCAGGGCGACGGGAACGCTGGCGGATGCAACGGTAGTCTCGGACATTGGTGTCGACGAGTTTCGCCGCGCTGAGTTCGTTCCGGCTTCCGAAATGGATCTTTCCGCACATTGCAAAGCGCGTTATGTGCGTGATAATCGGGGGCTCGATTCCGTCCAGTGCGATGCGCCCGTTGGCGACGGCAAACTTTTGTTGCGCGGTCATCTGGCCGGACAAATGGGGACCGGAAATGGTGCGGCTCTTGCCGGCAGTTCGTCGATTGCGAAACGAGGCAGGAATCGACACCGGAGAGAAGTCCCGGTTACTCCCTCGGAAGCCTGCCGGGTCTGTTCAAATCACGCTGCAGCATGCTCCCGCCGGTTTTTTTCTCGACCTGCTGGGCCATATTCATCCCGGTGTTGCTGCGGACGCGTCGGCATCGGGGGAAGTGAATGGGCATTCAAACTGCGATTGGGCAGACGAAAATTCGCTGCGCCTGGATAGCCTGCAGGCGTGCACGGGAGAATTTCGCTCGACGGATTTGCGTCTGAAGCTGGCGCATTTCGATCGGCCCCTCACGATAGCGCCATTGCTGCTGGTGTCTTCTCCGGATCAATCAGGCGCGCAGACAAGCTGGAAGCTGATGCCGGTGCATGTCTCGCTGGGGGGCGCGGCTCCGGCGACGATCACCGGCGACCATGACTTCAGCCGGATCTGCGCTGCAGATAACCGGAACCGCGGATCTGGCGGAGCTGGCGAAACTGGCGCAGTCTCTGACGAATTCCGGCAATCTCCGGCGAGGTGCAGTCGATTCGCGGCAGCGCGCAACTGGCGCTCTCGCTTCGAAAGCACGTGGCTGCCGCATTCTGAACCCATCGCGCCGACGGAAGTGGCGGGTGCGATTCAGGACACCTCGTCTGTTCAACCTTTTCCGTCTGCCGAACTCGCCCCATCTCGCTGGACAGGCAGTTTGCAGATACAGAATGCCACGCTGAAGCTGGCGGCGCTTCCGCTTGCGATCCAGCTTGCTTCCGCCCGCGTAAACATCTCGCCCGGCGGAGTGGAGTGGACGGACCTCAATGGAACTTTGGCTCACGTCCCATTTGATGGAAGCATCCAGTGGCAGACGCCCTGCCCGGCTGCAAATTCCGGCTGTGCGCGGAGCTTCACACTGCATACTCCCGACCTGAATGCGAGCCGTCTGCAGGCGGAGCTTCGCGGCAACAGCGATGCATCCAGTCTGCTGAACCTGATCCAACCCTGGGCAGGAGAGTCCCCGCAGGTGCCTGAAATTTTCGGCACAGTCGACGCAGACGTCTTGTCAGCGGGACGAATATCTCTGAAAGATGCGACGCTGAAGCTGCGGTTGCAGGGGCACCGGGCGGAGCTGCTGGCAGATTTCCGGTAGAATCTTTGGCGGCACATTGTCTGGTCTGGAGAGTCATCCAGTTGCGAATGCGCCGGCGAAGAACGGGCTCACTCCAAGCGACGTCGGTTCGATGCAGTGGGGCAATGGCGCGCCGGTTTACACGCTGCGGGCAAAACTCGAAGACATCGAGCCGGACAGCGTTGCCGCTATCTGGAACGAGCAGTGGGGCCCCGGCACGGCGGGGATGCAGATCGACCTGAAAACTCAAGGCTGGTCGGCAGCCGACCTGGCGCAGAACGCCAGCGGGAAATTTTCGATCGTGTGGAGGAATGGGTCTTTAACGTCTGCCACCGCTGCAACCTCCGACGCTGCAATGGAAGCGGAAAACTTTCAACGTTGGGACGCCGAAGGGATCATCCGCAACGCGAAACTGGTGCTGAATTCCAGCCGAATCGTTCTGCAGAAAAATTACCAACGAGCAGCGAGGTTTCTCGCCGCCGGAGCAGTCCGTAACGGGGGCGATAACGTTTGCCAGGGTACTCGATCTGCATCTCACACCGTCTAGGATCACAATTTCCGGCCCGCTGAGTAAACCGATCATTTCTTCCCCGGTGAAATTGCGAACAGCGGAAGCGGGAGCGCTGTTGCGATGAGCGGCCGCAAAAGATAGCGATTTCCTGCTATCTGATGGCAGCAGGAGACCGGTCGAGTGGCCGATGGCGGTTCCGCTGGAGATGAATGGTGAGACACTCCATGCACAGATAAAAATATCTGGCTCTTCTCTCCACTTCGCTGTATACTTCGCGGCGATGAAATTCTTTCGTGCATTGCCAACCGCTGGATTCTTCGTTACAGGGGCATTGTGTTTCCTCCTGGCCGGAACTGTGCAGCTCCGAGCACAGACGCAAACTGCATCCAGCTTGCAGCCGGACAACGCGGAGCTGCACGGGAATCCTGCGTTTCCCCGGGTTTTCCTGCGCGACGTTGTCGTCAGCAACACGGATCCCGATCTGAAAAATACGGACAAGTTTTACAATTCCGAGCCCGGCATCGCCATCGATCCCACTGATCCCCGCAGAATCGTCATCTCGGCGTTTTCCGGATCCTGGAGTCTGCTGGACAATGGCGCGCAGTTTCGCCCCGCGCCGCTCTGGTATTCGCGCAACGGCGGGCAATGGTGGACCAAGGAGCATGCGATTTCTGCCTCCGCCCGGAGTGCGGAAAGGCGTGCTCGTCGAATCGCCCTGCGATATAACCTTCGATTACGGACGCGATGGCATGCTGTACGGCACGTTTCTGCTCGATGCCAGTGGCGAGGAAGGCGGGGGTTGCAGCGGGCCGATTCACGACGAGGGTGCTCTCCCGGAAGCGGCCGAGAAGGGCGAAATCGTCAGCGGCGCAACCGCCGACCCTGCCCATGCCGCGTCCTGGCAATGGCTGACGCCAGGCGGTATCACCCAGGCGACAAATCACTATAATCCGGCCGATCAGCCCTGGATCGTTGTCAATAAAGATCCGAGCCATCCGCGGCGCGACCGCGTCTATGTCGCCTATCAGTCGTCTGCAATGCAGGTCGCGGTTGCGAAAGCGAAGCCTCCCCTCGATTTCACCCTCGATTCTTCACCCGGTCCATCTACCCAGTTCGGAGGGAATCCGGGGCTCCGGATTGCAGCCGATCATCGATCCGGCGCGATTTACAGCATCCACGAAACCGCCGCTCCCATTGAGTGTTCCTCCAGCTTCCCCAGTTGAACTACGTGCTGAATCGGTCAGTGGATGGCGGGGTCACCTGGGAACTGAACGGCAGCCCTGATGGAATCTCCGTCGCGCAGGTTTGCAGCCATCAAAACATCTACACCTATGGCTTTGGAGAGCCCTTTCCCGGCGCGATCTTAGGCGGCGCGAATCGTCTGCGGGGAGGTATCGACGCGCTCGCCGTTGATTCGAAAACAGGGGATGTATATGTGGTATATGGCGTTTTCGACGAGCCGGTGGATAGAGACCGGCTCGCCATCGTGCGCCTCGTCGATCGCGGAGACGGCTGGATGGAGCCGCGCCACCCTCACTTCGTCAGCGGCACAGAACATCAATCGGCTCTTCCCGCCGTAGCGGTGAACGAAAAAGGAACGGTTGCGGTTCTCTATGACACTGCGGACGGCCTGGATGAAGATACCTCACGGCCTTTCTTTTCCGTGCATCTGGCCGCCAGCCAGGATCACGGAAAATCCTTCCGCCGGGTTCTTCTGCAAAAATTCTTGTTGCCCGAAAATTCTCCGGGCGGCACTGCCGGTCCCCGGCCTCTCGGCGACTACCAGCAATTGAAAAGCTTCCATGATACGTTTTACGGCGTATTCGCGGGCGATGGCCAACCGTTCGGACGGCCTTTTCACAAAATCGATCCGATCTTCGTAAAGACATCGGCGCCATAGAGCAAAAGCACTGAAGCATCTATTCTCTGTATTCATAGCGGAGATGCTGCTTCATCAACATGCTTGCGGCGTCTGCGCCGGTGGAACACATAAAACAGGTATGCGATCGTCAAAACAGCGGCGGCCAGTATGATCGCGACAGCATGGCGCCTGGCGCCGTGCACGACCGCATCCATAATCTGCGGGCCGAAGTAGAAGACCAGCACAGCTGTCATCATGTAATGAACAAACCGCCCCGCCA
The DNA here is from genome assembly GCA_963823595.1 of uncultured Acidobacteriota bacterium. Taxonomy (GTDB): domain Bacteria; phylum Acidobacteriota; class Terriglobia; order Terriglobales; family Acidobacteriaceae; genus JAKAAZ01. Next base: position 10,744 of record CAWGME010000013.1, read on the forward strand.
GCACGGCTCCCATATAGGGCAGCACGCGCATGTCGAAGACGCCCGCGCCGAACGCGAACAGCTTGAACGGGAATGGTGGGGGCATGGCCGCCGGTACCGCGACGGCGAACCAGTGGTGCCGGTCGAAGCGGGCACGCATCTGTTCATATTTTGAACGCTGTACCCGCCCTAACAGGAAGAGTTCTCCACCTGCCCGGCCGATATAAAACGGCACCAGAGCGCCAATGGCCGCGCCCAATGCCGCAACAACCGCATAGACCCAGAAATGCCGCCGATCACCCCACACGTAGCCGGCAATAACCAGGTCCATGGGGATGGCCAGCGAGCTGGCATCGATGGCGGCGAGCACGCCGACGCCCCAGAAGCCCAGCGGCTTCAAAAACGCCAGCAGAATCAATTCCCAATGATGGAAACGCGATAAGAGCTTATGTATCAAAAGAGTGTCTTAAGGGAGTGTCGATTTATCGTACATGGCGCGCCGCCTCGCCGGTTGCGTGCCGGGTATGCTCCGGATGCCGGGTATCGCCGGACAACAAAGCAAGCGCATGAGGGAATAGATGCAGCACGGCTTCGAGCGACTGCACAGCGGCTTCGGGATTGCCCGGGACGTTGACGATCAGGCTGCCGCCGAGAGTCCCGGAAACGGCGCGGCTCATGGCGGCGAGCGGCGTGGTTTTCGATCCTTCGCTGCGCATCCGCTCCCCAAAGCCGTCCAGGATGCGTTCGCAGACCGAGCGCGTCGCCTCAGGCGTGACATCGCGGGGCGTAATCCCGGTGCCTCCGGTGGTGACAATCAGCTGTGCGTGTTCCGACTGCTGGCGTAGAACCGTCACAATGCGCTCCGCCTCATCGGGAACAATTAGGATTCCCTTTACCTCAAAGCCCGCCTGCTGCAAGCGCGCTTCAACGGATGGCCCGGAACGGTCCTCCCGCAGGCCGGCAAAACAGGAGTCGCTGACGGTGATGACAACGGCGTTCATACTGGCAATTTACCATCCTCTGCAAATGCTTGATGGGTGGGTGTACAGCGCGAATAATGAGACAATTGCAGATAAGTACTGTGAAATGGATGCTTGCTCGATAGAGTGAAACTACTCTATGGCTGGTGTCGTCCAATTTTTCGATGGCAGCAACGCAAACGCCCCCGAGTCCGCCCGAGAACCCCGTAGAGCCGAAGCTCGACCGTCTGCCCTCGCGGTATGACTCCCGCTCGCCGCATGAGCTGCTGGAAGTCATCGACGATCTTGAAGGCGCCCGGTTTTCGGCGCGGGTGCGCGAGGCCATCTGGGTCTCCGTCATCCTGCATCTCCTCGTTTTCTGGTGGATTTTCTACGGTCCGCGCTGGAAATTTCTGCAACAGGCCACGGTCGTCAATCCGATGCAGGTGACGCCGCAGCAGAAAAAAGAGCAGGTCTATCTGAACATGCCGCCGGACCTGATGAAGAAAAAACCGAAGCCGACGAACATCATTTCCGACCAGAATCACGTCGCCCAGACGAAACATCCCACCCAGGATCAAAAGACCATCGATCAGTTGGAGGCGATGCGCCGCGCCGGAAGGCCATCGCCGCCGCCGCAGCCAAGGCAGCAGGCTCGACCGCAGCAGATGCCACAGCAGCCACAACCTGCCCCGCAGCAGCAGGCGCGGGCTGTCCAGCCCGCCCCGCCGCGGCAGCAGACCCAGACACAGCCGCTCCCCTCCGCGCCCAATGCGACCACGCAGGCCCGCGAGCAAGCCGCCCAGAGACCCTCCAAAGCCCAACAGCAGACGCAGGCCGCCAACCAGCCGAGCATGTCCGTCGGAGAAATGATCCGGCAGGCCGAGCGCAACGCCGCTGCGGTCGAATGGCGAAAACGGAGAGAACGGACTCGGCGCGCCGGTCGCGCATCCCGGGATGCAGTCCGGGGTCGAAGTCCTGAGCGACACCATGGGGGTGGATTTCGGCCCGTATCTGCACAAAGTTATTCAGGCCACCCAGGCGAGCTGGGACAATCTGATTCCGGAGTCCGCCCGCCCCCCGCTTTTGAAAAAGGGTAAAGTCGCCATTCAGTTCATCATTACTCCGGATGGCAGCATCAAGGGTATGCAACTGGTGCTCCCGTCGGGAGATGTCTCGCTCGATCGCGCGGCGTGGGGCGGCATCACCGGCGCTGGACCGTTCCCGCCCTTGCCCAAGCAGTTTAAGGGACCCTATCTCGCGCTGCGCTTCTACTTCCTCTACAACGAACAAACCGGCGAGTACACGCGGCAATGATCGGTCCGGAGGAACGCAAGTTGCGGCGCCGTCAGGCTGTCGGGCTGCTATGGATTGCGCTTGCAATTCTTCTTTTCACCGCGGTGCGCGCCGGCCGGCATGCCATTTTTCTGGCCCGCTGGTGGAGGCTGTGGTAGCCGCAACAACTCCCCCGGAAATCCAACCGCTTCTTGTAGTACTGCATGGAGCGACGGCCAGCGGAAAAACTTCGCTGGCTGTCGAGCTGGCGGAGCGTTTTTCCGGCGAAATTATCAGTTGCGACTCCGTGGCCGTCTATCGCGAGATGGAAATTGGCGCCGCCAAGCCATCGGCGGAGGAGCGCGCGCGGGTGCCTCATCACATGCTCGATGTGGTTTCGCCCGACCAGCCCTACACCGCGGGAGACTATAGCCGCGATGCCCGCACCGCGCTCACTGGGATCATCGCACGCCGTCATCTGCCCATCGTTGCGGGTGGAACGGGCCTGTACCTTCGCGCGCTGCTGGATGGCTTGTTCCCCGGTCCGCAACGTTCGGAGGCGCTGCGGGAGCGGCTGCGTGCGATGGAAAGGAAACGGGGCAGTGGTTCTCTGGCGCGAATCTTGCAACGGCTCGATCCGGTCTCGGCGACGCGCATTCATCCCAACGACACGCCCAAACTCATCCGCGCGATTGAAGTAACCGTGATGGCGCGGCAGCCTATGTCGGCTGCCTGGGAAACAGGGAGAAATTCGCTGCGCGGCTACCGCGTTCTGCGCCTGGGGCTCGATCCTCCGCGGGCCGCGCTATACGCACGCATCAATCAGCGCGCGGCCGAGATGTTTTCCCGCGGGCTGGTGGAGGAGACGGAACAGTTGTTGGCTCGGTATGGCCGGGATTGTCGTCCCCTGGGATCGCTGGGATATAAACAAGCAGCGATGCTGCTATCGGGCGAGATGTCGTTGCCCGACGCCATCACGGCCACGCAGCAGGGACATCGCAATTACGCCAAGCGCCAGGCAACATGGTTTCGCCGCGAGCCGAGTGTTCGTTGGCTGAATGGATTTGGCGATGAGCGGGAGATTGTGGCCGAGACCGTTTCTCTTATCGGGGGAGTGAATTGTAGCCAAAATCGATCCTGATGTTATGTAACTACATTTTTCTTAATAGAAAGTCGTCATCGTGAGCGTAGCGAAGGACCTCTGTATTCTGTCGCTGCTGGAAGATGCCGAGATCCTTCGCTACGCTCAGGATGACGAACTTTATTGCTTGAGAGAATCTGAAAAGGGCAACGAAGACGAATGAAACAGAAAAAAGCCGCTCGATTGAGCGGCTTTTATTTTGCTCTTGCGAATGCAGTTATGCTTCGCGAACCCCATCGAGAAATGCCCGCAGCTTGCGCGAGCGCGATGGATGCCGCAGCTTGCGCAGCGCCTTGGCTTCGATCTGACGAATCCGTTCGCGCGTTACCTGGAAGCTCTGGCCGACTTCTTCCAGCGTGTGCTCGGAACCGTCCTCCAGACCGAAGCGCATTTTGATGACGCGCTCCTCGCGCGGCGTCAGCGTGCGCAATACCTGCGAGGTGTAGTCCTTCAGGTTGACGCTGATGACAGCATCGGAAGGAGACACTGCCTGGTGATCTTCGATGAAATCGCCTAAGTGCGAATCTTCCTCTTCGCCGATCGGCGTTTCGAGCGAGATCGGCTCCTGTGCGATCTTCAGCACCTTCCGTACCTTGGCGACGGGAATATCCATACGCTTGGCAATTTCTTCCGACGTCGGCTCGCGCCCGAGTTCCTGCACCAGCTGACGCGAGGTGCGGATCAGCTTGTTGATGGTCTCGATCATGTGCACCGGAATGCGGATGGTGCGTGCCTGGTCCGCAATGGCGCGCGTGATCGCCTGGCGAATCCACCAGGTGGCGTAGGTTGAGAATTTGTAGCCACGGCGGTACTCGAACTTGTCGACCGCCTTCATCAGGCCGATGTTGCCTTCCTGGATCAGATCGAGAAACTGCAATCCGCGATTGGTATATTTTTTCGCGATCGAAACCACCAGCCGCAGGTTGGCCTCGATCAGCTCGCGCTTGGCCTGCTCGGCGTCCATGTCGCCCTGGATCATCTCCCGTTGCGTGCGCTTCAGCTCCGCAACAGAAACCCCGGCATCGATTTCAAGCTTATCGAGATCGCCCTTGCAGTTGCGCTGCTGACGGCGATACTCCTTGCGCATTTCCTCGCTCTTGGACTGCTCGTGCTTCTGATCGAGAGCTTTGATCTGGCGATCGAGCGCGCGCATCGCGTCGACTGTCTTGTTGACTTTATCGAGCAGCCGCTTGCGCTCAAAGTTCGTATATTTCAGCTCGCGAATCACACGAGATACCAGCACCAGTTCGCGACCCAGCGACCAGCGTGTTCTGCGATGCTCGCGCGCCTTGCTTTTTTCCTTGGCGTTGATGCCGTCCAGCTTTTCGCGCAGCTGCTGGGTTTTCTTGTAGTGCTTTACCAGATTGTCGATGCTGGCGACGGTCGCCTTGGTGCGGGCCTGCAGAATCTCTTCGGTGAGTTCTTCCTCATCGAAAATCACCACTTCCTTGATGTTGCGTACGCCGCGCTTCAGGTCTTCGCCGAGCGCAATCACTTCGCGAGTCACAATGGACGACCGCGAGATCGCCTTCATCACGCGCATCTGGCCGCGTTCGATGCGCTTGGCGATTTCAACTTCGCCCTCGCGCGTCAGCAATGGAACCGTACCCATCTCGCGCAGATACATGCGCACCGGATCGTTGGTTTTTTCCATCGCGCCGGGGGTCAGGTCCAGCTCAACGTCTTCGCTGTCTTCGCTGTCCAGTTCATCGTGTTCGGCGGCCAACTTGGGCTGGTCCTCGAGCAGATCGATCCCTTGCGTCCCGATGGTGGTCATCAGGTCGTCCAGATCGTCGGCGGAGTTCATCTCGCCGGGGATCAAATCGTTCACCTCACCGAAGGTCAGGTAACCCTTCTCCTTGCCTGTATCGATGAGCTTTTGAATGTCGTCTTCGTATTTGTCGTTTGCCAATAGGTGCCCCTGTTCTCGAGATTGCTTCATTTGAGAGTTCTAGTGTCCGTGGGCGAGACAGTCTGGATGCGGTCCAAGCCGCGACGGCAGGCCGGTGGTAGGCGCACTTATGTCGCCAGGGCGCACGTCCCCAATCTGCCATAGGATATCACGAATCGCCCTCGCTTGTCCTCTCGCAGGAACAACGCGCCAGCCTCAATCATTTTGGCCCAGCAGGCGTACTTCCTGTAGTGTCCACCAATAGCCGCTACCCGGAGGACTGGCGTGATAATGCGTGCCGTTCGGACTATTCGTGAAATTTGCCGAGTACGACAGCCACGCCGTCCGACCATTCTGGCTGATGAACTTCGACGGAAAATTCACAAAATAACCCTGCTCGCCAAAGTTTTTCATATAAACGACCAGCTTCCAGGGGCCGGTGATCCGACTTGCTTCCAGAATGTAAGTGTCGAATTTTGAAATGGTCGTGTGGCCGTCGGTCACCGCCATCAGATACCGCTTCAGCGGAGCGTCATACGTAATGGTGACGCTTCCCATGTGGTTATTCCAATCAAGTAGCGGCTTGATTTTTGCAAAGTCGCGCGTCCAGATTGCATGGCCATGGCTGTCGCGCCCCGCATAGTACTTATATTTGGATGCGTCATTGATCGTCTGGATTCGCGGTTTCACGCGCGCCAGATAGATCTGGTCGCCAGTGATCCAACTCAGGTTGGCGGCGCGCGTCTGGGTATCGGGATCCGCCGCCCCTTGCGAGACAAGATAGGCATAGCCGTCCGGCGAATACTGCATGTTCTGTCCAAAATCTACGATATGCGGAACTCCCAGTTTCACTTTGCCGCCAAAATGGCTTGGTTCATCGAACAGCGGATGGGCACAACTATGCGGGCTCGGATGCCAGGTCTTTCCGTAATCGGTGGAATAGCGAAAGCCCGCAAAAGGCCCGAGAACATCCCAGTTCAGGTGCTTTGCCGGCGTCTGATACAGGCAATAGGTTCCGTAATACCAGACGCCGTTGTAGACAAGGCTGCCCGCCGGGTACCGTCCGCCGTAAGGTTCGGCGCTCGCCGGATACGTTGCGGCATCGGAAATCTTCAGATGCAGAGGATCATTCCCGATGATGGTCGCGAATCCGGTGATGGCGCTCTTGCCGTTCGCAGAAGAAGATTTCACGCCGTTGACCGTTCCATCGGTCCACGGCGAGTAGAGATTGCCATTTGCCGCCCACGAAGGGTACCAGGTATCGGCATGGCCGTACTGGGCATGCCTGCCGGTGAAAACGATGCCGGTGATTGTGGTCGACCTTTGGAAGGGAATATCGGGCGGGGGTTCGGAAGGCCACTCCTGAGAAATTTTTGGTGGCGGCTCCAATGCGGATTGCTGGGCCACGCGACGGAACAAGAAATTGCGCAACTAAACAGGACAATCCAGCCAAGAAACAGCGAACGCCGGCATTGGGTCACGAACGAATTCCTTTCCGGGCAAGCCTGATCGACGGGTCCATGTCAGAAAATGGGCGGAACTGGGCGATGCCAGATGGTTTCAGTCACGCCGTCAGGATTTTCGTCCTGGGACGGGGCTTCCGCGACGGAAGGGATCATCCTCGGCGGCTGGGCGCGCTGGAGAATGAAAGAACCGCGTGGCTTGGCACAGGAAAGCCGTAAAGCTGGGCCGGCGTGAAGTGGCTCATCAGAAGAAAATTATCCAGCTGCTCGCGGACGGCCGGGGACTGTGGCCCGGAGAGGATGCGATAGCCATACACCCGGCCGGCCTTGCTGACCTGCGCTTCCACAACCACCGGATCACGGAAACTGACACGCGAATCGGTTGCTCCGATGGTGTACAGGAATCGTGGCGTGGTGGTGCTGTCGGCCACGGTTTCATTAGCGGCCACGGTGAGAGGCGTACCAATCAGCAGGCCGATCGTGCCCAGCAGGATCATGGCGGTAGCCAGGCCGGCTGCGCCCCGCGCCAGCACGGGAGCCAGGGAGTTCTGCCAGTACATCTGCCACACATCCAGCCGATGACGCGTGGTACGGGCGCGCTCATGCGAAATGGCCACGCGAAGCCGTAATCCCAGATCCTCCGGCACCTTCGCCGGTCCTACACTGGAGAGCAGGCGCTGCATGTGCCGCCACTCCGCGAATTCCGCAGCGCATTCGTCACATTGGTCCAGATGGGCGGCAATCGAATGCATTTCTGCGCCCGAAATTGCTCCGTCGAGATATTCCGAAAATTGCGACCGCGTGGAGGAACAGGAAATCATAGAGCCTCCTTGCATGCATCGCGGCACATGGTCACGGTCGCCGCTCGTGCGGGTATGCTGGAAGTGACACTCGGGCGCTGCTGGGCGCGCGCGATAAAATCTCCCAGGCGAATCCGCAGCATCGCCCGTCCCCGGACCAGCCGGGATTTTATGGTGCCAAGCTGGGTGCCGAGGATCTCCGCGATCTCGTCATACGCCATTCCTTCAAGATCGCGCAGAATCACGACCGTTCGGAACGGTTCCGGCAATTGCCGCAATTCCGACTCCACCCGGGCTCGAATCTCCTCATGGGCCGCGGCTTCAAACGGTGACTCATGCTCGTCCACCAGCATGTCCTTCAGGCAGATGGAATGGCCTCGCTCCGCCGCATCTGTTTCCGCCTCAATGGTCACTTCGCGGCCACGATGCCGCGACCACCAGCGACGCTGGTTGGAAGCTTCGTGCAGCGCGATGCGGTAAATCCACGTGCGCAGGCTGGAGTCGCCATGGAAGTTGCGAATCCCGCGAAATACCTTGATGAAAACGTCCTGCGTAATGTCGGGAGCGTCAGAGGGGTCTTTCAGAAGGCGGGAAATCAAGCTGTAAACAGGCGCATGATACTGCGCGATCAAGAGCGAAAATGCCTCTTCCGAGCCAGACTGCAGCTCAGCGGTGAGGACGGCATCCTCCGCTCGAATTGCGACGACACCTGCCAGGTTTCCCAAAGCGAAAGCCGCGGACATGCGGTTACCTCAAGACTATCAGCCTACGAACCGGTTCTCAACTGCGGCCCGACCCCTCCAAGGAGAACGGGGTCACACATCATTAGACAGCCGGCGGCCATGAAATGTTCCTGAACCTTTGTTGAAATTGCTGCCATTTTAGGCTTGACAACAATTGTGAGCTGGGCCGTAAATAAGGCGCGCTCTGTCTGGCTCGAAAATCACCCCCCAAAATTACAACGCGATACAAGAGGAAGCGTTGTTTCTATCTTTCGAAAACTGAGGTGACACATGCGATTCATTCTCGACGTTACGATTCCCCACGACACGTTCAACGCCGCTGTGAAAGACGGGAGTGCGGGCAAGAAGATAAAGAAGATTCTTGACGAACTCAAGCCGGAGGCGGTCTATTTCACCGACAATGAGGGCCGCAGAAGCGCGATTCTCATCGTGGATATGGCAGATGCCTCCAGGCTCCCGTTCTTTGCCGAGCCTTGGTTCCTCACGTTCAATGCCGACATTCGGGTTCGACTGGTCATGACTCCGGAAGACCTGGCGAAAGGCGGCCTGGACGAACTGGGCAAGAAGTGGGCCTGAACACCTGCGGCCGCCAAGGAGTGCAGCCTCAGGCCGAAAGCCGACTCAGGCCTTTCTCGCTTTGAGCGATATCCAGCGCACGCATTTGCAGTCGATAATCGACGAGCATGCCGATCCCGATGGCCAGGGGAATAATAGCAAAGGCCACGATCGACAGAACTTCGCGTTGCCGGACGACCCACGCCAGAATGGCGAATGCCAAAGCTGTTCCCACCCCCGCCGCAATCAGAATGATAGCCTGTCAGCCGGGTTTTCGCCGCGGATTTGCGGGGATCGGCGGCGAGCGAATCTTCCTCTGGCAATGGCAATCCCTTTTCAATCGCCGCCAGTCTTTCCCGGCTTTTTAGCTTGCGCACGTGATAGTTGGCGATATTAACAATAAGAATGATGCAAACAACCATTGCAAATACTGCAACTGGCACGATGATGTCACCCATGACATTGCCTCCTTTAATTTCTGGAAGCGTTAGACCGGGGGCTGGTTCAAAAGTTTCAGCATCAAGGATGAAACTTCTCAGCGAAACTTCAGTCTGAGATAACTTGCCGGCACCCGCAGAGTTCGAAGAAATTGTGCGCGAGCATCAGGCGATGGTCTTTCGTACCCTGGCGCGGCTGGTTCGCAGCCGCGAACATATAGAAGACCTCGCGCAGGAGGTTTTCCTGCGCCTCTACCGCGGTATGCAGCATTTTCGCGGAGATGCCAAGCTCACCACCTACCTCTATCGGATTACTCTGAATGTGGCGCAGGATGAGTGGAAGCGGCAGCGCCTGGAGCAGAGCAACCGCTCCTTGAGCGATGTGGAGGCCGGCTGGGAAGATCGCCTCGTCAGCCGGGCGCGGGGCGCCGAGCATTCATTGAGCGAAAAACAATTGCGGGCGCAATTGGAGAGCGCTCTTGCGGAATTGAGTGCGGTGGAGCGCAAAGCTCTCGTTCTTTTCCATCAGGAAGACTGCACCTACGAACAAATCGCAGTCATTCTGAATCTTCCGCTGGGGACCGTGCGCACGCATCTGCATCGCGGGCGGCTGAAATTGCGGGAACGGATGCAGGAAAGGATGGGCTTATGTGCGAAGACAAAGTGACTTGCAACATTATCCAGCGCGCCATGGTTGAAGATTCCATACCGGAGCTCACCTCAGCGGAAAACGAGCATCTGGCTGCCTGTGAAGTCTGCACTGAGATGCTGCTGACACGGCTGCTCCAACAGAAACCGAAAGTCGTCATACCCGCAGAGTTCGCGGCGCGCGTCCGGTCGCGTTTGCCTGCAGAGCACAAGGTGGCGAGTGCCCGCCGGCTGATCCCTGCGTACGGATTCATCACAGCAGTTGCGGTGCTTACGGTGATGGCACTGGTATGGTGCGTATTCGCGTACGTCGATCCGCAGTGGTGGACGCTCCAGGGCACTCTTCCCCTGGTGCTGGAATATATTGTTACTTTTGAAATCGGCGGCATTGCGCTATGGCTCGGCATCCGGCGCTCCGCTGGATAGACCGGTTTTCCTGTTGCGATGAGGTGGTAAGAAATCACTCTGGGCATCCGTTCTTTGAGGAACGGATGCGTAAGCCAGATTCCGCTCCCATATACCTACAGGAAAACCGATCCAGGCCGGCGCCTTTCAACAGCTAAAATCATTTTGCATGTTCACCCGGGTTCTTTCCCGCGCGAAGATCAATCTTGGCTTAGCTATCGGGCCGGTGAGGCTGGATGGTTACCACGCGCTGGCGACGATCGATCAGTGAGCTATCAAAGGAAATATTTTTATGAGCGAACCGCAAGTCGAACACATTCTCGAAGTCGGCATGGGCTTCTGGGCATCGAAAACCCTGCTGAGCGCCGTAGAGCTGGGGGTATTCACGAAGCTGGCCGAAGGTCCCGCGGATTTGCAGACCTTGACGGAAGCCCTCGGGATGCATTCCCGCTCGGCCCGCGATTTTCTGGATGCATTGGTAGCGCTGGGCTTTCTGGAGCGCGGCGGCGGAACATACCGCAATACCCCTTCCACCGATTTCTTCCTCGACCGGCAAAAACCGTCCTACATCGGCGGAATCCTCGAAATGGCGAACCTTCGTCTATATCCCTGCTGGGGCAGTCTGACCACGGCCCTGCGGACCGGCCAGCATCAGAGTGAATCGAAAGGCGAGCAGGATGCCTTTGCCACACTCTATGCGGACCCCCAGCGGCTCACCGGATTTTTGAAGGCGATGACCGGAATCAGCAAGGGAGCCAATCGCGCGATCGCCGCGAATTTCCCCTGGAAGGACTACAAAGTCGGTCGTCGATCTGGGCACTGCGCAGGGCGATCTGGTGATGCAGGTGGCGCACGGCAATCCGCATCTTTCCGGCATCGGCTTCGATCTTCCCCAGGTCGCCCCGATTTTCCAGGAATACATGGCCGCCAATGGCGTTTCCTCCCGGGTCTCGTTTTGTGCGGGGAATTTTTTCGATGAGCCCTGCCCTCCAGCCGACGTTGTCATGATGGGCCACATCCTGCACGACTGGGATCTGGAGCGGAAGAAATTTCTGATTCGCAAGGCGTATGACGCGGTCCCCGACGGCGGAGCCTTGATCGCTTACGACAGCCTCATCGATGACGACCGGTCGAAGCATGCCTTTGGCCTGCTGATGAGCCTGAACATGCTGGTGGAAACACCCGGTGGTTTCGACTATACGGGCGCCGATTGTGTGGGCTGGATGAAAGACGCCGGTTTCCGGCAGACGCGCGTGGAACATCTGGTCGGCCCCGACTGGATGGTGATCGGCATCAAGTAGCGAATGCGGTGTTCGGCTAAGATAACGGCAGCATGCCCACCCGGGTTCGTTCCCACGCGAAGATCAATCTTGGCTTAGCTATCGGCCCGGTGAGGCCGGACGGATATCACGCGCTGGCGACGATCTATCAGACGCTTGCGTTGCATGACGTTGTCGAAGTATCGGCAAGCCGGCACGCCACTGGCGCATCCAGCCGGATTGTCATCACCTGCAACGAAAAGCGCGTGCCCTGCGACGCGCGCAATACCTGCTGGAAGATCGTCGAGCGCGCGCTGGAGCATTGGAAAATCGCCGCCCAGGCCACGATTCACATCGAAAAGTGCCTGCCGCTGCAGGGAGGCCTCGGGGCAGGATCGGCCAATGCCGCCGCCGCGCTGATCGGCCTCGAAAAGGAGTTGGGGCTGGCATTCTCCGGGGAGGAGCGCCTCGCCATCGCCGCCGAAACCGGATCCGATGTGCCACTTTTCCTGATCGGAGGAACGGTTCTCGGCCTGGGGCGCGGCGAAGAGGTGTATCCGCTGCCCGACCTGCCAGAGACTTCCTGCGTGCTGGCAGTCCCTGCAGTGGGCGTCTCGACACCGCAGGCCTTTCACGATTGGGACCGTCTGCAGGAACCGCGAACCGAGGGAAGTTCGTCAAATAGTCAGACCATCACAGTGGAAATCTCTGAAAACAAATTGACCGGGGCTGCGCCTTCCGATAGGCTAAAGCAGTTGGGTCGTGTGTGGGCGGCGGCTTTGGCCGTTCCCCAGGAACTTCATGCGAACGCCACCGGTGTCTTTCCAGCGAAAGACCGGGCCGGGAACCTTCTTCTCGAGCTTGTCCGTGCCGGGATCGAAAACGACTTTGAATCTGTCGTTTTCACTCAGTATCCCTCCCTGCGCGGCATCCTCGAAACGTTGAAGACAGATTCCAGACACGAAATGGCTGCGATCCACGCGGCGCTTTCGGGTTCCGGTTCGGCGCTTTTTGCTTTGTACAGCACGCAGGCGGACTCCGGGGCTGCCATGGAGCGGCTGGCGAAGCAGCAGGTTGCAGCATACGAAACGAAGACTTTGTGCCGCGAGAAATATTGGCGCGACATTGTTTTGCAGGGATAATCTGGGTGCCGGGCGCCCCAGGTACGCGAAGCTTACCTGGGTACTGAGAGTTTTGGGCGATCGACTAACGGTAGGTCAAGTGCCTTTGGAGCACTCGGTCTAGGTTCGAATCCTAGTCGCCCAGCCATGTAGTTTGCTCCATGTAGTTTGCTCTTGCCAGGTAGTTGCTCTTGATGGATGGCTTTGAACCAGCAGCCATCGATGATCGTTTGCAGTTTGGAACACCAACGCCAACCAGCTTGGAGGTTCAGACGTATGAAGGATGAAATTTCCGGGAGGAGTTCGACCCTGACAATGGCAGCCGCAGTGCCACCGGCACCTACCGCGGTGATTGAGGATGGAAGTGCGGCCGCGAGGACGGGGCAGCAGGCGCGACCGGCCAGTGGGCGCAAACGCGCGAAGTCCTACAGCGAGGACAAGCGCTTCAAGATTTTCAGCGGCGGCTCCAACAAGCCGTTGGCGGAAGAGATTTGCAGGTTTGTCGGGGTGCCGCTGGGCGAATGCCGCCTGCAGCGGTTCTCCGACGGGGAAGTGTACTTTCAACTGCTGGAGAACGTTCGCGGAGCCGATGTTTTCGTTGTGCAGCCGACCTGCTATCCGGTCGACCAGCATCTGCTGGAGCTGCTGATCATTATCGACGCTCTGAAGCGGGCCTCGGCAGGACGCATCACGGTAGTGGTTCCGTATTACGGCTATGCGCGGCAGGATCGCAAGGACCGGCCACGAGTGGCGATCTCCTCGAAGCTGGTGGCGGATTTGCTGACCACCGCCGGGGCAAATCGGGCGCTGCTGGTCGATCTGCACGCGGCGCAGATTCAGGGATTTTTCAATATCCCGGTCGACCATCTGTTCGCCAGCCCGGTGCTGGTGGGTCACTTCCGGGAATTGAATCTTCCCGATTTAACCGTCATCTCGCCGGATGCGGGAGGCGTGGAACGAGCGCGGTTTTTTGCCAAGAAGATGGAAGCGCCGCTGGCGATTGTGGACAAGCGGCGGACCGACATGAATGTTTCCGAGGTCATGCACGTGATCGGCGATGTCGATGGCCGCACCTGCCTGATTCTCGATGACATTGTGGACACGGCGGGCACGCTGGTGAAGACAGTCGACGCGCTGCTTGATGCCGGAGCGAAAAAGGTGTACGCCTGCGCGACTCATCCGGTACTGTCCGGGCCGGCGATGGAGCGGATTGCGAGCTCCCGGCTGGAACAGCTGGTGGTTACGAATACCATTCCGCTGCGGGAAGAAGCCCTGCAGTCGGACAAGATCAAAGTGCTGTCGATTGCCGGTCTGATTGGGCGGGCCATCGAAAGCATCCACATGGAGACCAGCGTTAGCAGTCTGTTCAACTAACGCGGTCGACTCACCCAGGTTTCAGCAGCGAGACATGGGGCACCCGTTCCGCAGTGATGCGGGCAGAACATAGTGTGGCCGTGGCGACGAACGCCGGGGCCACGAGAAGGGAGCGGCGCAACCCGCCGTGCCCGAAGGATCATAGAAGGGAAACCAGAAACGATGAGCGCTCCAGAAGTAGTGACCGCAACTCCCCGCGAGGGGAAATTCAACAAGAATCATGCCCGCCGTCTGCGCGTTTCCGGCGTGATTCCCGCCGTGGTATACGGGGCGCAGCAGCCCTCGGTCGCCGTTACCGTCGACCCCAAACAGATTCGCCGGATTCTCCACTCCGAATCCGGGCACAATACGATTTTCGATTTGAAGATTACCGGATCGACGACGGACGGCGCCACCGCCAAGGTGATGGTCGTCGATTGGCAGAATGATCCCATCAAGGGCGGACTGATTCACATCGACATGAAGCGGATCGCGATGGATAAGGCGATGCGCGTACAGGTGCCGATCCAATTGCTGGGCGTGCCGATCGGGGTTAAGACCCAGGGCGGCGTTCTCGACCAGGTCCTGCGCGAGATTACCGTCGAGTGTCTGCCGGCGGACATTCCCGGCAACATCGGTGTGGATGTCAGTGAGCTTGCTTTCGGCATGGTCATCCGCGTGGCCGATCTGCCGCACGGCGGCAAGCTGAAATTCATTACCGACGAGGAAACAACGGTCGCCCACATTACCGCGGTTCGCGAGGAAGTTGTTGCCACGCCGGATGCGCTGGCGGCTGCGGCTCCGGCAGAGCCGGAAGTGGCGAAGAAGGGCAAGACGGAAACTCCGGAAGCGGCTCCCGAAAAAAAGGAAGCCAAGAAGTAACTCCGGGTGCGCATGGAATCTTCTGGCGGCGTGACGCTGATCGTCGGTCTGGGCAACCCCGGAATCGAGTATCAATTCACGCCGCATAACGCGGGTTTTCTGGCCATCGATCGCCTCGCGGAACGTTGCGGGGTGTTGGTCGTCAACCGGCGTTCGAAGGCTCTGACAGCTTCGGCCGAGATCGCGGGCAGACGGGTTCTCCTGGCGAAGCCGGAGACCTGGATGAACCTGAGCGGCACGTCGGTCGCCGCGCTGGCGGAGGAATTGGAGATTGATCCGCAGCGGGAGCTGATCGTGCTGTACGACGAGATCGCTCTTCCGCTGGGCAGCATTCGGATTCGCGAGCGGGGAAGCGCGGGCGGGCATAACGGGGTGAAGTCGATCTCCGGCGCGCTCGCTACGGAAGAGTGGTTGCGGGTGCGGATTGGCATCGCCCCGGACGAGGCAATGGCCGCGGAAAGAGCGCGCCAGGGACGGAAAGAGTATGTTCTGCGGCCGTTTCGCAAGCAGGAGCTGGCTGTGCTCGACACCGCGCTTGACGATGCGGCGACGGCGGTGGAAACGATTTTGACGGAAGGCGCAGGGCCGGCCATGAACCGGTTCAACCGGCGGCTGACTGTTGAAGAAGAACAGGAATAACCAGCCGGTAACGGCCAATGCGGCTTGAAAGACCGCGACAGGTAGCGGGTCACAAGACCTCTGCCGGAAATGAGAGACGAATGGAACGGAAATATGAAGTGATGTTTATCCTGCGGCCCGACATTGCGGCCGATGACGCGGACAAATTGATTGCCGGCTTTGAAGCGACCATCCACAAGGGGAACGGCAAGCTGGTTTCGAGCGAGAAGCTGGGCAACCGCAAGCTCGCCTATACCGTCCGCAAGTTCAACGAAGGCAACTACAACCTGCTGACCGTCGAGGCCGATGGCAGCCTGGTGGCTGAACTCGAACGCCGCCTGCGGGTCACCGAGCAGGTGATCAAGTTCATCACCGTGCGCATGGACGAGGAAGAAAAGCGCATCAGCAAGATTCGCAAGCTCCGCTCCACGCGCGTCAAGCAGAGCACGCTGAACGCCCAGGCTGCCCACGTCGCCGCGGCCCAGGCTGCCACTGCGCAAGCTGCCGCGTCCCAGCCGGTTCCGGCGCCGCCCAGCGCCGTTGAAGCGCCCGCGGAGCCCGCGCCGGTTCCGGAAGCGATCGCATAATCTCAACTTAGAACGCAAAGTTCACCGCCGGAGCAGCGCTCCGGTACGAAAGAAGGAGTAGCAGTATGGCTGATGAAAGACCGCAATCGACACCACGTGAATCTTCGGGCCCCGGCGGCCCGCGTCCACCGCGTCCAGCGGGTCCGGGCGGTTCCGGACCGGGCGGACGCAAATTTTTCCGCCGCAAGAAGGTCTGCAAATTCTGCGTCGAGAAAATCGATGCCATCCCTTATCGCGACGTGCGCCTGCTGCAGGGCTTTGTCGCCGAAAGCGGCAAGATCGTGCCCCGGCGTCTGACCGGCGTATGCACCACGCATCAGCGCCGCGTCACCCGCGCAATCAAACAGGCACGCAATATCGCTCTGCTGCCCTTTGCGCAGCGCCACTAGACCGTTCACGGATTTCTGGAGATTGGGATATGGAAGTTATTTTGAAGGAAGACGTCGACAACCTCGGCCATCGTGGAGATGTGGTCAAGGTTGCGCAAGGATATGGGCGCAATTTTCTGCTGCCCAGAAAGCTCGCCATCGAGGCGACCTCGGGCAATAAGGCCGTGATCGAGCAAATGAAGAGTTCTTCGGTGCGCCGCTCGGCCAGGGAGAAAGACGACGCGGAACGGTTGCTGCAACAGCTGGAGCAGCTATCGCTGAGCTTCACCCGTAAGACCGGCGACAACGATCATCTGTTCGGCTCCGTCACGGCGGCGGATATCACTCAGGCGCTGGAAGCGCAGGGCTTCCAGATAGACCGCCGCAAGGTGCATCTGGAAGAGCCTCTCAAAGCGCTCGGAGAATTTCTGATCCCGGTCCGTTTGCACCGTGAGGTGACCGCGCACGTGAAGGTCAACGTCGCCAAGGAAGCCGACGAAGAGTAGTTCGGCCAGCCCCGAGGCTCGTCATTCTGAACGCAGTGAAGAATCCAGAGGACGCGTGCCTCTGCAATCCTGCCATCATTCTCTGGATTCATCGCGGAGTTTACCCTGAGCGCAGCCGAAGGGCTCGGAATGACATACGTTATAAATTGCCGGAATCATCGCCCCACCCGCAGGCGTGAGCCCAGCATGTCCGGCAGCCCGGCGCGCTGGATGCGAAGCTGCGCCATGCGCACGTCATAGGGAACACGATAGAACGTGATCCGCCGAGCCTCGTCGTCATACAGCGCAAACGCCGCCCGCCACTCGTGATCCCGCGGCTGCCCAATGGAGCCTGGATTGATGAGATAACTTGCGGAGTCCCGCAAATCCAGCTCGTATTCTTCCGGCGTGTCGATCTCCGTGTAGACGGGCTTCAGCTCGAACCACTCATTGTCGGGACTCGCGGCAAATCCGCCCTGAACATGCGTGTGACCGTAAAAGACGATTCGGGGGGACGCACCTGCCGATCCCATCTCTGTCATCTGCTCTCGCGCATCCCGCATCGACAGAATGTATTGGTCCTCATCGATCGGCGACCCGTGGACGCAGGCGGCTGCACGTCGGTTCGGCTTGGAAGCATCCGGCTGACCGGAGTCATAGGGATCAACAGGCCCCCGCGGCATCGCCCGCAACCAAAGCAAAGTATCGTCATCGAGCTGGCGCTTCGTCCATCGCACCGCGGTCAAGGCTATAGGGTTGAAGTATTCCGCATCGGTCAGCCCCGAGCAAGCGCGGTCATGATTGCCGCGCACGAAGACGCTTCCGATCTTCCGGGCGCGATCGATTACCGCGCGCGGAGCAGCGCCATAGCCCACCAGATCGCCCAGATTCCAGACAGCGTCGTGCGCGGGAGCCGCCGCCAGCGCCGCGTCCAGCGCGTCAATGTTGGAATGAATGTCGGAAAGGATCAGGGCGCGCATAACCAAACAGCGCCGAGGATTTCGGCGCGTCCACCTATGCTACTAGGCGACAATATCCGGCGTCACTGTGCTTCCGGAGGAATCGCAAGTGACTGGACTTGGGCGAGCAGCCAAAGCTCGCGTAGTATGTGACGTGCGCCCAACGTTCATGCTGACCGCCATTCTGCTTATGTCGCTGGCTCTGCCGTCGTTGGCGCAGGTGGCCCCGGCGCCCGATGCTCCGCCGGCCGAAGGTGCCGCCGCAACAGAACACCGCGCCAGGCGTGCCGGCGAAGCCCGTCGCGCCTGTGCCCACGTTTGAAATAACCGCCAATCTGGTCAACCTTTTCTTCGTGGCTCGCGGACCGCACGGCGGGCTGGTCCCAAACCTCACCCAATCCGATTGTGCCGTCTACGAAGATAACGTCGAACAAGCGCTAAAAGGCTTCATCGCGAAAAGCGATCAGCCTCTGACCCTCGGCATTCTGCTCGATACAAGCTTGAGCCAGCAGCGGGTTCTGCCGACCGAGCAGCAGGCTGGCGCCGCCTTTCTCCGGCGAGTTCTAAAACCGAAAGACGAAGCCTTCCTCATATCCTTCGATGTTGACGCCACCATGCTGTCCGATTTTACGAACAGCGCCGGCGATCTGAAACGCGCCATCGACAGCGCCCGCATCAACTCGAACTCCGGCAACTTTGCCAATGGAACGGTCCCTTCAATCGGTAGGCCGAAGGGCACAGTTCTGTACGATGCCGTGTACCTGGCTGCCGAAGAAAAGCTGCGTCATGAGACCGGCCGCAAGGCCCTGATCCTGCTGACCGACGGCGAGGACGAGGGAAGCGAACAGAGTCTCAAATCCGCCGTGGAAGCGGCGCAAAAAGCGGACGCCATCGTATATGTTCTCCTGATACAGAGTTCCGGCACGCTTGGAATTGGGGACGACGCCGGCGCGGGTCCAATGCGGAAGCTGGCGCAGGCGACCGGAGGAGAGGTCTTCAAAATCGGCAGCAATGGACGCAAAATGCAGGCCGCCTTCGATCAGATCGAAAGCGAGCTGCGCAGCCAATACCAGGCCAGCTACACGCCCACGAATAAGGCGAGAGATGGAACCTACCGGCGCATTCGAGTCGAGTGCCGGCAGAACGGCGAGCCGCTCCACGTCCAGGCTCGACAAGGCTACTACGCCGAATCGATGGCAAAATAAGCTGAGTTATATTGGCTCCCAAGTGCGCGAAGCCACTTAGGTTTATGTTCGACAGACAGACGAAAGGAAATTAGTGCGCGTTTCGCAGGCAGTCTTCGGCGTATTTCACCACTTTGAGTTGGCGCATCAACTGCGCCGCCACGATTGCCTGCAGACGGTCTACTCCACATACCCGTGGCGGCGGCTGCAACGTGAGGGCCTCCCGCGCCAACACGTCGAGACGTTCCCCTGGATCCACGGCGGCCTCGCGCTGCTGGCCCGCTATGGCCTCTATCCCTCGCCCTGGACGGAGCATCTCGATTACTGGAACGGACTGGCTTTTGACGAGTGGATCACGCATCGTATCGCCCGCCCCGGCGCTCCTGCCGAAGCCCGGCTCGATGCGTTGATCGCTATTTCCGGAGCGGCGCTCAAAGCCGGTCGCGGGGTGCAGGCGCGCGGCGGCAGATATATCTGCGACCGCGGCTCGACCCATGCGCGCTATCAATGGCGCGTGCTCGCCGAAGAGCACAAACGCTGGGAAGCGCCGCTTGATATCTACGACCCCCGCGATACGGAGCGCGAAGAAATCCAGTACGCGCAGGCCGACTGCATCGCCGTTCCTTCGAGCTTCGCCGCGCGCAGCTTCGTCGCCGAAGGCGTGCCGCAGGAAAAACTGCGCGTCATCCCCTACGGCGTGCGGCTCGACGCATTTCGACCGGCTGAATCCACGCCCGATCCCGGCACATTCGAGGTCCTCTTCGTCGGCCAGGTCAGCCTCCGTAAAGGTGTCCCGTATCTGCTCGAAGCCTTCGCGCAGGTCCGGCACCCGCGCAAGCGCCTTCGGCTCATCGGCCCAATGTTCCCGCACATGAAACCACTGCTCGCCCGGCTGCCGATGCAGCAGGTGGAGATCGTCGGAGCCGTCTCCCGGCCGGAGCTGGTGCGCTATCTCAGCAGCAGCCACGTGATGGTGCTGCCCTCGATCGAAGAAGGTCTCGCGCTGGTCCAGGGGGAAGCCATGGCGTGCGGATGCCCGCTCATTGCCACGCCCAACACCGGCAGCGAAGACCTGTTTGCGAACGGGAAGGAAGGCTTCATTGTTCCCGAGCGCAACCCGCAGGCGATCGCTTGGCATCTCCAGCAACTGGCGGAGGATCCAGATCTGCAGCAGCAGATGCGAACCGCCGCATTAGAACGCGTGCGCCATCTGGGAGGTTGGAACGATTATGGTGACCGCTGGATCAGTGTTCTGCGGGAACTATGCGGAGCAATTTGACTAGAGAGAATTACCAAAGCGTGGATTCTGAAACTCGGGCGCCCGGGTGCGCGAAGCTCACCTGGAATCCACCGTATGAATCAGGAAAATGCAGAGAAAGTGAAGATACCTGGGTGATCCGCGTCAATTCCAAGACGTGGGACCAAAGAATCTAGGCGCTCTTCGCGCTCAGAGCCTTCAGGCGGGCATTCAGACGACTTTTGTAGCGGGAAGCCGTATTGTCATGCAGAATGCCCTTCTGCACGCTCTTGTCGAGCAGGGAAGCGGTGAGATTGTATTGGGCGCGTGCCGCTGGAACATCGTTCCGGGTCAGCGCCTCGCGCATGGCGCGAAGTCCGCTGCGCAGCTTGGTGCGGTTGGCGCGATTGACAGCCGTGCGCTTGACGGTCTGGCGCGCTCGCTTCAAAGAGGAAACATGATTTGCCATCGAAAAATTCTCTTTCGCTTAAACTTCTTTGTCTGGAATGGAATGCGCGCCCGCTACATGGAGAACAAAGAGTAGCCGAACCGCAATTCTTAAGTCTAAGGGAATCAACCTGCGCGGTCAACCGGACAGAACAGGGAAGCGGCATTCGAACAATACCGCTTCCCATTTGTCCATCTTCATTCCCTTATTCACTGCAATCTAGGTCGAAGTATTTGCACAGCTCCGCAGGGGTCATCGGAGGGCCATTGTAGCCCGATTTGATCTCCTCCGTGCCCGTGTAACTGCCAATCGTCAAAGTCATCTGAACGGGGTAGCTCTTGGGCAGCGCGGCTGCTCCGACACCTTCCATGCCGAACAGATAGGCGTTTGCGGCGACCGGCCGGATCACCATCCCTACAGCAACCTTGCCGATCTTGCCGTTAAAAGTGTAGGTTCCATTAATTTTTACAAACGAGGACGGCGGAATCGCAATGTGATATCCACTCAACTGCAGCACCACAGTTTCTTTTGTCGGATTGATGCCGCTGCTGTTTGCAGGCAGCGTAAATCTTCCGCCGATTACGAAGCTCGTGGGTGGTTTGCCGATCAGCTCCAACACTGGATCCAATGTCCGCAATATGAAACGAAGCGGTGAAACAACGAAGGCATGCTGGTAACCGTCAGGATTGACACCCGCACCGGTAATCTGTCCTAGATCATTGATGGCGGCTGCATTGAGCTGCGCCCATCCAGAGCCGGCGGGGAGCAGCGACGCGACATCGACCATTCCCTCCCCCGGGGTGTACAAGAATGAGCGGTTGCCGCCAGAGCTTCCGACAACTTGTGCGGAAGCATTGATGCCGAGGCCGATGCTTTGTGTATCCCCGGGCAGCGTGCCTAGGTCGGTCATCGCGCCTTTGCTGTATAGGAATGCATGATGATAAGGACCGCTGCCGACAAAGGAAAGTCCTGTGATCTGGCCTGAATCGTTGATCCCGTATGCATAGCTCGTATCGCCATCGGCAAGAGTGCCAAGGTCCTTTACGGAAGTGCCGCTGAACAGGGCCGCATGCAGCGTGGTCTTGCCAACCGGGGTTGCCGCTCCCGCAACCTGCCCGGAAGCATTGATCGCTTCTCCAAAGCTAGCGCGTTCGCTTGGAAAGGTGCCTAAAGCTTTCATGGTTCCGGCGCTGTACAGAAACGCATGCGACAGGTACGGAGGGGCTTCGGTTCCGGAAGTCCCGGTGATCTGTCCGGAATCGTTGATGGCGTTTCCATCGCTGGAGCTGTCGCCTGGAAGCGTTCCAATGTCCTTCATCTTTCCGGCGCTGTAGAGGAATGCGTGATCGTATGACAGGATCGATGTACCGAAAAACTGCAAAGATCCTGTGGTCCGGCCATATCCGGCGATTCCGTTTGCTGCGCTGGAGTTCGCGCCGGGAACAATTCCCAAATCCCTCACCTCGCCTGTGCTGAACAAGGCAGCGACTTCCCGGGTAGCGGCGGTAAAGGCATTCCCCGCAACCTGACCCGAAGTGTTGATCGAATTACCGGAGCTGCAATAACATTTCGAGCCGTCCCCGCGCAGGTAATAGCCGCCTGGCAGAGTGCCAAGGTCGGTGATGGTATAGATCATCCGTGCAGGGACTGTTTGCGCGGCGCGACCCGGCGCAACCGAACCAATCCCAATCAAAAGCGCAAGAACACAGCCGGTGGAGTAGCGAGGGAGGAGAGTAGAGATACGTCTAGACGGACAAGCGAATGAGGGAATGAACATGACCGGGGGCCTCCAAGGCAGAGCGGAAAGAATCGATTCAAGGAGAAAGACATGCGATCAAATTATGTTTATAGACCTCTTCGCACGAAAGTCAATCGATGTTTTTTATGGGCCAAGTCTTGCATCCGGGGCTTAGTTTCATCAGGAGCGAAACTATCCGTGATCGTTTAAAATAGCAATAGGGGCGAGATTAGCGGAGCATCCGCATCTCGGCTTTGAGAAGTGGGGAAGTGGGATGGTTCGCAGCGAAACAGTCGCTGACATCTCCGCCACAAACGCCGGAAGATAAGCTTTCAGAAGATAAACTTTCATTTGACGATTGACTCAATTCTCGTGCGGCGCTACTCTGTGCCCATCGACGTGCTTATCAACGCACTCACCCACGCATCGCGAACAACCCAGCCGGCCAGTCCAGCGCCTGGGGCGACGCCCGGTTCAGAAAATGCGCTGAGATCATCTGAGCCATCCGCAACCGTCTTCCGGCAATCCAATAACATGTATCGGCCGCGGATAGCCTGCGCTGTCTGCCGCTCCGGTGTTTCAAATCCACAGGGAGGCAACAAGTCTTATTGATGATAAAAACCATCGAGATTACGCCCAACATTGAGCCGATTTTTGGCACCCGCGATGAGAACCTCCACCTGATCGAAGCCGCCCTCAAAGTACATATTGATTTACGCTCCGACGCCCTCTATATCGAAGGCGAGCCGGACGCCATCGCTCGCGTCGAGCAGATCTTCGCGGATTACGAAACCCTGCGCCGCGGCGGCGTCACGCTTCAGAATGGCGAGCTGAACGGACTGCTCAGGCTGGTCACGGCCGATAAATCCGCCACGTTGCGCAGCATGGTTGACAGCGGCAAGCAGCGCTCCAACGGCATCCGCCGCATGGTGCAGCCGCGTTCGGTCAATCAGCGGCAATATCTTGAGGCGATCGAGACCGCCGACATGGTCTTCGGCGTCGGCCCCGCAGGAACCGGCAAAACCTATCTCGCCGTGGCCATGGCGGTGGCGGCACTCACGGCGAAAAAGGTCAGCCGGATCGTTCTCGTCCGGCCGGCGGTCGAAGCTGGCGAACGGCTCGGATTTCTGCCCGGCACACTGCAGGAAAAAGTCGACCCATATCTGCGTCCGCTCTACGACGCCCTTTACGATCTGCTGGAGCCTGAACGCGTCGATAAAATGCTGGAGCGCAACGTAATTGAAGTTGCTCCGCTTGCCTTTATGCGCGGGCGCACCCTCAACGACGCCTTCATCATCATGGACGAAGCGCAGAACACCACCCCCGAGCAGATGAAGATGTTTCTCACCCGCATGGGCAACAACGCCAAGGCCGTCATCACCGGGGACATTACCCAGATCGATCTGCCCAATCCGCGCAAGTCCGGCCTGATTGAAGCCATCGATGTGCTGAAGGGCGTCGAGGGTATCCGCTTCTGCTATTTCGAGCAGGGCGACGTGGTGCGGCATCAATTGGTGCAGCGCATCGTCTGCGCATACGATGGTTATACCCGCGGCCAAAGGGAGCTGCCTCTGGAAGTGGACAACTTGCCGCGCAACGGCGTCAACGGCACTCCGGACAAGCCGCTCGTACAGACGCAGTGACAGGATCGAAATGCGGTTGCGCTACCATGCTGGGAAGGCCTGTGAGCATCTGCGATTTGCGGAGGTCCGGCTACCCCGGCGATGATTACGCTCGATGTTCGAGATGAAGGCGCACAGAAACGCGCAGTGGTGAACATCTCACACCTGCGCGCATTTCTCGCGCGGGCGCGAAAAGCCGTGCCGCTGCCCGGGGAAGTCTCCGTGCTGCTGACTTCGGACCGCGAAATTCGCGGACTGAATCGTAGACTTCCGCCATAAAAATAAATCGACCGATGTGCTCTCTTTTCCCGCAGCCGCTTTTCCGGAAACCACAGCCGGCGATCTCGCGATTTCGATCGACACCGCGGCGCGTCAGGCGCGGCAGTTCGGGCATCCGCTCGAAGTCGAATTGAAAATTCTCCTGCTGCATGGCCTGTTGCATCTTGCTGGATTGGACCATGAGACCGACAGCTGGAGAAATGGCGGCTCGCGAAGACCAGCTGCGCCGCCGCTTTCGTTTACCCGGCGCATTGATTGCCCGCAGTTCCGGCCCAGACGCCGCAACCCGCAGCCGCGTAACCCATAGCCAGGGCCGCCAATGACAATCCTTCAGGTTGTTCTCATCATTCTGCTGCTGGCCATTCAGACGATTGTGTCCTACGTGGACCGCCTGTACTCCGAGATGGGCAAATTTCTCTCCCGCGATTTCCAGGAAAATATCGACGTGTGGGAGCAGCAGATCGAGCCGCGCCTGGGCATCAGCAGCAAACACGCCATGCAGTCCGCCGCCCTGCTCACGCCGCTCTCCCTTGCGGCGCTGGTGCTGATTTTTGGGGATGTCGCCGTCTACGCTCATCGTGTTTACGGCGAGCCCATCGGCAACGATGTAGCGCAGCTGGTTCTGGCCATCGTTCTCGCTATTTTGATCTTCCGCAGTTTTCTGCCGCAGCTGCTCTTTACCCGCACTCGCGGGCGCTGGATCGCGCGGCTCACTTTTGTTGTGCGCGCGCTGTTTTATCTCGTATTTCCCATCACCCTGGCGCTGGGCTTTCTGCTTTCAATCGCCGCGCTTGCGGAATCGGGCGAGCCGCCGGATGAAGAGCATCCCTCCGAAGCCGTCGAAGCGCTGATCGAAGCCGGCAAGGAAGAAGGCATCCTCGAAGAGAGCGATCGCGCCCTGGTCCGCTCGGCCGTCGAATTCGGCGACAAAATTGTTCGCGAAGTGATGACGCCGCGCCCGGCCATCTTCGCCGTGCCTGCTTCCATCACGCTGGCGCAATTCACCGAGCAGCTGCGCACCCACGCCTACTCCCGCGTGCCGGTTTACGGCAGCAATCTCGATGACATCATCGGCATCGCGTTTCTGCACGATCTGCTGCACGTCACCGATGTGGACGCCGCGACCTCCACCGTCGGCAAAATGGCGCGGCCGGCAATGTTTACTCCGGAGACGAAAAATATTCAATCGCTGCTGCGGGAAATGCAGCGCGACAAGCAGCACATGGCCATCGTCATCGACGAATATGGCGGCCTCGCCGGGCTGGTGACGATTGAAGATATCGTGGAAGAGATTGTCGGCGCCATCAGCGACGAGCACGAAACCGCCACGCTGGAAGAAACCGCGCAGCCGCAGCCTGACGGCTCCTACATCGTGCCGGGAAACTTTGAGCTGGCCGAGCTCGATCAGCTCTTCCCCGACTCTGTCCCGCTGCCGCTGCCGGAGGAATATGAATCAACCACACTCGGCGGTCTCATTACAGAGGAAGCCGGACACATCCCGCTTGCAGGAGAAGTGGTTCATCTCGCAGGATTGCGCCTCGAGGTTCTGGCCTCCTCCGAGCGCCGAGTCGATCGCATCCGCGTCCAGCCCGCGTCACGGAGAATGCATCCTGACCGGGTGCGCCTCGGGAGCTCGTCGCCTAATTTGAGAAGCCTGGCCGGTTCAATCCGCGCTGCCGGAATCCAAAGCATCCCAAGATAAGGTATGCGCAAGAATCTCGCCACCTTCGTCGAAGACTTCAAGCGCCACGGCAAACAGACGGCGATCGTCAGCTATCCCGGCAACCGGCGCATCCGCACTTCATACGCGGATCTGGCCGCACTCGCCGGCCGCTTCTCCCGTCTGCTCTCGGAGCAAAAAATCAACCCCGGCGAACGCGTCCTGCTCTGGGGAG
This sequence comes from uncultured Acidobacteriota bacterium, assembly GCA_963823595.1. GTDB lineage: Bacteria > Acidobacteriota > Terriglobia > Terriglobales > Acidobacteriaceae > JAKAAZ01. The sequence continues at coordinate 37,075 of CAWGME010000013.1, forward strand.
CAAACTCCGCCGAATGGGTCGCGGCCTTCTTCGGCTGTGTGCTGCGCGGCGTCATCGCCGTCCCGCTCGATGCCGCCGGCAGTGTGGAGTTCGCCACCCGCGTGATCACGGAAGTTTCTCCGCGCCTCATCCTTGGCGACCCAGATCTGCTCGACAAATTATCTTGCGACGCGCCGAAGATTTCCATTTCGCTCCCAACTCCCGCCCGAACCGCTCCTCAGTCCTGAGCCATCCCTGGGTGCGGAAACCCCGCTCCAGATTCTCTACACCTCCGGCACCACCTCCGCTCCCAAGGGCATCGTTCACACGCACGGCAATGTCCTCTCCAGCGTCGAAGTTCTGGAACGCGAGATGCAGAAATATCTTCGTTACGAGCGCTGGGTGCATCCTCTGCGCTTCCTGCACACGCTGCCGCTCAGCCATGTCTTCGGCCAGTTCATGGGCCTGTGGGTTCCTCCGCTGCTCGCCGCCCAGGTGCATTATGAAGACAAACTCGTCGCCAGCCAATTGATCGATCGCATCCATCGCGAGCGCATCTCTGTCGCCGCCGTCGTACCTCGCGTGCTGGAGTTGATGCGCGCGTATCTCCTGGCCGCCGATCCGCAATTGCAGTCGCGTATTACTAAATACCAGGAGCAACGCATCTGGTGGCGATGGTGGCATCTCCGCGACGTGCATCGCCGATTCGGATTCAAATTCTGGGCCTTCGTCTCCGGCGGCGCCACGCTGCCGGAGGAGATCGAGCAATTCTGGAACGCGCTCGGCTTCGTGCTGGTGCAGGGCTACGGCATGACGGAGACCACCGCGCTTGCCACCCTGAATCATCCCTTTCACGTCGCCCGCGGCAGCATCGGCAAGCCGCTCGCCGGGCGCGAAGTGCGCGTCGGCCCGGATGGCGAAATTCTGGTGCGCGGCGCCGATGCTCGCCGCCGGAACCTGGCGCAATGGCCGACATAGAGCCGCGCACCGAAGAGTGGCTGCACACCGGCGATCTCGGCTCCGTCGACGCTGGCGGGGACGTGCGTTTTCTCGGGCGCAAGAGTGATGTCGTCGTTACCGCATCGGGAATGAACATTCATCCCGCCGATCTTGAGTCTGTTGTCCGGGCTCAGCCCGGCGTTCGCGACTGCATGGTCGTAGGCTGGAACGGTCCACGCGGCCCGGAGCCGGTCGCGGCCGTGATCCTTGATGAGTCCGGCAACGGAGACCAGGCCTTGCAGCAAATCCTCAGCGGCGCAAATCACTCTCTCCAGGAATTTCAGCAGATTCGCAGCGTGTTTCGCTGGCCGGCAGGTGAGTTTCCGCGCAACTCGACAGGCAAGCTCTTGCGCCGCGAAGTAGCCGCCTGGGTTCAACAGCAGATTCAGACCAAATCGGCGAACGTAGCGCTCACATCCTCTCAGGACCCGCTGCTGCGCCTGCTGCATCAAGTCACCGGAGAGTCCGCCGAAGGCCTCGATGATACAGCCGATCTCGCGACCGCCCTGCACCTTGACAGCCTCGCCCGCATGCAGCTGGCCATGGGAATCGAGGAGCAGTTTGGCACATCCGTCAGCGACGAAGCCATCGCCCAGGCAAAAACTCTCGGAGACCTGCGGAAGCTATTACGCGAAAACAACTCAGCCCAATCGGGAAACCGGGCGCTCCAAATTAGCAAAGCGAACCTGGGTTCTCCTACAGATACAACCGCAGCTGTTATTCCCGGCCCAAATGTCGTCCCAAGCGAAGCCGAGGGACCTGCGGTTCCTACCTCAACGGAAAATCCGGGTGCCCCATCCTTTGCGGCTCCATCGCAAAGGGTGGGATCGGACGCGCCAAAATATGTGCACTGGCCGTGGATAAAACCGGTTCAGGCCGTCCGCGTGGGGTTTATCGAAGGCATTTTGCGGCCGCTGGTCTCCACCTTCGCTCACCCCCGCGTGGAACTGAATCCGCAGTCACTCCCGCAGCAGCCCTCAATCTACGTTTGCAACCACGTAACCGCGATTGATGTCGCGCTCATCCTCTTCGCTCTTCCGCCTCGCGTGCGCCGGCACATGGCGGTTGCCATGTCGGCGGAACTGCTCGCCGCCTGGCGCCGCAGCCGCGCCATCGCGGCCGGAGTCGGCGCTGGGCCGCTGCGCTGGCTGGCTCCTTTGCAGGCGCAGGCCGTCACTGGTTTGATGAACGTGTTTCCGCTCCCGGCTGGCGCGGGTCTGCGGAAAAGTTTCGCCCATGTGGGGGAGGCGCTCGATCGCGGCTACAACGTCCTGGTGTTTCCCGAGGGGCGCCGCACCACCGATGGCGAGCTTCAGCCCTTCCAGACCGGCATCAGCCTGCTGGCGCAGGAGTCTCAAACCGCTGTCGTTCCGATGGCGCTCACCGGCTTGTGGCAGGCGTCGCAGCAGCATGGGAGGTACCGGGTCCGTCCGGAAGGGCTGGCCGTCGTTGTAGGAACACCGCTTCGACGCGCGACGGATGAATCCCACGCCCAGTTCGCCGCTCGCCTTCATTCCGAAGTCCAGCATCTAATTGATAACGGACGGGATATCGAGCAGCGGTAAGGTACCGGAGTGCGCAGGTGCCCCAAGTGGCGAAACCAGGTCCCCGGTGGACGACAGTTTTGTTTTTCCTTCTGTCCAGCAGCATGTCAACAAAGCCGGCTCGGGTCTAAAATCAGAGTAACTATTCATGCCCGCACCTCAGATCCAGGTAACGCTCGCCGTGGTGGACACGGACTACTCCGATTTCATCGAGCATGCCTTCACGCGGGCCGGCGCGATGGTCACCCTGCTGCATGCTGATTCGGCGCAGCAGTTGCTGCAGCAGATCGCAGACAATGTCCCGTCTCTGCTGGTCATCGAACCCGTCGATCGCCAATGGGAGATTTTGGATCGTCTGCGCCCGCGCTATCCGGGCCTGTCCGTTGTGATGGTACTGACGGGTCGGGCGGAAGATCTGCCCCCGGCCGTCTCCCGCAGCAGGGTGGATGAGGTCTGGCAGCTTCCGGCAGATCTAAAGTCGATTGCCGAGCGAGCACAGGCAATCATGCAGAGATTGCGCTCCACGGCTCAGGATGTAAATAACGGTGAGAATACCGCGGAGGCGACTTACGGCACACCCGAGCCGCCCGCCATCGCCGGAAATGGCAGCGCTCCCCCGCTGATGACCGGCGGCAATCCTCGAATGGCAGAGATTCGCGACACAATTGCGAAGGTTTCCGGGACCGATGTGACCATCCTGATCCGTGGAGAGAGCGGCGTAGGAAAAGAAGTAGCCGCGCGGATGATTTATGAGCACTCCCGTCGCCGGCAGAAGCCGTTTATCAAGGTAAATTGCGCTGCCATCCCTCACGATCTGCTCGAGAGCGAACTGTTCGGATATGAGGCCGGGGCATTCACCGGAGCCATTCGCAGCAAACCGGGAAAATTTGAACTGGCCGACCACGGTACGCTCTTCCTGGACGAAATTGCCGAAATGCACCCCAGCCTGCAGGCCAAGCTGCTGCATGTACTGCAGGATGGGAGGTTTTCGCGCCTGGGCGCCAAACGCGATATTTCGGTGAATGTCCGCATCGTGTGCGCGACCAATAAGCTGCTGGAGGAACGGGTTCGCGAGGGATTGTTCCGCGAAGACCTTCTATACCGCATCAACGTCGTCACCATTTTCCTGCCGCCGCTGCGCGAGCGTCGCGATGAAATTCCCATCCTGACCGATCATCTGCTGCAGAAGTATGCCGCGCAGTATGGACGTACATTCCATCCGCTGAGCGTCGAGGTTTCCCGGCGCATGATCGAATATGACTGGCCCGGCAATATTCGCGAACTCGAGAATCTTTGCAAGCGCTTTATCCTGGTCGGAAGCGAAACCCAGATCCTGCGTGAACTGTCGAACCATAATAATGGCAGGATCAGTCCTCCTCCGGAGAAAGAACTGGCCGAGCAGCCGCGGCGAGACAATTCCACCGGAGCTGAATTCGCGGCTTCGCCCTCCAGCCTCTCCCTCCTCGAGATTGGCCGACGCGCCGCTTGGGAAGCGGAGCGGCGCGCAATACTCGATATGCTGGAGACAACGCACTGGAACCGTCGCGAGGCTTCCCGGCGGCTTCAAGTCAGCTATAAAGCGCTGTTGAATAAGATCAAACAGATGGAACTGGATGCAATCGGTACCTCAATGGATGAAAAGTAGGTAAGGAAATTAATGCCCAATAGTGGTAAAAAGATACCACTATTGGGTGCTAAAAGGTAGTGCAACATTTGATCTCTGCGCCCAACCGCTGATTTAACGCCGCAGCTGCGGCTCAAGAGACAAATGCAATCGGGTCAATAGGTTAGATGCGGATAGCTCATCCGGGGGCGTGCGGCATAACTAAGGTAACAACGGAAGGCTGGAATTGGCCCTTTACTTGCTCGCTACATGGGCAAGTATGAGGCGTCCAACTTATTTGTCCTTCAACGTCTGTTCTCCCATAATCCGTGTCGCTTCTTGACGGAAGCGACTCCCATCGATCAAAACCTCGCCGCCATCCATCCTCGTAAGCCTCGATGCAGGGCCCGCAAAAGCGGGCCTTTCGCGTCTCTTCTCTTTCGCGGAATCCAGCTAGAATCCAAGATGTGAGTGGAAAAGAACCGAGCAACTCCAGGCTGCGCGAAATCGACGCATTATTGACCGTCGCCGGCCTGGAGCATAGGCCGCGCAAGAAGTCTGCATCGAAAGCCAAACCGCGGGTGCACCAGGTTCATGAAGTAAAACTGGGGCTCTTTTCCGACGAAGGGCCGATCCGGCTCCCGCACCAGGCCCGTAGTGTTGCGTGTGCCGCAGTGGGAGCAATATCCGTGGCTGGTGCATGGCTTCAGCACGAGGATCGGTGGAGTTTCCACGGTCTACCAGCCTGGGGGAAAATGCGGAGAGTTGAACCTGGGAATCACGGCGGCAGATTCCACGGAAAATGTTCACAAGAATCGCGAGCTGTTTTTGAGTGCGGTTCTGTCTGACCACACCAGCCCCGCACAGGAGCAACCGCCTCTGGTAGTGCTGCGACAAATTCATTCCGGCCTGGTCCATCGGGCAGAAAACGCTATAGGGGAGCAAACTCTGCGAGGAGATGGATTGATCTCCACAAAGAGGGGTCTGTTGCTTGCCATTCAAACGGCAGATTGCATTCCTGTTCTTGTGGCCGATGTGCGGCAGCGGATCGTCGCCGCCTTCCACGCCGGATGGCGTGGTACGCTCGCCCGGATTGTGGAGCGAGGCGCCGGGCGGATGCGCGCCGAATTCGGCAGCCGGCCCGCCGATCTGACGGCGGCGATCGGCCCCGGAATTGGCCGTTGCTGCTATTCCGTGGGAGAAGAAGTTTCCATGGAATTTCACTCCCAATTCGATTATGCCGACGCCTTGTTTGAAGAGGTATTCGATCTCGATCCGATCAAGCAGAAGTACCCGATGTTATTTCTAACAGCACGAGCTCCCGGTCACAGCAATCTGGGGCCGAGCCTCCATCTCGATCTTGCCGAGGCGAACCGGCGCCAGCTGCTCGCCGCCGGGCTTGATCGCGAGAATATCCACGGACCGGGGCCCTGCACGGCATGCAACACCGATCGTTTCTTCTCTCATCGCGCCGAGCAGGGCTTCACCGGCCGCATGCTCAGCGTTATTGGAGTGGTTTAGAAGCCATTATGGTGAGGAGATCAGGTATCAATTGATCCAATGCTGACAAAAAGGGCCGCATACAGGTTTGTATGCGGCCCTTTTTGTTTTTAAATACGCTGCTTATTTCGAGACCACCTGAATGTGCAGGGAGCTGCCTGGCGCGTAACTGCTGCCACCGGCGGGTTGAAAGACAGCGTACACGAAGTAGGTACCCGGCGGTACGCCAGCGGCCAGGGTGCCATTGAAAGTAGAGGTCCCGCCCGTTCCAGCAGTTCCGATCGGGTGCGGGCCGTCGGCGGTTACTGTATTTCCATTGGGGAGAATCCCAAACAGCGTGATCGTTCCCACTGGATTCGCCGCGCCGGATTTGGCTTTGCCGACCGTCACCGTGTAAGAGGTGGTAGTGGTCGGGCTGATGGTACTTGGAACCGAAAGGCTTACCGGGGTGCCGGTCACCGTCACCACGAACGTGGGGCCAGTGGCCGTGTTTGGCTGGTACGACGCATCGCCGGAGTAGAGGACCGTGATCTGATGAGTGCCGGTGCCCAAGGTGGAGGTTGTAAGCGACGCCGATCCGTTCGTCAAAGGAATGGCTCCGCTCGAAGTCCCGTCGGAATCCTGGAAGATGACAGTTCCGGTGGGTGTGGTCGTGCTTGCCGTACTCGGCGTAACGGTCGCGGTCATCGTTACCGGTGCGCCAAACGGAACCGTTGAGCTCGGAGAAGCCGAGAACGCAATCTTCGTTCCCGAGCTGTTCAGCGCCACGTAGACGCTGGGATGGCCATTGGGAACCGGCGGAAATTCGGCCATGTACTGGTAGATAAACGCGGGAACTACAAGGTTCACGCGGTTGAAGGTGTTGGCGGTGATAAAGTCCAGTTTTCCGTCTTTGTTGAAATCACCCAACGCGACTGCCCAGGGTTGTGTGCCCGCCGGGAAGTCGAGACGCGGCTGGAAACTGCCGTCTCCCTTGCCAAGCAGGATCGTAACCTGGTTGAAGTTGGGCGCAACGGCCGCGATATCCAGAATGCCGTCGCCGTTCACGTCGCCGGCGGCAATCGAATCGGGGAAATTCAAGGCGAAGCTGTTAACCGCCGCGCCAAAGGTGCCGTTACCGTTTCCGGCGAAGAAGGAAACATCGTTGGCAACCGAGTTGCCGGTCACGATATCCATGTTGCCGTCGCGGTTGAAGTCGCCCATGACGATCGACGTCGGCTTTGTATCCGTCGGGTAGAGTGCGCCCGCCTGGAACGTGGTCGGCGTTTGCGGCGGCTGGAATGGAAGCATGCCGTTGTTCAAAAAGACTTCCATTTCATTGCTGGCGTAGCAGGTGACGGCGATATCGTTCTGGCCGGTGTGGCGGAAATCTCCAATCGCGACTCCATACGGGTTCGTGCATGTCGGTAGCGACTGCATGGTTTGGAACGGCTGATCGAAGGGCCCGTAGAGGACGGTCAACGCGTTGTCGCCATAATTGGCAACGACGATATCGGGAAATCCATCGCCATTCAGATCGCCTGCGGCAACCCCGTACGGCAGCCTTCCTACCCCGGACAGGGTAATGGCTGGGAAGAATGTCCCGCTGCCGTCGGCCTTGTTCATCAGTACGCTGACGCTGCCATCGGTCGTGTTCGCCGTCACCAGGTCGGCATAACCATCATTGTTCAAATCTTTCGCAACCAGCGAGTAGGGTTGTTTTCCCACCGGATACATGGCGACCGAGGTGTGGAAATTCTTTCCTTTGCCGGTTGCAAGCTGGACCTTCACCACATTGTCTTCCAGGTAAGCCGTGGCGATATCCAGGAAGCCGTCATGATTGAAGTCGCCTACAGCGACCGCGTCGGCCATATTCCCATTTCCCTTGGGGAGCAGGGTCGGAGCAAGGAAACTACGTCCGCCCGGTACGGGAGTCGGTAAGGTATTGTTGATCAGCACCGAAACGGCCGAACCGGTGCTCTGCGTCACTGCGAGGTCCGGCTTGCCATCACGGTTGAAGTCGCCTTTTGCCAGATACGCCGGACCGTTCGGGACCGCATAATAATCGGCTTTGTTGAAATTGCCATTGCCTCGATTCATCAGCACAGCCACTTGACCCTGCAGGGTATTCGCGGTGGCCAGATCCAGGTATCCATCCCCGTTTACGTCGAACGCGATGATTGCGCTGGCGCCGGTAGCGGGAGACTTGCCGCCCGGTCCGACCCGGATGGTTTTCGAAAGGGTAAATGTATCGTCGCCATGACCGAGCAAAATACTGACCGTGCCGTCCGTCGCGTTCACCACGGCAAGATCAAGGAAGCCGTCGTGGTTGAAATCACCCGCGGTGATGCCATTCGGGCCTGCTCCTGTCGCCACGGTTCCGGCGGCAGTAAAGGTGCCATGTCCATCCCCGGTCAGAATATGGACGACATTGGCGGAACTGTCCGTAACCGCCAGGTCCACAAAGCCGGATCCTTTGAATTTCTTCGCAGTAATTCCCGTCGGTGTTCCCAGCCCGGAGAGGGTATCGACCGTATAGGAGGTGAAATTGTTGGACGCGTTGCTGAGGAAAAGCGTGACGGTTCCATCGCCGCTATCCGCTACAGCAAGATCAGGATGGCCGTCGCTGTTGAAGTCGCCCGAGGTGATCGCGACTGGACCCGCGCCGGTGCCCAGCACAATGTTCGTTACCCCATCGACTACCGGATTGAAGGTGCCATTGCCCAGGTTCAGAAACACTTCAATCACGTTCGATGTCGGGGTGTTGCACGTAATGACGATGTCCTGCAATCCCGTCAGATCCAGGTCTTTCGCCAGCACAGCGGTCGGACCACCGCAGGTGGGATACTTCACCGGCGCAAGGAAAGTGCCGGGACCAGAGGACAAATACACACTGATCGTGCCGGTGGTGCCGAGGCTGACGTCCGCCTTGTTGGCCACCACCATGTCCGGGAATCCGTCATGATTGAAGTCGGCAACCGCGACTCCCTGCGGTGTGGTGCCGGCGGGCAGCGTAAAGCTTTTCGTGTTCGGGCTGCTAAGCGGTTGAAAAATGGTTTGTGCGTGCGCGCTTCCGGATGTCAGGACAACAGTGGCGAAGGCTGCGGCGAAAGCGGTGCGGATGAGACTGCGGAATACTCGATCCATCATGACGGTGACCTCAAATTTGGGAATTCAAAAATGCTGAAAACAATTGCGAGAAGAATGCCGGCAGAAGGAAGCCCAACATCCGAATCGCCAGATGCCCTTAGATTTTTCTTAGCCGCGTTCAGGACGATTCCAGTTTGGAATTCTGCAACCCGCATATTTGTTTTCGTTGCGCGTTGTCTCTCGGCGAGCAAAGTATTTCACGTCCTGCGTCTACAAAACCGGAGCCAACCCATTTGTTACCAGAGTTTTGTTACTGAAATGTGATTCGGACATTCTGATACGTGCGGAGAATGCGCGTGTTCCGGTTGGATGCCTGCGCTTGCAGGCAGGTTTGCTGCTCGGTCGAGCTGGGGAAATACGTACCGGGAATCTCGGGTGAAAAATAGATGTGTTCCTGGGAGCTTGACAGGGTAAACACTGCAAAGAAAAAGGCCGCGCTGGTTGGCGCGGCCTTTCTTTACTGCAATGTGGTTCCGGCCGGGTTAGTCTCCGCTGGATGCGGGAAGCCGCCGGCCGGCGGGGTTAAAAGAGTGGGAACGGTAAGGGTCTGCCCCTGTACAGTTCCAGACCTCGATTCGCGGATGGGGCGTTGAAGCGTTCGCTAAATCCCAGGGCCGTGAACGAAGTGAGGGGAACATTGCCACTGGTCCGATCCAGGCCGCAGAGGATGAAGCAAACGACAACGGTACTGGAGTTGGAAGTTAGATAATTGCTCTGCTGTGGGAATGTTGCCGACACTGTAAAGCTTCCGAAGAAGGCACCGAAACTGTACTTTGCCTGTCCGTTCGCTCCGATCGTCTGAGTTGTCGGTGTTCCGCCGTTCAGCGTGAAATTAACAACATTCCCCGCCGGCACAGCAGTATGGGTCAAGGATGCGGTCGTGGTCGAGGTGCAACTGTCGCCGAAGAGGCCACCGCTGCAAGTGAGAGTCGTACTGGTTGGCTCCGCGGTAACGGTCAACAGCGTATTCGGCGATGAACCTGCCGGATAGGTGCTGCCGCCTCCCGGCGTGTAAAACCCGTATAGCTCATAGGTACCCACGTTCAGATTCGGCCCTACGGCAGTGTAGGTGCCGGTGCCGATACCGTTGGAGCCGCTGGCGGTCAGGTTTACAGTGCCCAGCGTAAACGTAACGTTGGATCCCGAAACTCCGAAAACCGTCACGGTGCCCTTGGGCGCGACTCCTCCCGATCCGGTGACGCTGACCGATACGGTAAACGTCTGCGAATACACCACCGAGGACGGGCTCGGGGTCACAGTTAGTGGCGTTCCAGCCACAGTGACAGCAAACCCTGATCCAGAGGCTGTGGTTGGCTGGAAGTTGGTATCGCCGGAGTAGAGGGTGGTAAATAAATATGTCCCGCTTCCCAGGCGGCCGGTGTTGGCCGTAGCGATTCCATTTATCAGTGTGTAGGGACCGGTTCCGTACGGCGCGCCCGCGGCGTTTTCGAAAATTATTGCTCCAGTGGGGGTGCCACCGGTCAGTGCGGGTTGCACCGTGGCGGTGAGTGTCGCTCCGGTATTGGCCGCCGGAAGCGGAGGCGTCGGAGATATACCCAGACTGATGGCCGCCGCTGACGCGTTCAACAGCAGGTCAACGCTCGCCTTGCCACCGGGGACCGCCGGGTATTGGGTCATGTAGCGCTGCTGATAAGCCGGAATCGTAATGTTCACCTGGTTGAAGGTGTTCGCCGTCACGATATCCAGCTGGCCGTCGTTGTTAAAGTCGCCGAGAGCCAGCGCCCACGGCTGCTTGGCCGCGGTGAACTCACCCTGGGCACGTTGCGCTGTCGTTCCGAAGGTGCCGTCGCCCTTTCCAAGCGTCACCTCAACCGCGCTGAAGTTCGGCGCTACTCCGACGATGTCGAGAATGCCGTCGCCATTGACGTCGCCCGCCGCGATCGATTGCGGGAAGTTTAGGGACGGGCTGATCACGCCCGCGGCAAACGTAGCGTTCCCGTTGCCGGCGAAGAAGGAAACGTTGTTGCCCGACGTGGTCGGGTTCGTGTCCCCCGTGGGACCGCCGGTCGCGTTGGCAACCACGATGTCCAGTTTGGAGTCCCGATTGAAATCACCCGTGACCAGCGACATCGGCCCGGAGCCGGTGCTGTACATGTAAGGCGTCGCGAAGGTGCCGTCGCCGTTGTTTGGGAACACGTACAACATATCGATGCCGAAGCAGGTGACAGCGACGTCGGGGTGCCCGTTGTGCTGAAAATCCCCGATGGCCACGCCGTAAGGCTCGGAGCCCGTGGTCAGCGTCGGGCCGGCGGTGAACGTGCCGGTCTTCGATCCATAGAGGATGGAAACCGTGTTTCCGCCGTAATTGGTGACGGCCAGGTCCGGATAGCCGTCTCCGTTCACATCGCCAATCGCTACCTGGTACGGCAGGCGGCCAACGGTATAGGTGGCGGCGGCGGCAAAGGTGCCAAGGCCGGATTTGCCGTTGTTCAGAAGAACGCTGATCGTACCCTTCGGGCTGTTGATCGAGGAATTCACCGTGATCAGGTCAGGGTAGCCGTCACCGTTCAAGTCGCCCGAAGCAACAAAGTAGGGCTGTTGACCGACTGCATAAGCGGCACTCAGGTTGAAGCCGCCACTGCCATTGTTCAACAGCACTCGGACGGCGTTGTCCTCAAGGTAAGAGACCGCGGTATCGAGATAGCCGTCTTTGTCGAAATCGCCGGCGGCGATGCCATCCGCCATATTGCCATTGCCTGCCGCGACCGCGCTGTAGCCGGCGAAGCTGCGGCCCCCGGGATACGGTGTGGGCAGAGTATTGTTGAGCAGCACCGCAACGGTATTTGAAGTAGTCAGGGTGGTGGCGAGATCGGGTTTGCCATCGCGGTTGAAATCGGCGACCACCGGATAGGAGCCTGGGACATCAGTGAAATTGGAGGTCTGCGGCGTCTGCAGCGTTCCATCACCGTTGCCCAACAGCACCGAAATTGCTCCCTGAGTTGTGGAGCTTGCATTCTGCGCGTCAAAGGCGACCACGTCGGGGTATCCGTCGCTGTTCACGTCCGTTACTTCGATGGAGATCGGATCGGTACCCGCCGATTGCGGATTGGGCTGCGTGGTGAAAGTGCCGGCGGCGCTTCCCAGCAGCATGCTGACGGTGTTGCTGCCCGCATTGGTCACCGCCAGATCCAGGTTGCCATCGTTGTTAAAGTCGGCAGTAGCGATTCCGCTGGGCTTGGTTCCGGCACTGTAACTTTTCAGCCCGCTGAAATTGCCCGTCCCGTCTCCAAAGAGAATATGAACGTTCTTATTAGCGTTGTCAGATACGGCGAGGTCGAGATTGCCGTCGTGATTGAAGTCGCCCGTGGTGATCCCGGACAGCGTGCCGGCCGCAGTGATCGACGTGCTCAACACGCTCCCATTCAGGTCGTACAAAATGGTGATGCCCCCGGTTCCACTGGCCACTGCCAGACTCAGAATGGGGCTGTGGTTAAAGTTCCCCAGGACCATGGCCACAGGATTGGCCACTGTGTACGTGAACGTACTCCCGCCGAAATGGCCGGTTCCATCATTGACAAACACCTCAATCTTGTTCGTGGAGGTACAGGCCACGATGATATCCGGATAACCATCCAGGGTTACGTCCCGCGCCAGAACAGCAGTCGGATCGGTACAGGTGGTATAGGTGAATGCGCTGCCGAAAGTGCCTGAACCCGTACCCAGATAAACTTTGATGGTTTTGCTTTTGCTGTCCGTTACCACCAGGCTCTGGTAGCCGGAACGTGCGAAGTCGGCGGCGGCGACGCCCTGCGGTGTTGTGCCTGTCGGTAGGGTGGACGGGGGCTGATACAAACCCTGGGCATGGGCAGCGCTTACTACCAAAGATAAGCTGGCCAAACAGGCCGCACCGATAATTGCGACACGGTGGGCGATATGGGGAAAGAAAGAACGCGACATGATAAAGACCTCGGGGGAAATAAAAGTTTTCGGCGCATCTGAATCCGGGCCAACGGCTGCCCAGATAACCAATCCAGCAAAGTACGAAACATGTGCCAGCCTGGCACAGTTTCGGTTTCTACAAAGCGGCTGGATAACAACAGGTGAGTAAGCACTGCATTCCAGACCTGCGCCGCAAAATTGCAATCACTATTTATTTTTTTTAGAGCCACAGCGTGACCTGGCACCAAGCAGATCGTGCGTTGGTTAACAGAGCAGACAGGGGCTCGTCGAAGCAGAGCTCCGGCCTTGTTTCGGCAATCCCAGGGTTCTGGGTTCACCGGAACTGACTCTGTACAACCAACAGCTACAGGAAATGCTGACTGAGTCTATCCCATTTCAGGAAACATGACGATAAAAAAACTTTAGTTATCTAGTCAGGAGTGTTTCTATCAGTCAATCCCGCTGAAAGGGGCGACTTATAGGTATACGAGTAGTAACAGGCAGACGAACCTACCCGCTATAGCTTGCGGAGTGGCTTGGTAACTAGCTCAAGATGTTGGCCATTAGTAACCTTGATAGGCCAACTATGTTCCCGGCTTTGGATCGCCCCATTCACAGCGAACTGTCGTCGCCGGCGGGAAACGCCTCTCAAGAGTTGGGCAATTCGCACTCATCGAAGCTGGATCCGGCGGCATCTTTCGCGGAAACTACCGGTGCGGATGACACCGGCCAGTGAATCCCCAGCTTGGGATCGTCCCAGCGGATGGTGCGCTCCGACGGCGCGGAATAAAAATCGGTGGTCTTGTAAAGAACGTCGGCCGAATCCGAGAGCACAAGAAAGCCGTGGGCAAATCCGGGAGGAATCCAGAGCATTTCCGGAACTTCTGCATTCAGCTCCACCCCGACCCAGCCGCCGAAGTGAGGCGAAGAGCGACGAATATCGACGGCGACATCGAAGATGCGGCCTACAACTGCGCGTACCAGCTTGCCCTGGGGATGCTGCAGCTGAAAGTGCAATCCCCGCAGCACATTCTTATAGGATCGCGATTGATTGTCCTGCACGAAGCCGGAGGGGAGCCCGTTTTCCCGGAAGCGGGCCTCATTCCATGTCTCGGTAAACCAGCCGCGATCATCAGCGAAGATGCGAGGACGCAGGCGGAGCACCCCGGGCAGGCTGGTTGCAATGATTTCCATGGACAAAGTTTAACGTGATTCAGAGTGCGGACATTTAGTCGCCGTTCCAAATTCGATAGTGAAACACGAACGGATGCCAAATTAGGTTCTGTCAAACGCGCCGGCGGTGACCTTTTTCCTGGGTGGGAAACTGCTGCTCGGCGCCCGGCAAAACTGGCTCCGGGAGATGGACAGACTCGTACTTGGCGCGATTGAGAGTCCCGCTGGTATTGGGCAGTGCGGGAGGCTTTCTTGTGTGCCTTGCGGAAGCGGAAGCGCTGAGGTCAGATCGCCGAACGTAGCCCTGCGCCAGTCGCTGATGTTGGGCTCTCGTACTCCGGTGAAGCGCTCCAGGAACTGAATCACAGATGTGTGATCGAACGGCTGACTACTCACCCATCCTCCCGTGGTCCAGGGAGAAATCAGAATGCAGGGGACGCGAAATCCGGCGCCGATGGGAAGACCCTGCACAAACTCTTTGGGCGTGTCGGGCGGAGGAACGGGCGGCGCCACGTGATCGAAGATGCCGTCGTTCTCGTCGTAATTCAAAATGAACACTGTCTTCGCCCACACGTCAGGGTTGGCCGCAATGGCGTCAAGCTTGCTCGCGATGAAGGACGCTCCATCAGCAGGCATGTAGTCAGGATGTTCAGACTGATAACTCGTAGGGATAATCCAGGAGACGGCGGGCAGCTTGTCGTTGATGGCGTCGTACTCGAACTGTCCTTCGGGTCCGCGCACCATGCCTCGGGAGTAGAGAGACGAACCCTTCGGGGCGTCCTGGAACGCGCGGAAATATTCCAGCATGTTGCAGCCGTAATTGTCCTTTTGCTGATAGAGCTGCCAGGAAATGCCGGCCTGCTCCAGCCGCTCGGCATAGGTGGTCCAGGTGAATCCTCCTTGCGGCGCGCTGTTATCGAGCAATGGGCCGCCGTGATGGCCGCCGGGATCGATCGTGCCCGTCATCCAATGCATGCGGTTGGGATGGGTGGGTCCCATCACCGAGCAGTGATACGCGTCGCAGATCGTAAAGCTCTCCGCCAGCGCGAAATGGAATGGAATATCCGTCCTATCGTAATGGCCCATGCAATAGGGTCCATTCACGCCGTCGGCTTTGCGGTGTGCGGGGAGCCATTGGTCCATCTGGCCGCCGTTCCATGCCTGGTGTTGCACCGACCACGCATGGCTGGTGGAAGGAATTTTTTGCGCGCTGGTGGCGCGGGTGTCCAGGTGGAAAGGCAGCAGATATCCCTTGGGATTGACGGTATCGGGCTGGTAAAAGACGGACCGGCCGCCCGGCAGAATCAAAGCTTTTCGATCGTCGAACCCGCGAACTCCTGCAAGCGTGCCGAAGTAATGATCGAAGGAACGATTTTCCTGCATCAGCAGCACAACGTGCTTCACATCGCGCAAGGCGCCCCGTGCCGAATCGCTTTTCGGTCGGGATTCTGCAAGAACGCGCTGCAGGTTCGGCGGCATCAACGCTCCGGCAGCAGCTCCAGCGGCGATGCTGGCCGCGCCTTGCAGAAGACGCCGGCGAGTGAATTTAGCGAGCGGAGAGCCTTGGCCAGAAAAGTCTTGTGTCTTCATAGTGGTTTCGTTAGATACCGATCATCTTAAACCGAGTGAGATACACGGCAAAACAATCGCGATTCCAAAGCAGTATTTAGCGATCGCCGAAAACGATCGTGATCGTTGGACGTTTTCGCCACGGTTTCGGCGAACGCGCTTTGCAAAACAGAATCCTTTTCGCGCTGGATCACATCTACGTTGATGTGAAATTCAAAGTTACTGAGCCGAAGGAGACACCTTGAAAACCACCTACAAAATCGATCCCGCGCACTCCAGCGCGAATTTCAGCGTTCGTCACATGATGATCTCAAACGTTCGCGGCAGCTTCGGCAGCGTCAACGGCACCATCGTTTATGATCCCGACCACCCTGACGATTGCAGCATTGATGCGGTCATTGATGCCCGCACCATCAGTACCCAGGACGCCAAACGGGATGAGCATCTGAAGAGCGCGGACTTCCTTCATGTCGAACAGCATCCGACGATCACTTTCAAGAGCACCAAAGTGGTGCAGGCCGGCAAGGAAGAATGGAAGGTCACGGGGAATTTGACGATTCGCGGTGTCACGAAAGAAGTGGTGCTCGATGTGGAAGGCCCGACTCCGGAGGGAAAAGATCCGTACGGAAACACCCGCGTCGGCGCTTCCGCAAAGACCAAGATCAAGCGCAGCGACTTCGACGTGAAATTTAATATGCCGCTGGAAGCCGGCGGCCTTGTAATCGGAGACGATGTAAAGATCGAGCTGGATATTTCCGCGATTCGGGCGTGAGGGAAAAGCGGACAGTGAACAGGCAGCAGGGGAACAGGGAAGTTCCCCATCCGGTAAACTGGACTCGAATCCATACTGTCGCGGCAAGGGACGCCATCGATCTTGAGGCAATCACCGATTCTGGTTACGGGCGGGGCCGGCTTTATCGGCTCGAATTTTGTGCTCGAATGGCTTGACCGGTCCCGTGAGGGCCAGTCGGGTCCACTGGTCAATGTCGATTGCCTCACCTACGCAGGCAATCTACGCAACCTGCAGCAGGTCGCCGATAACCCGGAGTATGCGTTCGTGCGGGCGAACATCTGCGACCGCGCCTGCATGGATCAATTGCTTGGACAGCACCGGCCGCGCGCCATTCTGCATTTCGCGGCGGAAAGCCACGTGGACCGCTCGATCCTCGGCCCGGAGGCGTTCGTCGAAACAAATGTACGGGGGACGTTTGTGCTGCTGGAAGCGGCGCGGGCGTATTGGACGCAGTTGCCGGATGATGACCGTGCGCAATTTCGCTTCCTCCATGTATCGACAGACGAGGTCTATGGCTCGCTTGGCGCCGATGACCCGGCATTCCGCGAAGACACTCCGTACTCGCCCAACAGTCCCTATTCGGCAACCAAGGCGGCTTCCGACCACCTGGTGCGCGCCTACTTTCATACGTATGGGTTGCCGACGATCATCACCAACTGCTCCAACAACTATGGGCCGTACCATTTTCCGGAAAAATTGATTCCCCTGATGATTACTCACGCGCTGGCAGGGAAGCCGTTGCCTATTTATGGCGACGGGCAAAATGTTCGCGACTGGCTCTATGTCGGCGACCACTGCGCCGCGCTTCGCCTGGTGCTGGAGCGGGGAAGGCCGGGAGAGACCTACAACATCGGCGGCCGCAATGAGCGCAGCAACGCCGAAGTTGTAGAAAAAATCTGCGAGATTCTCGACGAGTTGCGACCGGACTCCCAACATTGTCCGCACAAACAGCTGATCCGGTTTGTGAAAGATCGGCCGGGCCATGATCGCCGCTACGCCATCGACGCGGCCAAGCTGGAACGCGAACTGGGCTGGCGTCCGCGCGAGACCTTTTCCACCGGGCTGCGCAAAACCGTCGAGTGGTATCTCGCAAATCCGGCGTGGACGGAAGAGGTCCTGAGCGGCGCGTATCAGGACTGGATTGAACAGAATTATCAGCAAAGAGGCCCGGAGCGTCAGATAAATGTGAAGCGAGGGAGCTTCCAGTGCGAGGAATAGTCCTGGCGGGTGGCTCGGGCACGCGGCTGTATCCGCTGACCATTGCGGCTTCGAAGCAGCTGCTGCCGGTCTATGACAAGCCGATGATTTACTACCCGCTTTCCGCGCTCATGCTGGCCGGAATTCGCGACATCCTGATCATTTCAACGCCTGCCGACACGCCCCGGTTTGAGGCGTTGCTGGGCAGCGGCGAGCAGTGGGGATTGTCCTTTCAATATGCTGTGCAGCCGGAGCCGGGCGGCCTGGCGCAGGCGTTTCTGATCGGCGAAAAATTCGTCAGCGGTCATCCCTCCGCGCTGGTGCTGGGCGACAACATTTTTTATGGCCACAACCTTCCCCGCATGCTGCATCGCGCGGCCGAGCGCGAAACCGGCGCGACGGTCTTCGCTTACCCGGTGCAGGACCCGGAGCGCTACGGTGTGGTCGAGTTCGACGGCCATGGACGCGCGCTTTCGATAGAGGAAAAGCCGCGGAATCCAAAATCCCGCTACGCCGTTACCGGAATTTATTTCTACGACAGCCAGGTGGTCGATGTGGCGAAGTCGCTGCAGCCGTCGGCTCGCGGAGAACTCGAAATCACGGATGTAAACCGCTGGTATCTGGAGCGGGGGCAGCTCCACACCGAGTTGCTGGGCCGGGGCTTCGCCTGGCTCGACACCGGAACGCAGGACTCTCTGATCGAAGCGGCCGTCTTCATCCAGACAATTGAAAAGCGCCAGGGGTTGAAGGTCGCCTGCCCGGAAGAGATTGCCTATCATCTCGGCTACATCTCCGCCGATCAGATGCAGCGGCTGGCCGCGAAGCTGGGCAAAAGCGGCTATGGCAATTACCTGCTGCAGGTGTTGCGTGAGGCCGAGGGATGAGCGCGGATTCTCCGGACGCTTTGCGCATTTTGATCACCGGCCGCGACGGGCAGGTTGGCTACGAGCTGACTCGCTCTCTGGCACCGCTCGGTACCGTCACGGCGGCCAGCCGGGCAGAACTGGACCTCAGCTCGGATGATTCGATTCGCGCCATGGTCCGCGCCGTAAAGCCGCAGTTAATTGTCAATGCCGCCGCCTATACCGCAGTGGACAAGGCGGAGAGTGAACCGGAGCTGGCGCGGCGCATCAACGCGGACGCGGTGGCAATGCTGGCGTCGGAAGCAAAGGCCGTCGGCGCGGCCGTGATCCACTATTCGACGGATTACGTCTTTGACGGTGAAAAGACGACGCCGTACGTGGAAGAGGATGAGACCAATCCGCTGGGCGTATACGGGCGGACCAAGCTGGCCGGGGAACAGGCGTTGGCGGACGCGGGCATTCCGTATCTCGTGCTGCGGACCAGTTGGGTGTATGGCGCGCGGGGAAAAAATTTCCTGCTGACCATTTTGCGGCTGGCGGCGGAGAAGCCCGAATTGCGGATCGTTGACGATCAGTTTGGCGCGCCGACCTGGTCGCGGGATATCGCCGCGGCAACGGCGAAGATTGCAGAGCGCTGGATCGGCGGCGGCGATTGCGCTGAACGCTCCGGTATTTATCACCTGACGTCAGGAGGAGAGACAACCTGGTACGGCTTTGCGGCGGAGGCTCTGCGCCTGCGAGCTCAAACCGCGCAGCCGAAGAACTACGCGCAGCTTGTTCCGATTCCAACCGCGGAGTATCCAACCCCGGCGAGGCGACCGAAGAATTCACGCCTGAATTGCAAGAAACTTCAAGATGTTTTCAGTGAGAGCCTGCCCGACTGGCAGGTTTCTCTGCAGGCGATGATGCGTGAGCTGAACATGGTGCCCTAGAATCGCGGTCCGGGGTGGGAAGCTAAGCTGGGGGTTTCCCGTCCGATACACTGGACTTGCTCCAAGCACGTACAGCAGGTTGTGAAATATCTTTGATGGCTGGTACAGGATTGGTAAAGAAAACAGCATTGATCACCGGTGTCACCGGGCAGGACGGGGCATATCTCGCGGAATTTCTGCTGCGGAAAGGCTATGAGGTCCACGGCATCAAGCGCCGTACCTCGCTGTTTAACACTGGCCGGATCGATCATCTCTATGAAGACCCGCATGTAAGCAACAGAAATTTCATTCTGCATTACGGAGACCTCACCGACTCCTGCAGCCTGATCCACATCATGCAAAAGGTGCAGCCAGATGAGGTCTACAATCTCGGAGCTCAGAGCCACGTAGCCGTTTCCTTCGAGCAGCCGGAATACACTGCCGACGTCGATGCCATGGGGACGCTGCGGTTGCTCGAAGCCATCCGCATTCTTGGGATGGAGAAGAAGACCCGCTTTTATCAGGCTTCGTCGTCGGAAATGTACGGTCTGGTGCAGCAGACTCCGCAGACGGAGAAGACGCCCTTCTATCCGCGATCGCCGTATGCCGTCGCCAAGCTGTACGCATATTGGATCACCGTGAATTACCGGGAATCCTATGGAATCTATGCATGTAACGGCATTCTGTTCAATCACGAGTCGCCGAACCGGGGCGAAACTTTTGTGACACGCAAGATCACGCGAGCCCTGGCGCGCATCAAAGTCGGGTTGCAGGATTGCTTGTACCTGGGCAATTTGAATGCCCTGCGCGACTGGGGGCATGCCCGCGACTACATTGAAATGCAGTGGCTGATGCTGCAGCAGGAAACTCCGGCAGATTTCGTCATCGCCACCGGGGAGCAGCACAGCGTACGGGATTTCGTCTACGATTGCCGCAGCCGATCTCGGCATAAAGCTGCGCTGGACTGGAAGCGGTCTGGAGGAGCAGGCCATCGATGAGGCTGGTCGTGCAGTTGTCGCCGTCGATCCTCGCTATTTCCGTCCGGCGGAAGTGGACACATTGCTGGGCGATGCGAAACTGGCGCATCAGCGGCTGGGATGGAAGCCGCGCATTGGATTTGAAGAGCTGGTTCGGGAGATGGTGCAGGCGGATCTGGCCGATGCGAAACGCGACGATCTGGTTCGCAAACACGGCTACCGTTCGTATGAATACAACGAATAGGGAGTGAAACGAGCCGATTGAGCTTGCTTGCTGGGTGATCCTGATGAAAAATATGTGCGTTATGAATGATCTTGGTCGGCGGTATCTGGAGTTCTGAAGTGACCCGGAGTGGAGAAGGTCTCAATCTTGCCGAGCTTGATTTTCCGAAACTCCCTCTGCGCTATGGAACAGACTCCTGCTATATCACTCTGACGGACGATAGTTACACAGAAGAGATTGTCGAGCTGCGCAATACGGCCTCACTCGGCAAATTCATCCATTACGTGGAACTCTCTCCGGAGGATCATCGCCATTGGCTGGGCAGACAACTGGACCGCGATGACGCCCTGAATTTCGTCCTGGTAATCCGGCACAAATTCGCGGGAACATTGAGCCTCTATAACATCGAACACGGCAAGCAATGCGAGCTGGGCAGAGTGATGATGCCGGAATTTCGGCGTTTTTACGCGCTGGCAGTGGACGTGCTAGGGATGTCCTTTGCATTCGAAATACTTCGGGTCAGTACACTGTATTGCATAGTTGACGAGAGGAACAGGACGGTGCTGGATTCCCAGCTCAACAATGGCTGGAAGCTGGATGCCCGTTATGAACGTTATGAAATCGTGAATGGCCAGCAGGCCCATCTGGTCGGGCTCAGTGTGGAACGGTCCGACTGGCCTGGATGGTTTGCAAAGTATCGCAGGCTGGCGAAGAGAGTGTTTGTGCGGGGTACAGCCTGCTCTTCTAAATCCATGAGTGAAGGAAAAATATCGGAACCGGGTATGACAAGTAGAACAATGGACGGCTATATGGTCCACCCGCTCGCTGATGTTTCTACCGGTAATATCGGTGAGGGCACTCGAATCTGGCAGTATGCGGTGGTGCTGCCCAAAGCGCGGATCGGGGCCAACTGCAATATCTGCGCGCATGTCTTTATAGAAAACGACGTCATCGTCGGCGACCGGGTGACTATCAAGAGCGGCGTTCAATTGTGGGATGGTCTGCGAGTGGCGAATGATGTGTTCATCGGCCCCAACGCAACGTTTACGAATGACATGTTTCCCAGAAGCCGCAGTCCTCACAAATGCCTGGAGACGGTCATCGAAGCAGGCGCCTCGATTGGAGCGGGCGCCGTTATTCTTCCGGGGCTTACTATCGGCTCCGGTGCGATGGTAGCGGCGGGCGCGGTGGTCACCAGAAATGTTGAGCCACGAAGTCTGGTTCGCGGCAATCCTGCGCGCCATGTCAGGTTCCTGGAACAATGACCGTTACGAATATCGATCTCTGCCGGACGATTGACCTGCCCAAAATCGCCGACCCCAGGGGAAACCTCACCTTTATCGAAGGAGGCAACCATATGCCCCTTCGATATCCAGCGCGTCTATTATCTTTACGACGTCCCTGGAGGAGCCGAGCGCGGCGGCCATGCCCATAAGGAATTACAGCAGCTCATCATCGCCATGTCCGGCAGCTTTGACGTCGTTCTCGATGATGGCGCAAACAAGAAGCGCGTGCATCTGAACCGCTCCTACACCGGCCTCTACGTCTGCCCGATGATCTGGCGCGAACTCGACAACTTCTCCTCCGGTTCCGTCTGCATGGTGCTCGCCTCCAACACGTACGATGAGCGCGACTACTACCGCGATTATGCGGAATTCCTTCGCGCGCTGGGGCAGCGATGAAGGTTCCTTTCCTCGACCTCGCGGCTGCCTACTCCGAACTGCGAACTGAAATCGAAGCTGCCGTCCTCGCCTCCCTCCGCTCCGGCTGGTACATCGGCGGCCAGGACGTAGACGCCTTCGAGCAGGAATTTGCCGCCTTCACCGGCACTCACCACTGCGTCGGTGTCGCCAATGGTCTCGATGCGCTGCATCTTGCTTTGCTCGCGATGAACGTCGGCCCCGGCGATGAGGTCATCGTCCCGACCAACACGTACATCGCCACCTGGCTTGCGGTCAGCCAGTGCGGCGCCATGCCGGTTCCCGTCGAGCCGCTCGAGACCACCTACAATCTCGACCCGGCCCGCATCGAAGCCGCCATCACGCCGCGCACCCGCGTTCTCCTGCCGGTGCATCTCTATGGCCAGCCCGCCGAGCTCGACCCCATTCTCGATCTCGCACGCAAACATGGCCTGCGTGTGTTGGAAGACGCCGCCCAGGCCCACGGCGCGCGCTACCGGGGCCAGCGCATCGGCGGCCATTCGGACGCGGTCGCGTGGAGCTTCTACCCCGGCAAGAATCTCGGCGCGCTCGGCGATGCCGGCGCCGTCACCACCAATGACCCGGAAATTGCCGACCGCATCCGCGTGCTGCGCAACTACGGCTCCCGCGTGAAGTATGTGCATGAAGTCCAGGGCTACAACAGCCGCCTCGATCCCGTTCAGGCCACCGCCCTGCGGGTTAAATTGAAAGTACTCGACGACTGGAATCGCCGCCGCGCGCGCATCGCCGCCCGCTATTCCGAGGCCCTCGCCGGCACCGGGCTGCTGCTTCCCGCCGTAGCCGCCAACGCGGAGCCTGTCTGGCATCTCTACGTCATTCGACACCCCCAGCGCGACCGCATCCAGCAGTCATTGAAAGAGGCCGGCATCGGCACCCTGATTCACTACCCGATCCCGCCACATCTGCAACAGGCCTATATGGGCGCTGCCGGCGCGGGATTCGCCCCGGGACAATTCCCCATCGCCGAGCGCATGGCCAACCAGCTTCTCAGCCTGCCGATCGGCCCGCAGCTCAGCGACGACGACGTCGAAGCCGTCATCGCCGCGCTGAAATCCGCACTGCAGACGGCGGGATAACTTGACCGACCAGGCCGCATCCTACCGCCGCATTCTGAAAAGCTCCTCCATCATCGGCGGAGCTTCGGTCGCGAACATCCTCATCAGCCTGGCGCGCACCAAGGTTCTTGCCATTCTGCTTGGTCCGGTGGGCATCGGCCTGGTCAGCCTCTTCCGCGCCCTGCTCACCACCGGGACCACCGTGGCCACCTTCGGCCTCGACATCGTCGGCACCCGTCAGATTGCCGAGGCCGACGCCCAGCAGAACGAGCGCGCCCTCGCCGTCGCCCGCCGCGCCATCTTCTGGAGCACCATCGTCCTGGCCTGCGCCGGAGCCCTCGTCATGTGGGGATTCCGCCGCCTGATCGCCCAGCGTGTCCTGGGCAGCGCCGCCGACTCCGCAATCGTAGGCTGGCTGGCCCTCGGGGTCGCGCTCTCCGTCGGCGGCGTTTCTTTCGGAGCGCTGATTCAGGGCATGCGCCGCATCGGCGACATCGCCCGCGTCACCATCTACAGCGCGATCGTCAACACCGTCGTCGGCATCCTGGTCATCTGGCGCTGGGGCAATCCCGCCATTGTGTACTACGTGCTGATTACGCCGGTGGCCGGCTTTTTTCTGGCCTGGTGGTATGTCTCCCGGCTGCCGAAGGTCGCCGCCCAGGCCATCTCGCTCGGCCGAAATGAGGGCGCAATGGAAAATGCTGTTCGTCATCGGTCTGCCCTTCATGGGTGGGGCGCTCGCCACCGCGCTGGTCCAGCTCTGGATTCGCGTCGACGTCACCAACGTCCTCGGCGCCGCGGCCCTGGGCCAGTTCCAGGCATCGTGGAACATCACCACCCAGTACCTCACCCTCGCCCTCGGCGCCATGGGCGCCGACTATTACCCGCGCCTCACCGGAGTCGTCCACGACCGCCCCGCCGCCACCCGGCTCGTCAATGAGCAGACCGAGATCGCCCTGCTGCTCAGCGCCCCCATCTTCCTTGCCATGATGGGTCTCGCCCCCTGGGTGCTGCGCGTGCTCTATACCGCGCAGTTCGCCCCCGCGGTCGTCGTGCTGCGCTGGCAGATCATCAGCGACGTGCTGAAAGTCGCATCCTGGCCGCTCGGCTTTATCCTGCTCGCCGCCGGCGACGGCAAGGCCTTCTTCTGGACCGAAACCGCCTCCCTGCTGGTGCTCGGGGGCTTTATCGCTGGACTTCTGCGGCCGTTTGGCCTGGAGATTACCGGCATGGCGTTTCTGGCCTGCTATGTCTTCTACCTGCCGGTGGTCTACTGGCTGGCGCGGGCAAGGATCGGCTTTCACTGGACCGCCTCCGTTGTCCGCCTGCTGGCGGTAACGTTCGTGGTCTGCGCCGGGGTGGGCGTTATTGCCACGGAAAGCCGCTGGGGAGGGGCGCTGGTGGGGTGCGTGGGGGCAGCCGGTTTCGGCATCTACGCAGTAGGCAGGCTCTCGCATATGAGCAATCTCGGCGGCCCGGCAGGCAAGATCGGCGCCATGGCGCGGAGGCTGACCACCCGACGCTAGCGCCGGGATCATAAAAAGAAATAGCGGGAAATAGCGGGTTCCAGAGGGGAAAAATTCAATTTAGTTGAAGGATTGTGCGCGAAAGTTGAAGGATTGTGCACGGAAGTTGAAGGATTATGCAGGGAAGTTGAAGGATTGTGCGGGCCGGCGGATCGCGGTTACTCGTTTTGATTCAACAAGTTGGCTTCAAAAACGCCCCGGGTGGCCGGGAAATCAGGATGAAAATCCGCCTGAGGCTTTTTTTTTGCGCCCGGGCGGAAGACCCTGCACGGTTCCGCCGACTCGAAGGGCTAATTCATTGTATCGAGTCCGAGGGATCGCCAGTGCCATCGGGGAGGGAGTTTTCAAGCATTTCTTCGAGATACTGGGGTCTTTTATCATTGAAAAGGCGGAGGCTGTCGCCAATCGGAGTGCTTTCCATGAATCACGAAAACTGCCCTCTGGTTACGGCGGTGATTCCTGTCTATAACCACGAAAAATATGTGGCGGAGAGCATCCGAAGCATCCTCCAGCAGACCTAACGGAAAATTGAGCTGATCGTTATCAACGACGGCTCCGAGCTATAGATAGACGGAACCGGTGTTGTTGAAGAATGGACGGGAGAATCCATGGTTCTTGTCGATCAAGGTCCTTCAAAAATTTCAGGAGCGCTTGAGGCCAATCGCTTCCGATATCATATATGTTCGGCCAGGCATCGCATTCAGTGATAAAGAAATACTGAGGTATTGATGACGGATCAGCGATAGGGTCGTTCATGCACTCATCCCGATTACATAATACCGAGATTGCAACCAAATTCAGTCCGACTAATCGCGCGAGAGAAAATGGATTGGTAGATCTAAATAAGGATTATCACTGTCACATTTGGCAATTTCTCTACTGATGTGGTCATACGAAACCAGCGTTATGGATGGAATTACGAGGTTAGTCGAAAAACGAAGCGAGAGAAAAATCCTCTGTCTGGGCATACCGATTGATCCTTGGGCTGCTGTTTCCGTTCCTAGAGAGACGAATGGGAATCGGATCTTAAAACGGTATTAAGCGATCGGTGCTTCTTGACAAATTGCTCCTTCCTCAGGTGTTTTTTGGCGACTGATAGATAAATGTTTTTTACAATCGACCTGGTGCTGCTCCGCAAACGGCAGGCCGTGGTTCGAGACCACGGCATTGGGTAACCGATCGCTGTCTCTGATTTCAGTCAATATTTGATGCGATCGGACAGCAGAAGCATCATTATTTCCGGAGTTCCCGCTTTTCCCGGAAGCTCTGCTGAAGGAAAACTTTGGGGGATTGAAAAGTCCAAATCATGGCTATAGCCCCGTGGACGAGCTGAGGGTAGATACTGTGGAGGCTCTAGCGGGCCGTTTTATCGATTTGCATGATAATAAGGCCGAACGTTAAGAAATTTGGAGCGGCGAAGTTAAGGCCGCCGAATGCATAGCATGGAACCATAACCAGAGACCGCGTCCTTAGTATCTATGCGGGAAAGTGCTGCGGCATTACTTGGACAAGTTGCCTAGCCATGGATTGGCAGTGAAGATCTGAAAAACAATGGGCGAAAAGAAAATTTTTACTCGCCTTTAATAGTAAGCAGGTATTCAAGCCTCATTTGTCAGTGTTGCCGTATTTTCATTGAAGATCCCTGAAGTTAAACAAAATGGGCCCATATCAATACCTACGGCTATGCAATCGGACGCTTACTCCTGAGGATTTGTCCGCCTTCGCTGAGAAACTATGCAATTGGCCTCCGCGGTACCTCCAACAAAAGTGCATCTCACCCGGCTGACAGTAGTTTAAGAGAGCCAGGTGTCTTAGGAGATTTGCGTACAAGCCAATCTCGAATCTCCGTCGCGATGTGTACGTACAACGGAGCCGATTTCTCCCGGAGCAGTTGGCAAGCATCGCGCGACAGACAAGACTGCCGGATGAAATGGTTATATGCGACGACTCTCAACTGACTCGACCTTAGATATCGTGGCGGAATTTGCTCGTAGCGTTTCCTTCCCGGTTAGAGTCTTTCGTAATCAGAAGAATCTCGGTATCCACGAAAAACTTCGAACAGGCGATCAGGCTATGCACCGGCGATCTAATCGCCTTGTGCGATCAGGACGATATCTGGATGCCTGAAAAGTTGGCGCGCCAGGCAGACAATGATGGAACGCGATCCGGAACTGGGCGGCGTCTTTTCCGATGCTGAGTTCATAGATGAATCTCAGCGATCCCTGGGTGCGCGGCTATGGGCCAGCAGTCTCACTTTACGCCTCGCGAAGCAGAGGGGATTCCAGACGGGAGAGGGCACATCCGTCTGCTGAAGAAAAACGTTGTAACCGGAGCGACATTGATGATTCCGCGCCGATATGAGACCGAAATTCTTCCGATCCCGGCCTCCTGGTATCACGATGGCTGGATCGCGTGGATGATAGTTATTCATTCAAAGCTGCGATTATCTCAAGAACCCCTTATACGGTATCAGGATCCATGTAGATCAACAGATTGGTGTCGCGGCGTGCGATCCCCGGCGCGAAGTCTCCCTCTAAGAAGCACGACTCAAGACGACAAGCGGGAAGAGCCAGCGAAAGAATTTAGTGGGCCGCGCGAACGCTAGAGGAACTAGAGCAAGATTAGCTTAAGAACCTAACGGATTCCAACAGCGAAGCACTGCTCCGTCACATTCGGCGAAGGATTGCGATTTTACAGACATCGTGGGCAACCGTACACAAGCAGGCTGCATAGAATGTCTCCATCATTGAGTAATTCTCAGCAATTACTGGAAATTATCAGCGACATGAGGATGGATTTAGGGGCCAAATTATGGGAATGTTATCGTGTTTATTTAGAACGAATAGGTATGGTATAAGTGAGCAACTGACGCGCTGGTCAGAACTACAAAGCTAATAGCGTTCCATCTTCCGCAATTTTATCCAACGCCATACAACGACGAATGGTGGGGTAAGGGATTCACGGAGTGGACGAATGTCGTCAAAGCGCGCCCGCGATTTCGCGGCCATTATCAGCCCCATTTGCCAGCAGACCTCGGTTTTTACGACCTTCGGCTGCCGGAGGCGAGAGAGGCTCAGGCATCGCTGGCGGCCGAATACGGAATATACGGATTTTGCTATTACCACTATTGGTTTAACGGTAAAAGGTTATTGGAACGTCCCGTCGACGAAATTTTGAAATCGGGTATGCCAGAATTTCCCTTTTGTCTTTGTTGGGCGAACGAAAACTGGACAAGGGTCTGGGACGGCCGCGATAAGCAGGTGCTGATCCAGCAAAACTATAGCGACGAAGATGATTTGAACCACATTCGCTGGCTTGCAAGAGGTATTCGCGGATTCCCGCTACATACGTGTGGATGGCCGACCACTGTTCTTGATTTATCGGTCTGCGCGCCTCCCCAATCCGAAAAGGACAACCGACCGGTGGCGAGAGGAAGCCGTTCGGGTTGGCATAGGCGACCTATATCTATGTCATGTCGAAAACATATTTGGAGAGGCCATTGTGGACCCGGAAAAGCTTGGCTTCGATGCTGCGGTTGAGTTTCAGCCGAAGCTTAGGCTGATTCCTGCGCCGATGGCTGCGCGGATAAAAGGAAAAATATTGCCGAAGCTGCCGAATACCCACATCAGCTCCTATGCAGAGCTGGTCAGAAACTCACTAGATGAGATGGCCGCTGCCTTACCTGAGGTATCCATGTGTTTGTCCGGGTTGGGACAATACACCCCGCCGCCCAAACCGTGGCCTAACCTTGAAACATTCTACGCCTGAGCTCTATGAACGATGGCTGAGTGAAGTTATAAAGCGCACTGGTGTCAATTCCGACGGAGACAAGATCGTTTTTATAAATGCTTGGAATGAGTGGGCTGAAGGTTGCCATCTTGAACCATGTCAAAAATGGGGACGAAGTTACCTGGAAGCAACGAAGCGTGCGCTTAGCAATCAGGTGTAACATAACCGCTTTAACCTGGAGTATGGTGCTGCACTTACCTGAGGGCACTAAAAGCTGGAGATTGTAAATGCTGTTGTCGATCCTAATTCCGTCTCATAACCACGAGCAGTTTGTGCTGAGCACAATCCAGGCTGCTGCGCGGATTGACGTTGCGGATAAAGAAATCATTGTGATTGACGACGGCTCATCCGATAGCTCGGTTCGCGTTATTCGCGAGTACATTGCGAGCCTGAATACGAGCGCGAATATCCAATTCATCGCACGGGAGAACCGCGGGCTGGTCAGGACGCTGAATGAAGGACTATCGATTTCCCGGGGTAAATACTTTTACGCCGTGGCCTCCGACGATATCCCCATTCCCGAAGGAGTTGCAGCTCTGCTGAAGATCCTTCAAAACGACGACGACCTGCAATTTGCCCTGGGAAATGCTCTGTACATGGATTCAGAAGAGCAGCGGGAATTCCGGCCGGCGTATGGGGAAGCTCATCGGCGCTTTTTTGCATTGCCGTATGAGCAGCGCCGGAAACAGATGTACCTGCGCTATCCGCAACCGATATTGCTGCAGGCTACGGTTTTCAGGACATCTGCGCTGAAATCGATCAATGGGTGGAGAGAAGACATCGTGGTGGACGATTTTTCCCTGTTCCTGAGGATGTTGTCACAACTGAAGCAGGTGGGAAAGGACTTCGCCTATCACCCGGAAATTATGGCGTGCTTTTATCGCCAGCATCCGTCGAACAGCTATCGAAATTTAATGCGGCAATTCACCATGGTGGAACAGGCGCTGGCGAAATTGAGCCCGCCGGAGTGGCGCGACGCGGCCCTCTTCAGAAACTTCGCATCTCACGGCCTGCACGCCATGAGAACAAGGGAAGCACGATTGTTTGCTGAAATGTTTTATTCCACCGTAAGGCACATGGGAGTTTTGCGCTTCTTGCGGGCCTTCGTTTCTGAATCGGGGGGAATGATGAGATACGCTCTCTCCAGGAGACGCCGTGTCGACGAGGCAGGGTCTACAGTGATCCATGAGCCGCCGGCGAAGAATATGGGCTATCCCCAGAGCGCATCTTTTTGAAGGCCACGCGGGCGCTGAAGGCCACGCGGGCGGCGCATCGGAAATTTATGATCGAGATAGAAACAATTCAGGCAAGAAGCTGACGAATGGAAGAGTCCCTGGTATGTGCTGTGCTGATTTCATACTTTCCATCGCGGGAAGTTTTGACCAATGTGGAGCTGTTGCTCGATCAGGTTGCGCATGTCGTGATTGTTGACAACACCCCGGCGAGCGATCCGTCTCCTGTGATTCGCAGCCTGGAAAATAACAGCAGGTGCACGGTCATCCGCAATGGCGAGAATCGTGGAATTGCGGCGGCGCTGAATACGGGCATCCGCTGTGCGATTGCTCTCGGATATCAGTGGGTTGTCACCTTCGACCAGGACAGCCGTATAGGCGACGGCTACATAGCGGGCATGTTTTCCGCTTATCATGAGGCGAAAACGGGCTCCAGAATTGGCATGCTGTTTCCCCGGTATCGAGACGCGCAGCTGGGGGTTTTCCTGCCCACGCACCGAGCTTCCAATGGGGATGTGTTTGCATGTATGACATCGGGATCAATGATCCATGCGGACACATTCGCATCCATCGGCCCGATGGAAGAGCGTTTTTTTATCGACTATGTCGACCTTGAATACTGCATGCGAATACGAGCGGCAGGACTAAAAATTATCGAGTGTCCCAACGCGGTGCTGGCGCACTCTCTGGGAAAGATCACATCGCACAGCATGTTTGGGCGCACATTCTTTACCACCAACCATAGCCCGAGGCGTCGATACTATATCACTAGAAATCGACTTACACTTATCAAGCGATATTGTTTCAAAGAGCGGGAATGGGCGGTCGCCGACGTTAAGGGACTGATGAAAGATGCGATCAAGATAGTTTTCGTGGAGAAGGATAAGCTTGCCAAATCAAAGTACATGGCGCGCGCATTGGTAGATGCCGTATTCGGCCGGCTCGGGCCGCGGGTTCCGCTATGAGCCGCATGGGCGTCGTAACTGTGACGCATAACAGCGTGCCGGTACTGGCTGAATTTCTGGAGTCCATTTGCAAGCAGACGCATAGCGACTATCTTTTGTACATCATCGACAGCGGATCGACAGATGGAACACAGGATCGCCTTCGCGCCATGTCCGATGCTCGCGTACGAGTCGTGATGCGCCAGGAAAACATCGGATTCGCCGCCGGGACAAATCTCGGCATCAGGATGGCTCTTGAAGAAGGATGCGAGTCTGTGATGCTGTTGAACAACGACACCGCATTCGGTCCGGAGTTGTTCCAGCAGCTATCGGATGGACTGGACCGGTATGACTGTGACATGACCACGCCTAAGATGCTGTACTACGATGCCCCGGAGAAGATCTGGGCCGCGGGCGGCCACCTGAATAAGTGGCTGGGATACAGGCAGCACCATGACCGAGAAAATCAGCCGGATGATGGAAGAATCGAGGCGCCGCGCCGAGTCACATTTACCCCATTCTGCTGCGTGCTGATTCGAAGCTCTGTCTTTGAGAAGATCGGCTATCTCGATGAAGGATTCTTTGTTTATGTCGAAGATGTGGACTACTGCTACCGCGCGTTAAAGGCAGGCCTGTCGATCTGGTACTTGCCGCAATGCAGGCTCTTCCACAAAGTAAATTCGCTGACCGGTCATATGTCAGACTTTATGGTCAGGTATTGCACGCGGAACAGAATATACTATCTTCGTAAGTATCTTTCGAAGCCAGTTGCGCTCTTCTGGTACGCATCGTACCAGGCACATTACCTGATGGACTTTCTTCTGCGCAGAACCTCCCGCGAGCGTTGGAAACTCCGCAGGAAGTTCTGCAAAGGCGGGCTGGCAAATGCATCGGCGATAGGTCGCGAACATGATCCAAACTAAAAAAGTTAGATAGAAAATTGTCCGACATGGCTTCCATATCGAACCCTCAATCGATCCCGTCAGATCTTTCTCAGGGAGGGTTGTCGAGCCTTGCACGGTGGTGGCTGGGAATCTTTTTTGCCTTGACTGGAGCGTTGATCGCGACCAGCCTGGTGAATATCGGCGATTCAGGTATACCGATCTTCTGGCTCGCTTTGCTGGTTCCTGTTGATGGCGGCTCCATTTTTATGGGGCCGGTCTCAATATTTTCCGTTCGCCGGCAATCAAATATCGGTGCAGCTTAGCATCGGCGCGGTCTTCCTGCTTCTGTGCATTACGACAGTTTTTCAAATTGCATTGGACATGCAGCCACCCACGCTGGAACTATCCCATGGCGCGGTTCGATTGTCATTTCTGGTTTATTGCAGCGTCTGTATTTATTTTCTGCGCGGAGAGACGTTTCAGGTATGTGTGCGCTGGCTGCGGCGGATTCTAACCCTATTGGCCTTGTATGGTATTTATCAACTCCCGGCCAAGTTTCTGGGACTTCCTTTATTCCTCGACTGGCTGAGAAACAATCCATCGTTTAGTCTCTATGACTACAACACGGCAGGCTGGGTCCAGATCGTTCGCGCGACATCCATCTATGCCGAGCCCGCCCAGTGTACAGTGCCGATTCTGGTGCTGATTCTTCTGAACATCTATGTGCCTGCGCCACGTTACTCGAAATGGATCGTTTGGATCGCCGCGCTAACGTTCGCCGCGCTGACCTTCTCTCGAACCATCTGGTTGGCAATCTTTTCCCTGATTGTCGCCGCCCTTCTCTCTCGGGCCAAAGCTTTTGGCCGACGGAATTATTGGGGAACCCTGGCGATTGCGGCGCTGCTTCTAATTGCCACGATGCTGTTGCCGATCTGGGCGTTCTATGGCGGAAACTACAAGGCGGATGTGTCCCGGCAAGAGCGCGCAGGAAGTGTCGTTATCGGGCTTCACCTGATCGCGGAACACCCATGGCTCGGCTCGGGATGGAACTCGTATGAAACCCTGATGCCATCGTATCCGGTGGATGTCCAGGGCGCCAGCCCTGACGTGGCATTCAGCACGATTCATAACTTGTTTGTCAGTTACGTCGAACAGGCGGGAATTGCCGGCTTCCTCTTCGGCCTGCTTCCGTTTGCCATTATGCTGTTCAAATCCGACGTGCCTAATGGATTAAGACTGGGAAGCGTTTTTGCTTTACTCGCCGTGGCCGAACTTGGCGGAGATGTGGCCTACTCTTCTCTTTTCTGGTTGTGGGTCGCAATTATCGTAAATTGGCCTGCGGACGAAGCCAACGTGGGAACGCTTGCAGGGCAGGATCGTACGATGAGCAGGAGGAGCAACTAGCCTGCGATCGTTTGTATTCCCATGAACAAAAGTTCAACCGAGCAAATTTAATGAAAGTTATTGCCAATCGTGCTCGACCACTGATGACGTATCCCGTAATTACAATACTTGATGACGTAGAAGTTGATAGCCTGATCTGCCCGGCTGTTTCCGGTCAACGGTCGCGCACCCAAAAATAATAGCGTGTTGAATCCAATACAAAGTAAAAGTAAAACCGTGGATACCCGTTCTCGCGTAGACAGCGCAAATGCCAGAACGACGCCGCCAGCTAAGAAGGTAAGATATACGGCATCGGCCATATAGATCAGAAGGAAAAATAGCAATCCCGGCGTAATCCACAGAACAATAATTCGGCTCTGCATGCTTTTCCATCGAAATCTCATTGCGGGTATCAACATCCAGAACGCAGCAACGAGCGGGAGAACTACCCGAAAGATATTCGCCATGCTTCGACGATTGAGCCCTGCAAGAAGCGGTGAAACCTTGAATGCGAGGCTGCCAACCTGACCTGCCAGGTCGATGCTATGGGATTGTCGAAGTGCCAGCTGGGTTGGGATGTACCAGGCCATGCACAGCAATGCCGTCAGGACCACCAACCCGATTCGCTTGCTCCATTGCGGCACGAAACTAAAGACCATATAGATAAAAAGCGGTCCCAGGAATGCACCGTCCGACGGGCGTAGTCCAGTTCCAATTGCGTAGCTCGCACCGCATAGAGCTAGTCCGAAGACGGATGGTCTGTTCCGGTACAAAAGACAAAAGTAGATGATTAAGGGTGCAAAGAGCATTTGTGAAGCATAGGAGCTCTGGATATCGCCGGCGAACCAGACGAAAAAGATCGAGCTGTACGCGAGTGTGGCCAATACCGCCGTCTTGGGAACAAGGCCAAGCTTTCGGCTAAGCAGAAAGAAGGCAACTGCGCCCGCTGCGGAAAATAGTTCGTTAATCAGAAGTAAGCCAGAAGCGGGGTCATGAAATATCGCTCCAAGATGGGCGTAGAGCCAATATCCTGGAGGTTGAATTACATAAGTATGGTCCTGGATGGCGCGGACAATCCTCGGGCCATCGACAAAGTAAAGCCCCCCGCGAGTTAGATATCGCGAAATAAATACGAGCGCTGCCATGCAGAGGGACCATACTAGATCCACTCTGGTCAGCATTCCATTCGGAAGTGCCGCAGTTCGTTCGGGACTGGCAGTCAGAAAAGCCAGATCGCGCGAATGTTTATCGAAGCTCGTCACAATCTCCTTTTCTGCGTGCAATCACAGTTTTATAAGCTGCATAAGTAAGGCGCGCTGTTTGTCCCCACGAAAACGTACGCGCTCGCCTTTTCCCGGCCTGCCGTAACTGCTCACTATATTTATCGTTTGATAGTACGGAATCCATGGCCGCCGCAATCTGTTCAGCCGAAGATGGGTCGATAAGAACCGCGGCAGTGCCGGTAACTTCCGGAAGCGAGCTGGCATTGCTGGTAATGACGGGAACGCCTGCAGCCATCCCTTCCAGAACTGGCAGACCGAAGCCTTCATAGAGAGAAGGATAGACCAGGAGGGCACAGCCGGCGATCAGATGGATCTTATCTTCCGCAGCTACATAGCCGAATCGATGGATACGCTTTTTCTGCGGGGAGCGTTCAATTGCATCGAGAATCGGATCATAATCCCATCCTGGCTTCCCGGCGATGATCAGACTATACCGGGAATGTTGCGGGCCCAGTTGATCGAAGGCCTGAATAAGTCGAACAAGATTTTTTCTAGGTTCCAGCGTACCTAGAAAAAGAATATAAGGAGCCTTAATGCCGAGATTCGACAATGTGTTCGAGATGGAGTCGGGCTGAATGTCATCGAAATCGGAATGGTCCACAGCCAGTGGAGTAACTGCACGGAAGTTGTCTCCCGCGCCGAACAGCCGCTCCGCATCTCTCTGTGTGGACGCTGAAACGAACAACACTCCTTCGGCATGACGTAAAGATAGTTTCGCAAACCTCGACATAACAACCCTGCGGGCGAATGTGTGCATCCGCGGCCAAAGAAAGTAAGTCATATCGTGAATTGTCACTATGCGTGGACATGGGCAGAGTAGCGGGGATGTGTAGTGGAGTGAATGAACAATATCGATCCGATGCTTCAGCAATGCCCACGGCATTACGCATTGCTCATACAACGCCAGCATCAGCCTGTTGCGGAAGATGGATGAAGAGATAAAAAGAGGAGATAAATTTTCGTGAGCCTGAATCAACTCACGAAAAAATACATCATCGTCCTGAACCAGCACGAATAGCTTGTCTTGCGGTTGCAGAACGGATGCCAGTTTCTGGATCAGATGTTCTGCATAGATTCCGACACCTGTACGGTCCAGAGGAATCTGGGTTGAGTCAATCAAAATTATCATCGGCGATAGATTCGCTCATTCAATAACAGTTCAGGCGGAGCCCGATAAGTGGGTGCACACGGAGGATATCGCTATCGAACCTGTTGGGCCGGTAAACTTCCGTCAATCCAGATCGAAGTCTCTCAGCGGCCGTTCTTCCTGTGGACTTTCTTTGGCCCGACGCAGAGCTTCGGCGAACTTTTTCGCCAGCACGTCATCCTTGTTTTTCTCGGCTTCCACAGACTGGCGGAACAGCGTCTGCTTGCGTTCTTCCTGATCTTTCAGCGCCCGCGTGGCGGCTTCGAAATCCTCGAATGTCTTTTTACGCGGTGCGGGAGTATGTGCAATCACGGCGTGGGTAGCTGCGTCCACCTTCACGATGGCGCTGCAATCTGGGCAGGTGATTTCGAAGATGTTCGTGGTTTTCGATGTCATATTTTTACGCCAGCTTTCTCGCTTGTTCTTCGGCTCGAAAGCCGGCCAGGTGTTCCAGCATCTTGCGGTTCAGAATGGTAATGATATGGCCGCGCTGCTCAATGATTTGATCTTTCCGCAGCCGGGAAAGCGTACGGGTCACGGATTCACGCGTGGTGCCGAGCTGCTGGGCAATCTCTTCCTGGGTCATGCGCAGCTGCACTTTATCCGTCTGCGGCTCGGCCTCGGGACAATTCAGGCCAAGCAAAAACCGCGCCAGATTGGCCAGCAGGGATGGCGCCAGAGAGAGGCGGCGGATCGCATGCAGAATGCAGGTATGCTGCATCGCCAGTTCGTCCAGCGCGGCGCGAAACTGGTCTTCATGCCGATTGAGAAAATCCAGGAATGCGTCGCGGCGGACCATATCGAGCTCGCACGGTTCGACAGCAATGGAGGATACCTGGCGCCGGTTCCCCGAAATAGTGGAACTAAGGCCTAGTAATTCCCCCGGCGCCGCCAGGTAAAGAATAACGGTGCGGCCCTCTTCCGAGTTCATTGTGACTTTGGCGCGGCCCTTGCGCAAAATGAATACGCCGTTCGGCTCGTCTCCTTCATGGAAGACCGTGGATCCAACCGGCAAGGTCACCCGAAAACAGGCGGCATTCAGTTCCTGGCGAAGCGCGGGCGTCAGCTTTTGAACTAACAGATGTTCCTGCATCCGGCAGGATTGGCAATGCTGCAGCGAGTGAAATTCGATCATTGTAATTTCCCGGATCGGCAACGGACGCGTGTAGGGCCGTGCATAAACCGCTCAGATAACAACTTAGGCGTCTCGCCCGGGATGGTCAAGGCTACAGATTCAGTGTCCGGTGCGCGCAATGTCCCGCCTGCGCATTCTTAATGAGCAGGTCGGGCAGAGAAGTTTTGGATCTTGAAAGAAACCATGCGCCCGCCAGGACGCGTTCCTGCAGGTTGCCGTTCGGAAAAAGTTCGTGGCACAGAACCTCAGCATGGCGGCGAAGGCTTTGTTCCCGTTGCGCGGTAAACGCCGCGGAGAGACGTCGCAGGCGGTTCATCTGATACAGCATCTTCGAGGCGGCGACATCGGCGGCATGGCCAAGTCCCTGATCCTGGGCATGCATCCATCCGGTCAACGTTTTTAGCTCGCGGTCGAGCGCATTTCCGGCAGCGGACAAGTTGCGCTTTCCCTGGACAGGCATCGCGCGCGCGCC
Organism: uncultured Acidobacteriota bacterium; assembly: GCA_963823595.1. Classification (GTDB taxonomy): domain Bacteria; phylum Acidobacteriota; class Terriglobia; order Terriglobales; family Acidobacteriaceae; genus JAKAAZ01. Next base: position 74,006 of record CAWGME010000013.1, read on the forward strand.
AAGGAGCTGCGCGAGCGCATCGGGGGTCGTGAATACATCCGGCAGTGAAAGCTGATGCCGCTCGAGGATCCTCGCCAGGTCGGGCTCCACCAGCGTGGCGGAAAACCGCGGCAGCACCGGCGTTGTACGGGCCGAGAACCCGCTGGTAGACGACATCCGACTGCGCGAAATAAGCGATCTCCGCCGGCCCTCCAATGTAGACGGAAGTGGGCAGCAGCGTATCCTGCAGCACCGGGCGCAGCAAAACGTTAGGGCTGATGCGCTCCGGCGCCTGGTCGAGAATGGCGAGCAGTTCTGGCGTGCTGTAGCGGTGCGGGCCAGCCGACCAGGCCCCTCCCGGCGTTTTTTTCAGCGCGGTTCGCGCTCCGGTGGCTTCGTCGATCAGGAACAACAGGCTGGATGAGCCGCCCACCGTCACCTGAACGTGGTATCCGGCGCGCTCCAATTCCTTGGACCGCTCGAGCAGCGCGCCATGGATTTCGTCCGCCTGTTCAATAGCCGCGCGCAGGGTCGCATGCCCCATCGCATGAAATGGGCGCGCTGCGGCATCGATAACGATCAGGCCGTGCTCGCTGAAAATGTGGGCGATGAAGGCGGCGAAGGCGGAGGCAAAGGTTGCGGAAGGGGTATAGATGGAGGCCAGCAAATCGAAGACGGCGTTTGCGCCCAGACATCGGCGCAACTCTTCGACTAAAGGAAGAATCGCGTCTCCAAGCGGGATATTTCCGACAGGTCTGCCGTGGCCGGGAGTTTGCGGGAGCCGAAGGGTTTCAAAGCTGGATTTACGCGCGCTGCCGCAGGGAATCGTCACCTGGTTCACTTCATTGAAGTCGTGGTCCTCGCTTGCCACCCAGAAGACGGGTACATGCGGGTGGCCGTTCCGGCTGGCATCCTCCGCCAGCCGAATCGCAGTGGCTGCCTTCAGCAGAGTCAGCAAAGGGCCGCCGAAAAGACCGACCTGCTGCCCGGTGACAACCGCGCCTGCTCCTTCCGCCAGCCGCTCCAGATTGGCCGCGGTCGCCGGCCCCGCGCCGGCATCGCTGTTCTGCTGCAGCAGCAGGGCGGCAAGCTGCCTGCGCCGGGCGTCGTCCATCATGGGCGGATGCTGCATCCACTGGTTTCCGCGATGAAACGGCGAGTAGAACGGCTGGAGTGCATCCGCACGCTCATTCGCAAGTCCAGACACGTAATCCCGAAACAGCGGGGTTATGTTGGGCAGCGCGGTGACGGGGAAGCAGTCAGGGTTCAAGTTCGGGTGGCTCCTGTATCGGTGTTCTTGCGGGCACGCAAGCGTCAGTGTCTCATGCAGTGGATGCGCCCGAAGGCCTCCACGATGCGGAGTTATTCGGACAATCCATCAACATGTTGCAGCAGTTTCTGAATTGGATGCCGGTTTTGCGCGGGAAGAGAGTCGAGCGCAAATCGGGCCAGCTCGCGATAAACGGCCTGCAACCGCGGATGCGGCCGCAGCGCGTTCAGATGCCGCGCAATCGTGGCCGTGTCGCCGCGGGCGATGGGACCGCTGAAGCTTTTCTCCGGACCATTCGTGAAGAAATTCAAAACTGTTCGCTCCACGATGGGACGCATCCGGCGCTGTGCCTGCTTCGGTGTGTATCCGGCAGCTACAGCCGTTTCCATGGCAGCAGTCAGCACCGCCACCATCAAAGGCGATGTGAAAGCGCCGAAGGCGTGATAGAGCGGCTTGTTTTCCGCGGAGATCGTGAAGGCTTCTCCTCCCAGCGCGCGCACGATCTGCCGCGCTATCCGACAGGCGCGCGCATCGCCCTCAATGGCGAAGGGAACACCCGCCAATGGGCGTTGAGGCCGTTCGGGGCGCGGGGTGGAGGCCTTGGGAAACGTCATCATCGGATGGACAGATGCGATGTCGGCGCCGACCGTCCGCAGTGCTGCGAGTTCCGTGCTGGCGAGCGCGCCGCTCGAATGGAATACCACCGGCGGTTTACGCCGGGGGATGTGCGCCAGCGCGCGCGTCAGTTGCTTCCCCACGTTGGCAATGGCGGTGTCCGGTGTGCAAATCCACAGAACATCGGCATCGAGAGCAGCGCAGACCAGAGACGTCCGCCGCGCTCCGGTTGCGGCGGCAATCCGCCGGCAGCAGGCATCGGATCGCGTTGCCATTGACTGCTTGTTGCGTACCACGATCTCCTGGAGAGGAATTTCTGCCGCATCGAGCGCGAGCGCCAGGGCTGTACCCCAGTTGCCGCAGCCGATCAGCGTAACGCTGGGAGGCGCAACACTGGACCGCCTAGATTTCTTTGGTGAGGGAAGGGGCGTGCTCTTCGCCATGTGCGATGGCATGGCTTATGGTCTCACGCGGCGGCGATCTCCAACGCCGGTTCCGGTAACAGCTATCATGGGAAAAGATTTCAGAGGGACGCAAATGAAGAATCACCACTCAGGAGGAATATGCCGGGAAAATCGGGCAACAAAAAAGAAAAAAATACATCCGTAAACCGCGGGGAAAAGAAAATCGCTTCAGGCCCGATCGCGAAAGGCCGCCCTGCAAGCAAATCAGCGGCAAAAAATTCCGCCCGGCCCGCTCCCGAGAAAACCAAGGGGAAACCCAGCGCGAAAGTGGCGCTGATTTCCTCCAAGCTTGTTTATCGCGGACCGCTGTTCGATGTCTACACCGATCAGGTGCGGGAACCGGGAGGAGTGATTTCGAGGCGCGATGTGGTCCGGCACTCCGGTTCGGTGGTAATCCTCGCCGTCGATACCAGCCAGAACGAAGCCGATCCGCTCATCGTGATTGAGCGACAATACCGCCATGCCGCCGGCGAGTATATGTGGGAAATTCCAGCCGGCCGCAAGGAGCCGGAGGAGGCCGCGTTGGCGGGCGCAAAGCGCGAGTTGCTGGAAGAGACCGGCTACCGGGCGAAACGGTGGAAGAAGCTGCTGCGTATTTATGTAAGCCCCGGATTTCTCAGCGAGTGGATGCAGTTGTATCTGGCCGAAGGCCTGACCTCCGGCGAATCGGAGCCTGACGAAGATGAATACATCGAACACCGCCTGATCCCGCTTTCCGAGGCGCTGCGATGGATCGAGAGCGGCAAGATCTTCGATGGAAAATCAATTGTTGCCATTCTGCATTACCAGCTATTGCGGTCTGGGCAAATGCGCTTACGCGATGAGCGCCCCGAACGCTCCCGGTCGATTTCCGGGTGAGCGCGAGTTAAAAATTATTTTTGCCGCTGCGCGCCGGAAAGTAACTTTATCTTCGATCATCCGTCTATACGCTCAGGATCCCCTCGTGGTTCCAATCTGTACGGGAGAGGTGCGTGTTCCGTGTCTCAGCATAAAGGCAAGGTCAAATGGTTTAATAACGCGAAAGGCTTCGGGTTTATTGGACGGGATGACGGTCCGGATGTCTTCGTCCACTACACAGCGATTCAAACCGACGGCTACAAAAGTCTGAAAGAAGGAGACGAGGTCGGGTTCGACATCGTCCAGGGGGATAAGGGTCCGCAGGCGGACCAGGTGCTCCGGCTGCAATCGGCGCTCTGAAATAAAAAGTCTGAATTTCGAACAACCCGGTCGTTCCCATCGGTGCGGCGCGTCTCACAATCGAGACGCTGTGCACGGGGAGTTGCCGGTGCGTTTGCTCGCAGCAACGACGGCCCGGCATTACGCCGGGCTTCGTTTTTTGCTCGCGTGGTGCGATGATTCCTTCCAGAAGCAACAGTACGCGCTGCAGCCATGGATAACCGCCAGATTGCTCAAATCCTTTACGACACCGCCGATCTGCTGGAGGTGAGCGCGGCGGACTCGTTTCGCATCCGTTCGTACCGGCGCGCTGCTGAGGCTGTCGAATCGAGCACGGTTTCCGTCGGCGTGTTGGCTGCGGAACCGAAAAAGCTGCTGGAGCTGCCCGGCATCGGCAAGGGCATGGCGGCCAATATTGTGGAAATGGAGCAGACCGGCAGGCTGACACTGCGCGATGAGCTGCTGGCGCGGTACAAGCCCTCCATGCTGGAGTTGCTGCGCCTGCCCGGCATGGGGCCAAAGACGGTCGCGCTTTTCTGGGACGCGCTGCAGATTGCCGGCATCGATGAGCTGGAGGCGGCAGCCCGCGAAGGCCGGCTCGATTGCCTGCCGCGCTGTGGTCCCAAGCAGGTGGCGAAAATCCTGCAGGGCATCGCGGACTATCGCAAACACGCGGGAAGATTTCTTCTGGACGAAGCCGAAAAGGCGGCCGAGAGACTCACGGAATATCTGCGGCAGATTCCCGGGATTGAACGTGTGACCACCGCCGGCTCGCTGCGCCGCGGCCGCGAGACGGTCGGTGATCTCGATTTTCTGGTGACCGGACCGGGCTGCGCCGCCGATCGGGTGGATGCGGTCGTCGAGCAGGTGGCCGCCTATCCGGCGATGGTGGATTTGATTGCCAAGGGACAGAACAAGGTGAGCTTCCATTTGCGCCACGGCTTGCAGGTGGATGTCCGCATGCTGCCGGAGGAAAGTTATGGCGCCGCCCTGCAATACTTCACCGGCTCGAAGACGCACAATGTGGCGTTGCGGCAGCGCGCGCTCAAAATGGGATACACGCTGAATGAGTATGCGCTGGCGCGCCTGGACGATGGCGGCGTGCTTCCCGGCAGTTCGGAAGAAGAAATCTACGCGGCTCTGGGGCTGGACTGGATTCCGCCGGAGCTGCGCGAAAACATAGGCGAAATCGAAGCGGCGGAACAGCACCGCCTGCCGCGCCTGATTGAGCAGGCCGATATTCGCGGCGATCTCCACATGCATACCAGCGAGACCGATGGCAGGAACAGCATCCGCGAGATGGCGGAAGCGGCCATGGCCCACGGATACAGCTACATCGCCATCACCGACCATTCCAAAAATCTGGCGATGGTAAATGGGCTGGACGACGCGCGTGCGATCGGGCATGTCGAACGCATTCGCGCGGTCGAGCGTGAGATGGCTGGCGGCATCCGCATCTTTCCCGGTATCGAGGTGGATATCCTGGCCGATGGCGCGCTCGATCTTTCGAACGAAGTTCTGGCGAGCATGGACATTGTCATCGCCAGCGTGCATTCCTATTTCAATCAGCCCCCGGAGCAGATGACGGAACGCATTCTTCGGGCAATTGAGAATCCTTATGTTCGCGTGCTGGGTCACCCGACCGGACGTTTGCTGCTTCGCAGAGAGCCGTACGAATTCGATATGCAAACGGTTCTTCGTCGTTGTGCGCAGCTGGGCGTGGCGGTGGAGCATAACGCGTACCCGGACCGGCTGGATCTGAGCGACCGCAACCTGCGGCTGGCCAGAGAGCTGGGATGCAGGATCGTCATCAACACGGACGCCCACCACACTTCGCATCTGGAAAAAATGCGCTATGGCGTCCGCCAGCTGCGTCGGGCATGGCTGCGCGCGGAAGACATTCTGAACACCGGGACCGCAGAGGATCTGCTGCGACAACTGCGCCCGCGCATCGCCTGAAATTTCTCTTCAAATCGGTTCGATTCCGAGTAAACTGCTTGCAACATGAATAGTCCAGCTTCTCCCTCCCCCAATATCGGCTCGCTAGAGATGGAGCAGATGGAACCGCGGAACCCCTGGCGACCCTTGTTGGTTCCAGCAGTTATCGTGATCGTCGGACTTGCGATTGCCTGGGCATTGTTTGCCCATTTCGGCCGATCGAAACCGGATGCGTCGGGAACAATTCTGCGACAGGTCGCATATCCGGTGCAGGTGAATGCGGCGGACCTTCAGCCGGAAGCCGGAATGGCCGGCAACACCCCGGAGCAGGATGAGATGATTTTGCTGGTCCAGGCCCGCGTCACGAACATCAGCCGCAGTCCGCTGACGATCTTCGACTTGGAAAGCGATATCAAGCTGCAGGGAACCAACAACCAGAGTACAGCCGCGCTGCCCGAAGATATCGATCGGCTGTTCCAGCGTTTTCCCAATCTGGCCACGGGGCAAATGCAGCCTTTGTCGCGGCATCAGGTCATTGCGCCGGGACAGTCGATCCAGGGCCTGATGGTCTTCAATTATGGGTGGTCGCAGCAGCAATGGGACCAGCGCAAAAAGGCCCACGTCGTCATCAGCTTCCAGAATGGGCGGCCGCTGACACTGCCGCTGCAGTAGACCGGTTTTCCTACAGGTATATCGCAGCGGAATGAGGCCTACGCATCCGTTCCTCAAAGAACCGATGCACGCAAGGGGTTCCTACCACCGCACAGCCACAGGAAAACCGGTCTTAAGAATCACTGTCCGGGAATCACTGTCCGGCTGGTGCGGGTACGCTCTTCGGTGTCGATAGATAACCGGAGACTTCATTCTTCTCGAGATTGTTCACCACGACTTCAAACAGCATGGGAGGATTGCCGCTGTAAAACTGCAGCGGCACGTCGACCTCGCGGTTCTTCTTCTCCACTTGCTTGTCGTCGGAAAAGACCTCCAGCGTGTAGCGCGAATGCTTTTGATCCACCTTGCGCAACTGCAGCTTGATGGTCGAAACGGTCACGGGCGCCTTACCTTTGCGCAGGGTAAATTCAAAATAATTGCGGCTGCCCAGCCGCTTCAGATAATTCAGCTCTTCTGCATTCCTGGCAATCAATCCGCTCTGCACGCCCAGATCGCCGATCGCGGCGTGGACCTGCTGCTCCGTGCTGGCAAGTTCCCGGCGCGTGCTGGCGACGACTTTTTTCACCCCGCCCACATCGGAGCGCACGCTGGAGACGGCGCTGGAGACGTTGCTGACCTGTTTGCGCGTAACCGCTTCCTGCTGGGTGATGCGCGCGTCAAGCAAACTGGTCGCGGCCTGTTGCTGGCGCAGAATCTCCTCTGCTCTCGATTCAATCTGCCGCTGGGTAATCCCCACCTTGGCACCGAAAGCCTCGTTGGTTGCGCGCAACTGCCGCCGCGTTTCAGACTCCTGGGTCGCCTGCTGGATGCTCTGTTCCTCGACCTGGCCCAGCTTGGCTTCCACCGCGCTCAGGCGATTCTGCAACAAATAAATCCACGCCAATGCGCCGATAGCGAGCAGAAACGCCACGCCAGCCAGCAGGATCAAGAGCCCGGATGAAGATCGCTCTTCTCCGTACAAATCGTCTTCGGCCATCTGGGGGAAACTCCACGAAGTGAAACGCAGTTTCGCGTATGAAAGTGATCCGAAGCACAAAGCTTCCGTCCAAATCACACATTTTATTCCATAAGTCGAAACCCCATACAATTGTTTTATGACCAGACCGCCGACTGCCGATGTTGTCATCGCGGGAGCTGGAATAATCGGCTTGTCCATTGGCCTGGAACTGCGCCAAAGGGGTCTTTCCGTCATCGTGCTCGAGCGGCGGCGCGCGATGCAGGGGGCTTCCTGGGCGGCGGGAGGAATGCTGGCCGCGCGCGATCCGGAAAATCCGCCGGCTTTGTTGCCGCTTTCACTGCGCAGCCTGGATCTCTATCCTGCATATCTTGAAAAAGTGCAGGCGCTTTCGGGCGAGTCGATCCGACTGCGAACGCGGAGAACATTGCAGCAGGCGAACCGTCTGCAATCCGCCAAGGGTGTTGCCACACTTGCAAGACGCGCAGACTTTGGTTCCGGGGCTTGCCGATACCGGGCAGAATTTTTTTTGGCTCGAAGAAGAAAGCCTCGATCCGCGTGACCTATGCCGCGCGTTGCCCAGGGCCTTTTCAGCGGCCAGGGGGACTCTGCTGGAAGGAAGTCCTTTGCTGGAGGTGCAGCGATCGGGCTCCCGGATTTTGATCAGAACAGCGCGGGAACGAATCCACGCATCTACCTTTGTGAATTGCTGCGGCGCCTGGGCGGGCGAGCCGCGGCTGGGCGCCGTGCCGGTGGAACCGGTGAAGGGCCAGATGGTAAACGTGGCGCTCCATCCCGATCGATTGCGCTGCGTGCTTCGCACTCCGGAGTTTTACGTTATCCCGCGCGGCGATGGCAGGGCGGCGATTGGCGCCACTATCGAGCACGCCGGTTTCGATGAAACAGTGGAGGAGCATCGTATCGCCGCGTTGCTGCGAATCGTCTCCAACTTGCTGCCCGAGATCAATGATGCGGCGCACCTTGAAAGCTGGGCTGGGCTTCGTCCCGGAACGCCGGATGGGCTGCCTATTCTTGGCGCCGGAGCAGTGGAGCACTGCTGGCATGCCACCGGGCATTACCGAAACGGAGTGTTGCTCGCGCCGGTCACGGCACGGGTCATCACGCAGGCAATTTCAGGTGAGGCGCCGGATGTGCCTCTGGAGAATTTTTCATTGTCGCGCTTCCAATCGGCGGCTGTTTCGATCTCCGCCATGATGTCCGCCGAAGCGGTTCCTAAAACGCTGTCCGGCTAGCCCGGCGGGCAGCGCTGCGGTGACAGAGACTGCTCACTGGGTTATAACGGGATGTTGGGTCTCAAGGCATTGTGTGCCGGACAGTGACCGTTGCGAAACGGTCGGCTGCAACCGGAAATAAGTTTTGGAGAAAATATCATGTCGAGTACTACCGTGGCACGCGGACTGGAAGGTATTGTTGCTGCCCATTCTGGAATTTGCTGGATTGACGGCGACGCGGGCGTGCTTGCGTATCGCGGCATTGACATTCACGAGCTGGCGGAGAAATCGACCTTCGCCGAAACCGCGTACTTGTTATGGTTCGGCGAGCTTCCGACGGAAAAGGAACTGGCCGAATTCCGCCGCCATCTGGCGGAGGGACGCGTGCTTCCGCCGGAAATACTCCGGATGCTCGAGACATTTCCAAAACATGCCATGCCCATGGAAATTTTGCGCACGGTTGTTTCCGCGCTCAGCTTGTATGACCCCGACGAGAAGGACAATTCGCACGACGCCAATGTCCGCAAAAGCTTTCGCCTGACCTCGCAGATCGCCATGATTGTCGCGGCCTATGACCGCATTCGCAAAGGCAAGCCGGTCATCCAGCCTGATCCCTCGCTGACCCATGCCGCCAATTTTTTGTGGATGCTTAATGGCGAAAAGCCCTCCTCCACCGCCGAGCGGGCGCTGGACGTGGCCCTGATCCTGCACGCCGATCACGAGCTGAATGCTTCTACGTTTGCCGCCCGCGTGATTGCAGCCACCCTGTCGGACATGCATTCGGCCATCACCGGAGCCATCGGCGCGTTGAAGGGCCCGCTGCACGGCGGCGCTAATGAAGCGGTGATGCGCATCCTGTTCGCGATCGATAAGGAAGGTGCCGATCCGGTGGAATATGTGCGCAAAATGCTGGCCGATAAAAAGAAGATCTCCGGCTTCGGCCATCGCGTGTATCACACGGAAGATCCGCGCGCGACTCACCTGCGCCGCATGTCCGAAGACCTGGGCCGGGCGAGCGGCAATCCCAAGTGGTTTGAAATGTCGCGAAAAATCGAATTGTTTGTGAAAAAGGAAAAAAATCTAAACGCGAACGTGGATTTTTATTCCGCTTCGACCTACACCACGCTCGGCATTGACGTCGATCTGTTCACGCCGATCTTCGCCATCAGCCGCATCGCCGGCTGGGCCGCGCACGTGATCGAGCAGCTCGATGACAACCGCCTGATCCGCCCTCGCGCGGAATACAACGGGCCGGCATATCCGGCGAAGTATGTGCCGATCGAGAAGCGCTGATTGGCGAAAGTTATAATGACAAAGAACCCACTTAATCTGGTTGATCGGGCAAGCTACGCCCGGTTGCCGCGCCCAGGAGAAGCTGTCGAAGCATCCCGCATTGCATGCTGGCCGGGTTTTTTGTATTTGGCGTTTCTGGAACCTGGGATTCCTGGAGGCGCTGGAGAGTGCGCGGCCGAGTTCCCGGGGCATTTGGCATCCGGACCACTGCGAGGGACATTCGCTTCGCGAAAGAATGGAGGAAATATGAACAATCGCGCGGCTGTAGCGGAAAAAGACGCGCATTGGCCTTTCATTGGAGCGCTCATAGGCATCGGCCTATTCTTCATGTCTTTCGTACGCTGAATCGCGTTGTGACACAATAGAAGGTTTGCTGAGGCTCTTTTCCGCATGAGCGCAAACCCTCTCCGTTCCTCTTTTATCGCGCTGTCGCAGAATAAGCCTCTCCGCCGGTTTGCGGAAAATTCCCGCATGGGACAACGATTATCCGGCCGCTTTATCGCCGGTCTGCATGTGGCCGACGCGCTCGATGCCGCCGCAGCGCTGAATCGCGAAGGCATTCCCGTTTCGCTCGACAGTCTTGGTGAAAATGTCTATACCGAGCAGGAGGCGCGGCGCGCCGCCGACGTCTATCATCAACTGCTCGATGCCATTCAGCAGCGCCAACTTGCAGGCCAACGTCAGCCTCAAGCTGACCCAGATGGGCCTCGATGTCGATCCCGCGATGGCCCGCGGTATTACCAGTGAGCTGGTGGACCACGCCGCCGCTGCCGACACGTTTGTCCGCGTCGATATGGAAGGCACGGATTACACCCAGATCACCATCGATATGACCCGCGAAATCCATGCCATCCCAGGCCATGCCGGGCATGTCGGCACGGTGATGCAGTCGTATTTATTCCGCTGCGAGAATGACGTTCGCACACTGCTGGCCGATGGCATCCGTATCCGGCTCTGCAAGGGCGCGTATCAGGAACCGCCCACGCTGGCCTTCCCGGAGAAAAAAGATGTAGACGCCAACTACATCAAGATGATGAAGATTCTGCTGACCAGCGGGGTTTATCACGGCATGGCGACGCACGATGAGTCGATCATCCGCGCAACGAAAAAATTCGTCGCCGAGCAGGGCATCGAAAAGCGCAGCTTCGAATTTCAAATGTTATACGGAGTCCGCCGCGACCTGCAGCGCTCATTGGTAAAGGAAGGCTATAACATGCGCGTGTACATTCCATTCGGCACGGAATGGTTTCCCTACTTCATGCGCCGGCTTGCGGAACGGCCGGCGAACGCATTGTTCATCGCCAAGCAGATGCTGAGATAGCGGTGGACCGCGACCACGCAATAGACAATTAGTAGCGACTGGGGCGAGTTTCCGGCCTGGTTCCTGGTTCTGATCTGCGGCTGCTGCGGCTAGTCCCAAAACGAAACAAGTCCATGCCTGTGCGGACGGTAGCGACCCATCCGCCCACCTGCCGCAACGGAGCCATCACATTGTCCTGCACGATTCTCGTGCCGTGCGCGATCGCATCCAGCGTGTCTGTGATCATGGTGTCGATTCGGTTGACCTGGTGGCGCGTTCTTCCGGTCAGGTCTCCAACCGTAGATTCGATGTGCTGGACCTGGTCCCGCAGGCGTTCGCTGGCCGTCTGAACATTCACCGTAATGGCGCGGATGCGCGGCGTCATATCGTCGAGCGCGTCGGCCATGTGGGAAGCGGTTTTCAGGAAGGGCTGCATCTCCCCGCGCAACCTGCCGATCTCTTCCATCGCCTTTTTCTGGGCCGCCTTGGCTGCAATCAGGACCGCGAGCAAAATAAACGTCTGCATGAGCACTGCAAACGCGAGTATACCGGTGAACACAAGAAAAACTACGGAGCTGGTTGGCATTATCGTTCGCCTCTACAATGATTTTGCGTTCGCAGAACTTGAATCGCTCGGCATTTGATACCACGAAAGGCGGAACCTCGGCCTGGCTTCTTTACTGCGCGAGACCCGCCGAGGTTGCGACATGGATACATCTTACGTCGAGAGGGATTAAGAACGGCCGTCGGCCATACCTCCGCGATATCCCTCTTCCTCTTCGTTTCTCGATGGGCGATTCCGTTCCCCATCACTCTGGCTGCCGGCCACGCGATCCACGATTCCGCTCCAGCGCTCACGCCCTTTATCGGCAATTTCCTTGCCGCGCTCGGCGTATTCGTTGATCTGGTCGCGGCTTCGATCGACGACAGAATTAATCTGCTCGCGCGCCTGCTTGCTGCGGTTCGCCACATATTCCTTGCTTTCCCGAGCGCCGCTCATCAAGCCTTCACGCAAATCCCTGCCTGCCTTTGGGGCGAATAAAACGCCGACCAGCGCGCCGAGGCCCAGACCCGCAATAAACCAGCCAATTCCTGTCGATTCCTGTTGTTCCATGTGCGTATCTCCTGTGCGCAGCAAGTGCGTGCGCGATTGTTGGAATAGTAGCATGCGACCGGCAACGCGCCGGGCAAGCCTTTTCATAATCAAGCAGATGCCAATACTCCGGTGGAAGATGCTTTTGCGCCTGGCCCGTTCAGAGTAACCGATGCAAAGCAAACGCAGTCGGATTTTCGAACAGTCTGCATCCGTCTGGCACAGTCGCCGCAGCTGCTAATTCCGCATTTCTCTGTGGCAGCTATAGTGAAGGAGAGAGTTGGATTTCGGTGTCGCAGTCAATCTGCCGGTTTCCGCACGCAAGCTGAGTCCTCCACCTGTCGATCCAAGAGCATCTTACAAGCAAGAATTAGGAAGATCCATGATCGATGACTCCCGGAAATCTCCGTCCGCTTATTTGACATTTACACTGCATGCTCATCTGCCATACGTGGTGAATCATGGAACCTGGCCGCATGGGTTGGAGTGGCTGCATGAAGCGGCTGCTGAAACTTACCTGCCGCTGCTGCGTGTGATCGACCGGCTGGAGCGCGACGGGATTGCGCTCAAGGCCAACCTGAACATCTCTCCGATTCTGCTCGAGCAATTGGCGCATCCGGTCTTCAAGGCGGAGTTTCCGAACTATCTCGATCGGAAAATCGCTGCAGCCAGGGAGGATGAGGCCTATTTCAATCAAAACGGCGAGCCTCATTTGGTCGGCACCGCCCGCTATTGGCAGAGCTTTTTCCAGCAGGCGGTGGACGATTTCCGCGCGCTCGACGGTGACATCATTCGCGCCTTCCGCCAGGCTGCCGAGCGCAAGCTGATCGACATCATTACCTGCGGCGCAACCCATGGATATTTCCCGCTGCTCGGCACCGATGAATCAATCCGTGCCCAGGTGCAGACGGGCGTGGCCACTCATCAACGCCATATCGGCAAACATCCGCGCGGCATCTGGCTGCCGGAATGCGCCTATCGTCCGGCTGGCATGTGGAGCTATCCCGTAATCCCGCACGGCAGCACCAAACCCTGGCCACCGTTCGATCGCAAGGGCGTGGAAGAACCGCTCGAAGATGCCAAGATCGATTTCTTTTTTGTGGACACGCACCTGATCGAGGCATCGGTCATGTTTACTCCCTATGAGCTCCGCGCTGGCGGCGCGGTAGGGGTGGCGGCTTCGCTGGCGTTTGAAACCTGTGAGCCGCATCGCTCACTCTACAAAACTTATTATGTGGATGGGCCGCGCGCGCACCGCCGGCCTGTCGCGATTTTTCCTCGCGATCCGCGGACTGGTCTGCAGGTGTGGAGCGGCGACGCCGGATATCCGGGAGATAGCAATTATCTGGATTTTCACAAGAAGCGTTTCCCCGGCGGCCACCGTTACTGGCAGGTCACTGGATCGAAGATCGACTTGGCGTACAAGACGCCATACTACCCGGAAAAAGCAGCGGCCCTCACCCGCGCGCACGCCGAGCATTATGTCAGCCTGGTCGTGGATTCGCTCAAGCCCGGATTCAAAGACCCGGTTCCGTCGATTCTTACCTCGCCTTTCGACGCGGAACTCTTCGGTCACTGGTGGTTTGAAGGCACGCTCTGGCTGGAACATGTAGCGCGCATCATGGCGCGGCCGGAAATTAAAATCGCGCTGACCAGTTGCGCGGATTATTTAGACCGCTATCAGACGGAAGGTTTTCTGGCACTCCCCGAAGGTTCATGGGGCAAGAACGGCAGCAACGAAGTTTGGTTGAACCCGGACACGCGCTGGACCTGGGAATATCTTTACCCCGCCGAAATTGCGCTCCGCGATGCGGCCAGCTCTGCTGGCTGGAAAGGCCATCCGCAGGGAGAACGCATCCTGAAGCAGTGGTGCCGCGAGCTGCTGCTGCTGGAATCTTCCGACTGGCAGTTCCTCATCACGACCGAAGCCGCGCGCGACTACGCCGAGGACCGCTTCAATGAGCACCTGGCATCGTTTCAGGCGATTGAAAAAATGTGGCAGCTGCACTGCTCCGGAGGAACGTTGACCGAACAGGACAAAGCTCATCTATCGGAGATTGAAACCCAGGACAGCGTCTTCGCGGAGGTCGATCCAAGCCTGTGGGCGCGACAGGAATCTGCGGTGTCGTGATCGTGTTACGCTGAGCAGCGCCTGAAAATCGCCTGCATGTTTTCTGACACTTAGCAGAGAAGCGAAAGACCGTCTCTGTTTCCATACAACTTCATCGGCGGCTCGGGGAATCCTATGGTCGTATCTTGGAACGAATCCCCCAATTGGAGGCGTTATGTCACGCCGCTTTTGCACCATGTTCTGCCTGGTTTCTTCGCTACTCATCGGTTCTTCACTTGCAGCATCCGCCGCCAGTGCAGCGCCCGTCGCATATATCTATGTCTCCAGCAACTACGCTGGAAGCGCCAATCGCATCGTTGCATACGCAGCGGCCTCCGACGGCCAACTTAAGCTTGTTCCGGGTTCGCCATTCACCGCCAACCTGGCGAACATGGCGGTGAATGGAAAATATCTCTTCGGCTCGAGCCCTACCGGGGCGGCGATCCACTCGTTCACCATCGGCTCGAACGGCGCTATCAACTCAATCCATACCGCCGATATTCAGAAGTACCCGAACAGCAGTTGCGCCGCGTCCGGCGCGCTGTACCTCGACCGTACTGGCACCACGTTGTATCCCTTCACGTCTATTGCGGACTGCAGTTACGGCGACAATGCTTTTCAATCCCTCAAGATTGAAGAATCCACCGGTGCGCTAGCGTACATGTCGGAAACAATGGCCGGGCAGGATTCTTATTATCCGCTCGCCTTCATGGCGAACAACGTCTATGCCTACGACGCATCCTGCATTGATGGGATGAGGGACATCGCCGGCTATAAGCGAAAGAGCAGCGGTTCGCTGGTCAACATCAGCATTGGCGCACCCTATCCCACCGCGCCGCATAATGATTTCTATTGTCCGTGGTATGCCACGGCCGATAACGCCAACCACCTCGCAATCGACCTGGAAGCCGTCAACAAATACACGATCAACCCGACAGGAAGCGCCGATCAGATCGCCACCTATACGGTGAATGAATCCAATGGCAATCTAACCACGACCAGCACCGAGAAAAACATGCCTCATACCGCGGTGGTGAGCGTGACAGCTATGAAAGCAGCGCCATCGGGAAAACTTCTGGCAGTCGGCGGAACGAGAGGCCTGCAGATATTTCACTTCAACGGAGGGGGACCGCTCACCGCAGCTACCGGCCTGCTTACCTCAGATGAAATCGATCAGGTTTTTTGGGATAACGACAATCATCTGTATGCCATCAGCACCTCTCACGGCAAGCTCTTCGTCTTCACCGTGAGCGGCACCAGTCACAGTCAGGCGCCCGGCTCCCCTTACACCGTCGCCAAGCCTCAGAGTTTGGTCGTTCAGCCCAGGTAATCTGAAGAGCAATTCGCTGCGAAGGGAGCCGAAGTTCGACTCCCTTCGCAGCGAATTTCCCTGGTCTACAGAATCCAGCCGCCGCCAATGACTTCGTCTCCGTCATAGAAGACGGCCGCCTGTCCCGGAGTCACCGCGCGCTGCGGGACATCGAACGTCGCTGTGACTTGATCGTGCGCCGACATCGTGAGCGTCGCCCACGCGGGTTCATGCCGATGCCGAATCTTCACCTGCGCGCGCATCTCGCCTTCAAGATGCGGAATCGCAATCCAGTTCAGCCGGTTGGCCCGCAGCGTTGGTGAAACCAGTTCTTCACTCCCGCCCACGACAACTTTCCTGTCGGCCCCGTTGATCCCAATCACGTAAAGCGGCGAACCGGTTGCAACACCCCCGGTGCTGCCCAGTCCCAGTCCTTTGCGCTGCCCGATGGTGAAGTTATGAATCCCGGCGTGATGGCCAACCACTTCGCCGGAGGCCGTCACCAATTCGCCGCTGGTATCGGGCATGGCTTCCCCCTGCTCCGCAAGATAGGCGTCGAGAAACTGCTTGTAATCGCCGCCGGGGATAAAGCAGATCTCCTGCGAGTCCGGCTTATTCGCGAGCGCGAGGCCCTGCTCGCGCGCCAGTTCGCGGACATCGGGCTTCCTGTAGTTTCCCAGCGGAAACAGGCTGCGGCTGAGCTGCTCCTGGGTCAAGCCGAACAGAAAATATGTCTGGTCCTTGCTGGTGTCGGCGGGACGCTTCAGAATCCAGCGATTGCGCTCCGGGTCATATTCATTGCGCGCATAGTGACCTGTCGCAATGCGTTCCGCGCCGATCTGGCGCGCCGTGTCGAGCAGCTGCGCAAACTTCAAGTGGTTGTTGCAAAGCGTGCAGGGCACCGGCGTGCGTCCGCTGAGGTACTCGCGCACAAAGGGCTGCACCACATCGTGCTCAAAACGGTCCTGCTGATTGACAACGTAATAAGGAATGCCGAGATGTTCGGCCACGCGTCGCGCGTCGTAGACGTCGTCGAGCGAGCAGCAACGGCCCTCGCTCGTCTCCGGCATGCCGGGCCTGCCCGCAAGCCGGCGCTGATTCCAAAGCTGCAGCGTCAGGCCGACGAGGTTGTACCCTTCGGACTTCAGCATGGCGGCCACCGTCGAGGAATCGACTCCACCGGACATGGCTACGGCAATAGTTTCAGGAGCGGGCATAATGTTTTCTTACCATTTTCTTACCAAAGGGTACGTCATTCTGAGCGCAGCGAAGAATCCAGAGGATGATGGCGCGCCGACGGAGTACGTCCTCTCCAGATTTGTTCTTAACGCGGTGCCGAAGCGGCCAGAGAAGTATCTGTTGCGATAAATCGGCCCGTCGATAGAACGGCGACAATTCCCGCAGTTTGGCCACCGCCTGCGGCACAATTTCAATGGCGAGATCGACATCCTCCTCCGTCGTCAATTTCGACAGACTGAAGCGCAGGCTGGCGCGCGCGCGCTCGGCCGGGACATGCATCGCCGTCAGCACGTGAGAGGGTTCGCTCGCTCCCGAGGCGCAGGCCGAGCCTCCGGAAACCGCGAGCCCCTTCAGGTCGAGCGCAATCACCAGCGCCTCGCCTTCCAGGTGATCGAACCAGAGATTCGTTGTGTTCGGCACGCGCGGCGCATGCGCGGAGTGCGCTCCCGCTTCGCCGACGCGGGAGATAATTTCCTGCTCCAGCCGATCGCGCAAAGCCGCCATCTTTTCCGGCGCGCCTTCCTCGATGCCCTTGCGGGCAATCTCCGCCGCTTTGCCAAGAGCGACGATGCCGGCCAGATTCTCCGTTCCGGCGCGGCGCTGGCGTTCATGCGTGCCGCCGTAAAAGAGCGGCTCAATTTTCGTATCTTTGCGGACGAACAAAATGCCGGTGCCCTGCGGCGCGTGCATTTTGTGCCCGGAAATCGACAGCAGATGGCAGCCGATCTTTTCAACATCGAGCGCCAGCTTGCCGGCCGTCTGCACCGCATCGGTGTGGAACTGCACGCCCGCTTCGGCAGCGATCCTGCCGATCTCCTCGACCGGCTGGATGGCGCCGGTTTCATTGTTTGCCATCATCACGCTGATCAGCCGGGTGTTGGGCCGCAGTGCGCGGCGGACATCGTCGGGATCGACAACGCATTCCGCGCTGACGGGAAGAAATGTAACCTCGCGCCCACACTGCAGAAGCCGCTCGGCGGCATGGATCACCGCATGGTGTTCAATGCTGCTGGTGATGACGTGATCGCCGGGCTTGGTCGCGCCGAACAGGGCAAGATTGTCGCTCTCCGTGCCGCCGCTGGTAAACACAATTTCCGCCGGACGGCAGTGCAGAAATGCGGCCAAGCCGATGCGCGCCTGCTCGACCGCTCCGCGCGCCTGCTGGCCGAAGGAGTGGACGGAGCTGGCGTTGCCGAAACGCTCCACGAAATACGGCCGCATCGCCTCAAAAACCTCCGGCAGCATCGGCGTCGTCGCGTTGGCGTCCATGTAGACACGGCGCATGGTCACGAAAAACTCTCCTATCATTATTGTACGGCGGCCGCGCTGGCCCCCACCTATGAAACGTAGTGGAGCTAGGGCAGGAACTGCGCCACCTTTTCCCGCTGCGGCGGAGGCGTCAGCCAGCTGACCACGAACAAGCAGACCAGTGAAGCCAGCAGCGCCGGAAAGATGGCATCGCGCTGCGCGATAGCAGCCGGAAAAACGTGACGGACGAAAGCCGTGTCCCAGAACACGGTGACGAACGTGCCCGCCGCGATGCAGGAAACCGCGCCATAGGAATTGATGCGCCGCGAATAAAACGCCGCCAGCACGACCGGCGTCAGCGCCGTCGAATAGATGGTGTAAGCGTACAGCGCTTTCTCCAGGATCGATACCGTGTAGGCCCCCTGGATCAACGCCCAGATGCCGAGCCCCACCACGACCAGCCGCGAAATCAGCAATATGCGTTTATTGCTGGCGCCGGGCTGCATGTAGCGAAGAAAAACATCGTTGACCAGATTCGTTGCCGGAGAGAACAGATAGTTGTTCGCCGTGGAGAGGACCTTGGCGAAGATGGCGCCCAGCAGCAGTGCGCCCAGCATCGCAGGCAGGCCATGCCGTGCCGTGTAGGCGATGACCTCGCGCGGGTTTTGACTCACTTCTCCTGTGCGATAGAGCGCCGAGCCGATGACAGCGATGGCGATGATGATGGTCTCAAGAATCACCGTGCCGATGATCCAGCCGACCACCGCGATACGCGCGTCCCGCGGCGACTTCGCGGAAAAGAATTTCTGATACATCGCCTGGTTGCCCAGCATGATCATCAGGACGGGCACGAAGAACTCCATCGCGCGGACGAACGAGATGGAGCCGAGCACCTGGAAGTGGGTTGGAGGCAGCACCGCGTGCAGACCGGCGACGCCGCCGGCTGCGTGCAGCAGAATCGGGATCGAGATGATCAGCGCCACCGTGACAAGCAGGCCGATGACGACATCCATATACGCGACCGAAGCCATGCCGGCGAGAGCCGTGAACACGATGACGAAGCCCGCGATGATGTACATGCCCATCAGACTGCTGATCGCGCCGGGAAAGATGAGGTGGAGGATGTCGCCGCCGCCGCGCAATTGATAACTCGCGATCGCGGTATACGCGAACAAAATGGCGATCACGCCGAGAACGCGCGCCGTCTGGTTGTAGCGGGCTTCGAGCAGATCGGGAATGGTGAACTGGGCAAACTTTTGTGCGCGCGGCGCGATGAAGTAAATGAGCAGCAGCCCGGCCCAGCCGCCCGCCGGCTGCCATAGCGCGGCAAATCCATTGCGATAGGCATTTTCCGCGCCGGCGAACAGGGAGCCTGCGCCAATCCACGAAGACAGCAGCGTAAAAACCAGCACGAAAGCCGGCAGCGAGCGGCCGGCAACCAGATAGTCTGCTTTGGTTTTGACGCCGCGCAGCTGCGCCAGCGAAACCGCAAGCAGCACAAGAACGACAACGCCGAGAACCCAGGCATACAGTCCGGCGTGCAGCAATGACATTCACGGTACCCGTGCAGGAAAAAGTAAGGAACGGATCAGTGTATAGAAGGTAATTGCAACCGACACCTTCTCACGTATTGAGTGGATGCTTAATTGCCAGGGCGCCGGAGCGCAATTTCGTGAGAACACGTCCCACTGCATCCACAGTCTTAATGACGTCTTCGCGTGAAGTCTGCCAGTTCGAGACGCTAATGCGCATCGCGCGGCGCCCGTCCCGAGTCGTTGTTCCAGAGAAAAATGAGGTGCCCTCTGCTGCAATCTCTGCGATGACATCGTCTGTCCACTGGTCGGAAAGCGTTCCGGATGGATCGGAAAATGCGACCATTCCCTGATTGATGATTGGAGTGCTGAGTACCTTGACTCCTTCCAATTGTCCAAGTCCTGCGACCAGTTGAGCGGCACAGTCGCAGCAGCGCTCGACAAGCTCCAGCACGCCATCACGGCCAAGCTCGCGCAAGGCGGCGTAGCTGGCGAATCCCCGCGCCCGGCGCGAGAATTCCGGATTCCAGTCGAGTGGATCGCGAGCAAGGTTTTGCTGCGTGAGATAGCTTGCGTGATAGCTCATGGACGCCCGGTGCGCATCCGGCTCCGCGACGAAAGCATAGCCGCAGTCGTAGGGAACGTTTAACCATTTGTGACCGTCGGTTGCCCAAGAGTGTGCCCGCTCAACTCCACGGACCAGTCGTTCAAAGCGTGGACTGGCCGCCGCCCACATGCCGAAGGCTCCATCCACATGCGTCCATGCTCCGTATTTGCGCGCGATTGGAATGAGTGTTTCGAAGTCGTCGAATCCGCCGGTATTGACGTCGCCTGCCTGCAGCAGCACGATCGCAGGTTGGTCACCGGCTTCTTGAAGTGCTTCTTCGAGCGCACCCGGATCGAGTGCTCCAGCGCTCATCGACGCGCAGGCTTGTGATGGATCGATCGCCAAAGCCGAGCAGACGCACGGTGCGGTCGATGGTTGCGTGCCGAATGCCGCAGAAGACACGTATTTGCGGCGAGCCGCTCATGCCCAGTCGCTCTACATCCCAACCTCTTCGCTGCAACAACCATGTTCGTGCGGCAGCCAGGCAGGTCGTGTGGGCCATCTGGCAGCCGGTCACCAGGGCGAAAGATGTCGGCGCAGGCAACCGAAAAAGATCCTTCAACCACGAACCGACCGCTTCCTCGACGATCGCCAATGCCGGGCTCACACTGTACAGACCGCCATTCTGGTCCCAGGTTGAGGTCAGCCAATCGGCGGCGAGCGCCGAGGGCAGAGACCCGCCGATCACCCATGCGTAGAAACGGGCATTCACGGAATTGTTGAGGCCGCCCTCAATTCCCTTCACAAGGTCGTCGATAACGGTTTCTGCCGCCACGGGATTGCGGTTCCACTCTATGAGCAATCGTCCGCGCAAAGTCTCCAGCGAGGCGGTGGGGCCGACCGGACGCGCATCGACGGTTCGCAGGTATTCGAGCGCATGATGCATGGCGCTTTCAAGAGCAGGTTTGAAATTCTTGCGCATATATCCATCCTTAGTGCGGGGCAGGCCTCTCGCCAAAAATCGCCGTCCCGACGCGCACCAGGGTTGCGCCTTCCTGAATGGCGACAGGAAAATCGTGCGACATGCCCATCGAAAGCTCATCGAGTGCCAAGCCTCGAATATCGCTGCGCCAGGGAATCGCGCAGCGTTCGCAACTGGCGGAAGTATGGCCGCGCCTGCTCGGGATCTTCCGCATAGGGCGGGATGGTCATGAGCCCGCGTGTGTCTGATATGCGAAAAATCCGGCAGCCGTTCGAGCAAGCTGAGCGAGCTCTGCGGAATCCGGCGCGAGCCCGTGCTTCGACGGCTCCGGGCTAAGTTTGATTTCGATGCAGACGGGCAGTCTTTTGCCCGCTTCCGCAGCCGCCTGATCAAGCCGCTCCGCCAGGCGCAACGAATCGACAGTATCGATGCCATCGAAAAGCTGGACCGCGCGCGCGGCCTTGTTCGACTGCACCGGGCCGATGCAATGGAAGACGGCTGGCGGTTGCGCAGCGAAGATTCCTGCAGCGAGCAGCGCAGGTTGTTTTCCCTCATATTCCTGCACACGATTCTCGCCGAAGAGACGAATCCCGGCGGCATACGCTTCAAGAATCGCTTCCGTTGGATGCATCTTCGAAACCGCCATCAGGCGCACGCTGTCGCGCGAACGGTTCGCGCTGCGGCAGGCGGCGATCATCTGTTCTTCCACGCGAGCGATGTTTTCTGCAATTGACATGGAAACCGCAGGTCCCTCCACTACGCTTCCCACCCCAGCGACGAAGACGTGTCGCCGGGGACTCCGGTTTCGCTTCGGTCGGGATGACACCTCAGGATTATCGTCCGTGCTCTTCTAAGAATTTCTCCACTTCCAGCGCCGCCATGCATCCGCTTCCTGCCGCCGTAACCGCCTGCCGATAGCGGCGGTCCTGCACATCGCCACAGGCAAAGACGCCGGCCACGCGGGTGAACACATTATCGTGGGTGCGGATGTATCCGTCATTATCCAGATCAATCTGGCCGACGAACATCTTCGCGTTTGGCTCGTGGCCGATGCCGAGAAACATGGCGCTCACCGGCAGCACGAATCTCTCTCCACTGGCGAGGTTGTGCAGCTTCAGACCGGTGACTTCCTTCTGCTCCACACCGAGAACCTCTTCGACAGCGGTGTTGGTCAGAAATTTGATCTTCTCGTGCGCAATGGCGCGTTCCAGCATGATCTTCGATGCGCGAAAATGTTCGCGCCGGTGGATCAGCGTGACCTTAGTGGCGAAGCGGGTCAGGAAGAGCGCTTCTTCCATCGCGGAGTCGCCGCCGCCGATAACCGCAATTTCCTTCCCGGCAAAAAAGAAGCCATCGCAGGTGGCGCAGCTGCTGACGCCGTGGCCGATCAGGGCATGTTCGCTGGGCAGCCCCAGCCAGCGCGCCGAGGCTCCGCTGGCGATGATCAGCGTGCGCGTATGCAACACGTCTTTGCCCAGGTGCAGCTGGAACGGGCGCTTTGACAAGTCCACGCTGCTTAAATGGCCCAGACGGAAATCCGTGCCGAAGCGCGATGCCTGCATCCGCATGTTCTCGATCAACTGCGGGCCCTGGATGCCGTCCGGCCATCCGGGAAAATTTTCGACCAGCGTCGTGATCGAAAGCTGCCCGCCAGGCTCGTGTCCTTCAAGCACCAGCGGTTTCAAATTGGCGCGGGCCGCGTAGATGGCGGCTGTCAGCCCGGCGCATCCAGTTCCGACGATAATGGTGTCGTGAGTTTCGTCTGTCATGTTCTGTGTCTAGTGTATCGGGAGTTCTTTCAGCGTTAGCGAAAGAGCTCACGCGCCGCGCTTTTCCGTCCAAGTGAGGTCTCGTTGCATCCAAAGAGATGACAGCCGCCACCGGAGGGATTCGAAAGCATGGCAGCGAACAATGGAAACAGCACTGCGCAGCCGCGAGTTGTCATCGTCGGCGGCGGTTTTGCGGGCCTTAATGCCGCTATGCAGTTTGCCGGGAAACCTGTTGCGGTAACGCTGGTGGACCGCCGCAATCACCACACCTTTCAGCCGC
Source organism: uncultured Acidobacteriota bacterium (assembly GCA_963823595.1). GTDB lineage: Bacteria > Acidobacteriota > Terriglobia > Terriglobales > Acidobacteriaceae > JAKAAZ01. The sequence goes on from CAWGME010000013.1 coordinate 97,009, forward strand.
TGCTTTATCAGGTGGCGCTGGCCGCGCTTTCTCCGGGAGATATCGCCCAGCCGATCCGGTCCATACTTCGCAAACAGACCAATGTCGAAGTATTGATGGACGAAGTTATCTCGATCGATGTTGCCGGGAAATCGGTTCGCCTGCACAGCGGCTCGAACCTGATCTACGACGATCTCATTCTGGCGACGGGGTCGACGCATTCCTATTTCGGCCATGACGAATGGGCGCCGCTCGCCCCGGGACTGAAGACGATCGAAGATGCCATTGAGATTCGCCGCCGCGTGCTGCTGGCCTTTGAACTGGCGGAGCGGCAAAAGCTGGAGCACGGCTCCCATCCGCCGCTGAACTTCGTCGTTGTCGGCGGCGGTCCAACCGGAGTGGAACTTGCCGGGGCCATCTCCGACATTTCCCGGCTCTACATGCGGAGCGATTTTCGCCAGATCGATCCGGCAAACGCCCACGTGCTCGTGATCGAGGGCGCTCCGCGCATCCTGGCCACCTATCCTGAGGACCTGTCCCGCAAAGCCACTGAGGAACTGGCGCACCTGGGAGTCGAGGTGCGAACCAATCTGCAGGTCACCGATATTCAACCCGGTTACGTTGTCGCCGGCGGAGAAAAAATTGAATCCGTGGTGACGCTGTGGGCGGCGGGTGTGCAGGCCTCGCCGCTTGGCAAGATGCTGGGTGTTCCCACGGACAAACGCGGAGCAATCACCGTGGATGATTATCTGAACCCGCCGGGGTACGCGAACGTCTTCATTTGCGGCGACCTGGCCCATGTGGTTGAGAATGGCAGGCAAATCCCCGGCGTAGCCCAGCCTGCCATGCAGATGGGCGCACATGCCGCGCAGGAAATCCTCGCGGACCTGGCGGGAAAGCCGCGAACAAAATTCCATTATTTCGACAAGGGCGATATGGCCACCATCGGTCGGCACGAAGCGGTGGCCGATATGAAATGGCCTTTCCATGCGCACCTGAGCGGCTTCATCGCCTGGTTCGCATGGTTGAGCGTCCATATTTATTTTCTGATCGGATTTCGCAATCGCTTCGCAGTGCTGCTGCAATGGATGTGGACGTACTTCGGTTTGAGTAGCGGAGGTCCCAGGCTGATTACCGGAAGCCAGAAACTGCCCGGCTGGGGGGTCTTGATCGGAGCGCAGGCAAATGCGAACGGACTGCGGCTGGACCCGAATTCTCCGGGCGCTGTGGAAGCGCCAGCCGTGAAATGACGCAATAAATTCCTATTCACATACTCGGGGATGAAATGAAAATTGGAGTGATTGGTTCAGGGAATGTGGGTGGCACCGTCGGGGTAAGGTGGGCGGAGAATGGTCACTCGGTTGTTCTGAGTTCACGCAATCCTCGATCGGAAGAGATGAAGGCGCTGGTGGCGAAGGCGTCTGGGTCCGTCAGGGCGGCGACTGTGGAAGAAGCGGTTCAGGCCAGCGACATCCTTCTGCTGGCGACTCCCTGGCCGGCGACCCGGGACGCGATCGAGGGCATGGGCGATCTGACAGGAAAAATCGTCATCGACGCCACCAATCCTCTGCTCCCGGATTTGACCGGCCTGGAATGCGGCACCACTACTTCCGGCGGCGAGCAGGTGGCGGCGTGGGCGCATGGCGCCAAGGTGGTGAAAGCTATGAATACGGTCGGTTACAACATCATGGCCCAGCCGGCGTTCGGCGCCGAGTTGCCCGCGCTTTTTTATTGCGGCGATAACCCCGACGCCAAGAGGACGGTGAAGAGCCTGGTCGAAGAACTTGGCTTTGAAGGTCTGGATGCGGGACCTTTACGCCAGGCCCGGCTGCTGGAACCATTCGCGCTGCTCTGGATATCGCTGGCGTATCCGCAAGGCTACGGCCGCGAAATCGCATTTAAGCTTCTGCGGCGCTGATACAGTCGCCCTACACAGTGACTATGAAAATCGCGCTATTCTTCCGGAGTCAGCTTCAAGGATTCGTAGTTCTGTCCGGTTTCAAGACAGAGAGCTTCGACGACCAGTTCATGGTCCGCCCGCTGGGCCAATCCGGAGACGGTCACCGCGCCGATCACGCCGGCGTTCGCGACGCGGATCGGGAAACTGCCTCCATCGGCGGCGTAGTCGGAGTCAGGCAATGCCTGTCTGTCGACAAGATTGGTTTTCTTCTGTAGCAGATCCAGTCCTACCGCATAAGAGCTGCGAAAAAACCGCGCCACAACATTGCTCTTGCGACGTACCCACTCGGAATTACTTGGGCTGGTTCCACCCAGAGCGGTATAGAACAGCGGCTGGTTGAACCGCCGGACATCGATGACTACCCCAAAATTGCGCGCCACCGCCATATCGCGCAGGCGAGTGCCAATCTGCCATGCGACTTCGTGATCGAAGTGCGGCAATACTAACGACTGTTCCTGCAAGGCGATTTTCGAGAGATCATCCTGGATTGCCATGCGGAGTGCTCCTTAAGCCGCAAGAGGCTTGGTCTTAGCAAAGATAAATCACATTGTTTCGCTGTGTTCGGGTGAGAAAGTTCTTCACCTAAAATGTGACGATATTCAGGCCCGGAATGAGCCTGAAGTGCCGGATGTTGAACGTGGCAACATCGAATCCGAGCTGCAAGGCGGTAGCGCCGATTACCAAATCCTCGAACGCAATTGCGATACCCCGAGCTGACTGCTGGCCTTCGATGCGCCCAACCAGTCGGGCGGTTTCAACGGTGAAGGGATGCACGGGAACATCGCTGCATAGCCGGTTGATGAAAGCCAATCGCTGGTTGTCCACCTCTTCCTTTCCGCGGTACGCGCCATGCATTAGCTCGGCGATGGTTACGACCGAAAGGCCGATGTCGATTTCGCCTCGCGCAGCTTGTATCTGTTCAAGAATTTGCCGTACGGTGTGGTTTCGACGTTCCGCAGCGATGATGATGCTGGAGTCGAGAATCAGTCCCATGCAGGAGGGTTCCAGGGTCTGCGCTGATTGATGATCTCCTCCACGTCTGCCGCGAATTCGGGATCAAGAACAGGAGCTTCTCCCGTTTCTTCTTCGTGCTTTTTCGCCAGTGTGATGCACTCGGAAATGGAGCGGCGGGGCGGCACGGGTAAATGGATCACGGCCACAGGAAGTGTGCCGTTTTCGATGACGATCTCGGCACCCGCGCGGACACGGGCCAACAGCGCAGCGAAATCGCGGGCGGCTTCGGCTTCGGAGATGTGGATCGTCGCCATATTCGCGATCATACCGCGATTCGACCTCTGCCGCGCATCGCAAGCGCAAGTACCTTCACACGATTCAGGGCGGCCGCCGGACGCCCTGAATACTTCGCATCGGATCCCGCTATACGGGTACGGTTTCGTTTACAGCCACTTTTACCGGAGTCAGCCAGTTGAAACGATCCGGGCGTTTGCCGCTGGTAATCCCAAAGAACTCCGCGGCAATCTGCTTCGTGATTGGTCCGGCTTTGCCGTCCTTGATCAAAATGCGATCGATGGAGCGAATCGGCGTCACTTCCGCCGCGGTTCCGGTAAAGAATACCTCGTCGGCAATGTACAGCAGCTCCCGCGGAATGGTCTGCTCGACGACCGGAATGCCCAGGTCGCGGGCCAGCGTCAGCACCGATGCGCGCGTGATGCCGGCCAGCACGGAACTGCCGAGCGATGCCGTCAATAGCTGGCCCTTGTGGACGAGAAACAGATTTTCCCCCGAGCCTTCCGACACATAGCCGTTGACGTCGAGAGCAATGCCTTCATCGTAGCCATTGATCGCAGCCTCCATGCGGATCAGCTGCGAGTTCATGTAGTTCGCACCCGCCTTGGCCAGCGACGGCAGCGTGTTCGCCGCCAGCCGGTTCCAGGAAGAGATGCAGACATCCGCGCCATGCTCGCCGGAAACATATTTCCCCCAGGGAAAATTGCCGATGTAGACCTCCATCGGATTCTTTCCCCCATGCACGCCCAGCTCGCCATAACCGCGGAAGGCAATCGGCCGGATATAGCAAGGGACGACCCCGTTGGCCTCGACCGTCTCGATGACCGCGTTGTTCAGCTGATCGAGCGTGTAGTCCAGGTCCATGCGATAAATTTTGGCCGAGTCCAGCATGCGCTGCATGTGATCGGGCAGCCGGAAAATCGCGCCGCCCTGTTCGGTTTTATAGCAGCGGATTCCCTCGAAAATCGACGAGCCGTAATGGATGACGTGGGACATTACGTGGACGCGCGCCTGATCCCAGGGAATCAGTTTTCCGTTGTACCAGATGTGCTTTGTCGATTCGAGAGGCATGGTTCCAGGGTTCTCCTTGATGGAAATGAACCCTTAATTATATCGGCACCGCCGCAGCACGTGCAGATGTCCAACTCCAGGAAAGAATTTCAACATCGAATGCACTCGCGTACCTGCACGCACGCCACGAAAACGTAGCTTTGATATCGTAGGATGTGCACTTATAAGCTGATCTTCAGGGATGTGAAGCGAATGGCAACATACAACACGCGACCCCAAAGCGGTCAGCGGGCGCAAAGGGCATGGGATGTGCTGGCAGCTCGTTACCCCGGAATGCGGCCGATCCAGCTGAAAAGCGAGTTGAAAGGTACTCTCGGCTGGCAATGGTCGATGGAGTATAAAACTCCGGACAATCAAACATCATTCTGGGATAGCGTTCCGGTGGCAGAAATTCGCGCGTTGGTGGCCCATGCCAAGAAACAAAAACGAACAAGCGCCGCTCGAAAAATGAGCATCGTCCGGGAAAAACGCTGAGTCAGGGCCACGCATCCGGTAAAGATAAAGTCGACGCTGCAGGCGCTTTCACAATGCTCTGCGCTCGTGAATCCGTGCTACTGAATGCGAGGGATTTGCTTCAACGCTTATACCGGCTATCGCGCGCTTACCTCGCGGAAATCCAGATTTTACCTGCCTTCTTTGTTTTGCCGCCTTCTCGTAGTTGTATTCGTCGCCGTCCTCGGCTTCATCCAGGGTCACGTCGAAGTCACGGTTGAAGCTGTTGCCGATCCTGACTGCCGTTCAAACCGCAATCGGAATCGCTTTGGCCAGGCCAGCTTTTCTCTCGCAAGACTCGATCACGCCAGCTCGCACGATCCGCACCACGGTGATGTCGTCTTGCTGGCCGAAGGCTTTGGCGGCGGCGGCGATTTCCGCCGGCGACTTTTGTTGGCGCATGAGCTCGCTTGTCCGGGCGAAGCCGAAGAGTTCCTGGTTTTCGTTCTGCGCTTCGATGATGCCATCGGTGATCAATATGAGCCGGTCATCTTCGTTTAGCTGGAATTGCAGCAGTGAGAATTCCGCGTTCTCGATGACGCCCAGAGGCAGCGCTCCTTCCATCGCCATCTCCTTGCCGTTTAGGTAGGGTGGCAGATGACCGGCATTGGCCAGCGTGACCGCGCCGTCCGGCACGAGGCGCAGCGCCAGGCAGGTGGCATTCGCCTGGCTGCGGCCGAACAGCCGCTGGTTCAGTGTTTGGAGCACGTGCATCGGGCCGAAATTTGTGTCGGTGGCGGTGCGGATTGCGCCCACCAGCAATGAGACCAGCATCGCGGCCTGCAATCCGTGGCCGGTGACGTCGCCCAGGACGATCAGCACGCTGCCGTCAGTCGGATGGGCGATGATTTGGAAAAAGTCGCCGCCGACCTGCTGCGCCGGACGGTACTCGCTTTCAAGCGCAAAGCCCGGAAGCACCGGCAGCGCCTCCGGGATCAGCAATTGCTGTACCTCCTGCGCCTGCTTCATCTCCTGCGCCATCACACGCTGCGCTTGCGCCGAAAGCACCCATCTCCGCAACAGCAGCGCGCACATGGCCATCGCAAACAGAAAACCCACGATCTGCTGAAGGCTGAGGAGGATGCCAAAGGGATAGTAGATTCTGCGCAAATGCAGGAATGTGAGCTGACGCGAAAGCCAGTCCACCGAGGAGAAAAGAAGAGCAACAACTAGCAGCCAGCTCTCCACTCCGTGCCCGAGGACGTATCGAATCGTGAGCCAGATCATCAGCAGCACAAAAACCAGGTATGTGCCCTGTGCCACGAGGTAGAACGCGGGGATCAGCGCCGCGGGGACGATAGGATAGAGCAGGGAAAGCTCGCCAGCATAACCTGTCGCCAGCACCAGGGCCAGCACGGCCACGGCCCCAGGCAGCCAGCGTGGACGTTCAATCCGAAACCAGTCCCACACCAGCATGAACCATACGAACATGACGGTTGGGACTACCAACACGTAGCAGATCCATAGTTCCGTTGTGACCGTGAAGGCCTGCGTCCATGCAGCTATTGCTGTTTCCGCGCCGCCCACTGACATTGCCAGGAACGACGCTGCCATCCACAGGTAGACCCGGTCGCTCCGATTGAACAGCAGAAGGGTGAATGCAATCGCCGCCAATACAAAATACAGGAATCCAGTCAGCGCCCACACCAGGTTCAGCTTCACCAGATCCAGCCAGCCCAACCTGTACGCTGCTCTGATCGCCTCTGCCGTACCCAGCAGTGGAGGTGTATGCAGGCCGCCCACATCCGGCCCGTTCAGTAGGGTGGAGGGAGACATCCAGAAGCGAAAGGCGATCACCTCGCCCCCATCCTGACCTGCGTCGACTTTCTGCATATTCGCCAGAGGAAACACCGCAGGCTGAGAATAGAAAAACTCTGGCCGCTTCCCGTCGAATCGCCCAAAGCCTCCCAGCAGCCGCCCGTTCAGAAAAACCTGATATGCATCGTCAAAGTTGGCTGGGCCAGCCAGCGCCAGCTTTTCTCCCGCCGGCGTATGCACAGCTATCCGGATGCGGTACCACGCATAACCCGCATAGCCCTTGTGGCCTCTGCTGCCCCAACCGCCCAAGGCCCCACCGCTCGCCGCGTCAGCAGGAGTCAGGTCCACCGTTTCCCATCCGGAGTCGTCGTAGTCCGGCTGCGCCCATGCCATGGCTTTTGTTCCGGCTGCCTGCGGCGAGTCGCCGATGTGAAACTTCCACGGCCCGGTGAGCGGCACGGTCGAGTTGCCCAGCGTGACCTGCTCTGTGCCCGACGGTGCACCTATAAAGCCTTGTGCTGGCTTCAGTGGAACCTCGGCCCGCGCTATCAGCGCAGCCGAGCTAAGAAGGAATACGAGAAAAGAGAACCATCGAACTCCGCGCATGGCTGCCTTTGGCCACTGGAAAATCGAGAATAGACGGCTGCGCGGTTTATATCACAGAACGAAGGACTGCCTTCGCTCTGTCCATCGGCCGTCTGCATGGAGGGAAAAGGATGCGTGCTTGTTCAGCCGCGCGAGTGCGCCGCTGTCACTGCTTCCAGATCAATCTGTCGCCAGTCGCCGCGCTCGATGCCCTCACGAATCTGTTTCGGCGACCATCCCTTGCGCGTCATGCGGTAGGCGTAAAAGCCTTCCTTGGCGCAAACATCGCATTCCGCGCCGTGCAGGCCTGCAAAGCAGCTGCGAAGGCTGGTATGGCCCAGCGCCCGGTCGCAGTGGCAGTAGCAGGGAAGTTGATACAGCACATTGGGAATTTTGGCTGCGTCCTGATATACCTTTACCTGCCAGGCCTGCTGAAAATTCGGTCCGGTAAGCTGGCTGCCTTGCAGAATCGGCGGCTCGACCGCGGAATTTTGAGGAGCGGAAGTATGAAAAGCGGGAATCTCCGCCGAAGGATCTGTCCACTGCGCATTGGCCGCCACGCAGACGATGGCGATGGCAATGGTCAACCACAAACGAATCTTCATACTGCTCCCCCCGATCAAACATTTTTTATTGTACGCATTCTCCGCGCCTGCACCAGAATGGGAAAAAATGACGATTTGAGGGGAACAAATGAGGCAGAAACCGTTCCGATGGCTATGATGACGTAAGTAACCATTTCTGTGCTGGTTCAATTATCCTGGGTTGCGCACCTCTTGTAAGTAAAACAAAGTAAACGGATTTACGAGGATGACATTGGTGCAAAAGATAGGTTTTTGAGTGCTGCACTTGCTAACGGCTTGAAGTAAACTCATGGGATTAACCCGGCGATTGCGGTCTCTATGCTGAATTATGTCTCTCTGCCAGATTTTCTGGCCTTGACGGTGCTCGTGTTTGTGTTCTGGTCGATCCTGCGCCGTCGCGCTGGCAACCACTTGCACGCGTGGCTGCTGGGGTGGATATTTATCCTGCTGCATTTCTTCGTGTCCCTGTTCGGAGGTCCAAGTCCGCTCCAGTCCTTCATTCTCTGCCTATCGGCTCTTATGCTGGATTTCGCCGGAGCTGCTTTTATCTATGCCGCCGCAGGGCACCGGTTCAGCCGGCGGTTTCGCTGGATCGCCGGCACCGGATTGCTGGCGACCGTCCTGTACATCGCCGTTGATTACCGCACAGTTTCTCCTTCTGCAGGATTTTATTACGCGCCCGCCGCGCTGCTAATGCTCTCCGCATTTGCCGCTCTGGCGCCGGATCCGGACACCGTTGCAACGGAGCGCCGCGGATATGCCTTCTGGGCGCTGCTGCTCGGTATCGCGCTATGGCTGGTGGCTTGGCGCGGACTGCAGGATTACGGCCAGTACTGCATCTTCTTCGTGGTTTACCTGGTCGCCGGCATTCAATACTGGAAAAATTTTCACCGGCGGACGACCGGAGTTGTCACCGCTGTGATCGGGTTGGCGGCATGGGCCTGCGTGTTCCCGGTCGGCTTGGCGCTGTCGCTTCTGATGCCCAATATGCACGTTCAGCCTTCGGTCTGGAATATTCCTAAATACATCGTGGCCATCGGGATTCTATTGACCCTGCTCGAAGAGGAGATCAATCGCACCGAGCATCTGGCGCTCCACGATGCCCTGACCGGCCTGCCCAACCGCCGCCTGATGGATGATCGCCTCACCAAAGCGGTGGAACGAGCGGAACGGAACGAGGCCCGGGTCGCCGTCCTGCTGATCGATCTCGACAACTTTAAAGAGATCAACGATACCTATGGCCATGCAGTCGGAGATGAGGTGCTGCGCGTCGTTGCCACCCGCCTGCAGATGCGGGTGCGCAAGGCGGACACGATCGCCCGCGCCGGCGGCGATGAATTTCTGGTGGTGGTGTCGGACTTGCTTCAGCCGCATGGAGCGGAGGTCCTGGCGGGCAAGCTGATGGCGGATCTCAACGAGCCGATCGTGATGGGAGAGTCGACTTTGCGTGCCTGCGCCAGCATCGGCGTAGCCATCTATCCGGACGACGCGCAAACGGCGGAAGCTCTCTGCGAACGAGCCGATGCGGCCATGTATGAGCAGAAGAGGCGCCCCAAGTAATAGCTGGCTGAATGCCTTCCAATTTTGGTTTTTGGAGTTCACTCCCTCAGACGCTCAGACCCCTCAGACCGAGAGAGTCTTCCTCGAGCAAAAAAGACGGCACGAACGGTATTTTGCTCGTGCCGGGAGGCCAGTGACGCAACTTGTCGGAATGGAGCACCTCTCAGAACTGCGGTGCAACCTCATCCCTGTAGTTATATGATGACATAAACCGGCGCAGGACGCCAGGAAAAATCACATTTTTCATATATTTTTGAGGCCCACAATACAAAATTCCATAGAATCAAGGCGTGTCGGAGAGATCCGGCGGCCCTGTCCGCCTAGATATCAAGGTAGTTAGCAGGAGAATCTACCCGAACTGGACGGCGAGCGAGTATGCTGGTTCACAAACGATCAGGGGAGCGAAGATGAAGCTTTGGAATCGGAAGAGGGCTGCGGAAGAGGACGAAGAACCCGGATTTGAGCAGGAGCCGGAGGACTTTGAGCCAGTTGAGCCGGCAGCGCCGAACACCGGCCGGGAACGCTGGTCGACTGCCTTCCTGATTGTCGGTTCCGCGCTCTTCGGCGCGACTGCCTTGGCCCTATGGAACCGGCGGACGATCGCGAACATGCGAGCACAGATTCAGGCCCAGCCAGAGCGGAGCATTCCCGCTCCGCCCCCGGGCGAGGAAATCTGAGCGGCGCGACAGCGGCGCAGCCTGCCGGCAGTCTGGACATCAGAAACGAGTGCTCGCGTACCGGCATTCGCCTCCAACGCGATTTTCAACAGAGCCGCACGCTTTTCAACAGCCGCTTGCTTGCGGATTGGCCGATAGGCGTGTAGTCTCAGTTCTGGGCAAGGGTTTAGCCAGCCCATCAATCAGCAGGACCCGCCTGAGAGACGGCCTTTCGGTTCCGCTGCCATCCATCATGAGACAACCCTGCGGTTTCTCTCTGAGAAGCGTGAGATGTTGTCTCTTTCGAGCAGAGCTCCGATGGCAAGTGAGATGGCCGGAATCGCAACGAGAGTAGAAGGGCAAGGTTGTTCTGCGGTTTGACATACCAGTCTGGATTTGATAATCTGGTTTGGTCGCGCCAAAAATGGATAGATGCGCTGAAACGCCTAAATCCAGCGTAAAAAAGGCGCCAAAAAGTTCGAGGACCTGCCGGAAATTCCGGCAGCTCGATCCAAAAAGAAATCGCTCAGGCGAAGCTTCTTAAGGATCTTTGACAATTGGTTGAATATGCCAGTCGTGAGATGACGATGAAGTTGTGGTTTAGTCATTCTCACTAGTTACAAGCCTCATAGCCTTTCGAGCGCTATGGGGTAGCATCTTGCTCTTCGACCTCCGTCGAATCAAGATGCGTCAGGTTACAAACGAGAGTTTGATCCTGGCTCAGAATCAACGCTGGCGGCGTGCCTAACACATGCAAGTCGAACGAGAAAGTGGAGCAATCCATGAGTAAAGTGGCGCACGGGTGAGTAACACGTGACTAACCTACCTTTTAGTGGGGGATAACCTAGGGAAACCTGGGCTAATACCGCATAATACTTACGGGTCAAAGCAGCAATGCGCTGAAAGAGGGGGTCGCGGTCGATTAGTTAGTTGGCAGGGTAATGGCCTACCAAGACTGTGATCGATATCCGGCCTGAGAGGGCGCACGGACACACTGGAACTGAAACACGGTCCAGACTCCTACGGGAGGCAGCAGTGGGGAATTTTGCGCAATGGGGGAAACCCTGACGCAGCAACGCCGCGTGGAGGATGAAGTCCCTTGGGACGTAAACTCCTTTCGATCGGGACGATAATGACGGTACCGGAAGAAGAAGCCCCGGCTAACTTCGTGCCAGCAGCCGCGGTAATACGAGGGGGGCAAGCGTTGTTCGGAATTATTGGGCGTAAAGGGTGCGTAGGTGGTTCGGCAAGTCTTGTGTGAAATCTTCAGGCTCAACTTGAAGTCTGCACAAGAAACTGCCGGGCTTGAGTATGGGAGAGGTGAGTGGAATTTCCGGTGTAGCGGTGAAATGCGTAGATATCGGAAGGAACACCTGTGGCGAAAGCGGCTCACTGGACCATTACTGACACTGAGGCACGAAAGCTAGGGGAGCAAACAGGATTAGATACCCTGGTAGTCCTAGCCCTAAACGATGATCGCTTGGTGTGGCGGGTATCCAACCCTGCCGTGCCGAAGCTAACGCGTTAAGCGATCCGCCTGGGGAGTACGGTCGCAAGGCTGAAACTCAAAGGAATTGACGGGGGCCCGCACAAGCGGTGGAGCATGTGGTTTAATTCGACGCAACGCGAAGAACCTTACCTGGGCTCGAAATGTAGTGGAATCCGGTAGAAATATCGGCGCCCAGCAATGGGCCGCTATATAGGTGCTGCATGGCTGTCGTCAGCTCGTGTCGTGAGATGTTGGGTTAAGTCCCGCAACGAGCGCAACCCTTATCTCCAGTTGCCATCATTCAGTTGGGCACTCTGGCGAAACCGCCTCGGATAACGGGGAGGAAGGTGGGGATGACGTCAAGTCCTCATGGCCTTTATGTCCAGGGCTACACACGTGCTACAATGGCCGGTATAAACCGCTGCAAACCCGCGAGGGGGAGCTAATCGGAAAAAGCCGGCCTCAGTTCGGATCGCAGTCTGCAACTCGACTGCGTGAAGCTGGAATCGCTAGTAATCGCAGATCAGAATGCTGCGGTGAATACGTTCCCGGGCCTTGTACACACCGCCCGTCAAATCACGAAAGTGGGTTGCACTAGAAGCCGGTGCGCTAACCGCAAGGGAGCAGCCGTCCAAGGTGTGATTCATGATTGGGGTTAAGTCGTAACAAGGTAGCCGTAGGAGAACCTGCGGCTGGATCACCTCCTTTCTAATAGAGAACGTCATGGCACTCATTCACTTCCGCGATTGCGGACTCGTCTTCGGATAGCAGCGTGAGCGGGATGTTGCCATGTACCCCTTCCTGAATGTCCTGACAAGAGGGAAGGGAGCTTGAACTAAGCCCTCTATTCTTCTCTGAATCAACAACGATGGTCAGAAGCGGCGTAGCTGCTTCGCATATTCAACCAAGTCCTCGAAGGCTTTCGAGCACACGGATCCGCATTCGAATCATGGATAGTTCATGTGTTCGAGTTTACGTGCGGAAATTGCACGCAATTATGTGGGCCTGTAGCTCAGTTGGTTAGAGCGCACCCCTGATAAGGGTGAGGTCGGTAGTTCGAATCTACCCAGGCCCACCATGAATCATGGGGCTGTAGCTCAGCTGGGAGAGCACCTGCTTTGCAAGCAGGGGGTCACCGGTTCGATCCCGGTCAGCTCCACCAATGTTCGTGACTTTCATCTGCCAGAAGCTGGATGCTTTGACTCCGGAAGGAGTTCGTTGAGCATCGAGCTTCGGGCAGTCTGTAAGTAGACAAGCCGAATGCGTCTCAGGACGCAGCGCTCCAAAGAGCGTCGAAGATATTTGACAACAGGATAGATTGGGTAGTTGTAACTACAAGGCTGAGCGGTATTTTCGGCTGCAAGCGAAAGTGCCAGCGAAGTTGAGTGTCTTTAGATATCAAGGGATACGTTGGTTGCTGAAAGGCAATCGAGCGTACCAGGCGAATAACAGAAACTAACCGCTCTGCAGCGAACAAGCTGTGTGAAGTTAGTTTTATGGTCAAGCTACTAAGGGCGCACGGTGGATGCCTTGGCAGAAACAGGCGATGAAGGACGTGGTCAGCTGCGATAAGCTCCGGGGAGCCGCAAACAGGCGTTATATCCGGAGATCTCCGAATGGGGAAACCCACGACGGCAAAACCGTCGTACGGCCCGCTGAATACATAGGCGGGTACGAGCGAACCCAGGGAAGTGAACCATCTCAGTACCTGGAGGAAAAGAAAGAAATCTCGATTCCGAAAGTAGTGGCGAGCGAAATCGGAACAGCCCAAACCCGTTGCATTTCGGTGCGGCGGGGGTTGTAGGGTCCGCAACAGTAGAGTTACCAATCCAGCCATTAGCCGAATCCTCTGGAAAGGGGATCCATAGAGCGTGACAGGCGCGTAGACGAAAATGGACTGGACTCGAAGCGGATACCTGAGTAAGGCGGGGCACGTGAAACCCTGCTTGAATCTACGGGGACCATCCCGAAAGGCTAAATACTTGTTTCTGACCGATAGTGAACCAGTACCGTGAGGGAAAGGTGAAAAGTACCCCTGCGAGGGGAGTGAAAAGTACCTGAAACCGTGTGCCTACAAGCAGTGGGAGGGCTATGCCCCGCAAGGGGAATGCCTGACCGCGTGCCTATTGCATAATGAGCCGGCTAGTTATTCTTGTCAGCAAGGTTAAGCGTGAGCGAGCCGCAGCGAAAGCGAGTCTGAATAGGGCGTTCAGTTGGCAGGAATAGACGTGAAGCGGGATGATCTACCCTTGGCCAGGTTGAAGGTGGGGTAACACCCACTGGAGGACCGAACCGGTGTTTGTTGAAAAAAGCTCGGATGAGCTGAGGGTAGGGGTGAAAGGCTAATCAAATTCCGTGATAGCTCGTTCTCTCCGAAATAGCTTTAGGGCTAGCCTCGGATGATTTGCAACGGTGGTAGAGAGATGGATGGACTAGGGGGCTTTCCGGCTTACCGAATCCAACCAAACTGCGAATGCCGTTGACAACCAGTCCGGGAGTCAGACAGTGGGGGCTAAGCTTCATTGTCGAGAGGGAAACAGCCCAGACCGCCTGCTAAGGTCCCCAAATTACAGTTAAGTGGGAAAGGAAGTCGGAACGCCCAGACAGCCAGGAGGTTGGCTTAGAAGCAGCCATCCTTTAAAGAAAGCGTAATAGCTCACTGGTCAAGCGGTCCGGTGCCGACAATATAACGGGGCTAAAACTGTATACCGAAGCAGCGGATGCACACCTATGGTGTGCGTGGTAGGAGAGCATTCTCAAGCGCGTGAAGTCAGACCGAAAGGACTGGTGGATGTGTGAGAAGAGACCCTGCCGGCATAAGTAGCGATAACGGAGGTGAGAACCCTCCGCGCCGAAAGTCTAAGGTTTCCTGAGGAAGGTTAATCCGCTCAGGGTTAGGCGGTCCCTAAGACGAGGCCGAAAGGCGTAGTCGATGGACATCCGGTTAATATTCCGGACCTCCCATGATTTCGTTATACGAAGGGGTGACGCAGAAGGATAAGCAGGACCCTCTATGGCTATAGGGTTCGATGCGCGTAAGGTGGTTCGACCAGGCAAATCCGGGCGAGCATAACACTGAGGCGCAAAGCAGTAGGCCGAATGGCCGAAAGCTGCCGATTCCACGCTGCCAAGAAAATCCTCTAAGGAGAGATCAGGGGAACCGTACCACAAACCGACACAGGTAGACGAGGAGAATATCCAAAGGCGCTCGAGTGAAGGCTTCTTAAGGAACTCGGCAAATTAAACCCGTAACTTCGGGAGAAGGGTTGCCCCGCTAGCGTGAAAGCGCGAGGGGGCCGCAGTGAAACGCGTACGGCGACTGTTTAACAAAAACACAGGTCTCTGCTAAGTCGAAAACGACGTATAGGGGCTGACGCCTGCCCGGTGCCGGAAGGTTAAAAGGAGAGGTTAGCCGCAAGGCGAAGCTTTGAATTGAAGCCCCGGTGAACGGCGGCCGTAACTATAACGGTCCTAAGGTAGCGAAATTCCTTGTCGGGTAAGTTCCGACCTGCACGAATGGCGTAACGATCGTACGACTGTCTTAAGGAGTTGCTCGGCGAACTTGTAGTACCGGTGAAGATGCCGGTTACCCGCAGCTAGACGGAAAGACCCCGTGCACCTTTACTATACCTTTACTATGAATTATGGTTCTTGCTGCGCAGGATAGGTGGGAGGCTTTGAAGCCGGACTCTTGGGTTCGGTGGAGCCAACGGTGAGATACCACCCTGCGAGTGCTGTGATTCTAACCTGCTTCCGTAATCCGGAAGAGGGACATAGTAAGGCGGGTAGTTTGACTGGGGCGGTCGCCTCCTAAATTGTAACGGAGGCGCGCGAAGCTACTCTCAGACTGTTTGGAAATCAGTCGTCGAGTGCAAAGGCATAAGAGTGGTTAACTGTGAGACCTACAAGTCGAGCAGATGCGAAAGCAGGCCTTAGTGATCCGGTGGTTCTGTATGGAAGGGCCATCGCTCAACGGATAAAAGGTACGCCGGGGATAACAGGCTGATCATTGCCAAGAGTTCATATCGACGCAATGGTTTGGCACCTCGATGTCGGCTCATCGCATCCTGGAGCTGTAGAAGGTTCCAAGGGTTAGGCTGTTCGCCTATTAAAGCGGTACGTGAGCTGGGTTCAGAACGTCGCGAGACAGTTCGGTCCCTATCTGCTGTGGGCGTAGGAGATTTGAAGAGGGCTGTCCTTAGTACGAGAGGACCGGGATGGACGAACCTCTTGTGTTCCAGTTGTCCTGCCAAGGGCACGGCTGGGTAGCGAAGTTCGGTTGTGATAACCGCTGAATGCATATAAGCGGGAAGCACGCTCTAAGATGAGATCTCCCAACCCAAAAGGGAAATGAAGGGCCCAGGAAGACCACCTGGTTGATAGGCTGGAGGTGGAAGCGCAGTAATGCGCGTAGCTTACCAGTACTAATCGCCCGTTCGGCTTGACCATAAGATTAACTTCGCACAGAATTCGCATCTTGAATTCTGCCTGAAGATACTCAACGGTCAGCCAAGTAGTTTCAATCCAATCTATCCTGTTGTGAAGTATCGCGACGCTCGCATACTTTGACAATTTGCCGGTGAATATACCGCGAGGGCAACACCCGTTCCCATCCCGAACACGGAAGTAAAGTCTCGCTGGGCCGATGGTACTGCATTTTTGAGTGTGGGAGATTAGGTGATCGCCGGCATTATTTCAATGAAAAAGCCACCCTTTCGGGTGGCTTTTTCTTTTGCAAACCATGTTACAAACTTTTAGGTTCAGTGTATAAAGGCAAGGAATTATTGAGTCTATTTGGAATCGAGATTCCTGGATGAACCGACGGCATTTTCTGGTAGGCAGCCTCACCCTGGCAGGTCTGCCAAACTTTGGGTGGGCTTTAAGAAACCTGTCGACGATCGGCTCTGAAGCAAAATCTCCACAAAACCTTCTTACCCGGACCTTTCCCGAAACTCTTCTCGCCAAACGGCTACAGTCGATAGAAGTCTGGCATCCTTATCCGCATAGCGGCGAGCGCGCGGCCTGGGAATCCGTTCCTGCAGATATCCGCGCTTTTCTATTGCGGCGTGGCCTGGCTGCACAATCCGCGGGCTGGAAGGTGCTAACCGCAACCGGCTTTTTGGATTACAAGCGCACTGGAAATCGGGATCGATATGAGCATCAGGAGTTTGGCCGTCGCAGTCAATTGGCCAGCCTGGTCATTGCAGAGTGCCTGGAAGGGAAAGGCCGCTTCCTCGACAGCATTACCGATGGCATATGGCTCACTTGCGAAGAGAGCTTCTGGGGTGTCCCCGCGCATTTGCCCATTGCAGGCCTGCCGGATGTCACGCATCCAGTAGTGGAATTGTTCGGCGCAGAAGCCGGCGCATTGTTGGCGTGGACGAACTATCTGCTGGGAGATCAGCTGAAAGCCATCTCTCCGCAGATCACGGAGCGCATTCGACTCGAAGCAAAGCAGCGTTTACTGCGGCCAGCCAGAGAGCGAAACGATTTCTGGTGGATGGGCCTCAATGGTCGAGGAACGCACCTGAATAACTGGAACCCCTGGATCAATTCGAACCTGCTGGTTACAAACCTCCTGCTGGAAGACGATCCGCAGATTCGTTTGCAGGAGACGGTAAGAATCACGAAAAGTCTCGACGCATTCCTGAATCAATACTCGCCCGATGGCGGATGTGAAGAAGGGCCGGGATACTGGGCGGTTTCTCCAGCTTGTTACTTTGAATGTGTGAATACCCTGCAGTCTGCCACTGGCAATGCATCGGACATATTCAGCAACAGCTTCCTCGACAAAATGGGGAGATACATCGCCAATGTCCACATTGCCAAAAGTTACTACGTAGATTTCGGCGACGCTCATCCCCGGGAACATCCTCCTGGCGACTTGATCTATCGCTATGGCGAGGCAATAGGCGATGCACAGCTTGCGGCTTTCGGAGCCTATTGCGCCAACAAGACAGGATCGACGGCGATCGACTCAGATTTCACGAGTCTATCCCGATTTCTGCCCGCACTTTTCGGAGTCTCCAAACTCAAAGCGGCGCATCGGCAGGATGCGTTAATCCGCGACGTCTGGTATCCCAATCTTGGTCTGATGACGGCGCGAGAAAAATCCGATTCTGTGGATGGGCTGTATATCGCTGTACAGGCAGCCAGCAATGGCAGGAGCCATGCCCATAACGACTCGGGAAGTTTTATCCTCTATGCTGACGGCGAGCCGATTGTCATCGACGTCGGAGTCGGTACCTACACCGCCAAAACTTTCAGCCCGGATCGATATTCAATTTGGACCATGCAGTCGGCCTATCACAATCTGCCCACCATCGGCGGCGTGATGCAGCATGCCGGAGCGGCATATCGGGCCAGCGAGATTGCTTACGAAAACAACGACGATCAGGCGGCCATTTCCTTCAATCTGGCGACCGCGTATCCGAAACAGGCAGGAATCAATTTGTGGAGACGCAAGCTCACGCTGGATCGATCACAAAAAAGAGTTCTTCTCCAGGAGTCCTTCAATCTGACCCACGCAGTACCGATCAGCTTGACGATCATGACGCCCGGCGAGCCGACCCTGCAATCAAAAGGAAAATTGATGCTCCGATCCATGAACGACAGCGGAACCCCAGTCTCCCTCCACTATGACGATTCACAGATTCAGCCAGTCATCGAAAAAATTTCATTGACCGATCCCGATCTGAATCGCAGCTGGGGAAACCAGATCTATCGCGTATTGTTGAATTCCAAAGAATCCGTGATCAAAGGAAGTTGGGTTTTCGGGTTCCTGGGATAATGATTCACGCGGAACCTTCCTGGTTGAGATTCTGATGATATCTCCAAAATGGATACGGCAAACCTGCCAGGCGGTTAATGACGAAGGCCTGCGCAACAAGAAGCAATACCGCCACTTCGATGATCACGAGTTCCTTGGGTTTTGAGATGATTCCCAGCGAGACGATCAATGTGGTTGCTCCTGCTGGGGGATGGCTGGCGTGCAGCAGGACCATCAGACCGCCGGTGGCCGCAAGCGAGAGCGCGGCCGCCAGAATTCTGGGCCAATAAACTCCCGCGTGTGCGCCAAAGGGCAGGTTTGACGCACCTGTCACGACGAAAGCGGCATACCCGCAGGCGAGACCGATCGCGTGGCCCAGAATCGTATTTCTGGGGCTGGAATTTTCGCCCAGTGGATCGATAAAAAGAAGATATGCCGTCGGGCCAAGAGAGGGAAAAACAAACGGGCTTTCCGTGGCCACCGCGACCAGGGCCAGCAGAGCGATTGTGATGAACCCATTGACTACGACGTAGAGAGCCCAGACAATGCGCGGCGGAAAGTGGCGAAGCAGCCACGTCAGCTTCAAACGCGCAAGCAGGACCCCGACATGCTCGAATCCCGCGCGCCTATGGATTGTGGCCGAGTTCTTCAGTGAATTTTCTCAGTCCGAAAGGTCAGATATTGGGCAGTAGATCGAAATATTCATCGTCTTCATTTTTTCCACCCTCGCCCTTGCCCAGCTGCTTTTCCGATTCGACAAATTCAATGCGTTCGATCCATTTGACCATTTTGTAGCCAAGCTGATTTTCGACGCGCAGGCGCAAGGGAGCGCCATAGACTTCCGGAAGCCGCTGACCGTTCATCCGCGACGCGAGCAGGCACTCGGATTTCAGAACATTTTCCATGCTCTGGGTATCGTAGTATGGCCCCCCATACAACGCCTCCCCAAAGGAGAAAAATGCGACGGTTTTAGCTTCGGGTTTCGGGCGCACCAGTTCTATGAGTGCTTTCATGGGAATCCCGCCCCATTTGGCGATACCGGTCCAGCCCTGGATGCAGTGATGCATGGTGATATGCTCGGTCCCTCCCAATTCTTCCATTTCCGCAAGAGAAAGCTCGACGGGATTTTCGACCAGCCCGCCGACCTTCAATCGGAAATCCCGAAATTCGTTTCGCGCCAGATTTTTCCAATCCGCGCTGACCGGCATTTTTCCGTTCGGCCAGAAATACGGGGAGATATCTTTTTCGGAATAATTCTGTTGCGGCTGCAGGCGGTTCAGAGTAAGCAGCTGCATGGGATAGGTGACGAACTTGAGCGCATGCTGCAATCCGCGTGGATGTTTCCAGGAAAGATAGTGCGCCACCACCCACGACAGCACCACCACGCCGATCCCCACAAAGCCAAGCCACGCGCCCAGATGCCCTCGATCGTCAGTTCCCAGAACAATATGGTTCATGTTCCGCAGAAAGCCGGTCATGGAAATCAGCGTGACATGCACGACAATAAACGCGAAAAACGTCAACATGGTGAGGAAGTGAATGGAGCGTGCAGACTGGCGGCCACCGAACAGCCGCGCATACCAGGGAAAGCGGTTTACGACAGCCGGAGACATCGCAATCCCGGTGAGAATCGCGAGCGGACCAAAAACGAAAACGACCGCGAAATAGGCGATCTGCTGCAGCGCGTTGTAGCCATAAAAACCGTTGGGCTCCGGAGGAAGATGGAAGGTTGCGTAATGGACCCAGGTGTTCCAGCCTTGCAGTAAAACGACAGAAGAGGTGGGCACCAGGCGCTTCCATTGTTCCGTGTCAAACAGCATGGCGACGAAAAACAGGCCTGTGAGAATAAATCCGTGTACGTTGATGAAGTGCCAGACTCGGGCAACGCCGATGGTATGGCGATAGCCGGGCGTCCCTACCACGGGTGAAATGTAGCGGGCGTCGTCTTTCGCCGTCCAGACGCGATCGCGCGGAACCTTCAGCGGCGTAAATCGGATCCACTCGCTTCCAGGCGTGCAGTCGTCGTTGAAATAAAGGCGGGGATGATCGACCAGGATCGAAAGTCCGCTGCGGATCAGCAGCATTAGGAACAGAAAGTTAAAAAAGTGGCTCCAGCGGATCCATGCCGGAAATCCATGCGGCCCAGCAACATTGTTCGGATGGATCACGGGTATGAGTGGAATCGGCGGCAAACCCGAAATGGCGACCTCGATCCAGGCCGCGGCAATTACCGCAAGAATCGCCGCGACGGTCCAGATCACAATTGCCGGACGAATCCAGATGCGAAAGCGGCGGTCCGGCGGATAATGTACGGCCCGATGGGCGGCATCAAAAACAATCATTCATCTCACCTGTCCGGGATGGATCGGTACGTCTACCTAAATTCTTCCATTATCTGCCAAGGACGACTGTAATTTTTGTCAAACTCAAAACTCTGGCGCCAAAAAAGAACTCGTTGCCGCTATCGGAACTCTGCTAGTCTCTTCGCGTATGCTCCATTTACTTCTGATCTGGATTCTCAGCGCGATTGCGCTCCTCATCGTTGCCTATGTGGTTCCCGGCTTCGAGCTTGCCGGCTTTGGCAGCGCGCTTATCGCCTCTATCGTCGTCGGTTTCCTGAACATGACGATCGGCTTCCTGCTGAAACTCCTGACATTCCCACTGAGCATCCTCACCCTGGGCCTTTTCTTTCTCGTAATCAACGCCATCATTCTGCTGCTGGCCAGTGCCTTCGTGCCCGGGTTTCACATCCGCGGATTTTGGGCAGCGTTCCTGGGCGCAATCGTACTGATGCTGGTTCGCCTGGTCTTCCGGTTAGTGCTCCACGCATAGCCGATCAGTGTTCCAGCTGCACTGCGGGTCAGTTGCAAACGGAGCCAGCATTGTGGCTCTCTTCGCCCTCATGCTGCTATTTGGGAAATATTTCTCTCCTGATGAGAATGTTGTTGTGAGTAACCGGATAACGTTCTATAAATAGGGGTGTCCGGATTCTGATTGAGGAGTTTATCTGTTGAAGACACTTGCCGCCGTTCGCCGATTGGCCATCGCCGTTTTTGTTCTTTGTGCTGCAACGCCGGTCCTCTATGGTCAGGCATCGGGCCCTCGTCAGATCCGGGCAACGGCATACGATTCCCACTTTCCAGAAGCCGCAAAACCCGGAGAATCCTTCAATGGGATGGGCGTGGCAAGCGATGGCACCGTCTATTACGTAATCTCTTCCGATCAAGTACAACATTCCTGGGCAAATGTACTCCTTCAATCCGAAAACCAGGAAAATCACGCACATTGACGATTTGAACGATGCCGTCGGTCAAAAAATCAAGGCGGTCGCACAAGGCAAGAGCCACGTGAATTTCGTCCAGGCCAACGGCAAGTTGTACTTCTCCACGCACCTGGGCTACTACAACAAATCAAGTGGAGTGGAAAGGACAGCCGCCGCTCCCAATGGCTACCGTCCATTTCCAGGCGGGCATTTTGTTTCGTATGACCTGAGTACGGGTAAGTTCACCGATCTGGCGATTGCGCCTCGCGGGCAGGGAATTATCGACATGAACATGGATGTGCGGCGGGGCCGCATATACGGCATCACCTGGCCCTACGGCGATTTCCTCCGCTATGACTTGAAGACGAAACAGTTAAAGGATTTCGGAACACTCTTCCACGGCGGAGAGCTGGGCAATTTAGGGAGCACTTATCGCGTGATCTGCCGCCGGATCACGGTTGATCCGCTGGACGGCTCGGCTTACTTCACCACGGGAGATGGAACCATCCATCGCTATCGCTACAGCACGGATACGGTGGACGCTGTCGCGGGCGTCAATCTCAAGAAAGATTATTTCGGACAATTCAACCCGGCGATGCACAGCATGGCCTACAACTGGCGGGCAGCCGTCTGGGTTCCGTCGCAGCATGCTTTTTACGGTGTCAATGGAGGGTCGGGTTATCTGTTTCGCTTCGACCCCGCGAAGCCGTCCGTCGAGGTACTGAAACGGCTGACCTCTGAACCGTCAAAGAAAATCGGCATGTTCGATTCTGCCCCCTACGGATATCTCGGTTTTGCTCTAGGCCGTGACGGACACACGCTGTATTACCTCACCGGCGCTCCTTTAAATGGCAAAGGTGAGGGAAGACGGGTGACGCCCGATCAGCAGGAAGGGACTCACCTGGTCACCTACGACATTGCAACCGGAAAGTATCTGGATCATGGCGCAGTTGTGCTGGCGAACGGCGATTCCATCCAGCCTCCGCAAAGTCTTGTTATGGGTTCGGATGGAACACTCTATACGTTGTCTTACGTCGTGCGGAATGGAAAAAGCGGAATCGATCTGATCAGCTTCCATCCGTAAAGAATACGGCTACACGCATTCGACATAGCTTAGCTTGATCTGCTCGATCAAGTCGTCGCCGGCGTTTTTCCATACCTCGTCGTTGAAGATTTCTACTTCAATCGGCCCGGTATATCCGGCGGCTTCGACAGCCTTGCGCAATCGGCGCAGCTCGATCACTCCGGTGCCCACCATCGCGCGGCCCATCAGGATTCCAGGCAGCGGCACCGGCCAGTCCGATACGTGGAATCCGAGAATCCTGCCTGCGGCGCGGTCAATCTCATGCCAGACTTCGGGGTCCCACCAGAGGTGAAACACATCGACCACGACGCCCACGGATTTGTGGTTCAACAGCTCTGCAAGATCGTTCGCCTGCTTCAGCGTGACGATAACCGAACGCTCGGCCGCATACATCGGATGCAGCGGCTCGATCCCGATTGCAACCCCGCTCCTCTCCGCGAAGGGCAACATCTCCGCAACACCATCGAGAAAAGTTCGACGTGCATCGTCGAGCGTCTGTCCATCCGCAGGCCCGGCAACCATTACCAGCACCGGCGCCTCCAGCACCGCAGCTTCCTCGATCGCGCGCAGATTATCCGCGATTCGCTCGCGGCGTTCGCCCGCGGTCGGAGCGGAAAACCACCCGCCGCGGCATAGACTCGAAACCCGCAAACCCGCGCCGTGGATCAGGCGGGCGGCCTTTGCGGGATCATCGTCCAGTTTGTGCCGCCATGCGCCGATGTAAGGAATTTCATTGCGTACGCAGGCGGCGACGGTTTGCTCCATCGACCATGCGTTGATCGTGATCTGGTTCAGGCTCAACCGTTCCAGCAGGCTCATCGAACACCCGAAAGAGAAAGTATTTCGCGCATGCGTCGCTATTGCAAGTCCCGGATCGCGCAGCAGCGCGGCTTTCTCGGCGAGCACGAAAAGCTCCGACAAGTGAGCGACCGACCTTGCCGCTTCCAGGCCGCCGATCATCCGAAAGTGTTTTTGAAAACCATTCAGATATGCAAGGAACACCACACCCGTTTTGTAGTAGTAAGTGGGAGCAGCGAAAATGTGCCGCGAAAGCGGAACCGTCGGTTCAAGCAGTTGGCGATAGCGATTCATCTCTCCGCGATCCAGTGCTTCGAGCGCCAGCGCGGCGGCAGGCGCAATAGGATCGAAGATTCCAAGCAGCGCGTGACTGTATCCAATTTCATCGCCGGCGATGAGCCGGTCATAATTGAAATCGTCGCCGGTATACATGCGGACTCCGGCGGGCAGCTTGCTGCGCATTTCAATTTCCAGCTCCGCATCCAGCAGTGAAATTTTGATCCCCTCTATTTTGGACGCATGACTGCGAATTACGTTCAGGCAATGGTCCATGGCTTCGGCGATCGTCTCTCCGCCCCAGTAGCCATCGAGCGCGGGATCGAACATCGGTCCCAGCCAGTGCAGGATGACGGGCTCCTTCACCTGCCGCAGAATTTCCCCATACACGTGCGCATAATCTTCGGCGCTCTTCGCCACACGAGCCAACGCGCGGCTCGCCATCAGTATGATCTGGCTGCCTGCGGCCTCGATCGCCGCGCATTGCTCGAGATATGCGTCCGTCACCTGCTGCAGGGTAAGATCGTCCGCGGGCGTCAGCTGGTCGGTCCCGGCGCCGCTCGCGATGCGGCCGCCGCAGGCTTTCGCCGCGCGAACGCTGCGCTCGATCAGCTCCAGCGCCTGCGGCCACCCCAGGCCCATCCCGCGCTGCGCCGTGTCCATCGCCTCCGCAACTCCAAACCCAAGCGACCAGAGATGTTCACGGTAGGCAAGCGTCGCATCCCAGTCGATCACAGGCTCGCTCATCGGCTCGCGGGTTCGCAGCGGATCGACAACAACATGCGCCGCCGCAAACGCTACGCGCTTTTCAAAACGCACGCGCGCAGGCACAGTCAGGGCATTTCTGGTCAGAGTGTAATGGTAGAGAGTGCCGTCTGGACGGACGAGCCGGAGAAATTCCGCCACTTACGCCTCCAGCACCGGAACATCGAGCCACCGACGCTCCCGCCAGGATTTTAGACCTAATTCGGCAAGCTGCACGCCGCGCGCGCCCTCCAGAAAATCGTGCGGGAAAGGCGCGTCCTCGGCAACATGGCGCAGGAAAAGTTCCCACTGCACCTTGAAGCCATTGTCGAAGAACATATTGTCCGGCACATCCTCCCAGCCTGCGCGAAAATCGATTGCGTTGGGAACGTCAGGATTCCAGACCGGCCGCGGCGTATTCACGCGATGCTGCGTCCTGCATTCCCGCAGGCCGGCGACAGCGCTGCCAAGAGTACCATCCACCTGCATGCTGAAAAGCTCATCGCGATACACGCGAAACGACCAGGAGGAATTGATCTGCGCGACAATTCCGCCGTCGAGCTCGAACGTCCCATACGCGGTGTCGTCGGCAGTGGCTTCGTAACGCTTGCCCTGCTCATCGACGCGCTGCGGAATGGCGGTTCCACCCAGGCATTGCACGGCGCGCACAGCGCCGAAGGTGTGGTCCAGCACATAACGCCAGTGGCAGAACATATCGACGATGATGCCGCCGTCGTCTTCCTTGCGATAGTTCCACGAAGGCCGCTGCGCCGGCTGCCAGTCGCCCTCAAACACCCAATAGCCGAACTCTCCGCGAACGGAAAGTATTTTCCCGAAGAAGCCGCTATCAATGAGACGTTTCAACTTGCGAATTCCAGGAAGAAATAATTTGTCCTGCACCACTCCGGCTTTAATGCCCGCCGCCTTCGCCTTCCTGGCAAGCTCGAGCGCGACCGTCGAGTCGACGGCCAGCGGTTTTTCGCAATAGATATGCTTCCCGGCTTTGATTGCCGCTTCCACGTTCGGCGCGCGCGTGGCCGTCAGCGTAGCGTCAAAATAAATCTCATCTTTGGGATCGGCCAGTGCCTTCTGAGATCGGTCGTCCAACGCGCCACGCCATGTTCTTTGGCGATCTGCTCCAGCTTGGCCGCATTGCGGCCCACAAGAATGGGGTCCGGCATCAGCCGCGATCCGTCGGCAAGTGCGACTCCACCCTCCGCGCGAATTGCAAGAATCGATCGCACAAGATGCTGATTCAGCCCCATACGCCCGGTGACGCCATTCATGATGATGCCAATCCGTCGTTCTTTCATCGTTTCTCCAATGAAGTGAGTTCTGTAGGGGAAGCTGCTGGATGCAATCGACTGACTGCTATTTATTCTATTGTTCGAGTGTGGATTGCAGCACAAGCGAACACAAAAAAAGCTCCCGAAGGAGCTTTTTTCTGTATTCGCGAAGAGCGCCTGTTATCGAACTCGCGTCAGTTCAACTTCAACTTGCAGGGTGTGCCGGCTGCCCGGAATATCGAACATACCTATGACAATAGGTTTGTTTTCCGTAAGCAATGCGGTAGTCATGAAGTTGGATTGACGAGTGACTGGCGGCGGATTAGCGTGTTCATTCTGTTCATTATCAGTATCCCTAGCAAATTCTTTCTGATTGATCATCGTAGTCAATTCAAAACCGTTCGAAAGTTGTCTGAGAAAGCCTTGAATGTTTACACCTACCTGCATGCGTTCATAAGTTTGGTTGGAGGATGATGGGCCTGCACCTGTAGTGACCGGGACATTGGAAGAAATATCTATTCGTTCCCGGATGCGAATCAGCGTCTTGAACTACCGCATACCTTTGAGAACCGACTTTTTTAAATCCATCCATTTCTGTCAACGTATAGGTCAAGCGGTACGGTCCGGCAATTGTGCGCTCCGTGTTCGTTTCCGACGAACTACCAGCCTTAGATTGCTGTGTTGTCCCAGACTTTGAAGGCGACGCGCCACTCTGCTGCGCGGCCTGCGCCAACACCCGAGCACTACCGGCGATTATCGTCACGCATACAAGAGAAAGCAAAAGCGATCGTCTGGATTGCATAAAAAGCCTCATTCCTGTGCTGTTTTGATTTCTGAGTTAGCTTCCGCCCCAGTACTGCTCATGGAGCTGTTTCCCGAATCTTCGCCCGATTTTAAGTAAGCGGCGAACTCCGCTTCCTGTTTCGCTTCCATCTTGGCCTGATACTCCGGGTTTAACTCCTTCAGTTCATCCGGCGTAGCTGTCCGCGCAAACTCGACGAGCAGTTTCTCCTGATGCGTCAGCGGATAGTTGAAAAGATTGGCCGCATCCCGTGTGGTGACGCGCCTGGCTTTCTGATGACGAAGACGGGGTCGGGAAACAGTAAGAGCATGGGCTTTTGTCCTGGAAGGCTGGGAGGTATGCACGCGAAGCCGCCGGTAAATTCGCAACTTTGCTCTCCCGGACCGCAGCGATTCTCTCCGGTTTTGAAGAATGCAAAAGCATGGGCAGGATGACCGCAAGAAAAACCGCCGCCACCGCACAGCCCGCGGGTATCCATAACCAAAGAGCTCCGCGCACCCGATGCGTTTCCGGCGCTGCTGCGATCCTGCGCTGCAGCCGCTCGAAATAACCGGCAGGCGGTTGGCCGCTCGTCGCAAGCCGCAACGCCTCGTCGATCAAGCGATCATGAGCATCGTTCTGATTCATCGCTTTCTCCTCTCTTCCGCTTCCAGCTTCTGCCGAAGCCGCTGTCTTGCACGAAATAAACAGGCCCGCACGCCAGATTCCGTCGTTCGCAACACGGCGGCGATCTCTGAAATCGACAGTTCATCAATGGCCGAAAGCCGCAGCGCTTCCCGTTCCTTGCGCGGCAAACCATCCATCAACCGCAGGATGCGAACGGTTTCCTCGGCTGAGCGCAGGGTGATATCGGCAGGCACGTCTTTACTCGCCTGATTTTGTAAAAGCAACTCCGCCTCTTCGAGCAGCGGCATGGAGCGGAGTCTTCTCCTGCGATCGAGCGCCAGATTCCATGCGATTCGAATCAGCCACACGCGTGGATTTTCAATTCGCGCAAGCTTCTTCTGATCCCGCAGCACCCGCAGAAACGCTTCCTGCACGACATCCTCAGCGTCCGACGCATTTCGCAACACGCTGTAGGCAACTCGAAACAGCAGCGCGGAATGTTCGGTCGCCAATGCGGAAATCTCCGCGCGCACCTCAGCGGCGCTGGCTTCTGTGCCGGTGCTTATCCAGTTCAAAGTCTGCTCGCCCGTAGCCGCTCTGACATTCATAACAATTGGTTCACCATGAAAGACGCACTTGCAGGCTCTGGCGCTCGGATATTTTCAGATAATTTGATTCAGATCGCAGGGCGAATCAAACGCCGACAGGGAACGGCTTGGGAGACGACTCATCCGCATTGACGACGCCCATGCGGAAGCGCTCAAACGCGCCCTGCAGCAGACTCAGCAACGCCGTGTATCCATAGCCGAACATGAACAGAAACAGAAACGGGACGGTAATGTAATTCCCGTTCTCGATGGCGTACCAGATGGTGAGCGCGAAATAGACGGCAATCAGCAGTTCAATCCAGGGAAGAAATCCCAGCCGCTTGCGGTACTTCGTCGCCTGCGATTTCTCGCCGCGCTTCTCCACGCGATACTTCGGCGTGCGCTTAAAGCTGCTCTTGATCCCGAACAGCGCTTCCATCACCGCTTTCGAATTCGTCAGCGTCAGACCAATTCCGCCGAGCGCCATCACAAACGGCAGATACAGCAGCGCCTTGTACCAGCGGCCGGGAAACAATTCCTTCTGCGAGACCAGATAAAACGAAGACACGGAACATGTCGATGCCAGAAACAGCGGCAGATCGATCAGCAGCATCTGAAACCATCCCTGATAAAAGCGGATGATCATCACCGGCATCATCACAATCGACAGCAGCACCATCAGCGGATAGCTGATATTTGCCGTCAGATGATAAAACGCCTCCAGCTTGATGTGGAATGGCAGGTCGGCACGAAAGACACGCGGCAGAATTTTCTTTGATGTCTGGATCAGCCCCTTGGCCCAGCGCGCCTGCTGCGTTTTGAAGGCGGTCATCTCAATCGGCAGCTCCGCCGGGCATGCGACGTCCTGCAGATATTTGAAGCGCCAGCCGGCCAGTTGCGCGCGATAGCTCAGGTCGGTGTCTTCCGTCAGCGTGTCATGCTGCCAGCCGCCGGCTTCTTCAATCGCCCTGCGCCGCCACATGCCGGCGGTGCCATTGAAGTTGAAGAACACACGCGCCCGCGAACGCCCGCCATGCTCCAGTATGAAGTGGCCATCCAGCAGAATCGCCGAGACCTGGGTGAGAAAACTGTAGTCGCGGTTCAGATGCGTCCAGCGCGTCTGCACCATGCCGATGCCAGGATCGGCGAGATGATGGACGACGCGCATCAGCCAGTCGCGCGGCGGAATAAAATCTGCATCGAAGATCGCGACCAGCTCGCCTTTCGCCGTCTTCAAGCCGTGGTCAAGCGCACCCGCCTTATATCCGTGGCGATTGGTGCGATGGATGTAGACGATCGGCTGCGGCTCGCCGTTGAACCCATCGCGATACCGCTCGACGATGGCCGCCGCCACCTGCCGGGTTTCGTCCGTCGAGTCGTCGAGCAGCTGGATTTCCAGCCGGTCGCGGGGATAATCGAGATTGCAGACCGCCTCGATCAGCCGGTCCACCACATATTGCTCATTGAAGATGGGCAGTTGAATGGTGATGAAAGGCAGCTCGGCGAAATACGTGGTCGGCTCGTGCGTCGCATTCTTTTTGTGCCGGTAATAGAGCCACACCAGCTGATAGCGATGCAGGCCATAGAAGGCAAGAACAATCATCAGAACAAAATAAGGAGTCAGCAGCGAAGCATCGAACCAGTTGAAGCTGTAGAGCGGAGCGAAGATCTGGTGCGCCACCCACTGCTGGTGAAAATAGTGCAGCAGCGGATTGCGGGATGTAACCAGGGTTATACCAAGATTTGCGGTGGGATGGAAAATCGCCAGAAAACCTGAAGCGCCACCAGATATCATGTTGGGAAAACGTGCCTCTGCGCAATGGTGCAGTGAAAAGACTATTGTACGTGACAGTGCGCACCCGGAAATAAGGGTGCCCCAGATCTCGTCCTTGAGGGCTGGTGAGTCCATCGACGTTCAACGTACTGGCATAAAATCACCGCCATGACCGCCTTTACGCCCAGTACGATTGCCGCGCTCGTCATCGCGGCGAGTTTCGCCGCGGGTCTCAATGTCTACGCTACGGTAATGACACTCGGTCTGCTGGCGCATTGGCATTGGGTTGTCCTGCCATCCGGACTCGAAGTTCTCGGCGACGGGTGGGTCATCGCCGCCAGCGGCGCGATGTTCGCCCTCGAATTTGTCGCCGACAAAATCCCCGGCGTGGACCTGATCTGGAACGCTCTGCACACCTTCATCCGCGTCCCCGTTGCCGGGCTGATTGCCTATCGGGCAACCGCGCATCTTTCGCCGCAAATGCAACTGCTGGCGACCGTCGGCGGAGCGCTGATTGCGTTGGCGGCGCATGGATCGAAAACCGCCGTGCGCGCCATCGTCACCCCCAGCCCGGAGCCGGTATCGAACATCGCGCTCAGCAGCGGCGAGGACGCGATCGCCATCGGACTGACTTGGTTCGCCACGCGCCATCCGTGGACGGCCGCGGGGATTGCGATCGCACTGATTCTGCTGGCAGTGGTGATGGCGCGATGGATAGTAAGGGCGCT
This sequence comes from uncultured Acidobacteriota bacterium, assembly GCA_963823595.1. Taxonomy (GTDB): domain Bacteria; phylum Acidobacteriota; class Terriglobia; order Terriglobales; family Acidobacteriaceae; genus JAKAAZ01. The sequence goes on from CAWGME010000013.1 coordinate 127,107, forward strand.
GCGCAAAATGGGGAGAAAAATCGGCACACGCGGGATTGCTTCCCCACAACTTTAGAGCGTGCGTGTGAATCAGTGTCTTTGATATAAATCTTTCAGCAATGGCGCTTTCACTATCTGGCGCACATAGTACGTGTAGGGCAGGAGGGTCAGGATGGACAATGTGGCTGAGGTGGCGGAGAATGTCTATCGCATCTCCATCTATGTTCCGGAAATAAATCTCCAATTCAACCATTTCCTGGTCAAAGATGATGAGCCGCTGTTGTTCCATACGGGTCTCCGTGCGATGTTTCCGCTCGTCCGTGAAGCCGTGGCGCGAATCGTCGATCCCGCCACGCTCCGCTATATCGGATTCAGCCATTTCGAATCCGACGAATGCGGAGCGTTAAATCATTGGCTGGAGATCGCGCCGCATGCGGAACCGGTGTGCGGACTGGTGGGCGCTCTGGTCAGCGTCAACGATTATTCGGCCCGTCCGGCGCGTCCGCTGACGCGCGATGACACCCTCAACACCGGCAAGTACCGGTTCCGCTTTCTGCCCACTCCGCATGTTCCTCACGGTTGGGACGCGGGCGTGATGTTTGAAGAGACCCAGCGGACACTGTTCTGCTCGGACCTTTTTCACCAGTGGGGAGACCGCGAAGCGCTTTCTACGGAGAGCATTATCGATCGTTGCCGAGACGCCCTGGTCGAAGCGGAGGCTGGACCTTTTGCGAATTACGTACCCTACACACACCACACGGGCCGCGTGCTGGAGGAGCTTGCCCAGTGTCAGCCCAGGACGCTTGCCGCGATGCACGGCTCCAGCTTCATGGGCGACGGTTCCCAAGCTTTGCGTGATCTCGCGAACGTTATGGCAGACGTCTTAGGTCCCGGTTCGCCCGCCAACAGGTTTTAATTCAGAAACATCGTGCGATAGAGGGTATCGCGCTGCACCGGTTTAAACCCGGCATCGCGAATGACGTGCCGCAGCTCTTCTTCCGTGGTGTGGTTGGACGTACCCGCAGCCTGCACCACATTCTCTTCCAGCATCACCGATCCGACATCGTTGCCGCCGAAGCGCAGGCCCATCTGCAGCACCTTCAGCCCTTGCGTCACCCAGCTCGACTGCACATTTTCGATGTTGTCCAGGTACAGCCGCGAAATGGCCAGCACCTTCAGATACTCGACCGAGGTCGCCTCGTCCCAGCCGCGGCCGCCGAGCGCGGTGTTATGCGGCTGAAAGCTCCACGGAATAAACGCGGTAAAACCGCCGGTCTCTTCCTGCAGCCGGCGAATGGTTTCGAAGTGGTTCACGCGCTGTTCGAAGGTTTCGCCGACGCCGAACATCATGGTCGCCGTCGTGCGGAGTCCCAGTTGATGTGCCGTGCGATGCACCAGCACCCACTCTTCCGTGTCGCATTTCAGCCGCGCGATCCGATGCCGCACGGCATCATCCAGAATTTCAGCGCCGCCGCCGGGAATCGAATCCAGGCCGGCATCCCGCAGCCGGGCGATCGTGTCGCGCACGGAAAGCTCGCTGTATTCCGCGATCGCCAGAATTTCCGAAGCCGAAAAACAATGCAGCCAGATCGATGGGAACCGCTGCTTAATCCCGCGCAGCAGCCGCTCAAACCAGTCGATCTTTAGATCGGGATGCAGTCCACCCTGCATCAGCACGCCGGTCCCGCCCATCTCCACCGTCTCGCGGACCTTCTCATAGATGGTGTCGAAATCGAGAATGTATCCCTCGGCCGCGAGCTTGCCCTTCAGCGGGCGATAGAACGCGCAGAAGGTGCAATACTCCGTGCAGTAATTCGTGTAATTGATGTTGCGGTCGATAATATAGGTCACGACGCCTTCGGGATGCAATCTGCGGCGCACCGCATTGGCTTCCATGCCAATCCCGATCAGATCGTCCGATTGAAACGCGTCCAGGGCCTGCTGGCGAGTGATCCCCATAGCTGTAATTTTACGCTTTCGCATCCGGCGGAGGCGGTTTCCGAACTTCACCTTCTTCGGTGGCGCCCCGGGGTGCGACGCGGCGGGATTGTCGCGCGGCTTGCGCCCGCTGGATATCTTCCCGGCTGGAGAAGCCGCCGAAAATCGAGAAGAAACGGCCCAGGCGTCTGACGAGTTGTTTGACCATATAGTTTTCTCCCCACCGTGCATCTGGCGTAGTATTTTGGACGCGGATATCCGGGCCGGGTTTCAGGCCGGGTTTCAGTTCCTGCATCCAACCCTGCATCCCAATTCCGGGCACCACATTAGGGGGAACAAGTCATTATGACATCTTCGATATCAAAGCATTGCGTGATCCTATCTTCTATTTTTTTGGCATCGAGCCTGTTGCCCATTGGCACAGTTCTCCAGGCCCGCGCTGCCGACAAGCCCAACCCGCATCCCGACGTTCTGGTTTTCTCAAACGGCGAAAAATTATCCGGAAAACTCGACCATGAGGCGGATGGCAACTTATTCTTCAACAGCGAAAACGCCGGCACCGTGAAGGTTCCGTGGGACAAACTCCAGTCTCTTCAAACAGCAACACCCTTTGCTGTCATTGAAACCGGAGTAAAGGTCGGGCGCAAAAAGCCGAATCGCGATATCCCCCTGGGAACGATCACGGTCGAGGGAAGCACGCTGACAGTGAACACTGCGGATGGCCCGCGTCAGATGCCAGTCAAGAGCGTCGCGTATATTGTCGACGAGCCGACATTTGAGAAGAATGTGCGGAATGGACAGCGCTTAACGCAGGGAATTACTGGCTCGATCAGCGCCGGGGCCAGTACCGTGAATTCTACCCAGAACAGCGTCAGCATCAATTCAGCCGTCGTCCTGGCGCGCGCCGTGCCTGCCGTGACCTGGATGCCGCCGCGGGAGCGCACGCTGCTGAATTTCAGCAGCAATTATGGACAAGTCACGGAGCCGAATACTCCGACCGTCAAAACCAACATTGTGCATGGCGGGCTGGAAGAAGACGAATATTTCAGCCCGCGTTTTTATCTGCTGCAGCAGGTTATGTTCGATCACAATTTTTCCCAGGGATTGGATCTGCAGCAGCTCTATGGCGTTGGTATTGGATTTACTGCCATCAAAAATACCAAGCAGCAACTGGATTTGACCGGTGTGATCGACTACACAAAACAGTCATTCGCCGCCTCTTCCGTCGCACCTGCAACCAGCCAGAACATCATCGGTTCCAGCTTTGGGGATAATTATGTGCGCAATTTCCCCAAGAAGATTGTGTTCACCGAGGTAGCGGCTATCAATCCGGCATGGAATACTCCGTCGGACTATTCTGCGAACGTCGCGGTCGGCGCTACTTTCCCGGTATTTAAAAATTTCGGTTTTTCCATCGGGCTTGTCGATAGCTATCTGAACGATCCCCCGGCAGGCTTCAAAGGGAACTCTGTTCAGTTCAATACCGGCCTCACCTATTCGATCCAGTAGGCAGAAAGGGCCTCGCGTTTGGCAGGAACGCGAGGCCCTTTCCGGTTCAGTTTGTTCAGGTGACATCTCCACTGAGAAAGTGGCGAAGTCACTGGGGCGCGATTTCCGTTCCGGCGACGTTCACCTGGTCCTTCGTGCCGGGCATGTTGCCTGTATTCGTGATCAAGGTCACCGTCTCCTGCAATCTCACCGAGGTCTTGGAGCCCAGCGGGGTCACTGGATGAAAGGAGACACTCAACCAGCAGTTACCCGCCGCCGACAATGATGTGCTCGAGGTGCAATCGCCGCCGCCGGAGGATCCTTGGCGGAAGTCCTTAGGATAGGTGAGCGCGGAGAACTTCAGCGAAGCGTTGCCGACGTTCTGAACCGCCACGGTCCGGGGGCTGTCCATGCTCGTCGTGTCCACCTTCGCCGAATCAAAGCTTAAAGAGGGCGGAGCCGCGCGATCGATCTTCACCACCTCTGAGCTGTAGCTGTTGGCGACATAGAGATTGCCGGCCCCATCGAGCGCCACCTCGTCGGGAGTGTTCAACTTGCGCATGACTACGGTCTTTTTACCGCCCGGCGTTACCTCATACAAATCGTTGGTGCCATCGTCGGTGACATAGATGTCGCCGGCGGCATCCACCGCCACGCCCGCGGGAGTGACCCACCCGGTGCCCACCGTCGTCTGGGTGCCGGATGGAGTGATCTTGTCCACCACTCCGCCGTAGGTATCTGCGACGTATACATTGCCTAACAGCATCCACCGCGACCCCCGTGGGCTCATTGTAACCGCCGCCGACTTGTGACTGTACGCCGGCCGGCGTCACCTTGATCACCGCTGGAATAAAAGGATCGCTCACGTATATGTTGCCCGCTCCATCCACAGCGATGCCGTAGGGATAACTGAATCCGGTGCCGACCGTAGTCTGCACGCCACCAGGTGTGACCTTGTATATCGCGTCATTATAAGTGTCGGTGACGAACACATTGCCTGCCCCGTCGACGGCCACGTCCTGGGGCACGGCAAACCCGCTGCCTACTGAGTCTGTGCGCCGCTCGGCGTCACCTTGTACACCCTCATGTGGTCAAGGTCGGTGACGAACACATCATCCTTCACGTCCACAGCTACGCCTGCGGGACTGACCAAGTTGCTGCCCACGGTCGACTGCGCTCCAGTCCGCCCAAAAACCACCTGCGGTCCGATGCCGACGCCGTAACCGGTTACCGTAGCCAGCACGGTGCCGGTGCTGCCGGCCTTGGAATAGAACACCACCGCGCCCAACCGCAAACCTGCGGCCAAGGGCTTGAAAATAACATTGACCACGCAGTTAGTGGCGATGTAGTAAGTCTTTGCCGTGCAGGTGCTCCCCGGCGCCATGGTAAAGTCCTTGCCCGCGATGCCTGTCGTCAATACAGCGATGCTGCCCACCGTCGTGGGCATTCCGGAACCGATCGTGAACGACAAGGAAGCCGGTGCGCTGGCCGATCCGACTGCCTGGGAACCAATGTTCACGATCGAGCCGGTGAAGGTCACCTGTGCCTGCGCCGCAACCGGCAGCAGCAGACAGACCAGACCGGCAAGAAACCAGCGAACCTGCATCCGCCGGAACCGCGGCGGAAAGGAAGAAACTGAGAGAGTGGGTATCATAACGACCTCCAACATTCGTCCGTGGACATCACAAGGTGGGACATCAAGGGGGAATTCAAGTGCGATGGATTCTTTCCGAACCACCCATATCAGTGGCAGCTCGGTGGATCCGAATGCTACCGGATCCACCGCGTCGCCCGGGATAAGTGAAACAATCGGCTGGCCTGCTACTTACTATGTAGCGTAGACGGATCGAAGAAGTCGCTCAGGTCCTTTACTCCGGAGTCTGCCGCGGCTCCCAGCAACGGATGCAGACCGAAAATTTCCTCGAATGTCTTCAGCGTCGAGCTGTGGGTGTAGTGAATGTAATTGGTGTATTCCCTTTGGCCGTCGCCTTTGGCGAAGGGCGAAAGGATGAACATGCCGATCGGCCCATCGCTGAATGCGCCATTGTCCTCGGCTTCATCCCAGACGATGACCAGGAGGCCGGCTTTTTTGTACTCGGGTGAGTTGGTAATCAGGGGCACGTTTTGCTTCAGCCACTGGTCGCTGCGTAAAGTATTGTCTGCAGGCTCATCGCTGGCGCAGGGAGAAACACCCTCATGGCCGTCGTGGCACACATTGGGCGAGATGAAGTTGTAGTGTGCCACTTTATGATCGGCGATGTCAGTTGCCATCTCCGAATATGGAACAACGTGTGCAATACAAAACGCCGATTGTGGATTGAAGTTGTTGGTGTCGTCGGCAAAGTAAGCCGCGGGCACGTGATTGACATCGACTTCGCTGAAATCGAGCGGACAATCGTCGTACTCCGGATTTCCGAAGTCCTGCTCGGCGTAATTTTTCCAACTGATCCCCGCCTCGGTCAATAAGTGGAACAGCTGCGCATTCGAGGTTATATTGTCCTGGGCAGGAGGGTTATCCGAGAGAAAACCGAAGTTCGTCCCCGCAGTCAGCCATAGGTAATTCGGCGCGCTGGGGTGGTTCCCCGGAGGATTGAAATACCGCTCCGCGTGAGCCGCGTGGTGCAACAGCCATCCATTGACATACGGGGCCAGTGGGTTGCCTTTGATGTCCGGGGCGCCAAACGAGGCGCCGGCATCGTTTCCCGTCCAGTTGTGGTTTTCCATCAGAATGATCCAGACGTACTTGATCTTCGATGGCAGATTCGGTTGAGCGGCCGCGGCAGGCGCATTTGCGGCCACCGTGGCTGCGGTTTGTGCCTTCGCGGTGCCTGGCATTACGGCCAGCGTCAGTGCCATTGCCGCGGTGCAGGTTAGAAACTTGCGTATATTTGTCACAAAATCCTCCATGGATTGCGGATCGAATTACGATTCAGTATTTCCTCGGTCGATTGAAAGAGTGCAGTTCAGTCGCAAACTCTCATTCCATCCCGAACACACGGGCAAAAAGTAGGGGGCGATCAAAAGCCATGCCAAACTGCATGAAGTTGAATCAAAGGTGACTCATTCTTGCGCCGTTGTCCTGCTCGGTTTCAGCACTCTACGGCGCGTTATTTCGCAACAAGGAGATACTGTCCCTGCTCAAGATTCACTGTCAACGGATTTGTCGCGTTTGCAGAAGTTTTGTTCAACCGATTGAACGTGCGCGCATCCGTTCAGACCAGAGTAGGCAAACAAAGTGAATGCCGGGTGATGGATGGGTGAATTCTCGGGTGGAGAGCGATCATCACGCCCGGAATATTTCCGGCAGGGTCCGCGAATGCGGACGGAGAATTAAGTGCACAGCTTTGCTCAGGATATTGTTCACCGCCTGCAATACCGGCTCATCGGCGGCAAAGCACGGCGGTGCAGCGCCGCCGTGCTGAGTGAAAACAATCAGCTGCCTGCTATTTTTGTAACGCAGGCAGGTTGGCAAAGTCGCTCAGGTCATTTGTTGCCGGGTCCGCGGCGGCTCCCAACAGGGGCTGAACTCCGAAGAGTTCCTCCAGCGTCTTCAGCAACGAACTGTGGTCATAGTGAATGGAATTGGTGTACCCGCCTCCTTTGATGAATGGCGAAAGCACGAACAGGGGAATGGGACCATCGCTGTAAGGCCCGCTATCTTCCGCCTCATCCCAGGTAATGAACAGAATGCCGCCGTTTTGGAACTCGGGTGAGTTGGTAATCAGGGGCACATTCTGCTGCAGCCATTGGTCGCCGCGCAGCGTATTGTCCGCCGGTTCCTGATCGCTGCAATAGGGGACATTCTCGTGACCGTTATGGCACTCATTGGGAGTGATGATGTTGTAATTGGCAACGTTATGGTTCGCAAGGTCGGTTGCCATTTCGGCGTACGGCCGAACATGCGCAATACAATACGCGGACTGAGGGTCGAAGTTGTCGGTGTCATCCGCAAAATAATCCACACCGACATGGTTGATGTCGACATCGCGGAAATTGAGCGGGCAATTTGTGAATGCTGGCTTACGGGCGTTCGGCTCCGCGTATTCTTTCCAGGTAATTCCGGCCTGGTCTAGAAGGTGGACCAGGTGCCTGTGCGAGGTAATGTTCTCCCGGGCGGGAAGGTCGTTCTCAAGAAGTCCGAAATTCGTACCTGCCTCCAGCCATATGTAATCCGTGGCGCTGGGATGGTTTCCGGGCGGATTGTAGTACTGCTCTGCGTGTGCCGCGGAGTTCAGCAGTTCTCCATTGATGTAAGGGGCGAGCGGGTTACCTTTCAGGTCAGGGTCACTATCTTCCGCTCCGGTATTGTTCCCCGTCCAGTTGTGGTTTTCCATCATGATGAGCCACACGTGCGTGATCTTCGATGGCGGATTCCATTGTTGCGGCGCAGTTCCGCTTTGTGCGCGTGCGGCCGCCGGCATAACAGCCAGCAACAGTGCCATCGCCGCGCTGCAGATTAAAAATTTCTTTATATGTTTCACATACCCTCCTTGATTTCGACTGAGCTAAGCCGCAGTCTTTGCAATTTCCATCAGAACATCCAAGGCCAATTGCAATCCCAACCTGCCGGAACGGATGGCAGGAGATGGGCGTTCAGAAGGGTATTACCGGGACATGAAAAAATATCGGGGATAATCCCCGATACGCCGTTGCGGCGCCCCGGTTCTTGTAGTCAACGGCACGGAGGGGGAATCCAGCGATACCGTCCCTCTACGGCACCCACTGTGAACTGGATTATCGCATCTGCGGATTTTGTATTCAACAGAGCGGCGCGGCTGCCATCCGCCCGGACCAAGGCAAATCGCCCGCGGTGGCTTGGAAATCAGTCTGCGGGTTTGCTCAAAACGTCCTTTACCGGCTGAGGCAGGGGCTTATCGGCGTTGGCGAGCAGCAGGGCGACCTGCCATCTCTGCTCCGTCGTCAGCGCCTGTTGGAACTGCGGCATGCCGCTCAACCGGATGCCGTTCGTAACCTTCCAATATGTCTCCCCAGGCGGGTCGTCGCTGACACCAACTACATGGTGCGCGCCATGCGCCTGCCATAGCTGCGGAGCGTGCGGATAAATTTGCTGCCCGAAGCTCGCCGGTTGGCTGTATGTTCCGTGACAGCCGGCGCAGTTCTTGGAGTACGTCTGGGCGCCTGCCAGAAGATTGTCCGGAGTGGGTTGCATCGGCACCGTTTTCGGCATATCCCTCTTGATGCGGGCGCCCAGCGGCACCTGCACAATCTGCCCCTCGAAGGGAAGCGGTCCGTCCGCCACCGCCACCGATACGTGCCCGAAACGGAAATAGCAGTAGAAAGCTACCGGCCAGATCACCAGGCCAATTAGAAGTCCGATGACAAAATGCCTCATGCAATCCTCTCCTCAGTCGTGGAATACACCCGGCCGCCCGCGTCACAACTTAATGTTGGCAAAGGCATAGATAGACTACCGCAGCCCACAGAGTCCCCGGTAATGATTTAATGGAACTTTAGGAGAAAACTGTGCTGTCTCAGTTCACCCGGGGAGCCTCTCGCTTCCCAATGCCCCTGTTGTCCCGCCTCTGCTTCGGTCCCTTCCGCGCCGCCTCTTTCGCTCTTCTGGTTGTTTGCGTTTGCATGCTGCCGCGCGCCCATGCGCAGGACCAGGCCCAGCCCGCTCAGCCGCAATCATCCTCGTCTTCGTCAGCGGACAGGCAGCAAACCCTGGAGAGCCGCGGTAGCCTGGAAAACCGCCGCCAGCAGACCAAGCTGCGGCGCGAGGCCCAGCTCATTACCGACACCTATACTCATCGCTGGGAGCTTTACGGCGGTGGCGACTACATGCGCTTCCGTCCCGGCCCGCATATCCATAACTCCGGCATGGGCGCATGGACGCTGGGCTTGACCCGCTACTTCACGCCGCGTTTCGGCATTACCGCGGACGCGCGCGGCTTCTACGGGTCGAACTCCCTTGGCCCTGTCAATGGAGGCGGCTTCAACGTCTATAACGCAAAATTCAGCGTTTTCCCCTTTACTATCGGCCCCCAATATCGCTTCTACGGCGGCCAGAAATTTTCGATCAGCGGAGCTGTGCAGGGTGGGGCCGTCTACGGATATTTCGATGCCCACACCAACGGCATTCCACCCCAACTGGTGGGTTTCTATCCCGCGGGCATCGTTCCCGGCGGCATCGCCAGCCTGAATGTGGACTACAACGTAAGTACAGGTCTGGCGGTCAGGATTGCGCCCAATGTTCTCTTCGATCGCTTCGACGGAAATCTCGACCACAACCAGGGATTCCTCGTCGGAGTGGTCTATCGCTTCGGCCGCCAATAGCAATCTCGCTAAGCCTGAGCTGTCATTCCGAGCGCAGCGAGGAATCCAGAGAATTTCGGATGCGGAAGAATCTTCGTGGTGTCTGCAATATGGGTGCCCCATGTCTCGCTTCTGAGACATGGGGAAACGGATGAGCCACAAAAGTCCTACGCCTTCGCCTTCACTTCATCGCGATGTTTGGCGGCATCCAGCGGATATTGCGGTTCGGTCATCCGAACCGGATCGAGAATCTCGGAAATCTCCTGCTCACTCAATAATTTCTTCTCGCGCGCCAGCTCAATAATCGAGCGCCCGGTCGCCACCGATTCCTTCACAATCTCCGCAGCTTTGGCGTAACCAATATAGGGGTTCAGCGCCGTCGCCAGCGAGACGGTGCTCTCCGCATATTGCCGGCAGCGCGCTTCGTTCGCCGTGATCCCGGCCACGCAGTACTTGTCGAACTGCCGCAACATGTTCGCCAGAATCGTGATCGACTGCATCACGTTGTACGCCATCGTCGGCATCATCACGTTCAGTTCCAGCTGCCCCGCCTGCACTGCCAGCGCAACCGCGGTATCGTTGCCGATCACCTGGAAGCTCACCATCGCCGCCAGTTCCGGCATCACCGGATTGATCTTGCCCGGCATGATCGACGAGCCGGGCTGCAGGCTGGGAAGAAAAATCTCTGCAAACCCCGTGTTCGGCCCCGACGCCAGCAGCCGCAGGTCGTTCGAAATCCGGATTACTTCCAGCGCCAGCCCGCGCAGCGCGGCGCTCACGTCCGCCATGCCGGCATTCGACTGCATGGCCCAGCGCATGTCCTCGGCGGGAACCAGTTTCTGCCCGGAAATCTTCGCCAGGTTCGCAATCGCCTTCTCGCGGTAATCCGGATGCGTGTTGATCCCGGTGCCGACAGCGGAGCCGCCCAGCCCAAGCTCGCGCAGCGAGTCGCTGGCGTGGCGAATATTCTTTTCCGCCTTGCGAATGGCCACCGCATACGCGGCAAACTCCTGTCCCAGCCGGATCGGCACCGCATCCTGCATGTGCGTGCGCCCGGACTTCATCACGCCGTCGAACTCCTTCGCCTTTCTCTCGAAGGTGCCCGCTAGAGATCCCAGCACCGGATATAAAGTCTCCAGCGCCAGCAGGGTCCCCAGACGCATCGCGGTAGGAAATACGTCGTTTGTGGACTGGCCGTAATTTACGTGGTCATTGGGATGAACGTGCTTGTACTCTCCCAGCCTGCCGCCCCCCAATTTCTCTCCCAGGATTTCATCCGCGCGGTTGGCGATCATCTCATTCGCGTTCATGTGCAGGCTGACGCCCGCGCCGGCCTGAAAAACATCCACGACGAATTCGTCATTCCACTTGCCGTCGACGACTTCCTGCGCGGCCTGCGAAATGGCTTCGGCACGGTCCGGTTCCACCAGGCCCAGTTCCTTGTTGGCCTCGGCCGCCGCCGCTTTCACCATCCCCAGGGCACGAATCAGCAATGGATGCGCGCGCATCCCGGAGATGGGATAGTTGTCGACCGCCCGCGCCGTCTGCGCGCCGTAATACGCTCTTGCTGGAACCTCAACATGCCCCAGCGAATCTTTTTCCTTGCGTGTTTCCGCCATTCCAATTGCTCCTCAAAAGCAATTCTAGTGCAATGAATACCTGGGTGCCCCATGTCTCGCTTCTGAGATGCAGGAGGACTATTTACATGACATACTTGCATCCGAATGGCGATAAACTTTTTCAAAAGCATCCTCCACAATATTGGCGTAACGTGCGTGGGATTTCTTTTCGCCTTCATCGGATCGCGGCTGGATTTGCTTTTTGGTATCGCCGGCTTTCACGCCGTCTGGATCAGTGCCTTGGGATGGCTGTTGCTGGCCGCCGGTTTTTTCCTTCGCGTCTGGGCCACATACATCTTCTATCGGCACCGGATGAAAGTCATCTCCGTCGCGCCGCAAGGGAGACTGGTGACCTCCGGCCCGTATCGCTTTTCTAGAAACCCACTTTATCTCGGCGGAAACGTGTTCATCTTTCTCGGGGCCACGCTGATATTGGGAACGCCCATCGGACTGATCCTTACAGCGATCAATATTGCCGCAGTGGATGTCATGATCCGGCGGGAAGAAAAGCAGTTGAACCGAGTCTTCGGCACGGACTGGATACGCTACAAGAGCCACGTGCGCCGATGGATATAGAGCGGCCATTTGCAGCGCGCCTCCAAAAAATTTGCCATCCTGACAGGAGCGCAGCGGAGTGGAGGGACCTGCGTTTCACCGCGGGAGAGCAAACATATAAGTATATCGACGCAGGAATTCCGGGTGCCCAGAGCCTGCCCTGAACGTGTCGAAGGGTTCGCGAAACCGGGGTCCCCAGCACGTGCGGTTTTCGCATGCTGGGGTGGGAAGCTCACCCGGACCTTTTCGCCGGATGCGATTACCTCTCCCGTAAACTAAAATTATGAGCCGATACGACGGCAGAACGAAACAGGACGAGCGCCGCAACGAAACCGCCCCGCCGGAAGCGCCCGATCAACTTGAACTTCCATCGCCATCGCGTGCCGAATCGTCGGAGCACTTCGATGTCCTCGTCATCGGCGCCGGTCCCACCGGTCTGGCCTGCGCCATCGACGCGCAGAATGCCGGCTTCCGTGTCGCACTGGTCGATAAAGGCTGCCTGTGCAACTCGCTGTTCCATTACCCGTCGAACATGACGTTCTTCACCACCCCGGAACTGCTCGAAATCGGCAACATCCCTTTCAGCAGCCCCAACCAGAAGCCCAACCGCCAGGAAGCGCTCGAATATTACCGCAAGGTAGCGCAGCATTTCCGCTTGAACATCCATCAATATGAATCTGTCGAGCGCGTGGAGGGCCACGCCGGAGCATTCACCGTCTATTGCGCGGATGCCGCCGGCCGAAAGCACACATATCAGGCGCGGGCGCTGATCGTCGCCACCGGCTATTACGATCGTCCGAATTATCTGGGCATTCCCGGCGAGGATCTGCCCAAGGTCTTTCACTATTACAAGGACCCGCATCCCTACTTCGACCATGACGTGCTGGTGATCGGCGGAAAAAATTCGGCAGCCATCGCCGCCCTCGATCTATGGCGGCACGGCGCCCGCGTCACCCTGGTCCATCGCGGCGAAAAAATGCATCGCCATGTGAAGTATTGGATTCTTCCCGACATCGAAAATCGCATCCGCCACGATGAAATTCACGGGCTTCTTCCGAACGTCTGTTGAGGAGATCACCCTCGATACCGTGCGCCTGCGGACTCCGGAAGGCGAGCGCACGCTGAAGAACGATTTTGTGTTCGCGATGACCGGCTATCATCCGGATTTTGCTTTTCTCGAGGCATTGGGTGTTCGTCTCGAAGGCGCCGACCGCACCCCGGCCTACAATCCGGAAACTCTCGAAAGCAATGTTCCCGGCATTTACCTGGCCGGCGTCGTCGTCGCCGGCGCGCGCACCAATGAAATCTTCATCGAGAATGGACGCTTCCACGGCGCGCAAATCGCTGCCGGACTGCGTCAGGCGCTCTCCCCGATCGATCGATCTCTGCGCGAAATTCCATCGTTCTAAATCGCGGCGGGTAGACCTTCCGGCGCTCGGCACAAATTTTTCTGCAGGAAACATCGGTTATGCGATAGTGAAAGCAGTTCTACTGTCCCATACAATCGATTCATATTCCCCATGCCTCGACTTATCCCACGAACCATTCGAGGGCAACTAATCCTGGGCACGGCTGTGCTGCAGTGCCTGCTGGTCTCCGCGGTTTTCTGGTATGTATATCGCCAGCAAAGCACCACATTGCGCAATCGAACAGCGGAGCGCCTGACGTACCAGGCGAATCTGCTGGGCAGCACCGCGGCTCTGGCTTTGAGAACTCAGCATCTCAGCGGTCTGCAATCCATGCTTGACGGCATGCTGGATACGCCAACCATCAGCGCCGCTCGCGTCACCGATCTCTCCGGCCGTACTCTCGCGTACGGCAGCAAAGCCGGCAATGCCACCTATCCTCCTCTCTCGAGCATCGAGCGTCAGCAGCTATACGCGTTTGATAGCACCAGGATATTCGACAACGGGACCAGCGGCATGGTGGCCGTTGCCATCGTCAAGGTCGATAGCGTTCCGGTCGCTCTGGCCTGGGTATACCCGGACACTTCGCAAGATCAGGTCGATCTGTCGAGTCTGCTGCGCTCCGCGTTCATCTTCGCTCTGCTGGCAATCGCCGCGAACGCCCTGTTTTCCATGGTTCTGGCCCGCTCCGTCACTCGCCCTCTGCGCGGCCTGCTACGCGGCACCAAGCTGCTGATTCGCGACCCGGAACGCAGCGGCGTGTTCCCTCTGAAAATCCGATCGGTGAATGAGGCCGGCGAGCTGACTCGCGCCTTCAACACCATGGTCGCGGCTTTGAACGAACAGCGCGCCGGGCTGAATGACACCCTGGCCCTGCTGGACTCGATGCTGGCCAACGCTCCTATCGGTTTCGCATTTTTCGACCGCAAAGCGCGTTACGTGCGCGTGAACCAGTTCTGGGCGGAAATGGACAATCTCTCCATCAGCCGGCATCTGGGCCGCGCTGTCCACGAGATTTTCCCGAACGCAATGGCCGTCGATCTTGCCGGCGCCATGGAGCACGTATTTTCCACCGGCAGCCCGGTGCGCGATCTGGAACTGCATTTTGAGCTGGCCAGCATGCCGGGAAATCCGCGTACCTGGCTGGTCAGCCTGTATCCGGTCCGCATCGGTGGCCAGCGAATCACAAGCGATCCGGCCACCGGAGAATGAAGCTGGCGCAGGTCCGCCTCCAGACGCGGCAGAGGCGGGCCAGGTTCGCTGGGTCGGCGCGGTCGTCGTCGATACGACAGACCGCAAAGTGTCGGAGGAAATGCTGCGGCGAACGGAAAAACTCGCAGCCACCGGCCGTCTGGCCGCCTCCATCGCGCACGAGATCAACAATCCTCTGGAAGCAGTCACCAACCTGCTCTATCTGCTGCATCAGCAGCCGCTCGATCCCGAAGCCTTGCAGTATGCCGATATGGCCCAGCAGGAGCTTGCCCGCGTCTCCCAGATCACCCAGCAGACATTGCGTTTTTATCGAGAATCCTCGAAGCCTGTTCTGACCAATCCGGGCGAGCTGCTGGAGTCCGTTCTCAGCCTTCATCAGGGGCGTTTGCATGCAGCCAAGGTGGAAGTCGTCCGCCGTTACCGCGACAATCCCGCACTGCTGGCCTTTGGCGGAGAGATGCGCCAGCTGTTTGCCAATCTGGTCGGAAACGCTCTGGACGCCATGCCCAAAGGCGGCCGCTTGATCCTTTCCGTTCGTCCATCGCTGCGCATGGAATCAGACCGAGGATCAGCCGCGAGATTCCTGGCGTGCGCATCGTGGTCGCGGATACCGGTACCGGCATGAACCAGGCCGTGCGAAAGCGCATCTTCGATGCCTTCTTCACCACCAAGGAAACCACCGGCACCGGGCTGGGATTGTGGATCAGCTCGGAGATCGTCGCCAAACACCAGGGAACGGTTCGCGTCCGCAGCCGCCCCGCGGACCCTTCAGCGAACCCGCTGTCGCTCAATGGCGGCGGAGCGAAATCCGCTTCCGGCACCGTCTTCATGCTGTTCTTTCCCTTCGAAGGCAATGCCGGCCATGTGTGGGCGGAACACGGCAACCGCAATCTGCAAACGCAGAATCACGCCTAATTGACAGGCAGGAATAGGTTTGTCATCCCACCTGGTTGAGACGGGTGCCCCACGCTCGCGAAGCTAACCTGGGTTCTTTGCTGCGGCTACGGCGGCGCCCACCGGGCAAGCACTATCATGAAAATGTGGTGCATAATGCTTGCAAGACCCCTTGTAATGGAGCGCCGCATCTATGGAAGGGTCTGAACAGGACGTCTTTTGAATCTCCCCAATTCCATCACGATGAGCCGCATCTGCTGCGTGCCGCTTCTCATCTGGCTGCTGTCGCGGAGCTGTCCGCTGCACGCCTTTTATGGGGAACAGGAGATTCTCGCCTCCGCGCTCTTCATCCTGGCCTCCATCACCGATGGCGTGGACGGCTACCTCGCGCGCAAGCGCGGCCAGATCACCACCATGGGCATGCTGCTCGATCCACTGGCCGACAAGCTGATGGTAACGGCGGCCTTCATTGCCCTGGTGGAACTCAATCCGCGCATCGTCCCCGCCTGGATCGCGGTGCTTGTCATCGGACGGGAATTTCTGGTCAGCGGGCTTCGCTCAATCGCCGCCTCGGAAGGTTTCACCATTCAGGCCAGTGATCTCGGCAAGCTGAAAATGGTGACCCAGATCGTCGCCGTGGTGGCTGCCATCCTTGACCATCGCTGGAACGTGTGGCGCTTCGGCTGGTTCATCATGCCCGTCCACATCATCGCCATTACAGCCGTTTACTTTATGGTGCTCGTTTCCATCATCTCCGCCACCGACTATTTCTCCGCCTTCTGGCAAAAGATCGAGCACGCCTCCGCATCCCGCCGCCAGGGCCGATTCGTCCTCAGCAGGAAAAAAGACGTCTCCACCGTCGATCGCATTTCGTAGAGAATTCCACGAGTTGATTGGATCGAGCGATAAACTGAACCAGTTAGCCAATCAAAACACCAGTTCCGCATCTGATAATTTGACAGGTTACGGCTGACCTGACGAGCCTTCGCGGTCGAAACGATTGGTTTGTGTCGCGACGCTGGGGCGTGAAGACATGGGTGCCCATTGCGCGTATTACGGGTTCCTTTAACTGTTCTTCAGTAAGACAGCTCACAGAATTTTCCTGAATTCGGAGGAATAACATGACTCGTATCTCAACAGGTGTGTCCGGTCTCGACGACATCCTTAATGGAGGGCTGCCCGAAAATCACCTTTACTTAATTGAGGGGGATCCGGGAACGGGTAAAACAACCATAGCGCTCCAGTTCCTTCTCGCCGGGCAGAAAAAAGGCGAACAGGGGCTTTACGTCACGCTTTCGGAGTCGAAGCAGGAACTGCTGGGTGTCGCCGAGTCGCACTCCTGGCAAATCGAAAAACTGCACATCTTTGAAATGACGCCGATCGATGATGGATTGGATTCAGAGGCCCAGTACACCGTTTTTCATCCCTCGGATGTGGAGATGGCAGATACGATCACTTCTGTGCTGAAACAGGTGGACGAATTGGCTCCGCGCCGGGTAGTGTTCGATTCACTCTCGGAATTGCGAATGCTGGCGCGCGACCCATTACGCTATCGGCGGCAGATTCTGGGTTTGAAGCGATACTTTGCCGGACGCAATTGCACCGTGCTGCTGCTGGACGACCATACCGCTGATCAAAATGACCTCCAACTTCAGAGCATCGCGCACGGTGTCATCATGATGCAGAATCTCGAAAGGGAATTCGGTATAAACCGGCGGCGTCTCGAGGTACGCAAGTTGCGCGGATCGCGTTTCCGCGGAGGCTTTCACGATTATTCCATCGAGACAGGTGGTGTTGTGGTGTTTCCCCGATTGATCGCCTCTGAACACCAGCCCGGCTTTAACCGCCAACACGTGTCCAGCGGTCTGGCCGGTCTGGATAATCTGCTTGGCGGCGGCATTCACACCGGCACCAGCACTCTTCTCATTGGTCCGGCTGGATCCGGTAAATCGACCATCGCGGCACAGTATGCCGTAGCGGCTTCCCGCCGCGGAGAGATGAGCGTCATCTTCGCTTTCGATGAATCCATCCCTACGCTGATCGAGCGCTCCCGTAACCTGAATATGGACCTGGAATCTTATGTCGCTGCCGGAACGATGGAACTGCGCCAGGTCAATCCGGCGGAACTGTCTCCGGGAGAGTTCATCGATCAAGTCAGGAAGTATGTCGCTGAGAGGAAGGCCCGTGTCGTCGTGATCGACAGCATCAATGGCTTTCTGAATGCCATGCCCAACGAGCAGTTCCTCTCCATGCAGTTGCATGAGATGCTGGCATACCTCGGGCAGCAGGGTGTAGCCACAATCCTCACCCTGGCGCAGCACGGGATGCTCGGCAGCAATATGAATTCTCCTGTTGATATTAGCTATCTGGCCGACTCCGTGGTCATGTTCCGATATTATGAAGCACGCGGCGAAGTGAAGCAGGCCATCTCCGTTTTGAAGAAGAGGAGCGGCCGTCACGAACGGGCGATTCGGGAACTGCGATTCGGTGATGGATGTATCGAGGTTGGAGAGCCTCTACGCGAATTTGAAGGGGTGCTGACCGGCACGCCGCGGCTCCTGAACCCGGAATCGGATGCGAGGACCAATGGCAGACCCGCCATATGAAACCGATGAATTTCGCGTCATCGTTTCAGCCCCAAGAGGACGCGACGCGAAGCTGATCGTCGATCTTCTGCAGAAATCGAGTATCGTATCTCAGGCGTGTCCTGAAATTCGCGAGGTCTGTGCCGCGTTGGCAGACGGCGCAGGTGCGGCCATTATCGCAGAAGAAGCGCTTACCACTAGCATCATCGAGGAACTCGCGGTTACCCTGAAACGGCAGCCGCCATGGTCGGACTTTCCAGTAATTCTGCTGACCACAGCAGGTGAGGTCACGCGCTTCAGCCAGAAGAAACGCTCTTTGCGCGAGCCGCTCGGCAATGTGCTGCTGCTGGAAAGACCAGTGCGGCCGGAAACCCTGATCGGTACAGTGCAAAACGCGCTGCGCTCCCGCAAACGCCAGTACGAATTACGGGAGCGCCTCCATCAATTCGAGCAGGCGCAGGAGGCACTGAGGAAATCGGAGAAGCTGGCCGTAACGGGCCGCCTTGCCGCTAGCATCGCTCACGAGATCAATAACCCTCTGGAATCGGTGACCAATCTGCTATACCTGCTGCGAGATGCGGATCAAGGCGAGCATGACGCCTTTCTGCAAAAGGCGGAGCACGAGTTGGCGCGCGTCACTGAAATTACCAAACAGACCCTGCGCTTCTACCGTGAACCCTCTCGTCCCTTTCCGGTAAACGTAGTCGACGTGTTGGAATCCGTCCTGCTCTTTTACAAGTCGCGCATCATCGATTGCGGAATAACTGTAAAGAAGGATTTATCGGCGACTTTGCCGGTATTGGCCGCGGAGGGCGAAATACGACAGGTATTCTCCAATATTGTCGTGAATGCGCTCGATGCAATGCGACACGGTGGCTTGATGATCCTGCGGGCCCGCGATGCAATCGACCCGGTAGGCGGGAGGCGCGGCGTTCGGATTTCCGTGGCGGACACGGGCAGCGGGATTCCGGAAGTAATACGGAAAAAGATTTTCGAGCCGTTTGTCAGTACCAAAGGCGATATGGGCACAGGGCTCGGCCTATGGGTAACTTCCGAGATTGTGCACAAACTCGAAGGCCGGATTGCAGTGAAGAGCCGCGCATGTGGCTCGGGAAGCGGGACGGTTTTTTCCATCTTCTGGCCCGTAACTGATAAATTTCTGGCTGAAGACGGCGCCGAGCTCAAGAACTATAGCGGGGTGTAAATCAAGCAAATGTCCATCCCCCACCGAGACCGGGGTGGGAAGTCATTGCAAAGCAATGATGGACTCGAGAGCCTGCCCCGAGTGAACGCGCCAAGCAAATACCTCGAAAAATTACCGGATATCTTTTTTCTCCCACCCGCGTCCAAAACAATATGGGCCGCTGCGTAGTTCCTCTCCTCACTCCTTACGGCCCATGCAAGAACCCCCGGCGCGCACACCGAGGGTTCTTGTTTTTCATCCGCAAATCAGCAGCGAAGTCAGGCCTGCGTCTGCACCCGTTGGTTCTGGTGGACAAAATGATACGGCGGCCATGGTCCAGACAGCATCATCTGGCAATCACGCAACGTCTGGCCGGCGGATGAATACTTGTTCTGATAGCGTGTAATGCTTCCATGCTCGATCAGGTGGGCGATATCCAGCAGAATTTTGCCCTTGTCCGTATGCCGGCAGGAAATCTCCTCCTCCAGCGGTGAGAACATACGATGCACCTGCACGAAAACGGCCTTCGCCTTGGTCTGCCTCTCGCGTTGCAACACTGCGGTTTCCCGCAGCCGCGAAAGATATTCCTTGCCCGCGCACGGGGAGGAGGCGTACTTCGGCGCGTTCGGGCCGCCATCCTCCATCACCACTTTCAGGTGCATTTCCGCTTTGCCACGCAATCGTTCAACATTGGCGGTGAACTGGCGCTGGTTCCCGCGAACCGATCGGCGCAAAGCATCATCGTCGGAAAATACCGTTCCGAAACGAAACGGCAGTACGGTCGAATGCTGAAAGCAGTCGGCAATCACGCGCGCGTGGTCGACGGCCGATTTCTGATCTAAATTGTCTTCTGGGTTATGTTCGCTGACTACGACTGCGAAATCACTGGCTGGATAAAGGAAAATCTGATTTCCAAGAACTCCCACCTGCGCGTCGAACGGAATCGGTTTGCGATGATGAGCTAGTTCTGGAAACGCCTCTTTTTCTGCAATGCAATATGCATACCACGCCATACAGATTCACCCCATCACGCTGGTCGCTCGATCATGAGTACGGCCAGGCTGAAAGTTTATTTTTGAACTACCATAAACACCGGTCTCAACAAAAGGGGAACATCTGGCGCGCCCGGAAGCAGGCTGCACCGAACTTGTGCCCATCGTAGTCCCAGGTGTGGAAAACAGGCAAATGTGCCGGTCGAGGAGGTGATGGGCCGGTTTGAAATCGCCCTGAACGGGCGCGGCTTCACAGGCTGCGGAAAACTCGTTGGTTTGGACTTTGGTCGTTGGGGTGGAAGGGCAGGGCTTCAGCCCCGCGAAAAATTCTCGTTGCCCTTGTTCTTGGGTGGAGGCACGGGGCTTCAGCCCTGCGATACAGGACCATATTCAAGGGGCTTCAGCCCCGGATTTTCGCGCAATCAACTCGCTGACTTTCCCCGCGGCCTGTCAGTGCCCCATGCCATGAATGGCCTGCGCCAGCTTCAAAATAAACATAAGCGCCAGCAGAAATAGCCCGGCAATGGCGGAATTCCGCACCCAGCCAGCCATCGTGCGCACCTGGTCGGCCAGGTCAAGCTGGTCCTCGGAGAGGTTGGTCAATACGTGGTTCAGCTCCGCCGCATGTTCTTCCAGCTTTTGCAGGCGATGCTGCTGGCCTTCGATCGCCGGACTGACGTCGATCTGGGCTTCCCGCACCGCCATCAAATGGGCCCGCAGGTCGTCTCGCAGATCCCTCCGCAGCTCGATGCTGAAGTTCTGCAGCGGAACCAGTGCGGTGCTCTTCTGAGACTTGCGATTCATCAACGGAATCAGCCACGCGAGATACGGCAGGATTCCTCCGCCAATCTTCAGCACCCGGAGCAGCATGGGGTTATCGAGCGTGAGGCGTCCGGTCGTTGGGGCGTGTTTCCGCCGTTCAATTCCTTCTGTTTCGGGCTGAATTGCCAGCATGTTTTTCATCGTTGTCCTTCAACCTTCCGCGCGCGAGCGTAAAGCATGGGTCACGACGCGCCACATATCTTCCCGGGGTGCGGGCTTGCCCGTCCATAGCTGAAACTGTTCCGCTCCCTGCTGGACGAACATTTCCGCTCCGGTAATGACACCCAACCCTTTCTTGCGCGCCATCTGCAACAGCGGCGTTTCCAGCGGGTTGTACACCATATCGAACACCAGCTTGGTGTTCAGTTCTTTTTCTTCCAATATCGTCTGCTGCTTGTTCCCCGCCATTCCCACCGAAGTGGCATTCACGATGGCGTCAAAGCTGGTCTTTGCCACCTGGTCCCGCCGAATCGTCTTTGCCTCCGCCGACCGCGCCAGTTTCTGCGCCGTCTGCGGCGTCCGGTTCAGGATGAAGACCTCCGCGCCGCGTTGTTTCAATCCAAAGACAGCCGCCCGCGCCGCGCCGCCCGCGCCCAGCACTAAAATCCTGGCCTTGCGTAAATCCAGCCGCTGTTCCAGCGGCCGCACCACCCCGGCAACGTCGGTGTTATAGCCGATCAGCTTGCCGTCCTGTGAGCGCACGAGGGTATTGCATGCGCCAATCTTCTGAGACAAAGCATCTGTGCGGTCGAGGTGTTTCAGTATCTCCTGCTTCAGCGGCATTGTCACGCTAACTCCGTGGACGGGAACCTCGCGAATCAACAGCAGCAGGTCGGCGATCTTCTCCGTCTGCAGCGCCAGATATACGGCATTGACCGTTTCCCGGTGAAAGGCCGTATTCATCATGATCGGTGATAGGGAGTGCCGCACGGGATTGCCGGCCACGCCATAAACGCGGGTTCCGGCATCCACCTGGTCGGCGCGATAGGTCTCGGTCAGGGTACGCGCCGCAATTTGTCCGGGCGCCGTTTCCTCCCCCACGCTGGCGGCGGCGAACGTAAACCGGCTGCCGGCGCGCAAACCCAGCACCCGGCTGATGATTCCGTAGTCGCCCATGCAGACGCCGACCACGTTGCCCTCTTCGCCCTTCGACTCCAGAAACCTCATCATGGTGACGTTATCGGCCAGCGAGCGCGCCGTCGTAACGATCTTGATGAAGTCCGGATGCAGCGGCCGGATGCGCGCGTAGATCTTTTCGAGGTCCTTGGTCGTCTTGAAGTCGTGGTGGGAGATCAGGATGGCCGCACCCGGTGCGCGCATCCGTTTCCAGTCCGCCGGTTTCATGGCTTCGGCGGTTTGCAATTCGATGTCCACCAGGTGAAAACCGACGGCGGCAGCCTTGGCCAGCACCTCCAGCTCACTGGCCGCGGAACCAACGAATTTCCCGCCGTTCACTTTCCGCCGGCAGGTCGCAATGGCAGTCGCCTCGCGATGAAAGTCCAGAAAATCCCTCAACTTGGACATGGCCGCCAGCGGCTTCGGCAGGTAATCCAGGCGAAACTCGATAAACGTGTTTTCACGCACCGCTTCCCCGGCCCGCTCCAGCATTTCCTGGGGGGTGGTCCCGGTGATGGCGACGCAAACCCGGCCAAGGCGCGACCGAAGGTACTGCAGATTTACATTTTGTGCAGAATCGATCATCACAGCTTCCCGCACCTTTGATCAGGTGCAATTGCGGCATACTATCAGGCTCGCGGCCAAATGTAACATAATAGACGCATTCCAGCGCCAATTGGTACCAAATTAGTATTTATTTCAACATTGCAGGTTCCCGTAGCTTACATCCAGAAACGGAATTGCGCCGCATCGCATTCGCATTTATTAGGATGGTTCCGGATTTTCGGTTGTGTCCGTCTTATAGGAGTAAATTTCTCAAGTGCAAACGGACCAGGACGGTCCAGCATCAGATTTCGCTTTTACTTCGCTGCGACCAGCGCTGTTTCGCCCAATGCTTTGCGGGCGTGCAGCGTCTCCGGCAGCCCAGGGTCCGCCGAGCGCCACGCCTTCAGGAAAGCCCGATACTCCGTCTGCGCTTGTGCCGTATTCCCGGCGAGCTCATCCGCGCGCGCGATGCCGTACAGTTCAAATCCCGAAGCGGGTCGCTCGACCAGTGCCGCCTGATAGGCCTTCTTTGCATCCGTGTAATCCTTCGCACGCAGCAGCGCCTCACCCTCGGCCTCGGCAACTGGCCGGATGTAATACGGTGGCTCGCGGTAACCGAGCTTTTTCTCCGCCAGCACCGCCCGCCCGTACAGTTTTTTCGCCGGATTGAGTTTGCCCTGGAGTAACAGCACGCCCGCGCGAAGTTCAAGGGACTCAATGCTCAACGTGCTCACCAGAGGTCCTGCAACAGCGTCGGGGTTCAGGGGGTCCATAGGAGTTTCCGGCTTGTTGGCGGAGGCAGTTGCCCCGGTCTTGCCGGTATCCGATTTGGCCTTGTCGGCGGCTGCGGCCTTCGCATCCTGACCCTGCCGCCAAAGGCCGGCGTCCATCTGCGCCGAGGCTGCCTGCGCGGCCGCAAGATCGCCGCGATCAAGCGCCTGCATCCCCACGGCGAAGCTGCGCAGTTCATCGCGGAGGAAGCGCAGATTCGTCGTCTTTTCGTTATCGGGAAGGTTGGCGTCATCGAGCATGGCTTGGACGCCGGTCCAGTCGCCGACGCGCAAGGCCACCGGAAGGCGCCGGCTTACCCGCGACATCTGGTCGCGTGCGCTCCATATGTACAGCGTCGCCGACAGCTTGCCGCGCGCTGCGGCCAGCCTGTCCGACAACGCATCGGCTTCCTTCAGCCGGCCCTGCTCCATCAGATTGGCGATCGCGTACATAAAATTGTGGACGTAGTTCCAGTCGTCGTCCACGCTCACATGCTGCTCACGCATATAACGCTCATCGGCCGCGGTAGAAGCGGCGAACCAGCGGCCGGCGTCGGCGTAATCGCCCATACGGTAATAGATGTGCCCGGGCATGTGGACCATGTGGCCGCTCGTCGGCGCCAGGCTGGCCAGCAGCGCCGCGCTCCGGATCGCCCGTTCGGGATGATTGCTGGGCTCCATGGCGTGGATCCAGTAGTGGTTCGCGGCAGAGTCGTTAGGAGCGTCCTTCATCACACCCTCGAGGATCGCGATCTTCTCCTTCTGACCTGGTTTCGGGTCGCCGTGGTTGTCAAAGCCGTCGCCTACGGCATTCGCAAGATAGATACGCGCCTCGATGTCGCGTGGTTGCTTCTTCACCAGCTTGCGATAGAGGGCAATCGATTTCGCGTGCGAGCCTCCCTCCTCGTCCGACGCGGCATCGGCTGCCTCGATATAGAGCCGGTCACTTTTGCTCGCTTTGCCATCCAGCTGCACCGCCCGGTCGAGCGCTCGGTCTCCATAGATATTTCTTGGACCGCCACGCATATCTTCCGCCTGGGCCAGCCCCCAGTAGCACATCGCGCATGTGGGATCGGACCGAATGGCCTGCTCGAACGCCTTGGCCGATTCGTAATCCCAGAAGTCGTGCAGCAGACTTAGTCCCTGATCGAACCAGGCCTGCGCTTCGGCATTGGCCTTGATGGTGATATGCGAATTGCCGATCCCTGTCATCCGGATGGGTGCGGGTAGCTGCTCCGGCGGCGGAATCGCGTGCATCCCCTCCATCATCGGCATTGCCGCTCCTGGACCCATGCCGCTCGCCTGCGCGCTCGCAGTCGCGCCGCCCAGCATCATCCCGGCAATTGCCAGCCAGACCGCTGCTCTTCCCATGGAGATGACTCTACTCTTCTGCACTGGCCGAATCGCTACAGACAACGGCGTTATCAAGACTCACCTTCTCTCCGGCCGCCAAGGAGTCGATAGCTTCCCTAGTTGCGTGTCAGCGACCAAGTCCCTTTATCGAGACTTCGGACCTAGTTGGTTCGCGGAACGGTTCTACAGAAATGCGCTCGTACCGCACTTCGAGTACGGTCAAGGTTTCAGTGCCGCCCGGCGCATGTAGAACAACTTCGTCATCCTCTGCTGCTCTCATTAATGCGCGCCCCAGGGGTGAGACCCAACTGATGTGATTGCGATCGAGATTGACTTCGTCCGTGCCGACGATGCTCACCACTCGCTCTGCCCCCGAGGCATTCGCATAGCGCACGGTGGCTCCAAAGAACGCCCTCGTCGCCCGCTGCCCTGTTCTCGGAGCTTCCGGATCGACTACTTCCGCAGCTTCGATTCGCTTCGTCAGGAAGCGAATTCGTCCATCGATCTGCCGCAGTCGTCGTTTGCCGTACTGATAGTCGGCGTTTTCACTGCGATCGCCATTGCCCGCAGCCCACGCTACCACCTCCACCACGGCTGGGCGATCTTTGGTGAGCAAAAAGTGGCGCTCATCTCTCAGGCGCTCGAGGCCGCCTGGAGTGATGTAATTCGTGCCGTCATTCGCAGCGGGCGCCTCTACAGATTTCGGTCTTCTCGTAAATCCTTTTCGCATCCTGCGGCACTCTCTTGGCGCTATTTGAGCTAGTGGCGTTTATTGTTAGCTATAGCCTTCAACGACGGCTACGCCGATAGAACGGCACACCGTGGATCTGATCTTCCAGCTTCTGGAAGTGGATGGCGTCAAACGATCCGGGACTGATAAGCCCGAGCCGTTCAAGACGTTTACAGATGAAACGATAGCTGACTTTGGCTTTACAGGAGCGTTTGAACTCCACAATATGGGGGGCTGCGGGGTTACGGCGACAATGCTACTGAAATCATCTGCGAACTCCGCTTCCGGATAGATGAATTCCGCCGCAAAGACTTCTGCGCCTTTTTCTATTGCCTCGTTCCGGTCATAGTCACCGCAATGTATGACGCCCGAACCGAGAGCCGGGTGCCCCATGTTTCGTGAGCCACAGGCGAACCAAGGTGGGCCTATAAAGTCCGCGCGAAGCGCGCTCCAGGTGTTCGCGTCCCCCCACCAAAAAACTGTCATCTCGACCGAAGGCCGCATCGCGGCCGGAGTGGAGAGACCTGCGGTTTGCCAGATAGCGGAAGCACGTCAGCTAGCCTCACAGAAGGTAAAGCTGCCGATTTTCCCCATCCCTCCCCGCAAGCGCGTTTCTCAGGACCATCTCGCATTTATTTGTACTCCGTTAGGTGAGTTGTGCGACTAAGCAGGAGCGTAGGTCAACCTAATCACGTCTTCGGTGATCAGATCGCTGGCAATAAAGCGTAGCGGCGGCCGAGGGCCGGAGAAGAATGGTCTGCCACTACCAAGCACGACGGGGTGCACGTAGAGTCGATATTCATCAATAAGACCAAGGTTGGTTAGGCTTCCCGCCAGGTCTGGTCCGGCAACTTCGATCTCCCCTGCCAGCTGAGTCTTCAATCCACGTATCACCGCCTCGACATCACTCGAAACAAGTGTGGCGTTGGGACCGACCGACATCAACGAGCGCGACGCAACCCATTTCGGTTGGCTCCGCCACGCCGCCGCGTACTCGCGTTCCTCCGCGTCCCAGTCCGGAAGGTCATCGTCCCAATAACGCATTACCTCGTACATTCGGCGCCCGTACACCATGCCCGTCAGGCCACGCACTTCCTCTATGAAGTGGCGAAAGAGCGCGGGGCGAGGTAGGAATTTCTGGTGATCGACATAGCCGTCCAGAGACTGGTTCAATCCATAGATGAGTTTTGCCATGCAACAAACCTCCACTCCAAAAGTCAGAACAGTTTGAGGCGAGGTTACATAAACGTGAAACTCGCCGCAATGTCTTTACCGGCTGATCGCTGACGCTAAGTGCGTTTAGCAGGACTAATGATCCAAACGGACCCAGGCGCCGTTCAATGAGTGCATTGCCGTGTTCGTAGAATCTGAGAGCGAATCAACAGATAGAGAAGCTGTCTGACGAATCTGCAAATGCCCAAAGGTCAGGAGGTTTATTGAAATGATTGATCGAAGGAAGAGCAGCCAAACATGAAGCGCGATGGTGGAATGAGGATATAACGTTTCCTGACCTCAGAATACCAGAGCAGCCCGGGCTTGCTGCAAGCCCGTGTCATTGATTACCGTGCGAGCTGCGTTGCAATTTCTGAGATGGAGCAGCAAGTTTATGTCATCAAGCGGGAGTATGTTTGTTAGGCAATTCTTCCACGGAACACGTGCCGATCTCGCACACGGAGATCTCATACTCGCTGGGTACACATCCAACTATGGCGAAGGGAAGCCGCTGTCCTGGGTATACTTCACGGGCACGCTCGATGCCGCAATCTGGGGCGCTGAACTGGCCACTGGCGAAGGGACGGAGCGTATTTACCTCGTTGAGCCGACCGGCCTCGTGGTTGACGATCCCAATTTGACGGACAAACGATTCCCCGGAAATCCAACCCTCTCCTACCGCTCCCGCGATCCGCTGCGCGTCGTTGGAGAGGTGACGAAGTGGCAGGGGCACTCTCCCGAACAGCTGAAGCGCATGAGGGACAACGTCGATCGAGCCAGGACTGCAGGCACCACCATCATCGACTAAGCGAACCAACTCCCTCTCCGTTAAGCAACCCAGAAACGGAAGAGATGCTGGCCAGTTCGAGATCTTTCTGCTGAGCGAAGAAGAGGTACACAGGATCATCCCCCCTTCCGCGTTCTGGACATCTATATTGACCCCTGGGTGATACATCCTGGATGACGAGCTTCGCGTCACGGATGGTCCGGCCGGGTGCCCCATGTTTCGTGAGCCACAGGCGAACCAACGTGGGTCTATAAAGTCCGCGCGAAGCGCGCTCCAGGTGTTCGCGTCCCCCCCACCAAAAAACTGTCATCTCGACCGAAGGCCGCATCGCCGGGGTCCCCAGCGACAGGTCTTTGTCGCTGGGGTGGATAGCGGCCGGAGTGGAGAGATCTGCGGTTTGCCAGATAGCGGAAGCACGTCAGCTAGCCTCACAGAAGGTATGGTGCTGATTTTCCCATTCCTTCCCACAACGGCGTTTATCAGTACCGATTTGTTGTGGCGGAGAACCTGCTGCCTCTCATCGTTTCGCATGCAAGCATCTGCTTCCGAAGTAAGAATTGTTTGCTGGCCGGTACGCGCTTGCCAACTCGGCTATGGCCAATTCAGAATGAGGGCATGTTATGGGAAGGAAGGGCTCTACGTGAGATCGGCGAGGCCGACGTTCAAAGACTTTTGGACACCGAGCTCGGTGAGCATCTTCAGCTTGAGTACAAGAGTGCTCCTTATGAAGACACCGACCGAGGCCATCGCGAGTTCCTGCAGGACGTCTGTATGTTCGCCAACACAGCGGGCGGGATCCTCTTGATCGGGGTATCGGAACGGCGGGATGAGCGAGGGCAACCCACTGGGTCACCCGATCGCACCGCACAGCTAGGGATTGAGTTGCCGAACCCCGAAGCAGTTCTCGGTGCGTATGACGCCCGGGTTACGGCTGCTGTTGAAGAGCGATTGCCATTGGAGATGGCCGCCATTGGAGTCGGTGAAGGATGCCAGGTACTTGCGATTCGCGTGCCCGACAGCGTTCGTAAACCTCATGCCGTAACCTACCAAGGTCATATCTATTTTCCCGGCCGGCGCGAGCGTCAGCGCTATGCTTTGTCTGTTCGGGAAATTAAAGAGCTCACGATGAGGACCGCTAGTCATCTTGAACAGTCGAAGGAGACTCTCAGTGGCTCTTTTACACAAGTCACCTTGGCCGAGAGCCGTCCGTATCTAATCGCGGGACTCCTTCCGGTGTTCTTTGAGGATTTTCTTGTCGACCTGCGGAACGATACTATCCAACACGCCGTTCATAGATTCGGACGCGCCACTGGCGGCGAGTTTGGCAATATCTCCTACAGCTTCGACGGTATTGAGCGCCGAGACGCCCGATTTGACCATATCGTCCAGTTCCGGCGGAACGGCCTGCTCCGCGTGAGTCAGCAAGTTCCGCTGATTGCGCGAGACGGACCCGATCTGGTTGGGCCAATGGCAATCGATCGTCTCTTGCGTCAAGTCTTCGTGCAGGCCCGTTCCGTGTACGAGGCAGCAGGAATCGGACCGCCGTACATCGCGAGCGTCACTTTGCGGATGCAGAGGGAGTTGATTGGAGTGTATCCGGGGATGGGCGGCCAGTGGGGAGAGCATACCCCACCGGTCGCGCCCGGGGAATACCGATTCCCGTTTCTGCAAATCGATGATCTCATCGAGATCGACCGCATTCTCCGTCCCTTTTGCGACCAGGTCCATCAACTGTTTGGCAAGGAAGGGTCTTCTACTTTCAACGCCGATGGCGTGTGGATCGATGGGAACGGTAGAACCGCTGCGAGTTCTATTCGACAGGACAGAAAGTGGGCGATTCGAAGGAGGCCCCATTGACCGAAGACGCCGTATAAAGTACGCGGAAAATACCTGCCGATCGTTTCCCCCTGTTTTGCTATCCTGAACCTACACACATCGCAGCATGAAACCGCCCATCCTGAGCCTGGCCAAGGATGGGTTTTTTGCGTTTGCCGGCAGCGCGGACAAGACGTAACCCATTTGGATGGAAGAATATACCTGTAAGTTCAGCAGGGAGAGGAATTTAGCGCACCTGCCGCTGGTAAGTACCTTTGTTTGGAGGAATTTAGCGCATTCATACCGGGGGTACACCCCTCCCCTCTGGAGACACCATGCCCTATCTGGAATGCCGTCATATCTTCGCCGGTGGTCGCAAATGTAAGGCGCCCGCCCTCACTGGCCAACCGCTCTGCTACTTCCACGACCGCGCCGCCAGGGGAAAGAGCACACCCCGAAAAGGCGCTGCCATACGCTGGGACATTGGCCCGCTCGAAGACGCCGATACCATTCAACTCGCGCTTTCAGAGGTGCTAGGGGCCATCGCCAATGGCCAACTCGACCCACGCCGCGGCGGTCTGCTCCTTTATGGCCTCCAGGTAGCGGCTGGCAACGTAAAACACGCCCGTTCCTATCGCGATCGCGACACCGTCCGCGAAGTCTTCCCCGCTAAGGACGGCGCCTCGTTTGGCCCCAGCGTCCAAAGCTTTGACGCCGGGGACTACGCGGACGAATGCTCCTCCTGCAAGGACGAATGTGACGGCGAATGCGATTGCGACTGTCATGAAGAAGCCAAATTGCTCGCTCAGGCCGCCCGCCTCACCGGCTTCAAACCGCCATGCCGATAGCAGCTCGTCATGCAGATGTTCTCCGCCGAAGTTATCTCGAAGTTGCCTCGTTGCGGTTGGAACATCGTGAAAGTCTGACCGCGAGGAATTACAGGTATTCCCGCTCTCTGCCGCGAATCTCCTTATATCGCGTGAAGGCCTGCCGATCGTCTTCCAGCCCGAGCACCGTTCGCGGCTTCACGTCGTCGCGAGGCGACGGAATTGGGGTGTCATGCGACGGATTTAGGGTGTTTAATCACCGCTGGGCTTTTGTATCGGAAAAGGAGGTTGCCAATGAACAGCGTACAAATCGAGCAACAGAGCTATGAGATGCCCCCGCAGGAGGGGATCAGCATCGCGCAATTTCTCACCGTCGCCGACATCGAGCGATCGGCTCGCTACTACGAAACGGTCTTCGGCGCTCACATTCTGAGCCTGGGTGACGGCAACGCGCCTGCGTACCTTCAGCTCGCGAATATCTGGATGATTTTGAACGTCGGGGGCGGCCCGACACCGGACAAGCCGACGGTATCGCTCAGCGTTCCCGACCCGAATCACATCAACAGCTTTATGAATATCCGCGTTGCGGATATTCAAGCCTGCTACAAATTATGGAAAAGTCGAGGAGCCGAGTTCATCACGGAGCCGATTCCCAAGTACGGCGAGATACGCTGCTACATCCGCGATCCTGACGGTTATATTATCGAAGTCGGACAGAGCACCGATCTCACCTACGGTTAACGCTCGGCCCGCCCAGGTGCGGATTCAAACACTTACGACTCTCCGCTTCCGCGAGGAATCACAGGTATTCACGCTCTCTGCCGCGAATCTCCTTATACCGCGTGAAGGCGTGCCGCTCGTCTTCCAGCCCCAGAACCGTGCGCAGCTTCACGCCGCGATACGTATGCGCTGCCATGGAAAGCGCGTTGCGCGCCACGAACCACGGGTCATGGCGAAACACTGTCGGCAGGTGGTGCGTCTTCATCCCCCGCTCCGCCTTCCACCGTAGATACTCGATGTCGTCCGCGGACAGGGATTCATTGCGCACCACCGAAGTCGTCCCGTCGTACTCTTCGAACCGCTCGTGCTCGATCAGGCCCCGGCGGCGAAAGTCGTCCGTCATGGGCGTGCGCGGATAGGGCGTCGGGTGCTGAATATACGGCCAGTCCACATATTTGCGCGCAAACTCAAGGTTGGCCTCGATCGACTCGGCTGTATCGTTTGGACTGCCGACGATCAGCCCGCCCACCACATACATATCGTTGTCGTGCAGATATTGGATTGCCTGCAGCGTTGCATTGCCCGTCCTGTGGCCATTCTCGCGAGCGGTGTTCTTTGCGCTCGCCTGCAGCAGCTGCAGATCGTTCTCCAGGATGTTTTCAATTCCCAGGAACACGTAGCGGAATCCGGCGCGCTTCATCAGCGGAGCCAGCTGCTCGCCATGGTTGGCGATCGCCGAAGTCATGCCTTGAACAAAATAGTCGAGGTGGTTCAGCCCGGCGTCGATAATCGCTTTGCACAGCGCTTCGAACCGGTGGACGTTCAGCGTGATGTTGTCATCGACCAGGAAGAGCGTGCGCGCTCCATGGTCTTTCGCGTCCCGGATATCGGCGATCACCCGGTCAAACGAGTAGGTATGAAAATTTCGTCCGCGCATTTCAATGATCGAGCAGAAGCTGCAATCGAACGTGCAGCCGCGCGAGGTCTCGATCACATCGATCTGCCGCCCCAGCAGCGTGTATCCCTGCAGCACGCGCGCGCTTCTGTTTGGCAGATGAATCTCCGCGCTTTCCAGCGTGCTGGGTGCGCGCAGCGGATTGTGAATCCACTCGCCATTCTGCCGATGTGACAGGCCGGCGATAGAACGCATGTCGCCCTGGCTTTCCAGCGCGCGCGTCAGCTCGCGAAGTGTAATCTCCCCCTCGCCCCGCACGATAAAGTCGATCGGCATTTCGAGGTAAGCCTCAGACGCCAGACTCGGATCGTACCCGCCGACGACGATTTTGGCCTCCGGCTTCAGGCGGCGAATCAACTGCATGATGCGCTCCGCCGTGCGGCGCTGGAATGTCATGGTGGAAAGTCCGACCAGTTGAGGGTCGAGCTCCTCCAGCAGACGTGTCACTGTCTCCCGCACGCTGCGCTGGCACAGGATCAGATCGGCGACCGCCACTTTGTGGTGCGCATCGACGTTGCCGGCCAGCGAGGTCAACGCGCCGTTCGGCATCCGGATCACGATTGCAGGCATGTGCTCGAATGAATCCGGCATCGATAGCAGCAATATGTTCATGGAGTCCTCCCCCGACCGTCTCCGCTTGGCGAGTATTCTAGCGCGGGATGACCACACCTGGTGGAAATCCGCTGCCAATCTCACCGAAGCCGCGCTTCAGCACGCCCCACGGACGTTACCCTGAGTTCTCCCTCGCAATCAATCGAAATTTTTCGATCGATACGCCCAACGAAGCGCGTCCAAAGCCATGCCGAGAAAATTCTTCTGCGCGCTATTCCTTTTTGGCGGCGATCGCAGCCCGCGTGCGTTTCTCCTGTTCTGCGATCTCCTCCGTCATGACCGGTGCAAAATCCTCCGGATCGAACACCTGCCGGATCTCAATCTCCGAATCTTCATGAAACGGATTCGGACACCGCTTCACCCACTCGATCGCCTCTTCTTTCGACTTCACCTGCCACAGCCAGAACCCGGCGATCAACTCCTTCGTCTCGGCAAACGGTCCATCCACCACGGTCCGCTTGTCCCCCGAAAATTTCACCCGCGCGCCTTTGGAGCTGGCCTGCAGCCCTTCGCCAGCCAGCAGAACGCCGGCGTTCGCCAGGTCCTCGTTGAACTTGCCCATCTCCGCCAACAGCTTCGGGTCGGGCAGCGTGCCCGCTTCAGACTCCTTCGTCGCCTTCACAATCACCATGAATCGCATCTCTCTCTCCTTTTTTTTCGAATCAGGCAGCGGCCGGCGTGTGACTCCGACTCCAGGCTGACCCTGTGCTTGGATGTCGATCGACATATGCCCAAATCGACAGCGGAACGCATTTTTCAGAAATTTTGTTGCCGGAAAACCGGAGCTATTTCCCGAGGTTCGCGATTCTCTGTCTCAGGTCGTGTTGTGATGCCGGCTCTCCGCCAGATCCAGATCCCGCTCCACCGCGCGCAGCACCTCGTCGCTGATCCGGCCTTCATCGCGCAGCCGTATCAGCGTCTTTCTCTCCGTCTCCGCGGCCTCGTGGCTGATCACTCGCAAACGCCTGTAAATTTCTGCCCCGGCCGGACCGCCGTCGTGGGTTACGACTGCCAGACGGTGTTGGTACTGGTGGATCAGGTCGTCGTAGACGTGAACCTCATCCCCGCTGGCTCGCTCCCGCCCGGCACGCAGCGCTGCTAGCCCCTCCTCGGTCGCGATCCGCCGCGCTTCCTGCTCCTCCGCAACCATCTCGCCTTGGCCCGCCAGCCCAAGGGCGCGGATGATCGGCGGCAGTGTGGATCCTTGCACCACCAGCGTTACCAGAATCACAGAGAACGTCAGAAAGATGATCAGATCCCGTTGCGCAAATGGACGGCCATCGGCCAGTGTATACGGCAGCGAGAACGCGGCGGCCAGCGCGACGACGCCTCGCATGCCCGTCCACCCCACCACGAAAAGATTCTTCCCCGACGGCCGGGGCTGCTTCTGGCCGAGCATATGGGTACGAATCCAAAACGCCACCCAGGTGCCCGGAAACGTCCACACCAGCCGCAACGCAATCAGCACCCCGCTGAACACGACCGCATAGAGCAGCAGGGTCCAATGGCTATAGCCGTGGATGCCCTCCAGCACATAAGGAAGCTGAAGGCCAATCAGTACGAACACCAGTCCGTTCAAGGCGAAGGTCATCGCCTGCCATACCGCCGTCAACTGGATTCGCACCGTCGGGGAGTAGATGATAGGGCTGCGCCGTCCGATATAAAGCCCGCAGGCCACCGTTGCCAGCACTCCGGAAGCGTGGATCGCCTCGCCTGCGAGATAGGCCGCATACGGCACAACCAGGCTGATGACGATTTCGATCGGCCCATCTTCCACGAACTGCTCGAACCACGCCGCCACAAATCCAATTACAAGCCCGATACCGAGGCCGCCCGCCGTCAGCCACGCCAGCCGCAGCAAACCTCCTGCAATCGAAGGCGACGTACCGTGCAGCAGCAGCGTCAGCCCGAATTCGAGCGCCAGCAGGGCGCTGGCATCGTTGAGCAGGCTCTCGCCCTCCAGCACATCGACGATGCGGCGCGGCAGCCCCAGCGACTTCGCAATGGAAGTAGCGGCAATCGCATCCGTCGCCGATATCACCGCTCCCAGCAGAAAGCCCGATTTCCAGTCCAGCGCCGTGATGAAGTTGTCGGCCGTATAGGCCACACCCCACACCGTGAACGCCACCAGCCCGAAAGCAAGCAGGGCGATGCTCACCAGGTTGTATCGAAAGTCCCGCCAACTGGTGAGATACGCTGCCCCATACAGCAGTGGAGGAAGGAAGACATAAAACACTACATCCGGACTCAGCGGAATCCGCGGAACGCCGGGCACGAAGCTAAACAAAAGACCAGCCAGCACCAGCGCAATGGGATAGGGAATGCTCCACCGGCGAGCCAGCCCGGAGAACGCCGCGACCAGCACCAGAAGCAGCAATAACGTCTCTATTTGATCCGCCGTCGCTCCGCCGCTCATTGCTCCCTCAGTTTTTTGCCTCGATCATAGCATCCGCTTTCCATCTTCGAGCACGAGATTCGGATGTTACCCTGAGCTTTCCGCGCTTTCAATCGAAATCTTTATAGCGGTTCTGGATAGAGTCACCGCACGGAGGAATCCAACCCAATGCTCTTTAGTAAACTGCTGCTCCTCACCGCCTGGCCCGGCCTGCTCAGCATGGCGGCAATGGTTCCGACCGCGATCTCCAGTCCGAGAAAGACGGACCCGCTCCACGTCTGGGCCGGCCATGCTGATCCCGCCCATCTCGACGCCTGGGTCGAGGGCCATCTCGAAACTCAGCAGCAGGCCCTCCAGCAACTGCTGGCCGTGCAGGGCACTCGCACCGCTCGCCAACACCCTCGCCCCCTTTGACCAGGCTTATGCCGCCCTCACTCTCGCCGGGCAGGAGGCCTACCTGATGTACGCCGTCTCTCCCGACAAATCCGTCCGCGACACGGCCAACACCCTTGTGCAAAAGGTCAGCGCGGCCAGCGTTGCCCTTTCACTCAACCAGCCGGTCTATCACGCCCTGGTCGCCATCGACGCCACCCACGCTGACCCTGCTACTCGCCATTACCTGGAGCGCACTCTGCTCGAATACCGCCTCGCCGGCGTCGATAAGGACGATGCTACCCGAGCGCGCATCAAGCAGTTGCAGGACCGCATTACCCAGCTCAGCCTCACCTTCGGCAAGAATGTGCAGGAGGACGTCAAGACCGTCACCGTCCGCAATGCCGATGAGCTCGCCGGTCTGCCCGCCGACTACATCGCCCAGCACAAGCCCGCCGCCAGTGGAACCAATGATGCCGGCGTCATCCATCTCACTACCGACTATCCGGATTACATGCCCGTCATGACCTACGCGAAAAGCGCCAACCTGCGCCGCGACATGTTCCTCGCTTACAACACCCGCGCCTATCCGGTGAACAAGCAGGTCCTGCTCGATCTCCTGAACACGCGCCAGGAACTCGCCACTACCCTCGGCTACAAACATTGGGCCGACCTTGCCACCGCCGACCAGATGATCGGCTCCGCGGCCAATGTGCGCAGCCTTCCTTGCCCAGCTCGATACCGCCTCCAAAGCCTCCGCCGATCGCGAATACAACATGGTGCTCGACTTCGCCAAACAGCAGCAGCCCGGACTGTCGGAGATCTCCCTCGACAGCCGCTCCTATTGGTATGAACAGTATCGAAGCAAGGTCTTCCACTTCGACTCGCAGTCCGTGCGTCCCTATTTCCCCTATGCCCAGGTGCAGCAGGGAATTCTCGACACCGCCGCCCGGCTCTTCCACGTCGAATTCCGCCCCGATCCCACCGCCGCCGTCTGGGACCCGTCCGTCACCGCGTGGAATGTTTATGACCGCAGCACCGCCAGCAAGCAGAACGGCCAACTAGTCGGCCGCTTTTACCTGGATATGCACCCCCGCGACGGCAAAGATAAATGGTTCGCGCAATATCCCATTGTCCCCGGCGTCGCCGGCAAGCAGATTCCCGAAGGCGCGCTCATCTGCAATTTCCCCGGCGGCAAATCCAGTGCCGACAGCCAATCGAAAGACGAAGGCTTAATGCAGTACTCCGACGTCGTTACCTTCTTCCACGAGTTCGGCCATCTCATGCACGCCATCCTTGGCGGCCAGCAGCAGTGGGCCGGGGTCAGCGGCATCACCACGGAAAATGATTTCGTCGAAGCTCCCTCGCAAATGCTGGAGGAGTTCTTCCGCAATCCCAAACTCCTTCAAACCTTCGCGAAGAATTACAAAACCGGCGAACCTATACCGACCGAGCTGGTCGAAAGCATGAACCGCGCCAGCGCCTTCGGACGCGGCGACTCGGTGCGCGCGCAGCTCTTCTACACCCGCTACGCGCTCGACCTCCACGACATGCCCCCGGCCGACATCCATCTCGACCAGCTTCTCAAGTCCGACTACAGCGCCGCGCTGCCCTACGCCTGGGTCGACGGCAACCGCATGTATGCCTCCTTCACCCACCTCGTCGGCTACTCGTCGAACTACTACACCTATCTCTACGACAAGGTAATTGCCCTCGACTTCTACAGCCAGTTCGATCCGGATAATCTCATCGCCGGCCCAACGGCACTGCGCTACCGCGAAACTGTCCTTGAGCCAGGAGGCTCCGAAGCCGGCGCCGAACTTGTAAAGAATTTCCTCGGCCGCCCGCAAAATCTAAACGCATTCGAGAAATGGATGAACGA
>CAWGME010000014.1:0-90377 GCA_963823595.1 uncultured Acidobacteriota bacterium
TTGGTCACCTCCCTCATACCTGAAGCTGATCGACAACTTTATGCGGCGAGCGAAGCTTCTTGCGTTACCTGTCCCATTCCGAGATGCACGCTGACCACAGGACATCTTTCGGCCCAACGCCTTAACAGGAGATGCCTGCAGGTACCGCTTCGCTATGGTTTGGGCGCACCGGTCGTGCGTGACAACGTAAGACAATGGTTAAAACTAGTGTAGAGAAACCGGTGAACGACATCGCAGCTGCATAGTGACGCTCCACAGATACGTACTCCTCGACTGGAAAGCTGCCGACGGAGCTGCACAAGCTGAACTTACCGTAATCGTAGATTGAGGCCGATGATGAACAGGGGAATCCCCATCCAGTTCATCCGCGTATCACGCGCGGACCCTCCTGATTTTGCCTCCAGTGACGGAGAAGACATTGCGGAAGGCTTCCGACCGACTCCGCAACCTATTACTTTTGGTGAGTGGAATCGCAGACTTGTACGAGAAATGAAGCTGCGCTTAGACTCAGTCTGGAGTTGGCCCAGTTTTCTCAAGGCGTTCTCGGCGACAATTTGGTATTTGGCCGAATGAACAGCACGGTGCTAAAGGATTTTTCGATCTGGTGCAATTAGAGAGAGCAGCGAACAACCAGGATCTGCCGAGAGATGCACCGAATTACGCGTGGTGTTTTGACTAGATCCCTCACTACTCAATTCCGAATATGGATCTCGTGTATCTGGTCTGCGCCCGGAGTTCCGACGAATCACCGAGATCCGCTCCAGCTTGCTAGAACCCCATTGTGTTGGTCCCGATCCTGTTTATGCAATTGCGATGGATGTGGCTCGACTCCTGTACCGAGATGAACTGTCTCGACGAAGTTGTTGTGCGGTTTAGTTGCATTTGCGAGCGGAAGCTTGGCAAAGAATTGGTGCGTTCCCAAGGCATGTGCATGCGTTTCACCCATTGCCGATGCTCGATTCCCGAGCTGTTTGAGATTTGGCGAGGGAGCGCTATTCTCTATTTGCAGGAATCGACGGATGATGATCCCGGCCGCCGCTTTGCTGTCGAAGCTAAATCCGGAGAGAAGGTTGTGGTTCCCCTGGGTGGGCATACTACGTCATCAACTCTGATCCAGGTAACGTTATGGTTTCGGTGCATGGTGGGTGCGCGAATATGGCTTTCAGTACGGTGTTATCCGGGCCCCTGGCCGTCTTGCGTGGTTCCCAGTATCGGATGATGGCCGGCAGCGGTCAAAGTGTGAGCATAATCCTGCATATGGTATGCTCTATCGTGATCAGACGGTCACGCGACTACCCGGAATCATGCACCGGGCCGCGAACCACCATTTATGAGCAGTTCTCAATGAATCCGGAAAGTCTTCAGTGGATTTCAGAACCATCGAAAGTGGCGAGTATTTGGGAGAAACTTGAGCCTAGACAAATGCATGATAAGTTTTCCGGCTAGATGTGGGAGGGTCAACAGGTTGTTCCGATTCAAGCCGGAGCGAGAAGCGGGAGAGTTGAGGTTGAGGCTGGTATGAGGGCGATGGAAATTATAGTCGTGCAGCCATAGATCGAGATTTTGTTCTCGCTCTGAAGAGTTCTGGTAGGAGCGGGCATAGGCCCATTCTCTGAGGGCGTTTGGATGAAACGTTTTGCCTTGCCATCGGTGCGCGGGTATAGGGCCACGGCCAGGTGAAGCGATGTTTGACGTGCTGGCGGAAGAGAACGCTACGAAAGGTCCCGTCCTGGAGCAGGAGCCGTTGTTGGTGAGCACGCGGCGGATGGAGAAGCCGCAACGCGCATAATAGGCGCGGGCCAAGAGGAAGAAGTGGATGGCCGAGGTGTGCTTCTGGTCCGGCAGGATGGCGGCGAAGCTGATACGGCTGTGATCGTCGATGGCGATGTGCAGGTACTCATAGCCCATGCCGGCGACTGTTTGCGGCGGTCCCCCGGTGACGCGATGGCCGGGTTTGACGATGCGGGCCAGGCGTTTGATATCGAAGTGGATCAGATCGCCGGGATGCTTGTGCTCATAGCGCATCACCGGTCGCGGCGGATCGAGAGATCGCGGACGGTTTAGGCCCAGGCGGCGCAGGATGAGGCTGACCTTAGTCCGGCTCAGGCCCAGTTCCCGCGCGATGCGCCAGCCATTGCAGCGCTGGCGACGCAGTTGTTCCACCTGGGCGATAAGCGCTGACCCGGTCTGCCGGGGCGAACAGCGCGGCCGCGAAGAGCGGTCCCGAAGATCGGCTATCCCGCCGGCACGATAGCGGCGAACCCACTTGGCGGCCAGCTTCAACGTGCATCCCTGCTCGAGAACTTTTTCGCCAATTGCTTTCGCTGATCAATCGAATGGACAACGTTATTGAAACTTCACATTTAGCCGAAAAACAAGAAATCCGAAGATATGGTTAGAGGAGCAAGAGACAAATGATCTGGGCGGAGCGCTTTTCGATGGCAAGCGGCAATGTCTCTGAGCTAGTCGCGAGAGCCAACCGCCGCTCTAAAGCAGACTGGATGATCTGTATGCTCCGGGTGCGAGAGCACTTGATGGTCCATGGAAAATCTTTGGCTCCGCCCTTCATTTTACTGAAAGGAGTCGATCAAGTTGGCATCGCAGTACGTTTCCCGTAGAGGATGAGAGGCGCAGTGAATAGTAAGGCTTTCGGGAGAACCTGCTGATTCCTTCCCCGACACACACCGGGCCATCGGAGATCGCGGTAATGAAGCGCTATCAATGCTGCGGGAGGGGCCGTACCCGTGTACCATCTGGTTCTCGAATTATGGTGCGGCAGCGACATTGACGTCATTGGAAGCTGGAGATTTGCGGATGATTCGTTTGACTGTGAACGGAGTGGAACGGATATTCAACGGAGATCCCGAAATGCCGCTGCTCTGGTATCTTCGCGACGTCCTGGGCATGACTGGGACGAAGTTCGGTTGCGGTATCGGGCTTTGTGGTTGCTGCACAGTACACAAAGACGGCCATGCTATTCGTTCATGCATCATGCCGATGAGTGCCGCGGCCGGAGGCGAGATCACCACGATCGAGGGTATCGCACGGGAACAGCTTCACTCTATTCAGAGAGCCTGGATTCAGTTCAATGTGCCGCAGTGCGGGTATTGTCAAGCAGGACAAATCATGCAGGCAACCGACCTATTAGCGAAAAACAAAGCGCCTACAGATCAGGATATCGATGAGCACATGGCCGGCAACATCTGCCGTTGCGGCACCTATCAACGAATTCGAGCGGCAATCAAGGCCGCAGCGGAGGCATTGTGACTCGAATCTCAAATGTCAGCCGGCGAGATTTCATCCGAGGGTTAATTTCGGCAGGGGCCCTCATCCTTGGCACTGAGGTTGCGCCCGAAGCCATATGGGGCACCTCTGTAGGAGATGGCCTTGGGGAACGAGAAAGTTTTCGCCCCAATGTGTTCGTCAGCATCGAGATGACCGGGATCGTCTCCATCATCGCTCATCGATCGGAAATGGGAAATGGTAGTCGAACGTCTCTTCCCCTGATATTGGCCGATGAATTAGATGCAGACTGGAATTTGGTCAGGATCGTTCAGGCTATCGGCGATCCGCAGTACGGACTGCAGGACACCGACGCTTCGCAGTCAATTCGCGTATTTTTCGATGCAATGCGCGAGGCCGGGGCCGCTGCCCGCTTGATGCTGCTCCGGGCGGCAGCCGCTAAATGGTCCGTCCCAGAATCGGAATGTGAGACGGGTCTGCATAACGTGATTCACGTACCAACGCATCAATCCATTTCTTACGGGGACCTTGCGCATGCTGCGTCGCATTTGCCCCTTCCAGCAAAAGGGGATGTGCATCTTAAGAAACGAGAGATGTGGCGCTACATTGGCAAAGATACAAGCCTCTATGA
Organism: uncultured Acidobacteriota bacterium; assembly: GCA_963823595.1. Taxonomy (GTDB): domain Bacteria; phylum Acidobacteriota; class Terriglobia; order Terriglobales; family Acidobacteriaceae; genus JAKAAZ01. Next base: position 3,875 of record CAWGME010000014.1, read on the forward strand.
CTTGGAGAATATCTGTCGAGGTAAAGCCGTTTACGGCATAGACGCTCGTTCGAAGGCATGGTTTACGCTTCGATCGAACGCTCGCCGACCGTGGGCGGCAGCGTGAGGTCCTACACGGACAACGAATCGTTGCTTGTTATGGGCGTTCAGCGCACTATGCTTATCGAACCTCCCAAACCACCTTATGGGTTCCAGTTGCTTGGTGGCGTTGCCGTAATCGCAGATAATACTTGGGCAGCGTTTCGCGGGCGCGAGAAATTACACATTGAATGGGAACCAGGACCAAATGCGGCCTATAACTCCAGCACGTTCAAAAAGACCTTGCAAGAGACGGTGCGCCAGTCGTGCAAAATTGTGCGAAACGAAGGTGACATAAATGCGGAGTTCGCGAAGGGCGGGAAGACCTTCGAAGGAGAGTACTATGTGCCGCACCTTGCTCACGCAGCGATGGAGCCGCTGGCAGCATTGGTAGACGTCCGCGGTAACAAAGTGACAGCCTGGGCTGCCCACGCAGAATCCTCAGGGAGCACAGCAAATCATTGCCGAAGCATTGGGAATTAAGAAGGAAGACGTAGCCTGTCACGTTACCTTACTTGGCGGCGGGTTCGGACGTAAATCATTCGGCGACTTTGTAGCTGAGGCTGCGATACTCTCGAAGAAGCTGGAAAAACCCGTCAAGGTCGTGTGGGACCGGGAAGATGATATCAGATGCGATTACTATCTTCCCGTAGCTGCAATTTATCTGAAGGCTTGCTTCGATTCCAACAAGAAGCCAACCGCGTGGCTTCAGAGATCTGCGTTTCCTCCAATAAATTCTACCTTCAACCGCGAGTCCCAGTATGCCACATGGGAGCTCAACAACAGCTGGATCGAGGCACCGTTTGATGTGCCGAACCTGCGCGTCGAGAATGGGCCAGCACAGGCCCATGTTCGCGTCGGATGGCTACGCTCTGTGGCGAGCGTGTACCACACCTTTGCGGTCATGTCCTTTGCGGATGAACTCGCACATAGTGTGGGCACCGATCCTCTGCATTTCTCCTAGATCTGTTCGGAAAACCCCGCATCCTCGATCTGAAGATCCCCAATTACCAAGCTGCTGCTGGTTTCCCTTTCGATATTGGGCGTTTGCGTAGGGTTACGGAGATTGCGGCGGAGAAAGCAGGATGGGGTAATCGAAAATTTGGAAAAGGAAAGGGCCTGGGCATCGCCGCCCACCGCTATGCATATTCCTATGTAGCCTCTGTCGTCGAAGTGGAAGTGACAGAAGCGGGGCTCATCCAAATTCCTCAAGTCAGTATTGCGGTCGATTGTGGCACAGCTGTCAATCCGGCCAACATTAAAGCCCAAATGGAAGGGGCCGCGGTTTTTGGGGTCAGCATCGCCCTTACGGGGGCAATTACTGCCACGAACGGCGTGATCGATCAATCCAATTTCGATGACTATCCTGTCGCTCGGATTCACGAGGCTCCGTACCAAACCAACGTGCACGTCGTTTCAAGTACTGCGCCACCGGCCGGTGTAGGCGAGGCAGGTGTATCGGTCATTCCCCCCGCTCTGTGCAATGCCATATTTGCTGCAACCGGCAAGCGGATTAGGGAGCTTCCGTTGCTCAACCAGCTGCGCTCGTAAAGAGGAGCCGCATCATGCAGAGTAAACGAGTACGAGTCGCACTTACACATTGATAGCATTGCTGGGCATGATTTCCCTCCCGGCTTCGTTTTCCAAGACTTGAAGCACGTCATCCGCGCGAGAAGAAAGGGTAGAGCTGCCTTCCGGGATGTTGCGAAGGTGCTGGACGGCCCGCGCTGTTTAAATGCCACGTCGCTGGCAACCATCCCCGGTAAAAGAGACGATCAGCATTTTCGTAGGCAACACGTGATACGAGGGCTGAACGGCAATGGCTTGCCGGGTTCCGCTGTACTGATTGTCATCGAGATCACAATAGCGAGTTGGTCGCCGGTCCACCTGTCGCCCGTGCTTCGCAAATGCCTCGGGCAGACTTGCCAATGGCGTGGGAGGGACTGTTGCTTGCTGGGATGGCCGCTACGATCAATTCCCGGAACATCCAGAACGCAGTAAAAGTCACAAAAAAGCGCGAGTAGAGAATGCACCAAAAGAAATGCAAGCAAGTAGCTGAAAAACAAATGGAAAGGTGGCAGAGCCCGGTTGAATGCCCTGACTCGAAACTGTCTGTTTGATGCCATACATGTTACGGCGGACATCAACCGTGCTAGCCATTGCCACAGAAAGAATGAGTAGTCTTCAGGATGTCTTACGGAGGATTATGGTGGTCTACGATCACGTCGCGTTCAATGTCCTAGAGCGTGGTCGTCGATGTATTCCTCGCATAGCCGCGGCCGGTCAGTGGCGCATCAGGTTGCAGTTGTCGTCTCGAAAAGTGATCTTCAGGTCGGCAGCACGCGATCCAGGTCGGCGAAGACTCACATCACATGCTGCCAGCTTGTCACTTCGCTACAACCAGAGTGTTCGGCCTCGTTATGCTATAGGGTGAGCCTGGAGCCTTGGTTATCCTAGGCGGGTAACCTAAATACGGTACTGGTCAAGTTTGAATGATGACTCCGCAGGATTTGGCAAACAAATTCGTGGAAGTCTTGGGAGACGCAGACTCCGGTAGGTCGCACACTGCCTTGCAAATCGCAAAGCTGCTGCATGAGCATCGCAAACACGCGCACGCAGCCTTTGATCGTCAGTTGCTTACTGGGGAGCCCTTGTAGCGATGCGGGTCAGATCACTATGAAGATGAGAGGTATTAACGTTGAGCTTCTGAAGCTGTTCTAAAATCTCTTTGAGAATTTCGACCGATTGAGCATCTGCTTGTGCCTGCATGTGTATTACTCCTCAGGCTGCTATGGGAGCAATGCTGCCAGTTCCTCGACCGACCAAACTCGATTCGTGAGTGCCGCTTCCATTGCGGGGGGGACGCGCAGCGAAGCGTGAATCCGGATCGTGGGTCAATTTTAAAAGGAGTGTTGATAAGTTAATTCCCGAGCATCTTAGTGTCTGGTTTCGACTTCCCCTCGATCTTCTTCATTGTCCGGTTCGCGGGATTTTAGACGCTTTTTTACACCTGAAATGCCTTCCGCGATGGTTGAGCGTTCTGGGGCCGTGCCACCATTTTTCGTCATGATTTCACGAACTTCGCGCCCGACTTGATGGGCAGTATTCTGCAAGGCAGGAAGACCCCTACTCCCAGTCGAATTAATTCCGGCTGCTGTCTGGGTTACGCGAAACAAATTCCCGGCCAGCTCTTCGAGACCCATAAAGTCGTAGAGCACTTGCTTATAATCCACGTCCTTATATTGAATTAACTGTTTAAGGCCGATGTTGTACATACCCCTAAAACTAGCGTCCTTGAAAATGGCGAAGTGGGCACTTTCAACAACTCCAGCCGATTGAGCAACCCCACTGAGGAAGCGTTCCGCAGTCTTAAGATCGTCCCGCGTCTCGATACGACCCAGGTCGCCTTCGCGTATATGTTCCTCAACTAATGTGCCTGCGATGGCAGCAAGCGAAGCCTTTGCTAGCGCAACCTCGGGCTTCCCGGAGTCCCCGTACATCGAAACGAGGAACCATGCGAATCGGGAAAGCTTATATGGCCTGCACTCCTCGCCCGATTCTAAGAAGGTCGTCGGCACGAACGGATAGAAGGCCGGAGTTTGATGCGCGCCGGGGGATTTTATGTTGCGGCAGGCGGGAGGGACAGAAAAGCGTGGACAACGACCGGGAAAGAGCCTGTTGACCTCTGTTCTCTGCTGAGTAAGGGGGAAGGGAAAGAATGAACCGAGGCCGGAATCTCTGGATCGCACCCCGTGAATTCGGCGATTGACCCCTGAAGTCCTATACTAGGTCGGCACGAAAAACTCTGTTCTTGTGGAACTCTGCCACGTATATGGTGCTGAAAAGGCGAAAAACTGCCTTTCCCGCCTCTGCTATGTAAAATTCCGTGCACGAACTTTGATGTCGGAAAACAGGAATTTCAGCGATCTGGAAGCTTCTCTCCAGGGTGGCGGTATCGGTTTCGGAGTCGAGGGGAACGGGTCATCCATTACCGATGATCGACCGTCCCAGCCTCTCGGTTTAACGCTCCTATATGGGAAATGCAACTGCCTATACACGGAAGTGCGGCCCCTATTCCTTCTGTTCACGGAAGTACTGCTGGAACAGGGAACTCCCCATTCCCTGATGGCAAACTCGTACACCGACTTGCGGCGCAAAAACGCGCCGACAGACGTTACAAAAGGTAATTGGCCTCGACCACCGGGCTGACGGCAGCCCAGAATCAGTACTCCCTTAATTACGCCCAGAGCTTCCCAGGAGCCCTCAGTCTGCCAAATGCCCTCGCACTGTCAGACCAACTTAACTACACCGTCCCCCCCCGAATCCAAGAAGCCGCATTTTCGACGAGCCTATTGGGGTTACTTAAACCTATCCATTACTTACTCAGATAAATAACTGCTTACAAAGCGAGTAAGGACCTTCGAGTCGCAAATAGCCTCAAGAACATCAGCAGTTCGGCGGCGTCCGGTCAGGACGTTGCAGAATGACATCGTAGAAGGATTGGCGCATGCGGTTTGGACCGCATTGCCCACTCCGATACAGAAGTGAAAACTTTACTCAAATTATCCATGTCCATGCGTCGTCTTATATGCACACAAACGTACTCTTTGGTAGCCATCGATCTTGATAGATCATTAAGCCATGAAACGCGGCAGACCCAAAAAAGATCGCACGAATCTGATCGGAGCGCAGTTCAATCAACTGAGGATAATCGGAATCAGGAAGAATGACAGATCGGGTCATCCCATGTGCCGCACCAAATGCCTTGTCTGCAGCAAGGAAACCTCCAAACGTCTGGACGACGTTTGCAAAGGTAGGGCGAAAACATGCGAATGTGGTTCGAAGCAGGCGTTCAAGGATTACATGAATGCCAAAATCGAGTCCCTGCCCTTACGGGAAATCGAACGGATCTGGTGCGCGGTCCAAGACGCGTCGAATACCGCGAGCGCCGCTGGCACGTTGAAGCTTTCCCGATACGTCGTCGGCTTTGCAGCGCGGAAACACCAGAAGTTCCTTGACAACCTGCCCGATGCACAGAAACAGAAGATCTGGGAGGCGGCTCAGGGTACCAAAAGCTTCGAGCAGATAGGCGAGCAATTTGACCTTAGGGGACGATCCGTAGCTTATCTTGTGTTCAAACGGCAGAACCCAATCCTTCATCCTAAGCTGGACGAAGCAGACCTGTACCATTATCTCGCCTTCCTCAAATCTCAGATTGAAACGCGAACACCGGAGGATGGGAAAAAGTGGTTTCGTCCTCACGAATTCACGAGTAGAGAGCTGAAAAAGAAAAGGAACGGAACAGTCGTGGGTGAATATGCCGACTTGTACAACCACCTTGTCAGATATCCCAAACTCCGGGAGCTAGAGCCCAGGCTTGCTAAACTTATTAGCTGGTTTCTGGAAAAAGCCGACGAAACATTCAATGATCGGGATCGGCGGCGCAAGGTCTACCTGAAACACTGGGGCGAAGAACAGAAGGCCGAGCGCAATCGGCAACGCATACTCAATGAAAGGAACTGAAATCCTTGCTGATACACAGTGGGGGCCAGCTCGATGCAACGAGCTGGCCCCCACGGCTTAAATCAACAATGGCCACACTCTGGTTCAAGCACGAATTGGATGTAAAGTTGCCCAGCTCGAACCACGACCCAGTCCACGAAGGCTCGGTCGCTGAAGTTCGGGTGTTGTTTTCTTGACCGGTAAAGCTCGCATATCTGTTCTAGAAAATCGAACAGTTCCTCGCAATCTACCTCTATTTCGTCGTTCATGGTATTCACCTCAAAATGAATGTGTAATCCACAGAGGCACCCGGGTTCGTGCTGCGTCAAGAGTTCACCTGGGGTGGGCTCGAAACGCGATCAGACCAGATACCATCCGTGGACTACCTGGTCCCTCCGGTGCGTGAACAATTTCTCCCGCGCGTGAAGCGAGGTGTTAGTGTGGGAGAGTAGACGTCCAAAATGACGAAGTAGTTACGTAAGTTTCAGTTAAATTCGGGAACACTGCTTTCCGCCTCTTTCACGTCAAATTCCGTGCGTGAACTTACATCACCCAAGTACGGCCTTAAGTGCTTCTTGGAGTCGGCTTAAGTACGATAAAATTGCACTATTCATTGAGAATTCGGCCTTTCGTCAGAAACACCTATACCAGACCTGAACGGTTTACAGCACCTGGTGCTTTCCGGTTCAGGGAAACAAATATTCCACGTGCGCGCGAGCATTTGCCCGGAAAAAGTGCAGTTGTGTTGATGCCACGTGAGGGCAAAATAGGGACGGATGGAATCCAGCTCTCTAGGCAGGGTTATGGACTACGTCGGAAGAGGTAACCAGGCAGGTCAAGTCTGAGGAATTCAGGCCACTACTCGCCAGGCGTCCTCGTATTCCCGACTTGATGATGTGCCCCGCCATCGATTGGTATCATGATCATGGCTTGTGTGGCTCTGGCAATATCTTGCTGGTGGAACTACAAGTTGTGAACAGCCAGGTGTCGGGCATGGTCTGCTGCTTCGTATCACCGTGGTCCATTCCTGCATCCTTCTGTTTATGTCGCCCGGCCATGCGCTTGAGGCGCATTCCGACAGGTACGGACTGTTTCTTGAAGGCATTTATTACCGGCGGTATACTCACCAAACAGAGGATCCATCATGAGCACAGTCGAAGATTTAAGAAAATCGCTGGAGAAACTCGTTATCCCAGACCTGCAAGCGCTGAAGGGAGCAGTCGAGGCGAACGAGAAAGCTTCAAAGCTGCGGGATGATGCGCTCTCCGAGAAGATCGATCAGAAGTTCGATCTCTTGGCACAGAGGATCTCGGAATTATCCGAGAAGGTCGACCTGAAGTTAGAAAGGATCTCCACGCGGATGGAAGCCATTCATGCGATGGTAATGACGACCTTAAGTTTGGAGTTTAGGATGGCCTCGCTTGAACGGAATCAGGACGCCGAGAAACGCCAACAGGGATTGGATACACGACCCTCTTAGAAGTAGAAGTGAGTAACTGGTTTACTGCATGTGAGACCAGATTTCTACCTTAATCTGTTCTCACTACCTGTTACTGGCATGATGGTCATAGACCTACCAGTTGGGCATCGCTGGACGGGCTCTGCGGGTTGGCCGATTACTCAAGCAACACTGCTTATCACAAGAGTATCTCCATTACCCTGGTCATGCTGGGGTGTCTATGGGCATCCACATACCCGGACAGTATTGTCTAGGCATCTGGATTGAGAGTACCGGCAAAGGTGATGCCCGTCGGCCACCCCATAGGGTGTCTGATCAGCTATATGTGATAGATCCTGTTCCGTCGCTGACCGGATGCCTTGACCGTCAGAATGGAAGATAGTTCCAATCTGCTGTGGAAAACTGGTCCTAACTGTGGAAACCTTCCCGATGGCCACGATAAAAGACGGGAAATAGGTGTTGCGTCGGTCTGCGGACCATGTATTATTAAATTCCCTTTGTACAAGGGCCCGCCTGGACTCGGGCAAAGTTCTGGATTCATAATAGCCCCGATAACTGAAGGACTCTCCATGGTGCAGCCATGCACCGGCTTACCGGGTTCCCGTTCGCAGGATGTGATTGCGATATGGAATCTATTGGCAAGTTGAATTAGGGGAGTAGTCCATACATGCAAACGATTACAATTGAAGATTCGCTTTCCGCAGTGTTGCGCGAGGTTGAGGTCGAACATGTCGAAAATGACGATGTCGATCTGTCCCATAACCGCCGGGCCGTCGCTAAGACCGCCATTCATTTCAGGCATTCGAGGTATAGATTCGGGCGAGCTTTAGCGGCCTACAAAGCCCTGATTCCGTATGCTGGCTGGATGGCCGCTGTCCAAGCCATCGCTGATGCGATCGGCATAGGCGAGCGAACCATCCGCAACATCCTGAGTGACCACGAACGGACCTTACCCTTGGCGCCCCAGGTCATCGAAGCGCTGGAAGACGCTGGGCTTGACCCGGCGTCGAAGAAGAATTCCAAAGTCATCAGCATTCTGTGCGACACGGGCAGCAATGATGACCCGGCAATGGCCGTGGTGTCAGCATTAAGACAGGCAGCCAGAGCCACGGTCAGCTACCAGATTCCCGGTACGGTTCCCATTAGTAAGGACGAGCGGGCGATCAACAAAGTCCGGGTGGCGATCCGATCATCATTGTCCAATATCCCCCAGAATCAAAAGCTCGAGGTCCTGAGGCAAGCAATGGCTGAGGAAACCTATGCGCTGATCGGGACAAGATCATCCTTCACCATTACTCCATGTGAACCGACTTTGGACCTGATGGGCCTGAAGCGGATTGGTGCGGACAGCATCGGGATTGATGCGGACATGATCGGGAAGGATGGTGCCGCATGAAGCAAACAAAGATTTCATGGGCGCACGGTACACAGAACTTCTGGGTCGGATGCAATCACGTATCAGCCGAATGTAGTGGTTGCTATGCGGATGAGCAAAGGACAAGGTATGGGCATGACTTCAACGTGCTGGCACTGACGCAAACCTGGAAGGATGCATACGAAATCGATGCCGATGCTGCGATTAAAGGTGGAACGGACATTATCTTTACATGCTCAATGTCGGATTTCTTCCACAGCCAGGCGGACCAGTGGCGCAATGACGCCTGGAATGTCATTCGAGATTGCAAGAATGTCCGATGGCTCATCTTGACGAAGAGGCCTGAACGAATCCTGGATCATCTTCCCGCTGATTGGGGCAGCAATGGGTACCCGAATGCCTGGCTAGGGACTACAGTCGGATGCCGGGCCTCATACCATCGCCTATACACTCTGCGAAAGGTTCCGTGCGCTCTGCGATTCATTTCCGCCGAGCCGCTGCTGGAATCGGTAGCGGATATCGATCTAACCGGCACAGGTTGGGTAGCAGTCGGCGGCATGTCCGGGGCGCTGCATAAGCGATCGAAGATGAACGTGAAGTGGGCCTATGAGGTGTACGAACGATGCCGACAGGCAGGAATTCCATTGCTGTTCAAACAATCAAGCCATATCCATACGGAACGCGGTATTGACGGTTTGAATCGGCACATCGCTGACCTGGAAGGCAGAGATTATTCCCTGGAGGAGCCTCTTATCAGGCAGTATCCGGCGACAACGCCGCCGCTGTTGCCCTTCACTGAGCATGGAAAACGATTTAGCGATAGGCAATGGACCGCATACAACACACACGCCGACATGGATGAACAGGACATGGATACAAATGAACTTATCCAGATTGGAGGCGCAATTAAGGGAGAACTCCGAGCTTAATCAGGGATAGACCCGATGTCCATCGATATGGATATCGGGAATGATCGAAACAGATACGGGAGTGCGCGGCCCACACCGCGCTATCGCCGGAGACAAGGGCAGTCAAGCAGAGGAGATTGACCAAGTGGACATAATGAAAAGGTGAACAAATGGAAACAATGACGGCCGGTGATGATTTGGTAAGCATCATCGCAAACAAACGAGGTGCTTGGACAGCAGAAGGATTGGCAGAGCTGCTGGAATGCACCAGGGCGATGGTCTACCAGCTTGCGAAGTCAGGGAGGATCCCTTCATATCGAGTGGGCACTATGATTAGATTCGATCCGGCACTGACTGCGGCGTGGCTGAAGGATAGACGGTTCGAAAGGGCAGCGTGAGACAGCGAAGGCCGGGAGTTAATCCCGGCCTCTCTCTTTATATCGCACCAGCATCACCACTTGATTGCATTGATCTTCTGCTGTGTTTCAGTAGCCCCAGCCGGCCGCAGATACCGCATCGTCGACGCAATGTCGGCATGTCCCATGTAGGATTGGACGGTCCTTAAATCGAGTCCAGACCTCAGCAACGTTGTGCAGTAAGTCCGGCGGAACTTGTGTAGGTTCCATTCCTGGCACTCACGTTGTTTTCCATTGCATCCTCCACAGAGGCCACAATTCAAGTCTGATTGCTTTGCCAGGCGTTTGAGCGTCCGCAGCAACTTACCGTTCGGCCGGCCGCCTTTCGTGGCCAGCAGCAGTTCCGACTTCGGATGAAGTTTACGCCACGTCAACAGCTCTTTCAGCAATGCATTCGGTATCGGAATGTCCCTCTCCTCGGAGTCTTTAACTTTGAACTTATACCGTGCCTTACTCGACACTCTGAGCACCTTATCAGCCTTGTCGATATCAGACCAGTCCACATGCATGAGTTCCTGTTCCCGTAGTCCACACTTGAGAGCGAGCCCGATGGCGAGGTGCATGTAAGGATCGGAGTTTTTAAGGATGGCCGCGGTCTGTTCCCGCGTGTAAATCGTCGGGAGCGTGTCGTCATATTTCGGTTCCGGTGGAATGAGCTTGGCGTCCACCCTGGCAAAGCGAAGGAAACTGGCGATCCTTGCGTGTTTGTTTGCAACCGTCCGGTCACTGTTACCGCTCTTCCGGAGCGCCTTATGGAAAGTGAAGATATCATCGCGAGTGATCTCATCCGCCCACACCTTGCGGATGCACTGGAGAAACTCCCTTGTGTGGCGTCGGTTGATGCCGGCTGCGACCATCGCGCCGCGTTGCTCTGCATCTCTTACAAACTCTTTCGCTTTGATGTCCAATCGTGACCGGCCAGGTGTTTCTTCAATCTTGACGCCAGCTGCCGCTGCCGATTCTTTTGCCGCCAGGAAATGCGTGGCGCTCAACTGAGCGGCCATGGCCTCACCTGCATGGTCTCCTGCATTCTGGTAGACCGTACGCGATCCTCGAAAAGTACGAATCTGATAACGCCCCTCTTTGTATTCACGAGGTTCGCCATTGACCATCACGAAGTTCGGCCTGACGCGTCCGTTCTTTCCAATGGCAGCGGGATATCGCCGCCAACCCTTATCCGTTTTGCAGAGCCTGACGAGTGTTGCTTTGCGGTTTGCCAATGTTCTCCTACAATCACAACATGAGAAGAATAGCACGGTTTACCTTACAAAAGCCTTACAAAGTGTCTGATACCCTATTTATGTATTGCAATAGAAGAGGTTACTGATGCGATGTTTAGACTCCCCCCTCTCCGCCATCCACAAATCCCAATCATGAATTTCTATCGGCCTTCGTGCTTCGATGTCAGTGAGGCCCTGACTGCGCCTAAGGTAAGGACCGGCCCATGTTCCTAGGTATCGATTGCGGGACGCAAGGCACCAAAGCCCTTATGGTCGATGAAGAAGGACGCGCGCTAGGCAGGGGTTATTCCAAACATCCTCTTATCGAACGGGAATCGGGCGCACGCGAACAGGAGCCGAAATGGTGGATCGACGCGCTGAAAGAAGCCGTTGCGCAGACCTTGGCAGGATCGCGGAATGTACCGGTAAGTGCCATCGGAGTATCCGGCCAGCAGCACGGGCTCGTCGTGCTCGACGAAAATTTGACCGTAATTCGCCCGGCAAAATTATGGAACGATACGGAGACAGCGGAGCAGAACGCCGCGCTGGTGAAGATGCTCGGCGGCGCTGCAGCCTGCATTGAGCGATTTGGCATCCTCCCGCTCACTGGCTATACCGCATCGAAGCTGCTTTGGCTGAAAAACTGCGAACCGGAAAACTTCGAGCGGATCCGGCATATTCTTCTTCCTCACGAGTACCTGAACTTCTGGCTAACAGGGAATATCTGTGCTGAGAATGGTGACGCTTCCGGAACTGGATATTTCGACATTCGGAAGCGGGCAATGGGCAAAAGAAATCCTGGATGCAATCGATGGAGGAACCCACCAGTTATCGAAGTGCCTTCCCAGCTCTCAAATTGCCCGAAGAGAGTGTAGGGACTCTTCGGAAGGTAGTTGCCGCCGAACTCGACTTACCCGTGAACTGTATCGTCTCCGTAGGTGGCGGCGATAACATGATGGCTGCGATCGGTACAGGGAATATCGAGGAAGGCCGAGTCACAATAAGCCTGGGCACCTCGTCTACTGTTTATTCATTCAGCTCCAAAGCAGTTATCGACAAATCCGGCTTGATCGCTCCATTCTGTTCGTCCACCGGCGGATGGCTGCCGCTCGTCTGCACGATGAACGCCACCGGAGCCGTTACACAGACTCTCGATTTACTTGGCAAGAATCTCTCGGACATAGAACCAGCTCTCCAATCCACTCCGCCCGGCGCGGAGGGTGTGGTTGTGTTGCCGTTCTTAAATGGGGAGAGAACTCCGAATCTACCCAGAGCAAAAGCTGTATTGGCAGGCATCTCCTCAACAAATTACAAACCGTCGAATCTGATCCGGGCTGTTATTGAAGGAGTAAGCTTCGGAGTTCTGCGCGGGCTTGAGCGCATACTTCAGGGACGACAGGCGACGGTCATCTATCTCACTGGAGGAGGCGCGCGTTCGCCGCAATGGCGGCAATTACTGGCCGACGCGACCGGTGCCGTGATCGAGGTTCCGGCGGAAGAGGAAACTGGCTGTCTGGGAGCTGCTATCCAGGCAATGTATTGCGCCAGCCACGCGTCAGGTCAGGGAGAGAGTTTCACGTCTCTCACGCGTCGCTGCGTCAAAGCTGACTCCCGAAGTACGACCCATCCTCGGCCGGAGTTTCGAGACCCCTATCAGCGAGCCATGAATCAGTATGTAGATTTATTGAACCGCGAATATCCTCAATCGATAAGCGAGTAGTCGTTCTACTATCGGCGAGTGTTCGCGACCAGGGCATCCTTGTCACGAGCTGACGTTAATTTATTCTTTCCGGATACCTGCAAGCTCCAGCTATCGAGGAGTCTTGTTGCTTCTCGATAGCCATTCAGAGTTCCAACATCGACATAGGCCTGCCCGGCGCGCACTCCCACCGCGCATCCTCCCTGGGCAAGATAAGCGTTGGTGAGAGTCCCAATATACTCATCGCCCCTTTCAGGACGCCGCCACAGGTCATATAGCTCGCGGAAAACCGTTCCCGGCATTTTCAGCGCCCCCCATATCCAGTGCGATCTGGGGATTGGTCTCCTTTACCTGGATTTTTCGCACAGAGCCGGAATCATCCGTCAGTACGGCATCAAAAAATTCTGGATGCGCAACAGGAAACAGCAGAAAAGAGAGCACATCCTCTGGAAGCTCGGCGATTCCGTTTTCCGGGAACCAGACCGTATCCGGAAGTCCGATGGCAACGGTTTCCTCTGCGGGTATGAAGGGAATCGCGCGAAAAATTGCATCGCAAAGCCCGGCCGGTTTTGGCTGGACAGCGTACACAATGTCCGCTCCAGCCACACCTGCGGAGTAATACTCCAGGATGTCGGATTTGCCGGGAGAAATGACAAAGCAGATCTTGTTCGCGCCGCCTTCGATCAGGCGCTCGACTAGGTATTCGCTCACCGCGCGAGGGCGTTCCGCGCCGCCTTCGATCCTGCTTCCGACCGGCAGCAGTTCTTTCGAAAACGCCAGCGGCTGAATTCTGCTGCCAATCCCCGCGGCTGGAATAATTCCCCACATACGATTCACCTTGCACCATCAACTCGATGCGACCGTCAAATTCCCATTGCAACGGCACATGCGGAAGCGACGCTGGACAGGGAACTGCAGATGGATTCAAGCTGTCTCACTCTGGCGTCTGCCGTGTGCTCCTCCAGCGTCCGCTCTCGCGCCGCCTTCGCCATGCTTCTTAACTCATCGTCCGATCGTTCGAGCGCCTGGATCACATCTTCGGAGGTCTCGACCGAAAGCAGTTCGCGTCCAGGTGTAAAGAAAGAATCTAGCCCCGCCCACGTGTCGGTCAAAATGGGGACACCGCAAGCGGCTGCTTCAAAAAGCCGCCCGGAGGGGCAGAAGCCGTATTCCGACATTTCTTTTCGCGTCACATTCAAAGTTGCTCGCGAGGAGCAGAAGAACGACGGATGCAGGGACGGCGGCATATGTCGAACAAAAAATATATTCGCGCGCCCACGGGAAGCTCTGTGGATATTGCGCGCCGCCGATCGAGAAATCTTCGCCCGCTACAGCGTCCGCGCCGGCTCAATCAGAAGTCTTCAAGAGCTGCGCTGACGATCGCTGGCGTAGGTGCCAAGGTAGGAAAGATCGGCGCGATATTGCTCACACGGAGCAACAGGAAAATGAGCGGCGGGATCGACGCTGCCATACAGCGGCGCGACAGACGAGCGCCCAGGCATTCGATGAGTTCGGTTAACGCCTGTCCGCCCGTGTAGCTCAGCACCAGATCGAAATCACCCAATCCATTCGCCGGGCAGATACTCCACAGTCATCTCCGCGACGAAGCCGCTGCAGTGTAATGGGCGTATCCAGATCGTAAAAAGCCTTGATGGCGGCGTTGGAATTCAAAATCAGTTCGGCTGCTTCAACGCCGTCCGGGCAATAGCTGGTAGTCAGCGCAAGATCGGCTTTCTCAAGTTCCGCTTTGGCATGCCGTTTTGCACTCGCAAAACGTGGAATAGAGATGCAGCTTGCCACCGCCGGGAAGCGAGTCCATATCGCGCGTATCGGAGTAATACGACACATCCCGTTCAAAAAAAACTACGCGATGTCCGCGATTTGCCAAGGCGCGGCACAGGCCTCTCCACAGGGTCGCATGCCCATTGCCCCAGGAAGAACTTACGGTCAGTCCGAAGATGACGATCTTCATCCGTCATCTTTCCTCGTATGACATCCGCCTACACGGAATCCGGTCTCAGCGCCGAACTACGCGCTCTTTCGTTTCTTCGTCGCCGAAGCGGAAGATGAGCGCTTTCCTGTTGCGCGACGTGCGTGACTTCGTGGAGCTTCCGGACGATTTCTTCGTCGAGGATGATTTCTTTTCATTTTCGCGGATGAATCAGTTTATTGAAATTACTTTTTTGGCCGGCAGCGGTTTTTTCCTGGTAAATCAGTTCGAGGTCGTTCTCATCGAACTTCTCGAAAAATTCCTCCCAGGAGATTTCCCGCAGAGCGGCATCGTTTTTCTGTTTCGTGTTCGGGAACTGGAAGCGCAGAATTCCGGCTTCTCCATCCGTGTGGGTGGAGCTACTTCGGACGGAACGGCGCCGCGCGCCTCTGCCCACCGTTTAATTTCCTCGTGATCTTTGGTCGATTTAGAAAGAGCCATTGTGTTCACCGTAAATGTAAGGAATGACTTGCACTCACAAAGTCTGATGCAGGAACCACATCGCAGGTTTGGTGCATGGCTGGAATAGCAAAATCGGCTGGGTTCCGCCCTGCGGAAAAACGATATCGCTCCGCTCTGTGCCGAGAAGAAAACTATCCGGCGCCGCATACCCTCTAAGAATCCATAGACCGGCTTGCATTGCCTGGACTCGGTATCAGGGCGATCGAATATCTCGATTGCTATTTGAGCGTCTGTAGAGGAGGGAACCTGAACGTGCCATCAGTCCCAAAAGCAACGGCGCGCCGCCCACGCGCCGGAAATTCCATGGAGCGCACTGCATAGGGAAGCTCGGGAACGCTTTGGAATCCGGCGCTTTCGGCCCGGCCAGCGAGAGGTTCTGGAGGCCGTGATGATCGGCCGCAGCGTGCTGGCGCTGATGCCGACCGGGGCAGGCAAATCGCTGTGCTATCAGCTGCCCGCGCTTTTTCTGCCGCAGCCGGTCGTCGTTGTTTCTCCGCTTGATTGCGTTGATGCAGGACCAGCAGGAAAAGGCGGAAGATGCTGAGATGGCCGTAGAGAAAGTCGATTCCACGCTGACTGCTTCGGAAACAGCAGAAGCCTCCGGCCAGATCAAGGCCGGCATTGCACAGCTTGATTTATGTAACTCCCGAGCGGCTGGAAAATCAGGAGTTTCTCGCCATGCTGGCTGCACGCGGGGTAAGTCTGCTGGCGGTTGACGAGGCGCACTGCATTTCGCAATGGGGGCACGATTTTCGTCCGGCGTATCTCGGTTTGCGTTATGCTCGCGAACGGCTGGGAAATCCACCGGTAATCGCGCTGACGGCGACAGCGACAGGTGACGTCATTGAGGACATTCTGAAGCAGTTGAATGTGCCTGACGCCCTGGTCGTCAACACAGGAACGGAGCGCGAGAATCTTCAATTCTCTGTCTTCCACACGGTGAATGCTGAATCCAAGCAGGCGAAAATTGCTTCGCTCCTCGCACAAGAAGAAGGTACCGGGATCATCTACACCGCAAGTGTAAAGACCGCGAACGAGCTATACGAGTGGCTCACGATCGAGGGAATCTCCGTCGGCCGCTACCATGGACGCATGCGCGTGCGCGAGCGGGAGCGAATGCAAAGCGACTTCATGCGCGGCGACATCAAAGTGATGGTTGCGACCAAGGCGTTTGGTCTTGGTATCGACAAGCCGGATATCCGCTTCGTATATCACTACGAATTTCCCGATTCGCTGGAGACGTATTATCAGGAGGCTGGAAGAGCGGGACGTGACGGAAAACCCGCCCGCGCTGTGCTTCTGTACCGGCTGGAAGATAGCCGCATCCAGAAATTTTTTCAGATTGGCCGCTATCCCAGCCAGAAGGAATGCCGTTCGGTCTATGAGTCGCTGGCTCAGGAAGGTCCAATGCCCACATCGGAACTACACCAGCGCAGCAGCGTGCCGTTGCGGCGCCTTCAGGTGATCCTTTATCTTCTGCGAGAGGCTGGACTCGTAGAGCGCCGTATGCGCGGTTATACCCGCACAGGAAGGGAAGCACGAGATCGGGATTTCGATCGGCTGGTTGCAGGATTTGAGGAGCGCAGCGGGAGCGACCGCGATCGCCTGGATGAAATGATGCATTATGCCCAGGCCGCCGGTTGCCGTAAGCAGATATTGCGCGAATATTTTGGCGAGCCTGCCGGTGACCCTTGCGGAGGCTGCGATAACTGCTTGAACCCGCCGACGCTGGAAGATGCCCCCGATGGAATTCCGCAGGTTGCCCCCATGGATCTATCCACTGCTTTTCGGACCGGAGTGCTGGCCTAGGTACTCTTCCAATCCAATCGGGCTGCATAGCCGTGCTTTCACCCTGCGAACGCAATCCTTCCAATCACCGCTGATCGTCTGACGGAACAGTCTCATCGTCGGATACCAGGGCGAGTCATCGCGGTCGAGCATCCATCGCCAGTCTGCGGAATACGGAAGCAGCACCCAAACCGGAACGGCCAGTGCGCCAGCCAGGTGTGCGGCCATGGTATCCACGGTGATGATCAGGTCCATGGACGAAATCAATATCGCAAATTCTTCAATCGTTCTCCAACTCGCACCGAAAGTTTTAAGGCGGTCCTGCTGGCGCAGGCTGCTGATTTCCTGCTCGCGCACGTCCCATTGCAGGCTGTAGAAGCTGCATCCTGGCGCGGAGCACAACGGCAGCATATCCGCGAGCCGCATTGACCGCCGCGGGTTCCAGCCGCTCGATCTCCAGATAAGACCGATCTTCGAGCCAGCTTGTACTGGCAAATGAACGGCGCTCTCTCGACCGAACTCGGCGCATTCCTGTTCCGAAACGTGAATATAAGGCACGCGAGCCGGAATGGTTGTGACGGAGGTCCGGAACGCCCGGGGGAGTTCCATCACTTCGATCTGGCTGTCCCAATGCGGCACGGGATGCGGAGCCGCGCTGCCCCATGTAATCACTTCCTGCACGCCAGACGCACGCCGCAGAAGAGAGACCATCTCCGGATGCGTTTCCACGAGTACACTGGTCGCTAACTGGCGTAGCAGGGGAACGTAGCGGATGAACTGAATCGCATCCCCGTAGCCGTGGAGGCATCGCACGATTATGCGCTTGCCATCGAATGCGGATCCGTCCCACAACCGGTTCGGGTCCGCCCCGCCTAGTTGTTGCGATGGCATCGCTCTCCTTCCATGCGGATTCGAAATCCCCCAGCAGCATATGACATTCCCACCGTCCGGCGGCGCAGGCGCCCACCGCACACCCTGACTCTTCCGCCAGGTGAAACGCTGGCAATGCATCGTCGATGCGACGTTCGACAAGTTTCCGCCGCGCATTGGCTAGAGCACGTGCAGCGGTGTCATAAGTCGGGCGCTGTCGTCCAGCTTGCTTCATTGGCATACGGTTGTTGACTCGTGGCGGAGCATGAAAAAGATGAGATGCTTCGCATGCATAAACTAAGAGCTCAACTACTGGATGATTTGTTCCTACGCCATTCGCAGATATGACCATCCAAATACTTGGGACATCTTTCAGGTTTAAACATTCATCTATTTATCAGCTAGATATCTTGCCGCGAAGAAGTGGCAGGTTATCCTGGATGGCCATACTTATTCTCAATAAAGATGCAGGTGAACTGCATGAGCACGGCGACAATCGAGCAGCGTCTGACCGAAATATGGGAGACACCCAAGACAACCTGGGGATGGTTTGCCACCGTAGACCATAAGACGATAGGTTTACGCTATCTCGCAACGGCTATGGTGCTGCTTTGCATAGGCGGCATTGAAGCCTTGATCATGCGCATCCAGCTGTCCCAGCCCGACCAGGCCATCCTCTCGCCTGAAATGTATAACCAGCTGTTTACGATGCATGGCATAACCATGATCTTCTGGTATGCCTCGCCTATTCTTTCCGGGTTTTCAAATTATCTAATTCCGTTAATGATCGGTTCGCGAGACATGTCCTATCCGCGTCTCAATGCGTTCAGTTACTGGTCATTCCTTCTTTCCGCCGTGTTTCTCTACATTGCGCCCTGCATGGGCCAGGCACCCCACGCAGGCTGGTTCGCATACGTTCCTTACACAGACTCCCTCTACTCTCCGGGACGGGGAATGGATTTCTATGCGCTCGCGCTGATATTCCTTACGATTTCGACCACCGCTGGAGCTATCAATTTCATTACGACAATTCTTCGGATGCGCGCGCCGGGAATGGCCATCAGCAAGATGCCGCTATTGTGCTACAGCACGGGCACAATCTCATTCGCCATCTTATTTGCATTGCCGGCATTGACGGTCGATTGCGTATTCCTGGTGTTAGATCGGCATTGGGGGACTCATTTTTTCCAGGTAAACGCCGGTGGTAGGCCGCTGCTATGGCAGCAGCTTTTCTGGTTCTTCGGTCATCCCTGGGTTTACGTCATCTTCATCCCTGCCATGGGGATAATCTCGATGATTATTCCGGTATTTTCCAGGCGTCCTATCGTCGGATATCCATATATCGCGATTTCGACAGTTCTGACAGGACTTGTCGGTTTCGGCGTCTGGCTCCATCACATGTTTGCGGTTGGCATGTCGGACATGGAGATGAGCTTCTTCAGCGCAGGCAGCATGATGATTTCGATCTTTACCATCGTTCAGGTGCTGGCGTGGATTGGAACCATCTGGAAAGGTCGATTGGTAATGACCACGGCCATGTACTACGCGTTGGGTACGATCGCCTGTCTGGTAATTGGCGGACTTAGCGGAGTTTACACAGCCGATATTCCCGCGGACTGGCAGGTGCATGACACCTATTTTGTAGTCGCGCACATTCACTATGTGCTGATTGGCGCGAATGTGTTTCCTGTTTTTGCGGGCTTTTACTACTGGCTGCCCAAAATGACCGGGCGCATGATGGACGAGCGGCTGGGAAAGTGGAGCTTCTGGATTATGTTTATCGGCTTCAACGTCGGGTTTTTCCCAATGCATCTGCTCGGCCTTGGAGGAATGCCGCGCCGCGTTTATACCTACGCCGCCGGGCTCGGTCTGGGCCCACTCAACATGCTCGTCACGATCGGCGCTTTTGTATTCGGGATCGGCATCCTGATCAGTGTAATCAATTTCTTCATCAGCGTTCGCGCGGGAAGAATCGCGGGCAAGAATCCCTGGAACGCGGACACCCTGGAATGGGATCTGGATTCTCCTCCGGCGCCCTATGGATCGGTCCATATTCCCACCGTTGTTTCACGGCATCCGCTCTGGGACGATCATGACGAGGAGGATGACCCCGATGGCAGCCGCGTGCTCGATCAAGGGCGGCAAACACCCTCCACGACCTGGCTCGACGCCCGCTTTCTGGCAATTTCGCAGATGCCCTCCGAGTCAATTGCGCCTCTCCTCATGGCAATTGCATTGTTCATCTTCTTCGGCGGCGTCGTTTATACGCTGCTATGGGTGGCGCTTGCCGGGCTGATCTTAGTGTTCGCAGACGCCTGTTTCTGGCTTTGGCCTCGAGTGCAGGAGCAACGGGTATGAGCACGACAGTCAACGTCTATCAGAAAACCGGGAAGCGGGTGGTCGAGCCGGTTGATGAGGATCGCGGCACCGTTGCCATGTTCATGGTGATCGGGACCGAGCTTGCGCTATTCGTCAGTCTGTTCTGCAGTTACTTCTTTATAGGCAATAACAAGAATAGATGGTTGATTGACCAGCCCCCGAAATTTACCCTCGCTCTGATCATGGCCGCGGTTCTGATCAGCAGCAGCATCGTGCTCCATTGGGGAGAGCGGCAGTTGAAGCGTCAGCGGTATGGCGCTGCGCGCATTGCGCTTGCCCTGACGGTTTTGATCGGCCTGGGTTTTCTTGCGTTGCAGTCCTTTGAGTATCTAGACCACTGGAAAAGCCTCACACCTTACAGCGATTCCTACGGATCAATTTTCTACGCCATTACCACGTTTCACGCGGCGCACGTGATTGTAGGTCTGCTTATGCTCGCGTATGTGCTGTTTCTTCCGCGCTACGCTCCGGCTACGGAGACACCGTACCGTCCTTATCATGTCGTCTCGTTGTACTGGCATTTCGTCGACATCGTCTGGATTTTCATCGTCTGCATCCTTTACCTGATCCCCAATCTGATCGTTTATGTCCACTGAACCTACAACCCGCGCGCCTGAAGTCTCTCCCGGAAAACTCTGGTTTGGTACCGCGGCCGCGGCCCTGTGCTGGGTTGGTTTGGGCATTGCCGATACCCTGATCACCTGGCGGGAATGCCTGCATCGCGAGCAGTTTGGAGGCGCCAGCAGGCACCCCGGCTTGCTGTCGCTGAACATCGTATTATTTCTTGCTCTGCTGGCGGTGGCTGTAATAGCCGGCATCATGTCCTATCGGAACTGGCGCCGCCTTGCCGGACAGGTGCGGCTCTACCGCGCCGAAGCGACCGCACCCCGCGAATATATGGCGCTGATCGGCCTCTTCATCAGCGTGACTCTTGGGATCGGCATCATCTGGTTCGGAATCCCGCTGATGATTATCAGTCTCTGCGTGAGGACGCGATGAAGGAGACGCGCTACAGTCGACGCGGGCACATCGGAATCACACTACTGTTGCTGACGACCGGTGCGTGTCTTGTCAGCGCCGGATGTACCGGCGGCCGACAACTGCTGCCATACACCGTGGCCACCGGCGGAAATGCTTACCAGGGGAAGAAAGTGATCGAGGAGAAGGGATGCGGCTCCTGCCACACTATCCCCGGCATTTACACCGCCCGCGGGGTGGTCGGGCCGCCGCTGATTTTTTTCAGCCGCCGAACGATGATTGCCGGTGAGCTGCCGAATACTCCGGACAATCTTGTCCGCTGGATCAAGGATCCGAAATTAGTGGAACCGGGCACGGCGATGCCGGATCTGGGACTTACCGACAGTGAGGCGCGGGATGTTGCAGCGTATCTCTACACGTTGCGTTGAATGGAAGGATGGACATGGACCGAGTCAAAAACTTGTCAAGGCACGCCGCTGGAATCGTAATGCTTTGCGCAATCGCCTGCATTCCGTGCACGCTTATTCTGGCGCAGCAAAAAAAGGGCGCAAACAACACGGCTCCGGGTCAGGGAATGACGACCGACATCCCCGGCGCGCTGCCGGGCATTCGTTTGATCAGTCCGGTTCCAAATGGCCAGTGGACGCTGCCGGCGGGCGATTACGCAAATACCCGTTACAGTCCCCTGAGTCAGATCAATACGACGAATGTTCAGAACCTGAAGATGGTCAGCACGTATTCGGTCGGGATTCCGAACGGGTTTGAAGGACAGCCGCTGGTTGTGGGCAGCACGCTGTATATGGTGACGCCCTATCCGAATAACCTGATCGCGCTGGATCTGACGCAGCCGGGATTTCCGCAGAAGTGGATATTCGAGCCTCATCCGGATATACGAGCGGTAGGGATCGCCTGCTGCGATGTCGTGAACCGTGGCGCAGTATATGCCGACGGCAAAATCATCTACAACACGCTCGACGCCCACACGGTCGCCGTCGACGCGAACACCGGGCAAAAAGTCTGGGAAACTCAGATCGGCGACATCAAGCTCGGTGAGACCATCACCATGGCGCCGGTCGTAGTCAAGAACGTCGTGCTGACCGGCATCAGCGGCGGTGAATTAGGTGTCCGCGGCAGACTTACCGGCCTCGACCTGAAGACCGGCAAGATACTTTGGCGCGCCTGGAACACGGGCTCGGATGCCGACGCCCGCATCGGCTCCGATTTCAAGCCGTTTTACAAAAAAGATCAGGGCAAGGACCTTGGCCTGACGAGTTGGACTCCAGGTCAATGGAAACTCGGCGGAGGCCCGGTCTGGGGTTGGATTTCCTACGATCCTCAGCTGAACCTGATCTACTACGGCACCGGCAATCCAGGCGTATGGAACGCCGATATGCGTCCGGGCACGAATCACTGGTCGGTCACCGTATGGGCGCGCAATCCCGAAACGGGAATGGCCAAGTGGGCCTACCAGCTCGTGCCTCATGACGCCTGGGACTATGACGAAATCATGGAGAACATCCTCATCGACATGCCTTGGCAGGGAAAAGAACGCAAGCTGCTGCTCCATCCGGGCCGCACCGGATTCATGTTCGTGATGGATCGCGAGACCGGCGAGCTGCTTTCGGCGGACAAATATGTGCCGGTTACCTGGGCCAATGGATACGACCTGAAAACCGGCCTCCCGGATATCAACATGGATAAGCGCACGCATATGGGGCACTATGCGACCGATATCTGCCCCTCTTCGACCGGAGGAAAAGACTTCATACCGTCGTCATTTTCGCCACGCACCGGCTTGCTCTATATTCCCGCTCACAACACCTGTATGGATTACGAGGGGACCAGCGTGAACTACATCGCCGGAACGCCGTACCTGGGAGCCAGCGTGCGCATGTATCCCGGACCCGGCGGATATCAGGGGGAACTGATCGCCTGGGATGTGGCGCAGCGGAAACAAGTCTGGGGCATCAAGGATAAAGAGCTGCCGGTCTATGCCGGAGTGCTCTCGACCGGCGGTGACCTGGTCTTCTACGGCACTATGGAGGGCTGGTTCCGGGCCGTCGATGCCCATACCGGCAAAATTCTCTGGCAGGTGAAGACCGGCTCGGGAATTATTGGCGATCCGATTACATTTCTCGGTCCCGACGGCAAGCAGTACGTCGCAATCTTCTCCGGAATCGGCGGCTGGATGGGAGCAACGGCGCTGCCATCGGTCTCAATGGACGACCCTTACGCTGCGCTCGGCGTTGTCGGCGCTATGAAGACAATCAAATCCAAAACGCAGCCGGGAGCTGCTCTCTATGTCTTCAGCTTCTAAATGGCTGGCTCTTGCGGTTTTTTGCTCGGCTACGGCAATGTTTGGCGCGGGCAGTACCTTGCGCGTCTGCGCGGACCCGAATAACCTGCCATTTTCCAATCGCGCGCAGCAGGGATTTGAAAATCGTATTGCCGACATGGTAGGGAAAGATCTTGGAATGCAAGTTTCGTATTACTGGTTTCCGCAGCGGCAGGCGTTTTTCCGCAAAACCCTCAACGCCGGGAATTGCGACGTGGTCATGGGAGTTCCCAGCGGAATTCCGGTCGCGACGACCACCATTCCGTACTACCGTTCGAGCTATGTTCTGGTCTCGCGGCAGGATCGCCATCTGGAGATAAAGTCGCTCGACGATCCGCGTCTTCGTCACCTGCGCATTGGGGTCCACATCACCGGAGAAGAAGACAGCAATCTGCCGCCGGTGAATGCACTGACCAGCCGCGGAATCGTGCGAAATCTGGTGGGCTACAGCCTCTACGGCAATCTCTCGGAAGCGAATCCTCCCTCGGACCTGATCCAGGCTGTCGCTCATAAAGACGTCGATATCGCCATTGCCTGGGGTCCGATGGCGGGTTACTTCGCAAAACACGCATCGGTGCCGCTCGTGGTTACGCCAGTCGATGTGGTCTCGCCCAATCCCGCAATTCCGTTTACGTTTGCCATCTCCATGGGCGTCCGGCAGGGAGACGCGAAGCTGCAGCAACAGCTCAATGCCGAAATAGAACGGCGCGGGCCGGAGATTCACCAGATATTGGAGACCTACGGCGTTCCTTTGTTCAACGCACCGCCAGCGGCTCAAATGGGGTATTGATCGATGCGAACCAATCCGCAAACCTGGCTCCTGCTTACAGGAAATTCGTTGTTGCTCGCTGCCGTGCTCGCACTGGGCGGCTGCAACTCGTCCCGCAATGTTGCCGCTTCGGCTCCTCCTTCGCCGACCAATGTTGGGCCTGTGCCGGGCGGTCAGCCGACCGCGGCGGGGCGCATCGACCCATATACCGGGAACCCGGTTGCTCTCGCGGAAGGTCGCAAGCTTTTCGACTGGTACAACTGCTCCGGTTGTCACGGTGGTCACGCCGGCGGCGGCATGGGACCGAGCCTGCGCGACCAGACGTGGCTCTATGGAGATCGCGACGATCAGATATTCGACTCCATTGCTGAAGGGCGGTCCAAGGGAATGCCGGCATGGGGATCGAAGATTCCGGAGGACCAGATATGGAAGCTGGTGGCCTATATCAAATCCATGCGCACGCCAGCGGAACCCGATCCGCCGGTAGTGCCGGCGAATGAGCAGGTGCCGAATCCATCGAACAACACGCCACTGGGTGTGGGTCCGCATCAACACTGAGAGGAAAAGCATGCGCCGCCTTCTACTCACGAGTCCGCTTTTTCTGCTGATGCTGGGGTGCCAGCGAGCCCAGTCCTCGCTCTATTCGGCGGGGCCGGCTGCCCACCGGATCGCGGGGATGCAATGGCTGATGGTCATCCTTTTCCTGGTCATCACGCTGGTTATGTGGGTGCTGATTGGCTGGGCTGCAAGCACGCGTCGGGGCACGCTGGCAGAGCACGCGCCGGTCGATATTGGCGGCGGCCAGGGATGGATTGCCATCGGCGGAATGCTCATCCCGTTTATCGTTCTGTTTGTTCTGTTCCTGCTCGGTCTGAAATTGCTTGCCAGTTTCCCGATTGCGGATCCCGGCCAGGCGAACACCAAGCCCGACATTCTCATCATTGCCCATCAGTGGTGGTGGGAGGTGCATTATCTCAACGATCAGCCTTATCTTCAGGCGACCACCGCCAATGAAATCCATATTCCCGTGAACCGTCCAGTAACGCTGGAACTGGAATCGCAGGACGTGATCCATTCCTTCTGGGTCCCCGCTCTGCACGGGAAGGTGGACCTGATTCCCGGTCACCCAAATTACGTCCGCATCGAGGCCAGCCACGCGGGGGAGTTCCAGGGACAATGCGCGGAGTATTGCGGCGCTCAGCACGCCCACATGAGATTGCTGGTCATCGCACAAGAACCGGATGAATACCAGGCATGGCTCGATCTGCAGCGGAAACCGGCAGCGGAACCTTCCACTACGGAAGCCATCGACGGAGAAAAGATATTTCTCGCTGGCCCATGCTCCATGTGCCACAGCGTTCGCGGAACAGTGGCGGGCGGCAGAGTCGCTCCCGACCTGACGCACATCGGCAGCCGCCGTTTAATAGCGGCCAATTCATTCCCGAATAACAACGCATATCTGGAAGCCTGGATAACACATGCGCAATCCTTGAAGCCGGAGACCCAGATGCCCGACCTCACACAATTCAACGGCCAGCAGTTACGGGACTTGGTGGCATATCTTCGGCAGTTGCAGTAGCCAAAAATTCGCAAGTAAGGGGTAATACATGTTCAAGCCAATTCTTCGCAAAAGGAACAACGCCTCTCACCTCTGTCTGCTGGCCCTGGCTTTTGCGCTGACGATGCCATCCTTGGCGCAATCGAAGCCGGACTGCTCGGCGCTTCCCAACGCGGACCGCCTGCGCAGCGTTTTGCAATCCGTAGTCAAGCAGGGTCAAAGCAAGAACGGCGGTATGGGGAACCAGGAATGGGCGGTCATCGTGAACCGCGATGGCATCGGATGCGCCGTCGTCTTCAGCGGAACGAATCGTAGCCAGGAGTGGCCTGGAAGTCGCGTGATTGCCGCCTCCAAGGCGAATACCGCCAATGGCCTCAGCACCAGTGATTATGCACTGTCAACGGCCAACATCTTCGCCGCCGCCCAACCCGGGCAGAGCCTGTACAGCCTTGCCACCAGCGATCCGCCGAACCCGCAGGCCGTCCTCGGTAATCCCGCTTCCTTCGGGACCGCCAACGATCCCATGGTCGGCAAAGCCGTGGGTGGCATCATCGTTTTTGGCGGCGGACTGGCGCTCTACAGTCCGCAGGGCAAGATCGTCGGAGGTCTTGGGCTCAGCGGCGATACCTCCTGTACGGACCATGTGATTGCCTGGAAGGTTCGTCATCAGTTGCATCTGGATACCGTGGCGATGGGCCCGAGTCCTGCGCACAATGACAACATGATTCTCGACTTTCAGAATGGAAAAAGTCCCAGTGGATTCGGGCACCCGCCATGCAAAGGTGGTATGCCGGCCGATTCCATTATCCAGAATCTCTCGAAACAATTTCCCACCGGACCCGCACATAAGTAGAACTTCATAGTTTCCGATCAGTTCACCACGGTTATCATGAATCATGCGCCTTCGAACGTCGACGACGGCCCATGATCAATCTCACAACATTTATTCCTTTGCTGATGGAACGTCAACCGGCTACGGCGAAACCGGTTCGACCTACAACGAAACCGGCGCGGGCAGAACCAGGAATGGACTGACTCCGCGCAAATATTTACCTTGGGATACTGTGCGCTCAATACAATCTTTCGGACCTCTATTTCGGTTATTATTCCTGCTTGTAATCTCCGTCCCACTCTGTTGCGCGGCGCAAACTGGAAATTCCGACCTGCCGCCGAACGTCTATTCCGGCCACGTTCTCGATCCAACGGCTCATCCCATTGCCGGTGCGGATCTTCAACTGGAAATTGGAAATCATACCCTGCAGGCGGTCACGGCCGCCGACGGCGCTTTTAGCATCTCCACCTCTCTCAATGATTCCGCAACCCTCAAAATTCAGGCGGCAGGATTTGCGCCGTTTCAACAGGCGATTCTGCCCTCGCAGCCTCTTGACCTGAAATTAGCCCTGGCCACAAATGTGCAACAGGTCGCCGTTACCGCCACCAGAACACCGCTGGCAATCGACGAATCGGCCAATGCCGTTGAGGTTCTCTCCAGCCGCGCACTGCAGAGGAGCGGAACCATTGCGTTTGGCGACAGACTGCGGCAGGTGACAGGAGTAAATTTCTTTCGCCGCACCAGCACTCTGGTTGCAAACCCCACATCGCAGGGGGTCTCATTGCGTGGACTCGGCTCGACCGCAGCCAGCCGCACGCTGATCCTCGCCAACGGAATTCCAATCAACGATCCGTTCGGCGGCTACGTGTTCTGGGATCAGGTGCCATCGCTTGCTATTGAAGATGTCGAGGTCGTCAGCGGCGGAGTTTCTAATCTGTACGGTAGCAGCGCCGTCGGCGGTGTTATCAACATAATCGAGCGTACTCCGAATGCCGCCGCATACGCGATCGACACCGGATACGGGCAGGAAAATACTCCACACGGATCCGTCCTGGGCACAGCCGCTGCCGGTCCATGGAGCGGGATGGCAGCAGGAGATTTTCTTCGCACCGATGGATACATCGAAACGGCGCCGGCCTTTCGCGGTCCCATCGATACGCCCGCAAACGTGCATTATGAAAATGGCGAATTGTTTCTGCGCCGCATTCTGGCCGAACACGCGGTTGCCCACCTGCGCGGCAACGTACTAAACGAAGCCCGGAATAACGGAACTCCATTGCAGAAAAACGCTACTCGCCTCTGGCGATATGTCCCCGGTCTGGACTGGACGACTACGAATGCCGGCGTTTTTTCCGTCAACCTTTTTGGAAGCCAGGAACATTATCGCCAGACGTTCTCCTCCGTTCCCGCCAATCGCGCCAGCGAGGCGCTCACGCTTCGGCAGCACGTAACCACGCAGCAACTGGGCGCCTCCGCGCAATGGACAAAGCTTTTGCTTCCCGATCTTTCCTTCATTGCCGGGACCGACGTCAATGACGTTCGCGCCACCGACTACGAAGTTCACATCAAGTCCGGACTTTTCAATGGACTCACCGATACCACCGCCCGCCAGCGCGATATCGGAGAATATGCTGAAGCGCTGCTGCAATACCGCGGCTGGACTTTGAGCGGCTCCCTCAGGGGCGATACTTTCCTGAACCTCGACGCAGCGCAAAATCTCCAAACCGGAACTGGACCAATAACGCCGGTTCAAATCCCCAATCGCAGCGAAACCATTCCCAGTCCGAAGTTAGGCGCCGTTCGACGGGTCGACCGGTATCTCACCTTTACCGCCTCCGCATATCGCGCATTTCGCTCGCCCACGTTGAACGAGTTGTATCGGCGATTTCAGGTTGGACAGGAAATCACGCTGCCGAATCCGGACCTGAAATCCGAGCGCGCCACCGGCTGGGAAACCGGCGCGGAGCTCGCTTTTCCCTCGCGCAACACCACCATTCGCGCCAGCTATTTCTGGACGGAAGTGAACCGCCCCGTTAGCGCGCTGACAATCAGCACGACTCCATCGCAGATCGTGCAACAGAGGCAAAATCTCGGCCAGATTCGCAGCCGCGGCGTCTCGCTCAATTATCAATCGGAACCGCTTTCCTGGCTTTCTATCGTGGGTGGCTACCAGTATGCAAATGCGACCGTGACCCAATTCGCGCAGGTGCCGCAACTCGTAGGGAAGTGGATTCCGCAGGTGCCGCACAACACCGCGACCATGCAGGTTCGCGCCGCAAAACCTTCCCTCGGCACAGCAGCTTTACTGGGGACCGTGAGCGGACGTCAATTCGATGACGATCAGAACAATTTCCTGCTGCATGGCTACTTTCAACTGGATGGTTATATCTCCCACAAGTTCGGATCGCATTTCGAATTCTATGGAGCAATGAACAATATCTTCAACCGTTCCATCGACGTCGGACGAACCCCCATCCTCACGCTTGCGACTCCCCGCATGGCGAGCTTCGGAATTCGCATTCACTCCCGCGACGCATTCGCGCAATGAAACTCTGGCATCCTGAGCGAATCGGAGTCCCCAGCGACAGGTCTTCGTCGCTGGGGTGGGGAAACGAAGGATCTCTAGATATGGGCTCGAAAATTCGTTTTTGTCTGCTCTTTTCCGCCGCCGCGGTTTTGCCGTCGCCGTGCGCCATTCTCGCTCAAACTCCATTCTCCCTGACGCGCGCTCCGCAGGCGCAAGTGACAACCCTGACCCCAGCCGGGCTATTTCAGTGAGCCGTCTGTCGCGGTGAATCCTCTCGAATCCGCAACAGGTCGTGGTTGCGTATCAGGTGCCTGCAAGCATTGCCTACTCGACCGATGCCGGCGCGCATTGGAAAAAAGCAGAAAACACAGCCCCGAAAAACTTCAAGGTTTCCGGCGATCCCAATGTCACGTTCGATAACAAAGGTCACGCGATCTTCTGTTTTATCGCCTTCAACAAGTTGGGAACCTTCAACTACTGGGGCCATGCGGCAACCACGAACGGTATTTTTGTTCGCCGCTCTCTTGATGGAGGGAAGACTTGGGAGCCGCAGCCCATCACCGTTTTCGAGCAGCAAAACCGTCCCGGCATTCCCTTCGAAGATAAGCCGTATGTCGTCGCGGACGTGAGCCACGGCCCTCATGCAGGCAACCTCTACATCGGGTGGACGCGTTGGAGTCTGGTGGATTCGCGGATGGTTCTGTCACGCTCGACCGACGACGGGAGGAGCTGGTCTGCACCTATCGAAATCGATCAGCATCCCGGCTTGCCGCGCGATGACAATGGAGCACTCGAGGGATTTGACGGCGCGGTCGGGGCAGACAGCACGCTCTACGCCGTCTGGTCCTATGGCGACAATATCCAATTCACGATCTCCCGCGACGGCGGCAAATCCTTTCGCCCGACGAAAAATATTCTGCATACTGCGCCGGTCATGTTCGCGGTCGAGGACTTCGAGCGGGCCAATGGATTTCCGCAGATCGCGGTCGACTCGCGGCACGGCAACTACAAACATGCACACCTGTATGTAACCTGGAGCGATTACCGCAACGGCGACATCGATGTGTTCTGTTCGAGTTCTCAGGATGGCGGCAAACACTGGAGTGCGCCCGTGCGGGTCAATAACGATCCGATCCACAATGGCAGCGATCAGTTTTATCAGTGGCTGACGGTCGATCCGGTCTCGGGAGCCGTGTCGGTCATTTTCTATGACCGGCGCAACGATCCGGAGAACCGGAAGACGCTCGTCACTCTGGCGCATTCTACCGATGGCGGGAAAAGCTTTGTGAATTATGCGTGGAGCTCAAAGCCATTCACCGCGTCCGGCGATTTCATGGGTGATTACAGCGGAATCGCATCCTACAACGACCGGGTGTATGGGGCATGGACAGAGGAACCCGCGGTTACAAATCCTGGAGCACCGGTGAAAGCGGCTGACTCCGCCGGGGATACCAGCAAAGCACATACCGTGGTGCGGGTCGGTGTCGCCGATTTTTCCGCGAACGATCTCCCCAATCATTAAATCGGATTTGGCCGTAGTTTGTGATCGATTCACACCATCTATGTGCGCACGGTCACTTATTTGTGGAACATGCTACAGTTCGTCTGCGCTGGAATTCGAAAACTTCTCTGCTGGAGAAGTTATTGGACTTCCGGCACATTATTTGCGTTGGGTCTAAACAAATGTGCGCAACTTAACACCCAGTGAAACGTCCAACCAATAGCGGCCACATTGCGACTGATGCAGGGTCTTTCAGTTACACTTGATATATCGGACTTCCCCTAGTCTGCCCCGGAACCAGATCCATTCATCCTTGATTGCAAGCGAGAGATTGCGTGAAGCCGAAGATACTGGTGATTGACGACGAACGCGTTATTGCGGACACCCTGGTTATCATTCTGAATAGAAACGGTTTTGAAGCAACTGCCGCGTACAGTGGAGAAGCCGCGGTAGCTCTGGCGCAGTCCATGCAACCGGAAATGGTCATCAGCGATGTCATCATGAACGATATGAACGGCATCGATGCTGCCATCCAGATTCGCTCAATGCTGCCGCAATGTAAAATTCTGCTGTTCTCCGGCCAGGCGGCGACTGCAGATCTGCTGGAAAAAGCGCGAAATCAGGGCCATGAATTTGAAATTCTGGCGAAGCCTGTTCATCCCCAGGATCTGTTGACGCGGCTTCGTTTGTAAGCGGCGCATGATGTCGCCGGCTTTCCGCAAGGATCGCGTTATGTCCCACCGTGCAGCGTGGACCGCGCTCGCGCTGCTTACCGCGCTCAACCTGCTGAACTATACAGATCGTTATGTGCTGGCAGGTGTGCAGCCGCTGGTGCAACGGGCATTCCACGTGAACGATGAGCGCATTGGCGCGCTCACCTTCGCCTTTTTTATCACTTACATGCTGACGGCGCCCGTCACTGGCTGGCTCGGTGATCGTTTTCCTCGCAAACCTCTGATCATCGCAGGTGCTTTGCTATGGAGCGTGCTCACGCTTTCGACAGCACTGGTCCATACCTTCACAGAGCTTTACTGGCGCCACGCGCTGGTTGGCATTGGCGAGGCAAGTTTCTGCATCTATGCCCCGGCATTGCTTTCGGACTACTGGCCTGCCGAGCAGCGCAACCGGATTCTGACGATTTTTTATCTTTCGCTGCCCGTGGGTGCGGCACTCGGTTACATTCTTGGGCGGCACGCTCGGACAGGCCCATGGATGGCGCACGCCTTTTTATGTTTGCGCCGCGCCCGGCTTGCTCGTGGTTCTGCTGGTCTGGATCTTCATGCGGGAGCCGGCGCGCGGAGCCTCCGAGCCGCTCGCCGTCAGGCCGGATCGCGCGACGCTTGCTGGCCTGGTGCGAAATCCCGCTTACCTGACCGCCACCTTAGGGATGGCGATGATGGTTTTCTCCCTGGGAGGCATTTCCGTCTGGATGCCGACGTTTCTTTATCGTCACGGGCATTATTCCATTGCTGGAGCGAGCCAGATCCTGGGCGCAATCACCGTTGTCGATGGCATCGCCGGAACCTGGGTGGGCGGCTGGCTAGCCCAGCGCTGGTTGCGGCGAAATAAGGCGGCCTTGTATCTGCTTTCCGCATGGAGCGTGCTGTTGGCAGCGCCCTTCGCGCTGCTCACCTTCTACGGCCCGCGGCCTGCGATGGTGCCGTCTCTTGCGATTGCGGAGTTTCTGCTCTTCCTGAATACCGGACCTTTGAATGCCGCGATCGTAAACGCTGTCGATGCGCCGATCCGCTCGACTGCCATCGCCATCGAGCTGTTCCTGATTCATGCACTCGGCGATGCGCCTTCGCCGCGCATCATCGGGTGGATTTCCGATCACTCTTCTCTGCGCGCCGGGCTGGCGGTCACGCTGATCACTCTGATTGTTTCCGCCATCCTGATCTTTTCCGGTGCTCGCTTTGCTCCGGAAATCGATTCCGCCGCGGCTTGAATCCACGCGTCACCCGGCACTATAGAATCGGCATACTGGATGAGCATGCTCTGGCTTATTGTCCATGGAAGAACTCTGTTTGCAGTTTTCGCGTGGCTTATTGCCGCCGTGTGGCTCTGGCGTGCGCTGCCGGCGCTGATCATGCTTCCGCGCGTTCCGAATCTGCTCGATCCGAAATATGCGGCTATGGCGAGCGCAGGCGGTCCGGCAGGATGGCCGTCGCTCACCGTGATTGTTCCAGCAAAAGACGAAGCTGTTGCCATTGAGAGCTGCCTGCACAGTTTGCTCGAAAGCGATTATCCCAATCTGCAGGTCATTGCTGTGGACGACCGCTCGACCGACGCCACTGGCGAGTTGATGGACAGCATCGCCGCCGCCTCTTCGCGCTTACGCGTGCTGCATGTCAGGGAACTGCCAGACGGTTGGCTCGGCAAGCCGCACGCCATGGCTTTGGCCGCTAATGGTGCTGCATCTGACTGGCTCCTTTTTACCGATGCGGATATGATCTTCGCTCCAGAGGCATTGCGCCGTGCGATTGCGTTGGCCACGCAGAGTGGCGCCGATCATTTCGTTCTTTATCCAACGCTGATCCTGCATGGTTGGACGGAGCGCATGCTCATCGCGTTTTTTCAAAGCGTGTCGGCACTGGCCGCCCGTCCATGGAAGATCCCCGATCCGCTGGCCCCGCGAGATTACATCGGAGTGGGCGCCTTCAATATGATCCGCCGGCCAGTGTACGAGGCGCTGGGAGGATTCGCCGCGCTACGGATGGAGGTGCTGGAAGACATGCGCCTGGGCTATCGGGTGAAGCGGCAAGGCTACGCGCAACGGGTCGCGTTCGGGAAAGACCTGATCCGCATCCGTTGGGCGGAGAGCGCGCGGGGAATACTCCAGAACCTCACAAAAAACATGTTCGCGGTCTTTCGGTTTCGTTCTGCGGCAGTGTGCAGCGCCTGCGTTGGGATCATGCTCGTATGCCTCACTCCGTTTGCCGCTCTGGGGGTGTCAGGAGCGGCGAGATGGGCGGGCGTGGTCACGCTGCTTTGCCTGCTGCTGCTGAACCTGCGCTATTGGTCAAAAACCGAAATTTCGCCCGGATACCTGGCGCTGTTTCCGCTGGCTACGCTGTTATTCATGGGAACACTGCTTCACTCGATGATCTTAGCTCTGTGGCGCGGCGGGGTTCTGTGGCGCGGCACGCTTTATCCATTGAAGGAGTTGCGGCGTCAGGCCGGTCCTCTGCGATAGACCGTCTATCGGCCGCGATGTTTGAAATGCACCCCGTGCTGGCCCATCGTTCCATTTCGTGCGCTGAAGGCTTGGCCACCATTCTCCGCCGAAAAACTTTTTACCAGCTGCGGATTCGGGCGGAATTTTTCCCTCCCGCCATGGAGCTGCTGATTGTTGCTCAGCACCATTTCAGCGCGTCCTTGAATTGTGTGGATGGTGCCGCGAATTTGAATCGTGTGATCGGCGAGCCTTTGAACGTTGCCGACCGACTTCTCATCGCGGCTCAGGCTCACGATGAAGAAATGGCAGTCCGCATCGGAAGTCTCCGGACGGCATACATCCAGGAAGTGAATGCCATCCACTGCATCGACCACCCGATACACATGTGCGGAGACGCAAACATTTTTGCCTACGTGCTCCAGAGCATTTTCCGGAGAAATGCAGGTACGTTTTGCTAACGCGATACCAGGCAACAGCATGGCTGAGATCGCCAGAGTCATCAGGAAAGGGCTGCGCATAGGGGAGTGTCCGCCCGATGGAGTTGGACTGGAATTGGCTTGATTATCCCCCGAACGGGTGCAGTTTTCCAAGCTCGTTTTTTTGAGCTACTGCGATGGTCGTGAACTTTTGTCAGGGTCGGCGGCCTGTGGCCGCATTAGCGGGAAGAGAATTACATCGCGAATCGAGCGCGAACCGGTCAGCACCATCGTCAGCCGATCGATGCCGATGCCTTCACCCGCCGTCGGCGGCAGCCCGAAACTGAGTGCGCGGACATAATCCTCATCCATGGCGTGGGCCTCTGTGTCGCCGCGCTCACGCTCGGCAAGCTGCTGTTCGAAACGCCGGCGCTGGTCCACAGGATCGTTCAATTCGCTGAAAGCGTTGCCCAGTTCGAAGCCGCCGATGTAGAACTCAAACCGCTCGACCCAGTCGGGTTCGTCCGGCTTGTTCTTTGAAAGCGGCGAAACAGAGGCAGGGAAGTCGTAGATGATGGTCGGCTGAATGAGGTGATCTTCTGCCACGGCTTCAAAGATGAAAGCGATATTATTGCCGGCAGGCGCGTTGCTGTCGAGATCTACCTCGATGTGCGCGTCACGAAGACGTTGTCCCAGCGCCAGTACCCGATCTCGGTCGGCAAAATCATCCATGCCAGGCTTCGCGCCGGCCGTTTCCGGCCAGAAGTGAATGATCGCTTCCCTCATTGAGTATCGCTGCCATTTCGAAAGATCAATCTCAACATCATTAAAGGTAGTTTTCGTCGTTCCGTTCACTTC
This sequence comes from uncultured Acidobacteriota bacterium, assembly GCA_963823595.1. Taxonomy (GTDB): domain Bacteria; phylum Acidobacteriota; class Terriglobia; order Terriglobales; family Acidobacteriaceae; genus JAKAAZ01. The sequence continues at coordinate 38,973 of CAWGME010000014.1, forward strand.
AATCGCGACAAACTGAACCAGTTCTTCGGTTAAGTCCATCAGGTCGTGATAATTCGCATACGCCTGATAAAACTCGAGCATGGTGAACTCGGGATTGTGTTGAGTCGAGATGCCTTCATTGCGAAAATTCCGGTTGATCTCATACACGCGATCCAGGCCGCCGACCACCAGGCGCTTCAAATACAGTTCCGGCGCGATGCGCAGATACAGCTCAATATCGAGCGCGTTGTGGTGGGTGGTGAAGGGCTTTGCCATGGCCCCGCCGGCGATGGGCTGCATCATCGGCGTTTCCACCTCGATATAGCTGCGCTCATCGAAAAACCGGCGCAGCGCTCGCAGCACGGCGGCACGCTTCACAAAAACCTCGCGCACGTCGGCATTCATGAATAGATCTACATATCGCTGGCGATAACGCAGCTCCACGTCAGCCAGCCCATGATACTTCTCCGGCAGCGGCAGCATGGCCTTTGCCAGAAAGGTGATGGTGTCGACGTGAATCGTCAGCTCGCCGGTGCGCGTGCGGAACAGATATCCGGCGACACCGATGTGATCGCCCATGTCGAGCAGCTTGTAAAGCTGAAAACCCTGCTCGCCGACGGCATCCATGCGAACGTAGATCTGCAGGCGCGCACCGTTTTGTTGCAGAACAGCAAATCCAGCCTTGCCCTGCGCGCGAATAGCCATGATCCGCCCGGCCACAGCGACCTGCACGCGAGGCTGCTCCAGAGCCTCGCCGCTAAAGGCGTCGTAAGCAGCATGAATCTCCGCCAGAGTCTGAGTAGCGGCAAAGCTGTTGGGGTAAACCGGCTGGCCAAGCGCCTCGATCTGGGCAAGTTTTTCGCGGCGAAGCTCGAAGACACTTCGTTCAAATTCCGATTCGTACACGTCGTTTTTCCTTTGGCAATCGCTGGGATGCATTGTCAGTATAGAAGCTGCCGACGGACACTATCGCCTCGCATCCGCTCCGCGTTTGCGCATCGCTAGTTCATGGAATCGCGCAGATGGATCAGATTTTGATCCATGTGGGACAGCCGGATCAGGCCGCGGCGCGGGAATTCAACATCCAGAGTGGTGTAGACAGTGAGCGTTACCACCAGCGCGAACGCGAAGATGTAGAGCCAGTTTTGCTTCGGTCCGATCATCCCAAACCCAGCCATGAATGCGCACCAGCAGCTCAAGACAAACAGCAGCAGGTAGACCATTCCTGGAGGATGCATTTTGAAAGCATTCTGCCGCGTCTCCGTGATGTCGATCATTTTGTTCAGAGAGGGCAGCAGCAGCCTGGCGGCATCCGGATTTGCCCCGGGTGCGGCCACGGCCTGGATCGCCTGCCGCCAGATCGCCTGCTGCAGCCGAGCCGTTTCGGGCGAAATGTCCGGAGCAGTCGTGTCGTAGAGGCGAAGCCGCGAGGTGGTGTAATCGCGGAAGAGCTGTCGGAGCGGTGTTTGCGAAGCCGCCGGCAGCAGATCGAGACGCAGATAGGCCGTCTGAATATCATTCGTCTCCTCGATGATCAGTTCGCGATGCGCGTCATAACGCAGCATGGCGCCGGAAAACGTGAAGGCAAGCAGGAGACCGAACAGAGCGAAAATGGCGGTTTCGATGGCGGAGTTCTTGGCCTCGATTTGTCTGCGGATGCGTAGACGGCGGCCAAGCTCCAGCAAAAGAACCATTGCCGGAAAAAGGATAAAAGCGGTAACGGGCGGGAAGCTCATAAGTCAGTACGATAAACTGCCGGGCTGTTAATCTAGCTGTAATTGTTTCAGCTCCAGGCGACGCTACGTAACCTTGCAAGGGGACAGCATGTCAGAACTCGACCACATGGGGACGACAACCCGACGTGATTTTGTGCAGGGAAGCGTCGCTGTAGCCGGTACGATGCTGACCTCTTCGCTACCCGGCGTCGCGCAGGTTCCATCCGGCGCAAATCGACCAAATCTGCTTTTCATCTATACGGAAGGCCAGCGGGCGGATGCAGTTGGCATCGCAGGAAATCCGCTGCTAAAAACGCCGAATCAGGACCGGATCGGCCGCGAAGGAGTGCGCTTCACCAACTCCTTCTGCACGAATGCACTTTGCGCGCCTGCGCGGGCAACAGCCCTCACCGGACTGCATTCAAAGACGACCGGCGCGCTTGGAAACCCGAACGATAAAAGTACGAACCAGCCGTTACCATCCGACATCCCGCTCTTCACCGACATCCTGCACCAAGCCGGTTATGAAGTCGCTATTGTCGGCAAAGTGCATGTGATGAACGGCGTTCGGGAGCGTTACTGGGATTATTATTTCGGTTTCAACGCCGCGGTGACGAACTACTACTTCCCGACTTTCCGGGAGGGTCGCAACGGAGTCATCGGCAACGATGTTACTTATAAGAATCAATATGCCGATGATCTGGTGACGGACAAGGCACTCCAGTGGCTACAGGAGAAGCATGAAAAACCCATTTGCCTGCTCGTCTGGTATCAAACTCCTCACGCTCCGTTTTATAGACCGCGAAGGTATCTGGACCTTTACAACGGCGTTCCCATCCCCAAACCGGCTACCTTCGATGACGATTTGAAGGGCTATCCGGGCAAACCCCGGTGCTTTGCCGATGCGCATAACAAGATCGGCACATCGAGCGATCTGGACGACGACGCGCGCAGCCTGGAAGAGCTGGTGAAGGATTACTACGCAGGGCTGGTTGCGGTCGATGACAACATAGGCAGGCTGTTCCAGCAGCTGGAAACGTCGGGCAACATGGATGACACCGCAATTTTCTTTACCTCCGACCACGGCTACTTCCTGGGCGAGTGGCGTCTATTCGACAAGCGGCTGATGCATGAACCGTCCATTCGCGTGCCGATGATGATTCGATACCCTAAGCGAATCCAGGCGGGAACCGTGCGGGATGAAATGATCCTGAATATCGACATTGCGCCCACTCTGCTGGATTTGGCGGGCGTGCCTGTTCCTGCGCACATGCCGGGGCGCAGCATTGTAGGCTTAGCAAGCGCGCAAAAAGAATCCCCGTGGCGTGAGGAATGGCTGTACGAGTATTACGAGTATCCTGGGTGGGAAAATGTGCGGCCAAATCGTGGTATACGGACGAAGCGGTACAAATTTATCCACTACTATCTCGAGCCGCAGGAATTTGAGCTGTACGACCTTGAACGGGATCCAGGAGAAACGCAGAACTTGTATGGCAAGCCGCAACATGGTGCTTTGCAGCAGGACCTGCAGAACCGCCTGGAAAAGCTGCGACAGCAGGTTCCGGAAAAGGGCGCTCTCAAGGTAAGTTGAAAAATGCCCTGCAGTGCGGCCGATGAAGAGTGTCGTAACTTGAAGGAGCTGGTTCCAGAACGCCATGCAGCCGCCACCAAACCCTAAGAACGATCGCCGGATGGTTCTGCGCGGTTTCGTCCGCGCGGAGTCCATGGTGCAGATCGCGCTGGCGCTGCCGATTTCAACGGTTATCGGCTGGGCCTTGGGCGATTATCTGGACCATAAACTGCACCAGTCCTGGATCAGCATCTTAGGCCTGCTGGTTGGCATTGTGGCCGGCTTTCTGCAGGTCGTTCGTCTGGCCAACCAGGCGAATCGGAGCGATGACAAGTAACGTGTCGACTGAAAGGCGCTCTGACGGGCCCATGTTTCTGACCCAGCTGACGGAAGATGATATCCGGCGCACCCTGCGCCGCTCGCTGATGCTTGCAGGCGCGATTGCACTGGTGGCAACGCCGATCCTGTGGGTATGGCATGGCTGGCAGACCTGGCTGTTGTTTCTGGTTGGCGCGGTCATCTCGGCCACGGGAATTTTCGAGTGGATGCATCTGCTTTCCGCCATGATGTCGCGCATGGAAGAAGGCCGCACCCCCACGCCGATGGGCCGCGTTTTGGTGATGTTTTTCCTCCGCTTGGCACTTGCCGGACTGCTCTTGTATGCTAGCCTTAGTAGTTTGCATGGTTCGATTTACGCCTTACTGGCTGGCCTGGCAGTCTCGTTGATTGCCTTGTCCGTGGAGTCCATTCGTGTGATGGCCCGGGTGTAAACGCAAGTTCCTGGATCACAAATCCTGAAAGCATCTGGAAGAAAGTACGGCAATGCCGCTTCAACATTTCCTGGCGCATTTACTGAATTCTGTCTTCGCCGGCCCCGCCACGTGGCTGATGAATCTAGTCGGTCATCCACCGATTAATCCGGCCCAGCCCATCGATGGCGTTTTCACGATGGAGATTGTGGCATTTCTGATTCTGTTGGTTTTTTTCATCATCGTGCGGCTCAGCCTGAAAGTGGAGAAGCCCGGCGTGGCGCAGCAATTGGCGGAAATGGCCGAAGAGTTTGTCACCAATCAAACCGAGCCGATCATCGGCCACAAATATCCCGTCTATCTGCCGTTTCTTACCGCACTCGTGCTGTTCGTGGTGATCAATAATCTGCTGGGCCTGCTGCCGGACGTCGATACCCCGACAGCCAGCCCTGTCGTTCCACTGGGCCTTGCTGTCGTAACCTTCATCTACTATCACCTGCAGGGGATGCGCTGGAATAAGGGCAAGTACATCAAGCAATTCCTGGGGCCATTGTGGTGGCTGGCGTGGCTGATGTTGCCAATCGAAATGATCTCGCACCTGGCGCGCGTTCTCTCGCTCACCATCCGTCTATTCGCCAACATGTTCGCCAGCGATTTGCTGATCCTCATTTTCTTTTCGCTATTCCCGCTGATTCTGCCACTCCCATTCATCGGGCTGCATCTCGGGGTCTCGCTGATCCAGGCGTATGTGTTCATGCTGCTCGCCTCCATTTACATCGGACAGGCGGTTGCGCACGAACACTAAAGAAAAATTGGCAGGATGCGTTCAGTTTTTTAGGTTTTCAGTTTTGCTGGGGTCTGCTTCCGCTCCAGCAGCAGCACCCCGGCCAGTGTGAGGGCGCCAGCACGGTGAGCGTCAACCACCCACTACCGGGATATCTTAAGGAAGCTTTGGAGCAACAATATGCTTATCATGAAAAACGTTTTCATGACGCTCTCGGTGCTGTGCATGGCCGTTCCGGCATTTGCGCAATCTACAGGGGCCGATTCGTCCCATGCGAGCTGGGTGGCGCTTGCCGCTGGCATTTCGATGGCCATCGCCTCCGGTCTTTGCGGCCTCGGCCAAGGCCGTGCCGTCGCCTCTTCCTGCGAAGCCCTCGCACGCAACCCCGGAGCACGCCCGGGCATCTTCCTCTTCCTCGTGCTCGGCCTGGCATTTATCGAGTCCCTCTCGCTGTTCACCTTTGCCATTATTCTGTTCAAGGTAAAGTAGTAAATTAGCTGATTTTGAAAGCAAACGGCCTCCATCGTGGAGGCCGTTTGCTGTTCGCCCATCCTTCATCTTAACTTTTGCGTGCGATATTGAAATGCAGCGCGCCGCTTTGACGGTTTAATTTCGATAGCAACGCTGAGCATGATGAACCGGTTCGATTGAGGTATCGGTAAATCCGCCCTAGCCTGCCTTTTTGTGGATGGTCCGACGCCGCTGACCAGCGGCGCTCTTCGCATGCCGCGACAGCGCGCTATGCGATGCCGTGGTTTTTGGCTCGCGTTTCAATGCGGCGATGCGGGCACGTCCCCGTTTTGTCGAACCTTCCTCATGAGTTTCCGGTTCACTCTGCCCCTTTTCATAGTCCTTTTCCGAACGCTTTCGTGTCGCCTCGCTTGTCTTTCCACGCGCAGGCGGTTTTAATGGAACGCCAGCCCGTCGCGCCTTGCTCAGACCGATCGCGATGGCCTGTTGTGGCGACCGTGCTCCGTGCTTTCCGTCGCGAACGTGCTCAATCTCCTCCCGGACAAACTCTCCCGCCGCCGTGGAAGGCGACTTGCCTTCCTGCAGGTCCTTCTTAGCTGCTTCCATCGTAGATTTATTCGGCATAGTGGAACCTCCTCGCAAAACTGACGGTGGGATGCCATCAGGCCCCATAGAAGATGCCGGAGATAGCAGCCGCAGCTCTCCTGCGAGTTTTCGTCCACCTCGCGTTTGCAATTCGAGTGAATTTTCGATGCCCGACTCGGCAGCGTAAGTGGCCAACTTTCTGCTTTTTTAAAGAAACGGCCTTCATCGCGGAGGCCGTTTGCTTTTGGAGTATCTTCCATACAGGCTCGATATGGAAGATACTTACATCTCGCTTCGCGGCCCCGTCGAACGCGAAGACGGCGGTCTCGTTCTCCGCATTCCGCTCGACGCTGGAGGCGAACAACTATGGCTTGTAGGTGAAGCAATCTCGGAGATAGATGGAGACGATCTTGTCATCCTCATCCCGGATCGGGTCGCTGAAATGATGCATGTGGGGGAAGGCACTGAAGTCTATGTCGATAACCGCGATGGCAAACTCAACATCACCACAGCGCCAGTTCATTGATCTTCGGGATTTAATGCCGCAGCAACGCTAGGTCCGGAGAAGGTGAGACTCAGCAGGTCGCGATGAGAACGTCGCCGCCCCCGCGCGCGCTAGCCGCAGCGTACTTCCCGGGAAGATGCCTAGCATAAAGACTGCCAGGACAAGAATCGCCATTCCTAGCACGAACGCGGGCCGTGCATGGGCGGTATCCGGCTCCTGCGCGGGCTCTTCCGGAGCCATGTACATCTGCCCCAGCACACGCAGATAGTAAAACGCCGCGACGCCGCTATTGAGCAGTCCAATCACCGCCAGCCATGCATTGCCGGAATTCAGTGCCGCAGTGAAAACATAAAACTTGCCGAAGAAGCCTCCGGTAAACGGAATCCCGATCAGCGAAATCAAAAACACGGCGAAGGCCGCGCAAGCCACGGGATGACGCCGCGCTGCTCCGGCATAGTCGACAATGTTCGTGCGCGCTTCGTTGAAACCGGAAAGATAGCTGATGACTGCAAACGCGCCGATATTCATGGCCGCATAGGCGGCGGTATAAAAGCTGGCGGCAGCAATCCCCATCGGCGCAAGCGCGGTGAATGCGACCAGCAGATATCCCGCGTGCGCGATCGAAGAGTACGCCAGCATCCGCTTCACATTGCGCTGGGTCAGCGCGCCCAGGTTGCCGATGGTCATCGAGAGTACGGCCAGAATCCAGATGAGCGGCATCCAGGCATGGGTCGCGCTGCCGTAGGCGCCATAACAAATACGCAGCAGGACCGCGAACGTGGCGGCCTTCGGACCTGTCGACATCAGCCCCACAACCGGCGCAGGCGCGCCTTCATAGGTGTCCGGCGTCCACACGTGGAAAGGAGCCAGCGATGCTTTGAACCCGAGGCCAATCAGCATCATGCCGAAGGCGACCGTCAACAGTAGTGTCGATGCGCCGCCCGCAACACCTTTGGCGATGTCGTAAACATTTGTCGAGCCGGTTGCGCCATAACAGAGCGCGATGCCATACAGAAAGAACGCCGTCGCGAACGACCCGAGCAGGAAGTATTTGATCGACGCCTCCGGGCTGGTGGCGCTACGCTTGCGATAACCCGCAAGGATGTACGTCGAAATGGAAGAAATTTCGAGGCTAATGAAGACCATCAGCAGCTCGACCGAACAGGTCATCAGCATCATGCCAACCGAGCCGAACAGGATCAGCGCATAATATTCGCCAACATAGCTCGAATGACCCTCAAAGTAGTCGAGCGAAACCAGCAGCGTGACCAAAACGATGCCGCCGATCACCAGATGGAAAAAGGCGCTGAAGGCATCCGACCGCACCGTTCCGAAAAAGGCTGTTCCGGCGGGCAGATATAACTGATAGACGCTGGCGCCGATGGCAGCCACCGTACCCAGAATTGCCAACAGGCCGAGAGACTTGCGACTGGCAGACGGCTTCAGCACAGGCGCGGCCATCATGACCAGCACGCCGGTTACGGTGAGGATAATTTCAGGCAGGATGCGCAGTGCGGGAGAAACGTACGTCATCGCGCCATCCTTCCATCATTTGAGACGTGGGCGTAAATGGCGGTGTGTGTCTGAGGGATCATGCTGGGAACGCTGAGGTCAATGGCGCGCATCCAGAAGAGGGAAGCCACGCCCATCACGATCATGAGCGCGATGGCCGGCCAGACCGCTGCCCGCTCCCGCCAATTCATGTCGCCGCCGGTAAGCAACGCGCCGCCGGTCGCGGGCGTGCCATAAAACACGCGCTGTACCATCCAAAGCATGTACGCCGCCGAGAGAATCACGCCCACCGTCGCCGCCGAGGTGATTCGTGCGTGGGTCTGAAAGCTGCCGCTCAGAATCAAAAACTCACCGACGAAGTTGCTCAGCGATGGCAGTCCAATCAGTGCCAGGGTCGTAATCACAAAGAGCGTTGCCAGTTGAGGCATTTTTGAAGCCACACCGCCCAGCCGCGCCATGTCGAATGTTCCGTAACGCTCGTGGAGAATACTCAGCAGCATGAAAAACGCACTGGCGGAGATGCTTTCATTCAGGATCTGATAGGCCGCGCCATCCATGCTCGCGATAGTAAAGGCATAAATGCCGAGCACCACGAAGCTGACCGCGCTCAGCGTGGCGTAGGCGGCCAGCCGCTTCAGATCGGTCTGCACCAGCGCCATCAGCGCGCCGTACAGAATGCCGATGGTCGCCAGAGCTACCATCAGCGGCGCGATATGCGCGGCCTCGGTCGGGAACAACTCGATGTGCCAGCGGAGCATGGAATACAGGCCCAGTTTTCCGGCCAGAATCATCATGACTGCGGCCGGCGCTTCGCTGATGCCGTCGCGCAGCCAGCCGTGCAGCGGAAACACAGGGACTTTCACAGCAAAGGCCAGCAGGAAGGCAAGGGCGGTGAACCATAGTCCGGTGGCGTGCGCGCCTGCATTCCAGCCATGGAGCTGCTGCTGCAGCGCGATGAAATCGAAGGTCCCGGTCTGCGCGTAGAGCCACAGCATCCCTACCAGCAGCAGAGCGGAGGAGATGAATGCGTACAGAAAAAATTTGATTCCGGCGCGCCGGCCGCCGCGAGGTGCGGCCATACATGCCGATCAGCAGCGCCAGCGGAACAATCGAGAGCTCCCAGAATGCGTAGTAGAGAATCAGGTCGAGAGCGATGAAGACGCCGTACATCGCTGTCTGCTGCAGCAGGAAGAGCGCGTAAAATTCATTTTTGCGTTCCCGAATCGCGCGCCAGGAAATCAGCACGCCGAGCGGCGCCAGGAATGACACCAGCACTACCAGCCACATGGAAAGGCCATCGACGCCTACGTGATAGCGGATGGCGGGACTGCTGACCCACGGGTACATTCAGTTCAAATTGAAATCCATGATGCTGCTGATAATTGAAATGCGCGGGAAGATGCAGCGCCAGCACAAAAAGAAACAGCGTCAGCAGCAGAGAAAAAATCTGCGGAGCGCGTCCACGCCTCGGCAGCAACAGCACCACCACTGCGCCGAGCACGGGCAGAAAGGTGAGCCATGTAAGAATGCTTGCGTTCAACACGAAATCCTTCCTCTTCAGTACATGTGCGCGAAGTAGAGCACCACGATCAACAGCGCCGCCGCTCCGCCGGCCAGCCAGCCCGCGTACGAACGGATATTCCCCGACTGCATGCGGCGAATGCCTCGGCTGGTGCCGCCGGCGATCGTCGCCCATGCAACGTTGGTGCCATCGATCACGCCGAACTCGAAGCCGCGCTGCAATGCCTTCCGCGAAACTGCCAGGATCGGCCACACAATCGCGTGCGCATAAATTTCATCGACCCAGTATTTGTTGCAAAGCAATTTGTAGAGCGACTGCGCCCCATTGGCGGCCTGGTCAGCAAGCTGCGGCTTGCGCCGATACATCAGATCGGCAAAATACCATCCCAGCACCGCGACAAAGAGAGACACGCCGGAGAGAATGCGTTCCAGCCCATAACGTAGCCGTACTCGGGGTAATGCCGGGGCCGGCGCCGGCGAAAACAGGATCAAGAAAATGTGCAATCCAGTTGTTGCCGCCCAGAGCTTCGGGCCAGCCGATCCACCCGCCAATCACCGACAGAATGCCCAGGATCACCAAAGGCAGCAGCATGACCCACGAGCTCTCATGCACGCCATGTCCGCCGTGGCCGGCCTCCGCCTCCGAATATCGCGCCTCGCCAAAGAAGGTCATATACCAGAGCCGGAACATATAGAACGAAGTCAGCCCCACAGTGACGAGACCGACGGCCCACAGCGCCTTGCCTCCGTGCGGGGCCAGATACGTCGCGGCCAGAATGGCGTCCTTGCTGAAGAATCCGGCAAAAGGGAAGAACCCGCTGATGGCAAAGACCGCGGCCGTCATGGTCCAGAAGGTGATCGGCATTTTTCTCCGCAGACCGCCCATTTCACGCATATCCTGCGTGCCCCCGAGCGCATGAATCGCGCTGCCGGCGGCGAGGAATAGGAGCGCCTTGAAAAATGCGTGGGTGACCACGTGGAAGATCCCCATCGAATAGGCGGCAACGCCGCAGGCGAGAAACATATAGCCAAGCTGCGAAATCGTGGAGTAGGCCAGCACGCGCTTGATGTCGTTTTGCACCATGCCGATGGTCGCCGCAAAGAATGCGGTCGCCACGCCGATGGTCGCAACCACGGCCAGCGCCGCCGGCGAGCGATTAAACAAAACATGCGCCCGCGCAATCATGTAGACGCCTGCCGTCACCATGGTCGCGGCGTGGATGAGCGCGGAGACCGGCGTTGGACCCTCCATCGCATCCGGCAGCCAGACGTATAACGGAATCTGCGCGGACTTGCCGGTTGCGCCCAGGAGAAGCAGCAAAGCGATCCCGGTAAGCACGCCGCCCTGCATCTGCGGATGGGCGGAAATTGCGCCGAACACGCCGCTGAAGCTCAGCGTTCCGAAGTGCACAATCAGCAGGAACATGGCGATTAGAAAACCGAAGTCGCCGATCCGGTTCACGATGAATGCTTTCTTGCCCGCATTCGCCGCCGAGTCCTTGTTGTAATAGAAGCCGATCAGCAGATAGGAAACCAGACCGACGCCCTCCCACCCGACAAACATGAGCAGAAAATTGGCGGCCAGCACCAGCGTCAGCATAAAGAACAGGAACAGATTCATGTAGCTGAAGAAACGCCAGTAGCCCTCATCTTCCGCCATGTAACTGATGGAATACAGATGAATCAGAAAACCTACGCCAGTGACAACCAGCAGCATGACTAGAGTGAGCTGATCGAGGAGAAAGGAAAAATCCGCATGAAATCCGGTGACGGCAATCCAAGGTGTGGCGAAACGCTGCACGTATGGCAACACCAGGCCGCCATGGACGCGAGCCGCAATCCAGAGCACCTGCGCGAGAGCGGCAGCAGGGAAGACAAGCGCCACCAGCGACACCACGGATTTCGGCAGGCGTCTGCCGAAGACTCCGTTGATGACGAAACCTGCCAGAGGGAGCAGTGGCAGCAGCCATAGATACAGAGAAGGTGTCATAGCTTCAGCAAATCGATCTGATCGACATTGAGCGTATTACGCGAGCGGAAGACGGCAATGATGATGGCCAGGCCTACCGCAGCTTCGGCGGCCGCCACGACCATGACAAAAAAGACAAAGATCTGTCCGTTTACCTGGTGCCAATGGTTCGCGAAGGTGATGAAGGCAAGATTCACGGCGTTCAACATCAGCTCAATCGACATGAAGATGGAAATGATGTTGCGCTTGATCAAAAATCCAAACACGCCCATTGAAAACAGCGCCGCGCTCAGGATGAGATACCAGGAAATTGGAACCGCCATTTCAATCCTCCTTCCGCGCGAGCACGACCGCGCCCAGAATCGCAACCAGAATCAGGATGGAAGTCACTTCGAAGGGCAGCAGCAGGTCGCGAAACAGGACCCGGCCCACATCGGCCGTCGTTCCAATAAAAGCCCCCAGGCGCGCCTCGCCAAAGCTGGTGCGTAGCGTAACGAAGGTGGCCGCCAGCACGGCAAACAATGCGAGCACACCCGGGATCCCCGCAAGATAGGCTGCCCTGCTGCCGTGGGTGCGCTGCTCCTCGCCGGCATTCAGCAGCATGATGACGAAAACAAAAAGCACCATGATCGCGCCGGAGTAGACGATGATCTGCGCCAGTGCGAGAAATTCCGCACCCAGCAGCAGATACAGGACGGCCAGAGAAGACATAACAACGATCAGCGACAGCGCGCTGTTGATGGGATGCTTTTGCAACAGCAGATTCAACGCTCCGCCGAGGCACAGCAGTCCGAAGATGATGAAGAGGGCTAGGTGCATACAGCCTGATTTGCTGGGAAAACCCGGGTGCGAACGGAAGCGGCGATGCTTGAACTTCCATTCGATTGTAAATCACTGCATCTGTGGCCTATTGCAGCGCAAAACAAGCAGCGGGATGAGAATCGGTCAGCCATGGAAGGCAAGCACCAGACCCGTCACCAGGACGTTCGCGATCGCAAGCGGCAGAAGAAACTTCCAGCCGAATCCCATCAGCTGGTCATAGCGGAAACGCGGCAGAGTCCCGCGCACCCACACATAAAGAAAGAGGAAACAGAAAATCTTCAGGACAAACCAGAACACGGGCAGCAGCGCCTGCACCACCGGACCACCAAAGGCCGGAATCAAATGGCCAAACGGGCTAGACCAGCCGCCCAGAAACAGCAGGGTGGCAACGGCGCCCACGTTGATCATGTTGGCGTATTCCGCCATAAAAAACATGGCGAATTTCATCGAGCTGTACTCGGTGTGATAGCCGGCGGTCAGCTCGCTTTCCGCTTCCGGAAGATCGAAAGGAGTGCGGTTGGTTTCAGCGAACGCGGCAGTCAGATAAATAAGAAACGCGACAATCTGCACGCCGCCAAAGATATTCCACGACAGAATGCCGTGCGTGTTCTGCACGTTGACAATATCCCGCAGCCGCAGAGAGCCGGTACGGAGGACCACGCCAATAACGGACAACCCGAGTGCCAGCTCGTAGCTGACCATCTGCGCAGTGGAACGCAGCGAGCCGAGCAGAGAATATTTGTTATTGGATGCCCAGCCGGACAACGCGACCCCGTAGACGCCAACCGAAGTAACTCCCAGGATGACCAGCAGACCTACGTGGATGTCGGCGATCTGAAACATATCGACGCCATGCCAGCGAACCTCCGCGCCGTATGGAATCACGCCGATCGAGATGAGCGCACAGGAAAGAGCAATAATAGGCGCAATGACGAACAGCGGACGATAGACCGCCGTTGGCATCAGATCTTCTTTAAGGAACAGCTTCAATCCGTCGGCAAGCGGCTGCAGCAAGCCGAACGGACCCACGCGCGAAGGGCCCCAGCGGTTCTGAATTCGCCCCACCAGCTTGCGTTCCAGCAGCACCGTGTAGGCCACAGCGGTCAAAAAGATCACCGTCACCACGGCCACTTTCAGCAGGCTTAAAAGAACAAAAATGAGAATATTCACGTTCGCTTCGTATCACTCTCTGAAACATCGAAATCCCCGCACAAACAACTCAGTCGGCGGCAACTATATTCTTTTGTTCTTGAAACACTTCCACCTCATTGAGCTTTTCGCTGTACATGCCCAGCGTTCCAGAGGTAAACAGGGTGTCGCCGGAAGGCATGATGGTGCTATCCGTCCGCTCGGCGATAGTCGAAGGCTGCAGCGGCTCCAGGAACGCCGCTGGTTGCACCTGCTGGCTGGTCCCGGCCAGCAGATCGATGCGATCGAAATCGTAGCCAGGCACCAGCCGCTGAATCTCATCGAGCAGCGCATTTGGATCGAACGGACTCAGCCTTGGCTCAAGGTTGTGGGCCGCCAGCCAAATTGCGTGCCGATCGGCCTCGCCCGATTGTGCCCCGCGCGACTGTCCCATGTCGGCGCGCACGCCCTTGCCAAACGGAACCAGGGTATGAATATCTTCGCCCATCTGATCCGCGATGCGTACGATCAATTCCAGATCGCTGCGCACGCCGGCGCGGTCCCCGGCTTTCTTTACCGTTTGCAGATCGCCGAAGGTGTTGGTCACGGTTCCGGATTTCTCGTACAGATTTGCCGTGGGCAATACCACATCGGCCAGCTTCGCCGTTGCGGTCAGGAACATATCCTGGACAACCAGGAAGAGATTCTGCAAGCCTCGGCGCGAACTCCGAGCCGCTCGACAGGATCATCGCCGACGATATAGAGAGCGCCCAGCCGATTGGCGGCCGCAGCCTCAAACATCTGCGGAAGATCCATACCGGGCTGGGCAGGGAACCGGCCTCCATACTCAATTTCCGTGCCGCCCGGATTCATAATGGGCCGATAGCCGGGGAGCAGGTCGGGATACAGCCCCATATCCGCCGCGCCGCGCGAATTGACATAGTCGCCGAGGCAAGCGAACTTCGTATCCGGCAGGGATAGCCCGAACTTTACCAGCGCGTCGATGGCCGCTCCGCGCAGCTCCGCGCCAAAAATAATCAGCAGATTCGGTTCCTGACGCAAAGCATCCCGAAGTGCGTTTGCATCGTCCCCGAAACCTGCATTCTCCTCGCCACCAAGAAAGCGCGTGAAGGCTTCGTCGCCGTCGGCCCGAATCGGAACGAAACTCTTCGCCTGCCGGGTCAGTTTAATCCGGCGATGATTGACGATATAAATGCGGGTGCGATTGTGCCGTACATTTGTACGAAGATTCCATGCAAGCAACGGATGCTGGTTTGTGGGATCGTTGCCGACCAGCAGGATGGCGGGCGCAGAGGCAGCGTCGGAAATGCCGGCAAAGCGATTTTTCTGCCCAGCCATCGCGCGTGCGAAACCAACATAATCCGTTGTCCTGTGATGATCGATGTTGTTGGTGCCGAGCGTGCCGCGCGCAAACTTCTGCAGCAGGTACGCCTCCTCGTTCGTGATGCGTGTCGAGCCGATGACGCCGATGCTGGAGCCGCCGCGTTCATCGCGAATTCCTTTGAAGCTCCGGGCAACCAGTGCGATTGCGTCTTCCCATGTCGCCGACGCAAAGTGGCCATCCGCCTGACGGATCAGCGGTTGCGTCACCCGTTCAGGGTTATCGGCAAAATCGAAAGCATAACGTCCTTTAATGCAGAGAAATTCTCCGTTCAGCCCGCTCTTGTCGCGGTTGTCTCCGCGCACGATCTGCATGCCCGTCTCACTACGACGAACTCCCAGCGTCGTCTTGCAGCCATCGCCGCAATGCGTGCAGATGGTGCCGACGTGGGTCATCTCCCAGGGCCGCGTTTTATAGCGATAGGTGTCCGAGGTAAGCGCACCTACCGGGCAGATATCGATACACATGCCGCACTGTTCGCAATTCAGAGAATTCTGATCGTTCGGCGCAATCACAGCGCTCGAATTGCGGAACTGAATGCCGAGCGCGGAGACGTCCATCCCTTCGCCGCAGACGCGAACGCAGCGATAACAGAGGATGCAGCGCGGACGATCGAAGAAAACCACCGGCGACCACTGTTGCTCATCACGATGATTTTTGATATCGACGAACTTCGAGCCGCCTGCGCCGTACTTGAACGTCATGTCCTGCAGTTCGCACTCGCCGCCCGCATCGCATACCGGGCAATCGAGCGGATGATTCGCCAGCACCAGTTCCAGCATGCTCTTGCGCGCCTGTTTGATTTCGTCAGTTTCCGTTGAGACAATCATCCCTTCGGCAATGGGAGTGGTGCAGGCAGTCTGCAGCTTGGGTATCTTTTCAATGCGCACCAGACACATGCGGCACGCCGCCTGCAGAGACAGGCCGGGATAATAGCAGAAGGCAGGAATCTCAATGCCGACCTTGCGGCAAGCTTCAATCAGCAGCGTGCCCGCTGGAGCGGTGATCTTCTTGCCATCAACAGTAAGCGTTACATCAGCCATAGATTTCCTTAAACTTTCAGCGCTACACGCTAACCAACTCACCCGCCGGCTGCTTCGCATGAGGGCAGGGCTTCCCATCCAGATGGTCCTCAAACTCCTGCCGAAATTTCTTGACGAATGCAATCGTCGGCATCGCCGCCGCATCCCCTAGCGGGCAAAATGTGCGGCCCAGCATATTTTCCGAAAGGTAGCGGATGTTATCGATATCGCGCGCTTCTCCCCCGCCCGCATGGAATCGCGTCAGCGTCTTCTTCAGCCAGTCCGTGCCCTCGCGGCAGGGAATACACCAGCCGCAGCTTTCATGCTGATAGAACTCCATCGTCCGCAGCGCAAACTCGACCATGCAGACCGTTTCATCGAGCACCACCACGCCGCCGGAGCCGAGCATGCTGCCCGCTTTTCCCACCTGATCGAAGTCGAGCCCAATGTCGATTTCATTCGGCAGCAGCACTGGCGTGGATGATCCACCGGGTACAACGGCCTTTAGCTGCCGTCCGCCGCGAATCCCACCGGCAACTTCATAGATCAGCCTTTTCAGGTTGAAGCCCATCGGCAGCTCATACACGCCGTTGCGCTCGCAATGGCCGCTGACGCAGAACAGGCGCGTGCCGCCATTGCGCTCGGAACCAACCTTGGCATACGCCTCCGCGCCCATGCGCAGAATGTGGGGAACGGTTGCAATCGTCTCGGCATTGTTGATGACCGTCGGTCCGCCGTACAGGCCAACCACGGCAGGAAAGGGAGGCTTGATGCGCGGAATGCCGCGCTTGCCTTCGAGCGATTCCATCAGCGCCGACTCCTCGCCGACTTCATACGCCCCGGCGCCGGTCTGCGAGACAATTTCAAAATCAAAGCTGGAGCCGAAAATGCCCTTCCCAAGAAAGCCCTTGGCATAGGCATCCGCAATGGCTTTTTCCATGATGGTGAGGAGATAGCGATACTCACCGCGCAGATAGATGAATCCGGTCTTCGCGCCGATGGCGAGGCCCGCGATGATCGTGCCTTCGATCACGGCATGCGGATCGTGCAGAAAGATCAGATGATCCTTGCAGGTGCCGGGCTCACTCTCGTCGCCATTCACGAGAACATATTTTGGCTTCTCGCTTTGTTTTGGGACAAAGGACCATTTCATTCCGGTAGGAAATCCGGCGCCGCCGCGGCCGCGCAGATTGGACGTCTTCATCTGCGCGATGATCCAGTCCGGACCTTGCTCGATCGCCTGGCGCGTGGCCTCGTACCCGCCCAGTTCGATATAACGGTCGATCTCCGTCGCGCCCTGGCCAAAGCGGCTGCTGACGATTCGAACTTCATCGGGATGAGAAACGAGTGTAGGCATTTGCTTATTCGCCGGCCTTGCTGCGGTACTGTTCCAGCACCGCGTCCATCTTCTCCGGCGTCAGGTTCTCGTGAAAGTCGTAATTCACCTGCGCCGCCGGCGCCCAGCTGCAGGCCCCGATGCATTCGACCTCTTCCAGCGAGAATATTCCGTCCGGAGTTGTCTGCTTGTGGCCAATTCCAAGCCGCTTTTCACAGTGCTCGAAAAGCTCATTGGCGCCGCGAAGCATGCAACTGATATTCGTGCATACCTGCACGTTGAACTTGCCAATCGGATGCGTGCGCAGCATCGAGTAGTACGTCAGCACGTTGCGGACATCCAATTCACTGATGTCCAGGCGCTGTGCGATTTCCGCAATCGCCGCGTCCGACACATATCCAATTTCATCCTGCGCGTAGAGCAGCATCGGAATCAACGCCGAGCGCCGAATTGGGTACAGCGTGACCAGCTTGTCGAATCGAGCCGCCAATTCGGGCGAAAAGATGGAACCCTCAACCGTAGGAGAAGCGCTCGGAGAGGTGCTCATGGGCACACCCTGTCTAAGACATACTCCACAGCGGCTTCCATCTCCATGCCCTTTTGATTGAGAGTCGCCCCTGACACAAGAAAACTGATCCGGCCGTCTTCGGTAAAGAAAAATGCCGTCGAGCCCTCCGCATCCATTTGGCCGCCGCTATTGAATGCAACCGTTCCCGCCCCGGAATCGTCGGGGGAAGTGATGCGCAGCGTACGACCGCAGCCCTCGATCTTGACGCTGGCGTCTGAGCTCGCGATAACCTGCCAATCTGCAGACGGTTGCGCAATCGCGCGCATTGCCACGTGCGAACGAAGCAGGGAAGCAAGCGATATCCACAGCTCCCGCGCAAACAGCTTCGATGCAGGAGAGATTTCCATAGCCGCAGGGCTCATCGGTCGATCTCCCCCAGCACGATGTCGATCGAGCCGATGGCCGCGACCACATCGGCAATCATGCGGCCCACGCACATCTTTTCGATTGCCTGGAGTGTGGCAAAGGTTGGGTTGCGCATGTGCACGCGATACGGCTTTGCCGTTCCATCGCTGACCACGTAATATCCCATTTCGCCGCGCGAAGATTCGATGGCCTGGTACACCTCGCCGGGGGGAACAGGGAATCCCTCAGTAACAATCTTAAAGTGATGGATCAAGGCCTCCATCTCGGTCTTCATCGCTTCTCGGTCCGGCAAAACGATCTTCGGTGCATCCGCCTTGATCGGGCCGCCCGGCATGCCGTCCAGTGCCTGGGTCGCGATCTTCACCGACTCGCGCATTTCCTGAACGCGCAGCACATACCGCGCCCACACATCGCAGTCGTTCGAGACCGGCACATTGAACTGGAACTTCTCATAGCTGGAGTAGGGCATATCGCGCCGTAAATCCCAATCCACTCCGCTCGCTCGCAGGGGCGGCCCTGTCACACCGAACGCGATGGCATCTGCTGCGCTCAGCAGGCCAACGCCCTTGGTGCGGTTGATAAAAATTCGATTGCCGGTCAGCAGGTTTTCATATTCGTCGATCTTGTCCGGCAGGCTTTTCAGCAGCGCGCGGGTGCGGGTTTCAAAATCGAGCGGCGGCTCCAGCGCGATTCCGCCAATGCGGAAATAGGATGTCATCATCCGCTGACCAGAGATGTCATCGAAGATGCGCAAAATCTCCTCGCGTTCGCGGAAGCAATAGAGAAATACCGTCAGCGCACCCAGGTCCATGGCATGGGTGCCCAGCCAGACCAGGTGGGAGTTCAGCCGCGTCAGCTCACTCAGCAGAACCCGCAACCATTGCGCCCGCTCCGGCACTTCCAGGCCCAGTAGTTTTTCCACTGCCAGGCAATAACAAAGGTTATTGTGCATCGGGCTCAGATAATCGATGCGATCGGTCAGCGGCACCACCTGCTGATAAAACTTCGCCTCGCAGGTCTTCTCAATCCCGGTATGCAGATAGCCGATATCGGGCGCAACCCGAACTACAATCTCGCCATCGATTTCAAGCACCAGCCGCAGTACGCCATGGGTCGAGGGATGCTGCGGGCCCATGTTCAGGATCATCGTCCGATCCTGATCGGCGTCTACAACTGTCGGGGCTTCGAGAAGTACGGGCGTCTCCGGCATCAGCGGTAGCCCTCCACTGGAAAATCCTTGCGCAAGGGATTGCCCTGGTAATCGTCCGGCATCAGAATCCGGCGCAGGTTCGGATGACCTCCAAAGCGCACGCCGAACAAGTCGAAGATCTCGCGTTCATAGAAATTCGCAGCCGGCCACACACCGGTAATGCTATCCACCGAAGCATCGCTCTCGTCCACCATCACGCATAGGCGAATACGCTGCTTCATGCTCATTGACAATAGATGGTAGGTAACCTGGAAGCGCGGCTGATTGGGGTACCAATCGACACAGGTTACATCCGCCAGAAATTCGTATCCGGCAGACTGTACGGCGCGGCAAGCGGCGACAATGTTTTCCCGCGCCAGTGTCAGTGTCAATTCGTTCCGATCGTATTTCGCGTTCTGGATTGCATCCGGCAACTGCTGGGTCAGGGCTGCGATCGCGCGATTCTCCGCATGCGCGGTAAGCACCGCTTGCTTCTCATCCTGTCCCGTCTCGACTGTCACAGAGGTCCCATCCTTACAGGTCTGCCTTGTCTTCGGACCACTCGAGAATGCCTTTTTTCAAGATGTAGAAGTAACCGACCAGGACGAAACCCAGATAGACCAGGATTTCCCAGAATCCGAAGAAATGTGAGCCAGTCAGGCCCGGAAGCTTGCGGAAGATGACCGCCCAGGGAAACATAAAGACAGCTTCCACGTCGAACAGGATGAACAGCATCGCCACCATGTAAAAACGCACTGAAAACCGGCCGCGCGCGTCTCCTTGCGGCACAATTCCGCACTCATAGGTGGACAGCTTCACCTTGCCGGGCCGATGTCTCCCGATCAGCCAGGAGGCGGTAACAATAATGGATGCCAGCCCGACCGCAGCCAAAATCTGAAACAGCAATGGCAGGTAATTCCAGAAGTAATTGGGAGTTTGCATGAGGGCCGCAGTCACAAACGGGCAACCCTATTCTGTCGCCGCCTATAGCTCGACTTTAAGTTCGATTTACAGCGCTGTCAAGCAGCGGAGCCGCGCGACGGCAAAACAGATTGCGTGCAATCGATGTGAAATTTCAAGGGAGGTGCATCTCCACACGAGGATCCATCACGAAAGTCGCGTTTTGTGCGGTTAGGTGGGATGGTATGGCCGGATTTCGAGTGTCCTATCTAAGCTTTCTTGGGCGAAGATTTGCAGATGAAATGGGGCTACAAGGAAAGGGACGTAGGCCCCTTTTCATCGCGACGGAAGCGACGCGGATGCGGCGCCGGAACTGCGATGCTGCGCCGTGTGCAGCCAATTCAAAGCACTCTTTAGTACTCGATCTCTACCCGCCACAATATCACTCCGCGTAATATGAACCGGCACGTCTGGCATTACACCGTCTCCCACGAATTCCCGACCATCCCCGAAGCTATCGTGTTTGGTGCAAATGCGAGCCATGCCGCCCCCGGGCAGTTTGAACATGAGGGGCTGGCCCGAACTGCCAGCCGTAGGTTCCCCAACCAGGATTCCTCGATGTGCTTGGGCGAATGCGACTACCATATCTTCTCCAGCTGAGAACGTGCGCGGACTGATGAGCATTGCCACAGGGCCTGCAAAATGTCTTGTCGGATCGGGTTTGATCATTTCGACTGGAAATCGCAGAGAAGTCTCAGCATCTCCCCAAGCGCGGTAGGTCGCAATCCACTTCGTCGATCGCGATAGCTCACCCGGTGAATCCTTTGTTATTAGACTGCCAAGGATATGGAATCCTACCGAGTCACTGCCGCCCCCATTCTCTCGAAGGTCGAGAATGAGCGATTTTGTCTTCTGAATTTCGGACCAATGTTTGTCCCATTCCTTGGCTGCGGCATCGCCTTCAAAACTGTTCAATGCAACATAGGCCACATCACCCGGAAAAATGCGGAATTCGAATGATGGTTTCTTGCTGGTACTGCCCCGAGCCACGACAAAGATGTGGGACGCTCGATGACCCGCAAGATTCTCCGTTCCCAAGGTAAAGCGCGTTCCCAAAGGAGCGAGAAATAGCTCGTAATCGAATGTTCGTGTCTCCCTATCCTGCTGGCTTGAAGAGCTCACGAAGGGCTCCACGTTCCGTTCGGCCCAGGCAATTGCCGGAAGTCCATCGATGGTGAGAATTTCGTCCCCTGGACGGAGCCCCTGCATGTCCGCAGTTGGAGATCGAGAACCGATCACAAGGAGGCGCCCATCGATCAAGCGCGTGCGCAGATCGAGACGGCCAAACTTTCCATCCAATTCGCCTGGGCTGTATACATTCGAATGACCGTCTTGGAGCAAGGCGTAGAAGCGTTCGAGCACGCGATAATACTCCTCAGTCGATTTCGTGGCGAGAACTTTGGGAATGAAATCAAGATAAGTGTTATCCCAGTTCAGCTGAGGTACGTGCCAGAAATTGGGCGAACCAAAATTTCGCCTGCGCCCAAAGCTCTGACAAACCCGCAACTTTATCTTCGTCCGACAAGTTGGACACGTTCAAAGTGTCGAATGCACTATCACCCCAACGCCGGTCCTGCCGCGCCTTTAGGTCAGACATCGCATTTAGGACAGTTTGCCAGCGCGGATCCGCATGCAGGGAAACTAAATCCCGATCGGTTTCCGTGTCTTTTCGATCGGTGTAACCGTCCTCAACCGCATCATGCAGTACATGAAAGGCTTCGTCGCGATCTCCAGTCAGCGCCAGAGAACAGGCTAGGTTGTACTCCGTTCCTCCTTTGTCCAGCTCGGTTACGAAAGGAAGTGCGCCCTTATATAAGGCCGCGCTTTCCGCATAATTCTTGGCATCATAGGCGGCTTGGGCGTGCTTAAGCAGCTCGTCTGGAGTCGGAGCCACGCTCTGGCCGAAGCATGTGAGGCAGAAAAACAAAGGCAGGGCGATAAACGTGAGCTTCCGGTACATGCGTAAAGTGTATTCGAGACGCCAGGGCAAACGTGTGGCAACGGGTCAACCCCGGGCGCCCCATTCCATCCGCCCGGTGCCCCATCCTAACTGCGTTTTGTGCGATTAGGGTTGAAAGACAGCGTTCCCGTTTTGAAATTCAATTCCTTTTCGGAACGAAGGGTACTTTCGTACCCGCGCTTTCTCACGCGTCCGTACCCATGAACCGATAACCATGGATAGGGGAGGAACGCGAAATGGCGACACGCGAAACCGTGCAACCGGAGTTCAATAGGGAGTGTAAATGCATCTCAGGCGGCCGCGCCGCTGGTGGACACAGATTGCAAACCATACCCGCCATTTCGCCCTTGCCGCACACGATCGAGCCGAGCTATGCCGGACAGCCTGGCCAGATGGCGGCTGGAGTTCTGGAGAGATCGAAGGCGCATCGCCGCCTCCGCCGTTCCATCACCCGCGAGCAGGGCCGCGCACTCGAGACCATCGGCCACGCCATCGACTACCTGAACGACTGCTATCTCTATGGCGGAGCCGAGAACGACCGCCTGGACTTTCGCGGCCCTTCCATCGAAGCCGTCCATCTGCTGATCCAGAAACAACGGCAGATGCTGGAGTCGCTGCCCATCGTCGAAACGTTGGCATCGCGGCTGAGGAATCGCCTGCTTCGCCGCCCGGCCCATTCCTGACGGCGCCTGGGTGATACCCTGAAGCTCGTCTCTATTTTGTTTTGGAGCGGGAAGGGAATCGCGCATTGTGAAACTTTCCATCAACGGTACCGTCCGCGAATTTCCCTCGCTCGACAGCGATCCGGCGCTGACCCGCCTCATCGAGCTTCTCCAGATGAAGCCCGACCGCATCGCCATCGAACGCAACGGCGACATCGCCCCGCGCGCTACCTGGGACCAGATCACACTCGTGGAGGGGGACAAACTTGAAATCGTTCAGTTCGTCGGCGGCGGCAAATCGGATTCGCGGAGACTTCAACGGCTGACCAGGGAAAGGAATATAGAGGCAGAGTGGTAAAATAGCTTTGAACCCGCACCGCCCAGCCCGCGTCGTCCCTCGATCGGGGTTTCTGCACAATCCTTCAACTTCGCAACATAATCCTTCAACTTTACGACATAATCCTTCAACTTTTCTGCACAATCCGTCGACTTTTTTATGGATTATGCGAAGAAATATCCGTCTTCTCCCCATTTGCCGCGTTTTTTGAAAGGCTACTGCGACATCAGCAGCAAGCTGAATAGGCACAACCACAGCATGCCCATCACGTGCCAGTACCACGCAGCGGTATCGACCACGATCTGCCGGATTTCAACGCGTTTCGCCGACCACATCGCCAGCAGCGCAGCGGCCACAGCGACCACTCCAAAGGCAAGGTGGAGCGCATGCGCACCGGTAATGAGGTAAAAGAAGTGGCTGCCGGGGTTGGAGCCAAGATAAATGCCTTGCGTGTAAAGCTGATGCCACGCGACGCATTGGCCGGCGATGAACAATGACCCCAGCACGATGGTTGCGATCAGCCAGGGCAGCGCACGCCGGGAGGTAGGGCGGCCCAGTCCCAGCCATTCTTCCATAACATCGAGCTCGTGAAAGACGCTGCGACGCGCCATCTCCACCGTCCAGCTGCTTAGCAGCAGGACCGCAGTATTGATCCATAGGAGCGGGGGAACCGTGAGAGGTTTCCAGTCGAGGATGTATTCGTCGTCCGGCGCGATATGACCGGTATGCTGCTGGGCGAAGAAGACAGTGGCCAGGATGACGAAGAAAATCAAGTCGCCGGCCAGGGCAAATCCCAGGCCCATGCGATAGCGCGTCAGCAGTTCCCGCGGCCCCCGCGGATTTGGCCGCCGATCCCAGTTTTCATCGCCGCCGCCGCCGCCCGTTGGTCGGTGATGAACAGGCGGACGGCCGCCGCTTCCCGTGTCTTTTCGTTCTGTATCAACTGGAGCGCGGGTAATGATGGCGGGCATGACGACATTTCACCGAATTTGAAGCTTACTATTTTTAGATGCAGCTTCCCAGCAAAACTTTCCATCAACTATAGTCCACGCGTTATCCCGGATGGCTGTGCGAGTCGGAACCGGTCGTAGCGAGCGGCTCGGCAGAAGAATACGTGGCTGGCGCACCCCGGCTCTCCGCCACCATCTGCAAAAAATATCGATGAATGCGATGGTCGTCGGAAAGTTCTGGATGGAATGTGGCCGCCAGAAGATTCTGCTGCCGAATCAGAACCGGCGCGCCATCTCTCGAGGCCAGCACCTCGACTTCATCGCCGGTCTGGGCAATGCGGGGCGCACGGATGAAGACCATCTCCAGCGGTCCGCCGGGAAGGGAAGTCTCCGCCGTCAGAATGTCGCTGTCAATCTGTCGGCCATAGGCGTTCCGCTCGACGGTTGCATCCAGCACCCCTAGGCTCTGCTGCTCCGGATTTCGCACCCGTTTCGCCAGCAGGATGCAGCCCGCGCAGGTGCCGAATGTGGGCCTCGTTTGTGCAAATATGAGCAATGGCGCAAACAGGCCTTCCCGTTCCAGCAACTTTAGAAACGTTGTCGATTCGCCGCCGGGAAGGATCAGGCCATCGACCTGCGCCAAGTCTTCCTTCGTGCGCACCATCTTCGGTTCCGCGCCCGCACCTTCGAGTGCATGCGCATGCGACGAGTAGTCGCCCTGCAGGGCCAGCACGCCCACAATTGGAGAACGTGTATGAGATGAGCGCGCCATAGAAATCTCTTGAAAATATGCGAACAGTGAGACCTGAGAATTGTCATCCTGAGCAACGCGAATGGCGTTGCGTTTGCCGTTGTCGGCATCGTGGCGAAACGCGAAGGGCTTCTCGAAACGAAATTACCAGCCGCGTGTCTGCATCATGGAAGCAGCATCCAAAGCCGCCACCGCCAGACCCTTCATCGCGCCAATGCATTCCTCACTGGTTTCGACCAGCACCTTGGGATCATCGAAGAAAGTAGTCGCACGAACAATGGCGCGGGCGCGGCTTTCCGCCTCTCCCTTGTCTGCGAATGTCGACGAATCGTGCATAAAGATTCCCGAACCGACGAAGACCGCTTCGGCGCCCAGTTGACGCACCAGCGCCGCATCCGCTGGAGTGGCGATGCCGCCGGCAGAAAAGTTCGGAACCGGCAGCTTGCCGCTCTTCGCGACCATACGGATCAGCTCATATGGTGCGCGGTGTTCTTTGGCCGCGGCGAACAGCTCTTCTTCGCTCATGACCGTCAGCTGGCGCATATCTTTTACGATCTGGCGAAGATGTTTTACCGCGTGAACCACGTCGCCCGTCCCCGCTTCGCCCTTGGTGCGGATCATTGCCGCGCCTTCGGCGATGCGCCGCAGGGCTTCTCCCAAATCGCGCGCTCCGCAGACGAATGGCGTTTTGAATGCGTGCTTATCCACGTGATGCAGTTCGTCAGCCGGAGTCAACACCTCCGATTCATCGATGAAGTCCACGCCGAGCTCCTGCAGCACCTGCGCTTCCGCAAAATGACCAATACGGCACTTCGCCATGACCGGGATCGAGACCACAGCCATGATGTTCCTGATGATCTTGGGAGAAGCCATGCGGGCCACGCCGCCTTCGGCGCGAATCTGCGCCGGCACGCGTTCAAGCGCCATCACCGCGACGGCTCCGGCCTTCTCAGCGATCTCGGCCTGCTCCGCGTTGATGACGTCCATGATGACGCCGCCCTTCAGCATTTCTGCCAGACCTACCTTGAGGCGCAACCCGGTGCTGGCTCCGCGGCTTTCATGGCCGTTTTTTTTGTGATCCGTCATGGTGTGTCTCCTTCGCGGCGGCAAACTCTCGTCTCACCCTAAAGTTTAACAGTTCCTGTGCGATGCATCTTATGCGGCAACAGCGCCGCGACGCTTACATGAAACCAGCCCGGAAAAACTCACGGTTGAGATCTTTGAAGTCTTGAGCTCAAATCTCGCTGGAACACTTCAAAGCGGACCGCGCGGGGCACTGGCTCCGGCCCGATTCGGCGGCCCAACTCCTGGCATATGTCAGTTTCAGAATTGTAGACAGGCCATGGTGGAAGCCCGGGGCCGTTGGGGTTTCCAGTCTTCGCGAAGCGCACCCAATAGCCGATGATAGCTTTCGACAGCGTGTTGTCGTACGGGCGGGCAATCCATGTCGTCCAATATCTCCTGCTCAGGAACATACTTTCTTCGCTATGGAATGCGCCCAGGGATGCAAATTCTCCTGCCCCAACGTATGTGAAGCGGTAGAGGTAAGCGGGTTGGTGGACGCGGACCATCTCTTGTGCGAGCAGGCGCGCTCCAAAACCGAAATCGAAATCCGTATCCATCTGACGAAACGCGCTGGCGACGTCGCTCTCCGCATCGACCGGATACACCGCCAGAACTTCATCGGCATAACTGTTGAAACGGTGGCGCACCCATTGTCGGTACTGCTCCACCGTTTTCGGGCCAGACGGTTTGCCGCCAACCAGCGGGCTCGCAAAGATAGAAATTTCATCCTGATTGCTGCCGACGACGATGGGGATTTGTGCCTGCCGTCCGTTAAGGAACGTGACCGCCGGTTGTTCTCTGAAAAACCATCCATCCACCACCGGCTCCACATCGGCTTGCGGGTCCGCCGCCACAACCTGGAGGATGCGGTCCGCCGGAATGGCGCGGAGCTTTGCCAAGGCGCGCGAATTCGTTTTCACGCCGAAATCTTTCGCCAGCAGAACACCATTCGCCTCCGCCTGGCGCAAATCCGGAAAAACCGAATCGACGCAGACGCCGCTTTGCAGAATGGCGCGTTGAAATAGGCCTGCGGCCTGGGGCGCAGCCATCAAGTTGCAGATATCGAGCGACCCGGAAGACGCTCCAAATACGGTAATCTGGCGGGGATCGCCGCCGAAACGACGGATGTTCCGGCGCACCCATTGGAGAGCGGCCACCTGATCCATCAAGCCGTAATTTCCAGAGACGCGATGCGGTGATTCAGCGGAAAGCGCGGGATACGCAAGAAAGCCGAGAGCCCCAAGACGGTAGTTGATGCTGACGACGACCACGCCTTTCCGCGCGAGCGCCGGGCCCAGCGGCGGCATTTCTCCTGAACCTTCGACGTTACCGCCGCCATGGATCCACACCATGACCGGCACCTTGTCCGCACCGGATAGATGGGTCGTCCAGACGTTCAGATACAGACATGCCTCGTCGATGGCGAGCTTTTTGCGGCCCAGCATCTCCGGCAGCCAACCGCTGGGAGTCTGCGGGCAAGCGGGTCCATAACGGGTAGCCTGGCGAACCCCGGTCCACGTGGGTGGCGGTTGCGGCGCCTTCCAGCGTAGGTCGCCCACCGGCTGCGCCGCATACGGGATGCCGAGAAATGCGGCGTCGTGCGGAGAAGGGCCGAATGCAACTCCGGCGAGTGTTCCGGAGTCGATGGTGACTCTTAGTGCGGCTGCTGGAGCGGGTGTAGCCGCCAACGCATTACTGAAAATAAACGCAAGACCGCAGAACAAAAGCCAAACTGCGCGCGGCCAGCAAGAGCGGGCGTTAGCCTGGGAAGAAATCATGCTAGCTAACTATACGGAGGAAATGAAGCGGGTCCCTCTGGGGCAGATCGTTTCCTCACGGCCAATGTGCCCGCTCAATCATCGATTCTGCTTTGCGCAATCAACTCCGCGACGCCCTTTCCTGCAACGGTCTCGTTGTAGTGGAGTACCTTCATCGCACGAAAAGTATTCAGCAATTCCTGGGAGCGCAACAGGTATTCAGGATTGCGCGGCCCTCGCGGATTGCCCAGCCGCTCATTGTCGATCGTATAGGTGCGATAGAGAAGCAGTCCGCCGGGCAAAAGAATCTTCGGCAGCCAGGGTAGCACCGCGCGATCCAGAAAGAACGTGACCAGGGCAAATCCAAATCTCTGCCCCTCAGCATGAAAGCGCGTGACCGCATCCAGCGCCATGGCCTGGACCATATCCACCACGCAGCGCTCCGGCAAACCTGTCGCGCGCTGCCGTGCTGTTGTGAGTGCCACGTCGGAGAAATCCGCCAGCGTCATCTGCCAGCCCTGTCGCGCCAGCCAGATCGCATGCTGACCCGCTCCGCCGGCCAGATCGAGTCCGGCGCTGCCGGCAGAAAGCAGTGGTCGCAGATAGTTCTGCTCCGCGTCGGTTACAAACGGGTCAGGCTGTTCGCGATGCGAAAATTCACCCGATAGATAGCGCCGGTTCCAATCTTCCTGATCGCTGTCGCTCATATTCCTCCAAGTCTAATCAGTCATCGATCGCGGCTCCACTTGGGGTTCCCTGAAAGCTTCAAAACGCCCTATTCACCGACACCACTTGCAATTTGCAAGTGATCTCCGCTATTTGCGTCGAAAACGCGCAATTCTAAGGGTCAACAATAAAAACTAAAATCATGGCGCAGACATGCAATTGTCCAACTCGGCCGCCCTTGCAGCAGCCCGAATTCGCACCCGCCGCTGCGTTATACTTTTGTTGCATGGCCCTCCTCGACAAGACGTTCTATATCGAAACCTTTGGCTGCCAGATGAATGTCCATGACTCGGAAAAGGTCATTGGAACGCTGCTCCACGAGGGTTATCGCCAGGTCGAAAATGAGGTGGACGCAGGCCTGATCCTCTACAACACCTGCTCGATCCGGGATAAAGCGGAGCAGAAGGTCTTCAATCGCCTGAACGACTATAAGGCCCTCTATAAACAGGGCAAGCGATTCGCCGTGCTCGGCTGTGTGGCCCAGCAGGAAGGTGAACGTATCTTTGAACGTGCTCCGTACGTCTCGCTGGTTTCCGGATCAGCCTCCTACCGGAAACTACCCGAAATGCTGGCCCGGCTGGAAGCCGGCGAAAAGCGCATTACCGGCCTCGATGACCGGCAGACGGACGAGACATTTGAGACCGAGTTCACCGCGCGCAGCAATCGTTACCGCGGTTATATCACCATCATCGAAGGGTGCGACAAGTTCTGCGCCTACTGCGTTGTGCCGTACACGCGCGGCAAAGAGCGCAGCCGCGTCTCGGATTCAGTGCTCGCGGAAGCGCGCCGCATGGCGGACTCGGGATACACAGACATTCAACTGCTCGGCCAAAACGTCAATTCCTACCGCGACCCTTCCGGCAAATTAAGTTTCGCCGAGTTGCTCGCGGCCGTCGGCCAGGTGCAGGGGATTCGTCGCGTACGTTTCACCACCTCTCACCCGCGTGACTTCACCCGCGACATCGTTGAAGCCATCGATGCCGTGCCCACCCTCTGCGACCACGTGCATCTGCCCGTCCAGAGCGGGTCATCTCACGTTCTAGCGCGGATGCAGCGGGAATATACGCGGGAATGGTATCTGGAGCGTATCGCGTGGATTCAGGCGGCGCGACGGCCGATCAGCCTTACTTCGGACATTATCGTTGGCTTCCCGGGGGAAACGGATCAGGACTTCGCGCACACCATAACCCTGCTTGAGCAGGTCCAATACGACGCCGTGTTTGCCTTCAAATACTCTCCGCGCCCGAATACGCCAGCCATTACGATGAACGACAGTATCCCCGAAGAGACGAAAACCCAGCGTTTGCAGATTCTGCTGGAACGGCAACGAGAGATTCAGAGATCGAACTATGCCAGTCATATAGGCGAAATAACAGAAGTGATGGTTGAGGGTCATAACGCCGCGCGGGGCCAGGTATCCGGGCGCACTTCACAGAACAAAGTCGTGAACTTCACCGTGGATTCAGCCATCCTCCCCGCTCCGGGAAGTTACATGAAGGTTCGCATCACGCAGAGCTTTCCCAACAGCCTGCTTGGCGAGGCCTTCAAAAAGAGCCGTCCGCTCGAGGGAATTTGTGTCGCATGAACGCACCTCTCCAATCCGGCCCAGGCGAAGTTCATACCGAGGAGATGGAAGTGAAGATCCGCGGCCTGATGATGGACCCGGTCACAAACATGCCCATCGTGATTCTGAAGGATGTGCGAAGTGATGCGCTGGTTCCCATCTGGGTAGGAATTTTTGAAGCCAACGCCATCGCGCTGGAGATTGAAAAGACCGCAACTCCCCGCCCGATGACCCACGATTTGCTCGCCAATCTGATCCGCACCTTAGATGGGGAAGTACAGCGCGTGGTCATCACCGAACTGCGGGACGACGTGTATTACGCGCTGATCTGGATGGCGCGCAGTGGGGAACTCATCAGTCTGGACGCCCGTCCATCAGACGCCCTGGCGCTGGCCCTGCGCACGGACTGTCCGATCTTTCTCACCGAGCAGGTTCTGCGCACAACCCGGACCGCCAATGCCGGAGTGGAAAATTTTTCGACCGAAGAACTGCGACGCTGGCTCGAAAATCTGAACGATGAAGATCTAGGCCGTTACAAGATGTAACCTTCCTGGCTGCGGATTTCTTTTCTCCAGAGGTTCCTCATGCCGCAGCCGTTACCGATGCCATGGAAACGGGCACTCTTCACGGGTATCGCACACGCCGAACATGCGTTACGTGGCGGCAATCGCTCTCGCCGGCTGAACCCACAGCAGATTCGGAATTTTCTTTTTCTTCAATACGAATCGCCCCTGGGCAGCGTCATTCATGCGACGCCACTGTTTGAAGCGCTCAAAAGTGCCATGCCGGACGCCCACATCACCATTGCCGGGTCCACTATGGCTGCCAGCGTCCTCGGTCAAAGTCCCTATATAGACCGTTGCGTGGTTACGCCCAGTCCTTTTGAAAATTTCAACAAGTCCCGCAATGCTGTGCGCGAATTGTTCCAATCCATGCCGCCCGGAGCGAGATGCGTTTTGACTACCATCGGCAACCAGCGCACGCGCGTAGCTCTCCTCGCTGTAGCGGCTGGAAAGGGCCTGCGGGCTGGATACACGCTCGCTCCGGAGATCTACGACTTCCCACTGCGATTCCGCCCGGAGCGAGGTCAGATCCAAGGGAATCTTGATATCCTACGCAGCCTGGGACACGACATTTCACCCTGTGAGCCGAGAATGTTCTTTACGCAGCATGACGTCGATTACGCATGCGAGTTGCTCACACCCGCGGAGCAGAAACCGGATTTTCTGCGGATCGGTTTCGCCGTACAAAATAGCGGCGGTCAGCAAAACCAGTGGAGCCGCGAACGTTTTCAGGAGGTAGCTGCTTCTCTGACACGGCAATTCAATGCAATTCCCATCTTCCTCGGGACGGCAGCCGAAGCCCCGGCAATTGAATCTCTGCGCCAATCCTTGC
Source organism: uncultured Acidobacteriota bacterium (assembly GCA_963823595.1). Taxonomy (GTDB): domain Bacteria; phylum Acidobacteriota; class Terriglobia; order Terriglobales; family Acidobacteriaceae; genus JAKAAZ01. The sequence continues at coordinate 70,293 of CAWGME010000014.1, forward strand.
CGAACCCAGGGATCGCCGCGGCAGGGAAGACTACCGTCCCGCAACTGGCGGCGGTACTGGCGCAATGCGATCTGGTCGTCAGTCTGGATACGGGTACGTTCCATGTTGCGCGAGCAGTAGGACTGCCCGGCGTGGTTATCGCACCCGCATGGCAAAGCCCGCTGGAATGGCTGCCGGTCGATCACCCGGCCTATCGCATCCTGCGGGGCCAATCCATTCCAGAGCCGCACTCAGCGTACTGGATTAAAGAAGTCAGCGCGGAGCAAGCGATCGCTGCATCGCTTGACCTGCTGAAAAAATTTCCTCCAGGATTGCCAAGCCGCGCTGCGCGTCTGGATCGCTCCACGGCGCGCGCCGGTTAATATTTCGCATCTGCAGCTGCGCGCGGACGAAACTCCCAAATGTCTGCCGCAGTCTGGTCGTCACAAGGAAGACCATCTGTACCGACCGCTCTGCGACAATAGCCAACAACACGTATTTGTATGGGCATTCTTACCCGCATTTTAAAAATACTCGCAGCGCTGCTGACCTCCAACGTGGTGAACCTCGTCACGAAGTTGCTGCTGCCGCCCATCTTTTTGCTGCGTTATGGCACTACGCTGTACGGCGAATGGATTGCGCTGTCCGGTGCCGTCGCATATCTCAGCACGCTCAATTTCGGCATCCAGACCTACGTCACTCAGGACCTTACCGTCCGCTATCAGAGGAACGACCTCGAGCAGTATCACCTGCAGCAGTCCACTTCATTGCGCGTGCTGCTGGGGATTCTGAGCAGCGCCGCTGTCCTGTGCCTCATCGTCTTTGCTCTTCCGGTACAAAGCTGGCTGCATTTGACACTTTCGCAGCGCGTCACGGCGGAGACGCTGTACCTGCTCGCGATGCAGGTTCTGCTGGGTGTGCTGTTTGGCTACTTCACCGGCATGTACATGGTCCTGAGCCGCGCCCACACTGGTGTTCTGTGGGTGAACGGCCTGCGGATGACGATGGTCATCGTTGTATCGGCGGGCGCATGGCTGCGGTTTTCATTTCCGGTGCTCGCGGCGCTGCAGGTCGGCATCTATGTCCTGGGCACGATACTGGTGCTACTGCATATTCGCCGGGTCGCGCCAGAAATTTTTCCCCAGATCAACCTGTGGGATCCGAGCGCCGTGCGCGCCATCCTTCGCCCCAGCGGGTATTTCGGCCTCATTAGCATGAGCACGTTTCTTTCCTACGAAGTACCGGTTCTCATCCTGCAGCGCGAAGCCGGGCCCTTCGTGGTGGTGGCGTTCACCGTTATGCGGACCATCTTCTCTATGTGCCGCCAGATATTGAACGCTCCTACGCAGGCGATGGGAGCGGAGATTACAAGACTATTTGGCCGGCAGGAGTGGCCTGAGCTGACTGCCGTCTACACCTACTCGGAGCGATTAATCTTTTCGCTGATTCCGGTGCTGAACCTGGGCGTGCTGATCGTCTCGCCCGTTCTGGTGACCGTCTGGCTGCACAAACCCGCGCTGTTTGCAGTGCTGCCGTATGTCGTCATGGCGGCCATCTCCATGACGCTGAGCGCGAAAGAGCACAAATTTCAGTTTCAATTTTCCACCAACACGCATGAGCAACTGGCACGCATTATGTTTTTCAGCTATGTGGTACTGGCCGTTCTTGCCGTGCCGATGGTTCGCTGGCAGGGAATGATGGGTTTCCTGTACACCTGGCTGGCCATCGAGCTGTTCCAGCTTGTCCGCATCATTCGGTTGAACCAAATGTTGTTTGCGCACACCGGCGAGCATCGTCTCACCTATGTCTACCGCTTGACCCTGCTCAGTATCGTTGGACTAGCCGGAGCTGGCCTTATCCTGGCGCACACATATCGTGAACTGTACAAACTACAGTTTGCGGTCGGGTTCGGCGTCAGCGCCACCCTCGCGTTAGCGGCCTTTTTTCTTTTTAACTTGAAAAGTATTGTCACGAAGCTGATGGCAAGAATAGAGCGGCGCTCAGTGTAGGTGAACAACAAACTTGAATGCTTTTCTGGAAAACAAGCGGCAAAGGCCATCGTCACTTCCAATTCAGCCTTTGCTAATTACGACGGTCCCACACGGGTCCACGAGCGGAAAATAACCTGCGCCTTGTTCGTTACAGTATTTCTTCACCGCTGCTTTGACGCCTTGATAATCGCTGCTGTTGTAGTCGTGTAAAAAGATGTAGCCGCCTTTACTGAGCCGCGGATAAAAGAACTGAAGACCCTCATAGGTCGGCTTGAATAAGTCGACATCGATGCTTACAAACGCAAATGTCTCGTTTAGATCTGCATCCATTAATGAATCCGGGAAGCGGCCTGCTCTGACAAGTATGTTTTCTTTGTGCGCCATTTGGTCCAGAACAGAATCCACTGTTGTATTGGAAAAATCCTCCGTGGCAGGGGAAAAGCCGCCCGTGACATCAACGCTTTTGTCTTTCTCGCTGAATCCTTGAAAGGTGTCGAATAGATATAGTTTGCGATCAGGGAATGCGGAATTGATATACCTGGAAAAATCTCCTTGGTACACACCCAATTCAGCAACGTTTCCGGGTACCTTGTTGGTGCGTATCTCCTCGGCAACCAAATCTAACGAACCAACCCTGATGTAATTTCTGGAGGTAAGCTCAGGCATTTTTTTCATGTCTAAGACAATTTGCCCCCGCAACACGACCAGACGAGCGCGCGTGTACAGCGAGCGCTTCAACTGCCGTCGAAAGGATTGAGAAAATAGTTGTTTCACTGCCGGCTCCGTGTCGTTTTATTATGCCGGATCGTCGCCGGCGGTCTTGCCATGAAACATCCCCAGAACGCGATCGATCGTCCTGGCGTACAGGCGGTACGCGCCATCACCCTCAATTTTACGAAGAGACTTCAGCGCAGTCCCGCTAAGCCGCTCGCCTAGTTCTCTGGATGTGTACAGGTCGCTCATCGCTGCCGCCAGAGCGTCCGCATCCTGGGCTGGCACCACCAGCAAATCCTCGCCTGACGTGAATAATTCTGCGGCGCCGCAATGAGTGGTTGTAATCGCAGGCAGCCCATGCGCCATTGCCTCCAGCAGCGCCATCCCAAATCCATCATCGATGGTTGGGAATACAAACGCATCGCAGCGGTGATAGAAGCTGCTCATGTCTTTGATATATCCAACTACCTCGACGTCAGGCAAACGCCGCAACAAATCCCGCAATGCTGGAGAGCGATCCAGAGGCGCATCGGTACGCAGCAGTAATCGCGCGTTCGGCAACCGTAATTTTTCCCACGCCTGCAGCAGATAAAGAAAGCCTTTGCGCAAAGGCTGGCCGCCAACTGTCCCGAACGTAAAGGGGCGATCGTTGGTTTTGGCTACCATTGGAGCGATCGGCTGCACATTGGGCACCCGCCCAAACAACGGCGCAACAAGAACCTTGGGCTGTAATGGTGGCGGAAAAGAACGCCGGGAATATTCCGAAGGCACCAGGATACGATCGGCCTCCTCATACTCAGCCAGTTGCCGCTCCCGAAACCAGTGCGGCTCGGCCCGGTAACGCACGCCCAGCCGCTCACACTCTATCCGCACCAGCGCCTGCTGTACATCCACATGCGGACATGCGCGATCGAGGACAAATCGGGCGCCGCGGCGTCGTGCCGCCCGCCCAGCACTCAAAGCTCCTGAAGCCCAGCCCCAGAACATGTCGAACGGCTCCATGCGTAAACCCACCAGGCGGTCGTAGATCGCTGTATCCATTCGCTGGAATGGCCGCGAAAGCTGCACGCCGGTCAAAAACTGAAAACTGGGCACGAACTGCGGAACCCATCGCAGATCAACGCCCGGCGCAAGCTGCCGGAAGCGGGAGCGATATGCGGCCGTATAAATCGTCACATCGATTCCGCGCTGTGCCAGCAGATTGGCCGGCAAGACCACGTGCGCAGGACGGCCAGTGGAAAATGCAACCTTCATAGGAAGAAGATACGACCTCGCGAGCTTACCGCGCCCGCTTTCCACGAAAAGGGAATAGAAACTAGAGTAGATTCAGGAGATCGAACGTGAAGATTACAGGCAACACCATCTTGATTACCGGCGGCGGTTCCGGCATCGGCCGCGGACTGGCAGAGGCCTTTCACGCTCTCGGAAATAAGGTCATCATCGCGGGCCGCCGTAAACACACACTCGACGCAACTCTCTCCACTAACCCGGGGATGGTCTCGGTCGAACTCGACATTGAAAACGCGGCGAGCATTCGTTCGCTTGCCGCTCAGATAGTGAAGGATCATCACGGGCTGAATGTCCTCATCAATAATGCTGGCATTATGCGCCCCGAAAATCTGCGGAACCCATCGCAGACTCTGGCCGATGCGGAAGCGATGATCTCGACCAACCTGCTCGGTCCAATCCGCCTGACGACGGCTCTGCTGCCGCTGCTGCAGAAGCAGCCAGCCTCGACGATCATGAATGTCTCATCCGGTCTGGCGTTCGTTCCGCTAAGTCTTACGCCTACATATTGCGCGACCAAGGCGGCCATCCATTCCTACACAGAGTCACTTCGGTACCAGCTTCAGGGAACTTCGATCGAAGTGCTGGAGCTGATACCGCCGTACGTCGCCACAGACCTGATGGGAGGCGCAAAGGATCCAAGAGCAATGCCTTTGGGCGAGTTTATTGCGGAGGCGATGGAGATCCTGAAGCGCGGCGAAGCAGTGCAGGAGATATGTGTCGAGAGAGTGAAGCCGCTGCGCTTTGCGGCACAGAACGGAAGTTACCAGGCCACATTTAAGAGAATGAATGACAGCCATGACTGCAGATCATCACACAAAACCGTGACTTTTCGGCTTACTTTACAGAATACATGTTATCGGACATTAACCACTCGAGGTTGAATGAAGCGACACATTAAGGCATTCCTGCTATCTACTGAAGCAAAAGGACTTGTTGATCGAATCGAAGCGGCGGTTCCGTTGATCCGTAAATGGCATCGCTTCGAATATGAGGAGCACTTCCTGCGGGTCGCGCAATGGGAGCGGCTGTTCTCCGGCGTGTACCCCTCCTTCGCTGCAGCCTCCGCGGCTATCCCGGCCACACGCAACAACAGCTATGACAATGCCGGCTCCGCTACATTCCTGGGCCATAAAGGCGCGGTTCGATCCAGCGATTACCCGGTGCTCTTCTGGCTGTCGCAGCTTCTGCCGGAGAACCCGCACGTCTTCGATTTCGGCGGCTATCTCGGAATCTCCTACTACTCCTTCGAAAGGTTCCTGCAGTATCCACCGAATCTCCAATGGACGATCTACGATGTCCCTGCCGTTGTCGAAGCGGGAGCGAAGCTGGCGAAGGAGAAAGAACGCAGCCAGCTGTCCTTCACCACGTCATTTGATCGCGCGCAGGAATCTACTCTGCTGCTCGCCTTTGGCTCATTGCAGTTTCCAGAGCAGAGCTTTGCGGAGTTTCTCCGCCCGCTTCCGCAACGCCCCCGGCACATCCTTTTGAATAAGCTGCCGCTCAGCTCGCAGCCAAGCTTCTACACACTCCACAACATGGGTCCGGCCCTGGCGCCGTACCGCATTGCCAACCGCGAGGAATTTTTGCAGTCGATGAGCGATCTTAATTACGAGCTGGTGGACAGCTGGGAAAATCCCGAGTTCGGCTGCTACATTCCGTTCTATCCAGACCATTCCGTCCGGGCATTCAGCGGCATGTACCTGCACCAGAAATAGTCAATTGAGATAGCGTGCAGCGGGTTTAAGCACCTCATCGAGCGGATGATCCACGCACCGGTAGCTCGACGCAGATTTCCAATCTCCGGCGGTGTAGGTTGGAAACTTTGGATACGGGCAGATCGGCCTTTGAAGTCGGATACCCTTGGCGGGAGTGTCGTCAACATACGTCGTTGCGATAATGCTTTCGGGGGCTTTGCCTCGCTCTACCCAATCGACCAGCGCGGCGAGGAGATCATGCTGGCTGTCAGGTGGGCCATGCAGCCAAAGACCCTGTCCGAATTCATGTAACCCTGGTCCGCCTGTACAGTGCGCCATCCCAGGCACGAGAAAATACCGAAAAAAATCTTGCGTCCGTGTCAGCGCCTGTTGCGGCCCGTTTTTTCCCTGTTTCGCAAGCTTATCCTGCTGGTACTGGATCACCCGGTCATAGTAGTTCAGCGCATCCTGATACGGCACCAGAGGATCTGCCGTCCCGGTGAACATTAGAATCTTGCCACCCGCGTTTCGTAATTTGCTCAAGTCAGGATTGTTTGCATTCAGGATCGGCGCTAGTTTTCGATCCACTTCATCCTGATCACGATCGTAGTCAAAATTTGTGTAATCGAACTTTGCCGCCAATGCCCATTGAAAAGGGTAGAACTGGACATCCATCTTTGCAGGATTTTCCTGTTCCAGAACTCCGGCCGGAGAGTTTTCACTGCCAAATGGAATCGGCGTGTAGATTCGCTCACCGGTTTCGGGATTTGTAGGCCCCGCGTAAATCTGCTTCAACGCGGCCAACTGAGCGCCAGTCAGGCAATCGTCTTGGCTGTCTCCGGAACATTTCGGGAGAGCGTCAGGATTGAATTTGCATTCTCGTGGATCGGTCAGGAAACCATCCTCGGGCGCCCCGCCGTCCTTCCCTGCACAGGCGGCGACAACAGCTTTGGTGACCCACGCAATTTTTTGCGCCGGCAATTGCGCGTCCGGCATCGAATTGGTCGCCTTCAGGTTCCAGAGAAATCCAGTATGGATGTGTGTGCGGTTGTTTGCCGGTGCGCCCGCAATTATTCCGTTATAGTCCGCCGGGTATCGCTGCGCCTCCATCAATGCCTGACCGCCGCCGGTCGAGCAGCCGACAAAATAGGAATGGCTTTCGGGTTTACCGTAAAACTCTGTCAATAAGATTTTCGACGCAGAGCTCATCTCGTGCGTCGAACGATAGCCGAAATCCGCCCATCGTTCCGGATGGCCTACAACTGCATTGGCGCGTGGAGACGTACCCATATCGGTGTTTGCTGTCGCGTACCCTCGCTTCAATCCCAATGCGAGTTCCCGGTAGTTGATCTTGCCGGCCCCGCCGCCGTTTCCTGTGCCCAGAAATCTGCCGTTCCAACCTTTCTCCGGCATCCATAGCTCGATCTTGATATTGGAGTCAGCCGTTGGTTTCAGAGAAGCGGCGACGCGACAAAATGGAGGCAGATTGGGAAGTGAGTCGCCATTGGGCGGCGTGAAAATTCCGCCGGAAATCGATTGCGCCGCGGTAATGGTCGCGGTCGCCAGTCTTGCTTTCGCGAGCGATTGGCAGCGAGAGTCTGGAGTCGATCCGTAGCCAGCCAGCGGCATTCCGAGCAATAGACAGATTAGGAATTTTTCGATCATTTTGGATGCGATTTGGTGACCCCGGGAAGATTCGAACTTCCGACCTGCGGTTTAGGAAACCGTCGCTCTATCCACCTGAGCTACGGGGCCACACTGGATGAGTTTACACCGGGAATTTGGACGAATAGAACAGCCCAACCGAACGCTCCATGTCTCGCTTCTGTAATATGGATTTCCTTCAAAATTTGTAATCCCACGCGAATTCGACCGAATCTTAGTTTGCGCTGCTTTCCTAATATCGAATGTCGGCCATCAGCGACTCCACTTCGCGCTGCCGATCGCCCGCCAGAGAAAGCAACGGCAGCCGCGGACGTCCTCCGTAGTATCCATTCAGGTCGCAGGCGAACTTAAGGCCGGGGATCCCCATCTGTACGCCAACACAGATCGCAGCTACGCGAATCCGTTCCTGCTTCTCTTCCGCCAATGCCGAATCCCCTTCCTTCCATGCCGTCCATACTTCGTAACAGCATTGCGGCGCGCAGGTGGCGAATGCGAGGACCGCGCCGCTGGCGCCTGCGCTGAGTGCCGCATATAGCGTGCTGGCGCCTCCGGCCAGGACGGCAAATCCAACTTCTTTTTGTCGCGTTTTCATGGTGGCTGGCGCGGCGGCAACGGCCACTGCCGCGCCACCTGTTCCCAGGGCCTCTGCGGTGACAAACTTTTCCGCATTGTCCTTCGGCAGCGCCCGCAGCATGCGCTCGGTAACGGCGGTAAACACCGGGGTCACTGTTACCGTCCGCTTTATAGATTGCGTCGCCGCGATGATGGCTCGAATCCGCTCCGGCTTACCGCTCGAATCTTTGATCCCGATGATGTTCGGGTGATAGGCCAGTTCCACGACGACATCGACCGGCAGATCGTAAAGCGTAAGCGCCGGGACACTGTACAGCACCACCGGCAACGGCGAGTGATCGGCGACCGCGCGGTAATACGTCAACATCTCCAGCGGCGGAGCATCCGCGCGATGGAACTGGTTGCGGTAGAAAGATGGCGTGCGCACCAGGACGGCATCGTAGTGGAGCGCGGCTGCATACTCGGCCATGGCGATTGTGTGCCGCACGCTCTCCTGACCTACGCCCGCGATCATCACTTTATCGGAAGCGGCGGATGCGATAGCAACTGCCAGCACCTCGCGCTGCTCCTCCAGGCTCAGCATGACCGCTTCGCCGGTCGAGCCCAGCACTACCGTTCCCGCCAGCTGCGTGCGAGAATACCGCGCCATATTGTGCTCGAGCTTGCGAAGATAAAGGTCGCCGTCCGGGTAGAACGGCGTCGTGATGGCGGAAAAAATGCCTTCGAGCAGCATGGTTGTATTTTAGGCGAAGAAGCAGAGTCCCTGGGCGAGTCTCTCGAGCGTTTCACTCAATCTTCAGTATGGGCGGCCTAGAATATTGAAAGCTGGACGCGTGTCTCGCATATGTATTCAATAGCGGAGATGTCAGGCCTGGCGACGATCGCCAACAGCAATGGCGGAGATGTTGAACGCGCACTCCTTCAAACGCGAGCAGCCAGTCGTGCAGCATGCAGATGCTGCAACGCATTCACGGAAATATCTTGGTGCTGCAGCGCGGCCATGCCGCCGGCGGCAGCGCGTGCTGCGGCAATGGTGGTGATGGTAGGAATGCGCTGAGTGACGGCGGCGCGGCGAATTGCCTTCTCATCGAAGAACGTATCCTGGCCGCGCGGTGTATTGACGATCAGCTGAATTCGTTCTCCCTTGATCAGGTCGACGACGTTCGGCCGTCCTTCTTTCACTTTATAAACACGCTCGACAGCGAATCCGGCTTTTTCGAGCACATTCGCGGTACCGTGGGTCGCGACAAGATGGAAGCCGAGCTCCACAAACTGCTGCGCCAGCCCGATAACGGCAACTTTGTCGTGATCGTTGACGCTCAGGAATACGGTTCCCTCAGCGGGAAGTTTCTGGCCTGCGGAAAGCTGCGCCTTGGCAAACGCCTCGCCGAAATTGTCGGCGACGCCCATCACTTCTCCGGTCGACTTCATCTCCGGGCCCAGAACGGTATCGACACCGGGAAATTTATTCCAGGCAAATACCGGTGATTTCACAAAATAATGCGATCCCGTTTCAAGCGTGGTTTTGCGCTCGATATACTCCGGCAGAAATTCGCGCAGTTTGCGCCCGGTCATCAGCCGCGCTGCAATCTTGGCCAGTGGCACCCCGGTTGCCTTTGACACATAGGGCACGGTACGCGAAGCACGTGGATTGACTTCAATCACGAAAACATTTTCCCGCTGTACGGCAAACTGGATGTTCACCAGGCCGATGACGTTCAGCGCTCGGGCCAGATTGAAAGTGTGCTCGCGGATCGTCGCCAACACGCGCTGCGATAGGTCGACGCTCGGCATCACACACGATGAGTCGCCAGAGTGAATGCCGGCCTCCTCGATGTGCTGCATGATGCCCGCAATCACGACATCATCGCCGTCCGACAGCGCGTCTACGTCCACCTCGACCGCGTCTTCAAGGAAATGATCGATCAGCACCGGCCGTTGCTGCGAGTATTCAACCGCTTCGCGCATGTAGTGCGTGACCGCATCGTTGTCATACGCGATCACCATGGCGCGGCCGCCAAGCACATACGACGGCCGGACCAGCACGGGATAGCCAACCCGCTCCGCGCCAGCCACAGCTTCTTCGACGCTCGTCGCCAGAGCGCCCGGAGGCTGCGGAATATTCAGCTCTTCCAGCAGCTTGCCGAAGCGCTTGCGGTCTTCCGCCAGATCGATCGACTCCGGCGAGGTGCCGATAATCGGCACGCCCGCCGCCTTCAGCGGCAGCGCGAGATTCAGCGGTGTTTGCCCGCCGAATTGGACGATCATTCCAATCGGCGCACCGGAGGCAGCTTCATGCTCGTAAACTTCGAGAACATCTTCAAACGTCAGCGGCTCAAAATACAGCCGGTCACTCGTGTCGTAATCGGTCGAGACGGTCTCCGGATTGCAGTTGATCATGATGGCTTCGTAGCCGTCTTCCTTCAGCGCAAATGCGGCATGGCAGCAGCAATAATCAAACTCAATTCCCTGCCCGATCCGGTTCGGCCCGCTGCCCAGGATGATGACTTTCTTCTTTTGCGTAGGCGTTGCTTCGTCCTCTTCGTCGTAGCAGGAATAAAAATATGGTGTGTAGCTTTCAAATTCAGCAGCGCACGTATCGACCAGCTTGTAGACCGGCTTCACCTTATGACGCAGGCGCAGGTTGCGGATCTGATGCGGTGCATCCGACTTCTCCATTCCCCATAAATCGGCCAGCCGCGCGTCGGATATGCCCATGCGCTTGGCCCGGCGCAGCGCGTCGGAAGAAATGCCGTCGTATGTTGTTTCGGCCAGCTCCGCTACAGTATCCGTAATTTCTTTGATCTGCTGCAGGAACCACGGGTCCATGGAAGTCATGCGCGCCACCTCCCGCACCGAGTAGCCGCGGCGAAATGCATAACGGATGTACGCCAGGCGTTCTGGATGCGGTGTCACCAGCCGCTGCGTCAGGCGCCGCGGCTCGATCACTTCCGAGCTGATGGATCGTCCGGTTTCAAGCGATCGCATCGCCTTCATCAGAGATTCTTTGAAGGTCCGCCCAATCGCCATCACCTCGCCGACCGACTTCATCTGTGGGCCTAGACCTTCATCTGCGCCGGGAAATTTTTCAAACTGCCACTTGGGAATCTTCACCACCACGTAGTCAATCGTCGGCTCGAAACACGAAGGCGTCTTCTGCGTAATATCATTGGGAATTTCGTCAAGCGTGTAGCCGACGGCCAATCGTGCCGCGATCTTCGCAATCGGAAAACCTGTAGCCTTCGAGGCCAGCGCGGAGGACCGCGACACGCGTGGATTCATCTCAATCACGACCAGGCGGCCGGTGGTCGGATGCACGCCAAACTGCACGTTCGACCCACCGGTCTCGACGCCAATCTCGCGCATCACCAGGATGGTCGCATCGCGCATCGCCTGGTATTCGCGGTCGGTCAGCGTCTGCGCCGGCGCCACGGTGATGGAGTCGCCGGTGTGGACACCCATCGGGTCCATATTTTCAATCGAGCAGATGATGATGACGTTGTCGGCGAGATCGCGCATCACCTCCAGCTCATATTCCTTCCATCCCAAGCACAGACTCTTCAATCAGGCATTCATGTACCGGCGAAAGATCAAGGCCGCGCGAAAGAATTTCGATCAGCTCCTCGCGGTTATAAGCCAGTCCGCCGCCGGAGCCGCCTAGCGTAAACGAGGGCCGAATGATCACCGGAAAGCCGATCTTGCCGGCAAACTCCAGTCCATCGCGAATATTATTCACCAGCGATGAACGCGGCACATCGAGACCAATTCGATGCATGGCGTCTTTAAACAGCAGCCGATCCTCGGCTTTCTTAATTGCTTCGAGTTTCGCGCCAATCAGCTCTACACCGTATTTTTCAAGCACGCCGGAATCGGCCAGCTCCACCGCCAGATTCAATGCCGTCTGCCCGCCGACTGTAGGCAGCAAAGCAAACACGCCGTTATTTCCGTCGGCGGTCAGCATTTCTTTTTCGATGCGAATAATCTCTTCCAGATACTCGCGCGTCAGCGGCTCGATGTAAGTGCGGTCGGCCAGCTCCGGGTCGGTCATGATGGTGGCGGGGTTGGAATTCACCAGCACCACTTCATAGCCCTCGGCCTTCAGCGCCTTGCACGCCTGCGTGCCGGAATAATCAAACTCGGCGGACTGGCCAATAACAATCGGCCCGGAGCCGATAACAAGAATCTTCGTGATGTCATTTCTTCGTGGCAATTTATTCCTAACCTGTATTTCTTGTGGCTAAAGCCCGTTTAACTCTTCGCATTGACCGCGCGGCTGTAGCCGCGACCCTTCAAAACCGATGCTGCTCATCTGAAGTTCTTCGATAAATTTAGATATAGATATACTCACTTCTTCCACTCCTCCATCATCTTGCGGAAATCCTTGAAGAGGTAATGCGAATCATGCGGCCCCGGACTGGCTTCCGGATGATACTGCACGCTGAACAGCGGCAGCGAGCGATGCCGCAGACCTTCCAGCGTGTTGTCATTCAGATCCACGTGCGTCAGCTCCACCTCGCTCTGTTTCAGCGAATCCGGATCGACGGCGTAGTTGTGGTTGTGCGCCGTAATCTCCACCTTGCCGGAGCCGGTATGCTGCACTGGATGATTGCCGCCATGATGCCCAAATTTCAGCTTGTAGGTTTTGCCTCCCAACGCCAGGCCTATAAACTGATGTCCGAGACAAATTCCAAAGATCGGTGTCTTGCCCATCAACCGGCGAATATTCTCCTGCGCATAATGGACCGGCTCCGGATCGCCGGGGCCGTTCGATAGAAACACGCCATTCGGATTCAGCGACAGTACGTCTTCGGCGGAGGTCTGCGCTGGCACCACCGTCACCCGGCAGCCCTGCTGGGCCAGCATTCGCAGAATGTTTCGCTTGATGCCGTAGTCGTACGCCACCACATGCAGGTCCGGCTCCATCCGGGCGGCGGGCTGCACGCTGGCCGCAAGCGGATCTTGGTTCGCCATCTGCGGATCGTCTGTGTCCCATTCGTAACGAGCCTTCGTCGTTACCACGCTGGCAAGGTCGGTGCCATCCATCTTGCGAATCGATTGCGCTTTTGCAATCAGCACTTCAGGGTTTGTCTCGAGCGAAGAAATGACGCCGCGCATCACGCCGTTATTCCGCAGGTGCCGTACCAGGGCGCGCGTATCAATCTCCGAGATCACCGGGACATTGAATCGCTCCAGATATTCGTCCGCCACACGCTGCGAGCGCCAGTTGGAGCTGATGGGAGAAAATTCCCGCGTGACCAGGCCTTCGATATAGGGCCGGTTCGCCTCATCGTCTGCATTGTTGGTGCCGTAATTGCCAACCTGCGGATTGGTCAGGACAACAATCTGTCCCGCATAGGAAGGGTCGGTGAAAATTTCCTGATAACCGGAGAGCGAAGTATTAAAAACAACCTCGCCGTAGCATTCTGCCTTGGCCCCATAGCCGCGGCCCTGAAAGATACGCCCATCTTCGAGCGCAAGTATGGCCTGCATCGCATCTCCGCAGCGTGGATTTTATCAATTTTACCAGAGGCGGCCGTCGCCGTCTTTGTGGAAGACTGGACAGATTTCCGGGCCCTCGCAGCGAGCGGATTACCTTACCACTCCCATGACATCGGTGGGCCAATAGACAAACGAAGCTTTGCCGTAAATCAAATCGCGCTGCACCGGGCCAAAATCGCGGCTGTCGCTCGAAATCAGGCGGTGGTCGCCCATGACAAAATACTGATTCGTGGAAAGCACCGTATCCGGGTAGGAGCGCTCGTCGCGAAAGCGCACCGGCACGTACGGCTCCGCAATCGCTTTTCCATTCACGTATACCTGTCCATCGTCGATGCGAAGATCGTCTCCGGGAACGGCAATCACGCGTTTGATGTAGCTCTTGACCGGATCGCGGGGATAGTGGAATACGACCACATCGCCGCGGTGAATCGGCTCAAAGTGATATTCGAATTTGTTGATGAAAAGCCGTTCCTGATCCTGCAGTTCCGGCATCATGCTGGTGCCTTCAACACGTACCGGCTGGTAAAGAAATGTAATGATCAGGAACGAAATACCTATTGCGAATAACAAGTCCCGCAGCCACACCGAGAGCGTAAATACGCCCTTGTCATCGCCGCGATCGTTTTGTTCAGTGCCTGGAGATTGGTCTTGGTCGGAAGGCTGCAATGTAGAGTCGAACCTCATCTATTATTTTATAACTCCAAAAGGATCGGAGGCTGGCGCCAGTCCAGACCGCGCCTGGATAATCGAATCCGAAACCGCCCCCAAAGCTGACCGTTCGGAGGAACTGCTACGCTGGTCATGGATTTTTAAACTCTTCCATGCCTCGCTTCCCTGCCGCTCACGCTCTGCTGCTTGAATCGATCCGCGAGCACGCCTTTCCCGGCGCGGCGTACGGAGTGCTGCTGCACGGCGAGCCTATCGCAATCGACGCAGCGGGCCGGTTTACCTACGATCCAGGCTCCCGGCCGGTCACTCCGGAAACCATCTTCGACGTCGCAAGCGTAAGTAAGGTGCTGGCGACCACAGCCATGTCCATGCTGCTGTGCGAGCGCGGACAGCTCAGCCTGGACGAACCGATTGTTGAACAGCTGTCGGACTTCGTTCGCGATGACTTGAAAAACAGCCCCAAGCGCGCTGTCACCGCACGGATGCTGCTGGCGCACTCCTCCGGCCTGCCCGCGTACGAGCGCCTGTTTGAACGCTGCCGCACCGCTCGTAATCTGCTGGATGCCTGCCTCCACATGGATCTCGAAACGGTTCCCGGAGCACGAACGGTCTACTCCGATATCGGATTCATCATCTTGGGTCACTTGCTGGAGACCCTCGCCGATCAGAAGCTCGATCGCTATTGTCAGCGCGAGATTTTTTCCCCGCTTCAGATGAACTCAACGATGTTTCTCCCGCCGCTGGAATTGCGGCCATCAATTCCGCCCACCGGAATCGACGAAGCCCTGCGCCATCGGGAGCTGCAGGGAGAGGTGCACGACGATAATTGCTGGGTCCTCGGTGGTGTCGCCGGCCATGCGGGGGTTTTCTCCAACGTTCGCGACACGCTGCGCTTCGCCGCTTGCATCCTGCGCCAGGAGACGTCGATATTTCGACCCGAAACCATCTCACTGTTTACAGCACCCCAACTAGGTTCGTCGGGGCCTGTGCGAGCGCTTGGCTGGGACATGCCTTCCCGCCTTTCCTCCTCCGGACAATTCTTCAGCGCGCATTCCATCGGGCACCTGGGCTATACCGGGACCTCCCTGTGGATCGACTTCGAAAAAGACCTTGCCGTCGCCCTGTTCACAAACCGGACCTTTCCCGGGAAAGGTCCGCAGGGCGTTTCTAAGAACATTCAGCATCTGCGCCCGCGATTGCATGACGCGATTCTGCGCGAGCTTGGATTCGGTTTGGACGAACGTAATCATCAGGATGCGCTGCCTTAAAAAGAACGCTTAGCTGCTGGACCAATCCAAGCGATACAATTCGAATGGAGCGTTCTCTCAGCTCCCGCTGGAGTTTTTAAGGCTATGACGACAAGCACGATGGAAAAGCGAGCCAAACATGCCGAGAATAACGGCAAAGGTTCGATTACAGATCTGGATCTGCTGACCACGGAAAGCGCGAACGAGGCCTCTCAGGGCTTCGATACAAAATCCGCGCTCGATATCGCACGAATTATCAACCATGAAGATGTAAAAGTTGCGGCTGCAATCAAGAAGTCTTTACCGGAGATTGCTACCGTTATTGATAACGTGGCTCGCGCTCTACGCGATGGAGGACGGCTCATCTATGTCGGCGCCGGTTCGAGCGGCCGCATTGCGGCGCTCGATGCCTCCGAAATTCCACCCACCTACTCCACTTCCCCGCAGACGGTGCAGTACATCATGGCCGGTGGACCGAAGGCGCTCGCCTCGTCCATGGAGACCAATGAGGACTCACGCGAGCTGGGCCAGCGGGACATCGCGCGCCGCCGTCCCACCCGCAAGGACATCGTGATCGGCATTTCCGCCAGCGGGCGCACCCCGTATGTTGTTGCAGCCGTTGAATATGCTCGCGGACGCGGTTCGAAAACCGCCGCCGTCACCTGCAATTACCATTCGGAACTCGCGACAGTTGCCGATGTCACGATCGTTGCGGAAGTGGGCGCGGAGGTGGTGCTGGGCTCGACGCGTATGAAAGCCGGCAGCTCGCAGAAGATGATTCTGAACATGATCACCACCGGCGCGATGACGCGACTCGGCTATGTGTATGGAAACCTTATGGTCAACGTGCACATGAAGAATCAGAAGCTGGTCGAGCGCGGCATTCGTATCCTGACGCAATGCTGCGATGTGGATCATGAAACAGCCGTCCGAACCATCAAGGCCGCGGGCAAAAGCGTCCCCATCGCCGTGGTGATGTTGAAGGCGAAGGTTGATAAGCAGGAGGCCGTCCGGCGGCTGGCCAAGGCCGACGGCAATGTTCGCCGCGCGATTGAGGACACCACGCTCGATCTGTAGGGTTTTGTCAAGAGTTTGACAACAAGTTGTCAGATTGACAGCATGCTGTCACGTCGCTAAGTAACCCGCTGTCATACCTGAAGTTAAGTCCCAGGAAAACTGCATGGACAAATTCATCATTCGCGGCGGAACGCCGTTGCAAGGCACGATCCGCATCAGCGGCGCAAAAAATTCTGCTCTTCCGTGCATGGCCGCTGCCATCCTGACCGAAGACGAAGTTATCCTCGAAAACATTCCCGACGTGCGCGATATTGAGACCGAGCGCAGACTGCTCGCCTCCATGGGGGCAGAGGTCGATCTGGGGTATGGCCGGGCGCATCATCGCACCCGCATCCGCTGCGCGCTGCTGTCGGACCCTGTCGCCAAATACGAAATCGTCAAGACCATGCGCGCTTCCTCGCTGGTATTGGGCCCGCTCATCGCCCGCACCGGCATGGCTCGCGTGGCCATGCCCGGGGGCTGCGCCATCGGTGGCCGTCCCATCGATCTGCACATTAAAGGGCTGCAGGCCATGGGCGCGGAGATGACCCAGGAGCACGGCTATCTCGAAGCCCGCGCGAAACGCCTGCGGGGCGCGCACATCGTCTTCGACAAAATCACCGTGACCGGCACGGAAGACCTGCTGATGGCCGCGGTTCTGGCCGAGGGCGAGACGCTGATGGAGAACTGCGCGCGCGAGCCTGAGGTTACGGACCTGGCGGCGCTGCTCACCGCGATGGGCGCTCGCATTGAAGGCGCGGGCACAACCACTCTGCGCATCCAGGGTGTGGAGCGGCTGCATGGCGCGCGGCATCGCATCAATCCCGACCGCATTGAGGCGGGAACATTTCTGGTCGCCGGAGCGATTACCGGCGGCGATCTCACGCTGGCCGGCTGCAATCCGAGTCATCTTTCCGCCGTCATTCAAAAGCTGCGGGAGTGCGGCGTGGAATGCGAGCTGGGCGCGGATTCCATCCGCGTCCGCGGCGGTGGTTCGCTGCACGCCGCCAACATCTCGACGGAAGAATATCCCGGCTTCCCCACCGACATGCAGGCGCAGTTCATGGCGCTGGCAACGCAGGCCGAAGGAACTTCGCGGGTCACGGAAAATATTTTCGAAAACCGCTTCATGCATGTGCAGGAACTGATTCGCATGGGAGCGAACATCCGCGTCGACGGCCGCATCGCCGTTGTCACCGGCAAAACGCCGCTGTCGGCAGCGGCGGTCATGGCCTCCGATCTGCGCGCCTCGGCGTCGCTGGTGCTGGCCGCGCTGGTGGCCGAGGGAGAGACGATCATCGACCGCGTGTATCACATTGACCGCGGCTATGAGCGCATCGAGGAAAAGCTGCGCGGAGTGGGCGCGAAGATACGCCGGATCGGGAATGTGTTTCGCGAGAGCGAAGCGGCGGTTGCAGAAGTTAGTGCGTGAATCCGCAACCAGCGTGAAGGATTTAACGAAGATTGCTGCGAATATGGGCGTATCGTCTCCAGCCGTGGGATGTGGGAGAGCCCCGTGAGAAGAACGTTCATTCTTTGTATTGCATGGTGTCCCGCATTGGCCGTCTTCGTATTTGCCGGAGCATTGCGGGGTTTCGCCGAAATGCCGAGACCCGTCCAGTGGAACCTCAGCGTATCGGGCTTGGATCGACCCCCCATCCACGCGGGCTCAACCGCCGTTGCACGTCTCCAAGCTCAAATTCAGCGCGGCTGGCATGTGTATGCCCTCGACCAAGGCCCGGGCGGACCGGTTCGAATGAGAATCCTCATACCCGCACATCAGCCGTTTGCTATCAACGGGGACATCACTGCGTCTAAGCCGAAGACGGCATTTGACCCGAACCTCAACATAAAGACCCGTTTCTACGAAGGCGAAGCGACATTTACCATACCGATCAAAACCGCCTCGCAGCCTACGGATGGGATTCTCAACATTTCCCTCGACGTGCTCTATCAGGCGTGCAATGACCGGATGTGTTTGCCGCCGACAACCATCCATCTGGCTTCGACGGTGTCGCGGTAGACAATGCTTTCGGAGGCACCTATGTCCGGTTCACGCACCTGTGTCGTGGCACTCTTCGTCTTCGCCGGCTTGTCCGCATTTGGACAATTCGACGGGAATAAAGCTGCCAAAGCTGCTTACGAACAGGGCGAAAAGGCGCTCTCAAACGGGCGCTATGCCGATGCCGCAGCCGATTACCAAAAAGCAATTTCCCTCGATCAGAATTTCGCTATGGCCTATCAGCGCTATATTTTTGCCCGCAATCTCGAGCCGCTACCGCCGAAGGATCAAAGCGAAACAGCAGCCAACCGTGAAGAGGAAGAAAAGGCAAGGGCTGACAAATTAACGCAGAGTTTGGTTGAGCATTTTCAATCCTTATCCCATCAGTACCCGGACAGGGCCATTTATCTCTGGGCTCTTGGACAGATTTATTTAGAGAGCAACCCGCTGCGCGAGGAACGGTACTGCAGGCAGGCCATTCACATCGACCGCAACTTCGCCCCCGGATACTCCTGCTTAGCCGACATTGCGGACCTTCGCGGCGACGACGCTCGGGAAATTGCATTACTACGCAAGGTGATGAACTTGGAGCCGGACAGCCCCGAAGCCGATTTCGCCTACGTTGTGGCGGATCAGAGCGACCCCAAAACCTTCAAAGACGCTACGATGCAACTGATCCAGAAATTTCCCGATTCACCCAAGGCCGCCCAGGCCCTGTATTGGTATGCGATACATCAATCCACCGAAGCGGGCGAAATCGAGGTTCTCGAACAGCTCTACAGACAATTCCCTTCAGGAAAATTCGAGATATCCACCGTTGCGGCAGAGAAATTGTTCACCCTTCTCGACCGGACGGATCCTCCCAAAGCCCAGGCACTAGCGCATGAAATGCACCTCGCGAGCCCGAAAGACGAGGACGAAGACTGGACGGCATATTCTCTGTATGCGGACACGATGGCAAAGGCGAATCTGGAAGTGAAAGAGAAAAATCTGCCAGCGGCCTTAGTCACGCTGCAGGGCATGAAATCGCCAAACCAATACTTCGATATGACGCGAAAGGAACTGCTTACTGCGCTCGCGCTTGACGAGAACGGCAAGACCTCAGCGGCATTTGATGCCCTTTTGGTTCATTACGCCAAGCATCCCACTGCCGAAATTCACGTTCCCCTTGTGGAGTACGGAGCGAAGCTCGGAAAGAGCTCTGATCAGATCGAGGCCGCGATCTGGTCGATGATGAGAGCGTCTTCGACCCCTGCCACTCCCTTCTCACTTCAGGATTTCTCGACTGGCAAGAATGTATCCCTCGCAGATTTCCGAGGTCATGTTGTCGTCGTCGATTTCTGGTTTCCGAACTGCGGCCCGTGCAGAGAGTCTTTTCCGCATTTGCAGAAACTTGTCCAGAAATATAAGGGAAAAGGTGTGGTGGTAATTGCGATCAACAGCGTGGAAGGGCAGGAAGCCTTCTACTACCATTGCTGCGAAGCAAGGGGTACGACTTCATCCCATTGAGAGGCAAGCAACAGTGGGTATTGGACGTGTACCACGTGCGAGCTTTCCCCTCGACATTTCTCATCGGGACGGACGGACGCATATTTCCGGCCCCATCCTTACGATGATTCTGAAGAGCATGCGACTGGGTTAGAAATCGACCAGTTGTTGAGTCACAGCGGCCACTGACCTGTGGCCTCGCTTCGCGCAAATCGCCG
>CAWGME010000015.1:0-29149 GCA_963823595.1 uncultured Acidobacteriota bacterium
TTGCCATGCAGCGCATCGTTCAACTCGCGCGCCGCATCCATTTCCAGCTCGACGCCACGCCCCTCCGCCGTCTCAATCGCCCAGCGGATCGCATCGGCCTCGTCCGGCTGGCTCAATTCAATCAGGCCGCAAAAATCGCCCAGCGTCTCGCGGATGCGCTCATATCGATCCTTGTCCTGCATATCCATGCGGCGCACGTCGGCTGGAATATGCAGATGGTCCGCAACGAACACCAGCAGCCCCTGCGGGTTCGGCAGACGAAGATATTTCTGAATTGCGGCAAACTCCTCTTTTTTCGCGCCGCGCTGATACAGCAGCCGCACGTTGCGGACGAAAATAATTTGAAACGGCGCCATCAGCGAAGGCGTGCTCACCCGGTCGATGGCGTCGAAGACGCTCGCTTCCGACAGGTCCACATCCGCCACGCAGAATTCGCGGAACTCAGGCTCGATCAGGGCTTCGACAATCCCGCGGCGGCACTGCTGCTGAAGAAACGCCTCGTCGCCCAGCAGACAGTAGCCCGGCCGGCGCGCGTCGGTGCGCACCTCTTTCAGCAGCCGCTCCACCGCAAGAAAGCTGCCGCCCGGTTTCGTTTTTTCGCCACCGATTATCGCCAATTAAAAAGACTCCAACAAATCGCTTACCAGGGATTGAGCAAAATCGTGCGCCATCCGCTCGACGGCGGGCGAGTCTTCCTGAATAAAACTGGTCAGGTCTGCTGTCTCCTGATATTGCGAGCGGAACAGGAAATGATCGTTTTTGTAAAGCACCTTCCCATCCGCGCCCGTCAGCACCACGCTAGCCGTCACCGTGATCAGGTAGCTCGAAGACTGACCGGTCTGAGAGTTGTACGTCAGCGGCGTATAGGTCTCGGTCAAAATTGTTCCGCGCAGGGTTGCATCCGCCGCGCTCGGATGATCGCTTTCCGTGACATGATCTTTCGTGCGGCTGGTCAGCTGTTCGACCACTGCCTTGGTAAACGCGACTTCGGTGTGATAATTCTCCACCTTGGTCTGAAAGATCGGAACATCGATCGATGCGATCCCCTGTGGCAGATGGGTCGCGCCGCCAAGGGTGTGATAGCCGCACCCGGTCGCGGCCAGACAAATCGATATGAAGGTAAGGATCAGGATCGAACGCATAGGAAGTTGCTGCATTCGATTGTAGAACCGACTGCCCAGGCGACAACACCGGCGTGCCCCCAGGGCGCGCGCCTTGCACGGTTCGGGCGGCGAGCACAACGGAGGCACCTGCGGTTTCCCTCCGATCACGAGAACCGTCAGGACGCCCACTCAAGCCATCCGTTTATGGCTGCCCGTTCCCGCCGCCCGCGCCGTAAATGTTTCCCGTGGTATAGCTCGCGTCCTGTGCGGCGAGCTGGACATAAATTGACGCCAGTTCCGCCGGCTCTCCGGGACGCATCAAAGGGTAGTCGCCCGTCTTTGTGCCCCAGTGACGGCCGAAGTTCGTGTAGCGCGACGGAGGTGCGCCGCCGGAAACCTGAAGCGGTGTCCAGATCGGTCCCGGAGAGACGCCGTTCACGCGAATGCCTTTCAATGCGAGCTGTTTGGCCAGCGACTTCACGAAGTTCATCGTCGCCGCTTTTGTCTGCGCGTAATCGTACAGGTCTTCCGACGGGTTATAGGCCTGCTCCGACGTGGTCGCGATGATCGTGGCGCCCGGCGGCATGTGCGGGACTGCGGCGCGAATGATCCAGAAAGGCGCGTAAACGTTCGTCTTCATCGTCCAGTCGAAGAGTTCCGTCGTCAGGTCCAGAATGCTGGCGACAGAGTGCTGCCGCGCCGCGTTGGAGACCAGAATGTCCAGTCCTCCAAGACTGTTCACGGACTTTTCGACAAGCTGCTTGCAGAAGGCTTCCTCGCGCAGGTCACCGGGAATGGCAACTCCCTTTCGTCCCGCGGCATGGATCAGATCGATCACCTCCTTGGCATCTGGCTCCTCTGTCGGGTAATAGTTGATAGCCACGTCGGCGCCCTCCCGGGCGTACGCGATGGCCGCCGCACGACCCATGCCGCTGTCGCCTCCGGTGATGAGCGCCTTGCGTCCAAGCAGGCGTCCCGACCCTTTGTAACTGGTCTCGCCGTGGTCGGGCTTCGGGTCCATCTTGCTGGCAAGACCCGGCCACGGCTGCGGCTGTTCCTTAAAAGGCGGCGCCGCATACTTCGTTCGCGGATCGACCAGCGGCTGGGCGGTCGGTTCGCCGCCGTGTTGTGCAGCTTGTGCAACCACGGCGGGCGCAGCAGCGGCGGCAGCGACAGCGCCAAGCGCGGAGAGTACATGCCGGCGGGACAAGTTGGAATCGATATCGTTCACTGGATCTCCCTCTTTCAGAGGCGGTCGCCTCTGCCGTGTGAGAGACTCGACCGGGATCGGGAGTTGCCGACTTCCGAGGGAACACGCCAGATCGCTTTGACGTGATCAGAAGAGCGTCGTCCCGCAAAAAAAGAGCAGCCCCGAAAGGCTGCTCTTTTGAGTTGGAGAATCGGCTCTGGTTATGCCGGGGAGGGCTGCTCTCCGGGGAATCCGGGTGCGCGTCCGCCTTCCGGCTTCAGCACATGCTGCACATCGCCTCCGGACCCGTCCTGCGGAATCCGCATCGGCGGCAGGTCCTTGCCCTGGATCAGCATGCGCAATTCCTCGGCGTCCAGCGTTTCGCGTTCCAGCAACGCCGTCGCCAGCCGATGCATCAATGGCTGGTTGTTTTCCAGCAGCGAGTGCGCCGACTGGTAGCCATTGTCGACCAGCATCCGCACTTCGGAGTCGATCTGCCGCGCCGTCTCCTCGCTGAAATCGCGATGCTGGGAAATCTCGCGTCCCAGGAAAATCTGCTCTTCCTTCTTGCCGAAGGTCAACGGTCCCAGACGGCTCATTCCGTACTCGCAAACCATCTTGCGGGAAAGCTCCGTGGCCCGCTCAATGTCATTGCCGGCCCCCGTGGTCATCTGGTTCAGGAAAATTTCCTCGGCGCAGCGGCCGCCCATCAGAATAGCCAGTTGCGTCTCCAGATATTCCTTGCTGACGGTGTGTTGTTCGTCTTCCGGCAGCTGCATAGTCAGGCCAAGCGCCATGCCGCGCGGAATGATCGTCACCTTATGCAGCGGATCGGCATGATCGCGCAGCGCGGCTACGACAGCATGTCCGGCTTCGTGATACGCGGTGGTACGTTTCTCTTCGTCCGTCAGCAGCATCGACTTGCGCTCCGCGCCCATCAACACTTTGTCCTTCGCTGACTCGAAGTCGTACATGGTTACAACCTTGCGGTTGGCTCGCGCCGCGCTGATGGCCGCTTCATTCACCATGTTGGCCAGATCCGCCCCGGTAAATCCCGGCGTTCCCCGCGCCAGCACGCGAAGCTGTACATCTTCCGACAGCGGAACTTTCTTCGAGTGGACGCGTAGCACTTCTTCCCGCCCACGTATATCCGGACGTCCTACAATCACACGACGATCGAAGCGCCCGGGGCGAAGCAATGCCGGATCCAGCACGTCGGGCCGGTTGGTCGAGGCGACCAGGATCACGCCCTCGTTCGATTCGAATCCATCCATTTCCACCAGCAGCTGGTTCAGCGTCTGTTCGCGCTCATCGTGTCCACCGCCGAGACCTGCGCCGCGATGACGCCCCACCGCATCGATTTCATCGATGAAGATGATGCAGGGAGCGTTCTTCTTGCCCTGCTCAAACAAATCGCGGACGCGGCTGGCGCCCACGCCGACAAACATCTCCACGAAGTCCGAACCGGAGATCGAAAAGAAAGGAACGTTGGCCTCGCCGGCAACGGCCCGGGCCAGCAGCGTTTTGCCCGTGCCCGGAGGTCCAACCAGAAGAACGCCCTTCGGAATCCGCCCGCCAAGCTTTTGAAATTTGGGCGCATCCCGCAGAAATTCGATAATCTCCTTCAGCTCTTCCTTGGCCTCTTCCACCCCGGCTACATCTTTGAAGGTCACTTTCTTCTGCTGCATGGAAAGCAATCGGGCCTTGCTCTTGCCGAACGACATGGCTTTGTTGCCGCCCGTCTGCATCTGTCGCAGCATATAGAACCAAATCGCGCCCAGGATAATAAAGGGCAGAAGCTCCATCAGCAGGCTCAACCAGGCGTTGGACTGTGTGTCCTTGATGCTGACGCTGACCTGGTGATCTTCCAGCACCTTGTACATGTCGGGATAGTTCGACGGCACGACCGTGTGAAAGACTTCCTTGCCGGCGCGATAATGCCCATGCACTTCATTGTTCACGACGGTCACGTCGGAAATCTGGCCCTGCTGGGCGTCAGATAAGAACTTCGAAAATGGTATCTCCTGGTCCTTGCCCATTCCCGACCCGGTCTGGACAAGACGCCAGAGAAATACCAGGCAGGTGGCGATCAGCACCCAAAAGACAATTGTTTTTACTGTTGAATTCACGAACTACCCTCGTTTCGAACCATGCAACCGGTACAAAGAATCTATCCTGATAGAGGCAAAACACTATCGCCGTTCTGAATTCCCGTGCCGCCGCTCCCTACTAATTATTAGACGCTCGATCGCGCCAACAGGTCGCACGATGTGCCGTGTTCCGAAGCGCGGAGATCCATCCTCAAGCATGCACACAGAGAACTTAGTCATCCGACCATCCGCCGTCATTTCAATTATTTTACTCCCCAGAAGCAGCTCCGGCGGATATTCCCTTGTGACCACGGTACCGCTTCAGTTACAGCGGCGTTTCTTGCACGCGCAGATTCGACAGCAGACCTGCTTCGTTCCCGGCGCTTGCTGGAACGCCAGCCACAGCCACGCCGCGCATCCACACAATTCTTCCCTGCCAGCAAACCACCGGCCACGTCGCCCGCTCCTCGCCACGAATACCCATCCGTTGCAGCACTTCCTTCACCCGTTTCGGCCCATGCGAATAGGCAAGTTCCACCCGGTCTCCCGGCTCCCAGGCGCGGACGCAGGCCGATGGCCATTGTGCGGCCACTGGGTGCCGCAGGTCTCGATTCTGAGACCTGGGATTGCCCTCCACCCCCCCGACGCTCTCACCGGCGCTCTCAATCGTCGCCGTATAGCGCGCCCGGAACGCAGGCGCTTCCACTGTCCCTGGAACAAGCAATTCATAGGCCATAGTAGTGGGTGACGGCTTCGTCTCCGGAGAACGCCGCTCAAACTGCAACTCCCGCGCCGAGCGCTCCACCCGGACGCCGCCGGGCAACTCCAGCCGCTTCGCCGAACGATCCTGAGACGCGGCAGATGGTTTTGATTCAACCATGCTGAGAAGCCGCTCGGTCGCCTCAAAATCCAGGGTCGCGCCGCATTTCCCCGCGGCCGCCCGCAATACCCGCCGCCGCAGTCCCGGATCGAGCGCCTGCAGCCTCTTAAGTTCCAGCGCCACTGCGGCCGTCTCAGGCCCAGTGGGAACGCTGCGGCCTCCGCCGCGTACCGGTTTTCCCGGCAACAGCAGCTGCGGCAGCAGCCGCGCCAGCTCTGCCTTCCAGTGTTCTTCTTCGGAGCGGGCATTAGCGGCCATGCGGGCCAGCGTCTCCGCAATCTGCGGATTGTATTCCCGCAATATAGGCAGCAACTCGTGGCGGACTCGATTGCGTGTATGCAGGAGAGAGTCGTTGGTTTCATCCTCGCGCCAGGGTTGGCCCAATGCCCGCATGTAGGCCTCGATCTGGGCACGCGTCGAACCGAGCAGGGGCCGAACACACACGCCGCCAGTCTCCTCAAACCGCAGCAAAGGATGAATACCGCTCAATCCCTCCGTCCAGGCTCCTCGCAGCAACTTCATCAGCACCGTCTCCGCTTGGTCATCGAGCGTATGTGCGG
Source organism: uncultured Acidobacteriota bacterium (assembly GCA_963823595.1). GTDB lineage: Bacteria > Acidobacteriota > Terriglobia > Terriglobales > Acidobacteriaceae > JAKAAZ01. Next base: position 5,823 of record CAWGME010000015.1, read on the forward strand.
TTGCGATCTTGTCGGCCTTGCCGCAGGCCAATGTTTCGCGGAAGACCTGATAACGCAAATTCCGCGCCGCCTCCTCGATCGATTCCTTCTGCTCCGCGGCTCGCTTCGGAGTGTCGACCGCGATCACTTCCCAGGGCAGACTGAATTTCTCCGCCAGCGCAGACACAAACTCGGCGTCCCGGGCAGCCGCCGCGCCGCGCAATCCATGCTCGACATGGAGAACGCTCAGCACCAGCCCCAGTTCCGCCCGCCGCGCCAGCAAAGCCCGCAGCAGTCCGGTCGAGTCCACCCCGCCGGAAACCGCCACGCAGACCCGCTCTCCCGGCGCAAACAGGGCAGTGTTCAGCGGCAGAGCCTCGACAGGATCATCTGTCTTCAGAAGTCTTTTCTTCATCGCGTCATGAAAAACTTGTCATCTCGACCGCAGGTCGCCTCAGCAACCGGAGTGGAGAGACCTGCGTTTTCCCGTTCTCCGATTGGAGCCCCCGCCAGCGTGCTCGTATACTTGCGGCATGGTTTTGAGCACAATGCAAACGCGGCAGGCCACTCCGGAGGATGCCCCCATTATCGCGCGCCACCGCCATCGCATGTTTGTCGATGCCGGCCGCGCCGACAACAGCGCCCTCCGCCGTGTCACCGATGCGTTTGAAGCCTGGGTCGGCCCCATGATGCGTGAAGGCAAATACATGGGCTGGCTGGCCCTCAGCCAGGGCAAAGTCATTGCCGGAGCAGGCCTCATGATTATGGACTGGCCGCCGCATCCGCTCGACCCGGAGCCTCACCGCGGCTATCTGCTGAACGTATATGTCGATCCGGAATTCCGCCGCAAGCGGGTCGCCAGCAACTTGATCGAGCTGGCCCTGGCCGAAGCGCGCCGCAGGAAAATTCGTGTCGTCTCCCTGCACGCAACAGAAGAAAGCCGCCGCATGTATGAAAGCAGCGGCTTCCGCCGCACCAACGAAATGTTCTACGTGGAACCGGTCGAAGGCTGAACGCGGTCTGTAGAGTAGAGTTGTCATTCCGAGCGGAGCGCAGCGAAGTCGAGGAACCTGCGGTTCCTGGGAATATCGCGCAGACGCGATTTTGGGTCTCCAAAAGGCAACGAAAGACTCGCGGCCAGCTTGCTTTCAGTCGCATCCTCTTTCGCGTTCAGCAACCGGTACAATCGTCCGCAGGTGACTCTCATGTCCACAACCAACATCGTCCGGCGATTCTGTTCGCAATCTTCGGCCGTTGTTTTCCTGTGCCTAACGATCGGCCTAGCCCTGACGCTCAGCGCGCAGCAGGCTCCGCAACAGAACGCGGCCGTGAGCAGCATGTCGGGCGGAATGGGCCACATGTCCGGCCACATGTATATGACCACCCTCAGACCTCGGCAGCCGGGCGACCAGCAGAAGGCGGACGCGATCGTCGTCGCCGCAAAAACCGCCATGGAGCCGTATCGGGATTACCGCAAGGCTCTGGCCGACGGCTACCAGATATTCCTTCCCAATGTGCCCCAGCATCAATACCACTTCACGAATTACGCATACGGAGCGGAGGCCCGAATCACTTTCGACCCGCTCAAGCCGACCTCCCTGCTTTATAAGAAAAATGCAGACGGCGGTTACACCCTGGTGGGCGTCATGTACACGGACCGCCGGAGGGCCACCGAAGAGCGAGCTCAACCAGCGCATTCCGCTCAGCATCGCGCACTGGCACCAGCATATAAATTTCTGCAGAGCGCCTCATGCGGCCCGGGACGCCTACCTGGGAACCGGCGCGAAGTTCGGGCTGATGGGTTCCATCACGACGAAAGAAGCGTGCGATGCGGCCGGCGGCACATTTTATCCGCACGTATTCGGATGGATGGTCCACGTGTATCCCTACGAGACCTCCAACAACAAGATCTGGGGCATTAAAGATGACGACAAAGGACACGACAACATGGACCGCTCCGCCATGGCCGGCGCGCCCATGAACTAGGGAAATTCCTCGCCGGAGGATCATCTGTCACAGCGACGAGAGGCTAGCCCCTCCGGTATACTTCACAGTTCATGAAGGTTTTCGTCATTATTCCCGCCGCCGGACTTGGTACCCGCATGGCGCCGGGCGCAGGCACCCGCCACGCTCCCAAGCAGTTTCTGGAACTCGGCGGCCAGCCCATCCTGGTGCTCACGCTCCGCGCCTTTCTCCAGGTCGAAGGCATCCAGCAGATTTTCGTCGCCGTCCGCAAAAATGAAATTGAGCGCGTGCAGACGCAGCTGCGCGAACACCGCCTGCAGGAAAAGATCTCGGTCGTTGAAGGCGGCGATACCCGCCAGGAATCGGTCCGCAACGCGCTGAAACTGCTGCCCGCCGACGATCAGGACATCGTGCTGGTGCATGATGCCGTCCGCCCGCTGATCGATCCGGCGACCATTCAACGCACCATCGAAGAGGTCGCGCGTCATCAGGCCGCCATCGTCGCCGTGCCCGCAGTCGATACCATTAAACAGGTGGAGCGCACCGCCGACGGCGCCATCATCACCTCAACGATTCCGCGCGAACGCATTGTGCTGGCGCAAACTCCGCAAGGCTTTCGCTGCGGTCTCTTCCGCCGGGCCGTCGAAGCAGCCGAGGCCGACGGCTTCGCCGGGACCGATGAAGCGTCCTTGGTCGAGCGCCTTGGAATCGAAGTTGCCGTCGTCCCGGGATCGCCAAAGAATTTTAAAATTACGCAGGCCGGAGACCTGGCCCTGGCCGAATTTTATCTCCGCCAACACTAAACAAAGATTTCGTCACTAGGAAAGAAATTTTGTCACTAGAAAAGAGATCGTCATTCTGAGCCGAGCCGGGATTCCCGGCGACAGGTCTTCGTCGCTGGGGTGGGAAGCGAAGAACCTCCGCATCTGCACTTCTCACGATTTGTCGGAGTGTTTCGCTCTACCCAGAATGACAAGCTCATCAAATGGACTAATTCAATGAGAATCGGTTACGGCTGGGACTCCCACGCCTTCCAACCCGGCGTTCCGCTGAAGATCGGCGGCGTTGCCTTCGATCATCCTTCCGGTCTCGCCGGCCACTCCGACGGCGATGTCCTGCTGCACGCCATCACCGATGCTCTGCTGGGCGCGGTCGCCGCCGGAGACATCGGCAGCTTCTTTCCTCCCGGCGATCCGCGCTGGAAAGATGCCGACTCGGCGCTCTTCCTCAGAACGGCTCTCGAAGAAGTCCACCACGCCGGATACCGAATCTGCAATGTGGACACCACCCTGATCCTGGCCGCGCCGAAAATCGGTCCCGTTGCGGAAAAGCTGCGCGAGCGCGTGGCCGAGCTGCTTAAGATCGATCCGCGAAAGGTCGGCATCAAGGCCAAAACGCCCGAAGGGCTGCACCAGGACGACGTGGCCGTGGCTCATGCTATCGTGCTGCTGGAAAAACTCGACAGCGACGACGTGCAGGAGCGCCTCGCAGCCGCCGCCGAGCCTCAAACCCAGCAGGAGCAGACCCGCATGGACGACGTCGTGCGCAAGCTGGTAGAGCAGCCTGCCGAGGAACCGGTTCGTAAGCCCGCCTTCAACACCGACGACATCACCTGAGTGCCCGCAACCGGTCGGGCCTACGTTAAACTTGCACGGCACGCCCTGAACGGCTACTCTTCGGACGAGTTTCACCGGAGGTCCACCGAATGCGCGTACCGCTCTTGATGCGCTCGCAATTGTCTTTCTTCATCTTTCTCGCCCTGCTCGCCTGCATTCCCTTAACGTGCCAGTCCCAGTCGAAAACTCCCGCCCTGCACGGTGCCTACCGCTTTCAGCGCGCCCATTGGATCTATGTGCATCTCGACGGTACCCCGCATCAGATCGGCTTCGAACATGGATATCTGCTGGCCCCCGAAATCGAAGATGCCCTGACCGCCGTCCGCCTGGACAACACCCACAGGACCGGCCGCAAATGGCAGTTCTTCCGCTCCACCGGGCAGAATGTTTACTGGCCCCACATCGAAACGCAGTATCGCGAGGAACTGCAGGGCATCACCGATGGACTGAAAGCGCACGGCGTGCACGACATCGATCTCTGGGATGTGGTCGCGCTCAATGGAGTGCTGGAAACGCCCGAATACTACCTGCCGTGGCTGAAAAGCCGGAACACAGAAGGGCGAGGCCAGCCTGAAGGCTCCGGGCAACTGCAGCGCCTTCGTCGCCACCGGCGACTGGACCAGCGATCATAAACCCGTCATCGCGCACAGCATGTGGTACTCCTTCCTGCTCGGCGAGCGCTGGAACATCATCTTCGACATTGCCCCGCAGCACGGCTATCGCATCCTGATGGACGGCTTTCCCGGCAAGATCGACAGCGGCGATGATTTCGGCATCAACTCCGCCGGCATGGCGATCGCCGAAACCACCATCACCGGCTTCCACGGCTTCGACCCCAACGGCATTCCGGAGTTTGTCCGCGCCCGCAAAGCCATGCAGTATTCATCCAGCATCGACGACTTCGCACGCATCATGCTCGCCGGCAATAACGGCGGCTACGCCAACGACTGGCTCGTCGCCGACAATCACGCCAATGAAGTGGCGCGACTGGAACTGGGACTGAAAGTGCATCGGCTGTGGCGCAGCAAGAACGGCTTTTTTGTCGGCTCCAACTTTGCCAGCGATCCTAAGCTCATCAAGGAAGAAACGGACTTCAATCCCAACGATCCCACCAGTTCGCCGAATGCCCGCCACAAACGCTGGGACGAGCTGATGGCACAGTACAAAGGGCGCATCGATCTCCAATTGGCGCAAAAATTTCTCGCCGACCACTTCGACGCCTACAGCAGGAAGGAAGGCCCCGACGAACGCACCCTCTGCGGGCATATCGATGTCTCACCGCGCGGGGCGCCGCAATGGAAGGACCCACCCTTCGACCCCGACGGCGCTGTCAGTGCCAAAGCCGCCGACAGTTCGATGGCCGGCAAAATGTCTTTTCTGGCCCGCAGCGGCCGTCCCTGTGGAGAGGATTTTCTGGTTGCGCCGTTCCTCGCGAAACATCCGCAATTTGACTGGCAGAAGCCGGTCCTGACCGATATGAAAGGAAACCCCTGGGCAACGTTCCGCGCCGCAGATCGCTCCGGTTCGCCAACCACGGCCGGCAACTAAAGGCGGATGCCCCATTCAGGCCGGGATTTCCAGCGAGCGATCTTTGCTCGCTGCGGTGGAAGCGGTCTCGCTAAAAAAATCCGTCATTCTGAGCGAAGCGAAGAACCTCTGCATTTCTGCCGGCTCAGCCCCACCGGGCCCGCCCTGCTTAAGCGCCAGCAGACCCGATAGTCGAACCCACGCAGCCCGCCACAATTCTCGTGTTCAAATTCCGTCGGAGCGCCTATACTCGGTTGCGCTCGTCCCCCCTGCACCAAACATCGACTCAACTTGAACATGCACAGGAAGAGGCACACGATGAAACACGTAGTCAGGTTCCTCAAGCTCACCTTTTGTCTAGCCTTGCTTTCGGAAGGACTAGTCTTCGCCCAGAACCACATCTACTGAAGTAGTTCCGGCCACAACCGCTGCTCCCGTTGCCCATATCTACGTCGGGACGACGAAGGGGATCAATCTTTATGACGCCGCGGCGAATGGAAAGCTCACCCTGGTATCTGGATCTCCCTTCAAGACTCCAGCAGGTCTATTGATTGGTGTCACTGGCAAGTACCTTATTACTCTGGGCACCTACTATATCCATTCGTATCTACTTGCTTCAAATGGTGCGATCGAGAAGCAGATATCACAGATCAATACGCAGGATTACCCCGACAATGGTAACTGCGCTGGGAATAAGCAGGGAACCATAGGCCTCGCCAGCCTGAATCATGCTGGCAAAAATGTGTATGTTATGTTCCCTCTTGATACGGGTAGTTGTTCTGCTGCGATTCAAACGTATGACATTTCAAAGTCAGGCGATCTGACTTTTAATGGCGGCATAATGACTGGAGGCAACGCGGGAACGGGACTTTATCAAGCGCCAGCAATCATAGCGAATGACACATACGCTTATGCTGCAAGCGACTTTGAATGTTGTGGGGGTTTCGGTGCGTTCTCTGGATATAAACTCGGGAGCAATGGAGAAATGCAGAACTGGACATTCAACATGTCGGACAACGTATCTCCTGTTAATTACGCCCCCCTGTATGTTACTGCTGATCCGACCAACCATTTAGCAGCAATACTTGCATCCGAGGAGGAGGAATCTTTCGGTCCCGCCCAGCTTGCCAGTTACACGGTAGATGGCCAGGGTAATCTGTCTACAACTTCTACTGCTACCAACATGCCTTATCCGAAGGTGAAATCTAATTCGCAATTTCCTGGCTGGACGCTGAATCTTTCCCCATCGGGCAAACTTCTTGCTGTGGGAGGGGTTGGATTACAGGTCTTCCACTTCAATGGCGCGAGTCCAATTACTCTTTTACTCCTTACAGCGGATTACTTACAACAGCACAAATTCATCAGATCCATTGGGATAATAACAACCACCTTTTTGCGCTGAGTGATACGAACAATAGGCTGTACGTGTTTACGATTACGCCGACCAGCATCGCCCCGGCTCCAGGATCGCCCTATAAGATAATCGGTCCGAATGCTTTAGCTGTTGTAATGAAATGAAAAACGGTTAGCGTGTGAGGCGAGTCTTCCCCAAGTCGGAATATAACCTTCGCATAATCTTCTGCCGACGTTCATAAAATCGGCATGGACGAAGGCTCGGAAGACATGGATGAAGGGTCGGAGGGATTGGGTCACTTGGAGGGCGTTGGGCCGAGTCTATCTGAACTGCTGCACAGAGGACGGCCCCTCGTTCCTCTGAAGGGTGGCCCATTCAAGCGTTCTTTTGGCTTGAATGGGGGGAAAGAGCCCCAAATCAATTGTCAGAAGTGGTACGCAAACCCAATCGCCGGCTGCGACATGATATACCGGCGTCCCACGGTAAAGTCGAACGGCGCGTTCTTCAGTCCGAAATTCGTGGAGTTGAAAATCTGTCCTCGATACTGCACCCGCAAATCCCAGCTCGGACTGAGCTGATACGCAATTCCGCCGCCGAACAATACCGTTAGTTCGTGGCTCTGCTCCGTGTCATAACTGGTCGTTTTGGTGCCGATCGGGGTAAAGAACAGAAGACCGCCACCGCCTTCAATGAAGGGATTGAACCGCTTGAAATTGAAGCTGCGCACATACGCCACCGTCGCTTCCTGCAAGCCGGTATAGACCCTCGCGCTTTCGCTGCTGGTCACAAATTTGTTGGTGAAGTGGCTGTAGGAATAATTCCCTTCCACCGCGCCATTGGGTGTCAGCAAATACCGGTAGCCGAGATACAGCCCCGCACCCAGCGTCGATTTCTGCTTCACCACCGGCGCGCTCTTGCTGGCTACATACGGCTGAATGTCCCCCATAAAGCTGAGGTTGACGTCCTGCCGCGCGCCCTCCTGTTGCGCGAAGCCGATTCGCGCCAGCAGGGGCAGCAGACAGAGGAAAAAAAGCAACTTCTTCATTCGTTCGTGAACCTCTGACCGGTCACTTACCCGGTCGATTTTTCAAACCTGCATCCATCCACAAAAATCTGCCATCGCGACCGGAGCGAACCGGGGTCCCCAGCGACAGTTGTGTGGGGTGGAAGCGCAGTGGAGGGACCTGCGTTTTCAGCCGCGCCGCCGCTCTCCAATGCGTCAGAAGTGGTACGCGAAGCCAATCGCAGGCTGTTGCAGCACGTAGTAGCGATTGGTACCGAACTGCGAAATACCGAAGTCGATCGACTTTAAAACAAACGCGCGATATTGCACCCGCAGATCCCAGCTGGGACTCAACTCATACGCGATGCCACCGCCAAACAGCGCGGCAGTGGCCTTCGTATTCGAGCCCGCATTCGTCGTTGTTCCCGAATCGTCGATCGGCCGAAACATCAGCAGACCGACTCCAGCTTCCGCAAAGGGATTGAACTTCTTGTATACAAAACTGCGGACGTAGGCGACCGAGTACTCCTGCATGGAATTGTGGAACCTTGCGCTGGGAATCGGCGCGACATATTTCATATTGAATTGGGAATACTGATAATTGCCCTCAATCGCGCTGCTGGGCGTCAGCATGAAGCGGTATCCCAGCAAAGCGCCCTTACCTAACGTTGAGGTCTGCGTAACTCCATTTCCCGTGATGGTGGGCTGATATGTGCCAACGAAACTGGCGCTGACGTCCTGCCGGCTCTCCTGCGCAAAGCTGAAGGTGGCCAGCATGGGCAGCAGACAAAGCAAAAAAAACAACTTCTTCATTCGGTGATGGACCCCTCGTCCGCCAAGCTTGGCGCGCCGCCGCACGAACCTGCCCGCGCGCAAAAGTGGTTTGGCTCTCAAATCCGTGACTGTTTGCAATTGTACCTGTCAGGCGCTTTCTGCGGCAGCACGCGGAGCCATTTTCCGGCGGCAAATCAACCCGCGTTTTCACCGGGCAGTCGTTTTCAGCCGGCAACGCACGAGCGCAGAGATTATGATCCCTGCGCTCGTGCGATTGCATTTTCAATTGTCTGATTTATTTTATTGCGGCGGAGGAGGAGGCGGAGTTCCTGCGTCCGGAGGCGGCGGTGCGCCGGCTCCCGGTCCCTGGTTCCACCGTTTTGATTCCAGCCTTGGCGGCGCTGCTGCATCATCTGATCGAACTGCTGCCGCTGGGTGTCGGTCAGAATGGCTTCCAGTTTCTGATGCGTGTCCTGCATCAGCGACCGCATCTGCTCATGCCGTTGGTCAGGAGTCAGCGAAGTGTTCTCATGCATCGCCCTCATCTGCTGGTGCTGATTCTGCAGAATAGGACGTATCTGCTGCTGCTGCTCGGGCGTCAGGTTCAGCGCTTTCGTCAAATGCCGAAGCTGCCGATTCGTGCGGTTGCCGTGGTGCGTGCCCATCTCACCCTGGGAATTGGATTGCGGAGCATTCGTCCCAGAATTGTCATTCTGGGCCAGCATAGCTGAGGGAATACAGAGAGCGACTCCCAGGACTGCCGCTCCAACGCTCATGAAGTGAATTGCCTTGCGATGATTCATAATTGAACCTTTCCGGCGTGCATTCATCTCTGCGGCCGCGGAACGATAAACTCGGTCTGCCGCCTCAGTTGCGCGCTCACTCATGTAGACGGCGGATGAAATTGGAAGTTGCGCTCTCGCATTCGAAATCGACAGCGAGCGAATGCGGGTGCCCCAGGTCTCGCTTCGGAGTCCTGAGTCTTTTCCTCCGGTATTGCCTCGGAATTTTGTCAGTTGCGACTCGCCGGTGGCACAATGTTAGGTTTGCCGCGATCGGTTCAACGCAAGCTGCAGGAGCGACCCCAACCTATGTCATCGTCGACCGAAATCAACCGCGGTGCGCAACGAATGGCGCCTGCAGCCCGAATATCAGACCGGCTCACGGCTTCCAGAATTCATCGCAATCTTTCCGTCCCTCAGCTGGTTGCTGTTTCGCTCGCTCGTGGAGAATCGAGACTCGCGGCCAACGGCGCGCTGGTCGCCTATACCGGCGCGCGCACCGGACGCTCACCGAGAGACAAATTCATCATCCTCGATGACCGCACGCGCGAGCGCGTGAACTGGGGCCGCGTCAACCAGCCATTCGATCCAGCAAAGTTCGACGCGCTGCTCGAACGCGTTCTCGATTCTCTCGCAGGCCGCGATTTGTATGTGCAGGATTTGTTTGCCGGGGCCGACACCCGCTACCGCCTGCCGGTCGAAATTATCTCGGAGTACGCCTGGCACGCGCTTTTCGTTCACCAGCTTTTTCTGCGGCCCACTCCGCAGGAGATGGAGCAGCACGTGCCGCAGTTCACTGTCATCGCCGCGCCGGAATTTGAGGCCGTGCCGGAACGCGATGGCACCCGCTCGTCGACCTTCATCCTGGTCGACTTTACGCGCGGAATCATTCTGATCGGCGGCACCAGGTACGCCGGCGAAATGAAAAAATGCATCTTCGGCGTTTTGAATTTTCTGCTGCCCCAGCGTGACGTCCTCCCCATGCACTGCTCTGCGAATGTGGGCGAGGACAACGTATCGGCATTGTTCTTCGGGCTCTCCGGCACCGGCAAAACCACTCTCTCCGCCGATCCGCACCGCCGGCTGATTGGCGATGACGAGCATGGCTGGAGCGCGGAAGGCATCTTCAACTTCGAAGGCGGCTGTTATGCCAAGTGCGTGGACCTGTCGGAGGAAAAAGAGCCGCAGATTTACCACGCCATCCGATTCGGCGCGGTGCTCGAAAATGTGATGCTCGACCCGGCCACCTGCGAGCCGGATTATCACGACGTCCGCTTCACCGAAAACACTCGCGCCGCGTACCCCATCGACTGCATTGAAAACGCTCTGCTGCCCAGCATCGGCGGCCATCCAAAAAATGTTCTCTTCCTCACCGCCGATGCTTTCGGCGTTCTTCCGCCCATTTCGAAACTCACGCCGGAGCAGGCCATGTATCACTTCCTTTCCGGATACACCGCAAAACTCGCCGGCACGGAAGCCGGACTTGGCAGCGAGCCGGTGCCGGATTTCTCCACCTGCTTCGGCGCGCCCTTTATGCCTCTGCCACCGAAAATCTACGCCGCGATGCTGGGCGAACGCCTGCGAAAACACTCGGCGCAATGTTGGCTGGTTAACACCGGCTGGACCGGCGGACCGTTCGGCATCGGCCGCCGCATGAGCCTGCAGCACACCCGCGCTATGGTTCACGCCGCGCTCGACGGACGCCTCGCCAAAGTGCAATTCATCACCGAGCCATCCTTCGGCTTCAGCATTCCTACATCATGCCCCGATGTTCCGGCCGAGGTGCTGAACCCGCGCGGTGTCTGGAAAGATCCGGCGGCCTACGACCAGCAGGCGGCCATGCTGGCGGGCAAATTTCACGAGAACTTCACCCGCTTCGATGTGCCGGAAGAAATTCGCAACGCCGGCCCGAGAGCGCAAAAGGAAAAATAGATTCCCATGCAAAAAGATATGTAATCCCGACCGAAGCGCAGCGGAGTGGAGGGACCTGAGTTTCGTCGGTGCGGCTAGAATTCTGCGGCTGGAAACATGGGTGCCCCAGGTCTCGCCTTTGAAACCTGGGTGAGTAATCGTCAATAGGAAATCGCGTAAAAACATGTTCGTCCGCAAATTAAAAATCGAGCGAATCGACGAAGCCGGTCAGCGCCACCCCTGCCCGATCCACTGGATCGACAACTTCGCCATGCGAAACTTCACCAATGACGCCATCTTCGACGACACCCTCCCGGTAGCCGATGGCGTGCTCGAAGCAGGCTTCCGCGTGCCCATCGATCGTCTCCAGCCCGCCATGGAAGACTGGTTCCGCCGCAAAGGCTACCTGAAACCACCCGAATCCCTGAGCATCGCAGAGGATGTCCGTCCATAACCTCTCACTCTTCGTGACGTAGCCTCGACACTCCACAAGCTGGAAGGCGGGCCCTGCTTGACTACAATCGAAAAGGTGAGAGAGCGAGTCGAGATAAAATCCCTGACGGGATTGCGGGGATTTGTTGCTCTCTACATCTTCCTGTTTCACATGGCCCGCTGGCCATATCTACGCCCCGGCTTCGTCGCAAATCTGATTGATCAGGGCCCCATCGGCATGACGATCTTCTTCGTCCTGTCCGGGTTTGTGCTGGCCTATCAATATGCCGGGAAGCAAACCAGCTATCCGCAATATGCACGGAACCGCTTTGCCCGTATTTATCCCATCTATCTCCTCTGCGCGCTCCTCTCTGTCAGCACGCTCTGGCAACTCAGCGCCCAGAAGGTATCGACCCTCGTGGCGGCAAATCTCTTTCTGATTCAGGCGTGGTTCCCGCCGTTCTTCTCTCAGTGGAACGACGGTCTCAGTTGGTCACTCTCAGTCGAAGCATTCTGCTATGTGCTGCTGCCGTTCCTCATCACCGTGCTGATCGGCAGGAGTCGCAGAACGCTCCTGCTCGTGGCGTTTTTCGCCTACTGCGCTGGAATGTTTCCCGGAGCCGTCTACCATGCGTGGGATCACTCGGATTGGGTGTCCTATTACGCCATGCCTATCTTTCGCCTGCCGCAATTCGTGCTGGGGGTATGCGCATGTCTGCTGTTGCGGCTGGAATTTGCGCCCCGTGTGAAAAGCTGGCTATGGTCGCTGGCGGCACTCGCCGCAGTGCTCTATATCGGGTTCTTTGGGCCGAGATATCAGGGCTACATCACTCTCGACTGGCTTGTCGTGCCCGCCGTGATCCTTACCATCTACTACCTGGCGAGCGAAACAAGCGTGGTCTCCCGACTGTTATCGTTGCGCCCCGTCATCTGGTTCGGGCACGTCAGCTATTGTTTCTACTCGTTCCAGGTGCTGGTCGTTGGGGCCCTATTGCTGCACTATCGCGGAATCGTTCGCTGGTTCCCGTTCCTGGCGAATAATGTTGTCCTGTTGGCTGTCTCTTTCGTTGGGCTGACCGTCGTTTCGGGGCTGGGCTATCACTGGATCGAAGAGCCTCTGCGAAAGCGCATTCGTACGATGCATGCCTGACTTCACACTTGGCTGCGGCACTTCGCCGCTGGCGCAACGCGACCAGCGCCAGTCGAACTCTTCCCGGTTCGCTACAACCTGACTTTCCGCGGCGTGATCGAGATTTTACTTGCCCGAGTGACTCGCTATACTGCCGAATGAGTCAGGTCGTTGCGGACGCGACCGATGAGGACAGGGGTCAGATGAAGCTGATGTCAGTGAACACTGGGCTTCCCCGGGAGGTGACATGGCACGGGAGAAGCGTGACTACCGGAATCTTCAAGGAACCGGTCCACAGCCGCGTCTCTTTGCGCCAGCTTAATTTGGATGGCGACCGTCAAGCAGATCTTAGTGTTCACGGCGGCCCATACAAGGCCGTCTACTGCTATCCGCTCGCACACTACGAATATTGGAAAGCAGAGTTGCCCGGCCGAGAGCTGCCTATGGGCATTTTTGGAGAAAACTTCACACTCGATGGCGTGTTGGACGAGGAGTCGGTCCATCTTGGCGATCAGTTTTCCATCGGTTCGGCGGAGGTGGTCGTTACCCAGCCTCGCCTCCCCTGCTACAAACTCGGCATAAGATTTGAAGCCGACGACATGGTAAAGCGATTCTTCGTGAGCCGCCGCACGGGTTTCTACCTTGCCGTCACCAGGGAAGGCGAAGTGGGCGCCGGCGATGAGATGAGGCTTATCAGTCGCGATCCAAACATCGTGCCAGTTTCGGAGATCACTCGCTTGTATGCCGAGAGAAGATATAGCAACGATGATGTCGCCTGGGTGCAGCGGGCCCTCCGAGTTGCGGCATTGCCTGAAAGCTGGAAGGAGTACTTCCGCAATCGGCTCGCGCAGATTCCGGCTTCGGAATAAAGTCGAGCTCGCCGGGTGCCCATTCAAGCCGAGCCTGCCCTGAGCGACCCTGAGCCTGCGAAGGGAAGTCGAACGGGTTGGCTTGAGTGGGAGAGAATCTCCCGGGGTGCCCCAGCTCTCGCCTTTTAGACCTGGCTGAGCAAGCGTCACACCCTGTACAAAAAAGGCTCCGTCATGCGCCTCAACGAGTGCATTGGCCTGTTATCGCCGATTGAGAAAACGATCGGTGAACACAAGCCGCGCCGAATCTGCATCCAACCCCCTGATGATGATTGGGATGCGGAAGCGGCTTTCACTCATTCTGTTTGTCTGTCTTGGAGTGGCTTCAGCCTCCCAGGTAATCCTTGCGCAGGACTACGCGAACCTGCCGGATGACCCCGGCCTGATGGTCGCCCAGACAGCGAAGCCGCCCGTCGTAATCCTTGCGCAGGACTACGTGAACCTGCCGGATGACCCCGGCCTGATGGTCGGCCAGTCAGCGAAGCCGCCCGTCGACATCACCACCGGGGTGCCGCAGCGGGAGGCCACCTGGCGCAGCCTTCCCGGCGATTTCCTCCACGACCAGAAGGACCTGTGGACGTTTCCCCTGCGGCTGGCAAAGGGGCGCAACCTGGTGCCGACGCTCATCGTGGTAGCGGGAACCGTCGGCCTGATCTACGCCGACCCGCATGATATGCCTTACTTCCGCAACCACCAGAAGAACTGGGACGACTTCAACGATGTATTCGATCCCATGATCACTACGGGTGAAGTGATTGCGCTGCCGGCGGGGCTTATGACCGCAGGCTACATCCGCCGGGATGATCGCGAGGTGAACACAGCGCTCCTGGCGGCCGAGGCCTATGGGGACAGCGTCGTCATCAATCTGGCCATCAAAGCAATAACGCGCAGGCAGCGACCCTCCGATGTCGCGCCGAATGGCGACTTCTCCAACACTTTTTTCAATGGTGGCAAATCGCCATTCAAGGGCAGCAGTTTCCCGTCGGGCCACGCCACAGCGGTTTGGTCGGTGGCCACCATCGTCGCCGAGCGCTACCGTCATCGCGGCAAGCCGTGGATTCCAGTCCTGTCGTACACCCTGGCGACGGCGATCAGTTTGTCGCGCATCACCGAGGCCGCTCACTTCCCGTCGGACGTGTGGATGGGAGCCTCGCTTGGATACTCCATCGCCAAGTATCAGACGCTGAAGCCGAGATAGTTCGTGCAGAATAGAAAAGAAGCTGCCTCCGATACGGGCCGGGGCAAAGGAGAAGATTGGGATCTGTGTCGAAGGCGCTGTTGCCAGTCCTGTTGATCGCCGCCGCTTGTGTGCCAGTGCGGGCGCAGCAGAATCGATCGAGCGAAGTGATTCTGAAAGAGATCCAGGGGCACCATCAGGGGATGGCCGTCTGGTGGATGGGCAATTCGGGCTGGCTGATCAAGTCGGGAGATCTGCTGATCGCTTCCGACCTCGACCTGGAGGCCGACGACAAATCCGATCCCAAGATCCATCCGCCGCCGTTAACGCCGCAGCAACTGGCTGGTGAACTGGACGTCGAGTTTGTGACGCATCAGCATGGCGATCATTGCAATGTGCCCACCATCAAGGGGCTTGCGCAGGGAAGCCGGACCACGTTTGTGCTGCCACGGAGTTGTCTCAAGGAAGTCGCCTCGCTGAATATTCCGAAAGACCGGATCATCGTTCCCGAGCCTTTGCATCCCTTCGACGTCAAGGGTATTCACGTGGAGCCGATCCATGCGATTCACGGCAATCAGGATTTCACCGTGCTGACTCGCGAAGCCGACTTTGTCGACAACATCGCGCACAACTGCGGTTATGTGTTCAATATCGGGGGCAAGCGGATTCTGGAGCCCGGCGATTCGGTGCTCACCGAAGAGCACCTGAACCTCAAGAACATCGATGTCCTGTTCGTTTCGCCCACGATCCACAACATGTTCACCGACCGCTCGATGATTCTCATCAACAAACTGCAGCCGTCCTACATTTTTCCACAGCACTTCGGCACATATAAGGTACGGGAGGATAATTCGTTCTGGACTCGCGGTTACCCGGAAGAGCTGAAGATGTACCTCTCGCAGAACCTGCAAAAGCGCTATCACCAGCTCAAGATTGGCGACATGTTCGAAATTCGCTGAGCTGCGGGAGCGGCGCGGCGGCTGCCGGGTGCCAGGTCTCGATTTTGAGACTTGGGGTGAGTAAGCCTCAATAAGAAATAACGTAAGAAAATGTTCGTCCGCAAATTAAAAATCGAACGCATCGACAAAGCCGGTCAGCACCATCCTGCCCCATTCACTGGATCGACAACTTCGCCTTGCGCAACTTCACCAACGATGCCATCTTCGATGACACCCTGCCGCTGAGCTACGGCCTTCTCGAAGCCGGCAACTTCGTTGCCCTCGATCGCCTCCAGCACGCGATGAAAGACTGGCTCCGCCGCAAAGGTTAACTCAAGCCGCCCGAGTCCCTGAGCATCACCGAGCTACCGCAGCTCTCCCACAAACCATGAACTAAAGCGATTCGGTTTCCGGTTGCCGATGACGCCCTGTACGCAAAAGGCCACCATCATGCGCCTCAACAGTGCATCACCCTGTTATCGCCAATGGACATTCCGCGAGTTTTCACGGAACAAGCAGATTCTTAAATGCTGGCCGACTTCCGAGTACCTACTTGCACCGCTAGCTCGCTTTGTCGCCTTAGACGTTAAAAAGGTAAGAGGGGTGGACGCATCTTTCCATGAAGCTTGCGCCGCGCCTCGTGTGCGAAGTCATGGTCTTCCGTGACCCTTTCAACCACCCAGTCCACCAAGGCGTCGCTATACTGCCGGGAGGAGAACTCAGGCTTCCAAGCGAGGGCCTCATTCGAAGCGATATTGTAGATCTTTATGATTGCTTGAAAATCATTTGTCGAAGGTACAAGATCAGGTGGTAGGCGTTCCTTAAACTTGTTGATGACCTCTTTCTGCCGGTACGGACAAATGCGATGCCGGTCTACTGCGATCGCTCCGGGAGCGTCGGGGTTGGTAGTAATCCGCAATGGGATGCCGCCTATACCAGAAGGGTCGACCGCGCCAGACGGAACAACAATCAGTTCGGAGCCACGAGGAGCTTCCGAAACCCTTCGCAGCCCCTTCACCAATTGATCCTGGATCTCCCTGATGCGGTTCTGAATGAATTTTCTGAGATCGTCGGTCGTGGCAGACTCGGTTTTGGCACCATGACGGAAGAAGAGTGTTCCTTGAGCAAAAGCCGTGTGCTGATGTTTGTTCCCATCGATCGGGTATGTGCCTGGCTTCTCAAACACTAGCGGGTAATCGGGCGGCTCAATCAGGAATATCGCGACTGTATACCCTTCCTTCTCTGCTTCCAGTAGCTCGAAATCGGTGTAATTTTGATTCGTGTACTTACGGATCAGGTCACAGTATTTCGCGTGATCGTAATCGAGAGCAGGCCGGACGTCTCCTCCCGTAACTTGCCCCTGGTTATTGATTCCGATCACCAGCGTACCCCCGCCGGAGTTGCTCATCGCAACGATATCCTTGAGAACCTCTAACGCCTGACGGGGATTGGTCGGAACGAACTGCTCCTTAAACTCCACCGCCTTCGACTCCCGCTTCGCCGTCAAGCATTTTGTAATCCGAACATCGACCATGGCAACACCAATCTACGCCAATGCGAGCATCGCAGGTCGCCCTATCTTGCGCGGAAGATCGTCCGCGTCGATGCTTAAATCTCGCGAGGAATCCCACATAGTAGACTCTCTGCAGCGGAGATTGAGCGCATGGATTTTGAAAAAATTGTTCAGGAGATTGACGCTGAAATCGGGCGACTGCAGAAAGCCAGGGATCTGTTATCCGAGTCCTCGGCGCCAAAGAAGGCCGCCCGGTCAGTAAAAAAGGTCGCAGCTTCGAAAAAGTGGATGGTGGCTCGAAGAGCAGCCGGCCGCCATGTAGTCGTCCAGGCAAAGAAGTCTCGATTCAAATCCGATCAGGGTGAGCGCGTTAGGAAAAAGCCGGGCACCGGCGATGGCGGCTATGGCTTCACAAAATCGGAAGGTGTTTAATGCCGAAGCTGGACGAAATCTACGCGCGGAAGAAGGAAGCGAGCGGGCAAGTCAGCACGCAAACACGGACACTCGCATTTGGTTTTCTGGCAATTGCCTGGGCCCTTCTTACGGTACATGATGAACCCCTGCGTTCAATGGCGGCTAATGTAAATCGATACTGGATTTTGGGACTTGCCCTAACTTCCATTATCGTCCTCGCTCTGGACATGTTCCAATACATTGCGGTGACGCGAATGGCGGAGTCCACGTACCGTAAGGCTGAAGCGGCTGGTCAGACGACAGATATCCTGTACGACAAAGAGTCCTGCGCCTACAAGGCGCAGGCGTTCTTTTATCACTCTAAATTCTGGTTCTTGGGACTCGGGTCTGTGTTACTCGCTGTGATATTCGTGCTGCTTCTTCATGGCACAGAATGTTGTTTCGAAATAAGACTGTGCATTTAGCCGTTGCCAGCTCGTTTCCTGTCCAATACCACTACTGGTCCTTCCCGGGTGCCCCATTCAAGCCGAGCCTGCCCTGAGCGACCCTGAGCCTGCGAAGGGGAGTCGAACGGGTTGGCTTGAGTGGGAGAGAAACTCCGCCGCATCTCAATCGTCATTTCTTGCCAGGAAAATTCTCGACGTAAAAATCGCCGGACCGGCCAAAATAAATGGCCTTTCTGCCTTCGAGCCACACGCCGTAATCGGTCACTCCCGCCGCCATGATCCGGCGAAGAAACTCGCCATAATCAATCTTGCCGCTCTGAATCGCGACCAGCGCCTCTTTCACTCCAGCATTGTTGAACTCCTCCCCGATCGCCGGAGCGTTTTCGATCGGCATGCGAACGACATAAGTCTCCCCCTCCGCGTTGTAATGCGTCTTTTCCATCCGCACCAGGTCGGCGCGGTATCGCTCGACGCCGGTCGCGGCCATCTGTTGAATGGACTCCGGAAAGCTCAATTTCCCTTCAAACGCCAGCCGATCGCAGTCTTCCAGAAGTTGTTGATCCATAAAGGTATTCTCCCTGATGTGACAACATGTTGTCATCTTGACAACATGTTGTCAAGATTGACGATAATTGCCTCACCTTATGGCGATTGAACTCGACGAAATCCTCGTTCCCGAAGATACGGTTGCTGCGATTATTGCGGACGTGTTTCAGCTGGCCGGAGCGCTGCGCCGCTGGGGAGATGGCGTGGCCGCCAAATCCGGCCAGACCCAGGCGCGCTGGCAGGTGCTCAGCGCCGCCTCCCCCGCCAACCGT
This sequence comes from uncultured Acidobacteriota bacterium, assembly GCA_963823595.1. GTDB lineage: Bacteria > Acidobacteriota > Terriglobia > Terriglobales > Acidobacteriaceae > JAKAAZ01. The sequence continues at coordinate 24,470 of CAWGME010000015.1, forward strand.
ACCGTGCCACAAATCGCACGGCGTCTGGGCATCTCCCGCCAGGGCGTCCAGCGGGTAGCCGACCTGCTGGTGGAAGAAGGCAGGGCACGATATGTCTGGAATCGCGACCATCAGAGCTCGCCGCTTCTGCGCCTGGCCACGCGCGGCAAGGACCGGCTCGACAAGATGAACCGGGCCGCCTCCGCTATGCACAAGGAACTCGCTGGAGGACTTCACGCTGACGATCTTCAGGCAGCGGCTGTCGTGCTGCGGAAGTTCTCTGTCCAGATCGAGCGCGACCTAAGGCCGGAAGAAGAATGACAGGCCAGAAGAAGAATGACGCGAATCATGTCGCTCCGAACTCGGGCGATGCATCGCCGATGCCCCTGAGGGAATGGCCTGAACAGCATCGCCACGGCAAAAATTACGTCAGCGCCGAACCCAGCATCTTCCGCAGCGCCCGAATATAGTCCGCGAGCGCCGCTCTGCCCTCATCCGTCATGCGATACAGCGTCTGCGGCTTGCGCAGAACGAACTTTTTCTCCATCTCGATGTACCCGGCCTCTTCCAGCTTCAACAACTGTGCCCCAATGTTCCCGTCCGTCGAGCCGGTCCTGTCGCGCAGCCACTTGAACTCCGCGTTGTCCACGCCCGAAAGCAGCGACAGGATCGCCAGCCGCAGCTTGCCGTGAATGATGGGATCGAGTTCCGGCAGATCAGGCATGACTGACTCCGACCTGACTCTCCTTCGATGATCGCGGCGTTGCCGGATCATCAGATATAGTCCGAAGCCGATCATTCCTATCAGCGTTGCCGCCGCCAGAATCGGGATCACCCATGCCGCGGGGACAAAGCAGGTCACCACCGCCGCCGCCCACCAGATGACGCCGACGATGAGCTGAACACGCCAGCGCAGAATCAGAGCACTCGAAAAATTGGCAACCCCCAGAAGGACCTCAACGGCGGCGATGAACGAATGAATTTCAAAATGCCCGCTGAGGCCGACAGTAAAGCAGAAAAGGAACAGTGCCGTACCCACGGCGATCCAGACCGCGCGGATGGACCGGGAGGTCGTGGTCGCAGGATGGACCCGCTTCTTCGTCCTGCTGACAACGATAGTGATGATAGCGGCAACAATCATGGTGACAGGCCATGCCAGCTGCGGGCGATACGTGGATTGCGCCCAGCCGATCGCGATCAGGTACGCGGCGCCCCACAGAACCTGTGTCCACCCCCAGTACTCGATCGTGCGGCGGCCCTCCCGCACCATGGTTTCGATCAGATCGATGCGGCTGAGCAGCTCACTTTGCGATTCGTTCCGTTCTTCGTTCATGTGTTCTCCTCGTGGTGCTGGTAGTGGCTATACAATCCTCGCGCAGAGCACAATTCCAGCAAGAAAAAGCAGCAGCGCAAGAGTACGGGCGATTCGTGGATGACGATCCGTCAGCATCGAAATGTAATCTTGTAAATTGCGATCAACATCGTTCATGGTTTTCTTCCTCTCAATACCCGTGTCGGAATGACAAAAAGAAAATTCGGGAACCAGCGCCTGACCTCCGTCCAGCCCAGCGCACGCAGCGTTTTTTCGTACCGCGCATGTGTGGCGGATGTCCGCAATTGCCAGTTGTCCGCCGGGACGGAGGACACGCGCGATCTCCCGGATCACCTGCTCGCGATTCCGCGCGGGGTGAAGATTGTGAATGACAAAGCTTGAAACGACGACATCGAAAGAGGCGTCGGGAAACGGAATCTTGCGGGCATCGGCGCTCTTGACTTCGACGCGTTCGGCGACATTTTCTCTACGAGCGTTCTCCATCGTTGCTTCCGGACTGTTGTCGGCCTGGTCAACCTGCGACCAGATATCGATGCCGATAGCCCGGCCGGTAGTCAGGCGCTTGGCCGCTGCCAGCAGCATCAGTCCGTGGCCGCAACCGACGTCCAGGACCTGCTCATCGCCGCGCCAGGAAATGGAAGCGATGATCTTGTCGCGCAGATGGAGCTTACCCACTTTGCTGCCCCAATACATCACGCATCCGGTGACGAAGAACCCGGTACCTGGCTGGACCAGACGCGACAGGAAGTGAAATTTCGGCGGGAGAACGCCGCGGGCGACCAGCAGCGAGCACACCAATCCGACAATGATGCCGGCGAGCCCGCCGAACATCGCGCCGCGCTGAAAACCGGGTGCATCGAGTCCATAGTCAACCGCGTGGCGGGTGGGGGGCGGTGTGGGTTGTGTCTCACTTCATCAGTCTTACTCTATAACATAGAGTACTCTGCGTCAAGAAAAAAAGACCACATACGTTGCCAGCGAGTTGCTTCTGCGGCGGTTTCGTCGCTGTTGATTCGATCAATTGACTCGTGTTTCTCATCGCAGCGGTGTTCCGGATCGCTCCGGTTTGTTGCAGGAATGCCGCATCCCAAAGAGAGGAAGCATCACGTTGCGTAGCCGTGACGCGCACAAAATCCTCAACCCCCAAGGCACTGTTTTGAGTACCGTTATTACCAACAAAGTCCTCCTCTCCCGGCGATTTCTCGCCGATGCTTCATTCCCCAGGCTGCAACGCGCCAGTGGATGGATCAACCGCAATCCAGGCCGGGCATTTTTGCTGCTCACAATTGGGTATGCCGGTGCTGTCGTGGCACTCTCCTGCATGAAGCTGCTGTGGCTCGACGAGCTGATCACCCTGCATATCGCCCGGCTGGGAAGCATCGCGGCCATCTGGCATGCGCTGGCTGCGGGAGCAGACCCGAATCCGCCGCTCGCCCACATCCTGGTGCTGGCGTGTATGCGCACGTTTGGGGAACATACTTTCGTTTTGCGGCTGCCCGCGATGGCGGGATATTGGATTGGAATGCTGTCTCTCTACCTTTTTCTGCGCCGCCATGTGCCGGCGGTATGGGCATTGGCCGCAGTGGTGATGTCGATGGGGATGGCGGCATTTGAATACAGCTATGAGAGCCGCTCCTATGGCATTTTTTACGGCTTAACCATGCTGGCGCTGTATTGCTGGTGCTGCGCCGCCGACCCGGCCAGCTCTTCGGCCCGACGAGGGGCTGCGCTGGCGGGCATGGTTCTTGCCCTGACTGCCGCAATTTCCACCAGTTACATCGCAGTGCTGGCGTTTCTGCCGATTGCCGGGGGAGAAGTGGCGCGCACGCTGCAGTCCATCCGGGATGAGCGCTGGAATCCAACGAGATTTAAGGACGCCGTCCAGTACCGTATCTGGATAGCGCTCGTACTGGCCGCCACTCCCCTGCTGGCTTACCGGCCGCTGATCCAGCGCTCGATTGCGGAGTTCGCGCCCTATGCGTGGAATAAGGTCTCGCTCGACCAGATCGCCGACTCCTACACCGAAATGGTGGAGTTCGTTCTTTACGCTCTTCTCGCGCTTTTCGTGTTCGCGATCGTCATTCGGGCGCTCTCCCGTTTCTGCGTGCATTGCCGTGGAGCGATTCAGCCGCAATGGATTGGCGAACTGGCGACGCAGCAGGCAGACGCGGGTTCGAGCACGCTGCCGCAGCCGGAGGCGGTTGCGGTTTTTCTTCTGCTCGCTTATCCGATCCTCGGCTACATCGTTGCTTCGATCCACGGAGGCATGCTTTCGCCGCGGTTTGTGATCCCGGTATGCTTCGGGTTCGCGATTGCGGGCACTCTTGCCTGCTTCCGCATTTTCGGACACATGCGGGTGGCGGGAATCAGCCTGCTGCTGATCTGCATCGCGTGGTTCGGCACCCGGGAATCCATTGTCGGCTTCTGGTACATGGAGCAGAAGCAATGCTTTTACAAAGTGCTGAACCGTCTGCCCGCGGGTGAGTTCGCGGGGGATCCGATTGTTATCCCCGATCCGCTGATGGTGCTCACCTTCCGTTACTATGCGCCACCGGATCTTGCGGCCCGGGTGGTGTTTCCCATCGACTTCCCGGCAATCCGGCTCTATCGTGGCGAGGATTCGCCGGAGCAGAACCTGTGGGCGGGACGGAACAGCATCTACCATTTGCCGGTAGTTCCGCTGGCCAGGTTTCAGCGCTCCGCCGGGAAATATTTGATCGTTGCCAGCGACGGCAACTGGCTGGTGCAGGATCTGCTGCATCACCGGTATCCGGTGAAGCGGCTGCCGATCAACACTCGCGCAGTTGCGATTGGCGGTTTTACGCCACTCAATCACGGCACGCCGGTATTTTATTCATCGGTCGGGGATAGATTTTTCAAAACTACGCCGGGATTTGTGCTGACTCCGATTCGGTTTCGGACGATTGCGAACCTTCCTTCGGCGAAGCTTGGGCCAGCGGAGGGTGGGCCGTTCGAGGATCCGAAATAAATACGAACCTTTGCCACACATTTTTGGGCGGGCCGTCGAATTCGGGCAGCTTGACAGCATGTTGTCACATTGACAGCATGCTGTCGGGACTGCTGTATGTTGCTGGATTGAAGCGGTTTACTGACCAGATAGCTGTAGAGCCGTTTTTTGGTAATTGCGCAGTTTTCAAGCCTGACGAAGGGGCGCACGGGTCCGGTTCGCCGGTCATCCGGAACACAAGGTCATTCGCTCTCCTGCATTTTCATTCAGAATGACATCCGGATTCAGGAAAGTAGTCCGGGGCTGAAGCCCCTCATTTATTTCCGCGATATTCACCGGGCTAAAGCCCGCTGCTTCCAACAAAAAGCCGCAATGCGGATTCATCAGACACCGCCTCGGT
>CAWGME010000016.1:0-228457 GCA_963823595.1 uncultured Acidobacteriota bacterium
ACAGTGCGGACGGAACGGTGACGCCGATCTACAACCGCGCGACCAGCGAGGGAATTGAACCCCCGACGCCAGCCTTTTCAGAGGTTAATTAATAGAATCTACAACAACTTAAGCGACGCGGATGACACCGTAAAGCATTGTAGGTCAATGTAGGAGTTTGTCAGTGTGGGTACAAATGTGGGTTGGAAAAACCAAAGAAACGGCTGGATTGTCCAAGCTATGTCGCCGACCGGGACCGCTCCACGAAAGGGAGGCAAATCGCAAACGGCTCCGCTGTTGTCCATTCGCAACCGGGCCAAACCGTATCAATCGCATTCCTACATCTCTCCTTCAGATCTCACATAAGGATTAGCTTCGCCGACCCTTACCATTCGGCGACCGATCCATCTTCGTGAAAAATCATTTGCTGCATGGTTTCCTGCGCAAACGGGTACTTCGCGGCTTCTCGCTCATTAACTTCAATGCCCAAGCCAGGCGTTTCCAGTGGAAGCCAATATCCATCCCGCCGTTCGAGTTCCGTTTGCACCACGTCGAAGCGCCAGGGTACGTCACCCAGCATATCTTCCTGAATCAGAAAATTGGGCGTGCTCAAAGCGAAGTGAAGCGCTGCAGCGTTCGCGACCGGGCCGTTAGGATTGTGCGGTGCGACACCCATAAGATAGGTTTCAGCTAAATCTGCGATCCTTCGCGCCTCCATCAGTCCGCCGCAGTGACTCAAGTCTGGCTGTAGAACGTGGCAGGCCTGTAACTCGCAAATGCGGCGGAATTCCCAGCGCGTCGCGAGTCTTTCCCCTGTCGCAATGGGAACGTTGACGCTCCTGCGGACTTCCAGCATGGCATCCGGCTGTTCGGGCGGAACTGGCTCCTCGCAGAACAGTGGATGAAACTCCTCGATGGCGTTGATGTACTGGATTGCTTGTCCGGTTGTCGTTCGACCATGAAAGTCGATCATGATATCGATGTCATCGCCTACGGCCGATCGAAGATCGCCCACTAGTTTCGCAAAATGCTTCACCGCAGGCAGGCCTTCCAGTGGTCGCGAATAAGGTACGAAGACCACCTTTAGAGCTGTGTAGCCTTGCTCGCGTACAGCCAACGCACGTTCAATCACCTGGCTGCTCTCAAAGCTCTCATACACTGCTTTGGTCTCGCCCCCGCCAAGATGGGTATACATGCGCACCTTCTCGCGGACTTTTCCACCTAGCAGTTTGTAAACCGGCACTCCGAGCGACTTGCCGAAGATGTCCCAGCAAGCCTGCTCGATGCCGGAGATCGCCGTCATTCCGATGGCGCCGAGACGAAAATAGGAGTGGCGATAAAGGATTTGCCATAGAAAATCGATGCGGGTAGGATCGCGTCCGAGCAACATGGGTTTCAGGTCTTCTACGCAACCGACGACAGCGCGCGTCTTCCACTCCATCGTGGCCTCGCCCCATCCGTGTAGACCGGGGACATCCGTTTGCACCTTCACAAAAACCCAGTTGCGCATACGCGCGTTGACTACAACCGTACTTATATCGACAATTTTCATTTGTCAGGAACACCTATTTTTATATCCGGACGTATTCCAGCACGCGTGGCTCGGCGGTGCGGACGCGGGTCAAGATGAGCTGTCGATCGAGCAATCGGCGCAAATGACCATTTAGAGCGTAGACAAGTTCCAGATCCGCCGCTCGCGGCCATTCTCCCAAAACTGGGCCCAACACAGTGCAAATCTCACGGAGCGTATGCGGTGCGGACAATTGCTCCAACAGCACTCGTTCCGCAGTATCGGCAAAATCGCGCGATTCTCGACAAAATTCCGCGACTTCACCCTCCCTTTTAACCGGCCAGTGGCAACCTACATACGTAGTAATGGATAGATTCTCGATCAACCGAATCGTCCCGAGATAGTCATCGACATTCTCATATGTAGGCCCGAGTTTCATGGCACCGTCGAGTCCCCGATAACCTCGACCCTGAATCGCATCCCCACCGTACAGTGCTTTGTGTATGGGATCGTAAATTGCGAGATGTCCTTTCGCATGGCCTGGGACCGCGAGCAGTTCCACCTCCCAGCCCGGCCCTAGACGGATGGATTCCCCACCCAGAAACGTTATATCGATCGGTTCCGATTCGCCACCCTCGGCGCGGAGCCACGCCAGCGCCTCGCCCTCATAAAATATCTGGTGATCTGCTCGATAGACGTCGTAGCGATAATGCATCAGTGACTCGAGGCCTTGACAGGCGAGCCGGTCCGCGTGCCCGCAGGCCAGGAGTGCATCAGGCGCCATTTGCTTCATTTCGTGATTGCCGCCGATATGGTCCAGATCGGGATGCGTATTGAGGATCCATGTGAGGTCCTTCACTGTACCTCCGGCCTGGCCGATCTGAGACGCGATGAATTTCGAAGGGTCGTGAGCACAGCCAGTGTCCATAAGCAGCGTCGCACTGCCGCCCTTTAGGTACACCAACTGAAGCGGCCTTCCTCCGACTTCGCCTTCGAGCAAATACACGCCATCGAAAAGCTGCTTCATTCTTCGCCTCCATTTCGCTGAGATACTTGCACGTTCACACCGATGCCCTCTGTGTCTCATGCTTCTAATATGTTGAAGTCATCTTCATTATATCGTTGCCACCGAAATCGGGAGCAATGATGGAACGTGCTGATGAACTATTCGCTACCTAAATCGGGAGCACTGCCAATCAAATTGGCACGAGCACTCTGTGCGTCGTCCGGCGCGCTATAAGTCGCGCAGCGAATCGTAACGGAAAACTTTTCTCCGGGGTGAAGTTGCTGTTGGCGATGTTGCCTTGTCGCCTCCGCCAGGTTCACCGGATAGCCTGTCCAAGGCTCTACGATCGCGTGATGGTATCCTCGCCATCCTCCATAAACTAACCAAAGCCATAAATGCGGGCATTTTCCCAATGGAAAGTCGAAGACGATTCCGCTGCCGGCAGACTCCACGGCAAACCAGCCAGCCTGGAGGTCGGTCACATAATGTCCGCAGTTGACGCCTACTTCGATTCCCTGTACCCGGCTCATATCCAGTCCACCTAGCCATGGCCAGGAATAATGTTCTCCTGGACTTCCCAAAGATGGATGCGAAGCAATCGAAACGATACCCGTCTTCGCTGGAATCATCAGATGAGACTCCTGAGTGACGGAAAATGCCGGATGTGTGCCCCACAAATAATCGAAGGGCAGCGGCCCGAGGCACTCCAATGCGAAATGTACAGTCACCTGGTTCCTTTGCAACATAATGGTTTTAGTTGCTTTGGCGGCGCTGATCGGGGCGAACGTACTCAATCGTACCCAGACACGATCCTGGGCTTGGCCCTGATCTTCAACCTGCCAGGTCAGGGACCGCAGTTCGCCCAGATTTGGAAACGCCTCTCCATTGTGCTCGCATGCGTCCGCGGTGGGGAACGCATCGTCCCATCCACCACACCAGTAATTGTCGAAGTTGGAGTCGATGGGGAATTTCTGTGGACGAATACGAGGATTTTCCCAGAGCAGGTTCCGTCCTCTGGCCTTGTCAACTAAAGTAAGTATCTTTGCTCCCACTTCCGGGAGAATGGAAAGGGATAACTGTTCGCTCTCAAGACGCAGAGCACGGAGCGAATGAATTGCAGACTCCGTTAGCGTATGCATAGCTGAGCGGCTTTCACCCTACGATGTATATCGATACCATAGAGACTCACCACACCGCATCGCTCGTGATCGGTCATTACTTATACTCCCGCAAGTCTTCGTTGACGATGCTCGTCGTACACCGTAACTAAAAGCGTGCTCGCAAGCACTAGCAGTCCTCCGAGAACCATGTACCCAGTTAACTTCTCTCCTAGGACGATGGCAGCAATTATTATCCCAAAGAAAGGAATCATATAATTCGAGAGGCTGGCTTGTGTAGCGTCGAGACGAGTCAGAACAATTAGGAACAATACCATCGAGGCAAAGTATTGCAAGAAAGCGAGCCCAGCGATACCGGCCCAGACAATGGGAGTGAGATGCGCCAACATTCTAAATCCTCCAGGCTCTAACCGCACAGTGATCGGAAGTAGAACAGCAATTACGGCATAGTAGCTGTAAAGAAGAACTTCAAGCGGCGTATAGCGTGTCAGCAACTTCTTGCTATACACGTTGTAGAACGCACTGCCACCCACACTGCACAGAATGAGAAGGTTGCCGAGAAGATACGCGGTGCTTGTGAAATTTAGCGCATGCCAGTTGATACCAGAACACTCCAGAACGCCCGCAATTGCGAGCAAAAAGCTTACCCATCGCACCACCGACATAGTTTCTCCTAGGAAGAAATATGCCATCACTGCGGTTACGACCGGCAACGCCAGCATGAGAAGTGCAGCATTGGATGCCAGCGAGTATCGGACACCCCAGGTAACAAATAACTGGGCAACGACCTGTCCTAGAACCCCTAGCAAAATAAATTGCCAAATGTCCTTAACGCAAAGATAGGATTTCTCCGAACCTGCCCGCCTTCGCCACAACACAACAGGCATAAGACAAATAGTGGCGATGAGCATTGGAAAAAAAGTCGCGGATATAGGCCCTAATTGCACCTGAACAATCTTGAGCATCACGAACTGGGTCGCCCATATCATGTTGCAGATGAGAAGCAAGCTCCAGTCCAGTAACCGCGCGGTCTTCACTCGTTGGACTCCGTATCGCTTGCGGACCGATTATGCAAAGCCGATTCGCAGCTCGGCAGACAGATTCGCTCGATGCACGTAGAAGCAGGATTCAGCATCAAGATGTTGTTTCGGCCTATTGAAAGCAAATACGGAGAATTGATATGGTTCAACTCGGTTAGTTCGCATATCACGCCTCGTTAGGAATCCGACGCGCGAGTTCTTATTGTATTGGCACGCCGTGAACTGCCATCTAAACGTGGGACGGTATCATTGGGTTTTGCTCCGACGCGCGCTGACATTAGGTCCGCAAACTTCTTGACCACTTCCCCTAGGGAGTGAATCCTTTCCTCTGCGATCTGATGAGTTGTTCCGGTGACACTAACCGCCGCCGGAACCGTCCCCTCGAGCCCCCGGATGGGTGCAGCTACACACGCCACGCCGCCCTCACCCTCACCGATCTCCCAGGCATATCCATACCGGCGGAACTGGTGAAGCTGTTTTTCAAGATGCGACTTCAACGTAATGGTACGAGGCGTCATCTTCACAAGCGGCAGATACTTCAAAATTCGTGCCAACTCTTCCTCGGGAAGAAACGCTAAGAGCGCCTTCCCAACTCCAGACGCATGCAGCGCCCACCTCATACCGATATAGGAGGAAAATTGAATCAATCCTGAACCCGGCACTCGATCCACATACATTGACTCGCCATCGCGCATGATCGCGATGTGACTCGTAAGACCAGTCTCCGCTGCCAATTGTTCTAGAAGGTTATGGCATCTGCCAACCAAATCGAGTTGGTCCACAAGTCGCTGAGAAAAAGACAATAACTTGAGACCAAGAGTGTATCGACCTGACTGGGAATCCTTCTCCGTATATCCAAGAGCTTGGAGCGTATACAAGATCGCTGCAGCAGAACTGAGCGGCAAATGTAAAGCACGGTGGATCTCGGAAACGGTCATTCCCACACCCCTTTGCGCGAGCAAATCAATCACATCAAAGGATCGCTTGATCGCGGGCACAAGATATTCCTTGCGCAAAGGCTGTGCCACTTGCTTAATTTGTTCCCGCGGAGGATGTTTCACCTGCTTCTCCTCGAACCGCTCTCACGATTCAGTTTCCTCAGTGTACCAGCGGTTATCCGGCAAGGCGTGGCCGGTTTCTTCTAAATAGCGACTCCGATTCCGAAGGTCGTCGGGACTGGTACGGTCGGCTGAGACGAAAGCCCCGATAAGGTGGGCTTCCCGCAAGATATTCTCTGCGCGAGAAACCGTAATCTGGACGTTCACTGCCAGTAAAGGAAGAAAGTCAATGTCGCGCAGCCAGTGTGCACAATAATCGTGAATACATGGCGAAGCAATTCAAATGCTAATCGTTAGCCCATGATCTGAACGTCCCCTGATTTTGTGTGGTGCACATGTAAGACATAGTCGCCGTCAGGCAATGACGTGATCGTGTAACCTTGTATCTTCAGATCAGGCTGGATGCTGATTGACGTGCCGCCCACCTTAATTTCGGCGGGCTTATAAGTAAGGCGCAGGACCTCAGTGGCGGTTAGATCGAATGTCCGATAGTGAATGCTTCGTCTCCCATACTCAACCATCTGAACAATGGAGCTGGAACGCAGCAAGTGGTCTTCATGCATCGGAGCGAATGTAGGGATCGCGCCCAGGGCCCACATGAAATTGCGAATATAATCGCCATATCCGTCGTCAAACCAGTAAGTAGACTGGTTACTGGCGGAGCCGAAGTAATCTAGTCCGCAGCAGGCAATCCTTCCATCATCTCCAGCGAAGTATGTAGCATAGCTCAAAGAGCGAAAGGCATTCATATGTGCTTGCCCGTCATTTGCCTTCTCATAATAGAGAGCGTTGATTGCCGCCCATCGCGAAGTATCGCTGGCCAAGCCCGCACGCGAACAGCAACCCGAGTAATCAGGGGGTGGGCCTTGCTCATCAATCGCCCAGGCACCAAAGTACGGACCGCGCCCATAATGCTTCCTGACCCAGTCAATGATGTGTCCTATATCCGCCATCCAATCAGGGTCCACCGAAGCGGGATCGTCTTGCGTAAGTATGTAGTAGGCGGTCATAGTCGGGTTAGCTTGATTGGCATTGTCTGTGGATTTAGGTACGTCTTCAAAATACCCAATCCACTTATTATTGTGCATTGGATATTTCATGATCCAATCCCAAGCTAACTTCCGGCTTACCTGATAGCGCCCGACATCTCCTTGCTTCAGTCGAATCAATTCAGAAAATAATCGCACAGGAGCTACAATCATTCCTCCATACTCTTCGCCGTTGAGGACGACCCCCGTCTTAGCGTTTACCCGAAAGGCCCAGGGAGTATGCGTGTCGTCGCCTGGGCGAATGTGCTTTGCAAGGGCGTTTGCGCACTGAATCCCCGCGGCAAGATACTTTTTTTCACCCGTCATCTCGTAGAACAATACGTATCCAATGCCAAGCTCCCCGATCTTATCTGTCTCAATGCCGCCATAGAAATTAGGAGGCATTCCCTTCAGGCACTTGCCGTACTCCGGGTCGTTGCCGCAGCCGGTAGCAAAAGGCACACTCGCCCAGTCCCAGTTTTCAGGGGTTGTTCCGTGCGCGAGCTGATAATCCAACATCGTTCTAACAAGATGGACTGCCTCTTTATCTCCCGAATACGGATACCAGGTGGCAGCAGAGTCTACGAATTGGCCAAAGGTACTAGCAGGATTCGTTTGCCAATATGCTCCCAGGCCAGTGTTCGCGTCAAACACGGAGTTGATGAGATAGATCTTTTCCCCAGTCTTGGGGTCAGTCTCTACTTTGTTTTCCATGTAATCCCAAGCCAAACGCATGACTTTGTCGAAGCCGAGATTCTTGTCCGGCTCATACCACGGGATCAATTTGTTCTGGGAGTCGAGCATCGCCGTATGCCAAGGTAACTGTGAATTGACATAGTCATGGTGATAATCAACATGTTCCTGTGCGCGCAACATACAGCCTACCGCAAGAAACATAATCGCCGTCCAAAGAACCTTGTTGCTCATTCTTGTTGGTCTCCAGGTGGAATGTCCGTGAACGCTGCTCTTCGGTGGCTGATTTGGAGCTTTCGCGGTGAATAGCCGTCCGCAGGATTCATAGCACGGCTCATCGGCCACATTCTTATTAAAATTGCAGTTGCAGCCCCAGTTGAATTTCCCGGTTGTCTCCGGCAGTGCTTGAAATGATACCCGCCGTGCTACTGCCGATCGTGGAATTGGGAAGATTAAAGCTTGGATGGTTTAAAAGATTAAAGGCTTCTGCCCGGAATTCTGCATTGACCCGCTGGACGATCACAAAGCGTTTGATGAGGGCGCTGTCAACATCGACCAGCCCGGGACCAGTGAGGATGTTGCGACCCGAATTCCCAAATCGAGGGTTACCATTCGCCAAAGCCTGTTGAAGAGCAACGGTGGTGAAGCAATTTAAATTGAACCAGTCATTCAAAGATTTTGGCCCTTTACCACTGCACGTCCGATCAGGACGGGGAGAGTACGAGTTGGTATTGGAAAAATCATTCGAAGAGGTCACGGTGAAGGGATATCCACTCTGGGCTGTGACAATTGCGGAGATGTTCCATCCTCCAGCCAAAGCATCGATAAAAGATCCGCTGCTGTTCAGGTATGACCGTCCCTTGCCGAAAGGAAGCTGATAGATTCCGCTAGCTACAAATCTGTGACGAAGACTCTCGTCGGCTACGCCATATTCCGCGTTCTGGTTGTTGTCGTCCTGGGGGCTGAACCCGGTCGACGCGTTTTCCGACGTGCCACCATTGATATCCAGGGACTTTGAATAGGTGTACCCAACCAAGCCGGAAAGCCCGTAGGAAAGTCTCTTGGTGACCTTGACAATCAAAGCGTTGTAGTTCGAGTACGAGTCATATGTGTCGTAGCGGAGCTGGTTAAAATCCGGCCAAGGTCTGCGTGATTGCAAGGCGCCGGTTCCAGGCTTTGCCTGATTGCCATTCAAATGGAGATTGTCCTCATGATCGCCGCGGTTGCCTAAGTAGGCGATTTCAAGCGCTAAGTTCGCGGCGATTTGGGATTGCACGCTTGCACTCCATTCATAGACTGTAGGAGTGTGGTAATAGGGACTGGGCATCAGCTCCGATGTGACCTGTGTCAAATTTGGAGTGTTGGCATTTACGAACATCTGCTGCGTGGTCGTCGGAATACCGTTGGTGAGCGGCGGTGGTGCGCCAAAGGATGTGTTGTATGTGGGAGATTGAGTAGAGATCGGATTATTGTTAACGGTCGCGCCCAATTGGTTCGTGAGGGGGAGATCAAAGAAGACGCCCGCTCCGGCGTGCACAACCAACTTATCGGAATCTGTGGGACGCGCGGAGATCGCCAGCCGGGGAGCAAAATCCCCGTGCTTCGGTCCATAGCTGACTTGTCTCACCTGGTTTCCATTAAACCCGAATTGCCTTCTTTGCGCAGAGGTAGCAACCAGACACTGGCCGGTCGCAGAAAGGAGATATGCTTCAGTACATAGCGCATCGTTTGCTCCATCCGGAAGCGCACTTAGAAGCAGAGCGTCGCCGGGTTGATAGGTCTTCGACAGCGGAAAAAAGGCGGCAAGCTGATTGTTACGGTCCACCGGCTGCTTGCGGTACTCCCAGCGAATTCCGGCTTCAATGGTTAAATTGGAGCTGACCCGGATATTGTCCTGAGCGAAGAAACCGAGCCAATTGCCTCCTACAAGCCTGGTCACAAATGCGTTCTTGGTATAGAAACCTCCGCTGGGATATCCCAATTCCAGGTCCGCCGCATCTGCGGCTCCCGTGGCTGCGCTGGATTCTCCCGCCAAATCCGAATATTGGCCGTTAAAATTAACGATTCCATTGGCCTGTGCTGGATCTTCAACGCCGTCCGTCTGCCAAAAATTCAAATCGGCGCCGAAATTCAGGCTATGCCGGCCCAAGATCTTGGTGAAAGTATCCTCATATTCATAAAGCGAATCGGGCAGAATATCCGGATAGTATCCGGGGAAACCATCCCCCCAAGCCGAAAAATTGCTAAATGTAATGTTCGGGTATTCATCGAACTCAGGATTGGATGGTTTGAGTCCAACAATACCGAAGCTTTCGAGTGTGCCTGCTGCTCGAGGGCAATTTTGGCACGTATACTTAAGATAGTTTGTCTGATAGCCGACTCGCAGATCATTGAGCATGTTTGGACTGAATGTATGGGTCCAGCCTACGACTGCGTTATGCCCCCTGAAGTGTTGCGTGCCGTTGAATGGAGGAAACGGACCTGGAAACACCTGGTCTGAGGTTCCCAGAATATACCGCGCAAACATCAGGTCTTTTTGAGAGATGGTCCAGTCAATGCGTCCGTCATACTGATTGCGCATATCGCGCATTGGAGTTTCGTTCAGATAGAACAATCCATTGTTCGGGTTGGGAAAGAGTGCCAGAACTTTCTGAGCCACTGGATCGATATTGCCGAGACCTCCACGATATACAGCGATGTTGTTATTGGGGATGGGAGAACCAATCAGAACCACGTTTCCATTTGGACAAGTGAAGTTCGTTTCGGTTTTTGGGTCAAAAAGCTGTCCGGTGTCAAATGTGAGATTTGCCGGGCCCCCTGCTCCGCATAAGTTCTGCGTAGTTCCAGTAAGGAGTCCGCTGAAATCTCCGTGCTTCTCTGCGATCGACGGAACCAGGGAGGATCTTTCAGCTCCCTGAGCCAGCCGTAAGCCCTCGTAGGAACCAAACAAGAAGAGCTTATCCTTAAGAATTGG
Organism: uncultured Acidobacteriota bacterium; assembly: GCA_963823595.1. Taxonomy (GTDB): domain Bacteria; phylum Acidobacteriota; class Terriglobia; order Terriglobales; family Acidobacteriaceae; genus JAKAAZ01. The sequence continues at coordinate 10,407 of CAWGME010000016.1, forward strand.
AAAGCCCAGCGAGCCCCCGAACTGGTTACGGGTGAATTCTGGACGCTCTGCAGTTACTGCTGGAGTATCAAAATAGTTGCGAGCAGCGAAGTCGCGGTTGCGAACATAATCCCACACTTGACCATGTATGGCGTTTGTCCCCGAATTGGTGACCAGGTTCATCACAGTTCCCGAGACGAATCCATAAGCAGCGTCATAAATATTGTTCTGGATTTTGAACTCTTTCACCATCTGGGGGGGTGGGTTTAGAGCAAAGCTCCCGTTATTGAGCGATCGCGACATCATGCCATCAATCAAGAGAAGGTTGCCGCCAGAATATCCACCTGCGCCGCTATAGCTGTTGTCGTTGAATCCAGATCCATTCCCAGTCGCGCTGGTCAGAGAACGGCCAGTGGTGTTGATGGTTCCGGGAACTATCAGTGCCAGTGCGCCCACCTCTTGTAGGTTCAGCGGCAATTCCTGAATATCCCGTTGGTTGACCACCGTTCCGAGACTGGCTGTGCTTGGGTCGACTAACGGTGTGCGCCCCTGCACCGTGACAGTTTGTTTAGCGCTCCCTACTTGCATTACTACATCGACCACCGCCTTTTGATAGACCTGGAGAGTGATTCCCGAGAGCACCGTCGCGTTGAATCCCGGTTGTTCTGCCGATATCGTGTAGCTACCGGGAGGAAGGGTAAGAAAGGTATATACGCCCACAGCATTCGAAACAGTTGACGCGACAACGCCAGTGCTGACGTTGGTCGCAGTAACAGTTGCCTGAGAAATTGCTGCGCCTGCCGAGTCTTTGATCGTACCGGAGATGCTTCCCGTGGTCTGCTGGGCATTGCTAGTCAGGATGCACACAAAGAACACTGGCAAAACCAAAAACAACAGAAGCATAATTTTGCGGAAATGCGTATACATGATGCACCCCATTTGGGTCACCTCTTAGGTCTTCCAATCTTCCCTTGCTCATTCGCCCAAGGCAAAGGTCCCGCCATTTTCCTCAGAATCGGCCATGATGAAATCGTGGCCATCAATGCATTTGCCTGATCTTTAAAAGGAAGCAGCACGTTTTGATTCAAACAATCCCATCTGCATTTTCACTTCAAAAGCTGACACCGTTTTTCGAATCGGTCTCTTTTGATTTGATTGCCAGCGCTCGGCTTTACAACATTTTGCTGTAGCCTATTTCATTAGGCTGGTGCAAACGGTTTTAAACCCGCAGGTTAATCTTTGTCAATAAAGATATTTTTCCAGAGGTGTCGCTCGTCCGGCCAGGTGTCCATTGCGAGGGCGGCCGGTTCCATTCTGGCGAGCGTAGCCATTGCAGAGTGAGGTTGAATCTAGCGAGTGGCTTCAGCTTCTTCCCACAATGGGCGGCACGAATCTCAGCTCCGCCGCATTCTTCGGCCGTAGAAAGTCGAAGTCGCACCCCTGGTCTGCTTGGAGAACGTGGTCGATATAGAGTTTGGGGTAGCCTCTCAAGTGCGAGTTCACGGGAAGCTGGAGCGCCGCCAGGCGGCTGGAAATCTCAGCCTCGGACAGGAGCAGGTCAAGCTTGCGTTCAGGAACATTCAAGCGAATTTTGTCGCCAGTCTGAACGATTGCAAGTGGGCCTGCTAATGCTGCTTCCGGACAGACATGAAGAATCACAGTCCCATAGCTGGTTCCACTCATGCGCGAATCGCTGATGCGGACCATGTCGGTGATGCCGGCCTTTTGCAGCTTGGATGGGACCGGAATGGAACCCCACTCGGGCATACCCGGAACCGCTTTGGGGCCGCAATTCTTTAGGACGAGTATGGAGTCTGCGGTGACTGGAATATCCGGTTCTTCAATGCGCGAGAGCATGTCGGTATAGCTTTCAAATACGAATGCCTCTCCAACGTGATTCATCAGACGGTCCGTAGCGGCCGATGTCTTCAGAATCGCGCCACCGGGCGCAAGATTGCCCCAGAGCACAACGATCGCACCCTTAGGTTTCATGGGTTCAGATAGAGGTCGAATCACCTCGCGATCGAAACATTGGATCGCTTCGAGGTTTTTCAGAATGGTATCGCCAGTGATTGTCAGGCAATCGTTCAATAGCGGTTCAATCTCCTTCATCACCGCCGGCACACCACCCGCAGAATGGAGCGCGTGAATCAGATAGCGGCCGGACGGCTTCAAATCGGCCAGCCACGGCGTTGTCCGGCTCAGTTCATCGAAACGGCTCAGAGGCAGTGCGATCCCAAGCCTTCCAGCGATCGCGATGAGGTGGATGATCGCATTCGTGGAGCCTCCCAACGCCATGCACAATCGAATCGCATTGTCGAACGCTTGATTGGTCATGATATCGCTTGGACGAATGTTTTCCTCGACCAGAGCCACAATACGTTGCCCACTCTTCTCCGCGGCTATCATTCGCCCGGGATCCGTCGCGGCAATTGTCGAGGTACCAGGCAGCATCATTCCCAAGCCTTCCGCCATCGCCGACATGGTCGATGCTGTTCCCATTACATTGCAGGCTCCGGAGCCGCATGACATACAATTTTCCAGTTCGCGCCAATCCTGCTCAGAGAGTTTTCCCGTACGATATTCATCCCAAAACTTCCACAGGTCCGTCCCGCTGCCGATTTCCATGCCGTGCCAGTTGCCTGAGCGTCGAGGTCCACCATTGACCTGAATTGCAGGAAGATTGGCGCTCGCAGCGCCCATCAGTTGCGCTGGTCCCGTTTTGTCGCAGTTCGCAAGCAGAACGACCCCGTCCAGAGGATTCGACCGTAGTGTCTCTTCCACGTCCATCGCCATCAGATTCCGATAGAGCATGGCCGTAGGTTTCATGAATTCCTCGCCGAGAGAAATAGTTGGAAATTCAAGCGGAAGGCCTCCAGCCTCAAGGATGCCCGTCTTGACGGCCTGGGCTACGTCCCGCAAATTCATGTTGCAATTGTTCAGCTCGCTCCACGAATTTGCGATTCCGATGACGGGCCGTCCTCTGAACTGTTCGAAATCGATTCCCATCGTCCGCAGCGCAGCCCGATGCTGAAATCCCAGTTCATCCCGCCCGTAAAACCACTCTTCACTGCGATATTTCATCGACCACTCCTGGAATCGCACATGCACTGAAGGGAATTGATAGTGGAAAACCCCATGGGTGATATTCAAGTTATGCTCATCAAGTTGCCTTGACATTCGCTGAATTCAGCCCCTAAAGTATACTTCGCTATGCTGTATTGTCTTTCTTCCTATTGAAATAGGCGCTGTCGTGCGGCGAAAATGAAGGAAAAGGTTGCCAAAATCTGCGTTAATAGACAGGAGTCCTCTTGCCCATTACCGGTTCGCTCCCAGTCATCCCCACCCCATTTTTCGAGAACCGCGTCGATTTTTCCAGTTTGGAGCGGCTGTTCGACCATATCTTCCCCGCGCTCGATGGATACACGTTGTGTGGCAGCACAGGCGAAGCGGTGTCCCTTTCATTGAACGAGCGGATTGAGTTGGTCGAGTTTGCCGTTCGGCACACGCCGCCGGGCAAACAAATCATTGTAGGGATGGCGAACACGAATTTGGCTGAAATGATCGTATTTTCGAGGGTTCTCAGCGATCTGAGTGTTGCCGGCGCATTGGTTCCGGCACCTTTTTACTTCCCCAATACTTTCCAGATGGTGCTGGAGTTTTTTCGCGAGCTGAATCGTTCTTCCGCCGTGCCGCTCATTTTTTACGACAACCCTATCTACACCAAGACGTGGCTTCATGCCGAAGAGCTGATCGCGCTGGTCGAGGCTTGTCCCCACTTCCAAGGCGTGAAACTGACCGACCACGACCTGAGCAAAATCCCGATCTTGCAGAAGAACGGAATATCGGTATTTGCTGGTGACGACGTTGTTGCCTTCCGCAGCCTGCTGATGGGGGTTGCGGGCAGTATGATTATCGCGCCATCCGTCTTCCCCGCAACTTATCAGGAAGTCGTCAGACTTCTGACAGTCAACGACCCTGCGCGTGCTCTTCAGCTCTTTGCAGAGCGAATTCTGCCCTTCATCCACCTCTTTGGGCCAGGGGACGAGATTCCGGTCACGAAAGCTGTGTTCAAAGAACTTGGTATTTTTCGCTCTGATGAAGTGAGACTTCCGCTTCTGCCGTGTTCCAAACAGCGGCTCGAAGAAGTCATGATAGCCTACGAACTGGGCGCCCACTCAGCTTTGCAGGCAACAACCTCTCAGTGAAATATCAGTGAGAAGGCAATCCTGCACTGAAGCCGCCATCCACGATGAGAGCAGAACCTGTCATGAATGAAGAGTCCCCGCTGGCGAGAAACACCGCAGCCCTAGCAACTTCCTCCGCTCGGCCAATGCGCCCAATGGCGTGGAGTGACCCTGCCTCCGCTCGGGCGCGCAACGGGTCAGTCTGCGACTCAAAGTAGCCCTGCGCCAGACCGGCATCAATATAGCCTGGGCAGATTGCATGCACCCGGACTCCTTCGCGTCCATGGTCGATCGCCATCGCTTTCGTCAACCCCAGAATTGCGGCCTTTGTCGCACAATAGCCCGCGCATCCAGGCTCGACGAAGAATGCGTTCACCGATGACATGTTGATGATGGCCCCGCGCGACTGCCGCAGATCCGGGAGGAAGGCGCGGGAACAGAGAAAGACCCCGCCCACATTAATTGCCATCTGCCGATTCCATTCATCTGGGGTAGTTGCTTCGACAGTTTTGTTGATTTGGATGGCGGCATTATTGACTAGAATGTCTAGAATTCCAAAACGTCCTGCTACAAATTCTGCAAGCGATTCTATTGATGTCGGATTCGAAACATCCGCCATGAAAGCCAAAGCATCGCCCCCATGTTTCCGGATTCCCGCCGCAGCAGCCTCGGCTTTGACGCCATCGATATCTACCAACGTGACGCAAGCACCTTCGACGGCAAACCCCTCCGCAACAGCCCTTCCAATTCCAGAGCCCGCTCCTGTCACAACTGCAATCCGATTCTTCAATTTCATGTGGACTTCCGCATATCAAAACTGCTTCCGATGATTGGGATTGATGGTATGTCGATTACAACGTGGGGTCAAGTGTGCAGATGGGCCTCGCATTGTCGGGGGAGCAACTTCTTCCTGGTCATAATCTTCCACAGAGCTGTTTGAGCGACCGCTTGGCAGTGGAGTGTGGTGGATCAATTTCTATGTAGACCGCAAACAGCGTCGAGAGAAGGTCGGACGCAAGCCGGATGCCATCGACTTATATAGAGAGCGGAAGGCAGACGCTCGCCGTGGCCGCAAACTGCCGCCAGCGCGCAATTCGAAAGCCGTCACTGTCTCGGCGCTGATCGACGACGCGCTGGAGTTCACCAAACACCATAAGGACGCCAGAAGCTATCGAAGCAAGGCAGAGATTGTCAGAAAAGCTTTGGGTTCTCGTTCCGCAGGTGATATCACACCCCAGGAGCTGCCCCGGTGGCTGGACCAGCACTGTAGGAGTGCTGCGACGTTCAATCGGTACAAAGCGTTTCTCTTGCTCTGCTATTGCGAAGGCGAGCACAACAAGAAGGTCGACGCCAATCCAGCCCGCAAGGTTCGCCATCGCAAGGAAGAGAACGGAAGAATCCGGTTCCTGAGCCGAGAGGAATACGACCGGCTTCTGTCCGTGGTTCAGCACCGGTTCCCGGAACACACCGCAGATTTCATCGTCTCAGTGCACACAGGGATGCGTCTTTCTGAGCAATATAGCTGCACATGGTCAATGGTTCACGTTGATCGCTGTCTGATAAAAACAGGTAGATCTAAGAGCGACCGCCGGGTCGCGTCGGGGCGCACGATCCATCTTAATGCGGATTCATTGGCCGCTATTGAATCGCTCAGACACAAAGGACAGAAGCCCAGTGATCGGGTCTTCCCTAGGGAACGCACGACATTTGATACACGATCATGGCTTGGGTCGTGTCTGGTGGAGGCTGGCATTACGGATTATGTATGGCATAGCAACCGGCACACCTTTTGCTCCTGGCTGGCGATGGCGGGAGCGACAATCAAAGAGATCCAAGAGGCGGCGGGCCATAAGACAATCGCCATGTCCGCCCGCTATGCTCACCTCTCACCGGTGCACACGCTTTCCGTCGTGGAGCGCATTTCTTCAGGGTCCATGCCAACGCCCACAGATTAAACCAACATGCACCAGAACAGGCACCAAACCAAAAATGTCCTCTCACCTGAAGAGGCCAGTTTTATTATAAGTTGTTGCAATTATGGTGCCCGGAGGGGGACTTGAACCCCCACGACCGGTTAAGGTCTGCGGATTTTAAGTCCGCTGCGTCTGCCGATTTCGCCATCCGGGCGTTAGTTGACTGCACCAGTATTCCTTAATCTAAACGCAGGCTGCAGTGTCAGCGGGATCGAGCGCATGCACCACCGACAGCGAGATAATTTCCATGCCGGGTTCAACGTCCACACGCTATCGCCGGTTCTGCGACATCTCCTTTTTCGCGTCTGCTCCATAAAGCTGCTGATAGATTTCCCGATTCCGCAGAATCGCCTCCACGTATTCCCGGGTCTGCGTAAACGGAATCGATTCGACAAACTCCGGCAGGCTGGCGTAAGGACCATTGGCAAGCCATGTCTTCACGCGATCGTCGCCAGCGTTGTAGGCCGCCAGCGCATACTCCGGCTGGCCGTGGAATTCATCCATCAGCTGACGAAAATACACCGTGCCTAGCTTCAGATTCACTTCCGGGTTCAGCAGGTAGGAGGTCCGAAATGGACGCACATGCTCTTTGCGCGCCAGTTCGCTGCCTACTCGCGGCAATAGCTGCATCAACCCCCATGCGTTCGCATAGGAGACTGCGCCGGGATTGAACTCCGACTCCTGCCGTATCAGCGACGCCACCAGATAGGGATCGAGTCCCTGCTGCTCGGATTCGCGCTGCAGCACCGGCCAGTATGGCTGCGGAAACAGCAGGTTCCAATAGCTGCGCGGAATCGAATCGATCGGCATGGCGAAATACGAGTGAACTTTCTGCTTCAGAATGTGCAGCGACCGCCAGTTTTCACCATAGGAACTGTAGAGCTGGGCCTCGGCATATGCCCGCCACGACGCACTGTCCGGACTGGCGCTCATCTCCGGCACAATGTATTCATTCAAGCCCGCATTGGCCAGCAGCCGCGCCCGCTCAACGTGAATATCGTCGTCTGGAATCTGGTCGCTAAGTTCCGGGCTATCCGGATCGGCGATCTTCTGCAAGCTGCGGCAGCATTGCCGGGGCGACCGCACCGAGGGCCGCCAGCCGCTGCTGCGCGAGACCTGCATAGTAATAATGGCGGAACGCATCGACCAGCTTCTTGTAATACGCAGCGGCGGCTGCCGGATTTTTCTCCGACTTCCTGATACACGACGCCACGCCAGTAGAGGGCTGCCGAGAAGTGCGTATCGTCTGGATAGCGCGCAATCTGCTCGTCGAACAGTTGCGCGGCAACCTTTTTGTCGCCCAGCCGGTAGTTCAACCACGCCGCATGCCAATGGCAGCCCGGCGCCATGGTGCTATCCGGAAAACGTGTCGCGAGATCGCCATAGTATCCGATCGCGGAGGGCAAATCATTCGCCACCAGCGCCATGTTGCCCGCGGAAAACAGCGCCTCCGCCGTCCATCGGCTGGTCGGAAAACGCTGTTCCAATTGCTCGATCAGCGCCTTCACCTGGTCCGCATCTTTGCGGTCCCGCGCCGCTTCCATCGACAGATAAAGCCGGGTGGCGCCGGCCTCGTCGTTGGTGTCGGAGAGCCGCGCCAGCTGCGATGGATCGACATGATGCGTCTGCTTAAAGCTTGCCACTGCCGCCCTGGCCAGCAGATCATTTGCCTGCGCGGTTCCGGCTACCGCGGGGTCCTGCGCAAGAGCTTCGTACTCAGCACGCTGCAGCTCCGTAGCGGCCGGCCAGATACAGCCCGTCTGCATGGCGAATGCTTTGCGCAACGGTAAACGGCGCGGCGATCCCCATCTGCTGCAGCTGGCTCTTCACTTCCCCCGCCTCCGCGCTGACCGGATAATCCAGATAAATGCGCGTATAAATTCGCTGGGCCTCGCTGCGGTTTCCCGCCAGCTCGTTGGCCCGTCCCAAAATAAACATGATATGCCGAAGATGTCGCCAGCGTGCTGCCATGCAGCTTCGCGAGCTGTTGCAGCGCCGCCTGCGGATCGCCCTGGCTGAGCGCATATCTGGGCCATCAGCAGCGTGGCGCGATCGATCAGAATGCTGTCCGGATGGCGTTCGGCAAAGTTCTGCAGGGTTTCGCTGCGCCGCTCCATATTGCTGCTGCGAAAAGTTGGCCTTGGCGCCGAGATAGTCCGCATAGTCGTCCAGAGCCTGTCCGGCGCGATTGGCCTGCACAAAGGATGCGGCAGCCTGCGAATACTTCCGGTCATCAAAATATGCCTGCCCAAGCGCCATGTAGGCGGCCGCGGATGCCTCGCCTGTATGTGTACGCGCGTAGTGCAGCACACCCGCATACGCCTGCGGAGTACGAAGTGTAATCAACTGCTGAGCCATGGGCCGCAGTTGCGATGAAGCCACAAAGGCATGATGCAGCTGATGCACGCGCGCCAGCGCCCGCGCGCTGAGATGCCGTCGGGTGCGGCGGGTCGAGTGGCGATGTCTACCGGATCTGCTGCTGATAGAGCGTTCGCGCTTCTGGTGACTTCGCGAAGAGGAAACATGATGATGACGTTTCCGATGTGCGGTGCGCGTGTTTCCGGTGCGTTGCCGCATGCCTTTTTCGATGTTTTGCCGTGTTGGTCCGCTGTGTAAAGCCTGGAGAAGCGCACGTTGTGATCACAGTGAGCGCAATCAGCAGCACCACCCGGGAATAGCAACGCCGCTTCCGGTGAGCGCTTCGCAGCTGAATGTACAGCCCACGAAGTTGGCCGATGACCAGGGCAAGATTGGAGGAGGGCATATATGTATGAATGTAGCGGGAGACAGTTGAAAACGAAAGCGGCACATTCCGGCGGTCGCCACAGAACGGCTCCGCAAATTTGTCCGCAACCATTGTCCCGGTCTACCATCAAATTACTGCAAGCATCGTGATATCGGTTCCAGACCGGGGCACCCTGGCGAGCAGCAAAATTGAGAGGCTGCCTCCACCATGGCAACAACTGCGACTCCGGACGAAAATGCGATCCATCCCGACCTTGCGCTGATTGAAAAGGTAAAAGCGGGGGATCTGTCCGCCTTTGAACAATTGATGCGTCAGTATGACCGGCAGGTGTTCCGCATCGCACTTCACATCACGCAGAATCGCGAGGACGCGGAAGACGTCGTTCAGGATGCTTTTTTCAAAGCATTCCAGAAGCTGGATCAGTTTCAGGGCAACTCCAAGTTCTATACATGGCTGGTACGCATTGCTGTGAACGAGTCGCTGATGCGCCTGCGCAAACGTCGCTCGCAGAAAACGGTTTCTATGGACGAAGATATCCAGACCGAAGAAGGCGCGATTCCCCGGGATTTCGCCGACTGGATGCCGAATCCAGAGCAGAATTACAACCAAGCGGAATTGGCCGACATCCTGCGCCGCACCATCCAGGGTCTGCCGCCGGGCTTCCGAACCGTGTTTGCGCTGCGCGATATCGACGGTCTGTCCACGGAGGAAACGGCCCAGGCCCTGGGACTGAGCGTGCCCGCGGTGAAAAGCCGCCTGCTTCGCGCCCGCCTGCAGTTGCGCGAACGGCTCAGCCGCTACTTCCGGGTCCCCACAGGAGAAAAGGCGTGAACTGCACAGAGTTTCTAGCGAATCTTACCGATTATTTCGATGCCAAAACTGCAGCCACACTCCGCAGTGAACTCGAACAGCACATGGTGAATTGCAGCCATTGTTACGTCACCCTGAATACCACGCGGCAGACCATCGAAATCTATCGCAACGATGAATTGTTCGAGCTTCCAGAGGCGATTCGCCAGCAATTGCAGCAGGCTGTCCTGAAGAAATGCGCAAAAGCCAAGCTGAAGCGGGAAAAGGCAAGCGAAGCCTGATACCGGATGGTTGTCCAATACTGGATTTATATCTCTCCGCTGCAATCCGTTCCTTCCTGACGATGTCCGTTTCCTTAATACTTTTTCTTGATACGGTTGCGCCGTGCTGTTAGGCTGACGTTTGTCATTTTCCTGGAGGAAGCACGACGTATGAACATGAGCACACAAGCAAAAAACGCAACAGGTTACTCCCGAACGGCTGATGCAGTTGGCGTGGGGATATGCTCCGCCGCTTGCGATCGAATCGGCGGTACGACTCGGCATTTTCGACATTCTCGACGGCGGGAAGAAAACCGCCGAGCAACTCGCTTCCGCCACCAAGTGTTCTATGCGTGGAACCTCCGTATTGCTGAACCTGCTGGTAGGATTCGGCTTCCTCGAAAAATCCTCCAATGACAGCTACGGCTTGACGCCGGAAAGCGAAGCTTTCCTGGTGAGCACGAAACCCGGTTTTCATGGCGGCATGTTCAAGCATATGAGCAAGCAGTTGATGCCGAAATGGCTTTCGCTTACAGAGGTTGTGCAGACTGGAAAGCCTGTCGCAAGCGTCAACGGAGAGTCCGATGGGACTGCGTTCTTCGAACAATTCGTTGAAGATATCTTTCCCATGAGCTACTCGTCGGCGCGTCTGCTCGCCGAGCATCTGGGGATCACAAATTCGCGTTCGACGGTTTCGGTACTGGACCTTGCAGCGGGTTCCGGCGTATGGGGAATCGCCCTGGCCCAGGCTTCGCCGCATGTCAAGGTGCGGGCCGTCGATTGGCCCGGGGTGCTTGGGGTTACAAAGCGGGTCACCAAAAAGTTCGGAGTGGCAGATCGCTACACATTCACTGCCGGAGATTTATCGGAAGCCGATTTTGGAACCGGTCACCAGGTAGCAATCCTGGGCCATATCCTCCACTCCGAAGGGGAGGAGAAGAGCAAATCTCTGCTGAAGAAGGCATTGAAAGCCCTGGCTCCCGGTGGAACAATCGCGATCGCGGAATTTCTGGTGAACGAAGATCGCACCGGCCCTGTGAACGGACTGATCTTTGCGATGAATATGCTGGTGAACACCACGGATGGCAACACGTATTCGTTTGAAGAAATTCGCGACTGGTTACAGCAAGCGGGATTCGGGAATGTTCGGAAGATGGAAGGTCGTGGCCCGTCCCCGCTGATTCTGGCAGATCGGCCCGCGGCATAAGGCCGGCGACTCGTGCCAAACAAAAATGCGGCGCCGGCTTCGAACGAAGCCGACGCCGTATTTTTCTATTTCCTCAATCTTTCCTGTCTTCCTCCGTTTCCGGGGATCTTCACGATCAGGCGGAAAGTTTGGGTAGCCGTTCGCGAATTTCTTCTGGAATACGCACCTGAAGGGCACGGGCCTGTTGGGTCAGGTATGTCGGCGCGGGCGTAATAATTGCCACAATAATCCACGCCAGCAAAGATACCAGCAATCCTAGAATCGCCACGAATTCCAAGCTGACCACCAGAGATATCTGATGGAGCTGCAGGTTGAAAATCACCCAATCGCCGATCGGCTCGATATGATGGAAAACCAGCAGAGCCAGCACAAACGCCGCAACTCCAGCCGTGGAAGCGCCAATCAGCAGCACATCGATTGCTCGATGGATTCGCTGATGCGAATGGCAGTAGCTGCATTCATTCAGATGGTCTTCATAATCGGTGCGCATTTCGGAATGCAGCCCGGAAATGTCATACCGCCATCCTGAAAGGATGTCCCCAACCACGGGATCGATACAACGGATTTTCGCCATAGGCTTCTAATTCCTCAACAACTTAATAACTCGAATATTGACTCAATTGTAATGCAAAAAGGTAGCCAAACGGGGATTCATTTTCCCGTTCAACTTCTACTTATAAGTGTATAGATTCCAGCGGAGTCGTCTGCGATGCCAGAAGCACCTTATTTGCCAACAGTCCCATTCGATCCGCAAGCGCCCTTTCGGCAGATATGCGGGCCAATTCCGGCAGATTATTGCTTTCGGAGAGATGCGCCAGAATGACGAAACGCGCCCCGCCATCGTACTCACCCGCCAGGTACTCGCCAAGCGCATCGTTCGAGAGATGACCCACTCGTGACAACACACGCTGTTTGACTGCCCAAGGGTACGGGCCGTCGCGCAGCATTTCGACATCATGGTTCGACTCGATCATCAACAAATCTGATTGTCGTAAATGCATACGCACATTCGGCGCAAGGTATCCCAGATCGGTCGCCACGACAATACGCATTCCTTCCGCCTGCAGAACGAATCCGACAGGGTCCGCAGCGTCGTGCGGAATCGTGAACGGAGTGACAGCGATGTCGCCGATATCAAAGGAGAGGCCAGCTCGAAAGAACTCCACACACGGCAGATACGCCGGATCTTCGTTTTCAGCTGCCGGAAACAACTCCTGTTCGCAATCCTTCAACACATCGTGGACCGGCTGCGGAGGCAATTCTTCCTCTGCGGAAGCTACTATTCGCGGGATTTCGATCGGTGCTGCCCTCAGGGTCTCTGCTTCTGGACCATCGGCTGAATGAGCCTGCTGACGGCGGGCTTCCAGCCATGCCTGAAAGCTCATCGTGTTCCTCGGCGTGATCCAGCGCTTCCACGCCGCATGCGTTCCCCTGGTCGCATACACCGGCACATTCCAGCGCCGTGCCAGCACGGAAAGGCCCTGAATATGATCCTGATGTTCATGCGTAATCAGAATGGCATCCAGCTTCTCCGGTTCTTCGCCGCTCAGCCGCATCCGCTTGACGATTTCCCGGCAGCTTAAACCCGCGTCAAGGACGATCCGGGTACGGCTGGTGGTGACAACGGTACAGTTGCCTTTGGAGCCGGAGGCCAGTACAGTCACGCGAACCATAAGCAAAGATTATCGTGTTTTGTTGTGGAAACAAGGCTCTTCGTTGGACGAATCGCCCAAGGGAGCGAATCGAGACACCCTCCGGTCTGGTATCCGCGTCCAATCTCTAGCATGGCGGCGGACGGATTCCGCCGGTTGGAAATTCATTTCAAAATCTCAAAAGGGAGATATCGATGCGCATTCATCGCAGTCTGGCATGCTACCTCTGCATGGCGGTTGCATTCAGTTTTCTGTTCGTGCTGCCGCCGTCGTCCGCGCGCGCACAGATGCGGGTCAACGATAAGGACGTCGAATCCATGATGCGAAACTTACGCGACGACGCAAAAGCCTTTCGCCCGGAGTTCGACTCCGCCATTAAGAAAAGCACCATTCGCAAGACCAGCCAGGCGAAAGACGATAGAAGACTGGCGAACGAGTTTGAGAAGCAGACGGAAGCCATGTTGAACCGCTTCAAGAAAAACAGAGGCAACGCCCCCGAACTGCAGCAAGTGGAGAGCAGCGCGGAACAGCTGGATACCGTCGTGAATAATCTCCAGCTTGGACCGCGCGTTACCGAACGTTGGCAAAAAATTCGCACGGAACTGAACCAGGTGAAGGCTGCTTACAATCTTCCCTGAACCTTTGGCAAAGCCGACCACAATCGTGCCTCAGATTCCGATCCAACCGGGATCGATTGGAGGAATCGGATGCCCCAGGTCTCATTTCTGATACTTGGGGCTCATACCTACCGAACCCTTTTTCGGCGACATTTAGTATTTATAAAATCCCCGGCCCGATTTGCGTCCTAGCCATCCCGCATCCACCATACGGACCAGCAGCGGACACGGCCTGTACTTCGGGTCCCCGAAACCCTCCTGCAAAACCCGCATAATATCCAGGCAGACATCCAGCCCGATAAAGTCCGCCAGCGTCAGCGGCCCCATCGGATGAGCCATGCCCAGCTGGAAAACTTCATCGACAGCTTCGGGAGTGGCAACGCCTTCCATGACGGCGTACATGGCCTCGTTCAGCAACGGCATCAGCACCCGGTTTGAAACAAAGCCGGGCGCGTCGTTCACCTCGACCGGGGACTTTTCAAGCTTGAGCGCCAGATCGCGAACGCTGTCGAAGGTATCCTGTGACGTCGCCATGCCACGAATGACCTCAACCAGCTTCATCACCGGCACAGGGTTGAAAAAATGCATTCCGATGACCCGCTCGGGCCGGCGGGTCACATTGGCGAGTTTGGTGACGGAAATGGACGAGGTGTTCGACGCCAGAATGACGTCCTCGCGAGTGATCCGGTCGAGATCGGTGAAGATCGCATTCTTGATGTCGAATTTTTCCGTTGCAGCCTCAATCACGAAGTCGCACTCGGACAATCGCTCCCGTTCGAGCACCCCTGTGATGCGGCCGAGCGCTGCCTGCATCGTCTCCGAAGTCACTTTTCCCTTCGCCGCTTCGCGCTCCAGATTCTTACGAATTGTCTCCATTCCGCGATCGAGAAAACGCTGCTCCACTTCGCACAACAGAACGTTGTAGCCACTGCGCGCGAAGACATGTGCAATGCCGTTGCCCATTGTGCCCGCGCCAATGACGCCAACCAGACGTATTTCTCTCATGAGTTTTGTTGCTCCCTGGGAATGCTACCCCGTCTATGCGATCAGTGATAATCCTTTTGCGTAACTGGGTCGTTTCGGATGTCTAACTATCTTTCAGATATATCTGCAGATGGGTAGCGACGAACACCAGCTAAAACAAAGGAGTGTAGCAAATTTCCGTTTCGCCGGATGTCGGCGCGGCTCTGAATGATCGGGCACGTCGCCGGTCCCAACGCACAAAGAGCAGACCAGGAAGTCTGCTCTTTGCTTCTATCTGATTCATATAGTTGCCGTGCACCTAGTGAGCATTGACGGATGCGGTAGTGGCGCTTCCTGGATTGCCTTCGGTGTTCACGTAAGTAATGATCTGCTTGAGCGTGTTGTAAGGAATGCCGGCCACAGGCAGCGGCCGGCCATTGACGAAGAGCAATGGAGTTTGATCGACGCCGATCTCCTGCCCGAGCTTCACCGAACTCGCGACCGCGGCTTTTGCCGCAGCGCCTGCCGCGCATTGACTGATGGCTGCGGCGTTGGCGCCAGCCTTCGTCACGGCATTATTCAGAGTCTCATCCGCATTGGTCGCCAGCTGCGCCTGGGTATCGAACACCGCCTGCACATACTGGAAGAAGGCCGCATTCCCTTTCTGTTGCGCAACACACACCCCATACGCCGCGGCTTTTTCAGCAGCCGGATGAATGTTTGTCAGTGGGAAATTCTGGAACACAATGCGGGCATTCGGGAAATCCTTCGCCAGATTGTCCATGGTGGAAGCCGCCTCTTTACAGTGCGGGCACTCAAGGTCGGTAAATTCGACCAACATCAAATTCTTTGAAGCCGATCCGCGATACGGTCCGGTGGCCTGCTGATCAAGCTTTTGCTGGGTTGCAGTAAAAGGATGAGCGCCGAAATCGATGACATCAGAGCCGGCAATGGCGTGGTGGCCGTCGGGAGTGACAAAGAAAATCGTGCTGGCCGGGGTGTGCGAGACACCCTGCTCGGCGACCAGGACGGTCACCCGGCTAACATTCGGAGCCTTCGTCGTCTGGATACCGTACACCTGCCATACGCGATTGGGATCATATCCCCAGAGATTTTTCAGGAAAGTGTCTACTTCCTGGGAGGTGGGGGACTGGGCGGTGAAGTTCTTGGGGTCGGCGGCTGGAAACTGGATCTTCTTTGGCGGAGCGATGCTGTTCAACTGCAATGGCGCCGGCGCCGTGGGAGACGCAGCAGTTTTCGATGGAGCTTGAGACTGCTCGGCGGAATTCGCGGCGGAGCCAGTCTGGGCGGACTGCGCGACGGCGAATCCGCTGAGAGCAACGAGCATGATCGGAACTACACAGAGAGAGCGTTTTTTCATGAAGGGTGTCCTTTGAGGTTGAGTGAGGCTTAGATCTGAACTTTCGCGGCGATCGGAAAACGACGGCCGAAACCAAATGATTTTTGCGTCACCTTCAATACCGGTGCCGCCTGCTGACGTTTGTATTCACTGCGCTCGACCATCCGCAGAATGCTCCGGACCATTTCCAGATCGAGCGGCATATCCCTACTTGAGTCGACGATCGCTTCCGCCGTCTCATACCGCTCGACATAGGCCTCAAGGATTGGATCGAGCACATCATAGGGCGGCAAAAAATCCGTATCCTGCTGGCCCGGACGCAATTCCGCCGATGGCGGCTTCGAAAGCGTACTTTTCGGGATAACTTCTCTTTCCCTGTTCACGTATTGTGCCAGGCGGTAGACGCAGGTTTTGTAAACATCTCCAATCACCGCAACAGCGCCGACCATGTCTCCGTACAGGGTACAGTATCCGGTGGACATTTCCGACTTGTTGCCGGTGGTCAGCACCAGCGCCGATAGTTTGTTGGACAAGGCCATCAGCAGCGTTCCCCGGATTCGCGCCTGAAGATTTTCCTCCGTGATATCGGCCGGACGATTCTGGAATGAAGGCCGCAAGGCCTCCAGATACGGTTGAAACAGTGCGCGAATGGGAATCATTTCCCACCGGATGCCCAGGTTTTCCGCCAGCTGATGCGCGTCATCGATTGATCCCTGCGAAGAATACTCGCTCGGCATGCCGACGCCGAGAACATTTTCACGGCCCAGTGCTTCGGCCGCTATGACGGCGACCAGCGCCGAATCAATGCCCCCGCTTAACCCAATAATGGCCTTGGAAAAGCCGCACTTCCGCACATAATCCCGGGTGCCCACGACAAGCGCCTGATAGACGGCGACGTCCTCGTTCTCTACGGGCGGCGCGGTGAGGATTGTCTCCCGCGACGCTGCCAGATCCACGACCAGTAGATCCTCCTCAAAGGATTTCCCCTGAGCGAGGCAATGGCCGTCACGCCCCATGACAACACTGCTGCCGTCGAATACCAGGCTGTCGTTACCCCCGACCTGGTTCACCATCACCACCGGCACATGATGCCGCTGGGCAAGCGCGGAGAGCATGCGGTGGCGTATCTCCCGTTTTCCACGGTAGTACGGGGACGCGGAGATGTTGAGGACCAGGGTCGCTCCCTGCCGCATCAGGTTTTCGACCGGATCCACAGCATAGAGCCTTTCCGGCCAGAAGTTCTTGTCGTTCCAGGCATCTTCACAGATGGTGATAGCGATGCGCTCACCCGCCATCTCATAGACGCTTTGCGATTCGGCGGGAGCGAAGTAACGCTGCTCATCGAAGACATCGTAGTAGGGCAACAGCGTTTTGGATTGAATGAATTCCACACGGCTGTGGCGCAGCAGAACGGCGGAGTTCATCACCCGCTTGCCGGAGTTGCCAGCGGCCGGCGTTGGACAGCCGCAGAGAACAGCAAAATCGCTGCCGGAGGTCACGCTGTCGGCGATCTGAATCAGGCATTCCTGGGCGCGAGCGAGGAAGGATTTCTTCTCCAGCAAATCGGCAGGAGGGTATCCACAGATTGCAAGCTCAGGAAACAGGACAAGCTCGGCTCCCTGGCGCTGGGCTTCGAGGCTGCGTTCGATGATCTTGGCGACGTTTCCCGGGAAATCTCCAACTGTCGGATTGATCTGCGCCAGGGCAAGCTTCACTAACCTAGTGTAACCAGCGCGAATAACGGTGACAAACGCAGGGCAAGGTCGAGTGACACTCTACAGCCGGCCAATCCCAGGTCCCGGAATTAAGATCTGCCGTGCCCGTCTCAGGTCGTTAAATCCGGAGGAGAATTTTCTTATTGAATGAACCCTCGCCGAGCCGCGGCCGTAAAATGATCGTACCTGCCGGGAGGGAAATATGATCGAGACCGAAACATTCCAATCGAAAACAGGAATTGACATCCTTCATGCGGGCCGATATCTGCGGCGCTGTTACTCCATGCATCGCGCGATCCTTCGTACGCTGAGCGGCTGGGTTATCGCAACTCCTCGCTTCGAGGATAAATATGAATTTGCCTATCATGTTTGGGATCATGCCCAGCATGCACAGGCGGTACACCAGCGCGTGCACGAGCTTCGCGGCGGCCTTGCCGACGCCAATCTCTCTTCCGCCCTTGTGGAACTGCTGGATGAGGTGGTGCACGCTACCGACACGGTTGAACTGATCGAAGGGCTGTATCTGGAACTTCTTCCCGCCCTGATTCGGGAATATGAGTTCGCGACCCAACAAGGAGATCGTGTCGCGAACGCGCCTGAAATTGCGCTGGCTCACCGTATCCTTCCCGACCTGAACGCCGAGATGAAATGGGCGGTCCAGCGGGTTGGAGATCAACCGGCTTCCAAGTGGCGACTGTATATTCGCTCGAAGGTTCGATCGGCATATTCCGCGGAATCGATCCCTGATTCTGCCGATCCAACGGAATTGCCCGGGACCCGGCCACATCGCGAGAGATTCCAGCGTCCGAAGACGATCATCGTCGATAATCGCTTGCAACGCGGCGGCTTGTTATCGTTGCAGGAGCGGCAGGCGCTCGATTACGACCGCGAGCTCATCGAGCAGTTTCGGGTGTATTTCAATGAATTCTATGCCGCCTGCCTTCTCGCCTCAATCCTTTTCGACGCATCATCTGACGTACCGCTCGACTTCATTGTGGATGTCGCCCATCAGTGTTGGGACGAAACACGTCATTCTCAATTCGGGCAAATGCGTCTGACAGAGCTGGGGATAGCGCCCGATCGCTACGATCCTATCCTTTACGAACAAGTGGAGGGTCTCCCGTTTATGCATCGGTTCTGTCATCTGACCCAAAATCTTGAGCCGTTCTACATGGCGCGCAAGCGTCCGCGAGTGATGCGTTACGAGCAGGCAGGCGACACCCGATCGCGGCTATTCGCGGATGTCGACTGGTCGGACGAGATCAATCACGTTCGCTACGGGACGCGCTGGATGGAGTGGTTCCTGAACGATGATGCGCGCGACATCAGCGATATCAAGGCCGAGATCACCGCCCATGTGGAACGATTCGCACATGCATCCGGTGTGGAGATGTCGCCGTTTTGAAAATAATCTCCTGCGGTTATTGGCCCGAATGGATTCTGAAGGACATTCCCTGCGGACGAAAAAAGCAGATCCTCACTTCGCTCGGGATGACAAATCCAAATAGGTTATTCGTCATCCCGACCAGCGTTCTCGCCACGGCCGGCTAGGCCCCGGTGCCGCTGACCAACACACCCAGGGTGCGCGTCATGATCTTTATATCGAGCCAGAGACTCCAGTTGTCGATATATGCGGTATCGAGGGAAATGTACTGATCGAAAGAAGGATCCTGCCGTGCCTGCACCTGCCATAGGCCGGTGATGCCGGGCAACACTTCCAGGCGGCGAAGGTGGGGCAGTTCGTACTGCCGAACCTCCCCGGCCAGCGGAGGACGCGGGCCGACGACGCTCATGTGGCCCGCCAGAACATTGAAAAATTGCGGCAGCTCATCCAGGGAATACTTGCGAAGCAGGCGTCCGAGCGGGGTCACGCGCGGATCTTCGGACATCTTGAAAAGAACTCCATCGCGCTCGTTACTGTGATCAAACTGTTCCCGAAGCGTTTCCGCATTTGCAACCATGGTGCGGAATTTCCAGCAGCAGAAAGTGCGTCCCTTTCTGCCGATCCGTTCCGCGCCATAAAAAATCGGGCCTTTCGAGTCGAGCCGGATGGCGATGGCAATCAGCAGCATGACAGGGCTGAGCACGATCAGGGCTACGGACGAGATCAGAATGTCCAGGATGCGCTTCAGCATCAGCCCTACCACGGGGATATGGTGCCGGTGCAAAGGCATGGTGGGAAATTGACCGACATATTCGATGGGGGCCGTCCAGGCCAGGCCGTCGTAAAGGTCAGGCACAACGCGCACATCAATGCCCCAGATGCTGGCCTCGGCAATCAGCCGCTTGACCACTCCGCGTTCACAGGGGCCGGTAACAAAGATTTCATCGATGAAGTGACGGCGAACCAGATTCCCCAGATCGGGCAGGTCTCCCAGGACTTCCACCGGCTTGAGCTGCGCAAATTCATCCGTCTCGAAACTTGCCGCGGTACTGTCCTCGCGGTCATCGGTCCGGACAAACCCCTTGAAACTGAACCCAAGATGGCGGATACGCTGCAGATGGCTGCGAATTGCCAGTCCGGACGACCCAGTTCCGACGATCAGCACATTGCGCGTATCGAGTCCCCGCTCATACCGCTTATAAAGCGTGAATCGCCAGACTGCACGCCGGCAGCAGAGTAGAAAGGCCGTCGTAATCAGGGTGGCAACGACGACCGCGCGGGAGATGGTGTCGGCGCGTCCGAAATAAAGCGCTCCCGCCAGAATCAGGCTGGCGGTGAAGCACGTCTGAACGGTCAGGCGCTGCTCCCGCAGCCCGCTGAATGATTGGATCGGTCCATACAATCCATGGGCCCGGCTCACCAGGATCAGAATGATCGGCGAAGCCGGCGAGATACAGCAGGAAAGAGGAGGGATTCGTGTCCAGAGGGGCGCGATGGTCGAAATAGGAAAGCACGTTGTCCTTGCGGAGGTAAGTAGCGAGGCCAGCCGCGATCGCGACGGTCAGAACGTCCACTGCCATCCACAACATTGCCACTGTACGCAGGCGGTTGCGGCCGGTCGGCCGGTCGCCTGCCGCACGGGGGCCGTATTCGACATAGGCATTTGCACCCCTGGCCGGGAACCAATGACTTAAATCTGGTGAAGCCATTCTGCTCTTCTCTGTTTTGCGATTTTGAAGTCGATTACCTTCAGGGCAGATGAAAGACAGCGCAAGGACTACAAGTAGATTGAGCGGAGCAGAAATGAAGTACATCTCTGCTCCGTCTAGGAGATACCACCCTGAGGTTCGACTTCCTCGAGCAATCGCGACGAATTGGATCATAGTCGAGGACATCAGGGGGATCCCGATCTTAAATCACATATCACGACCACTACCGAGGTTGGATGCTAGGTATCTCGCAGCAGTCACCCAGAAGTTTTCCTCAGCAGGTCTATAGAAGGATGGTAGCTGCTGAGGGCGCTGATTGCAACGAAAATTGCGTGCCGAAACGGCTAAGAATCTGATGAACAATTAGATTCGAAATGAAGGATTTACGGCCGAATCTGCAGCTACTTGCCAGAGCGCCGCGGCCGGCAGGGTGCGCTCATCCAGCCGCAGGAACTCCTGCAGCACCGGATCCTGGGTATGCTGAAGTTCCTTCACCGAGCCGAAGAAATGAACTTTTCCTTCATGCAGGAAAAGCACGCGATCGGCCAGCTTCTCGGCAAAATGCATATCGTGGGTCACGACAATGCTGGTCAGGTTGAGCTGAACCTTAACTTTCTGGATCAGATTGCCGATCAGGTGCGCCATCAGCGGGTCGACCATTGTGGTTGGCTCGTCGTACAGGATGGCATCCGGCTGGGCGGCCAGTGCGCGGCCGATCGCCACTGCGCGCCGCATCCCGGTGGAAAGATCCGAGGGCAGGGAGTCCGCCATTTCGCTGACTCCGACCATGCCCAGCAGTCCGCTTACGATTTGATCGACCTGGTCCTCTTGCAGTTCCCGGCGTTCCCGCAGCGGAAACGCGACATTCTCGAACACCGTCAGCGAATCGAATAGACGCTCCGCTCTGGAAAACCATGGTCACTTTGCGGCGGATGCGTTCCATCTGCTCTTCGGTGTAGCCGGTAATGTCTTCATCGGCGACCAGGATGCGGCCGGAATCGGGCTTCAGAAAGCCCATGATCTGCTGCGAGAGAAACGGACTTGCCAACGCCGCTTCTCCCGATAATGCAGAGCGTTTCTCCGGGCAGAACGAAAAAGCTGACATCGTCGAGCACGACGTTGTCTCCAAAAGCCTTGGAGACATGTTCGAAGGCGATAAACGGCTGGACGGATTTTGCGGAGTGTTCGGCCATTCTTCTGAAGATAGCCGAAGTTGGGCAGAAACGTTGCGGATTCGCTTTGCTTGGACTCTATTAGGCCCTTCCACAGCACCGGCCGGGCAAAGGTCAGGTTAAATGGTTCCAGCTCGCGTGCGCGTCGCCATTCCTCCGGCGTGTTGATATTCAGAAACCATTCCCGGGCCTGCAGACCTGAGTCCTTCGCAGCAGCTGCAGCGGCAAAACTCTCCGCATCGAAGAATTTCACGCGGGATGCAGCCGCCCCGAAAGTCTGCACTCTGTGGCGCTGCCGGCCTGAATCGCGAACCAAGGGTCTGCTGGCTGTCCATCTCCGCCAACGCATCCCGCATTGCCAGCATAATCTTGTACTTCCCTTCCAAGAGCGCGCGCCGCAAGCCCGCGGCCAGTGAGCGATGATAGATGCCGCAGAGCGGCTGCGGCAAGCGCTTCGACTTGCGGGAGAATGCAGAACGTTCCCGCGTCTGCGCGTGGCTGCTTTCAGCATGCCCCGCGATGGCATGCAGCAGTGCAACCGGCACGAGCGGCAAATCGACTGCCAGGAAAAAATTCCACGCCGTCCGCGTTTTCTCAAGTGCCGCCACGATTCCGCCCAGCGGACCTGCGCCGGGAACAGCATCGCGAATCCATGCATCGTAGGCAAGAAGACCGGAGTGCCCCCGCAGATCGTCGCGATCGTCCACATACCTGGACGGTTCCGCAGACCTGTTGAAGACGCGCGACGGCGTGCTCGAGCAGTGTCCGCCCCTTCCACGGAAGCAGGACCTTGTCTTTCCCGAGACGCGAGCTGCGCCCTCCGGCCAGCACAAATCCGGAAATATCATGACGAGGGAAATGCTCCGGAATTTTGCACAGCCAGTTTCCACGGTTCGGCTCCCGATTACGCGCCGAGCGCCTCGAAAAACCGGATCAGCGATTCGATGCCGCGATAGAAATTGGCGATATGGAATTTCTCGTTGGGCGCGTGGAGATTGTCGTCGGGCAGGCCGAAGCCCATCATCACCGACGGAATTTTCAAGGCTCCGTTCAAAGTCGCCGACGATGGGAATGGAGCCGCCGGAGCGGACGAAGACGGTCTCTTTGCCGAAGACATCATGCATCGCCCGGGTGGCCGCTTTGACATACGGATTGTCGATGCCGATCACGATGGGGTCTCCGGAATGAATCAGCCGGACATCGAGCGAGATGCCCGTCCGGGCACAACGATTCGACATAGCTCTTGTAAAGGGCGAAGATCTTTGCGGGATCCATCTCCGGTACCAGGCGCATGGAAACCTTGGCCAGCGCCTTCGCCGGAATGACGGTCTTCGCGCCGGCTCCGGTGAAGCCGCCCGGGCATGCCGTGGATTTCCAGCGTAGGCCGCGCCCAAAGGCGTTCCAGCACGGAGAATTCTTTTTCGCCGGTCAGAGCGGACGAGCCGACTTCCTTGCGCAGAAATTCCTCTTCGCTGAACGGCAGCGATTTCCACGCCGCCAGTTCTTCGGCGGATGGCGGAGCCACAGCGTCGTAGAAGCCGGGGATCAGGATGTGCCCGTTTGCGTCTTTCAGTTGCGCGAGAATCTGGCAGAGCGCGAAGAAAGGATTCGGCGCCGCTCCGCCGTACATGCCGGAATGGAGATCGGTTGCCGCGCCGCGCGCTTCGATTTCCGTGTAGATCATTCCGCGCAGTCCCACGCAAAGAGTGGGCAGATCGGGCGCGAACATCTCGGTGTCGGAGATCAGCGCGAAATCCGCCTGCAGGCGCTCCGGGTGCTCGCGGACAAATCTGGCAATTCCCTCCCCGCCAACTTCTTCCTCGCCCTCGAGGATGACGCGCACATTCAGCGGCAGCTTGCCAGAATGGGCTGCGAGCAGGCTTTCGAGCGCCTTGATGTGCATGTACATCTGGCCTTTGTCATCAACAGCGCCGCGGGCGTAGAGATTGCCGTTCCGCTCGGTGGGCTCGAAAGGCGGGCTGATCCATTCATCCAGCGGATCGGGCGGCTGCACGTCGTAATGGCCATAGCAGAGGCAGGTCGGTTTGCCCGCCGCATGCAGCCAGTCGGCATAGCACCAGCGGGTGCCCGCCGGTTTCGATCAGCTCGACGTGTTCCAGGCCAATCCGCTTCAACTCCTTGCGCCAGCACTTCGGCGGCGCGACGCACGTCGCCACGATTTCCCGGCAGGGTGGAGATGGAAGGAATGCGCAGCAGATCCTTCAATTCCGCGAGGAAACGCGGCTGGTTTTCACGCGCAAATTCGAGAGCGGCTGTAGACATCGGTACTCCTTGGACGTCAACACAGGACGTGGAAATCAATAGCGAGGAATGGACGGATCGATTATCTGCGACCAGGCTTCGATGCCGCCGGCCAGCGACTGCGATTGCGGAAAGCCCTGTTCGCGCAGCCACATAGCGACAGCTGAGCGAGCGATGGCCGTGATGGCAATACACGACGATATGGGCATCCTTGTCGAGTTCCCGATGCGCCCGCGCGGGAAGCTCGCCCATGGGAATCAAATGGGAATCCGGGATGGCGGCCGTCTCCGCTTCCCATGGCTCCCGCACATCGAAGAGGCAAAGCTTTCTCGGCTGGTTCGAGCCGTGCGAAGTTCTTTAATCTTCTGGAAGTCTGCGACGGTAATCTCCAGTTCCATACGCGATTCAGAATACATCGTGGCCGCCGCTGCTGGCCTGGCGCTGCGAGTGCCAAGCGGCAAACAGGAAGGCGTGGTACAAACAGGACAGGATTGCAAAACAGTCCTGGCTGGATAGACATGGATTATATCAAGCTTCGGGAAGCCAGAGGGTTTCCGACCATGTTCCCGCGAGCCAATCGGGCTGAAGCAATCCGGCAGACAGGTTGAGCACTTAAAGCCAATATCATGACGCAAAAAGTTTTAATTGTCGAAGATGAGCCCAACGCCCGCATGGGATTGGCGGAGCTGATCTCCGGCTGGGGTTACACCACGGAAGTCGCCCAGGACGGCGTCGAAGCGCTGGAACGGGTGCAGGACTGGCACCCGGCGATTCTCGTCTCCGACCTGAAGATGCCGCGCATGGATGGCCTGACGCTGCTGGGCCGGCTGGGACAGCTGGAAGAGAAGCTCGCCGTCATCATGCTGACCGCCCAG
Organism: uncultured Acidobacteriota bacterium; assembly: GCA_963823595.1. Taxonomy (GTDB): domain Bacteria; phylum Acidobacteriota; class Terriglobia; order Terriglobales; family Acidobacteriaceae; genus JAKAAZ01. The sequence goes on from CAWGME010000016.1 coordinate 35,278, forward strand.
GGCAGCATTGAGAGCGCGGTGGAATCGATGAAGCTGGGCGCCTTCGATTACATCCAGAAGCCCATCGATCCGATCCGGCTGAAACGGCTGCTGCTCAGCGCCAGTGCGCAGCAGCAGACCGAGCACGACATCGAGACGGTCCGCCGCAAGGCGCGGGAAACGGGAGCGCTGGGATCGCTGGTCGGGAAGTCGCCGGCCGATGCAGTCCATTTTTGCGCTGATTGAACGCATCGCTCCCAACAACGTGTCGGTCCTGATCACCGGCGAGAGCGGAACCGGAAAAGAAGTGGTGGCGCGAACACTGCATGAACTCAGCGGTCGCAGCAGCAAGCCTTTCATTGCCGTCAACTGCGCGGCCATTCCGGAGACCCTGATTGAAAGCGAAATTTTCGGCCACGAGCGCGGCGCATTCACCGGCGCGGTGGAAAGACGCGCCGGCTGTTTCGAGCTGGCGGAAGAAGGCACGCTGCTGCTGGACGAGATTGGCGAAATGCCGATCGCCACGCAGGCCAAGCTGCTGCGGGTCCTGGAAGACCGCACCTATCGGCGGCTGGGCAGCAAGGCCGAATCGCAGATCAACGTGCGGGTGCTGGCGGCCACCAACAAGGATCCGGCGGCGGCCATCGCCGACGGTCATCTGCGCAACGATCTGTATTACCGGCTGAACGTCTTCAACATCGAAATGCCGCCGCTTGCGCGACCATCTGGAAGACGTTCCGCTGATCGCCGAGGCGATGGTTCGCACCATGAATGAGCGCCACGGATGCAGCGTCACCGGCATCGATCCCGGACTGCTGCAGGAATTTCAGACCTACGACTGGCCGGGAAATGTCCGCGAGCTGCGCAATGTGCTGGAACGCGCGGTGGTGTTGTGCGGCTCGGGAATGCTGGGCAAGCAGCATTTGCCGCGGAATTTTGGCTCCGTCCGTATCGCTGCCGGCTACCGACTCAGACCAGGTGCAGATGCCGGTCGGCACAACCGTGGATGAGGCCGAGAAGCGGCTTGATTCTGCGCACTCTGGAGTCCACCGGAAATAACAAGACGCGGGCCGCGGAAATTCTCGGCATCAGCCTGAAAACACTGCACAATAAGCTGAAGGAATACGGCGGTTCGACCGCCAGCGACTAGAGGTGTTCCATGAATCATACCTGTCGTATCTGCAGCGATTCAGTTGTTCGTCAAGTTTGCCGCCGAGCAAAGCCGAGAGATCTCAGCATGATACGATTGCCATGTCTTCTGAAACGTCGATGAGAATCCGCCTAAAACTCGTACTGGCAATCACGGGCATGGTGTCCGTCATCGTGGTGCTCGCTGTCTCTCCTTGTATCTTTCACAACTGCTTTCGGAGCGGATTCAGCAGAGCTATCGGCATAACGATATTGCCGCCCACCAGGTATTGCTGGCGGTGCGAGCCGCGATCGAGCACGGCCTAGCCGGTCTTTCGTTGGCTCCCAACGATCCCGAGGCGCTCGATCACGCGGTTACGTCGCACTGCATCGGGATGCCGCTCTGCAGCTCTGGTTGAACTCCTTCATTCGCTACGCCCCGACAATTTACGACATCAACGTAGCCAACAGCAAAGGCGTTATCCTGCTGAGCACAGACCCGCTCTATCAGGGCCACGCTTTATTGCCGGAGCCATCGTTCACCTCTCTCGAACAGATGACCGCGTGGCGCAAATTCCGAATCGTGTTCGGGCCGCCGGCGGTTTACGCGGTGGACGCGAAGCTGGACCGCAACCGTGCTCCTTTCCTTACGGTTCGTGTGGGCGTGCGGACCACATTTCTCCGCAGCCAGTTGGCGCCCTGGCTGCACGCGGAGCTTGTCATCCTGGTGCTGTCGATGTTGAGTACGATTGTGCTGGCGGCGTTGCTGTCGAATATGGCGCTGCATCCGCTGCAGGTGATCAGCGATCGTCTCGATCAATTCATGCTGGCCGAGCCGCCATCCCCGCCGGAACCGGAATTGCTGCTGGCGCCGACGGATGAAATTTCCCGCGTGTCGAGCAAGATCGAACGCATCGGCAAGCGGATGCGGAGCGTGGAAGAGGTATTCACCGCGCTCAAGGAAAATCTGGACCAGGTGCTCGAAAATCTGCAGGACGGCGTGATGCTGTTTACCCAGGATGCGCGCGTGGTGATGGTCAGCGATTCTGTCGAGCACTTCCTCGGGATGACGCGGCAGCAGATGCTGGGCATGGAGCTGCATGACATCTTCGACCGCCAATCGACGCTGGGCCAGGTGGTCCGCCGCGCTTTCAACGCGCGGCTGATGCTGATGCAGGAGGAAGTGATCACCGAGACCGGCCGCCGCATCCAGGTATCGCTCGATTTTATTCATCATGACGACGCGGCCAAGCCATCCGACAGCCTGGGCGCGCTGCTGACCCTGCATGACAGCGAGTCGATGCGGCAGATTGAGAATGAGCTGGAGGTATCGCGCCGGCTGGCCGATCTGGGGCGGCTGACCTCCGGCGTGGGGCATGAGGTAAAAAATCCGATCAACGCCATCGTTGTGCATCTCGAGCTGCTGCGCGAGAAGCTGGCGCGGCGCGACAGCAGCGCCGAACGCCATGTGGACGTCATCCAGAACGAAATCCGCCGGCTCGACCGCGTCGTTCAGACGTTGATCGACTTTTCCCGTCCGGTGGAGCTGGATCTGGCGATGCACGACCTGCGTTCCATCGTCAGTTCCGTTTTGACGCTGGCCGAGCCCGATCTGGAGCAGCGCTCTGTGTATGTCCGCAGCACCATGCCGGCCGCCCCGGTCTATGTCCGGGTGGACGCGGATATGATCCAGCAGGCGCTGCTGAATGTGCTGCTGAACGGCGCGCAGGCGATGGCCGAAGGCGGCGAGCTGTATGTGGAGCTGCGGCAGAACGCGCATGAGGCCAGCCTGCGCATCCGGGACCAGGGCTGCGGCATTCCCCAGGAAATTCTGGGCCGCATCTTCAACCTTTACTTCACCACCAAGCGGGACGGCACCGGGATTGGGCTGGCGATGACATATCGAATACTTCAACTCCATAATGGCTCGGTTCAAGTAGAATCTCAGATGGATGTAGGGACACAATTTACGCTCAGGCTGCCCATCTTCGCTCCGGCGGAGCCAAGAACAAGTTTAAAGACAAGCGCTGGGTAGTATGCTCGTCGATCGATTGCAAGTTGACAACGTAAATAAGGTCATAAAGAAAGTTGCAAGAGGCCGAATGCGGTATTTGCGCCTGTTTTCTGTTTTGCTTCTGCTGAGTTTCGCAATCACCGGCTGTCATCGCCGTCGGGTGCGGGCGCTGCCGCCGCCGCAGGCTCAAGCCTCCGATCGTCAGCACCCTGCCGCCGGTACCCCCCCTGACATTTCCAAATGTCGAGTTGCCGAAACCGAAACCGACTGTTCCTGTTGCTCAGCCGGCTCCCCCTCCGCAGCCGCAGAAGAAAAGCGTTGAGCAAGTTCGACATCATCGGACGAAACATAAAACGCTGCCTGAGACAGCAGCCGGATCATCGTCCGGTCCAGCTACCGCGGATTCCACGCAGACAGAAACGGGAGGCTCATCCACGGGTGCCGCACATCCTGCGCCGGGAACAGCGGCCGCTCCTGTTGCACAAGGAACCTCGGGAGCAACTCCCGCTGCGCCGGCCACAGGCGCCTCCGTGCTGGGAAAGCTGTCCGCCGACGACGCCACCGCCAATCCGCACGAGAACGCGCAGACCAAGCGGCTGATCCAGCACACTGAAGATCGGTTGAAAAAGATTCCGAGCTCTCAGCAGGCCACGCATAAAGAGGCCGTGGCGCAGGTATCTTCTTTTCTGGCGCAGGCCAAGCAGGCCTGGGCAATGAACGACCTGGTGGGCGCGCAGACGCTGGCGAACAAGGCGAAGATCCTGCTGGATGAGCTGATGAACAGCTCCCTGCCCGTACCATAGATAACCGGCCAGACCGGGTCCGTTATCTGAGGCCGTTCTCCCGACGATTCAGGGAAAACATAAAAGAGATTTGTCATCCTGAACAAAGACCGCCGCGGGGACCTCACGACGGCAATATTTCTTAAGTCTGCGCTCCTACACCTATGGAAGAATTGCTATGTCGGTCAATCTAGCGCTCGCCCCATTTCAGCTTGGCCCGCAGCACGTCGAAGAAGCTGTTTCCACTCATCCGCACCAGGCGGATGGTGTACTGCGAGCGGCAGCAATAGAGCTCATCGCCCAGCCGCAATTCAATCGCTTCCTGTCCGTCCACGGTCAGATAAATCTGTTCCGGCACACCTTCAATGCTCAATGCAATCTCGGCATCTCCGCGGACAACCAGCGGCCGTACCGTCAGCTGGTGCGGACATACGGCGGTGATGATCATGCCGTCGATATCGGGCGCAAGAATGGGGCCATTGGCGGCCAGGTTGTATGCCGTCGATCCGGTTGGGGTCGAAACGATCACGCCATCGGCGCGGAACTGAGCGACCGTGTTCCCTGCCATCCGCACCAGAATATTGACCATCCGCGCGATGGTTCCCTTGGTGATGACAACGTCATTGAGAGCTTCAAATTCGCGATGAACCAGGCCGTCGCGCCGGACCTCCGCGTGCAGCATGGCGCGCTCATCCATGCTGCAGCCGTTCTCGCGCCATGCTTCCAGTGTGGGATAAAGCTCGGCCAGCGGCACTTCCGCCAGAAATCCCAGGGAGCCCAGATTGACGCTGAGGATGGGCGTCCGAGAACGCGCGAAGGCCCGCGCCGCGGCCAGCAGAGTGCCGTCTCCGCCGAGCACGATGACCAGTTCCGGCTGGCGCTCATGCATCTGATGCCGGGGCACGGTTTCTCCCGACCCGATGTAGCTGGCGCTGATCGGGTCGAGAATCGGTTCGAATCCGCGCCGCTTCAGCCATACCGCTAAGTTCCGGCAGGATCGTCGCCAGTTCCGGCTTTTGCGGTTTGGACATGATTGCGATCCGTCGCATGCGTATTCCTCAAAACCGAGCGTACAACAAAAACTCCCGATTTCCTTCTCCGCCCGCGATCGGCGAATCCATCACGTCCGTCTTGCCGCGCGCCGTGGGCACATACCGTTTGCCTGACGCGATCGATGGCATGCTGGTGCGCTGCTTCGCTTTTAACCACGCCATGCTTGCCAACGAATTCCCTGCCTGCCTCATACTGCGGCTTGACCAGGACGACGGCTTCGCGTTCGTGGCTGCGGCCGGTCAGGAATTTCCGCCGGAATCGGGAAGGCCGAGGCAATCACCGCCGGCAGCACCAGCGAAGCTGCGATAAATGAAACATCCATGGCAAAAAAGCTGATTCCGCCGGGCAGCATGGATGCCGTCAGATAACGGGCATTGGTGCGTTCCATCAGCACCAGCCTGGGATTGGCCTGAAGCGATGCCGCCAGCTGCCCATGCCCGCTGTCAATCCCGATGACGCGCGCCGCGCCCCGCTGCAGCATGCAGTCGGTGAAACCGCCGGTGGAGATGCCGACGTCCAGGCAAATCCGGCCGGAACGTCGATTTTCCAGAAGTCAAGCGCCGCAGCCAGCTTGAGGCCGCCACGGCTTACGAATGGGAGATCGTCGCCATGAATGTTCAATGAGCTGATGGGGATGCGACCAGAAAGCCGGCCTTGTGATGACGACGCCGTCGACACGAACCTGCCCGGCAGCGATGCGCTCCTGTGCGCGGGTGCGCGTGGCGGCAAGCCCGCGTTCCACCAGCACTTTGTCCAGGCGAAGCTTCACACCGGCCATGTTTTGCGCCGACTGATCAGGGTGCGGTTACACGAACCTGAATGCCATTGCCCGGTGAGCGCCAGATTCTGTAGATCGAGTCGGTATCGGTGCGAATGATCGTCAGGATATTCGTGTCCGGCGAGACGACATAGACCTTTCCCAGCGGAGTGCCGGTGGTCGCCGCAATTGAGAGGGGATGAACGGTGCAGAGCACGTTTGGATTGCCGGGGCTGCAGGGCTCCTGTGGCAGAGAGATCGTTTTTGTAACCGTGTTGGTCGTCAGACTGACAACGCTGACGGTTCCATCGCCGCGGTTGGCCACATAAGCCCGGGTGCCATCCTGCAGAATTGAGACCGAGGATGGCTCTGCGCCTACCGGGACAGTGGCGATGATCTGGCCGAAGTTGGCGGTGTCGTTGCCGAAGGAGTCCTCGCTGATGTTGATCAGGGTGAGCGTGTTCGACAGTGCGTTGACTACCGCAAGAATCGACCCGTTGTTGTAAATATCCGCCCAGACCGGTCCCTGCCCAACCGCAATGGTTCCGTTCGTTAAATTTGGATTTTTGTCGATTTGATTCTGCTGGCTGTCGATCACCGTGATGGTACCGCTGCCCTGGTTCAGGATGAAAGTGCGTCGGTCGTCGGAACTCATCACGCCGTAGATAGGACAGACGCCCAACGGCAACGTGGACGAGATGGTATTGGTCGTGGTTTCAATGCCGGTCGCGATGCCAGCTCGAACCGGATGCCGGACAGCCGCCGGTATTTGCTCCCTGGCTGATGGCATAGATTCTCTGCGCAGAGTAGTTTCCCACCAGGTTGACAGGATTTTGCGGGACCGTCGGCGCCGCCGGATCGGTAATGGGAATTTCAAGAGATGCGCTCAGCGAGCTTCCGCTGAGAATGCCGCTCAAAACCTCGACGGAACTTCGGCCGGGCTGCGAAACATAAAGATAATTGCTGCTGACAAGCAGCGTATTCGGACTGGCATTGGGGAGCAAGGTGCTGGTGGCGACGTTGTTGTTTTCCAGGGGCTGCGACGGACTGCTGGACGCGAGAAAAGAATTGATAGTGCCATCCGCATTTACCAGGTAGGCAGTAGCGCCGTTGCTGCTCAGCTGCAGCCAGCGCGGTCCGCCCGTCCCTACATTCACCCGGGCAGTCAGCGAGTCTCCGGAAAAGTCCACCAGCGATGCCAGCCCGGGAACAACATTCTGAACATTATTGTTGGCGCAGACCTGATCGATCTGAACGATCGCAGACGGAGGAACAGTCGAGTTGCTGCCGCAGGAGATAACGACCGCGTACTTTTGCGGCTGCGGCGCGGGCTGCACCGGGGGGATACTCGTGACGACCGGCCGGTAGATATTTCCGCAGCCCAATAAAAAGGCGAATGCAAGGACCGATCCGGCTGAAACCCATGGGCGTTTACGCCCAAAAACTGACAACACTCGTGAATACCCCATGATTCCCAACAGTCACTTTGAAGCTATCGCTGATTGTAAATCAGCACCGTGGCTTCGTGCTGGCAGCCGGCTCGTGTTTCGTCATACCGCTGCAACACAGTTTGATTCTTCGATCAGTAAAGATGCAGACGCCACAAGGTGTAGCTGATCATCTCGTGCGCATAGCGTCCGGGCAATCTCCGTCTCATCGACCGATTTGCCGGTTTCTCGCGGAGAAAGCAGAACATGCAGACCCTGGGCCCGACATAACTGCTGAATTCGAAACAGATGGGTTCCATCGCTGACTGCCAGAATGGTTTGCAGATGGTTTTCCCGGGCAATGGCCGCCAGTCGGGCCACAGATTCCTGCGTATCGCTGCTGTTGGTCTCGGCGATGATCGCGTCATCCGGAACGCCGTGCGCCAGCAGAAAATCCCGGCCTACGCCGCCCTCGCTCTGCTGCGGATCGCTGCCACCGCCCAGCGTGATAATGACAGGCGCCAGACCGCGCTGATAAAGATCCAGCGCATGTTCAAGGCGCGCGTAGAATACCGGCGAGGGACGCCCGTTGTACTCCGCGGCGCCGAAGACCGCGATAGCATCTGCGTGGGCAGCCTGATCAATCGAAGCCGAGTGGCGGATCTGCAGAAACAGCCACCAGAACCAGGTAAATGCGACGATCAGCGCCGAGACAAACAGGACCAATATCAGCACGCGAAGGAAGCGGCGAACGGCTCGCCCGTCCTCCGGCATCCGCCTCGATTGGATCCTGACCGCCGGCTTCTATCGTGTGCATCGCAGCTCCGTTACTGAAGCGCGAGTGCGATCTCATGGGTTGGAATCGCGCCCTCGCGCACCACCTGCCACATTCCCGGCCCGGCGGAAAGATCGACGATCGTCGTGGGAAGACTTCGGGCAGTCGGTCCGCCATCGACAATCAGCGGAATGCGATCCCCGAGCTGGTCTCGAACTCCGACCGCATAGGTGCATTCTGGCGCGCCCATCACATTGGCAGAGGTCGCGGTGACCGGCAAACCCAGCAGCCGCACCACCGCTCGCGGAATTGCCGCATCCGGCACGCGCAGCGCGACATTGCCGGTATTGGCCGTTACCCGCAGCGGCAGCCGTGTGCCGGCGCGGGCGATGATCGTCAACGGACCGGGCCAGAAGCGCTCTGACAGCCGATCGAACCGCGAATCGAGGTTGCGGGCGATCTCATACGCATGCGCGGCATCGGCCAGCAGCAGAGAAAGCGGCTTGTGCCGCATGCGCGTTTTGATCACGTAGATCTGATCGACGGCGCGCAGGTTTACCGGGTCGACGGCCAGCCCGTAGAAGGTATCCGTGGGCATGCCCACAACACTGCCGCTCTGCAGGCAGCGTACGATATATTCGATTTTTTCCGGCTCGGGCTCGTCCGGATCTACGCGCAGTAGTTCCGCTGACAAACGAATCTCTCCAACGGCAGCAGCAAGCTCTGACTAGAAAGTTGGACGAAAGCACAGGCGCTTTCGAACTTGAACCATCATACCCGTTCGCCGGAGAACGCAGAATGTCCAATGGTTAGCCGTTCACTTTGGACACGGATAGATCACCGCGCTGGGTTTGCTTTCGAATCGGGCGTACGAATGTGCTCCGGCCGAAATCCAAGCCCCACCACGCGGGCTGGAACACGACGCATGTTTGGAAACCGACGCAGAAGTCTGAGTGGCAGGGGTGGGCGCCCGGTATGGATTTGCCTGCCCAGCGCGGGTCCGAGGAAGCGCTTATGCAAGAAACACCTGAAGCGCCCTGCGTCATTCGCGTCGGAAACGTGCGGCGGCGTTGAACCCGGCGCAGCTGCCGATCACTGACCGCGCCGCGCAACAAAGATGACCACAGAATATTAGCCGCGGCAACGGCATCCTGAATGGCAAGATTGATGCCAACGCCTCCGACCGGGGACATGGCATGGGCAGAATCTCCGATGCACAATAGTCCCGTTCTCGACCACTGTGGCAGGCGATCGACTGCCACAGTCAGTAACTTGACATCGCTCCAGTCCGCGATTTCCTCTGTGCGGCCAGCCAGGAACGGCGCAACATCTGCAATATCTTGCCGAAAGGAAGGCAGTCCTTTTTCGCGAACCGCATCGAATGTTCCCTTAGGGATCACATAAGCGCACTGCCAATATTCACCACGATTCAGCGTTATCAGGATTTTTCCTGCCTGAAAACGTCCAAGTGTTTGCGTTGGGTCGGATGCCTGCCGCGTCATCCGCATCCACAGCACATCCATGGGAGCGCCGAGGTCGATCACCTCGAATCCGGATTTTTCACGAACGGTGGAATGGCGACCATCGGCTCCCACAGTCAGGACTGCGCGTATTTCAAGCTCTCCCTGCGGCGTTCTGGTACGCACTCCGGATACGCGGCCGTTTTCTTCCAGCAAGTCAATCGCCTCTGTTTCCATCCGCAAGTGGAACTGGGGGTATTGCTTTCCTTTTTCGGCAAGAAAATTCAGGAAATCCCATTGCGGCATGAACGCGATGAATTTGCAGTGGGTTGGAAGGTGGGAAAAATCGGCAATCGTTACCGCGAAGCCGTTAATTTCCCCCCCAATCTGGGATTGCTCCTGATGGGGACGACGCAGAAACTCATCCACAAGACCAAGCTCATACATCAGTTCAAGCGTGGAGGGATGGATCGTGTCTCCGCGAAAGTCGCGGAAGAAATCCCCGTGCTTTTCCAACACAACCACTTCTACTCCCGCGCGAGCCAGCAGAAAACCCAGCATCATCCCTGCTGGGCCGCCGCCGACAATACAGCAGCAGGTTTTCATTGTTTCTACGGGATTTCCCTGATCCATCGCTATCCCTTCTTCGCGCAATTCCATTCCATTGATCTTCGGGGAAATCTCCCGCTGAGTACAGCGTAAAATCGCGGTGTATGTTGCGCCCGCTGGCCGCCGAGTCCGCCGAAATCATCCGCAGCCGCCAGAATGTGCGGCTCAAGAACTTGCGCAGGCGCCTGCTGCGCTCCGACTATGGCAGTGACGGCCTGATCGCAATAGAAGGCGAACATCTGCTGCAGGAAGCTGCGCGCAGCGGTCTGCGCATCAAGACGCTATTTCTGCGCGAAGATCGGACAGCAGAGAAAAACTGGCGTGCGTTGGGAAATCCGCTGACCTTCATCGTCGCCGCCGATGCGTTCAACCACGCCTGCGCCACCGAAACTCCGCAAGGCGTGGCGGCATTGATTGAAGCGCCTCAGTGGTCCTTCGATCGACTGCTGCGAACGGAAAATGCCCTGCTGGTAATTCTGGCCGGGCTGCAGGACCCCGGCAATGCCGGCACGATTATCCGTACGGCGGAGGCATTTGGAGCCACCGGCGTTTTGCTTACGCCCGGAAGCGTTCATCCATGGAACCAGAAAGTTCTTCGCGCTTCCGCCGGCTCCAGCTTCCGGTTGCCCGTCATCGCGCTCGAAGACATCGGGCTGCTCCGGCGTTTGCAACAGGAGCAAATTCCACTCTACGCCTGTGCCGCTCAGGCCGGAGATTCCATTTTCCATCGAGATCTTCGCGGCCCGCTTGCATTCGTCATCGGCAATGAAGGCGGTGGGATTCCCGATGATGTCCTCCAGCTCTGTTCGAGCGCGATTCACATTCCATGCTCCGGGCCAGTCGAATCTCTGAACGCAGCCGTGGCCGCTTCGATTCTGCTCTATGAAGCATCGCGGCAACAGACCCGAGCGTCCACGACAGCAAAGCTATGAGTCTTTTCGACACAGTACCAGGCGACCCCGGCTATGGGAAAACTTCCACCGACTCGCGCCAGCAGCCGCTGGCCGAGCGGATGCGTCCGCGCACGCTGGATGAGTTCGTAGGCCAGCAGCATCTGCTGGGACCTGGCAAAGCGTTGCGCGCGCAGACTGGAGAGCGACGAAACCAATTCGATGATCCTGTGGGGTCCACCGGGCGTCGGCAAAACAACGCTGGCGAAAATCATCGCCCACACCACGCGAGCCACCTTCATCGAGTTTTCCGCAGTTGTCAGCGGCATTAAAGAGATCAAGCAGGTGATGAGCGAAGCCGATCGCGCCGCTTCCTCCGGCATGCGCACGATTCTGTTCATCGATGAAATTCACCGCTTCAATCGCAGCCAGCAGGACGCCTTCCTTCCCTACGTCGAGCGCGGTTCGATCCGGCTGATCGGCGCGACCACCGAAAACCCTTCCTTCGAACTGAATGCCGCGCTGCTCTCCCGCTGCCGCGTCTATGTGCTCGAAGCACTGACCGATGAGCAGATTGTTCAGCTGCTGCGCAATGCGCTCTCGGACACTGAGCGGGGCCTGGGAGCGCTCGGCATCTCTGCGGAAGATGATGCGCTGAACGTGATCGCCAGCTATGCCAATGGTGATGTGCGGCGCGCTTATAACGTGCTCGAAGCCGCGACGACGCTGGCGGCGAATCTCGGGCAGCAGCAGCTCGACGGCAAATTGATCGCGGACGCGGTGCAGCAAAAGACACTGCTCTACGACAAAAGCGGCGAGGAACATTACAACCTGATCTCCGCGCTGCATAAATCGATCCGCAACAGCGATGCCGATGCGGCGCTCTACTGGCTGGCCCGCATGCTGCGCTCGGGAGAAGACCCGATGTACCTGGCGCGCCGTATGGTGCGCATGGCATCGGAAGATATCGGTCTGGCCTCGCCCGAAGCGCTGAATCTTACGCTTTCCGCACGCGACGCAATGGATTTTCTCGGCTCGCCCGAAGGCGATCTGGCGCTGGCCCAGGCCGCCGTCTATCTCGCGCTCGCGCCCAAGTCGAACGCTCTCTATTCCGCGTTCGGTGCGGTCAACCGCGATGTGGAGCAGACTCGCGCCGAGCCGGTTCCTTTGCATCTGCGCAACGCGCCGACGCGACTGATGGAGTCGCTCGACTACGGCAAAGGATATCGGTATGCCCACGATGAGGAAGGCGCCGTCTCCGACATGGAATGCCTGCCACCGGGATTGATCGGCCAGCGATATTACCAGCCAACAGATCGTGGCCGGGAGAAACTGTTGCAGCAGCGAATGGAAGAGATCGCGCGCCTGCGCGAGAAGAATCGCAAACAGCCGTGACAATCCTCATCCATATCTCAAAACCGGCCGAGGCTGGAGCCTGGCGAGGTGTGAAGGTTTTATATTTCTCAAGAGGGAACCACAGAATCCTTCGCCTTCGGCGAATCAGACAAAAAATAGGCCTTCGTCGCACGCATCACAGCCGCGTGATCGATATGCAATTTCTTGCCTTCGTATTTGGCGGCCCAACGGATTTGGTTCACAATGTCCTTGGCATAGCATGGGCGCAGCAATGTAGTGTGGCTGCGAATGATATCTACTAGCTCATAAAAAATGTTCGTGTCGCATTCAATTCCGTATTCGTCGGCGACTCGGGAGAAAATTTCGCAGAACTGGCTATCCGAAACCTCCCCTATTTTGATCTTCGTGTGAATTCTTCGCAAAGCGGCATCGTCCAGCAGCTGGGAAGGATCCATGTTGGTCGAAAATACGACCAGTATCTCAAATGGGATTTCAATTGTTTTTCCGCCCGCGAGAGTGAGAAAGTCAATTCTGCGGTCCAGGGGAACAACCCAGCGGTTCAGGAGCGCTTCCGGTGGCAGACGCTGTCGCCCGAAGTCGTCTATGATCAAGACCCCATTGTTAGCTTTCATTTGTACCGGACCGGCATAGAATTTTGTGGTCGGGTTGAATTGCAGATTCAGCATCTCCAGTGTCAGTTCTCCGCCGACGAGAACTGCAGGACGATGGCAGAGCACCCAGCGTCCATCGCTATCCCACGGCGCAGCTTCCGCGACCGCGCGGTGAATCACAGGATCGTAGACAGCAATGATTTGACCGTCAGCTTCCACCGCAAACGGTATCCACGCGTTGTCCTCGGCCATCACGCGCGACAATGTTTCGGCGATGACCGTCTTTCCTACCCCGGTTGGGCCGTAGAGAAAAATGGAGGTGCCCGAATTGAGTGCTATTCCGAGCTGCGACAAGAGGCTGTTGTCCAGCACCAGGTGAGCAAAGGCGCGTTCGATGTCAGGCGGGTGCACTTCAATATCGCGGACACTCTGTTGACGAACCTGTTTCACGTAGCTTTCAAGGGATACCGGCGCAGGCCCTGCATATTGGCTCTGCGACAACAACTCCAATGCCCGCGATCTCCCTTGAGAAGTGATGGCGATATCGGGAATATTGTTGGTCATGCCGGTAACTTCACAGAACTGCTGGGATCGCATCCTGTGAAGCAGTTCATCGGCTATGTTGGGGCTTAGCCGAATGTGCCTGGACAATTCGAGAAGCGACAAGGGTCCAAACAAATAAAGAATCTTCAGCGATAAATCTTCAAGAATTCCCTTGTGCACGCCGACTTCGGAGACCGTTTCCGGTTTCCGCGGCCCCGTCATCATCTCGCCTGCCGCCGGTGAATCGTCCATTTTGGGTCTCCCTCAAAAACCGATTCTGGCCCGGTGACATGTTAGCAGTTCACCATATTCCGAGCAGAGTTCGGCTAGGCGGGCGCCGTTCGACGGATCGGCCGCATATCTGCTGAATTTCTCGCTGTGGCCGGAATGAAAAACTCTGGGCTACGGCTGTTTCGCTTGCACTCGTTTCAGCGCATTCAGAACAATGCCCGGCGTCAGCACCTCGGGTAGCAGCGTCGGCGCGATATCTGGGCTGCCGGAGTAGAGCGCATACGTGGGAACGCCGCTGCGTCCCAATTGCGTCAGTGCTTCCGTAATCGTGTCATCGTGATTGGTCCAGTCCGCGCGCATGGTGATCACGCCAGTCTTCCTGAACGCCTCTTTAACATCCGGCCGGTCGAGCACAACCCGCTCATTTACCTGACAGCTCAGGCACCAGGCAGCGGAAAAATCCACAAACACCGCTTTCCCCAGCGCGCGATCCGCAGCCAGCTGTTTCGGACTGAACGGCTGCCATGCAACGTCGCTGCCGGACATTTCGGGCTTCGTACTCGCAAATGCCCGAAACTGCTTGGCCGCGGAAGTAGGTAAAGCAACCGCTATAACCAGCAGCAGAATTGCAACCATGGTGGCTGGCAACTTCGCCGGCCAATGCCCCAGCACCCAACCCGCAATCGCCGTAACCAGCATGCCGGCCAGCAACGCCGCGACCCCGGTGCCGCCGACAACCTGCGCGAACACCCAGACCATCCAGATAACGGCGATGAAAATTGGAATCGACACGGCCTGTTTCAAGTACTCCATCCACGCGCCGGGCCGGGGCAGCAGACGCGTCCAGGCCGGTTGCACCGTAAGCAGCACGTAAGGCGCTGCAAGCCCCAGCGCCAGCAGGGTGAACACAGCAAATGTAATCAAAGCACTCTGCGAAAGTGCGAAGCCGATGGCCGCCCCCATAAACGGCGCTGTGCAGGGGGTGGCGACCACGGTCGCCAGTACGCCAGTAAAGAAGCTGCCGCTGTAGCCGCCGCGCTGGGTCAGTTCTCCACCGGCGCTGGTGACGGAAAGCCCGATCTCAAACTGCCCCGCAAGGCTGAGACCAAGAAAAAAGAACAGCAGCGCCATGACAGCGACAAAATATGGCGACTGAAACTGGAATCCCCAGCCGAGATGGCTGCCCCCGGCCCGCAGCAGCAGAAGCGCGGCGACAATCACCCAGAAGGAAACCAGAATTCCGAGCGTGTACATCGCCCCGTGAGCGCGCAGCCGCTTGCGTTCCTCACCCGAGGACTGGACCAGCGACAGACCCTTGATGAACAGCACCGGGAAAACGCACGGCATCAGGTTCAAAATCAGACCGCCAAGGAACGCCAGCCCCAGCACGCCCAACAGTGGCCGGTCATTGGCGGGCGGCGCGATGGGAGCAGCCGTAACAGCGGACGTGAACTGATAGGCGGCGCCATCCGGCAGTTTGATCAGCCCATGTAATTGTGCCGGAACCCGCTCCAGACCTTGCGCCTTTGAAATCGTGATGCGAATCCCGTTTGCGAGCGGTTCCAACTTCTGTGGTGCTGCATTCGCGATGATGTTCTGGTCGAACGGATAAAACTCCGCGGACCGGATACGCTGGCCGGTTTCCAGCGTCACCAGGAACGCCGTCTTTGTCTGCGTGACCGAAACGGAAGCGCCCGCCGGCAAGGCTCGCGGAAGATGGCGCTCGGCCGCTATAAAAAGCGGCTCGATTTTTGCATCGGGCGGTCCCGGTTTCGCGGCAACGGAAATCGTATGCTGCAGTTGCGCCTGTCCGGGAATGCACACTCGACTGCAAACCAGGAAATGCAGATGCCCGCGCAGAGTTTCGGTCGTGCCGGGCTTCAGGGTGACGGCGGCGCGCATCGGAATCGGCAGCAATACTTCATTTTCATAGCCGAAATCCATTAGCGGGCCGAGCGGCAGCCGCTGCGGCGCCGGAAACTGCAAGTCTCCCGCTGTGATGCCCGCCGGAAGCTGCCAATCCACACGAGGCGGCTGGCCCGCATCGCCGGCGTTGATCCAGTAGATATGCCAGTCTTTGTCCAGAACAAAATGCAGGCCTGCAAGAAAATCGTGGTTGGGAGCAATCGTGCCACTTTCTGTCACCAGCTCGACTGTAAGGTGAGTCGAGCGCACTGGCTGGGCATGACCATGCGCACCGAAGAGAAACAGCAGGCATACACAGATGCTGAAAATTCCTGCCGAAATATGGCGCGATTTTCGCATAGAATTCACGGCTGCTCACGGTTTTCGTCAGACATGCAGGTCAACCTCGACGAGCTGCTTGCCAGAGCCGATGCTCCTTAAACAGGCACCGGTCTGCGACAACATGGATTCCATTCGCTTCCGCATGGGCGATTGCTTCGGGGTGAACGATGCCTTCCTGCAGCCAGAGATACTTCGCGCCGATAGCAATTGCATCTTCGACGATCGCCGGAACATACTCCGGAGCGCGGAATACGTCGATCAGGTCCACCGCAAATGGAATGTCACGCAGTGACGGATAACAAGTCTCGCGCAGCACCTCCTTCAACACTGGGTTGACAGGCACGATACGATAACCGCTTCGCTGCATCGCGGCCGCTACATGGAAGCTGGGGCGCTCCGGTTTATTGGAGATACCAACCACTGCAATCGTCTTTGCGTTCTGCAAGATCTCATCGATAATTTCCGGTTCGTTCATTTCGACTCCAGATTCACTGATGCACCGCTCTAATCCAGATCCTCCACCGGACCCGCGGGATAGTTCCCTTCCCGCCGCAGCCGCAAAAATCCGCGGATAAACATGTCCAGATCGCCGTTCAGCACGCGATCCACATCTCCGGTCTCGACGCGTGTCCGCAGGTCCTTCACCATGCGATAGGGCTGCAGGACATAAGAACGAATCTGCGAGCCGAAATTAATTTCCAGCTTGGCATCTTCAATCTTTTTCGATACCGCGCGCTGCTTCTCCAGTTCATATTCATACAGCCGGGAGCGCAGCATCTTCATCGCCTTCTCGCGATTTTTATGCTGCGAGCGTTCATTCTGACAGGACACGACAATCCCGGTCGGCAGATGGGTCATGCGCACGGCGGAGTCCGTCGTGTTGACATGCTGACCGCCCTTGCCGCCGGACCGATACGTATCGATGCGCAACTCTTCCGGCTTGATGTCAATCTCAATCGAGTCGTCGATCTCAGGCGAAACGAAGACACTGGCGAACGAAGTGTGGCGGCGCTTGGCGGAGTCGTAGGGAGAAATCCGCACCAGCCGATGCACGCCGGTTTCGCCGGACAGCAGCCCATAGGCATACTCGCCTGTCACGGTGAAGGTCGCGGATTTGATACCTGCTTCCTCGCCCGCTTGGTAGTCGTTCATCTCAGTTTTGAAGCCTTGCTGCTCGGCCCAGCGCAGATACATGCGCATCAGCATCTCCGCCCAGTCCTGGGACTCTGTTCCACCGGCGCCGGGATGGACCGTAACGATTGCGTTCAGCGGATCTGTTTCCTCCGACAACATGGTGCGGGATTCAAGCGCTTCGGAGAATGTCCGGAGTCCTTCAATTTCGCGCATCAAGTCGGCTTCGACAGATTCGCCTTCGTGGGCCAGCTCGAAATACGCGGCGATATCTTCGCGGCGGCGGCGCAGTTCGGTGTCGTCCGCCAACAGGGACTCCAGCCGCTTGCGCTCTCGCATCAATGGCTGGGAGGCAGCGGGATTTGCCCAGATCGCAGGGTCCGCTACTTTTGTTTCGATCGATGCAAGTTCTTTGCGCAGGCGTTC
Source organism: uncultured Acidobacteriota bacterium (assembly GCA_963823595.1). Lineage (GTDB taxonomy): Bacteria > Acidobacteriota > Terriglobia > Terriglobales > Acidobacteriaceae > JAKAAZ01. The sequence goes on from CAWGME010000016.1 coordinate 52,697, forward strand.
CGCGTCAAAGATACTCCTGCAGATCGCGGACTTTTTGCTCTACGGGATTGTAGGCAAATTCTAAGTCAGTAAGCATCGGCGGATCCGTCTTGGAATTGGATTTTCAAGCTCTTCGATAGCGGTTCTGGAACACTCCATCGACGGCGAGAACTATTGCGATTATGGCACAGAGCCAGGCAAACAGATCGCCGTGGCGAGTATAGAAGGTTCTCGGCGACAGATAATCGAACCGGACAAATAAAGAAGTCTCCACGTGGCGTGGCGCGCTCCTGATGATTCTTCCATGGGGGTCAATTACCGCGGTAATGCCGTTGTTGGTGTCGCGCAGCAGCCAGCGATCGTTTTCGATGGCCCGCATCCGTGCCATGTTCAGGTGCTGCCAGGGGGCGCTGGTGTCCCCATACCATCCATCGTCGGAAATGTTGACCAGTACATCCGCGCCCAAATTGACGAACTGGCGCACCTCATCGGCAAAGATCGATTCATAGCAGATAAAGGTTCCGTAGTGATGGCTATTGGCATCAAATACGACGCGCCGCTTTCCGTGCGTCAGCTGGCCCACCTCTTCGGTCAGTGATCCGGCAAATGAAAGCAGTGCCTTGAAGGGAACATATTCACCAAACGGAACCAGATGCATTTTGTCGTAGCGGCCGACAAAACTGCCGTCGTCCGCGACGAAAGAAGCTGAGTTATACAAAGCATTCTGCACTTGTCCCGGCATGTGAACCACCGCGATATCGCCGGCGATCATGGGAGCATGCGCGTCCTCGGCAAGCGCCGAGATCCAGTGGCGAAAGAGCGGATCGCCGGCCAGAAATGGCGCCGGTGACTCGGGCCAGACAATTGCGTTGAGAGCCGTTTTCGTCGTCACTTGAGGTTTACATGGCGGACGAACCTGCTGCGTGCCGCGCGTCGGCAGACCGGCAAAATATGGATTGCAGATATTCTCGCTGAGCGCGGAAAAGTGCTGCAAGTTCAGGTCGAACATCGCAGCCGTCCAGCTATTTCCGCCGCCTACATCCAGATTGGGCTGCAGCAACACTGCAGTCGCATGCGTTGGTTCTTCCGGGACATGAATGGTAACTCCCTTTTGCACGGCTGCCACAAATGCAATCGCAATCGCACACCGGGACCAGCCTGGCTCGCCAGCCGCGAAAAAGAAAGAAGCTCGCGATGGCGCAATTGATCGCCACAATTACAAAGGAGATTCCATAGTTGCCGGTCCACGGCGCCAGCCGCGTCAGCAGCAAATTGTCGATCTGCGAATACCCAAGTTGATTCCATGGAAAGCTGGTCATGCGTGCGCATGCCAACTCCATCGCAACCCACAGAAACGGAGTCACCAGCAAGCGTCCACGCAGTGCTCCCGGTAGCCCGCTGGGTAAGACTTACCAGAAAAGCAAACAGTGCAAAATAAAGTCCGAGATACAAGCAGAAGAGAATAAGAATCACCGTCGCCGCAAAAGGAGAAAGATTCCCATAGAGCTGCATTGTGGACTGAATCCAGTAGCAGGTGCCGGCATACCAGATAATTCCGCAGAAATATCCAAGCAGAGTGTTGCGTCCTACCCGTGACCAGGCAAAGCCGCTTCTCGGAACCAGCAGCGCGATCAGCAGGGGAACCAGCGCGATCCACGCCAGCGCGGCACGCCAATGCGGCAGCGGACCTGCCACCGGAAACGGCAGCACGAGCAGGACGCCGCTTTCCGCGGCCAGCAACCAGCTCAGCTTCTTTCCAGCCCGCATCGAATGCAGTCTAACATCCGCCGGTCGAATACAGGCCCGCTATTTACCTTTGCGCACATGCGCCGTCGTTCGCAGTACACTCTTTAAATGAGCTTGGCGTTGAAAGTTCTCGACTACATTCTGGTGACGATGTTTGTGGTCGGAGCTATCGGCTCCGCTTTTGTGATTGTGATCAGTTTTGCGGAAGACATGCATGAGCTATTCACCAGAAATGAATAACGCGCTTGTCTCGGGGTTGCGAGCCAGTCAAAGTTACCGATGATGGCAAGCTTTGCCGCGTGACAAGTGTCATTCATCGGTTCGAGACATCAGTTCAGGGCAGCTATCGCAGTTTACGCAAGGTCGGGAATCGCGTAAGGTTTGAAGAGTAATTGATTCTCTACTTCAGGGCCTGCCCCGAAATCGATGCTGGACAGGCTGGAGGAACAATTCATTGCTTCTGCAGGGAATCCGTTTCAAGCAGCTCTTTATTACCGAAGCTGCGATTCCAGGACGGTTGCGGTTGAGGCCAGCCGTGATCTCAGCGCAGGCTGAAAGCGCTTTGAAGTAGCCTCACAAATCATGCCCGAGCAAACCGTCTCCGCCCCAAAATCTGACCGCGTCCGCATCGTAGTCGCATCCACCGTGATGCTGACCTTCATCTCCTTCTGGAGCGCCGCGGCGGTTGTCCTGAACGATCTGGCATCTTCCGCGTTTTACGCGGTAGGTATCGCAGAACAGGATTTCGGAAAATCGGCGCCGTGGATCGTGCTCGCCGTCATGCTGTTCTCCTTCGCAGTGCGCGCCATTTACGTCGAAAGCTGTTCAATGTTCACGCGCGGCGGCGTCTACCGCATTGTGAAAGAGGGGCTGGGAGGCACCTTCGCCAAGATCAGCGTTTCCGCGCTGATGTTCGATTACGTCCTGACCGGCCCTGTTTCAGGAGTTTCCGCCGGTCAATATATCGTCGGTCTGCTGAATGAGTTGCTCCGCATTTGTGAGCGGCACGATCTGCTGTCGGGCTGGTTCATGAATGCCCATGGCCATGCCATACAGCTTCCGGTAAATGGCACTTCCGCCGCCTTTGCAGTCATCGTCACTATTTACTACTGGTGGCTGAACGTTAAAGGAATCGAGCACTCCAGTAACAAGGCGCTGGACGTGATGAAGATCACCACTCTCATGGTGATCATCATGATGGTCTGGGGAATCTTTTCGGTTATCCATAAAGGTTCCCATCTTCCCCCTCCGCCAATACCCGAAAATTTCAGCTTCACGAGCGATTCGTTCGGTTTCCTGAAACACACCGGCCTGGTGAAGTCCTTGGGCTTGTTCGGAATCCTGATGGCGTTTGGACACACGGTCCTGGCCATGAGCGGCGAGGAAACGCTGGCCCAGGTGAACCGTGAGATTGAACATCCCAAGCTTAAGAACCTGAAGCGCGCCGCCATTGTCATCGCCATCTACAGCCTGATCTTCACGGGCGGGGCTTCCCTGCTCGCCGTCATGCTGATTCCCGACAGCGTGCGCGTTTCCGTCTACGGCAACAACGCCATCGCCGGTATCGCCATGTATCTGGTCGGCCCGCTGGCCCTGCGCGTCGCCTTCCGGATCTTCGTGGTCATCGTCGGATTTCTTATTCTTGCCGGCGCCATTAACACCTCCATCATCGGCTCGACGGGCGTCCTGATGCGAGTGGCCGAAGATGGCGTGCTGCACGACTGGTTTCGCAAGCCGCAAAAGCGCTACGGCACTCCCACCCGCATCATTAACCTGGTTACCATCCTTCAGCTCGCCACTATCATTCTCAGCCGCGGTGACATCATCGTAATCGGCGAAGCTTATGCGTTTGGCGTTATCTGGAGTTTTACCTTCAATGGCCTGGCCATGCTGGTATTGCGCTATCGCTACCACGGCGAACGCGGCTGGAAGGTTCCGATCAACCTTCGCATTGGAAAAACCGAAATCCCGATCGGACTTTTCTCGGTCTTTCTTGTTCTTCTTAGCACCGCCATAGTGAACTTGCTTACGAAGGAAATCGCAACCATCAGCGGCATCGTCTTTGCCGTTACCTTCTATATCATCTTTACCATTTCGGAGAAGGACAATGCGCGACGGCACGCTGCTGCCGTCCGCGAAATGAAAGAACATTTCCAGATGGAAAATGATGATACGGTCAGCCGCGAAAGCCTGCAGATTCGGCCCGGCTGCATCGTCGTCACCATGCGCGACCCCAATCTGGCTACTGCCCTGCGCTGGGCGCTTTCCCATAGCTCGGAGGAGAGCCAGGATGTCGTGGTATTGACAGCTCGCGTGCTGGGAGCCGGCGGTCCAGACTATATCGATGCATCTCAGCTTGCGTTTACCGAGCATGAGCAGAAGGTCTTCACTCAGGCTGTGAAAGTGGCTGAGAGCTTTGGCCGCCACGTCTCTCTGCTGGTAGTTCCCGCAGGCGACCCCTTTGCAGCACTGGTACAAACTGCAAATTCATTGGAGGCAGCCACGGTTGTCGCGGGACTTTCAACCAGAATGACGGCTGAAGACCAGGCATTCTATTCCGGCCAGGCCTGGGAAGCTCTGCCGGAACCAAAACGGCAGTTTACCTTCTATGTTGTCATGCCGGATGGATCGTCAAAGTCATTTCATATAGGTCCCCACGCGCCCATTCTGCAGCCACAGGATGTAGCGCTGGTCCATCAGCTATGGCTGAATTTCCGCCGTAATCCTTCCATGCAGCAGTTGCACCATAGCGACATCGTCACCTATGCGCTCGCCAGAATGGCCGCACAGTACGGCACCAGCCAGGAGGACATTGTGAATGGCCTGAAACATACGGTCGAGAGTAACAGGCAGATCCTAGGGCGGCGGCCGGATTTGGATGGCGAAGAACATGAGCTTGGCTCCGGTACAACTACGTCTCAGCCTGGGAAAGCGTTAGTTCAAAATACCGGACGCGACAAGAAACTTAACTAAAGGTTCTTGCCCGAAAGTAGCTTGTCAGTTTCCTCCTTTTCAATTTCTGAAATATTTGCTGGATAGTATAAGACTTCTGTATTGTTATAGAGTCAGTTGTTTCCGCGACACAATAGGTTGAGTTCGCGGAAGTGATAAGACCAGGTACTGGAAAGAACAACGGAGGAACTGTGGATTTCAATCGACTCGTACAGGAAATTGATTCAGAAATTTCGCGGCTGCAACAAGCTCGTAATCTATTGACCGGTGAATCTGGAAAACGCCGCCCTGGACGTCCAAAGGCTGCGGCACCGAAGCATAAGGCTGCGTCGTCGACTACCAAAGGAGCCAGGCGGAAGCGCCGGTTATCTCCGGAAGGTCGGAAACGCATCGCCGATGCGATGCGGAAGCGCTGGGCTGAACGCAAGAAACAGCAATCAGGAAAGTAAGTCGAGAGTTACTTCAAGAATAGGGAGGCGGAGTTTCTAACCGCCTCTACTTTCCCGACTGGTTCTTGCCTGTTTCGCTCGCGGAAATTTCTTTCTTTCTCGACAGCAAATTCTCTCCTGCAATTCCGCTGGGCGCTGAATACAAGTACGTTGATTGGCTGCGTTCTGGAGCTCCCACTTGACTCCAGATCTTCGGTTCAAGGAACCCACATACGTCCACCCCTGCTTCATCCTTCAAGTATCCTCCAGGCCCAAGCTATTGGAGCCGGTTGCGCAACCCTGGCCTGCTCCGGCTCAGCACGCATGATTTTCTTGAGCGGAACGCCCGGGTTTACGGCGACCTGGTCCACTACAAGGCGTTTGGCCGCCATGTTTTTCAGTTCAATCACCCGGAGATGGTGCCGGATGTTTTAATCCGCGACGCGTCCATGCAGAAACGCGGCATCGTCATGCAACGTGCCCAATTCGTGCTGGGAGAGGGGCTGTTGACCAGCGAAGAACCGATCCACATGCGCGAGCGAAGATTGGTGCAACCAGCCTTTCACCGGGAAAGAGTGGCTGCTTACGGCGAAACCATGTTGCGGTTTGCCGGCGAAATGACGGACCGCTGGACAAGTGGCGCAGTTTTTAACATCCATCGTTCCCTGCTCCAACTGACCCTTCGAATTGCCGGAAAATGTTTCTTCGACAGCAATGTGCAATCCGACGTTCAGACCATTTCCGATGCAGTCACCGCTTTCATGGGATTTCTTCCGATCGCCTTTCTGCCATTTCCCGGTCTTATCCTGAAAATGCCATTCGGCTTTGTTCGAAGAATCCACGCATCGCAGAAAAAACTCGATATTTTGATCGACTCTCTGATTACAGAGCGGCGACGCTCCGGCATCGACCGTGGAGACTTACTTTCGATGCTGCTTGCCAGTCTCGATGAGGAAGGCAGTACCGGCGGAATGACCGACCGCCAGGTTCGGGATGAGTGTCTGACATTGCTGCTCGCCGGCCATGAAACAACGGCGAACGGATTGAGCTTCTGCTTTTTTCTAATGGCGCAGAATCCTGAAATTGCAGGAACGGGTATTCGCCGAGGCTGCCGAGGCATTTGGCGATCCGCAATCGCCAAATTCCGCGAATGGCCGGCAACGAAATGCAGCCGAGATCTACGAGCGTCTGCCCTATACACGACGCGTTGTGGCGGAAGCGCTGCGTGTCTATCCGCCGGTATGGGTCACGGCTCGCACTGCGGCGGTTTCCTATGACTACCGCGGGCTGCATATTTCCGCCGGGTCGCTTTTACTAGTCCCGCAAATTGCCATTCATCGCGATCCTCGTTTCTATCCCGAGCCAACGCATTTTGATCCGGACCGTTTCCTGCCTGAAGCCGTCGCAGCCCGGCCTCGCTACGCCTATTTCCCTTTCGGCGCCGGCTCCCGCATGTGCATCGGGGAAAGTTTCGCCTGGATGGAGATTGTCCTGGTGCTGGCTAGTGTGATCCGCCAGTGGCGCATCGCATTTCCTGCAGCGGCTCCTACAGAACTGGCGCTGAGCGCACAAATTTCCTTGCGTCCCCGAGATGGCGTTGTGGTGAAGGCAGCCCGGCGGCACGAACTAGCATGATTGGACAACAATCGCCGGGGACACGATAGAGCCACACTTGCTGTCAACCTCGACAATCCTGCCCGTATCGAAATCGGTCACGTAAGAATTCGTGTCGATCTTGTCCCCGGGAAAATTCGCTAAATTCAACTCCGTTGATCCACAACTCCATTCTGGCGACGGTTCCGCTTTTCCCCGTTCCCGCCTCTACGTGAAGCCACAGGTTGCATTCTTCATCCTTCCCCTATAGCCTTGGACCTGAGGCGAACATATGGCGAAACATGACTGCACACCGTCTTTATTCCCTATTCTTTCCGAGCTGCCGGAACTGAAAGGAATTGCGCGCCTGGCCGCCCAGACGGTGATGGTTGACGAAGGTCACAACATTGAATTTCGGCCGCTGCCAATCCGCTCGATCCTGAACCACACAAAATCTCGCCGGGGTTTCAGTTTTGCGCGCAGCATCAATCCTTATCGCGGCTGCGAATTCGGATGCCATTACTGTTACGCCCGATACACGCATGAATATATGGAACTGCGGGAGCCGCATGCCTTCGAGCGGCAGGTGTACATGAAGGAAAATGCGGCGTGGCTTTTGCGTCAGGAACTGCGCAACCTTCATCCAGAGGAAGCGATTGCCATCGGCACCGCCACCGATCCTTATCAGCCCATCGAACGGGACGCAAAAATCACCCGCAGCCTGCTCGAGGTCTTCTCGACACAGCGCGGCCTGCGGATTGGCATCGTGACCAAGTCCACGCTCATCGTTCGAGATATCGATCTGCTGCAGCAGATCGCCCAGCACAACAGCATCACGCTAAACCTGACCATCACCACGCTCGATACTCGTCTGGCGCGTATCCTGGAGCCGCGGGCGCCCCGGCCCGACCTGCGGCTGAAAGCTCTAACACAACTAAGGAAAGCCGGGCTTCGCGCTGGCGTGCTCTGTTGTCCGCTTTTACCCGGCATCACCGACAGCTACGCCGCCATCGACAGTGTTGCCGCCGCGGCCCGGCAGGCGGATGCCTGCTTCTTCTACGCGAGTCCCCTGTTTCTGAAACCCTGCTCAAAAACAATTTTCGAGGAATTCCTTGGAAAGAACTTCCCCGAACTCCTGGCTGAATATCGGGAGCGCTTCCAGCACAATGCCTTTGCCAGCACCATCTATCGCAAGCGCATGACGCAACTGGTGGACGCGGTGAAGAAGAAACATGGCTGGACGGGCAACTCCAGCGAGAGAGTGATCGAACCGAAGCAGCCACGCGAGGGCGGCCAGATGGAATTGCAGTACCCATCCGCACAAGCGCCGCAGCGCGTGCCTGTGCCCGGTAGAAATGACCGCAACGCGACCTCCAACCGTTAGCGGCTGACGACCACTTCTCTGGTATTGTCCTTGGCCAGGAGAAAGCGGCAGGACCCCAGCCCTTGGAGCAGACTTTCTATCTGACGGTTCTGGTAATTACGGAGGACCGGATGATTGAATCCCTGCTGCGTCTGAATCGTGTCGCCATCGAGCACATGGTAGCGGCAAAATATTGTCTCGGGTCCTGACGTGCGGGAGTGAAAGAAGGCCAGAGTCTGGCCGGTTTCCGACAGCACTGCCGCCAGCCTGTGAAGGATCGAGTCGGCCAGCATGCCGGGAATGTAGTCCAGCGCATCCCACAATAGAACGATATCGAACTTACGGTCGCCGAAGTTCATATGCCGACCGAGAAATCCAGCGCTGTCCAAACCCTGGCCTTCGCCATCTTTCTCCGGAACAATCCATTCCGGCTTGACTGCTTCTTCGACCAGATCGGCCATGTACACGCTATGGCCCAGATTCGTTAAAAAGTTGATATTGGTGGGCGATGTAGGACCTATATCCAGCACCCGCAATCCTGGTTCCGTTTTCAATCGCGCCAGAATCTTCATCCAGCCGCTGGAATGGCGGGGCGTACGGGCGCTCGAAACGCGCATTGGAGGAGGCATTTGCCTGGCTGTCAGTTTTTTTCGAACATCTATCGCTTGCAGTAGGGGAGTCATCGGATCCTCGTCTCGTTCCGCAGTCGGAGCGCTGCCATCGGCGATCGGAACGAGTCCGACCCTCGAAGGCGGCGAATTTCGCCCGCGCCGTCTGCATGTTTTAACTTTGGGTTGCGTTTTTAATGTATATCCTAAATTCTAGAATGCAAGGGATTTCTGCGTTTATTTTTGTCGAATTCCCCGCCGCGTCCTTATGTCCGGATGGCATAGAGTCAGCTCCGGATGTCATAGAATCAGTTTTCACCTCTGATATTGTGGGGACTGCAGTTTGAAACACGTCATCTCGTTGCTGCTCAGCTGTGGTCTGGCATCCATCATCCCGGCCATACAAGCGGTTCCTGATTCAACAGGCACAAACCTCGTAGGACATGGGTGGACGCTTGCCCAATCCAATCCTGCCGAATTGATGCGGCAGGCTTCGAAAAACGAATTGGCGAATTCGTACGGCCATCGTCCGTCTTTGCGGTACCAGCTGAGAAAAATCACCGCGAAAATCGATACGACCAAGGAGACTGTCGAAACCCGCAACGGCGGGGTGGCGCGGTTGATCGCGTTGGACGGACGTCCCCTTTCCCGTGCGCAGGAAAAGCATGAGATCGAGCGGCTGCGTTCCGTCTACGCCGATCCTGCCATCGAGGCACACCGGCGGCGGAACGAGATGCGCGACGGAAACCGCATCGAGAAATTCATGCGCCTTCTGCCGAACGCGTTTTTGTACCGGTCTGCGGGAGCGGTCGACACGGCACAAGGCAGGATGATCCGGCTCACCTTCACGCCGAATCCAAAGTTCTCGCCGCCCGATTTTGAATCCCGCATTTTGACTGGAATTCGCGGCGAGGTGTTGATTGATCCCCAGGAGCTGCGTGTCAAGCGGATCGACGGACGAATTTTCAAAAATGTCGATTTTGGCTGGGGAATTCTAGGAACCCTTTATCCCGGAGGGATTCTGCTGATCGAGCAGTCGAAAACTGCGGCCTGCGGTTGGCAAATGGCGCACTTGAAGCTGCGCCTGGAAGGCAAAGCTCTACTTTTCAAAGCGATCCACATCACAACGGACGAAACCGCAACCAATTATCAGACAGTGCCACGGGAATGGACCTACAAGGACGCAGTTCAGTGGCTGCTGCACAAATACTCACCGCCTGCGCCTCTAGCGGAATAGCGGCGATCTATTTCCCGCAATTTATGCGCGTGCCCTCATCGGCTCCGCGGCCTGGGTGTAAGCCTGGTTCCGCGCGTGGAAACGTTCGCTGCGAACCGTCAGTTGATCCACGCGCTCCCGCTTCACTTCAAACCCGCGGCCCGGAATTTGCGGGACTGTAATTTCACCGGCTGGCGAAACCTCCACCGCTGGTTCGACGATATCTTCTTCCCAATACCGGCTGGACGCGGAAACATCGCCGGGCAGGCTGAAATTCTGGAGCGAGGACAGGGCAATGTTATGCGCGCGGCCAATGCCGGTCTCCAGCATTCCTCCGCACCAGACCGGAACGCCGCGTTCCGCAGTGACATTGTGCACCCGGATTGCTTCGCTGAATCCGCCCACACGCCCCAGCTTGATGTTCACAATGCGGCAGGATTCCATCTCGATCGCCGCCAGCGCATCCCGCCGGTTGCGGATGGATTCGTCCAGGCAGATGGAAGTGTCCAATTGGCGCTGCAATAAGGAGTGAAAATAAAAATCGTCGTACCAAAGAGGTTGCTCGATCATCAGCAGGCGAAAAGTATCAAAAGTACGCAGATGCTTCTCGTCCTGCAACCGGTAAGAGGCATTTGCATCGCAACTTAACAGGATATCGGGCCAGCGTTTTCGGACCGCTTCAAACATTCCAACATCGCAGCCTGGTTTGCACTTCAACTTAATTCGTTGATAGCCGGTCGCCAGTTCCCTCTCGACCAGTTCCACGAGATGCTCGATGGAGGGTTGAATGCCGAGCGACACACCGCATGCGATCTTTGTCCGCACCCCGCCCAGCAGCTCCGCCAGCGGAATGCCCAGCTGCTGGCTCTCCGCATCCCAAACGGCATTTTCCAATGCCGCTTTTGCCATGCGATTTCCACGCACGCCGTTGAACACTTCGGGGCAAGATCCGGCAGAGTCGAGCTTGGCGCGCAGCAATGCGGGAATCAGCTCACCCGTCAGCATCAGCCACGCTGTGTCGGTGGACTCCTCATTGAAACCGGGATGTTCCCCCGCCGTACATTCTCCCCAGCCGGTGACGCCTTCGGACTGCACTTCCACCAGAACGATACGGCGCTCCGTAGTACGCCCGAAACTGGTTTCAAATGGGCGAACAAGGGGCATGCGAATTTCCCGTAGAACAACGCTTTCAATTTTCATTGCAAATCCCCCGGCTCACAATTATGAAAGCTGCCTGGTCACACCAGCTGGTCCGGCGCACCCAACATGTACTTCGACGCCCCACCACGGACTAGCTGAAACCGCAGGCCCATCCATCCGCTTGAAAATGCATCCAGAAACTGGTGCCTGACATGCAGAAGCAATTCTAACCCCGCAGCTGTGGATTGGTGGACTTCAGTATCCGGCGACGGCCTTACTTCTGTAACCGTCACAGTTTCTTTTATTGCATATTGCGGCAGAGCCTGGCCAGCAACAAGCGATTCCACACGTTTCGATTTCAACCACCATTCCGCGTGGAGCCGATCGGTCGGCAGCAGCCCGTGCAGCGGTGATGTAGACAAGCCATAAAAATCCGGGGTGTAGCGCCGGACGATAGCTCCAAGTTTTTCAATGTTGAAATATGCATTTCTGGTCTGCAGCGGATCGAAGGTCCATTCGATCAAATCGATCCCTCGAGCCAGCGCATCCTCTCGTTGTGCAAGTTTCAATCGCATTCCAATTCCATGATTGCGATACTCCGGCGAAACCGCCAGCATGTGTGAATGCAGATACGAGCATCCATCCCGTACACCGGGAATTGCCAGCGCATACCCGGCGAGATGCTCTCCATCCCAGGCGCCAAAAATCTGGCCACCTACCGCCCGCGCAACCACGAACATCCTGCGTGGAATGAGATCGAGCTCTCGAAATTGCCACACGGACTGTTGCAAATTTACACAAGCGTCCATCTCCTTGAAGGATTGAATCTGCCGGATGGCGATCGGGGATTTGGACGAAGCTGACATTTAGGTGCGGCCCTTTCTCTCGCGGGCCTTGGCGCGATTCCAAAGCTCCTCCAGCTCAGCCGAAGATAATTCCTCCAGCGGCCGCGGTGTGTCCGCAAACAACTCCATCTGTCGAAAACGCTGCCGGAATTTTGCGTTCGAAGCGCGGAGAGCCAACTCCGCCTGCAATCCCAGTTTGCGAGCCAGGTTCACTACCGTAAACAGAACGTCGCCCAGCTCTTCCTGCTGCTCAGCCAAATTTTCCGCATGTGTATCCGCGGCGATCGCATTGCGCAATTCATTTAATTCTTCTTCCAGCTTCTCAAATACCGGCGCGGCGGTCTCCCAGTCGAACCCGACCGATGCCGCTTTGCTGCCGAGCTTGCTTGCTTCCATCAATGCAGGCAGATTGCGCGGCACCGCATCCAGCATCGAAGGATTCGCAAGCCCGCCCCGCTCCGGGCGCTCCGATTTTTTGATTTCCTCCCAACTTGCCAGCACCTGATCCGCACTTTCAACGCCCGGGCGATTCGCGAAGACATGCGGATGACGGCGAATCAGCTTGGCATTCAGATTTTCGATGACCTCCTGCAGCTGGAAATATCCAGCCTCACGCGCCATCTCGGCGTAGAACAGCACCTGCAGCAGCAGGTCGCCCAATTCATCTTTTAATCCAGGCCAGTCTTCGCGCTCAATGGCATCAAGGACCTCGTATGTCTCTTCCAGCGTGTACCGGCGAATGGAATCGAACGTCTGCTCGCGATCCCACGGACAGCCGCCGGGCGCTCGCAACCGCGCCATGATTTCCACCGCACGGGCAAAAGCCTCTTCGGGTGAAGTTGGTGTCGGCGTGGCGTGTTCATTCGACTCCATTCGTTCGGCAGCCTTGTCAGATGTGGTGTCCATGCTCAACATCTTATCGGCATCGCTTACCGACTGCGTATACTGCGGCTGAATGTCTTCTATTTTCCCCATGCTGTTTTGGGCCGTGCTGGTAACCGCCATCGTCGCGGGCCTTCTGCTCGGCAGCTTTCTGAATGTCTGTATCGCTCGCCTGCCTGCCCAGCAATCGATCGTCACGCCACGCTCACGCTGTCTGAAATGTGGAACTCAGATCCGCTCCTTCGACAATATTCCGCTGGCAAGCTGGTTCTGGCTGCGCGGACGTTGCCGCGCCTGCAAGGCTCGCATTTCCATTCAGTACCCGCTGGTGGAATTCGGCACGGCTCTGTTGTTCGTCGCCTGTGTGCTTCAAACAGGCATCGCGTGGCAGACGCTGATCGACGCTGTCGCCTGTTTTCTCCTTTTGGGGCTGGCGGTGATGGATGCGCAAACGATGCTGTTGCCGGACAGCTTCACGCTCACCGGCCTGGCGGTGGCATTTGCGCTAAAGGTTTGCGCGCCAGGTGTCGACCGGCGAGGCTACGTTGCCTTGCGTACGCTCGCAGATGCGGCGATTGCGGCGGCGTTGCTTCTGCTGGTCTGGGCCATCTATTGGCTTGTACGCCGCCGGCATGGTGTGGGCATGGGGGATGTGAAACTGCTCGCGATGATGGCGGCATTTTTGGGACTGCCGCTTGCCCTTTTCGCTTATGTCGTAGGCGTGTTCGCTGCGGCATTGTTCGCGATCGTGCTGGTGGCGCGGCAGAAAGCGCGCGGCTTCGATCGCATACCCTTCGGAAGTTTCCTTGCCGCAGCCGGCATCTTCGCCATCTTCGCCGGGAAGCCCGTACTCGACTGGTACATGGGGCTGCTCCACTGATTTAAAAGTTGTGCATGCACTTGTTCGGGTGGGCCAGCATCTTCTCCGCTTTCAACGCGTACTTCCCTTGCGGATTGTTCTTGGCGTAGCTCTTGAATCGGGCCATGGCATCGCTGGTCAGATTCTGCTTGCACATTGCCTCGGCAACTCCGTAAAGTGCGGTGTCATCTTGAGGATCGTATCGCAGCGCATCCTGATACCGCAGAAGCGCGCCGCGGTAATTTCCGTTCTTCATGTAAAGATCGGCGGCACTCAGATCGCCTTCAACCCGGCCGTCCTGCGTCTGATCGCGAGTGAAAGAATCGAGCTTTGGATGGGAACCGAGTTTTCCTTCCCCGACGTCGGGCGGCGGCAGGTTGGCATTGCTGGAACTGTAACCGCCGGAAGAAGACCCAGTCTGCGCATTCGATCCTTGCCGCGCCGCTTGCATTGTCCGCCTTGGCGGCTGCCTTCGACTGCGCCTCCGGAAATGGATTGTCCTTCGCCGGCGAAGGCTTCCTCTGGCTGGAACTGCCGCTATTGGGGTTGGGCGCATTGGTCTGTTTTGACGAATCATCCGGCGGCGTCTGTTCGCGCTGATTCTGCTGCGAGGCGGCTTTCGCCGCTGCTTCGGACTGCGCAGCCGGGAATGCGTTTGTATCGGAGCTGCCACTGGGTGGCGCGGCGGGCTGCTGATTCTGCTGCCACTGCTTCTGGCCAGTCTGACTCTGATTGTTGGAAGCAGACGACCCGCTGCCGCCATTCTGGCTGTTCTGCTGGCAGAGCGCTCCGGCGGAACAGACCGTCCACAAAAGTGCGACAAAAACAAACGTTAACAGGCGAGGCTTTTCCGAGAGCACCATGTCACTATATTGGACGCGATTCGGGCCGATCGGGAAGATCATTTGCAGTGGAATCGAGCGAGCGAATACATTGGCTTGGGCTGCTATACTCCAGAAGTTCTGCTCCAATCAGCTATGGGTCTTATCATCCGCTCCTCCACAATCCACGCCGCAGGCTGTTACACCACCGCTCCCGTTCGAAAAGGCACGCATGTGGTCGAGTACACGGGTCCCATCATTGACAAGGACGAAGCCGATCTGCGCTATGAAGGAAAGCCGATCACCTACCTGTTTGGCATCGGCGACGGGACGCGAGTCATTGACGGACACGGGACGGCAATGTTCATCAATCATTCCTGCGACGCCAACTGCGAAACCGAGGAGATCGACGGCCATGTCTGGATCATCGCTCTCCGCGACATTGCGGCCGGCGAGGAGCTTTGTTACGACTATTGCCTCTATGACGGTGGCGAAGAGGATGCTCCTTGCAATTGCGGAGCCGCAAAATGCCGCGGATCCATGTTTTCTCCAGAAGAACTGAAACGGCGGAAGAAGCTTCAGCGGAAAGCAGCTGCCAAATCTGCGCCGGTAAAGTCCGTTAAAGGAAAAACCAGCCACAAAAAGGCGAGATCGTTTGCAAAAAAGCAAGGGACATCCAGCAAAACCCCGGATAAAGCGGCCAAGAAGCCTACCTCGCCCATGCCACCAGCCAAAGTAAATCAGAAATCGTACCAAAACTTTCGCGCCAGCCCGGGAAATTGATTCAGTCGGATTGGAACTTCCCATCGGATTTCCTGCCGTACTTCTGACACTGTTCCGCAGGGCTACAATCGAATTGGCTGGCGACAATTTTCTTTTGTGGGCTGGAACGACTTTATGGCTTATCAGGTTTTAGCGCGGAAATACCGCCCCCAGCGCTTCGCGGACGTGATTGGACAGGAACACGTCACGCAAACCCTGCTAAACGCACTGGAACAGGACCGCATTGCCCACGGGTACATCTTCAGCGGACACCGCGGCATTGGAAAGACCACGATTGCCCGCATTCTCGCCATGGCGCTGGAGTGCCGCACGCCCAGGGGAACGCCGGAACGGCCGACACCAGAACCGTGTGGTGTCTGCGACGCCTGCATCGAAATCCGTGCCGGAAACGCGATGGATGTGATTGAAATTGACGCCGCGACGAATCGCGGCATCGATGAGATTCGCGAACTGCGCGAAGGAGCGCGCTACAGTCCGGCGCGCGATCGGTACAAAATCTACATTCTCGATGAGGCCCACCAGATCACCGATGCCGCCTTTAACGCGCTGTTGAAGACGCTGGAAGAACCTCCGGCGCATGTCATTTTCATGATGGCGACCACGCAGCCGGAAGATATTCCGCAGACCATCCGCTCGCGGTGTCAGCACTTCAGTTTTCATGCCGTTCGCTTTCGGGAAATCGTCGCGCAATTGCGCAGCATCGCGGAAAAAGAATCCGTCGGCGTAGATGAAGCCGCGCTGTCTCTGCTGGCCGAAGCCGGGGATGGCTCCATGCGCGATGCGCTTTCCATCATGGACCAGGCGATCGCCAGCGCTCCTTTGGTGGATGGAAAGCATACCCTTGATGCAGCGCAGATTCGCTCGTTGATGGGATCGGTTTCCAACCAGGTCTTCGAGCACATGATGACAGCCGTCAAGGAGCACGACGCAGCGTCGATGCTGCAGCAGGCGGCGCAACTGCTCGACGCCGGCAATAGTCCGCAGCAGATTTCGCGGCAAATGGTGCGCTTTCTGCGGAATTGCCTGATGGCGCGTCTGGCCGGCCAAAAATCAGAAATGCTGCAGGTTTCCGACGAGGAGAGCGCGCGCGCCGGGCGAATCGCCGACATCTTTTCCGAAGAAGACCTGACGCGCTTCCTGAATTCCATGTTGCGCACGTTCGACGATCTCGGCTACCGGCAGGAGCAGCGCTTCCACCTTGAACTTGGACTGCTGAAACTGGTTCACATGCAGCGGCTGTTGCCGTTTGAAGAACTCTTCCGCCAGCTTTCCAGCGGCGCGGGAACAATCGGCGTACAGGGATCGCGGCCCGCGACCGGCGCTGCTCCAGCAGCCAAGATGGCGTTGCCCGTGCCTCCAACTCAGAAAGCCGCAGCTCCCATCGCGAGCAACACGAAAACTGAATCTGCAGCGTCGGGTGCTCATCCGCTGGAGGGTATGTTTGTGCGCGCGGCGAACACTGCGCCGCCCCAGGGGATATCAACTTCAATGCCCCGACGAACGCTGAATACTGCACCGGCGCAGGACCTTCCTGCTGCGAAACCGGGCAGTTTGGAAGCTGCGATTCCAACTGCATCCGCCTCGGTATCGACGCCGCAATCT
Organism: uncultured Acidobacteriota bacterium; assembly: GCA_963823595.1. Lineage (GTDB taxonomy): Bacteria > Acidobacteriota > Terriglobia > Terriglobales > Acidobacteriaceae > JAKAAZ01. The sequence goes on from CAWGME010000016.1 coordinate 69,514, forward strand.
GCCGGAGTCGATCCTCCGGCCGCATCGTCAGCCGCCCCCCACTCAGACGAAGAAGTCCCGGAGACACCAACCCCAGAGACAGCGGATTCCGAAATGCTTCGCGTCCCAATCTGTGAGGCCATGGTCCAGGGCGGGCATGAAACGGCCGGTACCCTGTTCGAAGCGGGAACATGGGCGTGGGATGGAAGCGAGCTGCGAATCCGCGTGAGCGCCTCCAAAACTCTCCTGGACCTGGTTTACACCGCGCATGCGCAGCAGATCGTGCGGGAAACCTTCCGACGGGTCACCGGTTCCAGCCGCGCGGTGAGGGTGGAACCGGGTGAAGCATCCAATACCAACGCGGGAAAAGTGCGGGCGAAACCAACTCCGCGCGAGCCCGGGAATCCAGACGCGCGGCCGCAAGACCATCCGCTGATACGCCACGCGCAGGAACTTTTCCGCGCCGAGATTCGCAGCGTCGTCTCCCTGCGGGATCCGAACTAACACTTTTGCACGAAAGGATTTCCGATGGATTTCGACAAGCTGAAAGAGATGATGGGGCAGGCGCAACAGATGCAGCAGCAGATGGAGCAGACCATGGCTCAGACCCAGGTGGAGGGATCAGCGGGTGGCGGCGCCATCACAGTAAAAATGAATGGGCAGAAACATGTATTGAGCGTGCATGTCGATCCGTCCGCGGCGGCTGTGGGGAGCGGCGAAGGAGACCATGCCAGCGATCTCGAGATGCTGCAGGATCTGATTGCCGCCGCGGTCAATGATGCTTCCCGGCGCGTGGATGAAGCGCTTCAAGGAAAATTGTCGGGCATGTTCGGCGGCGCGGAGTGGATGCGGATGCTGGGCCGCTGAGAACTGTGCCGGAACAGCGGGGCAGAGGCTATTGGCTCGATCGTGCCGCCTTTATCCTCTGGATTCCTCGGCTGCGCTCGGAATGACAGACTTTCTTTTTCCATTGATATGCGCGAAATCGTTTTAGAAATCCGAGGAATTCTGTGTCACGTTTTGCAGAGCCGCTCCACCAACTGATCGACGAGCTGTCGAAGTTGCCCGGTATCGGAAGAAAATCCGCCCAGCGGCTTTCCTTTTACATCCTTCGCGCCAGTGAGCAGGACGCGTTGGCGCTGGCCGACGCCATCCGCGATCTAAAATCTCAGCTTCACCTTTGCTCGATCTGCCACAACATTACCGACGTCGATCCTTGCCAGTTCTGCTCCAGCCCAACGCGGAATCACGCCATCGTGTGCGTGGTGGAGGAGCCATCAAATATCGCCGCGATCGAGAAAACCCGAAGTTTCAACGGCACGTATCACGTGCTGCATGGAACGCTGTCGCCGCTGAATGGGATCGGTCCGGAGCAACTCCGCATCGACAGCCTGCAGGAGCGGGTGCGCAAGGACGACTTGCAGGAGATCATCCTGGCGACCAATCCGACCGTGGAAGGCGAAGCTACCGCCGGGTATCTTGCGCAATTGCTCAAGGGAAATTCTTTACGCATCACCCGAATTGCAACCGGTATTCCTGCCGGAGCCGACATTGAATATGCCGATGAAGTGACGATGACCCGCGCGATGGAGGGACGGCGGGAGATGTGACGGACGCCGCCGGTTTCCCGCATCATTGTCCAATTAGTTGAAGGATTGTGCGTGATAGTTGAAGGATTATGCGGAATAGTTGAAGGATTATGCGGGATAGTTGAAGGATTGTGCAGGCCTGGAAATGGGGAAAGGCCTTTCGATTCAACACGCCGCGGCTGTCGCGATTCATCCACCCCAGAGAAAATGTTCGTCGAGGAGACGTGCGAACCTAGATCTCAGAAGCAGGTATTGGGTCAGTTTGAATGGGTCCCTCAGCGGCTGAAGCCGGGCTCTGCCCGTTCTCTCTCCCCCGGCTGAAGCCGGGGTCTACCCGAGAGCCAGATTTTTCATCAGCCGATCGTTGCAACCCTATTGCTAAACTGCCCCACATCTCAGAGGCGAGATGTGGGGCACCCAGGTTTCATTTTAACAAAACTCATGGACTGAGTCGGACAACGGAGGGATACAAGAATCTTCGACCGTGCATCCGGGGACCACTGGACTTTACTTCCCTACTTCCCTCGGCGGTCCTGCTTGGGCCGCGGCCAGCGCGCTTCTACGACTGTCGAGATGCCGCCGCGCGGGCGAAAATCTCCGCGCACGATGGCCCATACCGGGTCGCAGGCCTTCACAACATCTTCCAGCACTTGATTTGTAATGTTCTCCTGGAAAATTCCCAACTGACGATAGCTGAAAAGATATTCCTTGTACGACCTCAGCTCGAGGCACTGCTTGCGAGGCATGTAGCGCAGAGTGATGACGCCGAAATCGGGCAGCCCGGTCTTGGGGCAGACGGAAGTAAACTCCGGGCTGTCGATGACGATCTCATAGGCTGGAAACTGATTCGGCCAGGTTTCAATGGCTGGAAATGAAAAATCAAGACCGGACCTGGCATGGTCTTCTGTGTATCGTGCGGTAACTTTATTTTTGGATGGCATACCCTTCTGATTGTACGAAAGCGGATGGGCCCTGTGACACCTTCGATATTCGAGCGGGTGACGGAAGCTCGCGTGATAAATTTTCTTTTCCGCCCAAGTCAACAGAGGGCTTGAATGGGGCACCCGGCTGGATGAGTCAAAACGCTGGTCCCTCGACTGCGCTCGGGTAATAAATTTTCTTTTTCCACCCAAGCGATATAACCCATTGGATAACCATGGATTTGCATCGCCTGGCTGTCTTCTGTCGTCTTATATACTGATCTTCTGATCGCTGCCCAGATACGACATGGCTGACCCGTCTTCCCGAGAACCCCGTAAAAAGCGCCTTAAAATAGGGATTATTCTCGTCCTGGTACTGCTGACTGGGGTGCTCATACTGCGTTATTCCACCCGCAGCGTGGTGCCGGTGCGCATGGCGACCGCAGAGCGCGGAGAGCTGATCAGCACGCGGAGCACTAACGGCAAAGTTGAACCTATCCATAACTTTGCCGCGTATAGCCCGAAGCAAGGTACGGTGAAGGCCGTCTATGTGCACGAGGGAGAAAAAGTGGCGGCTGGCCAGCTGCTGATTGCCCTCGACGATTCTCAGGCGAAGTCGGACGCATCCGGAGCTCTGGCCGCGTTGCGCGGATTCCAGGCGCAATTGCAGGCCTTGCGGCATGGCGGGACGCGCCCGCAGCAGATTACGCTGGCCGGCGATATCGGAAAAGCGAAGGCCGCACGTGATCAGCAGGCGACAACGCTGGCAACTCTGCAACAGCTGCAGAAGCAGGGCGCGGCCTCGGCCAGCGAAGTGGAAGCCGCCCGGCAACTCATTGGCCGCGGACGATGCTGGACTGAAAGTGCTGCAGCAACAGCAGACGCAGAATTATGCTCCGATCGATTTAGAACACGCCGAGGCCAACGTCGCCAATGCGCAGGCGGCCTACGAGGCCCAGCTGGATGTTCTTCGAAGAGAAAATGTGCGCGCTCCATTTGCGGGGACGGTGTATTCCGTACTGGTCCACGCCAGCGATTTTGTGCAGGCCGGGGACAAGCTGCTGCAGATGGCGAACCTGAAGCAGATTCAGATTCGCGCGTATTTCGATGAGCCTGAGATCAGGAACCTGACGATTGGCGAGCCAGTAAAAATTGTATGGGAGGCTGAGACGCACCGGGTCTGGCACGGCCGCGTGATCCGCACGCCAACTACAATCATCGCCTATGGGACCCGCAACGTCGGGGAAGCATTGATCTCCGTCGATGATGCGGATGAAACCCTGCTGCCGAATACCAACGTCACCATTACGGTCACGCTTCTCGATGTGCCGAATGCTCTGATCGTTCCCCGAGAGGCTTTCCATGCGGATGACACAGGAAATTATGTCTTCCGCGTCATCGATGGGCGACTGCGGCGCACTCCTGTCAAAGTGGGCAATATGAACCTCACTCAAGTGCAGATTCTTTCCGGGTTGTCCCAGGGTGCCGTGGTTGCGCTCACCGCGCCGGATGGTTCCCCTTGCATAACGGCATGGCCGTGAGCCGCGCTGAATAGCTTATGGATTGCTGAATAGCTTTATGGATTGTTGGGTCTCATCACGCTTCCGGCCGCTCGCGTCCGGCCGAAAGTCCGGAGCAGGCATTCTGGGATGCGTGCTCGTCATGGGCTTGCTGCTGTCGGCCTCGACCCTTCATGCTCAGCGCGCGAAGCCCCGCATACCGGATGCTCCGCTGCCGAATTCATCGCCGCTGCAGGCGCAACTCGCGCACAACTCGGCTTCATTTGTCGATACCAATAACTCTCCCGTAGCTGCAGAGGCTGCGGCGGGAGCGGTTTCTCTCTATACCGTCGCCGATCTCGCGCTGCGCAACAGCAAGTCCGTGCAGATGGGAGAGGCGGATTTGCTGCGGGTACAGGCAAGCATGCGTGAACTCCGCGACTACTATATCCCCAGCCTGGCCATCGGCTCCGGTCTGGGTTACTCCTACGGCTTCCCTCTCGGCACTCCCAACCTGTTCAATGTCGGCGCGACCAGTCTGCTGCTCAGCTTTTCGCAGCGAGACTATATCCGTTCTTCGAAGGCGGCGATCAAGGCGGCGGCACTTTCGCTGAAGAACACGCGCCAGCAGGTCATTCTGGACGCAGCCTTGAACTATGTCGATCTGAATAAGACGCTGGATCAAATCGCGGCCCTGCAGGCAGCAGTGGCCGATAGCGACAAGCTGCTCTCTGTCATGCAGGAACGTCAGCAGGCAGGGCTTGAAACAAATATCCAGATGACTCAGGCGCGGCTCGGGCGGGCCCAGATTCGGCTGCGGCAGATTCAGATGGAAGACCACGCGGATGAGATACGGAAGCATCTCTCAGGGCTGACCGGACTGGACCCGGCGGCGATCACTCCGGTGGCGTCCTCGATTCCGGCGCTGCCCGATCTGGATTTTCCAACGCTGGCGGCAAGCGGCAGCAAGGCGCCGCTGGTGCAAGCGGCATATGCGACGGCCCAGTCGGGTTTGTATCAATATTGGGGAGACAAACGGCAAAATCATCGGCCGACGATCAACTTTGTCTCTCAATACCAGCTATTTTCCACCTTCAACGGCTATCAGACATATTTCAAATCGAACAGCTTTCGGTACAACAATTTTGGGATTGGCATTCAGGCAGTTCTGCCGCTGTTTGACGCGGTGCGCCAGAACAAAACTGCGGAGTCCGAGGCTGTAGCAACCCGCGAGCGGCGGCAGGCAGAGCTGGCAAAAATCCAGACCGATGAGGGCAATCTGGCAATGTGGCATAGCTTGCGCGAGCTGGAAGCGCAGGAGCAGGTGGCGGATTTGCAGCAGCAGCTCTCGCAGGCAGTGCTGGCTTCGACAGAGACGCAGATGAACCACGGCGGAGTGAACGGCGCCCCGGTGACTCCGCAGCAGGCGGACCAGCAGCGCATCGATGAGCGCAACAGCTATGTCGATCTCGAAGACGCGCAGTTCAATGTCACTAAAGTAAAGCTGACCCTTCTGAACGCCGTGGGGGAACTGGAAGACTGGGCCAAGGAGAGCAGCCAATCAACCGGCAATGCACCCTCCAAGTGAGTTTCGCAGCCCTGTTCCCAGCCACGGTACGCGGCTGGCAGCGCAAGTTTTCTGATGCCTTCGGCGGGGTTTGGTGAGTTCCCTGTAACTCTTTGCCAGAGAACCTTTTAATGTAACCCGCAAAAGAGAAAATAGTGCCTCGTGAATGGTAAACTGAGTGTGAATCCGATGCCCTTAAAAACTATCTTTCTGAACCCGCCATCTTTTGAGAACTTCGACGGAGGCGCCAGTTCACGCTGGCCCGCCACTCGCGAGATCGAATCCTACTGGTACCCGGTATGGCTGGCCTATCCGGCGGGGATGCTGGAAGGTTCCCGATTGCTCGACGCACCGCCGCACCATGTGACGGCGCCAGAGACGATCGAAATCTGCAAGCAGTATGAGTTCCTGGTGCTGTTCACCAGCACTCCCGGCTGGCAGGGCGATCAGAAACTTGCCGAAGCGATCAAGGATGCCAATCCATCGATTCGCATCGCCTTCGTCGGGCCGCCGGTGACGACATCTCCGGACCGCGCGCTGAACGAGTGTCCGGTGCTCGATTTTGTCTGCCGCCGCGAGTTCGATTTCTCCGTGGTGGAGTATGCCAATGGCAAGCCGCTCGATGAGATTCTCGGCATCAGCTACCGGAAAAATGGCAGGATCGTGCATAATCCCGATCGGCCCCAGGTGGAAAACCTCGACGCGCTGCCCTGGGTTACCGATGTGTACGCGAAGAACATGGACGTGACGAAATACAACGTCCCGTTCCTGCTTCATCCTTTTGTCTCGCTGTACTCGACGCGCGGATGCCCGGCGCAATGCACCTTCTGCCTGTGGCCGCAGACCTTGAGCGGTCATGCGTGGCGCAAGCGTTCGACCGACGATGTTGCGGCCGAGATGGCGCACGCCAAGGAACTTTTTCCCCACGTCAAAGAATTCTTTTTCGACGATGACACTTTCAATATCCAGAAGGTGCGCACGGTTGAACTCTGCGCCAAGCTGAAGCCGCTGAAGCTGACCTGGTCCTGCACTTCCCGCGTGACCACCGACCGCGAAACGCTGAAGGCGATGCGCGAGGCCGGCTGCCGGCTGCTGATTGTCGGGTATGAATCGGGCGATCCGCAGATTCTGAAGAACATCAAGAAGGGTGCGACGGTCGAGCGCGCTCGCGACTTTACCCGCGACTGTCATGATCTCGGCCTTACGATTCACGGGGACTTTATTCTCGGGCTGCCGGGGGAGACGAAAGAGTCGATCCGCAACACCATTAAATTTGCGAAGTCTCTCGACATGGAGACGATCCAGGTTTCAATCGCGCATGCCTATCCCGGCACGGAATTTTACGATTACGCCAAGAACAACGGCTTCATCATCAACAACGGAGCCATGGTGGATGCGGAAGGTCATCAAGTGGCGCACGTGGAATACCCCGGCCTGCCGACCGAGTACGTGCTGGAAATGGTGCATCGCTTCTATGACGAGTACTACTTCCGTCCGAAGGCGGCGTGGCGAGTGATCAGCAAGGCAATTGCAAATCGCGATGTGCCCCGTTTGTATGTCGAGGCTAAGGCCTTTATGAAGCTGCGGGCGCAACGGAACCGGGCGGTGGCGCAAAGCAAAATTCTAAAAGCTGAAGCGGCGGCAGCGGAGGCGCAGCAGGTAGGCGCCTGAGTTGCATTTTCAACCTGGAGGTTTGGATCCGGAACAGTAGTCAACGGCAATTCCAGCGCAGAACGCGGGGAGTTTTGCTATGACCTTTATGCATTCCACCATGACATTTCGACGCTACATGATTCTGCTCGCGGTGATGCTGACCGCATCGCTCGGCGATACATTTCTCAGCATCGGGATGAGGCAGGTGGGTCCGGTTTCCGTTCATCACCTTTCCACTCTGCTGGTCTGTTTGAGAGTTCCCTGGATTTCGATGGGAATCGTGCTGCTGACAGGCTTTTTCGCATGCTACCTGACCGCTCTTTCCTGGGCGGACCTGACGTTTGTGCTTCCTGCCACTTCCTTCGGTTATGTCATCATCGCGCTGCTGTCGAAGTTCTGGCTGCACGAAACAATTGAACCGGCGCGATGGTTTGGGATTCTGCTGATTACAGTGGGGGTCGGCTTCGTCGCGGGAGGGCCGTCCTATACCGAACAGGCCAGCCAGCATTCTCCCGGTTTAGGCGCTACTCCGGAACTCATCGAGGAGCATTGACATGAGCCATGGAACGGGTTCTGCTGTGTGGCTGATGATTGGCGCGATCGTGATTCTCGCTACGGCCGGAGACGTCCTGATCGCGAGCGCCATGCGCCAGGTCGGCGACTTCGACCAGATCCGCGCCCGTTCCGGGATGGGGGGCGCCATTGCTGTCGTCCTGCGGAATCTGCGGTTCATGTCGGGCGTGGTCTGCATGTCGCTCAGCTTTTTCTCATTGCTGTTCGCGCTCAGCTGGGCGGATGTCAGCCTGGTCGCTCCGGCTTCTGCGGCCTTGACCTTCGTCACCAATGCATTCGCGGCGAAGTGGATCCTGAAGGAAAATGTGGATCGCCGGCGGTGGCTGGCCGCCGGATGCGTATGTGCCGGGGTATTTTTTCTGGCGCGGTAATTTCTGGCCGCTTCCCGAAGAGACTGCGTCTCGGAATTAACGCCCGTCTACCTTATTTAATCTAGCCGAACAGGCGCATCCATCCCCGTGAAGGCAAATCCTGACCTAGAAATGTTTTCGGTTTTCCGGCGGCTTTCGTCAGAGCTTCCGCAGCCCGATAGCCGCTGCGCACCGCGCCCTCCATGGTGGAGGGCCATCCGGTAGCAGTCCAGTCCCCGGCCAGAAAAATTCCCGGCCACTCCGTTACCGGACCTGGACGATAGGCATCGAGACCAGGGGTGACGGAAAATGTTGCGCGGACCTCTTTGACCACCACTGCCTTCAGAAGTTTTGCTTCCCGTACAGCCGGAAAAAACTCCGCCAGCTCCCGCAATGCCAGATCGATGATTTCCTGGCGGGATTTTCCCACGAGCGACTTCGATGCGCTCACCACGAGTTCCAGATAACTCTCCGAGCCGCTTGCCCGTGTTTCCGGCTGCAGCAGGGATTTGTTGTACATCCATTGGATGGTGGTGTCGAGCAGAACGGCGTGTTCCAGGCTGGTAATCGGGCGATCGAACCAGAGATGAATGCCGGTAATCGGCGAGTGTTCAAAATGCTCCAGCTGCTGTGCCAGCCTGTTCGAGTATCCCTCTGGAGTGGGCGGCAAGCCGGGCAACAACTTTGCCATTGATTCAAACGGAAGGGCAAGCACCACGGCATCGGCCTCCATGCTGCCGTCTTCAAGTTGAACCTGCCAGCGGTGGCTTGTCCCGGGTTGCTGAATCGCCGTGACACTCTTACGCAGGGTGACTGTTCCGCCATGCGATTCGATGTATTTGAGCGCGTGTCCATAGAGTTCGCTCAGCGGAATCGTCGGCACACCCATGCGAGCCGCCTTGCGCCGACTGCATGAAAGCGCTGCGAAACACCATCGCGGCATAATGCACGGAGACGCGGTCCAAATCCTCATTCAACGCGCTGACCAGGACAGGATTCCAGAACCGCTCGATGGCGCGCTTCGTCTGGCCATGCCGGGCCAGCCAGTGCGCGAAATTCTCGTCGCCGTCCTGCGGAACGCCGCGGAGGAATGCCATCATTCCGCGGCTGATGGCGAGCTTATCGGCCAGCGAAAGCGCCGACGCGGAGAGAAAAGAAACGGAATTGTGCAGCGGCGCAGGCAGGAAGCCCGGCTGCAGTACGCTTTGTCTTCCGCCGGGCTCCAGAAATCGTGATGCGATCGAACCAGCGGATTTTCTCTTCAACACCGAGCTGCCGGTAAAAGCCGATCAGATTCGTGCAGCAGCCGAGAAGAATGTGCTGGCAGTTGTCGACAACTTCGCCCGTGCCGGGATGCTCATAGGAAGACGCCCGGCCGCCAACGTAGGGCCTGCGCTCGATCAGGTGAACGCGATAGCCGGAGTCCGCCAGGGCACAGGCGGCAGACAATCCCGCCAGACCGCCGCCGACAACTGCGACCTCGCGAATGCGTTCGCCGTGCACGGGGTCCGTTTCGAGTTGTGGCACGGTTGTCAGAGATTAATTCCCTCGCCGAATGCGCAGCCAGAATGCCATCCATAGCCCGCGCAATAAAATGCCGATCTTTTCCGGCGTGGAGACGCGGACCCTGGTCGAGAGCACTTCATAGCGGGCGGACTGAATCCGTTCCAGCAAGCGCCGATAGATCCGGACCAGCACCCACAAGGCGGCGCGGCTGTCCCGCGCAATCAACGGGAGAAGCTTGTCGGCAGCCGCATAGTACGCGCGGGCGCGATCCGCTTCCATCTTCAGCAGCGCGCGTTCATCGTGCGTCAATTTTCGAGCGCCGTGGATCGTAGTGAGCTGGTCGACGGTGACATGATGCCGGCGGAGATCTTCGAGCGGCAGATAGATTCTTCCCCGCTCCGCATCCTCGCGCACATCGCGCAAAATATTTGTGAGCTGAAATGCAATCCCGGTCTCTTCCGCCAGCTTTTCCGCGGCTGGATCGGTATAGCCGAAGATGCGGATCGAAACCAAGCCCACCACGGAGGCGACGAAATAACAGTATCGATAGAGGTCATCGAACGTCTGGTAAACGACGTGGTCTGCAGGAATTGTCAGATCCATCGTCGTTCCCTGGACCAGCTGATCGAGAAGTTCGGTGGAAATCTGGAAGCGCTTTTGAGTATCGCGCAATGCGATAAACACGGGCTTCTCCGAGGGCTCCCCGGCAGCCGCACGATGCCACTCCTGGAGCCACCGCTCCGTATTCCGAAGGCGCTCTTCGCGGGACAGGCGCTCGTCGTCGGCGAGATCGTCCGCGTGCCGCATAAACGCGTACACAGCGCAGATGGCGGCGCGCTTCGGCTTCGGCAGCACGCGAAATGCATAGTAGAAATTTTTGGCTTCGCGGCGGGCGATCGACTCGCATTCCGCATACGCCTGTTGGAGCGAAACATTCACGCCGCCGGCCTCACCACCAGTTTGCCCGCCAGCGCCCGCAGCAGCAGCCCGGCTTTTCGTGGTTTCGAGATCGCCGGCCGTGCTCGCAAAACATCATAATTCTGCCGCTCGATGGCGCGCAGAATCTCCTGTCCGCCGCTGCTGAACAGCGCCAGATCCACGGCCAGCTCGCGATCGACGCGCTCGATCAAAGGCATTCCCTGCTCAAACAACTGCCGTGCAAACGTCACTTCATATTCCATCAGAGCGCGAAACTCCGGCGAGAAGCGGCGTTCGTGAATCTGCTGTTCGGTCGCGCCAAAACGATCCATATCGGCGAGCGGCAGATATATCCGATTGCGGCGGTCATCCTCGCGCACATCCTGCCAGAAGTTGGCGAGCTGCAGCGCCGTGCAGGTAAAGTCGGAAAGTGTGAAAAGCTCCGGGTCGCGATATCCGCACGCATAGAGCACCAGATGTCCGACCGGATTTGCCGAATTGCGGCAATAGCCGAAGACATCTTCCATCGTGCGGTAGCGGGTGACGGTCTGGTCCTGCCGAAACGCGACCAGCAGATCGGCAAACGGACGCTTTGGAATATCGCACGCGCGAATCGTTTCTGCGAGCGCGACAAATACCGGATGCCGCGCCTCGCCGCGGTAGCAGGCATCGAGTTCCCTGTTCCAGAAATCGAGCAGCGCCAGCGACTGTCCGGGATCGCCGACCTCATCTCCAAGATCGTCGGAGACGCGGCAGTAGGCGTAGATGCTTTGAAAATGGGGACGCAGCCGCTTCGGCAGAAACCATGTGGCGACGTGGAAATTTTCGTAGTGCGATTCGGCCAGCGCGCGGCACCAGGCCTGCGCTTCAGCGAGACTCGGCGCGCGCTCCGGCATGCGATAGGTTGCCGGCAGCTTGCTCCATGCCACCGCGAGAAGCGCGTCCGTGGTGGTGCCGGTCTCGCCCAAATCGCTAGCGTTCATGCGGAATTCCGCCGGGCAGAATCGCCGTTTTGATTTCGCTGGTACGGTGCATCAGCCGTTCGAAAACAGGAACCAGCTCCTCCAAAGGAGCCCGGTGAGTAATGAATCTGTCGTTGTCGAAGCGGCCGCTGGCGATCCATTCAAAGGCGCGGCGGCAGACAGAGGGGCGATGGTGGAAGCTGGCGCGAAGCGTGAGGCTGTTGTAGTGGATCCGGTTGGTGTCGAGCTCCACCCGCGTACCGGCCGCGCAGCCGCCAAAGAAATTCACCACGCCACCCTTGCGCACCATCTTTACCGCCCACTGCCAGGTTTGCGGCAGCGCCACGGCTTCAATGACGGCATCCGCTCCACGGCCCTGCGGAGTCAAAGCGCGCACCTCGGCGATGACATCGTTCCCCGCCAAGGTCTGGACAACATGCTTCGCGCCAAACGAACGCGCCAGCTTGATCTGCTCATCGCGTTTCACGACGGCGATCACATCGATGTTCATCAAGGCTGCTAAGTGGATAAACATCAGCCCGATCGGCCCAGCGCCGATCACGGCAATCTGGTCGCCGGCGCGAACCAAGGTTTCATCCATTCCATGCACTACGCAGGCCAGCGGTTCAGTCATGGCGGCATGTTCAAGCGATACGTTTGCTGGAACATGCAGCGTATTTTTTTCGACGATGCGCGCGGGGATGCGGACGTACTCTGCATACGCGCCGTTGTTGAATAGAAGATCGTCGCAGAGGTTTTCCTGTCCGCGGCGGCAGAGATAACATACGCCGCACGGTGCGGAGTTGAGCGCAACCACGCGATCGCCAACTTTAAATTCCGTCACCCCGGCGCCCGCTTGCGAGACGATGCCTGCCAGCTCATGGCCGAAGGGGATGGGAGGCCGCAGCATCTTGGCGTGATAGCCGCGCCGATATACTTTCAGGTCGGTCCCGCAGGTAAGCGCCGCATGAATCCGCACGACGATCTCCCCGGTCCGGGCCTGGGGCACCGGCAGGCGTTCAATCCGCAGATCTTCTTTCCCGTGCAGGACGGCGGCATTCATTTCGGCCATATATACATTTTCGCAGAGACCGGATGAATTGGCGTTGCCGGTTCTCCAGAGTTATACCGGTTTTCCTATTACAGCGAGGTGGCGCGAAATCCTTACGTGTATCCGTTCATTAAGGAAGGGATACGTAAGCCTGGTTCCATTGCCATACACCTATAGGAAAGCCGGTCTACGTAGGAAAACGATCTACGGCTGCAGCATAATTTTCATCGAATCGGGCTTGGGTTCGGAGGCAAAGACGATTGCTTCGGGCGCCTGCTCCAGCGGAAAGCGATGAGAGATCAGCTGGGTCAAATCAAAGCCGTTGCGATAACCTCCGAGCACCAATTGCGAGACCTCCGCCTGTACGTCCACTGAAGAGCTATAGGAGCCGAGCAGGGACTTTTCGTCCATGCAGACCACTGCCGGATCAATGACCACCTCGCTTCGCTGCGTCGCCGCAAACAGCAGGATCCGGCCGCCGGGACGGGCCGCATCCATCGCGGTCCGGATCAATGCATTTCCGCCGACGGCGACGATGACCACATCCGCGCCGCGGCCTTCCGTATGTTTTTTGGCGACTGCGACAACGTCCTCCTGGCCAGCATGGATGGGATGGTTGAGTCCGAACTGCGCGGCTACCGCGTGGCGCGAGGAATAGAGGTCTGAAGTCAGCACGGTCGCGCCGGACTTTCGTGCGAGCGCTGCCAGCAGAATCCCGATCGGTCCCTGGCCGATAACCAGCACGGTTTCGTCGCTGTCCAACCGGAGATTGCGGATGGCTTTGAAGCAGGTGTTCACAGGCTCGATCCACGCCGCCTGCTCGAAGGGAACATCGTCGGGCACGCGCACCAGACCGCGTGCAACGATCCAATCCATCACGCGCATGTATTCGGCAAAGCCGCCGCCGGAAGGCTCAAAGCCGGCGGTGCAGCCGACGCGTTTATAAACTTCACACTGAGCATATGTTTTCTTGCGGCAGTAGTAACAGCGGCCGCATGGGATGTGATGAAACGCCATCACGCGGTCGCCAGGTTTCCAGCCCTGAACGTCTCGGCCGACGGCCGCGATTTCTCCTGTCATTTCATGACCGAAGATGCGCGGGGCGGAGTGCGAGCCGGTATGAATTTTCTTCAAATCGGTGCCGCAGATACCACACGCGCGGATGCGCACCAGCACCTCGCCGGGCCCAATATCCGGCACAGGAACGGTTTCTACGCGCACGTCGTTCACGCCGCGATAAACGGCCGCGTGCATTGTCGGGGGAATGTTGGTCGTCATTGTCACAGTGGCCATTCTATTATGCGTTTTCTAAAACTCCGTGTAAGGCCTTCGCCATTGCTTGCGAACCCTGCGCCGAGGCATGGCCCATGCGGACGGCGTTCGGGATCAACCAGGGATGAAGTGCGAGGTATCCGGCAAAGGCTGTCTCCCTGAATCCGCCATTAGAGTCGATAAAGCGATGAAAGTCCAGCAGCGCCTCGCCGCTCTCATCGCTGACAACTTTCAGGGCGCGAAACGGCAGGCCGCGTTCTGCCGCCAGCCGGGCTACAGCCGCCGCCTCCATGTCGACCAGATCGGCCTTCCAGCGCTCCGCCATCTGCGGCTTCTCCTCGCGTCCCACAACATTGTCGGCTGTCACCAGTATGCCGCTTCCATGTTCGCATTCGTAGCGATTTCCACTACTGGCGTCGATGACCGTGGCCGGCCAATACATCGTATTTCTCGCAATGCCGGAATGCAGCGCACCCGCATATCCTATGGAGATAATTGAGTGCGAGCGGACCCTGCCCCGCAGCCAATGCCAGCGCATGTTCCACGCGCTCGCGGCCCATGCCGGCGCAGACGGCAATCGCTTGATCGCACTCGCAGATCATAGTGCCATCGCGGTGCGAGCTCACGCGCACCGGCCAATCCCGGACCAGGGGCGCGATTTCCCGCGGCAGCGCGGCCACGATGGCGATGCGGGCCTTCATCGGCTACCCGCATACCCGTTGGTTCGAAACCAATTCACCGCGGCCTTCAGTGCGGCATCGATGGTGCGCGGGTGATAGCCGAGCTCGCGTTCCGCTTTGGCGGAACTGGCGAACATCTTTTTCCGGCCCATCCGCACTGCTTCCACGGTGGCGCGCGGCTCACGTCCCTTTACCCGGCCGGTAAACCATTCATCAAAATACGCAAATGCCGTGGCGACGGAATGCGGCACCTGCATCTTCGGCGAAGGCAGACCGGTCATCGCGGCCATGCGATCCAGAAATTGCTTCAGCGTCAGATTTTCTCCGCCGAGGATATAGCGCTCGCCGGGCGTGCCTCGTTCGAGCGCGGCGACATGGATGGCGGCCACGTCCTCGACATCGACGAAATTCAAGCCTGTATCGACGTAGGCGGGAAAGTTTCCGTTGAGGAAATCGACTACGATGCGGCCGGTCGGCGTGGGCTTGGCGTCGTTCGCGCCAATCGGCGTGGTCGGGTTCAGGATGATGACGTGCTGCCCCATTTTCGCCGCTTCGATGGCTTGCTGTTCGGCCAGAAATTTCGAGCGCTTATAGTGGCCTATCATATCGGCCAGCGAAACCGGCGTGTCCTCATCGACGATGGTGCCGTCGGAGCGAAAGCCCATGGTGGCCACGCTCGATGTATAGACGACGCGGCTGATCCCTGTGTCGCGGGCCAGTTGCAGCAGCTTCCGCGTTCCCTCGACATTGGCCGCATACATCGCCTCAGGATCGCGGACCCAGAGGCGGTAATCCGCGGCAACATGGATGAGCGCATCGCAGCCCGACAGCGCATTTCGAAGGCTCTCCGCATCCCGCAGATCGCCAATGACAAGATCGGCGTTGAGGGCAAGCAGATGTTCCGTGCGGCTGGTTTTTCGGGTGAGCAAACGCAGGTCCGCGCCCGCGGCGTGCAGCGCCTGGGCGACATGACTGCCGACAAAACCCGTTGCTCCGGTAAGGAAGACGCGCATACGAGGTTATTGAAGTTTATCGTCGGCAGAGTGCAAGGCGAAACGCAGGTCCCTCGACTGCGTCGTTGCTATGCAACGACTTCGCTCGGGATGACAATCCTTAGATGTATTGGATTGCGGAGAACTCTAATCGAGCGTTTCGGCGTGGATGCCGATGTTTTTCTCGCCGGCCGCTTTCTTTTCCCAGTATTTCCGCACCCAGGCTTCCCAGCTTTTGCCGGCCGCGGTATCGCGTCCCGTGAAAACCAGCCGGGCGATTTCTGAATACGGAACCGAGACGCGTTCCGCCGTGTCCTTCGGCAGCACTCGCACCACGGAACGGTACAGCTCCGGCGCGGGACGGCGGTCGAAGATGTAGCCTTCGATCCGCACACCGGTCTTGAGGGTGATGGTGACATCGCCGCGATAATCGAAGGCCTGCTCCAGAGCTTCTCGAATCTCCTGTTCGGTTGCGAGCGGCGGAATCCAGCCTTCGAGCATTGCCCGCTCCGTCCCCGGCGCAATCTCCATGGCATCCGGGTTTTCGGCGGGACTCGTGATGCGCTTCCGTCATGCGTGCGTCTCCTCCATGGAATTGACGGAGGCGACTGGCGAAGCATTGATCTGAATCAGCGGATTCTTGGCGTGGACAGGATTCACCGGCCGATTCAGAAGATCGCGCGCGCCGCCATCCGGATAGAGCGTGAAGGTCGCCTTGGCGGTGGCCCACAACCCTTTGAGCGAGCCGAAGGTGTAATTCACGCCGGAGGCTTCATAGCCGGAATGGACCATGCAGTTGGCGCATTTCGGATTGCCGGACTCCGTGCCATAATTCGACCACTCGGTTGCTTCGATCAGTTCGGCAAAGCTGTCAGCATAGCCATCCTGCAGCAGATAGCAGGGCTTCTGCCAGCCGAAGATGTTGTACGTCGGCATGCCCCACGGGGTGCAGGTAAAGTCGCGCTTGCCCATCAGAAATTCCATATACATGGGCGATGCGTTGAAGCGCCAGCTCTTTTTACGGTTCGACAGGATGGCGCGGAACAGCCGGCGGGAACGGGCGCGGCCGAGAAAATGCTTCTGATCCGGAGCTTTTTCGTAGGTATATCCGGGCGCGACCATCATGGACTCAACCCCGATTTCCATCATCTCGTCGAAGAAGGAGCGGACGCTGTTCGGATCGGCGCCATCGAACAGGGTGGTGTTGGTGGTTACGCGGAAGCCGCGGCTGACAGCCTCGCGGATTCCTTCCGCGGCCGCCTCGTAGCCGCCTTCGCGGCAGACGGAGAAATCGTGGTGCTCGCGCTGGCCGTCCATGTGGACGGAAAAAGACAGATACTTGCTGGGCTTGAATAAGTGCAGCTTCTCTTTCAGCAGCAGTGCGTTCGTGCACAGGTAGATGTACTTCTTGCGCTCGACCAGGCCGGCGACGATCTCGCCGATTTTCGGGTGCATCAACGGTTCGCCGCCAGGGATCGAGACCATGGGCGTGCCGCACTCGTCGACTGCGCGGAAGCACTCCTCCGGACTAAGTTCCTTCTTCAGGATGTGTGCGGGATACTGGATTTTTCCGCAGCCGGCGCATGCCAGGTTGCAGCGGAACAGGGGCTCCAGCATCAACACCAAGGGGTAGCGCTTGCGGCCGCTCCATCGCTGGCGCAGCACATAGGTCGCTACCGTCCACATCTGGGAGATTGGCACTGCCATCGAGATTTTCCTCCGTTGTGCGCGCTCGTACAACCCGCGCTTACAAACTATTCGATTCCGTTCGGCTGCCTTAAGTTCCAACCGCTTCCGCCTGCATGGCGCGCCGATAGGTGGTCAGCGCCAGCAGGGGAAAGTAATTCCGATACATGTGGTACGAAAGATAAAACACCCGGGGAAAACCCGTTCCCGTGTATTCGTCCTCGTTCCAGGAACCATCGGATTGTTGCTGCTCCAGCAACCAGCGTATACCTTTTGCTACAGAATCGCTGCGATTATCGCCGGCGGCCAGCAGACCAAGAATCGCCCAGGCGGTCTGCGAGGCGGTGCTGGGACCGATGCCGCGCAGGGCGGGATCGTCATAGCTGGCGCAGCTCTCGCCCCAGCCGCCGTCGGCGTTCTGCACCATGCGAATCCACTCCGCAGCCTGCTGAATCTGCGGCTCATGATTCCACACGCCCATCGCTTCCAGTCCGCGCAGGACCAGAAATGTGCCGTAGATGTAATTGACGCCCCAGCGCCCGAACCAGCTTCCGTCCGGCTCCTGCTCGCTATAGATGAAGCGAATCGCCTTCTTCACCCGCGGGTCTTCGCCGGTTACCCCGTAGCTGGCCAGCATCTCCAGAATCCGTCCGGTGATATCGACCGTCGGCGGATCGAGCATCGCATTGTGATCGGCAAAGGGAATGTGCTGGAAGATCATCTTGGTGTTGTCTTTGTCGAAGCTGGCCCAGCCGCCGTTCTTGCATTGCATCGCCCATATCCAGTTGAGCGCACGCTGGGAAACGTCGTATTGATAGCGCTCGCGCGGATTCTCCACCTTGTTCAAGGCCAGCAGCACCTGGGCGGAATCGTCCACATCGGGATAAAACTCATTGTTGAATTCGAAGTACCAGCCGCCCGGTTCGACGTTGCGAACCTTCGCCGCCCAGTCGCCCTTTATGCCGTACTTCCTTCGACAGAATCCAGTCGGCGGCCTTCAGCAGCCGCGGATCGTCTTTCGGGATACCGGCCTCGCCCAGCGCAAATACCGCGTAGGCCGTATCCCAAACCGGCGACATGCAGGGTTGCATGCGGAACGCCGGCTCCCTCTCGCCCGGGACGCCCGGCTCTTCAATGCCCAGCTTTTCAAATTCATCCAGCGCGCGGATCACCTGCGGGTCATCGAGCGAATAGCCCTGGCAGCGCAGCGCGATGATGGAATTCAACATGCTCGGGATAGATGGCGCCCAGGCCATCGGACATTTCCATCCGCTCAAGAATCCACCTCTCCGCCTGCTTCAGCGCGATGGCGCGCAGCGGCCGCACGTGGATGCGCTCGCACCAGTGCATCATCCGGTCGAAGAAGAGGAAGAAATTGCGCCAGCTGAAGACCTTCTTCTCCCACCGCAGATGCAGGTTGGCATTTTCGCGGCCGCCGACGAACAGCTCATCGATGCCCTGCTCATGCGGAATCTTTTTGTAGGGCTTTTTCGCGTAGGCAATCGACAGCGGAACTAAAATCGCTCGCGACCAGGAGGAAATTTCATAGATATTGAAGTAGAACCACTTCGGAAACAGCACGATTTCGGGCGGGATGGCAGGGACAGCGTTGTAGTCATACTGCCCGAAGAAGCATAGATACAGCTTGGTATAGGTATTGACCTCGGTTGCGCCGCCATGGGCCAGCGCCCACTCCCGCGCTTTCGACGAGCACGGGATGATCCGCCGACCAGCCCATCAGCTTTAAAGCGAAATATGCCTTCACCGTGGCGCTGATGTTCGAGGGACCGCCGCGATAAATGGGCCAGCCGCCGTCTTCTTTCTGGTGCCGCAGAATTTCCTGAATGGCCCGCTGCATCCGGGGCGGATCGCCGGTGCCCAGCAGCGTATGCAGCGTAATGTAATCGGATTCAAGCGTCGTATCGGCTTCCAGTTCCCCGCACCAGTAGCCCTGTGGATGCTGGCGGGAGAGCAGGAATTCGCAGGACGTGTCGATCGCGTGGGCGACGTGATCCAGGCTGGCATCCAGCCTGCCGAATCGGACCGCTGCCGTGGAGTGCAGCGGCTTGCGCGACGGATTGTTGGCCTGGCAGAAATGGGTTCATCGACCGGTACAGAATCTCATTCATCTTATAAGATGCCGGACCGAACAACAGAATTGATCCGGGAAAGCGGCAGGATCGCGGAAATAACTGCCAGTGGGCTTCAGAATCTCTGCACGGCAACTATGGAGTCGCCGTCGCGCCCTGTGCCGGAGCCACCGCAATTGCCCGCACAATCTCCGGCGGCAGGCCGAAACGTACATTCTCCGGCATAACCTCTACTTCTTCGACGGCTCCAAAGCCATTTCCGCTGCAGATAATTGATGACGTCCTGCACCAGAACCTCCGGCGCCGAGGCGCCCGCGGTTACGGCGACGGTCTTCGCATTCTCCAGCCATTCCGGGCGAATCTTTTCGGAATCGTCGATCAGGTATGCAATCGTATCCAGATTGCGAGAGACTTCCACCAGGCGATTGGAATTCGAGCTGTTATTCGATCCGACAACCAGCACCAGGTCGGCCTGGTGCGCCACATTTTTCACCGCCACCTGGCGATTTTCCGTGGCATAGCAGATGTCCTGCGAATGCGGCCCGACGATGCCGGGGAATTTCGCCTTCAGCGCGTGAATGATATCGCGCGCTTCGTCCAGGCTCAGGGTGGTCTGGGTCAGGTAGGCTACGCGCTCGGGATTCGGCACCTGCAGCGCCGCCACTTCTTCCACCGTCGAGACTACCTGGGTTTCTTCCGGCGCTTCGCCCAGGGTGCCTTCAATCTCATCGTGATCGCGATGACCGATCAGCACCAGCGAGTATCCCTGACGAGCGAACTTGACCGCCTCGACATGCACCTTGGTCACCAGCGGGCAGGTGGCGTCGATAACCTTCAGCTTGCGCTGCTTGCTCTTCTCCCGGACCGCCGGGGAGACGCCGTGGGCGCTGTAAATGACGCGCGCGCCTTCCGGGACTTCATCGATGTCATGGACGAAGATTGCGCCCTTGGCCGCCAGATCGTTGACGACAAAGCGATTATGAACGATTTCGCGGCGCACATAAATTGGCGCGCCGAACGTCTCCAAAGCAATCTGGACGACATCGATCGCCCGCACCACGCCGGCACAGAAACCGCGGGGTTTCAGGAGCAGAATCCGCCGGTCGGAATCGACAGCAGTACCGAGGGTTTAGCGCGGGAGTTCTGGGCGATTTCCGTCACTTCTTCAGTATACCGGGCCGGGAGGCGATGGGCCAGTGAAACGGCCCGGTTTTTTGCACCGGATTTGCGGCAGGTTGGGTAGGCGATGCGGGTGCTCTACGGGACTGGAAAGAAAACGCAGGTCCCTCACTCCGCTGCGCTCCGGTCGGGATGACAGCTTTATTTAGCGAACCAGCGACTCACTACGCTAGAAAGAACTTCGGCCCTCTACGTGGTCTGCAGAGGTAGCGTCTGTGTGTTGTTGTAGGAGAGATCCTCGATCAGCACGGAGGTCGGATTGATCTGAAGCACCTTGTATCGGCCATCCACGATGTCTCCGGGACCCGGCGATAAACAGGTCTTCTCCATGCAGGAGGAAGATCAGCTTCTGGCCATTTGTCTCGGTGGCGAAACCGTAAAACTTCAGATCGATCGGAGGCGGAGGAGGAGGGCCGGCGGGGCCAGCGGGTCCGCCGGTGCGGACCGAGCCAAGCGGTTTTTCGATAGCGGCGGTGGCGGCCGGCGGCAGAGAATCCTTCGAGAAAATATTGCGGCTGGTACCCGTATATTTTGTGTTTTCGGCCAGCGCCATCCGCTCGGGATGAAGAGTCGGATCGAGCGCGGAGGCACTTTCCAGGTGCTGCGCGGCATGACCGGCCGCTCCCGCATTTCGCGCCCCGGCCGCCGGAGCCGGAGCGGGAAGGCTGGTCCCGGTTGCCGGTGGCGGGGCGGAGGATGGTCCGCTGGCCAGCTGCCACACGGTATGGGCAATCAGCGTAAGCGCCAGCGACACCAGGACCATCGCGATCAGGCGCTTCTTTTTGTCTTCGGTACCGAGACGGAATGCCATGGCGCTATGGTTGCTCCGTGGCTGGAAGCGTTGTCGGCTGCCATGCTGCTGGTGTTGTCGGCAGCAGTTGGGCTGCCGGCGGCGTCAACGGGAGCGCGCAGATAGGTGCTCAGCCGCATGCGCAGGCTTACAATTCCGTTCTGCTGTCCGCTCAGTGCAATCCCATCAATCAGGAAGAAAATCTTGTCGCGCTCCAGGCCGTTGATGAAGCGCACGATGGGCGCGTAATCGCCGGTTAGGTTCGCGTCCATGCGAATTTCATAAACACCCTGGTCGAGTTTGCCTTGCGCGTATTGCTCATTCGCCAATAGCACATTGTTCTGGACGGCGAGCTTCCCCAGCTCCGTGAGCACAGCGGAGTAGGTTGCCGGAAACCGCTTGTCATAGAACGCCTGTTCATCCACCTGCGCCTGCTCGATCTTTTTGTCCAATCCCCGCAGTGGCCGGGTTTTCAACTGCATCGCCTTGAATTCGGTTTGGCGCTGCGCCAGGTTCTCCGCATTTCCCGCCTGGGCGCTCCGCCACGCGTACACCAGCTGCACGGCCAGTACAAGATTCACCAGACACAGCAGCGCAACCACGGCATAATGCCAGTGGCGCGCAGTGATGCGGACATTCGTCCAATTTGACGCGGGCTTCATCGCGCACCCCCGGCAGCGTGCGGCGCGATGCAGGGCGGCTCTGTCGCGCATTCCGTGGAGACTTTCCGTCGGCCGCAGCTGGAGCGGCGCTGCTCGATTCGAACCCCGCGCGTGGCGTGGGTTCCGGATTTCTTTTCTTCCGCCTTCACATCCGTCGAGGCCAGATCGCCCGCATTGAACTCGGCGAGAATGGTCATGTTGACGTCTGTCGATGCGGACATCGTCGGCCGGAATCCAGCCCGGTTCTCGCCCTGTATCTCGGCGGTTTCGCCCGACACCTGCGGATTGAGGAAATGAGGCGATTTCTCCAGGTTCGACACCAGCTGCACGGCCTTGTCGCGCGGACCGCTGACGCGCAGGCGGACCTGGACACGGCCGTCCTTGGTCATCCGCGGATCGATGCTCATCACCTGTACGCCCTGCGGCAGAACCAGCTCCAGATCCATCAGCGCCGTGGTCCAGGAGAAAGACTTGCGGCTGAATTGCCCGTTCAGAAACTGCGACCGTTCGAGGGTGGCGGCGTTGGTCGGCTCCCGCATCAGCGCCTGGTCGCGCTGCCACTCCTGCTGCAGATTCCCGGTTGCCGTGGTCCAGCCGTGGACGGCTGCCGCCGCCTGCTGCGCCTTATATTCCGCTCTTTGTAACAGGAAAAACAGCACGACCGCCAGTACCACCAGCGCCGCCGCCAATACGCGCAGGCGGACAAGCAGAGGGTGCAGCTCAAAAAACGGGCGGGACGCGAGATTGAGTGTAATCCGCATTAGCCGCGCAGCGCCCCCACAACGCTGGTATAGCGACTGGCGCGCAACCTGGCTGGGCACGGCGCCGGCGGAAAATGCCTCGGAGGTGATCAGGCTGCGCAGCGGAATCTGCCACGCTCCATCGACTTCGAGATGCAGCCGCAGGACCTCCGGGGTTTCGAATCCTGCCACCCAGACCTCTTCCAGCGGCGCATGCAGTGTGTCTTCGTAATACGCGGCGGCGACCAGCACGGCTTGCGCCATCTCGCCCGGCTCGGCCGTCGGAGTGCTCGGTTCTGCGATAGAGCAGCAGTTCGCCATTGCGTGTGATCGCGGTGGTAATCGAGTCCTTGCCGGTATGCACCAGCAGATGCGAACCGGTTTCCGGCACCGCCGCCAGCGCCGCCAGGGTGGCAGGCAGCAAGGTGCCGGGCTCGCGTTCGTTTTCGCGCATCAGCGATTCAATCTCGTCTCGCACTTCGGCGGGCATGGCCGCGGCGATGACCTGGATGGGTCCCTCTTTGCCGGCGCCAGTTGGGTGCATTCAACAGTTGAAACGATACCGCCGCCGTATCCGCGTCGAACGGAATCATGCGGCGCAGCCGAAAGCGCACCAGCGGCAGAATCTCCTGCGGCTTGGCCGGCAGCGTATCGAAGTCCAGCAGCAGCACGCGCGTGCATGCGTCGGGCAGAATCAACGTCCAGTCGCGACCATTCGGGCTGACCGAATCGAGCGCGCTTTTCAAAGCCGCGGCAACCGCAGCCCGGTCGTTGAAAACAGGCGAGACCAGCCCGGCGGAGAGTGAGCCCCGCAGCGGAGCGTAGGCAGCCGCATCCAGCGGAGACTCCATGCTGGGAGAGCCAGCCGCAAGAATTCCATCCGGCGCAATTTCGCATGCCAGCCGCGGGCGCACTGCCGTGTGCAGTGAGGATGGAAAAAGACGCATGTCTGATTAGCTTACCGTGAAGCCTCGATGAAGGTAACTTTGTTGATTTCTTTTAACGTGGTCAGGCCCAGGCGAATGCGCTGCGAGCGCCGATTCGCGCAGAAACGACATACCCTCGTTCTTTGCTGCCTTGCGGACTTCAGAACTCGGCCTTTTTTCCAGAATAATTTCGCGAATGCGGTCGTTCAACTCCAGCAGTTCGTGAATGGCGGTTCGGCCTTTATAGCCGGTGCCGCCACACTCGATACAGCCCGCGCCCTCCTGAAAGGGGAAGTCCGACCATTCGCGCAGGTCGAGACCGCTCAGCTCCAGTGTTTCGCGATCGTATTTGACCGGGCGCTTGCAGTCCTCGCAGATCATGCGGACCAGCCGCTGCGCCAGGATGCAGTTGAGCGCGGAAACAAAGTTGTACGGCTCGACGCCCATGTTGAGAAAACGGCCCAGTACATCGACGACGTTGTTGGCGTGGACGGTGGTGAAGACCAGGTGCCCGGTCAGCGCGGAGTTGATGGCGATCTGCGCCGTCTCCTGGTCGCGGATTTCTCCCACCAGAATCTTGTCCGGATCGTGGCGCAGAATCGAGCGCAGGCCGCGGGCGAAGGTCAGCCCTTTTTTCTCGTTGACGGGAATCTGCGTGATGCCGCGAATCTGATATTCCACCGGGTCTTCAATGGTGATGATCTTGTCTTCATCGCTCTTGATTTCGTTCAGCGCGGCATAAAGGGTCGTCGTTTTGCCGGAACCGGTCGGCCCAGTCACCAGCACCATTCCATAAGGCTCGCGAATATAGCGGCGGAAGCGGCGAAGATCGTTTTCCGCGAAGCCGACGACATCAAGCGTCAGCGACCGGAAGGTCTCGCTCATCGATTCTTTATCGAGCACGCGGAGCACGGCATTTTCGCCATGTACTGTGGGCATGATCGAGACGCGGAAATCGATCAGGCGGCCTTTATAGCGGACGCGGAAGCGGCCGTCCTGGGGAACGCGCCGCTCGGCAATGTCGAGCTCGCTCATGACCTTGATGCGGGAAAGAATTGTCTGGTGATGCTCGCGCGCAATCGGCGCCATGGCCTGCTGCAGCACGCCGTCGATGCGGTACTTCACCATCAGACAGTCGTCGAATGTTTCCAGATGAATATCGCTGGCCCGCCGCTCCAGCGCGGTGAAAACCATGGTATCCACCAGCCGAATGATGGGGCTGATGTCTTCTTCCGACGTCAGCTTTTCGATCGAAAGATTCTCGTCCTGGTTGTCCTCCGACGAGAGCACGTCGAAGGTCAGGCCCTCGGTCGCTTCGTCCAGCACACGCTGCGATTGCTCCGTCTTTTTCAGCAGATCGGTGATCTGGCTGAGCGTGGCGACGCGAACGGAAATCCGCTGCCCCAGCAGGCCCGCGATTTCATCCATCACCATCAGCCGGCTGGGGTCGCTGACGGCAATCACCAGCTTGTTTTCCAGCTGCTCCAGCGGAACAAAGTTGTAGCGGAACATGATGTCGACCGGCACGCTGCGAAACAGCTCATGCTGGATGCGGAAGTTTTTCAGATCGACAAACTCGCACCGGTAGCGCGCCGCCATCATCTTGGCGTGCGCAGTCTCGTCCGTGCCGGACGATCGTACGTTGGGGATTACTGCCATATCCGCCATCAGAAAACCCTTTCTAGTGCTGCATCGCGCCGGCTGCGCCCAGGCTGAAAATGGGCAGATACAGCGCGATCAAAATTGTTACAACAAGTCCGCCCATCACGATCAGAATTGCCGGCTCGATCAGGGACAGGGCCGCGGTCAGCGCGGTCTGCACGTCTTCCTCAAAAAACTCCGCCACGGAATTCAGCATTCCCGGCAGAGCGCCCGTCGCCTCGCCGACCTCAATCATCTCAATCGACAGCTCGGGAAATATCTTCGTATTTTTCAAGCTGCTGGCAAGCCCCTTGCCTTCCCGCACGCTGGCTACCGACCGCGTGACCGCCCGGCTCAACTGGCGGCTGCCGATGGAGCTGGCCGCGGTTTCAAGCGAGGGCACCAGCGGCAGGCCGCCCGAGAGCAGGGTGGACAGCGTGCGCGAGAACAGCGCCACCTGATATTTGACCCAGATGCTGCCGAAGATGGGCGTTGCAATGCGGACGCGGTCGATGCGGTTCGCGCCGCCGTCGGTCCTGCTCCAGCGAAATGCGCCATACGCCAGGGCGGCTAACGCGACCAAGCCATAGGGTAGATACGACTGGAAATCCTTGCCCATGTCCAGCATGAAAACCGTAATGGCGGGCAGCTTGGTCCCAATCTGGTCATACAAAGCCGCAAATCGCGGCACCACGAAGCTGATGAGAAAGATGAACAGGCCGGTGACCATCACCACCAGCAGAACCGGATAGAACAACGACGCAATCAGCTTCTTGCGAAAGGTAAGCGCAATACGCTGAAACGCCAGATACCGGCTCAGGACCTCTTCCAGATTGCCCGAGCGCTCCCCGGCCAGCAGCGAAGTGGTATAGATGACAGGAAATCCACCTTGCGCTTCAAAAGCCGCCGAAAGCGACTGTCCGGTGCGCACTCGAATCGCCACATCCTCCAGCTGCGCTCGCAATGTGGGAGCCTTCTGCCGCTTGGCCAGCAGATCGACGGACGAAAGAATGGGCAGGCCGGCGCGGATCAGGGTAAGAAACTGCTGATTGAAAATGAGGAATGGCTCCAGCTTGACGCGCTTCGCCGTGCCCCCTCTGGCGGCCAGTCCTTTGGGCTTGACCCAATAGACGTATTGGCCCGCCTGCGCAAACCGCTGGCGAAGTTCCTCCGCGGAGTTCGCAAAGTGGACGTTCTCCTGCACATGTCCACGCTCATCCGCGATTTTGACCAGGTATTCAGCCAATTTCAGTTCCCCTGCGCTTCTTCAGTTCTTGTACTGCGGTGGGTACCCGTCGACGGCACCCTGGTTTCCGTACGTAGCTGCCCCCACGATAGCAGCCTTCCCACGCGTCCGTCCGGCCCCACGGCAAAGGGCAGGCTGAGCGCATTCCAGCTTTCATTATCGAGCGGCTGCCAGGTCTTTCCGCCGTCCCGGGAGAGTATCGCTTCCGCTCGGCCCTACGGCGATCCAACTGGTATCGCCCGCGTTCCAGGCGACGGCGGAGCGGTATCCGGCCGGGCCCCGAAGCGCCGGCTGCCAGTGAACGCCGTCCGTCGTATACGCTGCGCTGTCGGCTCCTTCATGCGGCTTGGTGAAATCTCCACCGACCGCCACGGCGCTCGTGCTGCCGCGAAATGCAATTGCAAAAACTCCCGCCGCGGCAGCATTCGTCTGTCCGCGGCTGTCCATCAGTACGCGTGCATGCGTGCATCCCGGATCCGCTGCGGCAATCATCTGCAGCGGAGTAAGTTGCAGTCCATACAGCCATCCGCCGCTGGCGCCGAACCATACTTGATGATCTGCCGCCGGTCCGGGGGGCGAATTCGCATCTTCGATCGGGAGCACGGCCAGCGCTTGATTGCTGGCGGCGAATGCTCCCTGTTGCGGCTCCACGGCCCGCAGGCATGGACTGAGCTGCCGTGTCCAATGCGAGCCACCATCGTAGGTCGCGAACAGAGTAAAGCTGCCGTGCACCGGATCACCCAAAATTGCGCCAAAGCGCACCCCATCAAACTGCAGCGCGTCCCAGAATCCATCCGCGTCGGGATTGGTGAAGATCAGCCGCCAGCTTCGGCAACCGTCATGCGTCGAGTAGAGCCGCGACTGCTCGCCCGGCCCGCTCGACATCACCATCGCATGATCCGCATCCCAGGCCCACACACTACGAAAATCCAGCGTGGCCGCGCCGTCCGGTACGCTGCAGGTTTGCCAGTGCAGGCCGCCGTCCACCGTACGCAGGATAGTTCCTTTCGTACCGCTGGCCCATGCAATCTGTCCGCTCACCGCATGAACTCCTCGCAGGCTGGCGGTCGTGCCACTCGCCTGAAATCTCCACTGAGACTGCGCCAACATTGTCCTGGAAATCAGGAGGACGCAAGCCACGGCCCCCACAATATAAAAGAATCTTGCCTGCCGCAATTCAATCAATCGACTGTCCATCGCAACTGCATTTGCTCGAGAAGGGCGCGTCACATCGGAGCCAGGCCGCGAACCACCACCACGCCCAACGGGGGCTGGAAGGAGAACGTATCCGGCGGCATCGGCGGATTCGGCTGCTCGTCTGCCAGGCGGAACTCTGTGGTTGCGCCATCGACTTCCTTCCACTTGATAGCCTTGATGGTTCCCCCGGCGGTTACCGCCAGGTCTACTTCCGATATGCGGCGCTCCATTCCTTTCGGAACTCCCTGCAAGCGGTAGTCAGCGCCATCCGGAGTCATCGTCAGGCCGGTCAATTCTTTTTCAATCTGCGCATGGCCCAGTAGAAAGCGCAGCGGCGAACGGAAATCCTCCAGCTGCTTTGCCGGGTAACGCTCCGCCTGCGCATCTCCGGGCGTATAGGAATAACCGTACTTTCCGTCGATCACAAAAATTTTGCCCGCCGGCTGCGTATAGCTCCACTTCATCCGGCCTGGCTTGGCCAGAAGCAGTGTGCCGCTCTCGGTCCGCGTCATTCCCATGCCCTGATAAGTCTCTGTGAATTGGACGCGAAGACTGCGCAGATGGTTATAGTGCGCGTCCACTCTGGCGGCAATTGCGTGCACGATCGGGCCGGCGGCCGCGCTTGCGCATCGCGCGCTAGAGACGGACAGAAACCCTCCGGCAGCCACTACAAACATGGCCTGCCGACGGGCACGTCGGCTTATCGAAATGTTCGTAAGTCTGGAAATGTCAGCAACCTGAGAAAATAGAAGGATTATTATCAATAATCCCACACTTAGTAACCTGGAACCCCTGCTTTGCGGTAATTCTGGACGGTGAGTTCCATTGATTCTCTTTGCTCGACCTGATTCAGACTACGAAACATCTGGCGAACCGTGGTCTGTGGATCATTGGACCAGAAGATTCCTCGGTCATCATCTTCGTAGTAACGAAAACCGGCTCTGTCGCCAAAAGCTTTGGTAAAGGCTTCTCCATTCCCGAGTGTCGGACCCCATTCAAGAATGCCGTAGCTCAAATCGATTTCCTGCACAAGGATATTGTCGGTCAGGGATTTCTCACCGACACTCTCAACCGAACCCATACTTGGGGTCCACTTGACCTGAGACATGATCTTGCCGATCGGGTTGAAGATGGAAGCGTTATTACGCCAGGTGCTGGAAACAATATAGTAATTGTGGTCCATCGCGCGGCAAGCCGGCGTCGTGGTCTGCGGTGATTGAGTGGGCCACGCCACAATTTCCGCTCCTTTCCGGGCCAATTCTTTCCAGGTGTAGTCGAAGTTGATATCGAAGCATATCTGGATTCCCAACTTGCCAAAATCGCAAGTGAAGACCGGCACTTCTTTTCCCGGAGCGACGCCGTGTTCCATAGATCCGGTATCTAAATCAACCACCGGATGTACTTTGCGATAAATACCAGCGACTTCGCCACGACGTCCGAAGAGGACTGCGGCGTTGGAGCAGAGTTTCGTGGCTCTGTCCTCAAGCAAAAACAAAGGGGCCACGATATAGCAATGGTATTGGCCCGCTTTCCCTGCGAAGGTTTCCCTCACAGGTCCTTCCAGCGGATACGCCCAATCCATGACTTCGCCGGTGGATCGACCTTCCCCGGTTATTGAGGTCTCCGGTAAAACGACAAGATCCAATCCGCGTCCGTATTGCTTCTGTGATTGCGCTTGCAATCGATCTACAATCTCCATCAACTGCCGCAGGCGTTGATCCAGACCGGGATAGTTTCCCCAGAACGGTTGCATCACTGTGCCGATGATTACCTTACGCGGCAATTGGTTTGAGGTGCTTCGCCGTTCCCAGAACTCCGCACAGCCGCTGCGTGCATCCGGGCCGGATACCGTTTGAGGAAACGCGGGCAAAGTGAGTCCGCCCAACCCCGCTCCAGCAGCCGCGCCCAGAAATCCACGACGTGTGAGCCTTTTATTTCGCACCTTGCCGTCCCTCTCAAGCTTTCCATTGGGGTGATCGCGAAGACCTTTGGATATTGGCACACCTGCCAGATGCGAACCGTATACGGCGCTCGTAAACTGCAGAAGATTCCAGTTAATTTCTGGAACAGGTTTCCGTGAGTGTTCAGGGCCGTTCCTGAGTGATCAGAGCCATTCGATGGACCAATCGACGTCAGGAAACCGGCTGGGTACAGTTCGCGCCGCCGGACGGATCGGATTTGATTTCTCCGGTCTGGTCCATGCAGAACCCGCGATGGCCGGTCTTGCCGACCGCCTGTGGCACCGCCGTCACTTCAAAGGAGGTGTACACATCCTGGTTGTTGACGGTGACCTTGGTGCAATTCACGATGTTGAACACATACCCGCTCTTGTTGCCGCTGGCCAGATCCGCCGGGATTAACTGCGCGCCCTGCGGACTCGGCGCTCCCGTCTTGGGATCGCCGCCGAGCTGCGACAGATTGCAGGAGAAGCCATTCCCCGGATAATTCGTCTGGTACTGGATTTCCGCGCTGTTCAGGGTGCGCAGCTCTTCCATGGCGGCGGTCTCATTCGCCTGGCTGCGCATGTTCATGTAGTTCGGAATGGCGACGGCCATCAGGATCAAAATGACCGACATGACGATCAGCAGCTCCATCAGCGTGAAGCCAGCCTGAAGATGCCGTTTACGGCGATTTTCTATAACGATACCCATAAATTTCTGGCACCTGCGCTTGACGAACAAACCAATCACAACCGATATTATGTATCCACTGTACCAGTATGCAAGACGAAATGCATCAACACGCAAGGTGGTCGCGTGTGACCTTCAACCCGTTCAGGTTGCCCAGCATCGCCACCGCAACCGACTCCGGCACGAACAGCTGCCGCGCCATCTGCATCAGGTCGGCGCTGGTCACCTGACCGATCTGGTCCAGAATCTCCGGCACAGCATCGAAGCGCTGAAAATACATCTCCTGCCGGGCGAGGTTCGACATCAGCGCTCCAGAGCTTTCAAGACTCAGCAGGATGTTTCCCTTGAGCTGGTCCTTGGCACGCTGCAGTTCCTCTTCCGGCACTGCTTCGTCCTTTAGACGGCGAAACTCCTCAACCGTCAACCGGATCACCTGCTCGGCATTCTGCGCGGAGCTGCCCGCATAGACGCAGAGGGAGCCGGTATCGCGAAAGGAACTCAGTTCGCTGAAAATGGAATAGGCCAGGCCGCGATCCTCGCGCACATTCTGGAACAGACGTGAACTCATGCCGCCGCCGAGAATGGCATTCAGCAGCGAAGCGGTATAGCGCTGCTCGTCATTGACCGGTGGCCCGGCAACGCCGAGACAAAGCTGCAACTGCTCCAGCGATTTCTTCTGCTTCGACACGATGCGCGCATGCACCTTGGGACGACTCGGCGGAATCACTTCAATCGCGCTGTCCGCCGCCGGCGCGGAGGGAAGATGCGCCAGCTTTTCGGCCACCAGATTGACAAACTCCTCGTGATCGAGATTTCCGGCGGCGGAAAAAATCATGTTGCCGCCCTGAAAGCGGCCGCCATAGAAATCAAACAGCGTTCCCTGATCGAACCGCCGTACGGTTTCGCGCGTGCCCAGGATCGGGTTGCCCAGCGGATGATCTTTCCAGAAGCTCTGTGTAAAAATTTCATGCACCAGCATGTCCGGGTTGTCCTCGTCCATCTTGATTTCTTCAAGGACCACTTTGCATTCGCGATCGATATCGTCCGGGGCAAACACGGGATGCATTACCAGATCCGTCAGCACGTCGAGCGCTTTGGGCACGTGCTCATCGAGCACCTTCACGTTAAAGCAGATCGTCTCCTTGCTGGTAAACGCGTCAAGGTTTCCGCCGATCGCATCCACCTCGCGCGCAATGCTTTTCGCGGAGCGCGACTTTGTTCCCTTGAAAACCATGTGTTCGACAAAATGGGAGACGCCGTTGATCTCCGGCTGCTCATCGCGCGAACCGGTCTTGACCCAGACGCCCATCGATACGGAGCGGACATGCTCCATGCGCTCGGTAAGAATGATCAGGCCGTTGGATAATTCCGTGCGGCGAATATTGCGCTGTTGAGCGCTATTCGGCGCATTTCCATGGGTGCTGAAATGGGTAGTATCCTGCGGATTGGGCGTGGTGGTCATCTCTATATAATTTTTTCACAGACTGGCCGGGCGTGCGGCTTGAGGTACAAACCGCAGTGAACGAAGCGGTTATCCACATTTGATGCCAAGTTTTCCACAATCCGACCGAAAAGAGTTACGATCCTGTAAAAATACCGCTACTCCGCTGTTTGGCGTTTATTTGCATGAACTTGAAGATATTTGTTCGAGTAATATGTTTGAAATCTACCGATCCCGGCAGATCTGGCACGCCCTTTATCGCGAACGAGTTACTTCCATTGAGGAAATCTCCACCCTTCCAAATTTCATCCGCAATCGCCTGATCGAAGTCGGCTATTCGATCGGCCTGCCCGAGATCGTGCAGACATTCACTTCCAGCGATGGGACGGAGCGATATCTGATTGCGTGCCCGGATGGCGAGACTGTCGAGACGGTCTGGATGCCGAACGGCGACGATGGCGAGCTGGGCGATGGATCGGAAGCCGCCGAAGAAGAAGCTGAAGAGAGGCGAGCAGAACGTTCAACGGATGATTCGCCATCCTATCGGCGCGCGACCATCTGTGTTTCAAGCCAGGTCGGCTGCGCGGTGAATTGCCAATTTTGTCTGACGGCGAAACTGGGGATGAAGCGCAATCTGACGTGCCGGGGAAATCGCCGGCCAGGTGGTTGCGGTGTTGAACCGGCACCGGGTTCGCGTGGGCAAGGATCGCATCAACCTGGTCTTTATGGGGATGGGCGAGCCGTTTCTGAATTACGACAATTTCATGGCTGCGGTCCATCTGCTGGTGGAGGGCGTCGGGATTCCAGAGTCGCGCATGACCGTTTCCACCTCGGGCATTCTGCCGGGCATCGAGCGCTTTGCCACGGAGAAGGTGCGGCCGAAGCTGGCGCTCAGCCTGAACGCGCCCAACGATACGATTCGCGAAAGCATCATGCCGGTCACGCGCAAGTGGAACATCGAAGACCTGCTGGCTGCGCTGCGTGCGATTCCGCTGCGTCCGCGCGAGCGGATGACGTTTGAATATGTGCTGCTCGGAGGCGTGAATGACCGGCGCGAGGATGCGCGGGAGCTGGGCGCCCTGCTGCGCGGCTCCGGATTGCGGGCGAAGGTGAATCTGATTGTCTGGAATCCCGGCCCTGGGATTCCCTATCGAGATGCCAGCGCCGGACGATGTCGCCGCATTTCAGCAGCACCTGATCGCCAACGGCGTGCCGGCCTTTATCCGCCGCCCGCGCGGACGGGACATTTACGCCGCCTGCGGCCAGTTGAAGCGGACGGTCGCTTAGGACTTTTGCAGAGCGAATGCAAATGAGAAACCGCAGGTCCCTCGCCTTCGCTCGGGATGACAACCGTTCTGAACGAAGCGCAGCGGCGTGAAACATCCAGAGAATAATTCGCTTGAATTGCGCCGCCGCTATTCTCTGGATTCTTCGCTCGGCTCAGAATGACATTCCTCTATCCCTCTGGATTCTTCGCGGAGTTTAGCCTGAGCGAAGCCGAAGGACTCAGAATCACATTCCTCTATTTTGTCTTTCGATAACCAGGAACCCGCTTTAATCCGTCTGCCTATGGGAGAGATTGCCTGAATGAAATGGCCCTCCATGCGCCTGCGGGTCGTGCATCCATTGCGCTAGTGCCGATCCATTCATATCCATGCCCACCAGATTCAGTTCACCATCGTTGTAATTGGCAATCATCATCTGCATCGAGCGACCGGAACCCTCATCCGGGCGGACGAAAATTTCCGACAGCTCAGACATACGGCTGCGTTCCTTCACCATTGGCTGCCATTCGGCACCGAGTTCCGACTGCATCATGGAATCGAGATCCTCCGCATCCAGCTTGCCGATGTGATCGAATTGTGCGATGTGCATGTCTCTGACGCCGCCATGCGTTTTGGCGCGAGCACAAAGGCTGATGAAGCCCATCAGCGGGAACACGCTGGGCATGCGCCGAGTAGCGTTGCTCCACGCCGGCAACGACAGAATCGAAGTCGTGATCATTGGCGGCGGAGCAGCCAGTCGAGCAAAGAAGCGCAAATCC
This sequence comes from uncultured Acidobacteriota bacterium, assembly GCA_963823595.1. Taxonomy (GTDB): domain Bacteria; phylum Acidobacteriota; class Terriglobia; order Terriglobales; family Acidobacteriaceae; genus JAKAAZ01. Next base: position 103,297 of record CAWGME010000016.1, read on the forward strand.
AAGCATGAGCCCGAGAGAGGTTCTCATTTCGCGCTCCCGGCCGAGGATTTCGCGGAATTGCCGTCGGCGTTAACCTTCGGAATTCCGAAGCTGCCACCTAACTGTCCCAGCTCTTTGGGGTCGATGCTCCCGGAGATATAGACCAGGTTCAATTCCTTGGGTTCAGCGTCGAGCACGAACATTCCATGAATCTCGCCGTTGACCATCTTGACGTAGACGTCAGTACTCTTCTCGTCTTTTATGGAACGCACGTGGACCATCGGTTTCCACTGCGACCCAAGGAACTGCCGGCGGATGGTTTCGAGGTCCTGGTTCGTATACGCGCCGGGCTTGTCGAAATCATAGTCGCGCACGTAGATGCCATCCAGTTTATGAATGAGTTGCTGCGCCTGACGATCGTCCTTTTTCTTGGAATCCAGGAACTGGCCGCCGAAGTTCAGCATATTTTTGTTAAGCGTCACTTCGTTCACATTCGACGCGCGCGAGGCCAGTTGCTTCTCGAGCGCGGCTGGAATCGTCGGAAAATCCGACGGTCCGTCCTGGGCGAAGGCAGGTGCAGTCGCCAGCAACACGCCGGCAAGTATCCAGCCGAATGCGGCGATTCGGGTGCATGGTTTCAAAATAGATTTGCTCATGGCGTCTCCTGTTGTTGTCCATTGGTGTGATTGTCTCTGCCGACCTGGTTCCGCACGGCGCGAATGGTGATGCTGGTGATGCGCAATGCGAGCAGGACCTGATCGCGCGCATGCTCCCCGGCAATGCGCCGCTGCCGTTGATGGAGCGAAAAATCCGCCCACGCCGACTGTCAGCAGCAGGACGGCGGCAATGGCCCAGCGCAGCACGGGATGAAATCCAGATCGCTTACGAAATGCAAGCGGTTCGGGGGGCTGCAACTGCCCGAGAGCGCGCCAGAACGCGATTCGCGAAACCCTCCGGCGCCGGATGCGGGCGCAAGGCCGATCGCAGCGACTGTTCCCATTCGTCTTCGGGGTCATGTCTTTCATCAAACTCGACCATTGGCGACCTCCTTCATCTGGCGCTCGGTTTTGCTTCTCAGCAGCTTCAGCGCCCGTTGCAAATGGCTCTTCACAGTTGCCACCGGCATGGAAAGTGCGGCGGCAATCTCCGCCGGCAGCATGTCTTCCTGATAGCGAAGCAGGATCACCGCCTTCTGCATGGCGGGCAGGCTCGTCACCAGTTGCTCAATGTGGCCAGCGGTGAACGAGCGGTTCGCAGAGGAAAACCGATTTCCCGCTCCTGTCGGAATCCGTGTCAGCTCCTCATGAAATTCCTCGGCGGCAAAATCGAGCCGGCTGGCCCGCCGCCGGTGCGCGTCTAACGCACGGTGGACGGCAACGCGGCGCAGCCAGGCGAGTACATGAGCGTCTGACTCGATTGTGCCGAGATCGCGATAAAGCGCGAGGAAGACATCCTGGGCCACCTCCTCCGCCAGTCCACGATCGCCGAGGATGCGGAAAGCGATGCTGTACACACGCGACTGATGCGCCTCGACGATATCGCGAAAATCCCGCTCGGATGGTCTGCGCATTGACGCCGGCGATGCTCCCACCTGTTTCGCCCCTCCAGGAATTTCTCCTGTACCTGCATATACGCAACTCGGGGTCCTGCAGAATGCAAAAAAAGAAAAATATTTCGCATGTTCGCGACGAAAAGACACCGGGGGCTGAAGCCCCTTGAATTTGCTTGCTGTTTCGCAGGGCTGAAGCCCTGCGCTTCCACCAAAAGACAAAGACACCGCGTTTTCCGCAGCCTGTTTCGTTGGTCTTTTCGGTCTTGCTGTTGCAATGGTTGCAAATCGTGTTGACCAGTCGTTGCGCCCGAAAGTAACCGGCATTCACCGGCAAAAGCGATAAACATATGTAGTTTTGCACCTTCTTTGTAGATGTATAATCCCGGCATTGGATTTCGGGACACCCCATCCCATTGAAAAACTATGCTCAGGGGCTCTCAAATCTCATCCTCTCCAGGGATCACACTGGAACAGCTTTGTGCTGTGTTGGAATTTTCTCCGATTCCGACCGCCATCCTGCAATGGAACAAAGTTCTTCACATCAATCCTGCCGGCCGTGCACTGCTGGGACAGGAAGATGCTGAACAGGCATTTACACGGTTGATCCTCGGGTGGACAAATTCTGAAACAAACGAGGAAATCGGCAGAAAACGGATTACAGCCTGGAAAAAACAAGCGGAGAAGATTTCGATCACTCAGAAAAGCTGGCTCCGCAGCCAGGGAACGTGGAGACGCCGGAATAGCCGCACACTGGCCCTGGAGGTCAAAGCGTGGGCCATTCCGCTGACCGGTGGCGATGGAACGCAGATCACCTTTACCGAGATCACACAGAAAATCCCTACGGAGCAGTCGAATCAGGAAGAGGAAGAACAGATCCGCCTGGCGATCGAGTCCGGCGCGGTTGGAATATGGAATCTCGATCCGGAGACGGGCAGGATACAGTGTTCGAAACGAACGAAAGAGATATACGGCCTCCACCGGAGCAGCAATTTCAACTATGCTTCGTTTCTGCGTCTGCTTCATCCGGAAGATCGTGCACGGACGGACCGCGCTATTCAGCAAAGCCTGAACCCGGAAAGTAGCGGCGAATTTGGCAGCGATTACCGGGTACTGTATCCCGACGGAAAAGTCCGCTGGATCGCGGCCACCGGGCACGCCTTTTTTTCCGATTTCTCCGGGCAGCGCAAAGCAACGCGGCTGATCGGGATTGCACTGGATATCACCGAGCTTCGACAGACCGATGCATCCCTGCTGCAAACGGAAAAGCTGGCGATAACCGGCCGGCTGGCGGCTTCGCTGGCCCATGAGATCAACAATCCGCTGGAAGCGATGACGAACCTGCTGTATTTGCTGCAGGACGATTCACTAAAGGAAGATCAGCGCAAATACGTCAGGATGGCTGAACAGGAATTGGCGCGTGTCATCGACATTGCGGTGCAGACGCTGCGCTTTTACCATGATCCGAGCGCACCGGTCCAGTGCAATGTGGCGGAAATCATCGATTCCGCCATTGCTCCATTGGAGGGACGCATGGCGGCCTCGAGCATCGAGGTCCAGCGCCGATATCGACAGAAAGCTCCTGTGCTGGGCGCGCGGGAAGAACTACGCCAGGTGCTGGTGAATCTGCTGCTGAACGCCATGAACGCCATGCCCTACGGTGGCCGACTGCTGGTGCGAACCAAGGAAGCAACGAACTGGAAGACCGGACGCAAAGGAGTGCGGCTTACCGTCGCGGACTCCGGCCATGGCATGAACTACGCAACCATGAAGCGGATATTTGAGCCATTCTTTACCACAAGAGCTTCCGTCGGCACCGGGCTGGGATTATGGCTGTGCTCCGGGATTGTTCAGAAGCATGGCGGGGAAATTCGGGTGAAGAGCCGTCAAACCGCGGGCCGCAGCGGCACCGTATTTTCGATCTTTTTGCCGTTTGACCGGCGGAGGTAAACCGGATGTCCGCACTGGACCGGGCTGCGGGCTGTCAAATGATTTGACGGCGTTCCCGGCCGAGCTCCAGCAGAACTTCCGTGACGCGTTCGTAATCATGGCGCAAGACGCCTTCGGCATGGAGAAAATCCCCGGTAATGCAGCGTACGCCGAGGCGCTCCACCTGTTCGATGTCGGCGGCGATCTGCTCCGCGCCTTCCGCGGCATAGCGCTCGCGCGCGGATTCAGGGATTGGGGCGATATTGACCAGAGCGGTATCGAAGATGGCGCCGCCGGCGTGTTCGTAGATGCGCTCGATATGCTGCGAGGCGGTCAGGTGAACGCTCTCATTGGCCTGCGTCATCAGGTTGCAGACGAAGACGCGTAAACCCTGGGCGGCGAGGAGGGCATCAGCAATTCCTTCCACAAGCAGATTTGTCACCAGGCTGGTGTAAAGCGAACCAGGGCCGAGGGTAACGATGTCGGCGCCGAGGATGGCCTCGATGGCCTCGGGCAGAGCCGGAACTTTTTCCGGCTCCAGCATGAGACGGACGATGCGGCGCTTGCTGGCGGTAATGTTGGTCTCTCCGCGAACGGTCGAGCCATCGTCCATCAGCGCGGCAAGGGTTACGTTGGAATTGGTCGCCGGGTATAGATGGCCGCGTGTGGCCAGAATCTGCGACGAGGTCTTGACGGCGAGCGCGAAGTCCCCGGTAACCGCGGTAAGACCCGCGAGGAACAGATTGCCGAAACTGTGCCCCTCCAGTCCCTCGCCGCTCTCGAAGCGGTACTGAAACAGGCGCGACAGCAGATGCTCGTCTTCTGAAAGCGCGACCATGCAGTTGCGCAAATCTCCGGGCGGCAGCATATTCATGTCTTTGCGCAGGCGTCCGCTGGAACCGCCGTCATCGGTTACGGTCACGATCGCGGCCAGATCGGATATGGCGCAGGACGGATCGACGGCGGCATCGGAAGAGTTGGCGGTGTTCGCCGAGGATTGGCGCGTGTGCCGTTTCAGCCCACGCAGCAGAGTGGAAAGTCCGGTGCCGCCGCCAATCGCCGCCACGCGCAGGCAACCCTGGATGTGGTGTGCCGCGGAAGTGGATTGTTCCTGAACTGCCATGGGCATGGCTGCGCCTACCTCAATCTAGATTTGTCATCCTGAGCGAAGCGAAGGATCCCTCGTGTTTCGCCGGCAAACCACAAGCCGCCTTAACTTTCGTGCCGCGGGAAGCTTCGCCCGGAATGACCATTCATCCGGGGGATAGAAATCAGGAAACCTCGGGATACAAAAGCTCTGTGAAGCGTGGGTCGTCGAACATTTCCTGGAAGTCGGAATCGAGCCGGGCCTGAATGCGATTCCTGGGGTTCAGTTCAATGGCGCGGCCCAGCTGCTCCAGACAATCCTCGGCGCGACTGGTGAGGCTGTACATCACCGCCAGGCCATAATGGGCATAGTCCGCCGATGGATATTTTTTCAGGATGGCTTCGAAGTGCTCCCGCGCGTCTTCATAATAGCCGGTGTTCAGCAGCGAAATGGCGTAATCGTACTGCTCCTCGAGACTGTTGAAGCTGACCTGACTTTTTTCCAGCTGCCGCTGACAGGCTGTCATGTGGACACGCGCGCGGTCCAGCAGATCGCCCGCTCCGGAGGAGAGCAGCGTTTCCAGCGCAGTTTTGGCCTTTTCATATTTGCCATCCCGCATCAGGCGTACGGCCGCCTCATACTGCTGGATGCGCTGTTTTCTTCCTGGATCCAGACTGACTGGAGACTTGCCGGCAAGGGTGCGCGGCATCGATGTCGTTTTATTCTTCGGTTGCGCTTCTTTCATTGCAGACTCACTCGTCTTCTATGTTCCGGCATAGTGGCCGCCGGGCGACCCCAACCATGGTAAACGTAACAGGAAAGCTCTGGCTCTGCAATGGACTTATAAGGAGTCCGTGGCCGCCCGCGATGCTAAAATCAGATCGGATCGGCTTATGCCTGAAACTATTCGCAGGAAGACCCCGACGGTTCGGATCGGCAATATTCGTGTCGGCTCGGATGCCCCGGTTGTTGTGCAATCGATGACGAATACCGACACCGCCGATATTGCCTCGACGGTGCAGCAGGTGGCGTGCCCTGTATCGCGCCGGGTCGGAAGTCGTCCGGGTCACGGTGAATAACGACGACGCAGCGAAGGCGGTTCCTCACATCGTCGAAGCGCTCGCCCGGCAGGATGTCCACGTCCCCATCGTCGGCGACTTCCACTACAACGGACATCTGCTGCTGAAAAAATATCCGGACTGCGCCCGGGCGCTGGCGAAGTACCGCATCAATCCCGGCAACTGCTCCATCGGGCGCAAGGACGACGAGAACTTCCGCACCATGATCGAATGCGCGGTCGAAAACCAGAAGCCGGTCCGCATCGGCGTCAACTGGGGATCGCTCGACCAGGCGCTGCTGACGCGCATGATGGACGAAAACGCGAAGCTCGAGAAACCGCGCGAGGCCCGCGACGTGATGATCGAAGCCATGCTGGTCAGCGCGCTGGACTCGGCCGCGATGGCCGAGCACTATGGTCTGCGCCATGATCAGATCATCCTGAGCGCCAAGGTCAGCGGCGTGCATGACCTTATCGACGTCTACCGGATGCTGGCTGCGCGCTGCGATTATGCGCTGCATCTTGGCCTGACTGAAGCCGGCATGGGGATGAAGGGCATCGTCGCCTCAACGGCGGGATTGACGCCGCTGCTGCTCGACGGCATTGGTGACACCATCCGCGTCAGCCTGACGCCGAAGCCCGGCGGCGACCGCACGGAAGAAGTTCTGACTGCGCAGCAGATTCTGCAGTCGCTCGGCATTCGCAGCTTCACTCCGCAGGTGACCGCCTGCCCCGGCTGCGGCCGCACCACCAGCACGTTCTTTCAGGAGCTTGCGCAGCAGATTCAGGGCTACGTCCGCGAGTCGATGCCGGTATGGCGCGATCAATACCCAGGGGTCGAAGAATTGAAGCTTGCGGTGATGGGGTGCATCGTCAACGGACCCGGAGAATCGAAGCACGCCAACATTGGCATTTCCCTGCCCGGCACATTTGAGGAGCCGGTGGCTCCGGTGTACGTGGATGGCCGCCTGTTCCTGACGCTACGCGGCGATCACATCGTGCAGGAATTCACCAAAATCCTGGATGAATATGTCGAAACCCGTTACGGGTCGGCGCGGCAGCCGGAACTGGTCGGGAGCCACTAACACGCTGGATTCAGCGTTATTCCGTCTTCGTTGAGCCATAGTCGAGTGGCTGCGGAATATCGCCGCGAATCTGTTCGATGAATTCCCTGGCCTTGACATTCAGCAGATCTGGTCGATCGATTTGGATATAGTGGCTGCTTCCCTTCGCAATAATTCGCCGACTCCGTGTCGACAAATCTTTCAGTTCCTCCTGCATCTGATTCCAAACTGTATCCATCTGCGTTGCTGATTTTTTAGAGATCGTGGCAGGCAGCCTCCCGAGATGATCGTGCGAAAAAATCAGAATCGGCAGATGCCCGTATGGGCCAGTATGGACCGTTTCTTTACCTGAATCTTCGAAGCTGTTTAACTCACGATTCGCTTGATAGAAATGCGATGGACGGCAGTTATCCACTTTCCACCATCCGGCATAGGATTCAAAGCCTGGAGGAAAATACGAACATTGCCCGAGAATGCGCGGTACGCCAAGGATGTAAGCCCACTGGACCACATATCCTAAATATTTGCTGCTTTCAGAGGATCGCTTGATCTGGGCCGGAAAGCGATTCTGCTGCAGAGGTGTGCTGCCGTCCACGAAGACGAAACCGGCCAGATTTTGTGGATAGCGGGTCGCGTAGGAGCGAATGTAAATACCGGCAATCGAATGCCCCATGAGGACGAGCGGGCCTGTGATTCCCACCTGCATCAGAAGCGCATGGAGTTGATCCGCAATGTGGTTCGCGTCGCGCGGACCGGGCTGTGGGTCGCTCCATCCGAACCCAGCGCGATCATACGAGCAGACGCGAGTTGTCTTAGATAATTCAGGTTGCACTCTGGCCCAGATCAGCGAATCGTTCCCTAAACCAGCGTCGAGGATAATCGTAGGCGATCCCTCGCCTGTGCAATAAAGATGCATCCTGTATCCATTCACCATGTAAATGGTCCCGGAGGTCGATAGCGCACCCGGTAATAGTGAATGGCAAGTAAGTTGAGTGTTGTGCTGAGGCTTGCGGTCACAATCGCAACGATGACAAGCCAGAGAAGAATCCGCTCGGCAATGAACCGCCATTGCCTGTTTGGATTCGCGTGCACTGCACCCATGCGCCGCAAGCGCAATACGCAGAATCCGAAAACGAGGAGCAGGACTAGCCCAAGGCAAAGCACGGTGCTCAAATTCATAGAAGTTTTTCGCAGGCTTCTCCGCTAGCGATGCCGGCTCAGGGCAAGCATACACAACCGATTCGCGAAGATTGCCTATGCCCCATTCTTTCGGTGTTTAGCCCTGGTCCGATGGAGGAGGCGCAACACTCTCGGCAGCGGCTTTCACGCGAGGCGCGGCGGAAGCTTTCGCGGTCTTCTTGCCCGCTCTCTTGATCAGCTGATTCAGCGTCGTCGAATCGAGTTCCCCTTCCAGACACTTCTCCGCCTTGCGGAATGCACTCTGAATCGCCTTTCTGAGATCCTTTGTTTCCGCCGATTCATGTTTGCTGCGGTGGAGTAGATCGCCGGTGCCGAGCGCGCGATAGATATCTCGCAGGGTGATCTGCTTCGGGCTGCGGGCCAGCCGCGAGCCGCCGGAAGGGCCTTTTGCGCTGGTCACGAGCCCGGCATGGCTGAGCGCGGACAAAAGCCTGCGCACGACCACAGCGTTGGTCGCGAGAGCCGCCGCCAGAGCCTGCGAGGTGTGATACTTGTCCGGCTCGGTCGCCATGAGAACAAGGGCTTCAATTCCAGTTGAAAATCGCAGATTGGTCGCCATGTGGCCCAAAATACCACAGTTTTTGGCGGCTGACTCCGCACCTCAGTCGGGTCAATTTGACTGATGAAGCCGGATACCGAGCAGAATGGCGATCATGCATACCGTATTGGTCAGCATGACGTTGAGGAGGAACTGACCGATTTTTCCTTCGTGCCAGTAAGCCATGCTTTCATAGGCGAATGCCGAGAAAGTGGTAAACGCTCCGCAAAATCCAGTCGCCATCAGCAACCTCCATCGGTCATAGCTGTGGTCAGCTGTCCAGGTAAGGACGTACCCCACAATGAAGCAACCGACAAGATTGACGATCAGCGTGCCATACGGGAAACCGTGTGAGTGGGAGGCTGCGCGTGCGTAGTGGGTGACTAGAAAACGAGCGATACCGCCGACAATGGCTCCGAGTGCAACCAGAAGGATGTTCTGCACCATGACAAACTCCTACCCAGGAATTGGTAGGAGTCATCAGCCAGAGGCGTTTAGAAAAGAGGCGAACTCCATCGCCCATGGAGATTCTAGAACAGACTGGGCTGTTCTATAAAGGCCCCGCATCATTCGTTAGTGGTGCGGTTTGAGCAAGTTTCAAAAACAACCGCAGGTCGCTCGACTTCGCAGGCCGAAAAGCACGGCCCGCTTCGCTCTGGATGACAGATTTTTTTATCAAACTGCGCCACTACTCACAATTCCTGGGCTGGGCTTCATTCCTGGGCTGGACGTCGATCGAGAGGGATGGCGTTCCTGCGCGGGGCCTGGAATGCTACCATCTTGGTTTCAACGATTCACTGAATCCCGGAGCCGGTTCCCCTTGCGAATATTGTTTGTCGGCGATGTCTTTGGCGGTGCCGGGCGCAGAATCGTTCATGCTCATCTGCATCACGTTGTGGAGACGCACGCCGTCGACCTGGTGGTGGTAAACGTGGAGAATGCCGCCGGAGGCTTCGGCGTGACGCCGGCGATTGCCGAGGATTTCTTCGATCTGGGCGCGCATGTTCTCACGTCGGGAAACCACATCTGGGATAAGCGCGAAGTTATCGACTGGATGAAGACTGTTCCGGCGGACAGTCATGAGCGGCCACGCCGCCTGTTGCGGCCTGCAAACTATGTTCCGGGAGTGCCAGGCCACGGAGTGTATGAAGGCACGCTCGCCGATGGCACTGAGTACGCCGTCGTCAATCTGCAGGGGCGCGTGTTCATGGCCGCGAGCGACGATCCGTTTCGCTGCGCGGATGCAATTCTTGAAAAGCTGCGCGCCAAAGTTATCCTGGTTGATTTCCACGCGGAGGCGACATCGGAAAAAGTCGCGCTGGGCTGGTATCTCGACGGCCGGGTGACCGCAGTGCTGGGGACCCATACGCATGTTCCCACCGCGGACGCGCGCATTCTGCCGAATGGCACCGCGTTCCAGACCGATGTCGGCATGAGTGGACCGTATGACAGCGTGATCGGGGTCGAAGTCGAGCAGGTGCTCGACCGGTTTTTGAAAGGCATGCCGGCGAAGTTCGATGCGTCCAAAAAGAACCCCAGGATGTGCGCCGCTCTGATCGAATGCGATGCTGCGACAGGACGGGCGCATTCCATCCGTCACTTTATGCTGGGCGAATAGGAAGCCGAAGAAACGCAAAAAAAGAGGGGCATCCGGATGGATGCCCCTCTTTTTTGTGGCGCAATCGCTACTGCCGAGCGCGGCGAGGGGTGCGATGAACAGCACGCGGCTTCGCCGTCACGGATGCTTCCCCGTCCTTCATGATGATCATCGGCGGGTTCTGCGTGTAAGAGTCGAACGTCGCGATGTAATTCACCATGGAACCGATGGTCGGCGGGGTCCGCAGCGGAGTCTTCATGTTGATGGTGAAGTCCGCCTTGTTCGACTGCTGAGCATCGTCTGACACGGCCAGCTGTACCGAGGTCGGGGGTCGCGGCGACCACCTTTCCGGGAACCTTGGTGGTCAAACCTTTCATAGTGTCCCAGACCTTGCTGGCGTCATCCGGTGTTCCATTGGCCAGCACGAATTCCTTGTCCGTAAGGGCCATGGTTTTCAGGTCTGGCGTGGTGGTAACGGCGGTGTGGGCCAACTGTTGTGGCGAGGGCGGCGGCGGGGCAGGAGTGATGGAAAATCCGGAGGGCGGGTTCAGCGAGGCCTTGGCTTGCGCCTGCACCTGGTCGAAGCCATCCGTGCCACCGTGATACTTCTTGTACCAGTATTGCGCGGCCTTCTGGATTTCGTCCTTGAACGGCTCGGGAGCATATGCGGCGGCGCGGGCCAGATACCAGACCGCATTCACCAGGTCCTGTGGAGTTTGCTGGGTATAAGCGGTGCCGAGCTGGTAAGTATCTTCGATTCCGGGACCGGTTGTAGTCTGCTGCTCGGGCATCGCCTGCAATTCGGCCTTGAAGTCCTTGATGGCGGCCGCGTAATCCTTCTTTCCCAGATCGTCGGCGGCGATGGCCCCCTCGAACAGGGGCGTGACCGCTGCTTTCATTTTGTCGTAGTTGGTGGAATCCGCCCCTTGCGGAGCGGGCGCACTCAGGCCCTTCTGCGCGTCGGCGGCGGCTTCATCGAGCAGCGGCTGCGCCTCCGCCGGATTGGTTTTTTGCGCGGCCTGGGTTTTCAACACAAACGCGCTGAGCGCCAGGGCGCGCATATCGGTCGGATCCATCTGCAGAACTTTGCGCGCGGTATCGAGCGCCTTCTGGGTGTTGCCCGTCTGCGTATAGGCATCCATCAAAACTTCCAGCATCTGTTTCTTGACTACGCTGTTCGGATACTGCTGCAGAAAGGACTCAATGGCCTGCTCCTTGGCCTGCGGGGTGGGCTGACCGATGGCGGAATTGTAGGCGTTGTACTCGGCAGGATCTTTAATTGTGATGGTGCTCGAATTAGCTTTGCGCCAGCATCACAGGAGCGGCACTCATAGCGGAGCAGGCCAGCGCCAGCACCGTGACATACAAAATCTTTTTCTTCATCAGTCACTCCTCGCGAACGAGTCTTCAAATAAACTTGAGATGGTCCGGCACGCATGTTCGAGTAAATCGCACCTGCGCTCCAGCGTCGGCGCCATGATCGGAACGCCTGGCCGGGAAATTGAGATGCGCAGACTTCGGCACATTCGTGCGGGTAATGGGGATTATAAAGCCGAACTCCTATTGTTGTGAGTATTCCACTACGATTCGGTAGGATGCAATAGCTATCGTGCCGTGTACGATCCTACAGGGAGCACCGGTGTATGAGAAACGCGTCTGACAAAAAACTCGGCAATGTGCCATTGATGGTACTGGGAATTGTCGTATTACTGCTGATAACCATGTGGCTGATCTGGCAAATCTTTCGCTAGCAATCAGCCCCCGTTTTAGGTGAGGACGCTGTTGCCATAGCAACAGAATTGAGTTCAATACATTGGAAACAAAATCTCCTGTCACTGGACAAATTGCCGTCATCACCGGAGCCAGCCGCGGAATCGGAGCTGCCATCGCCAGGAAACTCGCCTCGCTGGGCGCGCACCTCATCTTGACGGCGAGGAATCGCGAGCAGCTTTCGAAGATCGCGGATGAGATCGGTGCAGCCGGCGGAGATGCGGAAGCGCTGGCCTGCGACCTTTCCGACCCGGCGCAGATCGAGGCCTTCGCCGAAACCGTGCTGAAACAGCATGGACGGTGCGACATCCTGGTGAACAATGCCGGCGTGGGCTGGTTTCACGGGCCTTTGCACACCATGCCTGCGGCGGACTGGGACAGCATGCTGGCCATCAATCTGCGGGCGCCTTACCTGCTGCTGCGGGCATTTGCGCCAGCCATGATCGAGGCAAAGCGCGGTCACATCATCAACATTTCTTCTCTGGCGAGCAAAAACCCGGTGCCGAACGCGGCCGCTTACGCGGGTTCCAAGTGGGGGCTGAACGGGATGATGATTTCCGCGGCGGAAGAATTGCGGCAGCATCAGGTACGGGTATCTCTTATTGAACCTGGCTCGGTGCGCACAGAGTTCGGTTCCGGCTTATCATCGGAGAAGTCCCCGCTGGGCGCGATTGCGCCGGAAGATATAGCGGAGATTGTAGTGCTCCTGGCGACCCAACCCGGCCAATCATTTATCAGCGAAGTCATGGTGCGTCCGACGCTGAAGAAGTAGGCTCTGCTGCCTATTCAGACCAATATCCGGCAGATACGCTGCTCCAGCAGATAGTGGACCTGTTCACCTCCGACGCCCAGTGCTAGCGTTTCGGACACCTTATCCACAATATGTAGTACGAGATATGTTGACCCTGCTCCGCTGCCGGGCTAAAGTGAAGCCATCGGCGGCGGAGTCTACCCCGGAAACAAGGAGCCCAGCTTGCTCGAACTAAAGCGCATTCACATCCTCGGTTTCAAGAGCTTCTGCGACCGTACGGAAGTGTCGCTCGACAGCCACGGCGTCACCGCCATCGTGGGCCCGAACGGCTGCGGAAAATCGAACATCTCCGATGCCATCAGCTGGGTGTTGGGAGAGCAGTCGGCCAAGAGCCTGCGCGGCGCCAAGATGGAAGATGTCATCTTCGCGGGCACGCGGGAACGTAAACCGACCGGCATGGCCGAGGTGACGCTGGTCCTGGTCGATCCCGAGGTGTACCAGCCCGCCACCCGTTCCGAGGGGCCGGTGGCGATCGAGGATGACTGGGACGAGGCAGCCGTTCGATCGCAGGCCGCTGAGGAAACGGAGGCAATTATCGCCGAGCTGCAGCCGGGACAGGTCATCGAGGAAGAAGCAGATGCGGAACCCACATCTCAGAAGCGAGACCCTTCGACAAGCTCAGGGCAGGCTCCGGGGCACCCGGGTTTTGAGCCAGCCGAAGTTGCGGTGGACGCGAGTGCTGTCGTGTTAAAAGTCCGGCGGAGGAAGTTCCAGCGCAACCATGCCCAGGATGGCGAGGTTGTGATTTCCCGCCGCCTGTTCCGCACCGGGGACAGTGAATATCTGCTGAACGGAAAACTCTGCCGGTTGCGCGACATTCACGATGTACTGATGGGCACCGGCCTGGGGGCAGAATCCTACGGCATTATCGAGCAGGAGCGCATCGGCCAGCTGCTGAGCAGCAAGCCCCACGACCGCCGGATAATCATCGAAGAAGCCGCCGGGATCACCCGCTTCAAAACAAAAAAACATCTGGCGGAGCTGCGGCTCGAACAGGCGAAGCAGAACCTTGCCCGGGTCAATGACATCTTCGACGAAGTGACGCGGCAGATGAATTCGCTAAAGCGGCAGGCGGCGAAGGCGGAACGCTACGGGGCTCTTCGCGACGAGCTTCACCAGCGCCTGCGGGTTGTGATTGCCACCCGCCTTTCGTTGATGGATGCGGCATCGCTGGCGGCGGCAAATGAGATTGCGGAATTGACGGCGCAGATCGATCAGCTTAGCCAGACCATCGCAACGGTCGATCAGCAACGTGCGGCCGCCGTGGCGGAAGGCTACACCTGCGAGCAGCAGGCCCGTGATGCCGCGGCCCGCGCCAATGCTGCTTCCGTCGAGCTGGAACGGACGCTGGCGCAGTTGCAGGCGAATCACGACCGTGCCTCCGACCTTGCGATTCGGTTGCAGGCCGCGCAGGCCGAACTTGCGCAGACACAGCAGCAGCTGACCTCTGTGGATGCCGAACGCACCCAGCAGCAGGCTTTTCTGGCGCAGGCGCAGCAGGCTGTCGATGAAGCGCGCCGCCACATGGAATCGCAGCAGGACGCGGCGCGAAAGGCCAGCGATGAACTTTCGGCGGTCGATCAGAGAATTGAAACCGCGCGGCGGCAGATGCTGCACTGGATGGCGCAGGCCAACCAGGTTCGCAACCAGATCACCCAGGGCGAAGCCAGCCTGGAGGCCTTCGAGCGCGAGGGCAACCGGTTGGCGACGGAGCGGGCAGGACTGCAGAGTGAACTCGAAAAGCTGGGCGTAGAACGGGGACAAGTTTCTCTCACATTCGAGTCGGCCAGCACATTCCTGCAATCGACGGAAGCCGAGCTGACTCAGTTACGCGCCGAACTGGAACGTCAGCGCATGGAAGAAACGGCTTCCCGCCGCCAGGCCGATCAGCTTCGAGCCGAGCAGGCGACCCTGCAGGGACGGCACAATTCGCTCGAGGCATTGATCCGCGAGCATAGCTACTCGACCGATACCGTTCGCAAGCTGCTGCGGACCAACACCATGGAAGGCGGGCAGGCGCCGGTCGGCGTGCTGGCGGATTTCCTTGAAGTTTCCGGCCAGTATGAAAACGTGGTCGATGAATTTCTCCGCGATGAGCTGAACTATATCGTCGTAAAAAGCTGGAACGATGCCCGGGAAGGCATGCGTGTACTGAAGACCGATGTCGATGGCCGCGCAACATTTCTCGTCCATCCCGACGATTCGCAGGCGAAGTTTTCCTTCGCGCCGGGCCTGGTGCAGCCGCTCAGCGAAGCTCGCGATGGAGTCATCCGGCTGAAAGATTGCATCCGCGTGCTCGACGGCTTTGGCAGCTCGCTCGAAGTGATCCTGCCCAAGCTTCGCCACGGATACGTTGCGCCGGATTCCGATACGGCGCGGTCCCTTGCGCTCGAGAACCCGGAGGCATTTTTTCTCGCGCCGAATGGAGAATGTTTCCACAACGTGACCGTAACCGGCGGCAAGCCGAGCGTTGAAGGGCCGCTGGTACTGAAGCGCGAATTGCGCAGCGCGCAGCATGCGCTGGCACGGACGGAAGAGGCCCTGGCGAAAGCCGACATGACTACCGCCGACCTGGCCCATGCGACGGCGGAACTGGCGCGGCAGATTGAAATGAAATCCACGGAACGGCGCAGGGCGGAGCAGGAGTCGGCCAACACTGGCGCTGCGCTGCGCCAACTGGAGGCCGAAGTAAACCGTCTGGAACGGCGCATGGGCGAGTCCACCCTGCAGACCGAGCGTAACAAACAGGCGCAGACGGAAAAAACCGCGTGGGTAGCGCAACGGCGGGAAGAAGTCGCGCGTCACGAACAGGAGCACGTCAAGTTTGAGCAGCAATTGAACGAATCGCAGGGCTCGGTCGAAATGCTGCGCACAGCCCGCGATACGGCGCAGCAGCAACTGTCGGAATCCTCTGCGGAACTGGCCGGGCTGGAAGAGCGGCGGCGAGGCGCGGCCAGTTCCGCAGAGCGGCTGGACCGCATGGTTCAGGATCTCAGGCAGCGCGTGCAGCAGCTGGAACAGCAGATCGCCTCCGGCGACGCCGAGCAGAAGCAGCGCGTATTAGGGCAGGAACGGCTCCAGCTTCGCGGCCAGGAACTCGAAAAAATGCGCGAAGAGGCTCGCAAGCAGGCCGAGGAACTGGCGCAGCAGACCGCGACTCTACGCCAGCAGGCGCAGGAAGTCGAGCAGCAGGTGCGGGCGTTGCGCGCCGACCTAGAGGCGTTCCGCGATAAGCGCAGTGAAGAGGCGACGCGAGCGGCGCGGCTGTCTTCCGACCTGGCACATCTGGAAGAAACCTGCCTGCAAGAGCTGTCCGTAGGCGCCCACGAACTGCGCGCAGAGGAATCGCTGACCCGGCTGGAGTCCGAACCACTGGCACTCGAGGAAGAAGCCTGCCGGTCGATCAAGCAAAAGATCGAATCGATGGGGCCGGTGAACATGATGGCGCTCGACGAGTACAAGGAAGCGGCGGAACGTCACGAATTCCTCGAGACCCAGCGCAAAGACCTGATCGACTCCATCGACAACACCCAGAGCAGTATCCGCGAAATCGAAACTGTTTTGCGCAGCAAATTCGAAGAGGCCTTCACGGCGATCAATGAAAACTTCTCGGCCACGTTTGCCCATCTATTTGGCGGTGGGCAGGCATTCATGAAGCTGACCGATCAGGACAATTCCGACGAGAGCGGAATCGACATCATCGCCTCGCCGCCGGGAAAGAAACTGCAGAATGTTCTGCTGCTTTCCGGCGGAGAAAAGGCTTTGACGGCGCTCTCGTTGCTGATGGCCATCTTCCAGTACCAGCCAAGTCCCTTCTGCGTGCTGGACGAGGTGGATGCCGCGCTCGACGAGTCCAACGTGGGCCGGCTTGCCCATATGCTGGAGAAGATGAGCGACCGCACACATTTCATCGTCATCACCCATAGCAAGCGGATGATGCAGGCCGCAGACGCCATCTTCGGGGTCACCATGCAGGAGCCGGGTGTGTCGAAGATCGTTTCGGTACGCCTGGGCAAAGACCATTCGCGGGAGAAAGCCTCCGCATAAATGGCTCAATCGATGTGCCCCCTTGACCGGAGCGCAACTAGTGCGGATTTGCAATTGGTGTAGCGCAGGCGAAACGCGGGTCCCTCGACTGCATCCTTCCTCCGCAAGGATTTCGCTCGGGATGACACATCTATTTTGCTATGCAACAATGGTCCCCATTCGCGGCATCCCAACGTCTGATTGCTACCAGATTCAAAAAACATTGTGACGAAAGGCTGATCTGAATGCCGGAATCTCTGCTGAAAACTGATCTTCCGAATTTCAAACTTCACGCCCGCGGCAAAGTACGAGATATTTATGCGGTCGGCGACGATCTCCTGATCATCGCGACCGACCGTATCTCGGCTTTCGATCATGTCCTGGCGACGGGCATTCCGGGCAAAGGGAAAATTCTGACCCAGATTTCCCTGTTCTGGTTCACTCTTCTGGCCGATCTGGTGCCGAATCATCTGATCACCGCGGACGTGGACCTGTATCCCGCGCCGCTGCAAAATTATCGCGAGCAATTGCGGCATCGCTCCATGCTGGTCAGGCGCGCGGAGATGATCCCGGTCGAATGCGTGGTGCGCGGATACCTGGCGGGCTCGGCGTGGAGGGAATATCAAAAGACGGGCAGCGTGTGCAGCACTGCCCTGCTGCCTGGACTGGTGGAGTCGGACCGTTTGCCGGAGCCGCTTTTCACCCCTGCGACCAAGGCAGAGACGGGCAGCCACGACATTAACATCTCCATGCATGAGATGCGGGAGCATATCGGAACGGATTACGCAGATCTGCTGCGCGATCTCAGCATGATGATCTATGATCGCGCCTCGCGGCACCTCGCCGAACAGGGGATGATTCTGGCGGACACCAAGTTCGAATTCGGCGTCACTCCACAAGGGGTGGTGCTGGCAGATGAAGTGCTTACGCCGGACTCTTCGCGCTTCTGGGAGCAGGCGAAGTATCATCGCGGAGGCCCGCAGGTTTCCTTCGACAAGCAGTTCGTACGCGATTACCTGGTAGAAAGCCACTGGAACCAGCAGGCTCCTGCACCGGAACTACCCTCGAATATCGTTGCGCGGACGCAAGAAAAATATTTCGAGGCCTTCCGCCGCATCACCGGTCGCCTTTCTATCGATAGCTGATCCGATTTCTGTTTAGAATGGGCCTGGGGCACTCCACCCACCTGCAGATAACGCGACGTGAGAGATGAGCGCGTCTGATCCATGCTGCAGTATGCACACATGGGACATTCATGACGATTTTTGACGGGGCCATCATCGCGATCATCATCTTGTCGGCGATTGTGGCGGCTTCGCAGGGCTTTCTGCTGGAAGTCATCTCTCTGGCCGGCTTGATTTTTGGGTTGTGGCTGGCATTCTGGAATTATCGCGTCCTGGCAGTCCCCTTCGCCCGCTACATCCACTCTGAACATATCGCCGATGCGCTCGGATTTCTGCTGATTGCCCTGGGGGTGATGATCGCCGTGGGCCTGATCGGGCGCGCGATTTCAAGGCTGGCGCACACGGCCGGGCTGGGTGGCCTGGACAGCCTGCTGGGAGCGATCTTCGGAATCATTCGCGGATGCGTGCTGGTGGTGGTTGCAATCATTGCGATTGCCGCTTTCATGCCGCAGAAAACCTGGATGGATGGGTCGAAGCTTGCTCCATACTTTCTTTCCGCCGCCAACCGGTGTTCCGCCGGCGCGCCGGCTGAGTTGCGGCTGAGAATTCGGCAGGGCGTTGCCGCGATTGAGCATGTTCGGCCTGCATGGATACAATTAGACTTGCATCGGCACCCAGAACACGTTAGAACATTCTGAACGGACTTTTGATCTTCCTCCCAGACAGATTTCAGACGTTCCAAAAAAATCAGGCAGCAACCGTCGACATATTAGCGAGGTCAGAGTGAGACGCGAATTGGACAATCTGGTGGTGCAGATGTACGCCAGCGGTATCACGTATGACGAGGCTGTCCGCGAGTTTCGCCGCCGCTACATTCAGGAAGTTCTCGGTCATAACAAAGGAAATCAGTGCAAGGCAGCACGCGAACTGGGCGTGCATCGCAACACGCTGAGCCGCATCATGGCGGATCTTGAACTTGATCCAACGCAAATCAAACTTGGCCTGAAACGTCCGGCGCGCGGCGAGCGCACTATTCTTCCGCCGGTGCAACTGATACGCTCGAAGTAGGTTACGTTTTCCGGCAAAGGCAGTCTTTCCTTCCAGTGGCAAAGAAGCGTTTCACCCGCGAACTCCCTGTTCCAAACCTCCCATTAAGCTTCGTTCGCGGAAGCACGCCCGCACGCCGTCCTGTGCAAAATTATTTGCTATCCGCCTGCATTCAGAGGCCGTCTGCATTCCACCTCTGCCCTGTTCGCGCATTCAAGCCATGGATGAAAAAACTGACAGCCGGCAGCCTTGCGATCTCGCTGGGGATGTTCCCTTTCGCTCCGGCAGCGTTGGGCCAGCAAGCGTTGCCCTCAGCCGGAACTGCGGTCCGTGCCAATGTCACTGCCGCTTCGCCGGCCAAAGCGGACGCGACGGTCCCTCCCTTGCCTGTGCCAACGGCAAAGGCAAGCGCCCGGGCAAGAGAATTTTTTCGCAGAGGAACCGAAGCGCTGCGGGCACAGAAATCCACACGCGCTGTGAAGATGTTCGCCGCCGCCCGCAGGCTCGATCCCGCCAATGGATCCTACGTTGCCGCGTATGAGATTGCGCGGCAACAGCAAATAGGCGGAATACTGGAGGAGGCCACCGCGGATCAGAACAACGGGAAGGCTGCGGCCGCCAAACAGAAGCTGCTGGCTGCGATGCGCGTGGATTCCGGCAATCCGTATGTCCAGGAACATCTTCAATCTTTAACGGCGGAAGACGAGCCTGCCGTGGTGGACTCGATGCCGATGCCGCAATTTTCCAGCGGCCTGGTTGAGCTGGCTCCCAATCCGATTCGCGCCACATTCCATCTACGCGGCAAAACGCAGAAGGTCATCCAACAGATTTTTCTCGCCTACGGCATTACGGCGATTCTCGACGATTCGGTTCCGACACAGGACGTTCATATCGACTTGACGAACGCGTCGTTTGCCGAAGCTTCGACTGCAGTTCAGCTTTCGACCGGCACCTTCATGGTTCCGCTCGATCCGCAGCACGTCGTGGTGGCAAAAGACGCCGCAGCAAATCGCGCGAAGTTCGAACGGCTGCTGCTGGAAACTGTGTTCCTGCCGGGGGTCGATCCGAAAAACATGACCCAGCCGGTCAACATGATCAGGACGGTGTTCGGTGTGCGGCAGGTTTCGGTTCGCCCCGACAGCGGCACCCTGAGCATTCGCGCGCCCGAGGCCACCCTGCGCGCGATCAATGCCACGCTGGCCCGGCTCTACCTGGATCAGCCGGAGGTCGTTCTCGACGTTCGCGTCTACCAGATCAACAGCTCGTTCAAGGAGAATCTGGGCGTCTCGTTCCCGCAGACGCTGAACGTGTTCAATCTCACCTCGGAACTCTCCAGCGTCATTAGCCAGAATCAGAGCACCATCGCCCAGCTGATTGCGAGCGGCCTGGTAAACCCGGGTGATCTTGCCGGAATTGCGGCCTTGCTGGTGGGACTTGGCCTGGTAAATGGGTCGGTTTTGAACCAGCCTTTTGCGATGTTCGGCAACGGACTCACGTTGAGCGGACTGTCGTTCGGCGGAACGACGGTAAATGCCTCGCTGAATATTTCGAAGACGCGGCAATTGGACCACATTCAGCTACGCGCGGGAGATTCTCAGGAGCAGAGTTTTCTGGTCGGCTCCCGCTATCCCTTTGTGACGCAAAGCTATTCCGCAGGAACACAGACTCCCACCAGCTTTACCAGCATCTCCAGCCTGCTGACAGGTTCCAGCCAAAACAATCTTTCTTCGGTAAATCCCCTTGCCCTGGCGCCGACGGTGCAGTATGAAGACCTGGGATTGACGCTGAAAGCCACGCCCCACGTTCTGCAGAATAAGGACGTGCAAATAAAACTCCAGATCAAAATCGCCGCCCTGGCCGGGGCGAGCCTGAATCAGTCGCCGATTATCAACAATCGCTCCTTTGCAACGGCGATTCAGGTGCATGACGGCGGCAGTGCGCTGATCACCGGCGACGTCAGCCGATCGGAATCACGATCGCTTTCGGGTATTCCCGGACTGAGCGAATTGCCAGGATTTGCCTGGACGGCCAGTCCGACGACCAACGTGACAGTGGGAAAACTTCTAATCGTGATCAGCCCGCATATCATCAGCGCGACGCATTCCAGCGTGGCAACTCGAATGATGCCGATGCCGAGGCAAACGTCTCTGCGCTGAAGCAGTTCTTACAGCAAAAGCAGGGTTGGTGTGATGGAAAAAAAGCAGGTCCCTCGACTGCATCATTGCGTTCTACCCCAGCGACGAATACCTGTCGCCGGGGACCCCGGCTGCACTCAGAATGGGCTTTCTTGATCCGATTAAATCTGTGGTTCATTGGGCGCGGTGGCCATGCGCTTCGACAAGAAACATTTCGGCGCCATGCGGTCCAACAGAGGCGTAGAATTCGTGATCGAATGTGCCTAGATTTTTCTGACGCCACAGATCGCGCACCGTGTGCCGCCCTTGAATGCCGAGGTCGGACCAGCGGGCTGTCACTTCGGTTTCGTGTTCGCCGCGATTGAACAGCCCAATCGCTTTCGAGCCATCTTCCATGTCTTTCGCCCAGGCCGCTATATCACCCTGCTGGTAGACCGGCGCGGCCTCGCGTCCGAGAGCGTCCTGATCCACGGCAATCACTTCGGCATTGGTCAGGAGACTCAACGTAAAAGGGTCCATCTTTGTCATGTCGCCGCCAAAGACCAGCGGAGATGCCATTAGAGACCACAAGGTCACATAGCTGTATTGCTCATTGTGCGTCAGCGGCGTTGCCGTCGATTTTCCGTCCCACAAAATCTGACCGATCAAGATATTATCCGGATCGTTCCATCCGCCCGGCCCGGCCCACTTCTCAATTCCTGCCTGTCCGAATCCATACGCTGCGACATTCTTCCACAGTCGATCAGCTTCCGGGGGCTGCTGCGATCCCACATCACCGGTGGTGCGCCACATGTTTCCGCCGACCTCGCGACCCCACTTCCATACATCGCCAAGTCCGTATTCGCAAAGGTTATAGACGAAATCGCGATCCTGCTTATGGAGCTCCGATCCCATCAAGCGGTAGGTCCGCTTCAACTCTTCCGCGTTATGACGGTTCTTCATAAGTTTTTGGTAGGAACAGAGATCATATTTAAGAAAATCGAATCCCCAGGCCGTAAATAGACGCGCATCTTGTGCTTCATGCTGGTAGCTGCCCTCGTATCCTCCGCAGGTCAACGGCCCGGGCGAGGTGTAGATGCCAATTCTGAGGCCCTTTCGGTGCATATATTCGGCAAGCGCCTTCATATCGGGAAAGTTCCGGTTCGATCTGAGATTCCCTGCGGGATCGCGCGGCGCGCCGCCAATCGCCGGATCGGAAGAGGATGGCTTGATGTTCCAGCCATCGTCGATGTTGATGTAGGAATATCCATAATTCACCAACCCGCTGGATTCCATGGCATCGGCTTCCGAACGCACCAGCTTGTCGCTGATTTTCGTATAGGCGCTGTACCATGAGCTCCAGCCCATGGGCGGAGTCAGTGCCAGTCTGTCGCCGACGACGATTCGAAACTTCTTTTTTGCGCTGCCCAGAGAATTGCGCACCTTCAACGTGACATCATAATCGCCGCGGGTTTGGAGAACTCCACGAATGATCCCGGTGCGCGCATCGAGTTTCAGTCCATGGGGGAGCCGCTCGGCGGAAAAATTGATCGGACGATTTCCGGTTGCCGGAATTCTGTAAAAGAATGGATGGCCGGGACGCACGCCAAAAATGGTGGGCCCATTCACTTGTGGTGTCGCTGGCGGAGGCGGGGTAAGGATGCCACGCTGCTGTGCCGGAATTGCCGAGGACAGAAGCAAGAATGCCGATAGAACGAACGCGGGCCCGAATCTCATCATGGGTTGCTACCTCGGAATGAATCGAATTTCTTCACGCTTCGCGTAGTGGTGCAGTTTGAGCCAGTTTGAAAAACAATCGCAGGTCCCTCAACTTCGCAGGCCGAAAAACACGGCCTGCTCCGTTCGGGATGACAGATTTTTGATCAAACCGCGCCACTACTACGTTCGCAATTAGCAGGCGGAAGGCAAATAAAGATACCATGGTAAATTAGCGGTCACGCATCTGTGCCCACCGCATCAACTCTTACGGATTACATAATGAGCAAACTTCAACTGCTGCGAAAACAAGCCCTGGAAATCGATCCGAACGACAACATTGCCGTTGCGCTGGCGGATTTAACGCCGGAGGAAGAAGTAACTGTACGGAACCAGGCGTATACGCTGGTTACCGATGTTCCCAGCAAACACAAGTTTGCGCTGCGGGATTTTTCCGTGGGCGATACGGTCGTCATGTATGGCGTGGTGGTCGGAAAAGCGATTCGACCGATCCGCACGGGCGAGCGCATCAGCACGGAAAACGTGCACCATCAAGCAACGGGCTTTCACGCCAGGACGAAAAAGTATGAGTGGACGGCTCCCGATGTATCGCGCTGGCGAGAGCGTACGTTTCTCGGCTATCACCGCTCCGATGGGCAGGTCGGAACCCGCAATTACTGGCTGGTCTTTCCGCTGGTCTTCTGTGAGAACCGCAACGTTCGCATTCTTCAGGAGGCGTTTGAAAAGGGGCTGGGCTTTGCTCCAAGCGATGCCTACCGGCGCCAGGTTGTAGAGCTTTCCGATCTCTACGCGCAGGGAAAGACCGATCAGATTCGCAGCTATCAGCCCGAGCTGGCGGCGGCGTCGCCGCACCATCGCAAGGTGTTTCCGAATATCGACGGCGTCAAGTTTCTGACCCACGAGGGCGGATGCGGCGGTACCCGCGAGGATGCGCGCATATTGTGCGGTCTGATCGCCGACTACATTCATCATCCGAACGTCGCCGGGGCAACCATCCTCAGCCTGGGTTGCCAGAACGCGCAGATTTCCATGCTGCGGGAAGAGATTGCGAAGCGCACGGACGCGCTCGAGAAGCCGCTACTCGTTCTCGACCAGCAACAGAGCCAGCTTGAATCCACGATGTTGTCGCAGGCGATCCACGAAACTTTTCTCGGCTTGATGGAAGCGAATAAACTGGAGCGCGCGCCGGCTTCCCTTTCCCAGCTTACGATCGGACTGAAGTGCGGAGGATCGGATGGATTCTCCGGAATCACGGCCAATCCAGCCATCGGTCATGTGTCGGATATGATGGCCGCACTCGGCGGCAAAAGCATTCTGGCGGAATTTCCGGAGCTGTGCGGTGTGGAACAGAACCTGATCGACCGCTGTGTGGACGACCGACTGGGAGAGCGGTTTGGCGATTTGATGAAGGCCTATTCTGCCCGCGCGGAAGCGGTGGGTAGCGGCTTCGACATGAATCCATCGCCCGGCAATATCAAGGATGGATTGATTACCGATGCCATGAAGTCCGCCGGTGCGGTGAAGAAGGGCGGCACGTCGCCGGTGGTCGATGTGCTCGATTATCCGGAGTATGCGACGAAACCGGGGCTGAGCCTGTTGTGCACTCCCGGCAATGATGTCGAGGCGGTGACTGGCCAGGTGGGCGCGGGAGCGAACATCGTTTTGTTCACCACCGGGCTGGGAACGCCGACCGGAAATCCCATCGCGCCGGTCATCAAGCTGTCGACCAATACGGCGCTGGCCAACCGCATGTCGGATATCATCGACTTCGATTGCGGCACCATTGTTACGGGAGAAAAGACGATCCAGCAGTCGGGAGAGGCGATTCTGGAGTTCATTATTCAGGTGGCGAGCGGAGAGAAGCAAACCAAAGCGGAAACGCATCATCAGGACGACTTCATTCCCTGGAAGCGCGGAATTTCTCTGTAAGCATGCGCGGTGAAAGAATCCCAAGGGAAGGGGAATGAAATTGTCAGCGATTTTCGATGAAATCGTCGTCGGCCTGGGCGCCATGGGGAGCGGGGCCGCGTATCAACTGGCGCGGCGCGGCAGAAACGTCCTTGGATTGGAAGCGTTCACGCCGGCGCACGACAAGGGATCTTCGCACGGACTGTCCCGAATCATCCGGCAGGCGTATTACGAAGATCCCGCGTATGTACCGCTTCTAATGCGCTCGTACGAGTTATGGGAGCGTCTTCAGGCGGACACCGGAGCCGATTTGCTCCATCTGACCGGCGGCCTGATGATCGGGCCGCCGTCGAGCGACACAGTCAGCGGAAGCATTCGCAGCGCGCGGGAATATGGGTTGCCGCACGAGATCCTCGATGCCGCCCAGGTGCACCGGCGTTTCCCGCCATTTGTCTTATCCCAAGATGAGATCGCGCTGTATGAAACCAGAGCTGGTTATCTGCGCCCTGAAGAATGTATCCGGCAGAACCTGGCTGAGGCGGCAAGGTTTGGCGCGCAACTCAATTTTGAAGAGCCCATGCAATCGTGGACGGCGGAGCCTTCAGGTGAGGGAGTCACGGTCACAACATCCCGTGGAACGTATCAGGCAAAGCACCTGATCCTTTCCGTGGGAGCATGGTCGCCCGCGATTTTCGCTTCGCTCGGCCTGCCTATCGCCGTCTATCGTCGGGTGATGTTCTGGTTCAACCCGGTGGGCGGTATCGAGGCATTTCTACCGCAGCGTTTTCCGATCTATGTCTGGCAGCCCGCAGGTGCGCCGCAGATCTACGGTTTTCCAGCCACCGATAGTCCGACCGACGGCGTCAAGGTAGCGATCCACGAAGGGAACGAAGCCTGCAGTCCGGAGACGATCGACCGCAATATTCGTCCAGACGATGAACTGGAAATCCGGTCGGCAATCACGGAGCGAATTCCCACGCTAAACGGGCCTTTAGTTGAAGCCCGGACATGCATGTACACCATGACTCCCGATCAAAACTTCATCATCGAACAACACCGGGATTACCCGCAGGTAAGTATTGCCTCCGGCTTTTCCGGTCACGGGTTCAAACTTTCGAGCGTGGTCGGCGAAATTCTTGCGGACCTGGCGATGGAGAGACACACCAAACACAACATCGCTCTTTTTTCCAGCCGCCGATTTTCGCCCGCAGCTCGATAATTCCAGATCAGATTGTGGTGGCCAGCTACTCTATTCATCCGTCGGGATGTCGAATCGGACCAGGTCCCCGCGGAACCCGTGAGTCTTGATCGCCCCGTAGGTGATGCCGGCTGCCATCCACACAGCGCCTAGAATCATCGCGGTTTTGCTGAGGTTGAGCCAGATGAATCCGCAGATCAGAAATCCAAACACAGGGACAAACAGATTGCTGGCGGTTCTCTTTTCTGCGTGCAACCAATAGCGGACAAATGATGAAGCATTGACGCCCATAAACGCGATGAATGCGCCAAAGTTGAGCGCCTGTGCCCCAATTTCGAACGCTCCGCCTCCGAGCTGCTTTGCAAACAACTGCAGAATACCGGCGCCCGCGAGCGCGAAAGCGCCCACCGCGAGAATATTGTTGCGGGGGATTTTGCTTTTGGCGTCGATCTTACCGAAGAAGGATTTCGGCAGCGCGTTGCCTCTCCCCATGCCATAGAGAAGACGGCCCGCAGCCAACTGTGAACCCATGCCAGAGCCCATATTCGCAACCAATAGCGTGGCGTTGATCAACTGGAACAGGAACACGCCTCCGGCACGTCGCGAAATTATGGCGAAGGCGGATTCCACCTGCTCGAGGGGAAATACCTTCCCTCCCCAGATCAGTTGCGCCCCGTACACTTCCATCGCAGAAAGGAATCCTGTAACCAGGCACACCAGCACCGTCGCCAGCAGGATATTGCGCCGGGGATTCTCGGCCTCCTCCGACAACGTGGAAATTCCGTCGAAGCCGATGTAGGTGAGCACCGCGACCGAAGTGCCGGCGAACAGACCGGACGTGCGAAATGTCTGCGGGTTGTAAAAGGGATGGGTGAAAAAGCCGGGACCATAGTGATGCATACGCCAGACATACTGGCCAACCGCCGCCAGAAAAATCACAACGACGATCACCATTCCCACGCACAGAGTTTCGTTGATCCGCGCCGAGGTCTTGATGCCGCGCAGGTTTGCCCAGGTAAAGAAGCCGGCGAAAACAATAATCCAGACGTAGAACGGCAGCCCGGAAACAATATTCATCGCGGCCTTGGCGCAGAATGCGGTGCAGATCAGCGGGTTCAGGATGTAATCCATCACCATGCTCCAACCGGTGATGTAGCCCAGCGCCGGATGGATTTCCTGGCCGACATACGTGTAGGCCGACCCCGCGCTGGGGTAAGCCCGCGCCATTCTCCCGTAGCTGATCGCGGTCAGCAGCATGGCGATCATCGCCACTAGAATCGTTGAGACAACATGGCCATGCGCCTTGTTGCTGATGACGCCATAGATACCCATGGGCGCCGTCGGCTGGACGATAACCATTCCGATGATGATCAGGTTCCACAGGCTGAGCGCGCGAACAAGATGAGGCGCGGCGCCGCCATCGGCCGGAGTTCCGCCAGAGACCTGCTTTGTCGATGCCATCGATCGCTCCTGAGCTTTTCGAAGCCTATCAGATTGCGAAGCCATGCAATAGGAACGGCGTGCGTTCCGTCGTTGGTTTACCAGTGGTACATCGTTCCATCGAGCTTGCGGTTGATCGGCAGATCGGCGCGGACGTAGGGAAATTTCACCGCCAGCTTTTGGTTGAACTCAACGCCGAGGCCCGGCCCGTCGCCAGGATGCAGATAACCTTCGGCGTAGCGATAGGTGTGAGGGAAAACCTCATCGGTTTCGGGCGTGTGCCCCATGTGTTCCTGGATGCCGAAGTTCGGCACGGAAATATCGAAATGGAGGGCGGCGGCCATCGAAACAGGAGACAAATCGCTGGCCCCGTGGACTCCGGTTTGCACGTGATAGATCGCGGCAAAATCGGCGATCTTGCGCAGATGAGTCAACCCTCCGCCATGCGCCACCGCCATGCGAATGTAGTCGATGAGCTGTTCGCGCAAAAGCTGTTCCGCATCCCAGATGGTGTTGAAGACCTCGCCCAGCGCAATCGGGGTGGTGGTGTGCTGCCGGATCAGGCGATAGCTCGCCTGCAACTCGGCAGGAACGGGGTCTTCCAGCCAGAAAAGATGGTAAGGCTCCAGCGACTTGCCCAAGCGGCCTGCTTCAATCGGAGTCAGCCGATGATGCGCATCGTGCAACAGGTGCAGATCGTGGCCGAAGCGAAGGCGGAGTTGCTCAAATAACTTCGGCACGTGGTTCAGATATTTCTCGGTTGACCAGCTATCTTCAGCCGCCAGCCCTTTTTGTGCCGGCTCGTAGGTTGCGTTGTCCTTCGACACGCCATAGGTTGACGGCAGGCCGGGGATTCCAGTCTGCGCGCGGATCGCGATGTAGCCGAGATCGACCAGCCGGGCGACCTCGTCAATAGTCTCTTCAATGTCGCATCCATACGCGTGGCCATAGGCCATCGCGCCCGAACGGCTGCGGCCACCGAGCAGGTTGTAAACCGGCGTGTTCAGCGCCTTTCCTTTGATATCCCACAGCGCCAGATCCACCGCGCCGATTGCCGCCATGGTTACGGGACCGCGCCGCCAGTATGCGCCGCGATAAAAATATTGCCAGATGTCTTCGGTCTGGAAGGGATCACGCCCGATCAGGGCGCCGGCGATGGAGTCCTTCAGATAGCTGGCGACGGCAAGCTCGCGGCCATTCAGGGTTGCATCCCCGAGGCCGTAGATGCCTTCATCGGTTTCAATTTTCAGCGTGACGAAGTTGCGTCCGGGGCTGGTTACGTGAACGGACGCGTTGCGAATCTTCAATTTCTCTCCCGTGCGGTACGCGTGATCGTCGATTCGATTTATCGCGCAGAAATGCAAATTTGTTTTTGCCGCCCGAGCCCATCCATCTCCAGCTCAACAACGTCTCCAGCCTTTAGATATTGCGGCGGCTTCATCCCAAGGCCGACTCCGGGGGGCGTGCCGGTAGAAATCAAATCGCCGGGTTCGAGCGTCATGAATTGCGACAGGTAATGGATGAGAGAGGAAACGTTGAAGATCATCTTCGCCGTGGTGCCCTTCTGGCGGAGTTCACCATTCACCCACAGCTTCATCGAAAGCGCGTTTACGTCCTCCAGCTCATCCGGCGTTGCCATCCAGGGCCCCAGCGGATTGAACGTATCGCAGCTCTTGCCCTTGGTCCACTGTCCGCCGCGCTCAAGTTGAAACGCGCGCTCCGATACATCGTGCGTCAGACAATATCCGGCAACGTGCCGGCCGGCAGCTTCAGGCGAGGCGACATATCGCGCTTCCCTGCCGATCACCACACCCAACTCGACTTCCCAATCGGTTTTTTGGCTGCCGCGGGGAATCTGGATTTCATCGTACGGGCCGACAACGGTATTCGAAGCTTTCATAAAAACAATCGGCTCGGCCGGAATCGGCATTCCGGATTCTGCGGCATGATCGGAATAATTCAGTCCGATACAGATAATCTTGCCCGGCCGTGCGATGGGAGCGGCCCAGCGTTCAGATTCCGGGACTGCGGGCAAGGATGAAGAGCGGCTGAGAATCTCTGCAAGCCGGCCAAGTGCTTCGCCGCCGAGGAATTTCATGTCCCAATCGTCGAAGCTCGCGGATAGATCGCGGCGAACTCCCTGGCTATCCATCACTCCCGGTTTCTCGTTTCCCACCGGGCCAAATCGTATCAAGCGCATACAGCGTATTTTCTCCAAAATTCTCAAAGGGACATTCCGCCGTCGATCTGAAACGCGGTTCCGGTGACGAAGGCGGCGTCGTCTGAAACCAGATACAGTGCGGCCTTGGCGATTTCCTCAGCTTTTCCCATGCGGCGCAACGGCTGCCGCGCGATGAACTGCTTCCGTGCCTCTTCCGCATTTCCCTTCGCGGCCAGGCGGACATTCAGGGAGGGCGTATCGACAGTCCCCGGGCACAGGCAGTTCACGCGAATATTATCCGCCGCGTAATCGACAGCCATCGATTTCGTCAGCGCGAAGACCGCGCCTTTGGTGGCGCCGTACAACGCGCGATCCGGCGCGACCCGAATGGCAGTTGTCGAGGACATATTCAGAATCACGCCTCCGCCCTGTTCCAGAAACATTGGAATAATGGCGCGGCTCAGCAGGAACATGCTTTTTACGTTGATGGCAAAGGCGCGGTCCCATTCTTCTTCCTCCAGCGTATGCACCTTGCCGCCGGTCACGATGCCGGCATTGTTGAAGAGAATATCAACGCGGTTCCATCGCTCGCCAATCCGGCGTACAACATCTTCCACATCGCGTGCCGAAGATACATCTGCGGTGAAAGCTTCGGCGGTTCCGCCGTTGCTGCGAATTTCCTGAACAAGCTCCGCGTTCCGGGCCTCGTCGAGATCGATGGCCGCTACCGACGCGCCCTCCTTTGCAAACAGCAGGGCGGAAGCGCGGCCGATACCCGCACCACTTCCGGTGATCACCGCAATCTTGCCCGCCAATGTACCAGTTGCCATCATGCTCCTTCCCTGCCGATTCCAGATTCCTGAAAACCCATGCCGCCGGTGGGAACCAGCAGGCCGCCATCGACCATCAGGCTGGCTCCGGTAATGAACGATGCCCAGTCGCTGGCCAGAAATGCAATCGCGTTCGCGACTTCTTCCGGCCGTCCAATCCTGCCCATGGCGTGGTTTCGCCCCAGAGATTCAAGCAACGCCTCCGGCGAGCCGGACCGGTCCGCGCTCCAGCGCAGCATGGGCGTGTCGATAGCCCCGGGACAGATGCAGTTGGCGCGAATATTTTGCCGCGCGAAATCGAGAGCAATCGAACGGGTGATACCCAGCTGCGCGTGTTTGGCCGCCACATACGCGGCGGAGTTTTGGACCGCAGTAAAACTTAGCGCAGAGGCAACGATGACAATGGCGCCGCCGCCCGATGCGAGCATGGCGGGAATCGCGAATTTCGTGGCGTAAAAGCAGCCCTTTACGTGGACATCGAGTGTCCTGTCCCAAAGTTCATCGGTTGTGCTCACCACGTTGCCGTAAGTCTGAATTCCCGCATTGCTGACCAGCACATCGAGCCTGCCGTACTGCCGCACAACCGCATCGACGGCTTGCTTCACCTCGTCTTCCACCGCGACGTCGCATAGATGGAACGTCGCCGTATGCCCAGCTTTGCTGAGCGCCTGGACCGTTGCTTCCGCCGATTCGGCATTGCGGTCGAGGATCGCTACCGAAGCGCCCAGTTCGCAGAGTTTCTTTGCCGTGGCCGCGCCGATGCCGGTTGCGCCGCCGGTGACAATCGCAACTTTTCCATCGAATTGAAGATTCATTCTTGTCCGATCAGGATTGAAATCTGTTTGGCAGACATTACCGATTTTAGACCGGTTCTCCTGATCCCATAGGTTGCGAAGTTCATTTTCATGCAGCCTTTCTTTGAGGAAAGGCTACGCTTACATTTTTCCTTCGATATAGACCTTCAGGAGAACCGGTGTATGCTGCCGTACCTATATCCGGCTACTCGCCAGCATTTGTTCGGCGTGCTTCAGCGATGTTTCCGTCACCTGCGCGCCGCTCAACATGCGGGCAATTTCCTGGCGGCGTTCTTCGTCCGTCAGCTGGCGGATGCTGGTTCGCGTGCGGCCGCCCTGTGAGTGTTTCTCGATCAGGTAATGCTGATCAGCAAAGGCGGCGATCTGCGGCAGGTGAGTGATGCAGAGGACCTGCTGGCCTCGCGCCAGCGATTTCAATTTCTGGCCGACCGCGTTCGCCGCGCTGCCTCCGATGCCGATGTCGATTTCATCGAACACCAGGGTGCGCGGCAGCGGCGTTTTCTTCTTGCTCTTTACCGCGGCATTCGCGTTCTCGACGCTCACCTTTAGCGCCAGCAGCACGCGCGACATCTCTCCGCCGGAGGCGATCTTGTCGAGCGGCTTCAACGGCTCTCCGGGATTGGTCGCAATGCGATAGTCGACCACGTCCCAGCCATGCGCAGTCCAGCTCTGCTCCTCGCGCTGAGCGGTCACAGTAATCTCAAAGCGCGCTTTCATGGCGAGCTGGTTGATCTCCGTTTCCGCGCGTTTGGTGAGCCGCGTGGCGGCAGAGGTGCGTTGGCCTGTCAGCGCTTCCGCTGTAACAATGTAGGATTTTGCGGCCTGGGCGAGCTGCGCCGTCAAATCGGCCAGCAACTGATCGCGATTTTCAATCTCATCGAGCTTCGCCTGCACCTGCTCGCCGTACGCAATCACTTCGGCAATGTTGGCGCCGTATTTTCGCTTCAGCTTGTCGAGCAGCGCCAGACGATCTTCAATTTCTTCCAGCCGCTCGGGAGAAGATTGAATCTTCTCGGCGAACTCGCGGGCCTGCTGGCCCAGATCACTGACGGTCGCGCGGGCCGCAATCAACTGCTGCACTGCCTCTTGCCACTGCGCGTCGTAGCGGAGCAGTTCTTCCAGGTGCTTCAATCCGGCGCGAAGCGAAACTTCAGCGGATGTGGCCGACTCATACAGCACATCGTGCGCACTCATGGCGGCAGCGTAAAGCTTTTCCGAATTCGCGAGCACTCGCTTTTCCGCGAGCAGGCGTTCCTCCTCGCCGGCTTCGAGCTGCGCCTGTTCAATTTCCCGCGATTGAAATCGCCACAAATCGGCCATGCGCAGCCGGTCCTGCTCGTCGCTCTGCAGCAGGGTGAGCTTTGTCGCGCAGCGATTGCCACGTAGCGTATGCAGCCGCGACGCCGTCGGTAGATATTCCGGCGCTGCGATCGAGCAAACTGCGCTGCTGCGCCTGATCGAAAGCGCCGAGCGTATCGCTCTGCGCGTGGACCAGGGCCAGCTCCGGAGCCAGCGAGCGCAGCACGGACACAGTGGCTGGCTGGTTGTTGACGAAAACCCGGGCCTTGCCACCGCTCGAAATTTCGCGCCGCAGAATAATTTCTTCGCCGGCTGCATCCAGGCCATTGGTTTCCAGAATGGCAAGCGCGCCGGGGGTGGCTTCGAACACGCAGGCGACCACGGCGCGATCCGCTCCGTGGCGAACGATTTCCGCAGAGGCTTTTTCTCCCAGCAGCAGCGCCAGCGCGTCGATCAGGATGGACTTGCCCGCGCCGGTTTCTCCGGTCAGCAGGTTCAAACCGGGGCCAAAGGCGACGGTTGCGTGATCCACAACAATGTAATTTTCCGCGCGCAATTCGAGCAGCATGGGACTCCGGCGCAAGCCTATTTTACTTCAGCTTAGACGAAGCGCAGCATACCACGAATCAAGATGGCCACCGGACGGTAACTTGGAGCATTCCGCCAGCGCCGGTACACTCAAATCAGCCATGACCGCATTGTCCGTTCTTCTTCTCTTTCTCTTCCAGGCGCAGGATGCGACCGCACCCTGCTGCCCAGCCGGTCAGCGGCAGCGCGCTGGTCGATATGGGCCACAACCTGGGCGTCGATCGCCATCGCCGTGCTGGTGATCCTGCTGATCGGCAGCATCCAGTCCTGGGCCATCATTCTCGGCAAATGGTCTTCGCTCCGCCGCGCCGGCACGCAGAGCAGGCGGTTCCTGCGGGCCTTCCAAAAAGCGGAGCGGCTGCAGGACATTGCCGCGGTCAGCGAACAGTTCAAGCCCAGCCCGCTGGTGCAGGTGTTTGAAGAGACTTATGACGAGTATCGCCACCAGACGGACGGCACCGGCGAAATTCGCAATCTGAAGGCGCTGGAGCGCACGGCGCAGACGGCCTCCAGCGAGGCGCTGACGTGATGGAAACGCGGCATGACCTGGCTGGCGACAATCGGCGCGGTGGCGACCTTCGTCGGCCTGTTCGGAACCATCATGGGTATTGTGGATGCGTTCCATGGCCTTGGCACTTCCGGCGGCGCGACACTGCGCGCGGTCGCGCCGGGAATTTCCGAAGCGCTGATCACCACGGCTGCCGGCATGGTCGTCGCCGTTCCGGCGGTCATGGGCTACAACCAGCTGACTGCCCGTCTGCGCGAACAGGCCGCGCGGCTCGACGACTTCAGCCGCGAGCTGCTGAATTCGATCGAGGACATCCATCTGGCCCTGCCCCACTGCCGCCGGAAGAGTACGCGCGTCCAGGACAGAGAGCCAGTTCGGGACGAGAGCCAGTCCGGGGAGAACGCGACCTGCCGCGAGAGAGGGAGATACCGCGTGGCCTTCACCGCTAGCAACGGCAGCACGCAGACGGCGCTGTCCGACATCAACATCACGCCGCTGGTGGATGTGGTGCTGGTGCTGCTGGTGATCTTCATGATCACCGCGCCGGTGCTGCAGTCCGGCATTGAAGTCGCGGTGCCGAAGACGAGGACCGTGAAGCAGATCACCGAGCAGCGCACGGTCGTCACCATCGACAGCCAGCAGCGCGTGTATCTGGATGACAAGCCGGTCAACGTGAACGAGCTGCCTTCGATGCTGCAGCAGACCGCAAAGAACGCTGCCAACCGGGTGATTTATGTGCGCGCCGATCAGCGGGTGCCGTTCGGCGCGTTCGCCTCGGTAATGGATGCGGTGAAGCAGGCCGGCATTACCAATATCAGCATCGTGACGCAGCCGATCGACCAGCCATTCCGGGCAATAAGCGACCGCAGCCGATATAACGATGCCATACCTTCGCGAGACATGGGACCAGCACGAGCCGGTTGCAGGCTCATGGTTCGGCTCGCTTGTGCTGCATGCGGCTGCTGGGCGCGGCGATTGCTTAGTCCGCGCTCTATCTGCACACCTTTCATGGCGACCGCTGGGGCCAGATGAGCTCCGGAACCGCCATCAACGCCACGCTGGTTTCCTCCGCGCCATCGCTTCCCTTGCCCAACACGCAGATGACCAACGACAACGTGCTGGCGACGCAGACTCCCAGCCCGGCTCCGCTGCCTCCTGAAGCAAAAGGCCGCGGCGGCTCCGGAGGAAAAGGCGATTCCGATCCAGGCCAAGCCGCAGATCGTGAAAAAAATCGCGCCCAAGGCCCATCCGAAACCGCCGAAATATGTGCAGCCGCCGAAGCAGCAGCATCGCGCCGCGTATGGCGAGGCGGCTCCGTCGAGCATTCCCATGTCGACCCCCAGCGCGGCGAACAAGAGCGTCGTCGTGCAGAATGGCGATTTCGGCTCGCGCTTCGGCTGGTACGTGGATGTGATTAAGCGGACGGTTTCGCAGAACTGGTACAGCCAGCTTGCCGATCCCAATGCGTCGATGGGCCACTCCGTCATGGTCACGTTTGTCGTGCATCGCGACGGCTCGGTCAGCGATCCGCGCATTGCGCAATCGAGCGGCGTGCCATCGCTCGATCTTTCCGCCATCCAGGCGGTCGAGCGCGTCAGCGCGCTTTGGCCCGTTGCCGGCCGGATATCCAGGCAGTTCCGTTTCCGTGGCGTATACATTTACCTACGACGAAACAACCGCGCGCATTGACGGTAAGATGGAATCATACTCGTAAACTAGCCATCTGTTCAGTCGACGAAATCTTATGACAAAATCAACGTCCAACGGAGTGCACAATGGAAGCTTCCACACGTTTTGCAAGCCAGCAAGCCGCCGCTCTTCTTTTCTCCATTTTCTTCTGTCGCCACGACTGGCCGCGAAAGCGCAGGACTGGGTCCGCACCGGCACCAATCTTGGCGCGCAGAAAATTCGCCTGGCCGCCGCCGACTTCAAGATGGTGGGCAACGATCCCGCGCTCAGCAATGCCCAGCAGACATTCAACCAGGTGCTGTATTCGGACCTGACCAATGCCGGCATCTTCGACATGGTGTCGAAGAGCATGGCGCCGCCGGTCATGCCAGGCTCGCCGCAGGAGATCAATCTGTCGCAGTGGAGCGACCCGCCGGCGAATGCCGCCATGGTCGCCTTCGGCGCGATCTCCATCGCAGAATGGCCACGATGTCGTTTACGGCTGGCTGTTCGACGCGAAGAATACGCAATCGCCGCAGGTGCTGGGCCAGCAATATAACGAGGCGGCCGGACCCGACACGGCGCGCCACATCGCGCATGAATTTGCCGATGCGATCATCTCGCGGCTCGGCGGCGGCATCAATGGAATCGCGGAGAGCAAGATTTTCTTCGTCTCCAGCCGCACCGGCAATAAAGAAATCTGGGAGATGGATTACGACGGCGCCAACCAGCACCAGATCACGCACCTGGGCCAGATCGCGCTGTCGCCGCGCATTTCTCCCGATGGCGGACGCCTGGCATTCAACGAGCTGAGCTCGCAGAGGATCCGAACATCCGGATTTACTCGATGACCCTGCACCGCATGGTCAGCTTTCCCGTCCACGATGGAACGGATTTCTCTCCCGCATGGGCTCCGGACGGCAACAGCCTGGCGTTTTCTTCCTCCCGCAGCGGCGACCCGGAGATCTGGATTTCCTCGGCAGCGGCTTCAATCTGCGCCGGGTCACGGCGTATCGCGGCCCCGATGTTTCGCCGGTCTGGAACCCGAAGACCGGGACCCAGATTGCGTGGATCAGCGGGCGCACCGGGCTGCCGCAGGTCTACATCATGGATTCCGACGGCACCGGCGTGCAGCGCATGACGGACGGCGGCTATGCCACTTCGCCTTCCTGGTCGCCGAATGGCCAGTTCCTCGCGTTCGCGTGGTCGCGCCACTATGGCCCCGGCGCTCCGGGCGGCCAGGACATTTACGTGATGGATATCGCCAGCCATCGCTGGATCCAGCTGACGCATGACATCGGGCGCACGGATTTTCCCTCCTGGTCGCCGGATGGCCGCCACATCGTCTTCCAGGTCGGCGCATCGCGGGCACAGCGAGATATGGACGATGCTGGCCGACGGAACCGGGCAGCATGCGCTGACCAAATCCGGCAGTGGGCGAATGCCGAACTGGAGCTGGAAGTAATCAGGTCATTTCGTGAAAATCGCGTTGGCAAAAGATTTGTCGTTTTACACTATTGATGAAGAATTCCTTCGAGGAGAAGTCAATGAAGCAATATAAGAAGAATTCTGCGCTGGCCGGTGCCGCGCTTGCTGCCTTTCTGATCATGACTGGCTGCCATCACAAGCAGGCAGCGGCACCCGAACCGCCCGAGGCCCCAGCCGCCGAAACCGCGCCCCGCTCCCACCGCAAACATCACCGCCACTCCCGACAACCATCAATCCAGGCCAGAGTGCCGATGCTGAACTGGACGACGACCGACGCGACAGATGTTTCGATCGACGGAATCGGCCAGGTTCCCACCAGCGGAACCAAGACGGTAACTCCGACGGAGACGACCACCTATCACCTGGTCGCGCGCGGAGACGGCGGCTCGGCGGACGCGACCGCGACCGTCACCGTGAGCCAGGCGCAGGCGCCGAACACTCGTCAGGACCGCTGACGGAGTCCGAGTTCGAGCAGAATGTGAAGCCGGTCTTCTTCGACTACGACAGCTACAGCATCCGCCCCGATGCGCAGCAGACGATCACGCAGGATGCTGCCTTCCTGCAGTCGCATCCGAATGCCAAGATCGTGATCGCCGGATATTGCGACGATCGCGGATCGGCGGAGTACAACCTGGCGCTCGGCCAGAACCGCGCCAATTCCGCCAAAACTGCGCTGACCCAGGCCGGCGTGGATGCAAGCCGCGTCCGCACCATCAGCTATGGCAAGGAAAAGCAGTTCTGCACGGAGGAGAACGAGTCCTGCTGGCAGCAGAACCGGCGCGCCCAGTTCAGCCTCGACCAGTAGAAAGCAAGCTGGATTGAGCAGATCTGTCGTCCTGAGCATAGCGAGGATCTTCGCCTTCAGACCGTCGCAGCACGACGTCGAACCTTCGACGGCAGCCCACATGATGACCCATGCTGTGCTGCCGTACACTTTTATCAGAACAGAATTCCGGCGCGTTCATTGCGCTTCGACCAGGTGCCGCATGCGAACTGTTTCGCGAATCTCCATCGTTTCGATTTGTGCTCTCGCGCCTGATCGGCGCACCCAGCGCCTTCGCCGCCAACAAAGACATCATCGCCCTGCAGGCGCAGGTGCAGCAGATGCAGGAGATGATGATGAGCATGCAGCAGGCGGACGCTGAGCACTATGCCACCATGCACAACCTGCTGCAGCAGACCTCGGACAGCATGGCCAAGATGTCCGGCGAAGTGGATGCGATGCAGAAAGCGGCGCAGGACCAGCAGGGGACGCAGGGAAACTCTCTGCAGCAGCTCTCCGGCCAGATGCAGTCGATGAACGACTCGCTCGACGAACTGCGCGCGCGGCTGGACAAGATCGACAAGAATCTGAACAATATGCAGTCGCAGCAGCAGTCGCTGACAGCGGGCCAGGCGATGCAGCCGGGTCAGCCTGGCCATCCGGACAACCGGGACAGCGGCGCAGCCGGGCACAGCCCTCCTCCGGCGCAGACCAGACGCAGGGCGCACCCGCGGCTCAGCCGCCGCGCCGCAGGCGCCGCCCGTCGACCAGCTCTACCAGTCCGCCGCGAGCGATTACAACGCCGCGAAATACAATCTGGCCAGCCAGGAATTCGGCGACGTCATCAAGTTCTATCCGCAGAGCACGGAGGCGGGAAACTCGCAGTTTTATCTGGGCGAAATCGACTACCGCGCGGGAAATTACAAGAGCGCCATCGAGAACTATTCGCAGGTGCTGTCGCCAATATCCCGGCAGCTCCAAGGCGCCGACGGCGCATGCTGCGCAAGGGCCAATCGGAACTTGCGCTGGGCCAGCGGGAGGCGCGGCATCCGCGATCTGCGCTCGCTGATCCATCGCCATCCGCAGACGCCGGAAGCGATGCAGGCGCGCAGCAAGCTGAATGGAATGGGCGTTCGCATTTACGTGAAGCCTTCCGCGGCCCGCCAGTGAAGCGTCGATCTACGATTCGGCTCACGAGGCTTTGCAAAGCTCTATGACAAAACCAGCCCATCCAGCTCCCCATCCTGACGGCGATGAACACAAAGGCGCGGTCGAAGACGATTCTCCGCATCTTCCCGGCGAGCGCTCAGTTCCTCACGGCTCCCTGAGCGGACAACTGGGCCATCGCAACGCGGACGAGATGATCGGACGGAGAACGATTCCGATTATCCCGAGCCGGGTTCCAGCCCGGAGCACAGCGGCCAGCACAAATAGATGATTCGTTACAGACCGGGGACAGCGATTGCTCTGGACCTGAAAACGCGATGAACATCACGACTCTGCACGTCCTGCTGGTGGTGCTGATTGCAACTTTCATTCGATCGGCCTTTGGATTTGGCGAGGCGCTCATCGCAGTTCCGCTGCTGGCGCTTCGCATTCCGCTTGAGATAGCTGCTCCGCTTGCCGTACTTGTTTCTATCACCATTGCCGGCGTCGTGGTGGTGCAGGATCGACAAAAGATCCATCTGCGCAGCGCGGGCTGGCTGGTGCTGTCCACGCTTTTCGGAATCCCGCTGGGCCTTCTGCTGCTGACGGCTGGGGATCAGCGGATTGTCAAAGCGGGGCTGGCGATCGTCATTCTTGCCTTCTCGGCATATTCACTTCTCGGTCGAACTCCGCCGGAATTGAAAAATGATAGCCGAAAGTGGCTTCTCGGCTGCGGATTTTGGCCGGCGTGCTCGGCGGAGCTTACGGGATGAATGGCCCTCCTCTGGTCATTTATGGAGCGATGCGCCGCTGGTCCGCACAGCATTTTCGCGCGACCTTGCAAGGCATATTTTCTACCCGCGAGCATCATTGGCATGGCCGGCTATTGGCTGGCCGGCCTTTGGGTGCCGGCAGTCACGCATTATTATTTGCTATCGCTGCCGATGGTCTTGCCGGCGATTTTCCTCGGCAGAGCTTTGAATCGCCGTATGCATGGAGAAGCCTTTCTCAAATACGTTTATCTCGGCCTGGCAGGTACTGGAATTTTACTGTTGATACAGACGGTACGTTAAACACCTGAAAGACTGCGGACCAAAAAAATCTCCGGCCAGCATGGGTGGTTTTACGCAGGATGCGAAAGGCGCCGGGGCGATTTCGGTTGACCGCGCGATCACCCAGGGGACACCATAGGACACATGGAGAGCTATCCGTTAACCGACCGAACGAAGGTGAGACGGCTTCCGAAACGGGCCGTGTACGACAAAGCGCAAGTCCACGCCATTCTCGACGAGGGCTTTCTGTGCCACGTTGGCTTCGCCATCAATGGACAGCCTTATGTCATTCCCACCGGGTATGTGCGCGCTGGTGAGCAGATATATCTGCACGGGTCCGCCGCCAGCCGTATGCTGCGCAATCTTGACCAAGGGATTCAGGTCTGCGTCACGGTGACATTGGTGGATGGTTTCGTGCTCGCGCGTTCGGTATTTCACCATTCGATGAATTACCGCTCGGTGGTCATCCTGGGCACGGCGCGGCTGGTAACGGACCGAAGCGAAAAACTTGAGGCCCTGAGTCGCTTCACGAACTCGATCGTTCCTGGCCGCTGGGAAGAGGCACGCCATCCCACTGATCAGGAATTGAAAAGCACCAGCGTGCTCACGCTGCCGCTGGAAGAGGTTTC
Source organism: uncultured Acidobacteriota bacterium (assembly GCA_963823595.1). Lineage (GTDB taxonomy): Bacteria > Acidobacteriota > Terriglobia > Terriglobales > Acidobacteriaceae > JAKAAZ01. The sequence goes on from CAWGME010000016.1 coordinate 143,419, forward strand.
CGCAAAGGTCCGAACCGGGTCCCCGCTGGATGATGAAGAAGATTACGGATTGCCGGTCTGGGCTGGCGTTGTGCCTATCGGGCCTCACGTAGGACAACCGATACCGGACAGCCGAATGCTGCCGCAAGTCGAACCATTCGATATAAGAAGGCTGACTCGTTTCAGTCATTCCGATCGGGACAGCAGCAGTTAAGCCGGAATCAGCGCAATGAAAATAGGACAGAGCCACTATCAGCCCTGCCCCATTTGCCGCTCAACGCGGTTGCTATTGCTTGTCGTAAACAGCCGTTTCCGCCTCGGTTTGTCCCACAGGCATGCCGACTTCCGTCAATGTTTTGCCATCTGACGACACGGAATACCTGGCTTTGTAAATCGGTTTGCCATTCACTTTCTCAACTATCCGGAAAGATCTGGCGCCATTTCGAGTCAGGGCGAGGGTGAGCCCCTTGGGAACGGTCGGTCCATCCGGAGTGTAATCCTTGCCGTCGAACTTCGCATTCAGCGTGGCTTTGATCTGCGGCAACTTCCATGTAAGTCCATCATCGCCGTTTGCAGCAAACTCCAGCGCCCCTGGAGAACTGCTTTTGAATGAAGTGTTCTTCCAGGTCCCCATCAGGCCGTTGCCGCCTGCGGTCCGGGTGTAAACGATAGTGTCGTGAAAGGCCGACCCATCGGGATGGGTGCCCTGTGGAAGTGACCGTCAGCGACTTGCCGTCGTCGGAGACATTCAATGTGTCGGTGGACACGTAGCCGCCGTTCATATGCACAGTACTTTGCCAGGAATGGCCGCTGAGCTTCTTCCAGTTTTCAGTATCGCCGAACAAGGAGGGATAAGACTGGCCGTCGGTCTTGAATGTGTAGGAGCCTTCGGCTATTGTTTCCCGAATCATGCCATTTCCTGCGGAGGAGAACTTCATGGTGCCCCCGGTCAAATGGCTTTTTCCCTGGTTCAGCTTCCATGTACCGACAAACGGATTTTGGGCGACGGCAAACCCCGCCACGCCAATCGAACAAAACAAACAACCCAATCTCATCCAGCGCTTCATCTGTATTTCTCCTTGTGTCGTCATCATTCGGAGAACTGGCCGGGAACATGGGGGACCGTGCCGGGACAGGCCCGATCTGATCGCGCTAACTATACTCGGGGACGCGCGGAATGACAATGGAATAAATTGCTGTCACTCCGAGCGGAGCGCAGCGAAGTCGAGGAATCCAGAGATGACTGCAACGCGAGACTCTCAGCATTCACACGGAGTTTGTTCTGAGCACATTCCAAGGACGCGGAAGTCGTCTCAAGCAGTTACCGCAGCGACTCCATCACGTCATCCAGCACCTTTTTCCCCGGCCGGACGCGTTCCTGCGGCAGGGTCGCGAGCGGCTCCGAAACAAGATTGAGCATTTCGGTGAAGTCCGGCTTCTTCGTGTCGATGTAAAACATCCCGGTCAGGACTTCGCCCTTCTGGTTCGCTTCCATCAGAGCCTGGACGGCGGACATGCGGTCGGTCGGGTTGTAGCTTTCATGCAGCTTGCGCAGACGCAGATGCGACCCGTCGTGCATCTCGACGTCATAAGTGGTGCCGGGATCGTAATCGACGGCGATGTCTTCAAAATGCGGAACGAAGCCCGCCTCGGAGATGGCCTCTTCATGCGCCTGCATGTATTTGTAACTTTTCGTCGAACCTTCGTGATCGTTAAAGGTGACACAGGGCGAAATCACGTCGAGGATTACGGTCCCCTTGTGCGCGATGGCAGCCTTCAACATGGCGAGCAGCTGTTTTTTGTCACCGGAAAACGAACGCGCCACAAAGGTCGCGCCCAGCTCGACGGCCATGATGCACATATCGATCGGAGGCAGATCATTGACGACGCCGGTTTTGAGTGTCGATCCGACATCGGCAGTCGCCGAAAACTGGCCTTTCGTCAGCCCGTACACGCCGTTGTTCTCAATGACGTAAATCAGCGGCAGATTGCGGCGCATCAGATGGCCAAACTGACCGAAGCCGATCGAAGCCGTATCGCCATCTCCGCTGACCGCGAGACCCAGCATGGTCCGGTTCGCGAGGATTGCGCCGGTTGCAACCGATGGCATGCGACCATGCACGCTGTTGAAGCTATGCGAGCGGCTCAGAAAATACGCCGGGCTTTTCGAGGAGCAGCCAATTCCGGAGAGCTTCATCACCCGCTCCGGCTGAATGCCCATTTCATAAAACGCGTCGATGATGCGCTCGGAAATCGCATTGTGTCCGCAGCCGGCACAGAGGGTCGTCTTGCCGCCGCGATAGTCGAGCACCTGCAGGCCGATGCGATTCGTCTTCGGTGCGGGGGCCGCGGGAGTGGGATTTACGGTGGTGGCCATGGTTTAGATCTCCTCCTGCATGACGAATGCGTCGGTGACGGAGCGGGCATCGATGGGCAGCCCGTTGAAGTGACGAATACTGCGCAGCTTCTGGATTTCGCCAGCTGGCAGGTCGAGTTTCAGCAGACTCACCATCTGCGCGTCGCGGTTCTGTTCAACGACGTAGATCCGCTGATGGCTGGCGATGAATTCGTGCACGGAATGGGAAAATGGAAACGCGCGGAGCCGCATGTAATCCGTATCCACGCCGTACTCCTTCAGCAGCTGATGGCGCGATTCTTCGACCGCAAAGTCAGAAGTTCCAAAAGCGATGATCCCAATCTTCGATTTCCCTGTCTGCACCACGACCGGCGCCGGCACCAGCGAGCGGGCCGTTTCGAATTTGCGCGCCAGCCGCTCCATCAAGGCTTCGTAATCGTCGGGCCGCTCACTGTACTGGGCCTTGTCATTGTGTCCGCTGCCGCGCGTGAAATACGCCGCCAGCGGATGAGCTGTGCCGGGCAGCGTGCGGTATGGAATGGCATCCCCGTCCACATCGCGGTAGCGCGCGAAACCGCCTGCCTGTTTCAGTTCCGCAGCCGACAGCACCTTGCCCCGGTCGAGCGGCTTCTCCGGATACTCAAATGGCTCCGACATCCAGTTGTTCATGCCGAGATCGAGATCGCTCAGCACGAAGACCGGGGTCTGCAGGCGCTCCGACAGATCGAATGCCTGCATGGCAAACTCAAAACACTCACGCACATTGCCGGGCAACAGCATCACGTGTTTTGTATCGCCGTGCGAGAGGTAGGCAATACTCAAGAGATCGCCCTGCATGGTGCGGGTCGGCATTCCGGTCGAAGGTCCCACGCGCTGAATGTCGAAGATGACGGCAGGAATTTCCGCGAAGTAACCGAGGCCGGCAAACTCCGCCATCAGTGAAATGCCGGGGCCCGAGGTCGCCGTCATCGAACGCGCGCCCGCCCAGGCCGCGCCGATCACTCCGCCGATGGCGGCCAGTTCATCTTCCGCCTGCACGACGGCGAATGTGGCTTTTCCATCCGGCTCAATCCGATACTTTCGCATGTAGTCGATCAGCTGTTCGACTACAGAAGAGGATGGCGTGATCGGATACCAGGTCACCACCGTGACGCCGGCAAACATCGCGCCGAGTGCGGCGGCGGCATTGCCGTCGATGATGATCTTGCCTTCGGTCGCGTGCATCTTCTCCAGCACGAAGGGATCGCGCTTGGCCAGCGATTGCGCGGCGTAGGCATGTCCAGCCTGGACCGCGGCCCAGTTCAGGTCAGCGGCCTTTAGCTTTTTCGCGAACTGCTTGCGCAGCGTCTTTTCAACGCACTCCATATCCATCTGCAGCAGCTGCGCCACGACGCCGACGTAAACCATGTTGCGGACGAGTTTGCGCAGCTTGCCGTCGGTACACACGGCGGCGGTCAGTTTATCGAACGGCACCGGGTAGCAGGTAACATCGTCACGATACTGCTGCAGATTCAGCGTCTCGTCGTAAATGGCGACCGCTCCGGCGGGCAGCGAGAGAATGTCCTCCTTCGCTGTTTCCGGATTCATCGCGATGGCAATGTCGATCTCTTTTTTGCGCGCGACATAGCCATGTTTGCTGGCGCGGATCGTGTACCAGGTCGGCAGGCCGGCGATGTTCGACGGAAAAAGATTTTTCCCGCTGACGGGAATGCCCATGCGGAAAATGCTGCGCAGCAGAACATTGTTGGCGGACTGAGAACCCGAGCCGTTGACCGTTCCGGCCTGGATGCTGAAGTCGTTGACGATGCGCTTGCTAGAGCTGGCTTGCGCAGGAGCGGTTCCGGCCTGAATACCCTCTGCGACATCTTCGAACGCCATCGAGCAGTTCCCCTTCGTGTGAATAATAAGCAACACTCTGGAGGAGCTTCCGTACACCCTCCCCCATTCTTCATTATAGATTTCAATGCCGCCAGTCGCGTTGCAAACAATCCTGAATGGAAAGGTTTAGGCGTTGGATTGCACAAATTGAATGCCGAATGGGAAGCATCGAAAGCAGCTGCAGCGCACGCTAAAGGCATTTTCGGAAATACTGTGGTCTTCCAACGCTTTGTGAGGCCGCCGCCCCCCTGGGGTCGCGGCTATCAGCACGATGCGCTTCGGTCTACACCATTTCCGAAAATGCTTTAGAGTCGGATTTGTGGCCAGGCTACCGGAACCTTCGCGAAAACAGCCACGCCAACAAGGCCGCGGTCCGCAGCATGTAACTTCGCAGTTGGATCACGCCGAGACAATCAGCGGCCGCTGGCTGGTGAAGGCCATTCTGGCGACGCTGGTTGCTGCGGGCGTCGCGCTCTATTTGACGGTCTGCCTGCTTTTTTACCAGGGACAATGGCAGTTCGTATTTTTTCCGCCCAGCGGCGCGGCGCATCGACAGGCTTTGCATAAAGACTCATTGGCATCCAGCTGGGCAAGGCGCACCGCGCCTCAACCCGCCCCCGCGCCCATCAGCGCAGCCGCCGCAGCGGCCAGCAGCGGTTTGCCGATCCACAATCACCCGTTCGACTACACCGAAGAAGGCGTCGCACAGCTGGACGGCTGGTGGATTCCAGCCTCTAACGACGTTCGCGCCCAGCCGCAAGCGGATGCGCTTGCCTCGATGGTCCTGGTCTTCTGTCCGAACGGCCGCTCAGACCTGCCGCAGAACATCCCCGCATTTCGTGCCTTCCACGCGCTTGGAATTTCCGTCTTCGCTTTCGATTACCGTGGATTCGGCGCCAGCCAAGCCGGCCATCCATCGCAGCAGAAGGCGTATGAGGACGGCTCGGCTGCGCTGCGATATCTGATTGGCACGCGGCACGTCGATCCCGGTCACATCATCGTCTACGGCGCAGAGGTTGGCTCGGCGGTGGCCGTACATGTCGCGCAGCAGTTTCCTCAAATCGCAGGAGTGATCCTTGAGAATCCGCAGCCGTCCCTGGCAAAAGAGGTGAAACGGGAACAGCATATCCATCTGCTGCCAATGTGGCTGGTCTTCCGCGATCGCTTTGACATTTCGAGCGTCGTGCCATCACTGAAAATGCCGAAGCTGGTGATCGCGACCCCGGCCAAACCGGAATATCTGAAGGGGTCAAGCGAGATATACGACGAAGCCCCAGGGCCGAAGCAAAAAGCGCAGATCGCTGCCGGCGACGCGGAACCGCTCTATGCGCGACCGGAATGGCGACAGGCGATAGTAGCCTTCCTGAATACGATTCGCCCGGTACATCGCTGAACTGTCGTTAAAACGTGCAGCTTGGCAGTGATTGAGAGCTGTCCCGGCGGAATTCTTTTGCTGAAGCAATCAAGGAGAACCACTGGCATGGAATCGAGAAGGAAATCGGCTCGCAGATTTCAGTTCGGTATTTCCGCCATTCTGCTGGCTGCTTGTATTCTGCACCGCAGCGGAAGCTCGATCCCTCAGAGCAAATCCCGAAACCGTGAACAGATTGTTATCGACATTAAGACCCGGAGACACATTGGTGCTGGCGCCGGGCATCTATGGGCCGCTCCATCTTTCACATCTGAACGGCAAGCCTGCAGCGTGGATTACTATTCGGGGCGCCAACTCTCCCGCCGGAATCGGAGCGGCTGTTATCGTCGGTAACCCATGCTGCAACACGGTGGAAATCCAGAATTCCAGTTATCTGGCTATTAAAAGGCTCCGCATCGACAGCGCCGGAATTCGCAGCGTTTTTGGCATCAGCGCGCGAGGCGGCATGAACAACCATGTTCACGACATCTTGATCGAGGACAACATTCTTGTCGGTCAAAACGGCAGCCAGCAGACCGATGGAATATCGACCAAAACGCCAACCTGGAACTGGACCATTCGCGGAAATGAGATATTCGGCGCCGGAACGGGCCTTTACCTGGGGGATTCCGATGGAAGCGAGCCGTTTGTCGCAGGAGTGATCGAGAACAATCTCGTTCAGGACACTATCGGCTACAACATGGAAATCAAATTCCAGAATCAGCGACCGGTAGTTCCAGGGATGCCAACCGGATTCAGCACAACGATTATCCGCAATAATAGTTTCATCAAGGGCGATGAGCCCAGCCCGGACGGCAGTCGTCCGAATGTTCTTGTCGGCGGCTTCCCCGATTCAGGAGCCGGATCCGGGGACCTGTACCAGATCTATGGAAATTTTTTCGATCATAATCCCCGCGAAGCTCTTTTGCAGGCCTCTGGCCGGGTGGCGATTCATGACAACCTTTTCGTTGGCGGCGAGCTAGCGGCAGTGGTTTTGAAAGATCAGGATTTGCCGCTCAAATTGGCCGACGTTTACAACAACACTGTGTACAGTCGAGAGCGCGGAATCGCGGTTGAGACGCCGGCGAAAATCGCCACGAATATCGTGGGAAATCTAATATTCGCCGCCAAGCCAATCTCCGGAACAATAACGCGCGAGGCGGACAATATTGTCGATTCTGTGGCCATCGCACTGGTCTATGTGACGTCTCCATCCTTCGTGCTCGGACTGATAAATTTCTATCCGATACCGGCTTCCGGGGATGTCCAGGGACCGCCGCTTGATCTTTCTCCCTTTGCCGCGCAGGCCGACTACAACAGAGATTTCAATGGCGAGCCGAAAGACCGTTTCTCCGGACGCATTGTGTTCCGCGGTGCCTACGCCGGGGAGGGAATAAATCCAGGCTGGAAGGTTCATGCGGGAATCAAACCTGAACCGCCGCGGAAGCATCCTCCTTTGTAACTTTCCAAACTGCTGTTGAACGAATTTTCCCACCGCTGCTTCTTCATCTTCATCAGAGTGAGTAAACGTATATTGCATTGCGGTAACGTCAGTGAAGGTTTCAATACATTAACAGGAGGTAATTATGTGTGAGGGATCGAAGCGGAAGTCTATCGCCAGATATTCAGCCATTCCTACCGCTATTATGTTCGCGATCTTAGGTTGCATGATAGCGAACGCGAAAGTGATCAAGGCAAATCCCTCGAATGTGAACCGCCTGCTGCGCCGTGTTAAGGCCCGGAGATACCCTGATCCTGGCGCCAGGAATCTATGGTCCCTTGTCTTTGTCGCAGTTAAATGGCAAACCGCACGCGTGGATTCGAGTAACGGGCGCCGATTCCCCCGAGGGAACGAGGGCGACGATTATCACCGGCGATCCGCACCGCAACACCGTGGAAATCCGCGATTCCAGTTATCTCGCGATAGCGAAGCTGCGAGTCGACAGCGGCGGACAACCTGATAGCCGGTTCGGCATCAGCGCCAGAAACGGTACTCGCAATCTGGTGCACGACATCCTGATCGAAAACAATCTTCTTATCGGTCAGCACGCCAGCCAGCAGAATGACGGGATTTCAACCAAGACTCCGACATGGAACTGGACCATCCGCGGAAATAAAATATTGGGCGCGGGAACAGGAATCTATCTCGGCAACTCCGATGGGACCGATCCGTTCGTCGCGGGCGTGATCGAAAACAATCTTGTCCAGGATCCCATCGGCTACGACATGGAAATTAAATATCAGAATCCTCGTCCCCGCGTGCCGGGAATGCCGACGGGACGCAGCATCACCATTGTCCGGAACAATACCTTCATCAAAGGGGATGGACCTAGTCCGGACGGGGATCGTCCGAATGTTCTGGTCGGCGGCTTTCCCAGTTCCGGTCCGGGATCTGGCGATTTGTACGAAATCTATGGAAATTTCTTCTATCACAACCCGCGCGAAGCTCTTTTTCAGGCGTCCGGGCGAGTATCGCTCCATGACAACGTGTTTGTCGGTGGGCACATTGCAGCAGTGGCGCTGAAGGACCAGGACCTGCCGCTCAAGTCCGCGGACGTTTACAGCAATACCATCTACAGTTCGAACCGGGGAATCCTGGTGGACGCAGCGGCCAGTGCGACGACCAACGTTGTGGGTAATCTAGTGTTCGCGGCCACACCAATGTCCGGGAAGATAACCCACCAATCCGACAACCTGACTGATGGTTTGGATCGAGCCGCACACTATGTGAATTCGCCTTCGTTCATACTCGGATTGATGAGCTTTTATCCGCTGCCCGGCACGGTTCGAGGAACTCCTGTGGATCTCTCCCCATTCAAGTCGGACGTAGACTACGATCTGGATTTCAATGGAATTCCGAAGAACCGCTTCTCCGGCCAGGTCGTATTCCGCGGCGCTTACGCTGGTGAGGGAACAAACCCCGGCTGGAAACTTCAGGCAGGAATCAAACCTGAAGTGCCAGGGAAATAGGAAACCCGGTCTAGAATTCGGCCAGTTCCACCATCGCTTTGCGAATGTCTTCGGGCTGAGGCAGGATTGCGTCCTCAAGGATCGGCTGATAGGCGACAAATATATCTTTTGCGGCGACGCGCCGTACCGGCGCATCCAGCTCATCGAACAACTCGTCGCCAATGCGCGCGGCGATTTCCGCACCATATCCCCAACTCCGCATATCTTCGTACGCGACCAAAGCACGGCTGGTCTTGCGGACAGAGGTCGCAATTGCCTCCCAGTCGTAGGGGTTCAGGCGTCCGCAGATCGATCACTTCGACATCGAGGCCGTTCTCGCGCTCGGCACGCTGGGCCGCCTGCAGTGCGCGCGGCACCAGTGCTCCAAAGGTGATGACGGTAAGCTGTTTGCCGGGACGAACGATCTTCGCCTTGCCGAACGGAACGGTGTAGTCCGGACCGGGATACGTGGCGCGGCCAAACGTTTCGCGGTAGAGACGCTTGTGCTCCATGAACAGAACCGGATCATCGCAGCGAATGGCGGTACGCAGCAGGCCGTTCGCGTCGAGCGCGTTGGAGGGGTACACGACGCGGATGCCGGGCGTATGGGTGAAGATGCTTTCGCCGGATTGCGAGTGGTAGATGGCTCCGCCGGTAAGATATCCGCCGACCGCCACGCGAATCACCGCCGGGCAGGAAAACGCTCCATTAGAACGCCAGCGGATCAGCGGCAGCTCATTCCGCAATTGGTGCATCGCGGGCCAGATGTAATCGAAAAACTGAATTTCAACGACGGGCTTGATGCCGCGCGTGGCCATACCGACAGCGCGGCCCACGATGTTGGCCTCCGCCAGCGGGGAGTTGAATACGCGGTCGGAGCCAAAGGTGCTTTGCAGGCCGGAGGTCAGCTTGAATACCCCGCCCTTCCCTTTCACCAGGCCCTGCTGCAGACTGCTTTCGCGGCTGCAGTCGGCAACATCTTCGCCGAAGATAACGATGCGGTTGTCGCGGCGCATTTCGTCCTGCAGGCAGGCGTTGATCAGGTCCGCCATCGTGCGTTCCTGGACGGCCCGCGGTATCGTGCCGCTCTCCTGGGCATCTCCCCCCCGGAGCGGTTCTTTCAAGAACGACTGCGCGGTCGGGTCAAGCTTTTCAGAATAAATGTGCAGGCCGACAGTATCGACGGCCGGCGGCGCGGCGCGCAAAACGGCATCCGTCGCGACGCGAACCTCTTCATCCACTTCGTGCTCCAGCCGGGTGATGCCTGCCTCGTCCAGCAGTCCCTCGCGCAACAGCCGCATCTGCAACTTTGGCAGCGGGTCGCGCATAGCGTCTTCCTGGCGCTCAGTTTCGCAGCGATAAAAGCGCTCATCGTCGGAAAGCGAATGCGAGTAAGGGCGGGTCACGTGTCCATGCACAAACGCAGGCCCCTGTCCGGAACGGCAGTATGCCACCGCCTTCTCCAGGATGGCGCAGCATTCGACCGGGTCGGTGCCGTCGACTTCCGCAAAGAAGAAATTCGGAAAGCCCGCGACCAGCTTGGAGATATTTCCGCCCGCCGTGTTGACTTCGACCGGAACGGAGATGGCATAGCCATTGTCTTCGACAACGAAGAGCACCGGCAGCTTCAGGTTGGCGGCGGTGTTCATTGACTCCCAGAATTCGCCTTCGCTGGTGGTGCCGTCGCCGAGCGAGCAATAGACCACCTCGTCGTCATGGAAGATGACGTCTTTGAAGGCGCGGTAATCCGCATCCTCGCCGGCGGTTCTATCGGGTTTTCCAGCCGCCTCCGGATGACGGGCGAAATACCGGCCCGCTTCCGCGCAGCCCACGGCCTGCAGACACTGCGATCCGGTGGGGGATGACTGCGTGACGATATTCAGGCGCTGGCTGCCCCAGTGCGAGGGCATCTGCCGGCCGCCGCTGCCCGGATCGGAATCCGCGCCGACGGCCTGCAACAGCATCTCTTCCGCAGTCACGCCGAGCGCCAGGCACAAGGCGCGGTCACGATAATACGGATAGAACCAGTCATAGCCGGGCCGCAGAGCCAACCCGGCTGCCACCGTCAGCGCCTCATGACCGGCGCCGGAAATCTGAAAAAAGATTTTCTGCTGCCGCTTCAGCATGATCTCCCGGTCGTCGATCCGGCGCGACAGATACATCAGCCGGTACATCCGGATCATCTGCTCAGCGGAGAGTCCCTGAGGAGCGCTGACCGGCGCTTCGGCGGAGATGGTGCGGGCTGCTGCCATTTGTGATCCTCGTAGACCAGGGAAACATGGATGCAACTTCGCCCTGATTACCGGTCCGGCCCGAAAAGGATTGCATCGGGTGCCCCGTCCTGGCCGGTCTTTTGGGCCCAGGGTGGAAATAGAATCTTTCAGTCCAATCGGGCCGGATCAATAAATCAGATGGCGAACCGAGTATTGTAGCGGCTGCATCGTCTCTCTGTCAGCCGCTGATTGCCTGCGCGTACCATTTCGGGCAGGCAGGCAGCTTACGTCCACTGCCGCGCACCGTAAATTGGGCGGTCCGGAGTTGCCAGATTCTCCCGGAAAACGTAAGCATGTACAAGCGGTTCCCGCGAAGGGTCGGCGTTGACCCTCGCTTTGGCGGCATGGTTTAATGATCGGTTTTGACCCCCGCAGATGATTGCATCGCATCAGAAACACTGGGCATATTTTGGCGTGTGTCTGCTGTGATCGATGGCATCGCGGCCGGATGTAGGAATGCAGAATACGCTGCGCTCTCGTTGACAGCGGAGCGCGAAGTCTAACGGAATTTCTCTGGAGGCAATTGAATGCACCGTTTTTCCCTGGCTGCCACCCTTTTATGGCAAACCGTCCCGCCCGCAGCCACTTCGACATCCGACCAGAAATATCTATGGATCGCTCTCGGCATCGGCGTATTAGGCCTGATTGCCGCCCTGCTGTTTGCTCGTTCCGTGCTTGCCTCCGATGCCGGAACCCGGGAGATGCAGGCCATCTCCGATGCCATCCGCGAAGGCGCGGAAGCTTTCATGAAGCGGCAATATGGCACCATCGCCGTGCTGGCGATCATCATCGCCGCCCTGCTCTACGGCGGATACAGCGTCTCGCCGCGGACCGCGCCGTATGCCGCTCGTCACCGTCATTAGTTTCCTGATCGGCGCGCTCTGTTCCGGCTTCGCCGGGTATACCGGGAATGTACGTTTCGATCCGAGCGAATATCCGCACCGCCAGCGCGGCCCGCACCAGCTTGAACCGCGCCATCCAGTCCGCCTTGCGCGGCGGCGCAGTCACCGGACTGATCGTGGTGTCGCTCGCTCTGCTCGGTTTGGGACTGCTGTTCCTCGCCTTCGGGGGATTCAATCATCCGCAGGAAGTTCCCTATCGCCTGGTCGGGTTTGGATTTGGCGCATCTCTGGTCGCGCTGTTTGCGCAGCTCGGCGGCGGCATCTACACCAAGGCCGCCGACGTCGGCGCGGACCTGGTCGGCAAAGTGGAAGCAGGAATTCCGGAGGACGATCCGCGCAACCCGGCCGTCATCGCCGACCTGGTTGGCGACAATGTGGGCGACTGCGCCGGCCGTGGAGCGGACATCTTCGAGTCGACCGCTGCGGAAAGCGTGGGCGCGATGATTCTCGGCGCGGCGCTCTATCCGGTCTTCGGGCTCAAGGGAGTTTTGTTTCCGCTGATCGTCCATGCCATCAACCTGATCGCCAGCACCGTCGGCGTGATGGTCGTCCGCAGCAGAGAGAATGAAGAGCCGATGCACGCGCTGAACCGGGGCTATTACGTGACCAGCGTGCTGGCGATCATCGGCTTTGCGATTGCCGTCTACTTCATGCTCGGCGGCCGCTGGTGGCTGTTCGGCTGCGGCATCCTGGGCATGGCGACATCGTATCTCTTCGTTGTGATTACGGAGTACTACACGGAATCGCGCTATCGGCCGGTGCAGTCGATTGCGAAGGCGTCCCTCACCGGCCCGGCGACGAACATCATCAGCGGGCTTGCCGTCGGAATGGAGACTCCGGCGCTGCCGGTGCTGGTCATCAGCGCGGCCCTGCTGCTCAGCTACTATTTCGGCGTGCGCGGGCTGGAGGACGCGAATGTATCCAACTATGCCAAGGGCATTTACGGCACCGCTATCGCGACAATGGGGATGTTGTCCTCCGCTGCCTACATTCTGGCGATGGACACCTTCGGGCCGATCACCGACAACGCCGGCGGCATCATCGAAATGTCGAACCAGGCGGAAATCAGCCGCGAGCGCACTGACAAGCTCGACGCGGCGGGCAACACCACCAAGGCGCTGACCAAGGGCTACGCCGTCGGCTCCGCGGCGCTGGCGGCCTTTCTGCTTTTCTCGGCGTATCTCGAAGAGATTCGCAACGTGGTCGTCGGAACGCGTGGCCGTGCCCGGCGGCTTTATGCCGGCGAACTGGAGCTTCGACAACATCAACCTGGCGAGCGTCCCGGTGTTTGTGGGCGCGCTGCTGGGCGCGGTGCTGGTTTTCCTGTTCTCCTCGATGGCGATCCAGGCCGTCGGCCGCGCGGCGCAGTACATCATTCAGGATGTGCGCGCGCAGTTCAAGGAAAATCCCGGCATCATGCTGGGCACCAGCAAGCCGGACTACGGCCGCTGCGTTTCCATCGTCACGAAGGCCGCGCTGAAAGAAATGGTTCTCCCGGGCTTGCTTGTCGTCCTTACGCCTTTGGTCGTGGGCGAGGTTTTCCGTCATTTCAGCGCGGCCTTCCGCGTGGGGTCGAGCGTCAACATGCCGTCGATCCACGGCATTCCGGTGAACCTGAGCGGCGCCGAAGCGGTGGCCGCGCTGCTGATGGTGGGAACCATCGTCGGCATCCTGATGGCCATGCTGATGAACAACGGCGGCGGCGCGTGGGATAACGCCAAGAAGTTCATCGAGAGCGGCCAGTACGGCGGTAAACGTTCCGAAGCTCACAAGGCCGCGGTTGTCGGCGACACGGTCGGCGATCCTTTCAAAGACACCGCCGGGCCGTCGCTGCACGTGCTGATCAAGCTGCTGGCGACGATTACGCTGGTGCTGGCGCCGCTGTTTTTGTAGAGACTTCCATAGAGGCGCTTGCCGTAACTGAGCGGAGCGAAGAACTCGCCGTTTGTGCTGGTCCTTAGAATGTCGGTCGAACCATAGCTCGGGTCTTGATTCACGCGAAGTGGCCCATGTACTTGGCGATCACGCGCGGCCATTAATTTGAGGTTTGAAAAACTCTTTGTGGCCGGGTCATACAATGCTTGCCAGAAACTGCGTGCCCTCCGTCCAGCACCACTACCGGATGATCATGCCAGTAGGGCGACAGGATTGCGTCCTCGCAGAAAGCGTTAATGTAAATGAGTCTTTTGCCGGCCCGGCATCTATAGCCACGTACTGCCTGAAATACTGTTCAGGATGCTCGATATGGACAACCGCGTTCCATCCTGCGGCTCAATTAGGTGGGAAATCTGCGAAAGGTTTGCATCCAGGCCATCGATATTCGCTCGGGTTGGCCTCCAAGTTCCCTGGTTCGCAATTCTCGCCGCAGCACTCTCCGGAGTATGACGTATCGTTGTTCCCGCTGTCCTTGAGCGCCACTGACGAACAAAAGCAGAGAGTCCGACGATCACCAAGTTCCGAAAACCTGAAGCCATGTTCATCATGCGTCTCCCTAACTCTACAAGTTCGGTTCAGCAATTCAATCAACTTCTTCCGCCTCATAAACCGGCGGCTGGCAGCTAATTCCACTGCACACAACGGCGAAGCTGCGCGCCTGCTTTAATTCCGGCAGATGCGGCAGTGTCTCGGCCAATGTCGGCGGCAACGAGCCTTGCTCAACGACGTCGCGCGGCAGGCGCAGCACGGTTTTGTTCACCGCATAGCCGCACGGTCGCGGCGGCAGCGAGTTCGTCGGCTTTCTCATCCTCTCCAAGAATGCAGACCTGCATCGGCTGGCAGCAGAAAACGTTCGAGAGCCAGGCCGTACGCGCCCGCGTAAAGGCCAAACTGCTCTGCGACTCCGGCGAAAGCCTCAAGTGTTCCTTGAGCAGTTTCCTTCCAGTCCGCCCGGCCGCTCAACTCTGCCAGCCGCAGCAGAAGCATCGCGGCCAGCGAGTTCCCTGCCGGAGTTGGCGAATCCTGCAACGGCTTCCGCCGCGCTGCGAGGACTCCCAGCGGGGCCCCGGCAAATTCCTTCTGCGCGGTGTCGAAAAATCCTCCGCCGGCGGAATCATGAAAGCGCGCGATCATGGCGTTCGCAATATTCTCCGCCTGGCGATAGTAGCGAAGATCGGCAGTAGCCTCCCATGCATCCACACACGCAAGACCGAGCGCCGCATAATCGTCGAGCATTCCCTGCACCGGCTTTTTCGGCCGCTGGCCATCGCCATATGCGACCACGCGATCAAGGCTGCCGTCTTGTCTTCCACGCCTCGCGCAGGATGCGGTCGAGCGACAACAGCGCAAACTGGCGGGGGCTTTCCATGCCGAGCACTCGCGCAGCCTCAAGGTATGCAGAGATCGCCATACCATTCCAGTTCACATAAATCGTTTTGTCCACATACGGCGTGGGCCGCACGAGGCGAGCGGCATACAGCTTTGGTTTCGCAGATGCGAGCAGCGCTTCGGCCTGCTCGACGCTGACCGCGGCACGCCGCGCAACTTCCGCCAGAGAATGCTCGATATGCAACGTGTTCTTCTTCGGGTTGTGGTGCATGTCTCCCAACTCGCCGATGTCGTAGTACGCGCCCGCAACCGCCATTTCTTCCGGCGTCAGCACGGCGGCCGCCTCATCGCGCGTCCAGGTGAAATAGTCGCCATCATCATCGAGCGACACATCCGCATCCTGCGAGGCATAGAATCCGCCGCGCTCGCGGTCGCTCAACACCGTATCCATCCACTGAATAATTTCGCGCGCCACCCGCGCATGCTCCGGCTCGACGTAACTCTGAAAACTGTGGACATAGTTCTTCAAGAGCTCGGAGTTGTCGTAGGACATCTTTTCAAAGTGCGGAACGATCCAGCGCTCATCGACCGAGTAGCGATGGAATCCGCCCGCGAGATGGTCGTACATGCCGCCTGCGGCCATGCGGTCCAGCGTCATCCGCGCCACATTGCGCGCTGTCTCGTCGCCGGTACGCGTCGCGTGATCGATCAGCAGATCGAGAATCGACGGATGGGGAAATTTCGGCTGCGTTCCAAATCCTCCGTGATGCTTGTCGAACTGCTGCACCGCGGATTCGACCAGCTTAGCGACGATCCCTGCATTTAAATCCGCCGAGTGCCCGGAGAACGATTCGTTGTATTCGATGGCAGCCATCACGCTGTCGGCGGACTCGAGCACTTCATCCTTGCGCTCGTGGTACGCATGCGCAATGGTCAGCAGAACGCCGCCAAATCCCGGCCGGCCATAGCGTTCTTCTCTGGGAAAATATGTTCCGCCAAAGAAAGGCTTGCCTTCCGGCGTCAGCACCACGGTCAGCGGCCAGCCGCCCTGACCGCTCATCGCCTGGACTGCGGACTGATAGCGCGTATCCACATCGAGCCGCTCATCGCGGTCGACTTTCACGGCGACGAAGTGGCTGTTGATGATCTCCGCAATCTCGGCGTCCTCATACGATTCGCGGTCCATCACATGGCACCAGTGGCACCAGACCGCGCCGATATCGAGCAGCACCGGCTTGTTTTCCTCGCGTGCACGCGCGAATGCGGCCTCGCCCCACTCCTGCCAATCAACCGGCTGATGCATCGCGGAGCGCAGATAGGAGGACGATGCATTCGCCAGGCCGTTCAGATGGATTTCGCCGGGGTGCTCCTGTTGCTGTTCCATCTTTAGCCTTTCTTTCTGTCTGACTTCGTCGGCCCTGCGCGACACAAAGGATTTGTCATCCTGAATGCAGCGAAGGACCTGGTGGTTTGGCGGCGGAACGCGAGGTCCTTCGCTTCCCACCCCAGCGGGCACAAATCGCCCGCCGGGGACCCCGGGTTTCGCTCAGGATGACATTCTCATGGAAGCAAATAAGTCATCGCACCAGCTGTTGCGCCACTTTCGTATACAGATCGATGGCCTCGCGCTGCTCCTGCTTCGACAGCCGCTCGCCCGGCGTGTGGGCCACGTGGATCGAGCCTGGACCCAACAGCAGCGGTTCTCCCCAGTTGGTCAGCGCGGGAATATCGGTCGTGAAGGCGGCAACCATGGTCGGCAGTCCTTCGATTCGCTTGAGCCTTCTGGAAAGGAATTTCGAGCGTGACATCCACTTCAGCATCACCGCCAGCGGCCTGTTCGAGCGCGGCGCGAATCTCATCCGAAGGCCCGACCAGGCGAATCAGCAGCGTCGCCGAAGCCTCATCCGCGATCACATTCGGCGCGTGCCCGCCTTCAATCAGGCCTATGTTCAGCGTCGAGGGACCAGCGTCGGGATCGGAAGGCAGCTTGATGCGCAGCATCCTGTCCAGTACGGGAATCAGTTTATGAATCGCGGAGTCTCCCAGCTCGGGATAGGCCGAATGCGCCATTTTTCCGTGGGCGCGAATGGTCACGTTCAACGCGCCTTTCGAGGCCAGCGCCAGCCGGTTGTCCGTAGGTTCGCCGTTGATCAGGAATCGGCTCCCTTTGGGCTGCAGGTTGGCGATCTTCGCGCCATGGCTGCCGCGTTCTTCTCCAACCAGAAACAGCAGGCCGACCCGCACGCCGAGCTCGCGCAACCGCTCCGCGGCCGCAATCTGCGCGGCAACGATTCCTTTGGCATCGCAGGAGCCGCGGCCGTAAATGTACGTCTCATCTTCGCTGCTGGGGATAAACGGCGGCACCGTATCGATATGCGTCGAGAGCACCACGTCGGGCGTCTGGCCGGCAAGACCTGCGTATACATTGAAGCGCTCCCGTCCGGCTGTCTGCGGCACTGGCGTTGTCTCCACTTCAAAGCCGAGGCCTTTAAGATAGTTCGAAAGGAAATGGCCGACTGCGGCTTCATTCTCGGTGATTGACTCGATGTCGACGAGCTGGCGTGTGAGTGCAACCGGGTCGATTGGCATGCATTTCCAGCATACCGCGCATCGCAACGTAAAATAATTGCAGCAATCTATCGATCCCACCCTACCCGCAAAATGCGCGGCCAGGATGGGGCACCCAGCGTCCGTTGTTTATGAAAACCGCTCCGCCTTCTCCATCGATTCAATCCGTCGACCTCACCGGTCCTGCCGGCCGTCTGGAGGCCCTGCTGAACTCCGGCAGCGCGGACGCGCCGTACAGCGCGCTGGTGTGTCATCCGCACCCGATGGGCGGCGGCACCATGCATAACAAGGTGGTGTATCACGCGATGAAGGCGCTGCATGGGCTGGGGATTCCGGTGCTGCGCTTCAATTTTCGCGGCACAGGGCGCAGCGAAGGCTCGCACGACGAGGGCCGCGGCGAACAGGAGGATGTGCGGGCCGCGCTCGACTGGCTGGACCGCGAGTTTCACCGGCCGATTCTCTTCTGCGGATTTTCTTTTGGCGCGAATGTCGGTATGCGCGCCTGCTGCGGCGATGCGCGGGTGCCGGGGCTGATCGCGCTCGGGCTGCCGGTGGAAGCGGAGGGCCGAAGGTACACCTACAAGTACCTGCCATCGTGCCGCCAGCCGAAACTTTTCATCAGCGGCGATCACGACCAGTATGGCCCGGTCGAAGCCGTCGAAGCGGTGGTGGCGACTGCGCCCGAGCCGAAGCGGCTGGTCTGGATTGAGGACGCGGATCATTTTTTCCTGGGCAAATTGGATCAGGTGCAGGCAGTCATCGTGGAATGGGTGAAGCAGAATTTTCTACCCGGCGTCTCCTGACCGGCACGGAAATGCCATGGCGAGTCTATGCGACACAGCGCGAGAAATTTTCAAGCAGGCGCTCGCCGACTGCAGCATCGAACGCGCAATGGCAGACCGTGTTTCCTCGCGAGACGGATTTCTCACCATCGATGATGAAGCGATTCCGCTCGCCAAGCTGCGGCACCTCCGCATCATCGCAGTGGGAAAGGCGGCGAATGCCATGCTGCAGGCGGTGTGGCGCCAGTTGCCTCCATTGCCGGACTGCGATATCGCCGGAGTTGTGATCGCACCGGAGCCTCCATCGCAGCTTCCCGCAGGATTCCAGTATTTCGCGGGTGGCCATCCCCAGCCGAATGAAGCCTCCTTCGCCGGCGCTCGAGCGGCGCTCGACGCAGCGCAGTCGGCAGCCGGAAAGACGACCCTCTGTCTGTTCCTGATCAGCGGCGGAGCCTCCGCCATGATGGAGCTGCCGCTCGACTCCGCCATTTCCCTCGCCGACACCGCGGCCTTTCATCGGGCGCTGGTCGCGAGCGGCGCGTCGATTACGGAAATCAATTGTGTCCGCAAACATTTTTCCGCGGTTAAGGGGGGCCGTCTTGCGCTCGCGGCTGGCGACGCGCTCTGCTACTCGCTGCTGGTCTCCGATGTTCCCGCTGGACACGAGGACGCTCTGGGTTCCGGGCCTACTTTGCCGGACAGCTCCACCGTAGCGGAATGCCGGGAGATTCTGGCCCGATATCGCCTGCTGCCGCAATTTCCCTCCTCGGTGCGGAGTTTTTTCGAGAGTGATGCGTTGCCGGAGACGCCCAAGCCGAGGGAGCTGAACAGCAGTGCCGCCGTCCTGCTCAGCGCAGAGGATCTCGCCCGTGCCGCCGCGCATCGAGCCGAGTCGCTCGGATGGACCGCCGTCATCGACAACTCCTGCGATGAATGGGATTACCAGGATGCGGCGAAATATCTGCTGGAGCGCCTGCGGAATCTGCGCCGCCGGGATTCGCGCGTCTGCCTGATCTCGGCCGGAGAAGTCATCGTGCAACTCCCCGCCAACAATGCGAATCGCGGGGCAGTCGGAATCGGGGGCCGCAACCAGCAATTCGCGCTCTATGCCGCCAGCCTGCTGACTGCGGAAGACGGTGAGATCGCCATTCTTTCTGCCGGTTCCGATGGAATCGACGGCAACAGTCCCGCCGCCGGGGCGGTTGCGGATCAGAGCCTGACCATTGACCCGGCATCCCGAGCCGTCGCTCTCCAGGCATTGGAGCATTTTGACGCGTACACGTTCCTGTCGAGCAGAAAAGGCGACCATTATGACCGGCCCGTCGGGAAACAATCTCCGCGATCTGCGGGTCCTGCTGTGCGAAGGCTTGCCCGAAGACCCCTCTCCAAAATTCCATAAATCATAGATTTCGTTTTAGAATTGTGGATAACAATTCTGCCTGCAGGCATTTACTTCAGGAAACAGCCTGTATTCAGCCGCCCTCAGATTTCTGTCGCGACGAAATGATGGCACGTAAGTTGCACACATTAGATATTTGGCTGCCTCAGACTGTGGAAAATAATCCTGGCATTCTGACGCGGAAAGACGTGCTTTCAAGATGCCGCGGAACATACCATTCCGAATTGCCGCAATCGTCCTGGCAGTTTTGACGCTGGCAGCGGTCGTTTTCGCGTCCATCAACTACTCGCACGAGAACCAGTTTCAGCTTCCCACCGACGGTGTCTGGTGGGCTGAGAGCAATGGCGGACTGGTAGCGCAAAAGGTGCTGGCGGGCGGTCCCGGGGAGCGCGCCGGTATCGAGGCCGGAGACCTGCTGACAGCGGTCAACGAGCACCCCACACCCCGCATCGCATCGCTCCAGCGGCAGATTTTCAGCACTGGGATCTGCAGCAAGGCGACGTATTCGATTACGCGCTCGGGCGTGCGCCTGGATATCACCGTCATCCTGGTGCCGAAAGACCGTGATATCAACTACGGTCTGCGGCTCATCGCACTGTTTTACCTGCTGATCGGGCTGTATATCCTGTTCCGTCGGTGGACCGCTCCGCGTTCCGTCCATTTTTATATCTTCTGTCTTTCTTCCTTCGTACTTTATGCGTTTATCTTCACCGGCAAGCTGAACCTGTTCGACTGGATCATCTTCTGGGGCAACATCGTGGCTGGAGCGGCACAGCCAGCCCTGTTCCTGCATTTTGCTTTGACCTTCCCGGAGCCGAATCCCACCATGCGCCGGCGGCGCCTGGCATGGCTGCTCTATTTGCCTGGAGTGGCGCTGGTCGGCCTTTTCATCTCGGCTATCCGGTTCTGGTCGGCGACGGAGCTGCTGCTGCACCGGCTGAATCAGGTCGCGCTCGGCTACATGACCGTGTACTACCTTGCCGCGGCGCTGGTCTTTCTGCTGAATTACCGGCGGGCGGATAATCCGCTGACGCGACAGCAGCTGAAATGGCTATCTCGCGGGACGCTGCTCGCGGTCGTACCGTTTACGCTGCTCTACGCCATTCCTTATCTGGTGGCGGGGCCTACGTCCGGCTCGCTGCTGAGCCAGGCCGGCGTGCTCTGCCTGGTATTTCTGCCCCTCACCTTCAGCTACGCGATCGTCCGTTACCGGCTGATGGACGTCGACCTTATCTTCAAGCGCGGCGTGACTTATACCCTGGCCACTGGAGCGCTCGTCGCCATCTATTTCGGCGCGGTGGCGTTTGCCGGAGAGGTGGTCCATACACGACTGCCGGCGGCGGGTGGCTGGGGACTGGCGGCCGCCATCATCGTCGCCGCGCTGGTCTTCGATCCGATGAAACGCGCTATTCAGGACCGCGTCGACCGTGTTTTCGACCGCAAGCGACTGGACTCGCGCGCCACGCTGGTTGAATTTGCTCGCAGCCTGAACACGCAAACGGACTTGCGGGCATTGTTGGGCGCGCTGGTCGACCGGCTGCCCCGCATCCTCCAGGTGGCGCGGGTGGGCGTATTTCTGGACGACGAGACCGGCCGTCTTCGCCGCTACCGGCTGGCCGCCAGCCATGGAATTCCGGCTACGGTGCAAAGCTCTGCCGACAATCTCGACACGGGATTTCTCCGCTTCGATGGGCTGCGGCGACGGATCGCACATCTTTTTCGAAAGCACGCAGAACGCGCCCCACCTGCCCGAAAGCCAGCAACGCGCGGTTCAATTGCTGGATCTGAACTATTTCCTGCCCTGCCGCGTGCAGCAGCGCACCATCGCCGTGCTGGGCCTGGGCCGCACGACGAATGGAGATTTTCTTTCAAGCGAAGACGTCGAGCTGCTGGAAACCCTGGCCAGCTATGTCGGCATCGCCATCCAGAATGCGCGGCTGTATGCGCGGCTGGAAGAAAAAATCGCAGAGTATGAGCAGCTGAAAGAATTCAACGAAAATATCGTCGAGTCGATCAATATCGGCATTCTCGCCGTCGACCTTGCCGACCGCATCGACAGCTGGAATGCGGAGATGGAATCCATGTATGCCGTGGAACGCAGCGAGGCGCTCGGAGGGCCGCTCGCAAATCTGTTTCCGCCCGACTTTATGGTGGAATACGAACGCGTCAAGAATGACACCGGCGTTCATAATCTCTACAAATTCCAGCTGGCCACGCGCGCCGGCGAAGTGCGTACCGCGAACATCACCATCGCTCCGCTGGTCGATAAGGACTTCACTTCCGTCGGACGCGTCATCCTGGTCGACGACATCACCGAACGCATGCAGTTGGAAAGCCAGTTGATGCAGGCGGATAAACTGTCTTCGATCGGACTGCTGGCTGCCGGCGTCGCCCATGAGGTGAACACACCGCTCGCCGTCATCTCCTCCTACACGCAGATGCTGGCCAAACAGATTCGCGGCGATGAACGCGTGGGCCCCCTGCTCGACAAAATTACGCAGCAGACCTTCCGCGCGTCGGAGATCGTCAATAGCCTGTTGAATTTTTCCCGCACCAGCACCATCGAATTCAAACCCGTCAGCGTGAACCAGGTACTGGCGGAAACGCTGGCGCTGCTGGAGCATCAGTTTCGCACCGCCAACATCGTCGTCGATCTCGCGCTGCAGCAGGACCTGCCCGACATTCTCGGCAACATCGGAAAGCTGCAGCAGGTATTTCTGAACCTGTTCCTGAATGCGAAAGACGCCATGGCCGGCGGGGGCGTGCTTCGCGTTCAAACGGTGGCGAACGGACACGTGGACGTCATCATCGGCGACACCGGATCCGGAATTGCCGCCGAGCATCTGCGCCGCATCTATGATCCATTTTTCACCACGAAATCCGCCCACGTGGATGGCCGGCGGCGCGGCACCGGGCTGGGACTTTCGATCAGCTATGGAATCATCCAGGAGCACGCCGGCAAGATCCAGGTGGAGAGCAAACAGGGGAACGGCACGGTATTTCATCTGGAGTTCCCGGTGTTGAGGAAGCCCGTCCATGTCTGATACCGCTGTCACGCACCGCCAAGCCGTCGAGTTCCGAGGACACGCCGCTGCGGCCGCGCGTGCTCATCATCGACGATGAAGCGGCCATTCGCGAGTCGCTTGAAATTCTGCTGGAGCTGGAAGGATTTGTCATCGAGACCGCGGCCGACGGCGCAAAAGGGCTTGCAGACCCTGGAAGAATCTGTTTTCGATCTGGTGCTGCTCGACTTGGCGCTGCCCGGCCAGAGCGGTTTCGAAATTCTGCAGGCGATCCGCGCGCGGCATGCAAACCTTCCTGTCGTCATGATCACCGCGTATGGAACCGTCCAGAACGTCGTGGAAGCGATGCATTACGGCGCCAATAATTTTATCCAGAAGCCGTGGGACAACGAAAAGCTTCTGGCCGATATTCGCGCCGCTATTGGCCAGCATCGTGCGGAAACGGAAAATGTTCACCTGAAGCGGGCGCTGAAGCAGCGCTACAGTTTCGAAAATATCATTGGAAAAAGCGACACCATGCAGACCGTGCTCGACCTGGTCGGCCAGGTTGCTCCCAGCCGCTCGACCGTACTGGTGCAGGGCGAAAGCGGCACTGGTAAGGAACTCATCGCCAAGGCTATCCACTCGCATTCTCCGCGCCGCGACAAGCCTTTTGTCCCGGTCCACACCGGCGCTGTGCCCTCCGACCTGCTTGAAAGCACGTTGTTCGGTCACGTGAAGGGCGCATTCACTTCGGCGATTGCATCGAAGAAGGGACTGTTTGAGATCGCCAACGGCGGCACGCTCTTTCTGGATGAGATTGGCACCATGGCGCTCGACACCCAGGCCAAACTTCTGCGCGTCCTGCAGGATCGCAAATTCATGCTGGTAGGGGGCGTGCAGGAGGTACAGGTGGACGTTCGCATCGTTGCCGCGACCAACGGCGATCTTCGCCTGGCCGTCCGCGAAGGCAGGTTCCGTGAAGACCTTTACTACCGGCTAAATGTAATCACCATCGATCTGCCTCCACTCCGCAATCGCAGAGAAGATATTCCACTGCTCACGGCGCATTGTTTGAAAAGATTCTGCGAGGAAAACCAGCTTCCCCTGCGCACCATTTCGCCCGACACCATGCGGCTGTTAATGGATTATTCCTGGCCGGGAAACGTCCGCGAACTGGAAAATGTAATCGAACGCTGCGTCGTGCTCTCCACGGAACAGGCCATTCATAAGGATCTGCTGCCCGACCACCTGAACGGACGCAACTATGCAGCCAGCCTGATGGAACACAGCCCCAACGCATCGCTGTTTGAGATTCTGGAAGAGATCGAAAAGCGCATCATCACCGACCGCCTGGAGGGCTGCAACTGGAACCAGACAGACGCGGCGGAAGCTTTCCGCATTCCACTCTCCACGCTGAATCAGAAAATCAAGCGGCTCAATATCGAAATACGCAAGAAGCCGCGTGAGTGAACTTCCAGTATTGAAAAAATCCTAACGACAACTACACTGAATTTCCAGTTCACATACGTGTCATATGTCGTAGATGGATTCGATAGAATATTGAGCGGAAAGCTTTCTCCAGATGCTGCATTCGACCTCAGGAATGTTTCGGAACTGTTCTTTTCTGCTGGTGATTCTTCTAACTATTTCCTTCGCGCCACTGGCTGTGGCGGCCGGCCCTGTCTGGAAATCGGGACAGGGTTCTCCGGTACACGATTCGGACCGGCTTTATCCGCTGGGGCAGAAGCGAATATCTCTTGAGAATGATGCAGTGCTTCTGGAGTTTGATTCCAGGACAGGCGCCCTAACACATTTCGAAAACAAGCGCACTCATTGGTCAATTACCCCGCGCGCAGAGCTGGCCGAATCGTTTGAAATGTTTGTTCCTATGCCGGACCGGGATTACAACCCTGTGCTCGGTGCGCGGAATCCGGTACGTTCCATCACGAAATCGGCGGACGGCAAACAGTTGACGCTGGTTTGGGACAATCTTCAGAGCGAGTATGCCGGCAGGCTGAACGTTCGCCTGGAAGCGACGGTGACTCTCGATGGCTCCAAGGGTATCTTCAACGCCAGGATCGTCAATCATTCGAAGTACACGGTCGGTTCAGTGGAATGGCCCATCCTGGGAGATCTTCAGCCGCCGTCCCGGAATGACTCTCTTACGCAGGAGTACGCCAGTTACGGCAATCTTACCCATACTGCGCTGTGGCCGCTGCTGGACAACGGTCGCGGGTACTATGGAACAAATTATCCAATGCAGATAGCGAATAACAGCGGCTATGGGATTGTCCGCTATGTTCTGATTGCTGCGCCCGGTCAGGGCCTTTATCTGGGGACGCATGACACCACCGGTCGCGAACTCGTCAGCTACACGACCCTGCTGAAGCCGGGATATGGAGACAGTTTTTGGCAAGGGGTGCCACAAAGGCCTGTAATTAGCGGCCATCCGGTGCGACTGGTGCTGGGGGCCGTTCATTTTCCGTTCCTGAACGCGAGTGAGAGCGGCTCACTGGAAAAAGTTGTCTTCAGCCCGTACGAGGGAGACTGGCACAACGGCGCAGATATTTATAAAACTTGGAAGGCGACATGGTTCAAACCGCCGCCCATGCCGGCGTGGGTCAAAGATGTAAATTCCTGGCAGCAACTTCAGATCAACTCGCCGGAAGACGATCTTCGAACACCCTACCGCGACCTGCCGCGCCGTGCCGAAGAGGCCGCAAGGAATGGCGTTGCCGCCATCCAAGTGGTTGGCTGGAACAATGGCGGGCAGGACCGCAACAATCCATCACACGACACCAATCCCAGGCTGGGCACGACCGAGGATTTGAAAAAAGCCATCGCCGAAATCCAGAAGATGGGCGTCCATGTGATCCTTTTCAACAAATACACCTGGGCCGATATCACCACGGATTGGTACAAACGGGAACTGCACAATTACGTGGCGACGGACCCTTATGGCGTTCCCTATCAGCATCCCGGCTATCAGTATCAGACGCCAGAGCAGTTGAATGGGATGAATGTCCACAGGTTCGCGCCAGGCTGCATGAACGACCAGCGCTGGCTCGATATTTCCGCCAACGAGTTCCAGAAGGTGCTCAATCTTGGCGCGTCCGGCATGCTGTACGACGAAGTCTTCCATCACGGTGGCGCGTTCTATTGCTTCTCCAAAACGCATGGTCATCATTCGCCCGCAAGCCTGTGGTCGGGCGATCTGCGCCTTGCGAATCGTTTCAGCGACATGGTCCGGCCGACCGGGAGGCAGGGCGAATTTCTGTTCGCTGGCGAAGATCCTTATGATCTTGAAAGCCAGACGTACGCTTTGTCCTATTTCCGTATTTCGCCCGGAAATGTTCCGGCAGAACGCTATGACGCTCCCTTTCAACCGATGATGATTGCCGTGACAGGATTCAATGACCGGGAAATGATCAACCGCGCGCTGATGGACAGATACATCATCAGCTACGAGCCGTTCAACTTCAAAGGCAATTTATCGGATTTTCCACTGACTCTGGAATACGGCAAGAAGGTCGATGCGTTGCGGCGGAAGTATAAGGAGTATCTGTGGGACGCCGAGTTTCGCGACACGCTGGAAGCGTCCGTTACGCAGGATGGCAAACCGTACCGCGACTACAGCGTGTTCCGCACGTCCTCAGGGAAACATGCCGTCGTGCTGGTCAACGAGAAGCGGCATCCACTCAATGTCACGGTGAGAATGGATGGCGCGCAGGACTATGTCAGCGCGAGTCCAGCGCGGCCAGTCGCGCGAGCTTCCACGGGTTCTGTTTCGGTGCCGGCGCGGTCGGCGGTGGTCATGATGCAAAAATAAAAAAGGCCGACCTTCACCGACCCAGATTTGCTTCATACCGCGCGCAGCGCCTGATCCAGATCCGCAAGGATATCCTCGACATCCTCAATCCCCACGGAAATGCGTACCAGTCCATCGGTGATGCCGAGTTCGCGCCGGCCTTCCTCTCCAATCGCCGCATGCGTCATCGTCGCCGGATGCGAGATGAGTGTCTCCACTCCGCCGAGCGATTCTGCCAGCGAGCACAGACGAACCGTTTTCAGCAGCCGGTTGGCTGCCGCCAGCGAGCCTAGCTCGAAGCTGATCATGGAGCCGAATCCGCTCATCTGGCGCCTGGCCAACTCATATTGCGGATGATCCGGCAGTCCCGGATAAAAAACCTTCTGAATTTTCGGCTGGTCCACAAGCCACTCCGCCACCTTTCGGCCATTCGCATCGTGCTGTCGCATCCGGACCGCCAACGTCTTTACACCGCGCAGCAGCAGCCAGCATTCAAACGGCGAGAGAATACCGCCGGTGCACTTCTGCACGAACGCAAATGTTTCCGCGTGTTCGGGTTTGGTGCCGATCAGCACGCCGCCCAAACCATCCGAGTGGCCATTCAGGAACTTCGTCGTCGAATGCATGACGAGATCGGCGCCCAACTCGATCGGCCGCTGAAAGTACGGTGACATAAATGTATTGTCGACGCTTAATTCGACACCATGACGGTGACAGATATCCGCAACCGCGCGAATATCCGTCAGCGCCATCATGGGATTTGTCGGGGTTTCGATATGTACAAGCTTTGTGTTGGGGCGAATCGCATGGTCGACATTTTCCGCCTTCGAAGTATCGACGTAGGAAAATTCAAGCCCGTAATTTACCAGCACCTGGTTGAACAGGCGCGTCGTTCCGCCATACATATTGTCGCTGCAAACGATGTGATCGCCCGTCTTCATCATGGTGCAAAGCGCGGTGATGGCCGCCATTCCGCTCGAAAATACATGGGCAGACGCGCCGCCTTCGAGCGATGCGAAGTTTTCTTCAAGCGCGGTCCGTGTCGGATTCGACACCCGGGAATATTCGTATCCCTTATGTTTCCCGATCTCTTCCTGCACGTATGTCGAACTGGCGTAGATGGGGACATTCACCGCGCCTGTGAAAGGATCGGGCGACTGCCCGTCATGGATGGCGCGGGTGGAGAAACCTTTTTTCTGTTCAGTCATCAGTCGTCTTTCTTGATGGGACCTGGATCGAGATTAGTGCGGTGTCCCGGAAGTTCGCAGCATAACCTAAGTATGTACGCGGAGCGGAGATGACTGACAACGCAGGTCCCCATTCGACTCGCCTTCGGCTCGCTCAGGGCAGGCTCTCCACTCCGCTACGCTTCGGTCGGGATGACAAACTTATGTCACGAATTTAAGAAACACCATACTAGCTCGCCAATGCTAATCGCGTTCCTTGTCGCTGGCTGGAGAAGATATGTCTCCATCGAGGATATTTTTGGAGAGATAGCGCTCGGCGGAATCCGGAATGATCGTCACCACCCGCTGGCCCGGCTTCATGGAGCGCGCCTGCTCCATTGCCGCAAACACGTTGGCACCGGCGCTGGAACCGCCGAGCACCCCTTCTTCCCGCGCCAGCCGCTTCACCATTCCAAAAGCATCTCCATCCGCTACCCGCACAATGGCATCGCAGACAGATGGGTCAAATGTCTTCGGGATGAAGCTTACCCCGATGCCTTCGATCTTGTGTTTGCCCGCGGGACCGCCCTGCAGAACTGACCCTTCGGTTTCAACCGCGACGGTCCACACCCGATCCAGTTCCTGCTTCAGCCGGCGGGAAACTCCGCTGAAAGTTCCTCCGGTTCCAATCCCGGCGACAAATGCGTCGACGCGGCCTTCCATCTGATCAAGAATCTCCTGCGCGGTGGTGTGGAAATGAAACTCCGGATTCGCAGGATTGTCGAACTGGCGCGCCATCCACCCGCCCGGGGTCGAGCGCGCCAAATCGAGAGCGCGGCGGATCGCGCCCTGCATCCCTTCGTCCTCGGGCGTGCGCTCAACGGTGGCGCCGAAGCCGCGCATCAGAATGCATTTTTCTTCCGCAAAGCCTTCGGGCACGAACAGAATGACTTTATACCCACGGCGCACGCCGATAAACGCGAGCCCAACGCCGGTGTTGCCAGCCGTCGCCTCCACAACCGTTCCGCCCGGTTGCAAGACGCCGCGCCGCTCGGCGTCGAGAATCATCCCCAGCGCGGCGCGGTCCTTTACACTTCCGCCCGGATTCAGGAATTCCAGCTTCGCATAAACGCTGGCGCCATTGGGCGGAGAAATCCGCCCCAGGTGAACGATGGGCGTATTGCCCACCAGTTGCATCGTGTCCGGTGCGGTGTGCCGAAAGGCATCGGTATTTAGGTTTGTTTTAAGGTTTGTCGCATTCATTCGGAGGGTTCCCTGCTAAACCGTCAAGTTTAGCAGGACAGCCCAGAGCGGCGCACCACTGCCGTAAACATCTCGATGCGGTGCAATCCTCCACCCGTTATGGATACCAGTAGTACTGTTCTCCCGGATCCAGGGTACGGACCACGAATTCCCAGTTTGGGTATCGCGTGGCGCCCTGGGAAGTGGGCGGAGCCATCTGCGCAGTGCCCAGATTCAGGATGTTGTATTGCGCATAAGTAACGCCATAGATGGTGTACGTGCCGTTTCGAGTCAACGTCCATATCGCCGCATAGGCCCCGCACGAGTTCTTGTTGTAGTCGGCGACGATGTTCGGAAATCCGGCGCTCACCGGCGAGTCCGGCGCCACCGCTTTTGACTGATCGATCAGCCACTGGTTCGGACTTGTTCCCGTCCAGCCATAGATCAGCGCGTTCGCCTGGTCCACGGTCGGAGACAAAAAGGTCTGCGGCGGATGAAGGGGAACATATGACGTAATGGGATAGATCCAAGCGCTTCCCGCCGGCGGCGCCCCATAACATCCGGGATAGCTCGTCGTGTTGGTTGGATAGCTGGTCAGCCACATCGTTCGGTCCTTGGTATTGATCACCGTATTGATCGGGACGGCGGGAAACATTAACTTCTGCTCGGCCGTCTGCGTGGCCTGAAAGTTTCCGGTGGTGCCGAGATCCGGATTCCCGAGAAAGTCGGTGACTTGCTTTTTGAGGCCCGCATTCTTCTGCAAGCAATCCTGATTGCAATTCAAGTGCCAAAGCTCCACTTTCAGGTTGGCCGCCTGGGTCTCGACCCCGTCCCAATAGTCAAACATGTTCTGCACCCGGGTCGAGTCGGCCGGCCGGAAGAAGCGCACGCTCTGGCCCGCCGACTGGCTGAACAGGTGGATCATGCCGTGGAAGCCCACCGCCTGGGTATCTTCCAACCACCCAGCGAGCCTCTCGTAGGCGCCGTTGATCTGGATATCGCTCAATTGCGACAGGACGAGGGCCCTCTGTTTGGCGCACGAGTCGGCGTCTGCGCTTTCCGGATTCAGACATCCGTCGGCATAGTAGGCCAGGTTGCCTTCGGCAGTATTCACGTCCGAAGCCAACGCAATCGCCTGGGTGGCGATGGTGTTGTACTGGGTCTGGGTCAACGCGGCCAGAATCTCCTGCGTGGACAGATCCATTTGCTGTTTCAGCTGGTCGACGCTGCTCTGCAAAGCGTCCAGACTATTCTGCAACTGCATGATCTGCTCCGGGGTCACTCCGGAGGAGGGCGCTCCCGCAAGCTGTGCCACCCAGCCCACACCCTGCCCGCCTGCGTACGAGAGAGCGCCGTTGATCAGTCCTTTCGCGACAAAGGACTCGACGCCGCCGAGCAAACCGGCAGCGTTCTGCAATACGACGCCACCGGCAGGGCTCTGCGATACGACGTTATCGGCGCCGCTCTGCAGTACGGTGGAGGGGAACGGATGAGTCGAGTGCGGGTTGCTCAGCAACTGGTTCAGCAGACTCTCTACGTAGACGAGCAGGCCGCCATGCTCGCTCGCCTGCTTCAAAAACCCCGATTCGGAGAAATACGCGGACTGGAAGAACGGGTTTTGGCGCAGGGCCGCGCCGAGGCTGGCATTATATGGCATGTCTAAAAACCGTCGCACCCGCGCCCGTGCCTGCTCCAGGTTGAATTCCGGATGGCGCAGCAATACTCCCGTCACCATCGTGGTCACAGGGTTCACGTAGACGACATCGTTCACCGGGTTGTAATCGCGCACGTCGGCGCTCAAAACCACCAGGCCGAGAGACCGAAGATCGGACAGATTCACCTGCCCGTTCGAATCCCAGACCACGACCACACGGAAATTCCGCGGCATGTCCGTGAGTTTAGCCGGATAAATACCCCGGTCATTCGTGGCGTTCAGTTGCTCAAAGAGCAGTTGGCCGTCCGTGCCAAAGATCGCCACATCGGCTCCCGCTAACGGGTGGCTGGTGAAAGCGCTGACGCGGATCCAGGAATTTGGGGATGGAGGCGCGGCCCAAGCCTTCGGGGCTACAAGTCCGGATACCAGCAGGAGCGCCGTGGCAATTGCAGAACAAAGGATTCGATTTCGCATGGAGGTTCACCTTGGTGGGTTATGGATCGTCCAGCGCCGGTGGCGCTTTAGAACGAATCACGATCGGGGTGGCAGCTTCGCGGGTCGAGTCGGTTGCCGCTGTACCTTGAACAGAGGAGGTAGGAATTCGTAAAAAAGGGCAAGCCGATACGTGACGCGGAGATATCTCATCTCACTGCGGTGCGGATAATACCACGCGCATGCGGCATTTGAATAGCTGTTTCCCTAAGCTGCAAACACGGTCCGGCCTTGCACTGGACCAGGTGTTTTCCGGCGAAGCTTTTGTACCCTTCGCCGGGCGATTTTCGCGGTCGATCAGGAATTTCTGGTCTGCAGGATATCTTCTGATGCTCCCGAGGGCGTTTCAACCCGGTCCTTCACCTCCGCGCCTGTATCCGAAGCACCGCTCCCGGGCTTGGGGGCCTCATACACTTCCGACCACCAGGCCAGAATCTCAGTCTGGTTGACCTGCCCCACCATGTGATCTTCATCCCAGATGGTGGCCAGAACCGTGGTGTACGGAGACAGGCAGGGGTCGATATCCACGGGATAATACCGCGTACCAATGAACGAGACTTCCTTCTGCGTCTTCAGCATGAATTTATAGACTCGGCGGGTCACAATTCCTCAAGGCTCCATTCGGAGCGGATAGAAGACCACGTTAGACTCACATCTCCGCCACATTCATCGAGGTCGGGGCGAAGACGGGCGGGTTCGGTTCTCGAACGATCTTTCTTCGTACTCGCGAAACATGGGTACAAACGATTCGGAGATCGAAACAAACAAGAGCACGCGCGCAACCGTGGTTCGGCAGCGAACAATTGAATTGAGTTGCTGGAAACTTGGAAAGAGCTTAGCAAACTTCCTTGCCGTTTGCAGAAAATATTTTGCGGCCCGGGTGGTAAGGAGGAGACCGTCTGCAATTGCCCGCGGGGAGACCGATGCGCCTCCTGTGATAATTTGAAATATGGTGAGAGCGCGTAGCTCAGATGGTAGAGCAACGCCCTTTTAAGGCGTGGGTCCTGGGTTCGAGTCCCAGCGCGCTCACCATGTAAACCTTGCAAAAGACAATAGATATAAACCAGAAATCCAACCCTAGGAGGTTGGATTTTGTGTCAGCCCAGGTGTCAGTTGCGTTTGAACTTTTTACCGCTGACCGGCTGTGCGATCTGCTCGATTGCGGCGGCATCGTGCGCGGGAGCGAGATGCGCGTATCGGAGGGTCATTGCCTGGGCATATGTCCGGCAAGTTCCATCACTGTCCGGAGAGGTCAATCCCGGCCATGACGAGCCGCGAAATGAACGTGTGTCGCAGCGCGTGCCACGTCACGTCCTTATATCCCCAAACCGCAATCACATCCCCGAACCAAGTACGCAGCGTCTTGATCCTTACCGGGTCGCCTGTTTCAACGCAGCGATGATCTTCGGCTCTGTATGCTTGCTCTTGCTCATCTGCCTATTCCCTCCCTGAATCCGAAATCATACGTGCGTATATGCGGTTCCAGGGGGGCACGCCAGTTCTCGCAATTAATGTGCGTACTGGGTGAAGACAAGGTCGCGAGCTTTTTCCCGCGCGTGGCAGGGAAAGCAGGTCTTCATCGAAGCCTCGGCACCCGGTTTGCCATCCGGGCTGAAGTTACCGAACCCCCAGCCGCCCGTCGCGGCGTACTTTTTTGAGTCCTTGACCATAAACTGAATGTTCGTGGGGGCCCCCGGAACGAAAGATTGGACGCGGCCAAAGATTCGGTTGTTTTCTTCCGACGGGGCGTGACTGTAGTGCAAAGCGGCAATGATCGTGCCATCCGGGTAGGGAAGCGTCCCCTCGCGATAGGCCTTGATCGCCACATCATTGCCCAAAACGGCACCCAAACTGTTGAGGTTGCCTGCCTCGTGTGCCACGGAGATCAACCTAAAGTCGCGGTATCCGGGGGGCATTTTGGTTACGAAGATCGGGCCGGACTCTCCATCTGTCTGTCCAGATGCGGGGGCCATGTAGGCGACGATGCCGGCCACCATTGCGACTGTAACCAGCAAGAAAGCGATCTGTCTCATACGGTGTTCTCCTTCCTAATACGCGTAATTACTTTCGCGTTGAGGCGTGACGTTCGATGCTTCTTGCGAAGAGAGGCGTCTCCTGCCGATTATGCGTCTCTGAAATCGGTTTACGAACGGCAGCGAAAGATTATACAGAAGCCTCTCTCTTCACGGGAAGAGCGTTGAACTGCAGCTAAATAAAGACAATCGTTAGCCGGCTTTCGCAATGCGCCGCTCTGGTTTGGGCGCTGCTGGGTGAAAACAATCAATGTGCAAACCGCGCAGGGTTCCATCGATTCGCTCGAGTTCCTGTTCTACGATTTCCCGCACCCGTGCAGCCGAACCCAGAGCCCGAAGATTTAATATCAGATCGTGTTTCGACGCCGGCGAAGCGGCCAACGCGCCCTCGACCGCTGGCTGCTGGCCATTGGCGCACATTGCGGCTTTCAAAAATCCTGCCGGAGAATCGATGATCGCCTTCAAATGCACAATAGAAATGTTCTTCGCCGTAAATTCTGCATCCAGATGGTCTAGCAGAGGCCCAAGCATTACGGCCGGCGAACATGGAGTTCCAGGTTCAATCGTTACCTGGAGGTTGAGCCACACTAAAGCTGCTTCCGCACGCGCATACTGCTCATAATCGATGTCCAGTATCTGACTTCCTGCCATCAGGCCGCCTGATAATACTTCGTCCAGCCATGCCGCGACCCCTTGTCCTGTTCTGGCGCTTATCTGCCGTATATGCCGCGCCACTATTGAAGGATAATCCGAATACAAATCTGATTTTGTAAAACATACCAGGTCCGCTTCCTCTAATTGATTGCGGAAAAGAAAGCTGAGGTTCGGATCGGCATCCCCATCAAGCAATGCATTCGCCCGCTCTGGATCGGCTAAGACGGTGAAAGGGGCGAGGCGGTATTCGTCGCTGTACTCCAGAAGCGGGTGGAGGATCGTCGCAGAAATATCGGTGCAGCTGCCGACCGGTTCAGCAAAGATAACTTCAGGCGAATATGCGCGGAGTTTTCCCATAACCCGAATCAAATCGGAAAGCCTGCAGCAAAAGCATCCGCCAGTCACCTCGCCGGAATGTCTGCCATTCAATGTCGCGTAGCCGGTATCTACCAGCGCTGTACCTTGATCATTCAGGATGATCGCGCTGCGAATTCCACGGCGCTCCAACTCCTGTGCGGCTGCCAGAATCAAGGTTGTTTTTCCAGACCCAAGAAAGCCACCGACGAATACGACCCAGGGCTTTATCGCAGGAGTGCTCATGACGCAAGCTCAATCCGAAGTGGACGGCCTTCCGATAACTGGATCGGATGATCAAAGTGCAAAACAGTATTTCCATCGCGCCGTTCCATGGAGTGGGAATATAACTTCCCGTTACTTTGAGCCGAAGCAGAGGAACCGGCGCCCATGATGCTGCACGAACGGCAGGCAAGCTTACCCGCTAATACTTCGATCGTGAAACGAGTGCCATTTCCGGCAACTGGAAGATAGGAAAAAGTCCCCCAACCTGTCGCTGTCGACCAGAAACAGTTGAACTTCTTATGGCGAACTCGCGGGACGGCAACGACCGATGCTTTCGCCCCATCATATTGAAATCCGCTAAGAGCCACGAAGCTTGTCCATGAAGCCATTGCCCGCGCGTAATGGTGGCCGCACTCAGCCTCATCCCACGGACTACGTTTTTCGCCATCGTACCGGGCGCGAATGTTGTGGATGCACTCAATACCTTCGTCGACCATTCCCGAATAGATCATGAGCGCGGCCGCTGCGTGTTCAAACCCGGTCATGACTTCCGCGAAGTACGGGAAAGGTATGCGAGGACGCGGCGCATCGCCATAGTCGCAGATGACCATAGCGGCCTCGTTATTCAGAGCAAAAGTCCGCTCGACATTGTCATGGTCAACGAGCGTCCGTTTGTAGTTGTACTTGTAAATAGACTGAAGAGCGGCATGAATATGGGCCGGAGATACCAATGGACCTAAATTCGTCACATGTGCAAGATATTGGCCGAGCAATTGATCGATCAGAGCACCCTTTTCCGACCTGATACTGCGGATTTTCCGTATCTTCCGTTCCCATCCCGCCACGCAGGTGCGCCGCGATCTGATTCGCCGGAAGACCTCGAATTTGCTGGATATAAAATTCACCATTGAAGAGGTTGGAGTCAATCCATTGGCTGCCTCGATCGAAAAGCCTGCGATACTCCGTGGCGGATGAATTATCGCCAAACGCACGCGCCATCTCTTCACCGGCGCGTAATGCGCCGAGATAGTAGATTCCACAAAGCGGGTTCGGCCCATAGAACTCCACGTCATAGGTGTTGTGCTGTACGCCCGTGAGCACGCCGGTCCGACTTGGGTCCCACCCTCCCGGCTCCCAGGCAAACGCGATGGCCTTTTTTATCTGTGGCCACGCGGTCCGCAGCCATGCATCGTCGCCTGACAGGTTCCAGTCCAGATATGCGTGCATGATCTGGCCCATCTGCCCATCTGCCGCCACCAGCGGATACAGGGGCTTGTCCTTCGGGAAGCAGCTGGCGGGCGCGTATGCCACCAGCGTCATCCTCGGAATAACCAAAGGACGACATTGCGCAGAGATCGCGCAAATGACGGAAATAGAAAGTCGGTCGCAGTTTCGTAGTTCCACACGTGGGTGCAATTTCCAAAGCAACAGCCAATCGAGTCGTTGCTACCCTCAAAGCCGTGGAATTCGCCATCTGCCGTACGGAAGCAGGTGGTCGAAGCCAACGTGGAAAGATTGGCGCTGGCGGCTTCCTTGACCACGCCGGGCACAGTACTTGTCGCGGAACGCGTTTGCAAACGCTCGTGTTCGGGTTTCGAGATCTTGCAGATGGTTCGCTGTGTATTGCGCCGCGTCCCATGCGTCCTTGAAACGTGTAGCGTAATAATTTCCGATGATCGTCTTTCCTTTGCCGGGAGGAGCGGTCCATCCGCACCAATCTGGCGTGCGGTTTGGGAAGTGCCACGCCAACATAAAAGTGAAGCTGCCGGATTGACCCGGCGCGAATCGTTCTTTGCTGACAAAGCGCACCAACGGAATTGTGCGGGTCTGGTTCCAGTCCGAGCTGCCCTTTCTCAGAGAACGCATCCCAGAACAACAACGGCGAGGTCCACCACGCCTCTTTTGCCCAGCCGCGCCAATGGGTCACCAGGGTGGCGCACCTCCGGCATGGCCGCCAACACAAAACTGCCTTGCATGGGGTCATCGGACGACAACCCCGGATTGCTCATCAGTAAACCTTCCAACTGGCGCCCGGATCGATATTCATTGAGTCTTTTATCCTGGCTGGGGGCGAGATTGGCTTTCCCATTGCTCGCGTTCACCGGGTTATCGATCGAGAATGCGATGCCAACTTTGGCGGTGGCAAAGCCGGAATTGGTTACGCGATAACGCAGAATGGCCACAGGCAATCCCGAATCGTCCGGATCGTGGGGGATGAAAGGCGTAAACGCATCGAGCTCCACCTTTACAGGAAGCCTTCGATCTTCAAAGTCGATGTGCGCCAGCGGATATTCTCCGGTGAATGTCGCCGTCGCAAGGCGGCTGAGCCCAGGAGCATTATTTGCCCCCAGTCCCGTCTCTCCCTGATAGGGAGGAAGAATACGCGATTCCAGCACATGCGCGATCGGCTTCGAATTGCCGGATTGAATCCAAATTGCTGGAAATGCGTACGCAGGGGAACCACCCTGATTCGGGCGATTGAAAATTTCCCAATCGCGAAGCTGCCCGCGCCCTCCGAGTCCCAGACTTCCGGCTGCGACTCCCCCCAGCGGAAATGAAATCATCTTAAGCTGCCGGCCTTGAAAAATTCGGGGATATGGGATCTCTGTCGAAGCTGGCACCTGATCTGGATGCGTTAGTAAAGCTGATGCATCCATCGCCCCGGCCAATGGGCCGGCTTGCGTTGCAGCACCCATCACGCCGGCAGCTTGCTTCAGAAAGTCACGGCGCCCCAGCTTGCTTTTTCCATTCATAAACACTCCTTGTCCCAGGATTTGTTGCCCCTCATCCATGCGATCGGCGCGGGAAATCTTATATTCATAGGATTACCCCTCTATCTCATCGCGGCGCCGGGATTGGAGCGCCGGAAACGCTGGCCTTCATCGCCCGCCGCAACTTCTTCTCCGCAACATCGCTCCAGTATTTGCAATTCAGCTGAAGAAAAACCGATGTATAAGGAACCGTTAGGGTAGTCTTCAATATCAAAATGTGAAATGTGCCTCCTCCCTGGCTCATCTCATGAATCAGTTGTTCATGAAGCGCAGAATGTATCGGAAGATTTCCCAAAACGGCTTTTATCCGTTGGCGATAGTCGGTCACGCCGGGCGCGTCGTGCTCGCTAAGGAACGGAAGTTCAGCATCCATAAATACGACAGGCCTCACATGCCGGGAGTGAGAAATTGCATCGAGGACTGCTCGCACAACGGTAATCTGATCCGCCCCGGTCTCGACTGTCTCAACACCTGGAGATGTTTGCCAAGGATAGGCCGAATCCACGATCACAATCCAATTGCGGTGACCCAATAACGGCAACTCTTGTTGAACTTTCGTTTGCCACGGAGCTGGCATCGCAGCATTCACGGGCAGCCAGGAAACCACGAGTAACGGCAATGCGAGCAGGAACTTCATCGGATCTACCTCGCCAAAGAAAAGATATGGAATGATGTTCTTGGCATCACTTATCGGGTTGGAACTATGCCAATCTTTATGGAACCTCGCCAGACGAACTAATTTAAAATCCCAATGCAAAGCTTGACGTATACGATCAGGCGCAAGTGACCATCGATTTTACTGATGCCATCAACCCGACTACTTCTTGGACTTGAACACCAGCTTCATTCGGTACACGATCAACCGGACCCTGCTTCAAAGTTACTATTCAGGATTTAGGTTGGTATTCGAACGGAACCTATCAGCCGGAGGGGGATGACATTGCTTCCGTCGCATACTGGTATCAAAAGGAACCACACGCGCCATTTCCCATTCCGCCCTTATCCAAACGATGGCCGCGCCAGGTAGGTGGACTTACATTCATAAGCTTACGAATTTAATTCACCGTGACGTTTTACTGAATTCGGTACAGTTACATTCGAATAGGTTGACAAGGTCATTTTCGGTGCGGGAGAACTTCCACAAGCATCCTATCGAGAACTAGCCGATACCGACTTTATATCGGGGCCACAGAGAGACCATTTCCCACGCATTGATGATAGGTTCATCTTCGCATTCCACTTCGATCACGGTCGAGGGGGAATCCGGCGCTTCGACCGGCAGCCCTGTCAGCCGTAAGAAAAGGTGATCGTCCTGTGTAAACGGAACGTTTTGGCCGTTTTTCAGCAGCCGTGCCGACTTTACCTTCGTCTTCAGGCCGCCGATCGCCACGACGACCCCGGGCTGGAAGAAAGACAGCCACTGCGCCGCCGGCGTTGCTCCAGGCCAATATTTCTGGTGTACGTACAAGGTATTTCCATTCCGCGTGAAATCTGCGTTGGGTTGGGCAACGAGGGATCCTCGCTGAGTCTGGTAGATGGACCTGCCGTTGGTGTCGAGCCATTTCCCAACAGCTTCCAATATCTCTACGGATTCCGCCGGCACCGACCCGTCAGGTTTGGGACCGATGTTCAGCAGATAGTTTCCTCCACCGGACGCGCACGTCGCCAGATTACTTACAATCGTCTTCGGTGTTTTCCAGGAATCGTCGCCGCGATCATAGCCCCAGCTATCATTCAGCGTCATGCAGGTTTCCCATGCACGTCCGGCCTTTGCCGCCTCGACGTGTTGTTCCGGAGTGGAAAAATCCCCTTCCAGCCCATTGCGGTTATTCACGATGATCTCGGGCTGCAGCTCAAACACCATCTGGTTCATCCGTTCCGATTCCCATTGCTCGGGAGTAAGCGGCGAATCGACGTCGTACCAAAGCACATCGATTTTTCCGTAGTTGGTCATCAATTCGCGAATTAAACCATGTGTGTACGCTACAAAGCGCTTGCGCGCTGCCTCGTCCGTCTTGCAGCGTGCTCCATCGGGATGATGCCAATCCATCAGGGAATAGTAGAAGCCAACTCGAAGGCCTTCAGCGCGTGCAGCTTCCACGTACTCCCGCACCAGGTCTCTTCCCGGCCCTTGCCGGGGCGCGGAATAGTCCGTCAGTTTCGTATCGAACATACAGAAGCCTTCGTGATGCTTGGTCGTCATGACCATGTATTTCTGTCCTGCGCGACGAGCAAGTTTCGCCCACTCTCTCGCAGCATTCGGCTTAGGGCTAAAGTGTTTCGCCATCAACTCGTATTGTGGGATCGGGATTCCTTCCGCTTCCATTGCCCACTCGTGCTGACCTAACACGCTGTACAGGCCCCAATGGATAAACATTCCGAATTTGGCCGCATGCCACCAAGCCATTCTCTGCGCCCGGGTCGCCGCTTGCGTGCTATCTGTTGCCGAAAATGCATTGTCGCCGGTCTGCGGCTGCTCCGCAGTCACCGCTAGCGCGGACCCGCCGGTTGAATATGCCAACGCACCCGCCGCGCCCAGGTTCTTCAGGAATGAGCGTCTGGAAATTGCATCCATGTTTATCATCGTTTTTCCTTATGCCTATCTGTGGAGCGTTCTCAAAAAGCTGTGGTTCCTATTCAACCCGATAGAGATCGCCGATGCGTGAGGCCGGAGTGTCCGGCTCCGGGCTATTGATGCGGATAATCAAATATGCTCGTCGAGTGGCATCAGTGTTGGCTGGTGAAGGTCAGAGCCAAAAAAGGAATAAAGAGCAACGCCAGCATAACCGAGTAGTGGTATCAGATAGGCAATAGCAACGCTTTGTGACGCCTCCGAAACCCACCCCATGAGTGGTGTAAGCACTGCGCCGCCCACGATGGCCATGACGATGAACGATCCGCCAATCTTGGTATTGCGGTCCAGGTTTTTAATCCCGAGAGCAAAGATTGTCGGATACATCACGGACATGAAAAAGCTTGTGGCGAAGATCGCCCAAAGTCCAATCCAGCCTGGGAATTCAACGCCCACCGCAACCAGAACAACATTCACCACGCTATAGACGCCCATCAGTCGGTGAGGCGCGATATATCGCATCAGTTCGGACGATACAAACCTTCCAACGGCAAACGCAACCAGAGTCCCGGTAAGTAAGTAGCCCGCGATCTTCTCCGGTTCGTGCGTGGAAGCCTGAATATACTGGATGAAATAACTCCATGTTCCAACCTGCGCTCCAACATAGAGAAATTGTGCGATGACCGCGAGCAGAAAATGAGGATAGCGCAATAACTCTTTAAAGCTGCCGTGGTCTTCGCCTGCGCTTTCATGCTCGTTGTCGAACGTTGGAAATTTTGTGCGGGCAATCAAGATGGCCCACACAAATGCAACCGCACCAATTACAAGATAGGGAGCCACAACACGCATGGTTTCGTGTTGAAGATACGACTGGTACGTATGCAAGGCCTGCATCTGAGAAACCTGCTGAGGGTTGAGTTCAACACCGGAAAAAATAAAGACAGTTCCAATCAAAACGCCACAGATGGATCCAAGCGGATTGAAAGCCTGCGCGAAATTCAGCCGGCGAGCTGCGCTTTCCGGATCTCCCAACTGCGCGGCGAAGGGATTTGAAGCCGTCTCCAGAAAGGAAAGTCCGCTGGCTATAACAAAAAGAGCGAATAGAAAAAATGAGTAGCGTCCCACCAGCGCCGCCGGCCAAAAAAGAAAGGCTCCTGTACCAAACAGCAGCAGGCCGGTAACAAAGCCTAGTTTGTAGCCGAACCTGCGCATAAGAAGAGCAGCCGGGGTAGCGAGCAGGAAATAACCAAAATAGAACGCGGACTGCACCAATCCGGCCTGAAAGCGAGAAATTGCAAACGATGTCATGAATTGACGTATCAGAACATCGTTCAGGTTATTCGGCACTCCCCATAAAAAGAACAGTCCCGTTACCAGAAAGAACTGCAGACCCATCCCATGTGGAATAAGCTGTCCACGCGATTGCGGACTCTTCGTTGTCTTCTGGCTTGCTAAAGAAGGCACCAGCATTTCAGGCGGAAATCCTCTCAGTACCAATTTGTCTACTCGTGCCAGGATCGGCACATTCAAGCGGAACAGGTATCAGACAATGGTTGGTCTCCAGGGGATTTTGACGAAGCTTTGTACTTCAAGTCGTAGTTCATATAGACGACATGCGGCTGCAGCAATTCCTCCAGCCCATGTTTGCCATCCGCCCCTCCAATTCCAGACTTCCGCCACCCGGCGTGAAAACCCTGCACGGCTTCAAAGTGCTCACGATTGATGTAAGTCTCTCCAAACTTCAATTCGTTTGAAGCTCGCATAGTCACATCGAGATTCTTTGTAAATATGGAGGACGTCAGACCGTAATCGCAGTCATTTGCCATCTCGATCGCCTGGTCAAGATCGGTAAATGTTGCGATCGGCAGTACCGGACCAAAAATCTCTTTTCGCATGATGTCGGTTTCCTGCCGGCAGTTGGTCAGCACGGTCGGCTGATAGTACTCCAGCCTGAGATGATTGATCAACTCCTCTCGATGACGTGCCGAAGTATTTTCAGTCGCCGCAAAGATGCACAGCGATTCCCATCTCTGCCATCATCGCTGCTTTTGCAGCGAGCGCCTGATCGGCAATCTGGGACGTCGGAGCGTAGGCGACGTTCAGGTGATTGGCCCTATGCCTCGCCATAAACTGATCGCGTGTAATGCCATGGAGTAGAGCATGCATGATCGGCCACTGCGGGGTCACTGATTTCCATCGGCGTTCGGTTTCCTCCGCAGGCAGCTCGATGGCGGTTGCGCGACCCAGATCGACATGCAGCGCGTTGCCTTCCACAAACACTCGGCTCCAAACCACATGCCCAGGCTTCGAAATGCCTTTAAGCGTCCCTCCTCCAACCCGGAAGTACATCGGAGGCTGCCGCTCGCTGACAGCACTTCGATAGCCGCCCTTAAAGTGCGAAGCTGGAGCAGCGCCCGAAATCTGAAAGAGCCAGACAAAGTCATCGATGCCCTCGCCTGTGTAATGCTCTCCCCAGCGCACATCGTGCAGCGTGGTCGCCGGATCGAGATGCATCGCAGTCCAGACGCGATTGGTTACGAGTGCGTCCAGCCCGGCGCATTCGTCAACTTCGTTGAAGTGCGGCAGCGGCTTACCCGCATACAACTCCTTCCCTTCCTTGTCGAAAACCGGAGGCCGCTCCACATTATTAAGCAAGCCTTCCACCAGATCGGATGCCGGCGCCAGGTCCTTCAAACCCTGCTGATACTGGATGCCAATTGCATCGCAGCCAAACTCGTTGGCGATCCGGACGGCTGCGATATACATCTTGCACTGTTCGAGGATCTGCCTGTCCGTTAGATCCGTGTCTTCGTTCTTTCCGATTACAAAGGTCAATCCACTCTGATCGAGCCACGCACGGATTGTCTGCGCCTCCGCATCAGAAATTTCTTGCATGCCGGCGACCAGCGCCGATTGGCTCAATCGCTCTTTGTATACACCCGTGGGATTCAGCAGATAGTCTTCAACGATGGCGTTGTACATTCCCATGCAGCCTTCGTCGAAGACACCCAGAATCGCCTTGCGCGATTTGAGCTTCCGCGCGAGGGCGGTTCCCAGTTCTTTCTCAGGCTTCGCCAGTTTAGCCAGATCCAATGCGCGCACATGGCTCAGGTCGTGATCGATCTTTTTCTCAGTCAGCCATTGCTTCAACCCCTTCTGAAAGAACTCATCATCGAAATTCTTACTCCACAGCGTGCTGAATTTCACGCCCGCTTTGTGCAGGCATCCATTCAGGTTCAACATGCCGACTAATCCCGACCACTGCCCCGACCAGTTGGCAATCGTCAGAATCGGCCCGCGATGGCTCTCAAGGCCAGCAAGGACATGATTGCTGTATTGCCACACTGCCTCCGCGACGACAAGCGGTGCTTCCGGGTGGATATTGGTAAAAACATCCATTCCCATGCGCTGGTTGTAAATAAAACCATGTCCGAGATCTTCCCGATACGGGTGCGCGCGGCGCAGATTAACTCCTTCAGCTTTGAATGCCTCTGTAAGCTTCTTCTCAATCTCAGCCTGCACCGGCCAGCAGACCTTGTTTGCCGATTGGCGCAAATCTCCGCTGGCAATCAGCAATACTTCTTTGGCGGCGACAGCTTTCGGGACTTCTACAATTGGCAGCGCGTAAGTAGACATCGGTTCTCCTGATTTTCAGTTCGTTTCGCAAGCGGCACATTGCATCTGCTCAAGACGCACGCAGGCATCATCCCAGGCGGCAGTCCTGTGCGGAAAATATGTAGTGCATTGGATGGACTCGGCGATCGACGCTCGCCCCGAGCTCACGTCTGGCAGATGGCCAGTGGCAATAGCCTGCAGCATGATATTGCCAAACGCCGATGCCTCCGCCGGTCCGCTGACAACCGGGCGGTCGCAGGCGTCTGCAGTCATTTGGCAAAGCACCGCATTGAGGCCGCCGCCGCCCACCACGCGTATGGTTTCGAGATGCCGTCCAGTCAGAGTTTCTAATGACTCCAGCACGGATCGGCATTTCAGGCTCAAACTTTCAAAGCAGCAACGCGCAATCGCGCCTATGGTCTGCGGCGCCGGTTGCCCTGTACGGCGGCAATAGCTTGCATTTGCTTCCGGCATATTTTCCGGCATGCGAAAATCGTTTGCATCCACGTCGACCACGCATTCGAGTGCA
This sequence comes from uncultured Acidobacteriota bacterium, assembly GCA_963823595.1. GTDB lineage: Bacteria > Acidobacteriota > Terriglobia > Terriglobales > Acidobacteriaceae > JAKAAZ01. The sequence goes on from CAWGME010000016.1 coordinate 187,300, forward strand.
GGGGCGGAGGACGCCATGGCCATAATGTCCGCCCAGGGGAAACCATATCCCTCGCTCGTCCATCGCCGCATACACTCCTGCGGAATCCATAGCGACGTCAGGTTCTTCACCAGCAGAATGGATCCATCAGCGCCGCCTTCATTTGTGAAGTGCAGCGCGAAGGCATGATCTGAAGTTATAGGATTTTTGAGTTCGATCCCCATCAGACTCCAGGTGCCGCTGCTGATGAAAGCGCTGCTCTCGTCCATGTTCGGGATCGCCGCCACCGCGCTTGCGGTATCGTGAGAAGCAATGGAATTACAGGAAACTTTCCGGTTAAAGCTGCCGAGCGCAGAATTTCCGGCCGAACTGTGGACAGCAACGTCCCAAGGACTGCGAGTTCTGGCAGGATACCAACCCAACAGCCTCAATGTCGAATCGATACGCGCCGCACGTAAGGTGGTCATCGTAGCCGACCGTTCGAAATTTGGACGGGATTCGACGATCCACGTGGCTACTTTAAGCGACACCAGACGCAAACGTCTTCAAACCAGGAGGAACCGATGCCAATTACGCTGCAGGAAGTTCTCGAGTTTGCCGACCGCTGGTTGGCTACGGTCCTCGGCCGGGGAACCCCTGCCGAGCAGGCGGCCTTCTTCGTCGATCCTGATTCAAGGCTCTATATCCTGGAGACCGGCGAGTTGATGACGTTCCAGGACAACTACAATCTGCACTGCCAACTGACCAATGAGGTCCATACACTCGGCGGCTTCACCATGACGCCCTTGAACGCTTCACCGGATCGCGTCCGGGCGACAGGACGGTTCTACTGGCAGGCGGAGTATGCACAAAAACGTCCCGTGCCCAATGTGATCAAGTCCATCGCTGGTATCGACTGCATCATCGAGCGCGTGGCGTCGAGCGAGCTCAAGTTCGTCCTCTACATGAGCAGTTTTCACCAGCTGCTGCCAGATTCGGCGCCGCTGCGGCTGGAATAAACCCTCTGTCGCGTGAACTTCAAGCCATCAATTTATCTGGCGTGATGGGAGCTTCGCGAATCCTCTTCCCCGTCGCGTGATAAATGGCGTTCGCAACCGCTGCGGCCGCTCCGGGATCCGCGGTATCGGAATTGCGCGCCAGCGCGCCCAGTCGCAAACCCCCGTCCGGCAACTCCACGATCTCCGCCAATTGGAGATGGTTCACATCGATCAGCCGCGCCGGCTTCTCGACATCCTGCTTCATCAGATCGACGAGATTTGTCCCGCCTGCGATGAACTTCGCATTTTGCGAGTGGCTCACGGCCCGTATCGCCGCGTTCGGATCTTCCACGCGCTGGTATTCAAATGGCTGCACGGCCGCGTCTCCTAACTCTTGCTATATGCCTGCTGAACCGCGGCAACAATGCCCGGGTAAGCGCCGCAACGGCAGATGTTGCCGCTCATCCGCTCACGAATTTCCTCCAGCGTCAGATCGACGGGACCAGTCTTCGCCAGATCGGCGGTCACATAGCTTGCGCTTCCCTTTCTGGCCTCCGCGATCAGCGCAACCGCGGAGCAAATCTGTCCCGGCGTACAGTACCCGCACTGGTAGCCATCGTGCTCCAGAAACGCTTCCTGTACCGGGTCCAGAACATCGCCTTTCGCAATCCCCTCAATCGTGGTGACGTGTTCTCCCTGATGAACAATCGCCAGGGCCAGGCAGCTGTTCACGCGCCGTCCATTCAACAGCACCGTGCAAGCGCCGCATTGGCCGTGATCGCAGCCCTTTTTCGTGCCGGTCATCTTGAGATCTTCGCGCAGCAGATCAAGCACGCTGATGCGCGGATCGATCGACAGATTCTTCTGCTCGCCGTTGATCGTGATCGTGATTGGAACCTGCTGCACAGGTGCATCCACGCCGGCCTGGGTTTCCGCTGTTACCGGAAAGGCAGACCACCCCAGCAGCGCCGCTCCGCTGATGGCCCCGGCACCTTTTACGAAGGTCCGTCGCGATACCGCCCAATCACCGCTCGAACCAGGGTCTTCATCCCGAGCCGCAGGCAATCCCCGTCCGCGAGCCAGCGCCTCGAGACGATGTTCTTCTGGAAAATCCGGGTCACGGTACATATCGATCCCATCGCGCCAGTTGCGCGTACGCAGGTTACGTTAGGTTGGATCGAGTTCCGGGAGATTTGGTGGCTTCAATTGCCAAGGCCGTTGCAGCCGCGCGAAGGCGGGTTTCGGAAGAGTGTATTCCGCATAGCATCATCACTCCATCCAGGAATCGAAGTCTCCCTTAACAATCGCGGTATGGAGATTGGCAATGTCCGGTTGCAGCGCGCGGTCACGTTCGAGTTTGGCTACCGTCTGCCGTACCTGCGCCCATGCTGCGGCGACGCGGACAGCCGGCTTGAGCGGCCTGCGATATTCCAGGCCCTCGGCGGCCGCCATCAGTTCGATCGCCAACATGTTCTCTGCATTCTCCACAATCTGCCGCAGCTTCAGCGCCGCCGTCATTCCCATCGACACGTGATCCTCCTTGCCGCCGGATGTGGGAACGCTGTCGACCGAAGCCGGATGCGCCAGCACACGAGCCTCCGCCAGCAGAGACGCCGCCGCCACGTGTGCGATCATGTAGCCGGAAGAGACACCGGCCTGTGGCGTAAGAAATGGCGGCAATCCTTCGTTCAGATCGGGGTTCACCAGCCGGTCGATGCGCCGCTCGCCGATGCTCATCAGGTCTGTCATCACGATGGCCGCGGCATCGAAAACATGAGCCAGCGGCGCGCCATGAAAATTGCCGCCCGAAAGAATCTCATCCGGGAAACCGTCTGCCCCGACAAATACCAATGGATTATCAGTCGCCGAACCCATTTCAATCTCCAGCACGCGACGCCCATGCGCGAGGCCGTTCAGCACGGCTCCGTGGACCTGCGGCATGCAGCGCAGGCAGTATGCATCCTGCACCCGCGGGTCATGCTCGCGATGCGATTCGCGGATTTCGCTATCCGCCAGCAAAGTGCGCAGGTGTTGCGCCACTTCGCGCGCGCCGGGATGCGGACGAGCGGCTGCGATCCGCTCATCGAACGCGACCGGAGTTCCCTTCAGCGCCTCCAGTGTCATCGCGCCGGCCAGTGAAGCCAACCGCGTTACCCGCTCGGCGCGCAGCAGCGCCAGCCCTCCGACCGAAACCATCGCCTGCGTCCCGTTCAGCAGGGCCAGTCCTTCTTTGGCCGCCAGTTGCAGCGGCTTCAGCCCGGCAGCATGCAGCGCCTCTTTGGCGGGAACTCGCTTCCCCTGATAAAAAACTTCGCCTTCGCCAATCAGCCCCAGCGCCAGATGCGCCAGCGGAGCCAGGTCGCCGCTCGCGCCCACCGATCCCCGCGCCGGAATCACCGGATGCACCCGCCGCTCCAGCATCGCCAGCAGATGTTCCGCAACCGCGACCCGTGTCCCGCTGGTGCCTTTCGCCAGCACATTGGCGCGCAGCAGCAGCATGCCGCGAATCTCCGGCTCCGTGAGAGATTCGCCGATGCCGCAGGCGTGGCTGCGCACTAAATTCAGTTGCAGATCGACGAGCTGATCCGGCGGAATCGTCACGTCGGACATCTTCCCGAATCCGGTGTTGATGCCGTAAACAGTCGCGCCCTCGGCGAGCAGGCGCTCGACCACAGCCCGCGAAGCCTGCATGCGCTGCCGCGCTTCCCGATGCAGCGTAACCGGCAGATCTCCATACGCCACCGCCGCGAGTTCCTCCAGCGTGAGAGACTGACCATTCAATTCCAAGCCCGCAGGACGCAATGGACTTCCTCTTCAGCTCTTCAAGCTGTAATGAACTTCGCTCAGCCCGCGCAGCCGCTCGGCAGCGGCTTCCGGCGTAATATCCCGCTGCGGCATTCCGAGCATTTCAAAGCCGACCATAAATTTGCGCACGGTTGCGGAGCGCAACAGCGGCGGATAAAAGTGCGTGTGGAAATGCCATTCCGGATGCGACTGCCCGTCGGTCGGACTCTGGTGCAGACCCATGGTGTAGGGAAAGCTGATCTCGAAAAGATTATCGTAGCGCGTCGTCAGCCGCTTCAGAATGTCGGCAAACGCCGCCCCCTGCGCTGCGCCCATCTCGCCGAGAGTGCCCGCGTGGCGGCGGCTCAGAATCAGGGTCTCAAATGGCCACACCGCCCAGAACGGTACCAGCGCCACAAACTCCTCGTTCTCACAAACGATTCGCTGGGCCAGCCGGACTTCCCTCTCCAGATAGTCGCAAAGCAGGCAACTGCCATGGGCGGTTCGATATTCGCGTTGCGCAATCGTCTCCGCCTGCGACTCATCTGGAACATGCTCGGTCGCCCAGATCTGGCAATGCGGATGCGGATTGCTGGCGCCCATCATCGCACCGCGATTTTCAAATATCTGCACGTAGCCGATCTCGGGCCGCTGCCCCAGATCCGTATACTGCTCTGCCCAGGCCTCCACGACACGCTCAATGTCGCCGGTTTCCATGCGCGCAAGAGTCAGGCTGTGATCGGGATGGAAACAGAGCACGCGGCAGATTCCACGTTCGCGCTCCGCCCGCAGCAGATCGTCATGCGGTGCATCGGTGAAGTCCGGGGTGTTGGGCAGCAGCGCCGCGTAATCGTTGTCGAAAATGAAGATGCCTTTGTAATCCGGATTTTTGTGACCGCCCGCGCGTGTGTTGCCGGGGCACAGATAGCAACCAGGTCGTAATGCACCGCCGGTGTTTCATCTTTTTTGGCAACTTCGCCCTGCCACGGACGCTGCGTGCGATGCGGCGATACCAGCACCCATTCGCGGCGCAAAGGATTGTAGCGGCGATGCGGCGTTTGCAGCCACGTCGCCGGCGTCGTCGATGGGTCTTTCGATGGAGTCATGAGATAGAAGGAGAAAAGGCCACTCCCCATGCTAATCGAGCGAGAAGATTTTTCGGCTTGCGAGCAGTCCCGACAAACCGCGACCTACAAATGCGTATGATGTTCGATATGGATTTTGCCGCCCGGCTGAATGGAAATCGCACGGTAGATTTGTACGACGGCTGGACTGCCCGTTGGCATCTTGAATCCCATGGCCCGCCAACAATCTCCAGATTCAATCGACCCCCTGCAGGAAGCAATCGAAAGCCTGCATGGCTCAAATTTCGAGCTCTGGCATCAGGAAGACAAAGCCCGCGACGCGCAGGCCGGAGATAGCGGAATTGCCGCCGCCAAACGCGCGATCGACCGCATTAATCAACGGCGGAATGATCAGATCGAGCGATGCGATGCCCTGCTGCTGGAAGAACTCGCCCGGCGAAATCTACCGAATCCGCAGGCGGAACTGCATTCGGAAACTCCAGGGATGATGCTTGACCGTCTCTCCATCCTCAGCCTGAAGCGCTATCACACGCTGGAAGAACTCAATCGCGCGGGATCTCCGCCGGGTCACGATGCGCGCAATCGGGAGCGGCTGGATATCCTGGAAGCACAACGCGGCGATCTGGCGGCGTGTCTCGACCGGCTCTGGCAGCACGTGCTTCGCGGAGAACTTCGCTTTCAGCTTTATCGCCAGCTCAAAATGTACAACGACCCCGACCTGAATCCCGTCCTCTACGGACGGTCCAGGAGCGGAACTCCTCCGCTTTAACACCAGGCCGCAGACACAAATGAAAGAATAGTTCCATGGTTACGATTGAAGAACTAAGAAGCGCGAAAATATTCAGTGGTATGGATGAGGCCGAGCTTCTCAGGCTCGCGCAGAAGGCTGCCGACATCCGGCTGGCACCGGGAGAATGGCTGATTCGCGAAGGCGAGCCGCCGTGGTTCTACGTTCTGTTTGAGGGCCGGCTGCAGATGTTGAAGGACGTACTCGGCCGTCAGCAGAACCTGCACGAGTACCACTACGAGGGTGGGGATTTCTTCGGTGAAGTGCCGATTCTGCTCGGCACCTCTGCTCTGGTTTCTCTGCAGGCCATCACCGCGTGCCACGCCGCCCGCTTCGACCGGCAGCAATTCCAGGAGCTGATTCGCGACTCGAAAGAGATCAGCGCCCTGGTCCTGCAGACGATGAACGAGCGGGTCATGCGCGTGCAAAAGTATGCGGCGGCGGCTCCTTCCTCCCGAGTGCTGATCGTGGGCACGAGATACGATACAGACTGCCGCGATATCCGCAGCTTTCTTTCGGCAAATCGGATTCCGTACGAGTGGGTGGATCGCGATCATGAGCCGGAGCGGGTGCCCGCCTGCCTGCCAAAGGATTTTCCTGGTCCGGCCGTGGTCATCGACGGGCAACACTGCACGTACCCTCCGACATTGCGAGAGGTCGCCAAGGCCTTGCAGTTACAGACAGAGCCGAAGAGCGATCATTATGACCTTGTCATCGCCGGAGCCGGCCCGGCAGGCATGGCGGCCGGTGTGTATGGCGCTTCCGAGGGACTGAAAGTGCTGATCGTGGAGCGCTCGGCGGCCGGTGGGCAGGCGGGCACCTCCACGCGCATCGAAAACTATCTCGGCTTTCCGGAGGGCATCTCAGGTGAGGATTTGACCGGGCGCGCCCTAAAGCAGGCAATGCGGTTCGGTGCAGAGATTGCGATGACGCGCAGCATGGAGGCATTGATGCAGATCGATGCCGGCTATGCGCTGTGCCTCGACGGTGGACAGCGGGTCACCACCCGAGCCGTGCTTCTGGCGACAGGCGTCGACTGGCGTCGCCTGCAGTTCGACGGCGCCGATCGTCTGCAGGGACGTGGCGTGCTGTATGGAGCGTCCCGCACGGAAGCCCATGATGTGAATGGCAAAAAAGTTTTTATCGTGGGTGGAGGAAACTCGGCCGGACAGGCAGCCATGTTCTTCTCCAACTACGCCGCCGAAGTAAAGATTCTAGTGCGCGGCGAAGGGCTCAAGCTGAGCATGTCGCAATATTTAATTGGAGAGATGGCGTCGAAGGCCAATATTCAGGTAGTTCCATTTACCCAGGTTGTTTCCGCCGAAGGCGAGGATCATCTGGAGCGAATCGTGGTGCGCACACGCGCGCGCGACGGCTCAGAGACTGCGCGCCGCTATGAAGCAGATGCTCTGTTTATTCTGATCGGCGCCGACGCCAGCACCTCATGGCTGCCGGAGGAAATCGAGCGCGACGACAAAGGCTACATCTGTACCGGCCGCAGTGTTACGGCATGGCCGCTGGAACGTGAACCATTTCCCCTGGAAACCAGCCTGCCCGGCGTATTCTGCGCTGGCGACGTGCGGCACAATTCCATCAAACGCGTGTCCAGCGGCGTAGGAGAAGGCAGCATGGCGATCGCATTTATCCACCAGTATCTGGCGCTGCACGACAACGTACTGGCGCCACTCGGCGCTTAATGCGGTTTGAATGAATTCATAGTTGGGGTGCCGGAACTGCCCTGAGCTTGTCGAAGGTGCGCGAAGCTCACCGGGTTTCTCATTGAAGAACCCGGAGCCTGGGTGCCCAATTCAAGCCCTCTGGCTTGAGTGGGGTCGGCGGACAAAAAAAAGCCGGAAGCGAACCGCTTCCGGCTTGTGCTTGGCGGAGCAAACTTTTAACTACTGCTGTGCGCCGGTCCCGCTGCTGGATGGTGATTGTCCATTTCCACCCGTCTCACTCGCCATGCCGGGACCTTGCTGCGGCTGCGCGGCACCAGACTCCGCTCCTGGTTGCGGCGAAGCTCCATTTTGCTGGCTGTTCGACAGCAATTGGATTTCTACACGGCGGTTCTTGGCGCGGCCGCTGCGGTTGTTGTTGCTGGCCACTTCCACATCCTTGCCGATTCCAATCAGGTAAAACTTATGCGGCGGCACATTATATTTCGACGCCAGATACTGCGCGACCGCCTCTGCCCGGCGCTCGCTGAGCTGGTAGTTGTAGGCTTTATCGCCGGTTGAGTCTGTGCCCCCGGTCAGCTCAAGAATGTACGACTTGGTGGTGCCCAGCTGGCCGGCGAAGTTGTCCAGGTCTTCCTTATCCTTCCGCGTCAGTGTGGCCTTGTCGAAGGCAAAATGCACATTCGCGTCCGCGACCTGATGATATGTGTCCAGGTTGCTGACAACACTGGCAAGTGAGTCGGCGTGATTGAGGGCCTCCTGCGCCGATGACTGCGCCTGGTTGGCCGCCTGTCCCGCAGTCACTGCCTTCTGATCGGCCGTAGTTGCGGCAGTCTGCACCTGCTGAATGCCCTGGGTCGCGCGCTGATCGACGCTCTGGATGCTGCGATGATTCGCCGCCGTCTGGTCTTCCAGTTCATTTGTGTGCTGGATCAAAGGCGTCGTTTGATTGCGAACATAATTTTTCGTCGCGCAGCCCGCAGTGAGCATCAGCAAAACCGATGCGCTACCCACCAAAGCCCCCATCCCTTTACGATTGCTTTTCATCGTGCAGTTCTCCCTGGCGGCTAAATGGACACGCCTATTAAGGAAGATGCAGCAATTCATCAGCCAGTTTTCCTGTGCTTGTAATACTCGCGTTATCAGCTAATTACCTCCATTATTCAGTTTGATACTCCGGCGGGGAAGTCCGTTACATGCATTTTTTACATACAGCCGCAATGCTGCGAGCCGTCCGCCAGTTTCGCTCATCTACTCAGCGATAAACTGTAAGTAGTCCCTAACGCATGGATTTACACGAGAAAATCCGAACCCTGCCCGCCGGCCCCGGCGTCTATCTCTACCGCAATGCGGAGGGAGATGTCATCTACGTTGGCAAGGCGAAGAACCTGCGCTCGCGGGTGCGCTCATATTTTCTTGAGGCTGCGCAGACCAACGCCAAGACCGGCTCGCTGATGCGCGAGGCCGTCGATCTCGACTACATCCTGGTCGCCAACGAGCACGAGGCGCTGGCGCTGGAAAATAATCTCATCAAGCAGCGCAAGCCGCGCTTCAACGTGCTGCTGCGTGACGATAAAACATATCCGTACGTCAAGCTCACGCTGGGCGATCGCTATCCCAAGGTGATGGTCACGCGTCGCCTGCGCAAGGACGGCAGCATTTACTACGGCCCGTACTTCCCCGGCAATCTGGCCTACCGCATCGTCGACCTGATCCACCGCACCTTCCTGATTCCCAGCTGCAAGGTCGATCTCTCCCGCTATCATCCCCGGCCATGCCTGCAGTTCTACATTCATCGCTGCCTGGGACCATGCGTGGAAAATCTCACCACGCCCGACCTCTACGCCGAGGCCGTCCGCGATGTCCGGCTCATGCTGGAAGGCCACGCAGCCGAGCTGGAAAAGTCCCTCGAACAGCGCATGCGCGCCGCCGCCGCCGCCGAGCAGTTCGAGCTCGCCGGCCGCTATCGCGACCTGGTCATTACTCTCAGCCAGCTGCAGGAAAAACAGCGCATCGCCGGCGCCTCCGACGACGATGCCGACGTCTTCGGCTATCACTACGAAAATGGAATGCTCGCCGCCAACCTGTTCCACGTGCGCGCAGGCCGCATCGTCGACCGGCGCGAATTTTTCTGGGATGATCTGCCTGAGTTCCCCGAAGCGCAGGTACTCGAAACTTCATCAGCCACGGAAGAGACGGCATTGACAGATGCTGCGCAGGTCGCCGACGCGCCACAAGGTTTCTATCCCGCCGCCTTTTTCTCGGCGTTGCTCAAGCAGCTCTACATCGACCAGCATTACGTGCCGCGCAACATCTACGTGCCCGTGGATTTCTCCGATCGCGCGCCGCTCGCCGATCTGCTTTGCGAACACAGCGGCCACAGGGTTGAAATCGCCGTGCCGCAGCGGGGAGAAAAGCGCTCCCTGCTCGACCTCGCGGGCCAGAACGCAAAGCAATCGTACGATCAGCGTTTCCGAGTGTTGCAGCCCAGCATCAGCGCCATTCAGGAATCGTTGCAGGATGCGCTGAACCTGCCCGATCTGCCCGAGCGCATCGAGTGCTTCGACATCTCCCACATTCAGGGCGCGGAGACGGTCGCCTCCATGGTGGTATGGGAAAAAGGCGCGATGAATAAATCCGAGTACCGCAAGTTCCAGGTGAAGACCGTCGAGGGCGTCGACGATTTCGCCAGCATGCGCGAAGTCGTCCTGCGCCGATATCGCCGCATCCAGGAAGAGCACAAGCCCATGCCCAGTCTGATTCTGATCGACGGCGGTCTTGGCCAGTTGCACGCCGCTGCATCCGCGCTCGAAGAACTCGGCCTCACCAGCCAGCCGCTCGCCGCCATCGCCAAGCGCGAGGAGGTCATCTACGTGTACGGGCAGGAAGATGAGCCGGTGGTGCTCGACCGCCGCTCCCCGGTGCTGCATTTAGTGCAGCGCATCCGCGACGAGTCGCACCGCTTCGCCGTCACCTATCATCGCAAGCGCCGTGAAATGCGCGATCGCGATTCCGATCTGCTCCGCATCCCCGGTGTCGGCGCGCAAACACGCACCCGTCTCATCACCCACTTCGGCAGCCTGCGCGCCATCCAGTCCGCCTCGCTCGAAACATTGATGTCCGTTGTCCCGAGAAAAACCGCAGAAGCGATCTGCGCCTATTTCCACCCGGCGATTCCTTCAGCCGAACAAATTAAGTAAGCATCGAATGTCTCATCTGAGCACAAACAAAAAATCCAGGGGGACTGTAGGCGCGAGTTTGCCTAACGGCCTGGATCAATTCCCGATATAAAGCAATCGTCTGGTCTGCGATCGCGGCCCAGGCAAACTTCTCCTCCACGCGCCGCCGCCCTGCTTCGCCGAAACGATGGCACTTCTCCGGATCAGCCAGCAACTCCGTAATCTTCGCCGCGAGATCGCGCGCAAAGCGCTCCGGCTCCGCCGGAAATCCCGTCACCGCATCCGGCACAAACGGCACCAGGTATCCCGTCTCGCCATCGACCACCACCTCCGGAATCCCGCCGGTCGCGCTCGCCACCACCGGAGCATGGCAGGCCATCGCCTCCAGGTTGATAATCCCGAACGGCTCATACACCGAGGGGCAGCAGAAGACCCGCGCATGGCTGTAGAGCTCGATAGCCTCGGCCTTGGTCACCATGTTTTCAATCCACACAATGTGCGGATTCACGCGCACGCGCCGCTTCCACTTTGGCCCGCATCTCGATCGCAATCTCCGGCGTGTCGGCCGCGCCTGCGCACAGCACCATCTGCGTCCCCGGCGGCAAATACCGGATCGCCTCCACCAGGTGCGTCACTCCCTTCTGCCGCGTGATCCGCCCCACAAACAGCACATACGGCCGCGCCTGATCGACGCCATACTTCGTAAGCGCCGCCGTCTTCGTCGTGCGGTCATACTCCGCAAGATCGATGCCGTTATAGATCACGTGCACGCGCTCGGGCCGCACCTCCGGATACGCCCGCAGAATATCCGCTTTGGTTCCGTGCGACACCGCGATCACCGCATCCGCATCGAGGATCGCCGTGCGCTCCATCCACGAGCTCATCGCATAACCGCTGCCCAGCTGCTCCGCCTTCCACGCCCGCAGCGGCTCCAGGCTGTGCGTCGTCAGCACAAACGGAATGCCGAATAGCTTCTTCGCCAGAAATCCCGCCATCGACACGTACCAGGTATGCGTATGCACAATGTCGATCGGCCCCAGCGCCGTCATCTGCGCCAGGTTCAGGCTCATCGCTTCGAGCGCAGTCTGAAATTTCTGGCCGCCCCGCGCCAACTCCGCCCACGGTTCTCCGCCGCGCACGTGCAGGTTGCCGGCATCGAGCCGCTGCTCGCCCCAGCAGTGCACCTCCACTTCAATCTTCTTGGCCAGCTCGCGGCTCAGATACTCCACGTGCACGCCCGCGCCGCCATAAACATTCGGCGGGTACTCGCGCGTCATCAGTCCAACTCGCAATGGGATTCTCCTCGCTAGTATTGTGTCATCCTGACCGGAGCGAAGCGCAGCGGAGTGATCTCGCGTTTCCCCCACATCGCAAATGTAAGATTGTCTTTCAACCAAATGCCCCGAAAAAAACCGAAGCTCGGCCAGAATTTCCTCACCAGCCCCAGCGCTCGCCAGGCGCATCGTGGAATCGCTCGGCGATATTTCCGCCAGCACGGTGCTCGAGATCGGCCCTGGCCGCGGTGCGCTTACCGATCTGCTGGCCGCCCGCGCTCATCGCCTGATCGCCGTGGAACTGGATCGCACGCTTGCTCCCCGGCTGGCAGCCGCCTGGGCGCACGCGCCCCACGTCCGCATCATCGAAGCCGATATTCTCTCACTCGACCTCAGCCCATTGACCGCGGATTCTGAAAAGCTGGTCATCGTCGGCAATCTCCCTTACTACATCACCTCCGACATTCTGCTGCATCTGTTTTCTCAAGCGGCATCGATCGCACGCGCCATTGTCATGGTGCAGGAGGAAGTTGCCGACCGGCTCGCCGCGTCATCTGGATCCAGCGAATTCGGCCTGCTCTCCGCCACCGCGCAAATGCACGCGCGCGTCGAAAAGCTGTTCACGTTACCCCCCGAAGCCTTCACCCCGCCACCCGGCGTCAACTCCGCGGTGGTACAGATGAATATGCGCCCGCGCTTCACGGAACTCGCAGTCGAGCGCGGCCCATTTCTGCGCTTCCTGCAAATCTGTTTTCAGCAGAAGCGAAAGACCCTGGCCAACAATCTCAAGGCCGGCGGTCTCGGCGATCCAGCACATGTATTCGCAGCCATGGAAGCTGCCGGCCTCAACCCAGCGGTCCGCGCCGAGGCGGTTTCGCTCGACGCCATGGCGCTGCTTTATCGCAATCTGAACAGCGCCATTCGAGATGCCTCCGCGATTGGATAGAAAGCTGCCGGTTCATTTCGATAGTGTTGACTCTGATAAACGCGGCAGGCTGTCTCCGCACCCGGTATCGAGCGGCTTCCATTGGCGAGAGCGAACTTAGGCGCGGCGCCAATCGATGCTAACCTTTTCGCAACATGCTGGATGAGGACTCTCGGGAAGAAGAGAAAGAATGACCGGCAAACGGCTCTATTGGGAAAGTCTGGCATGGTCCGCCTTCAGTGTCCTGGTCTATCTACTGTTCAACCATTTTCAACCTACGATCCGGCTGAACGGCGGCCAGGGATGGGACGGAACCCAATACTTCGGTATGTTCAGCTATTTTCGCCACGGAAAATTTTCCAATTATGCAGGAAGCGGACCGCTCTTTCCCTTTAACCAGCGTCCCCTGGGACCGCTGATCGCCGCTTGCCTTTCCCGCCATTTCTCATGGACACCGGTCCGTTCGTTCAAGGTCCTGCATATCTGTTCAATATCGGCTACCAGCGGGCTTCTCTATTACATATTCTGCAGATATTTTGGCGTCGGCAGATTCTTCTCTTCGCTGGCGCTCCTGTGGTTTCTCTTCCACGCTCTTTCCTATGCGCGGCTCACCACCTTCTATCCATATATGGTGGACCCTCTGGCTACACTCTCGCTTGCACTGCTTCTATACGTCGTAGTGAGTGATAAATATCTGTTCCTTCCAATTTTGACCATCTTCGGCTGCATGGTAAAAGAACAATTTTTAGCATTCCTGATTGTCATGTTCTTGTATGAAGTCTGGAGCGCTGTCGCACGTAGAAAACTTGCCAAAAAGAAACTAATCCTTCTAGCAATTTCGATTGTGCTGGACATCGCCGCCAACTATTACGTCCGAAATCATCTCTTCCAGGCGCCAGGCTCTTCCGCGCTGACATCCGCACTGACATTGGTCTGGTGGGGTTACCAGCGCTGCAAGCACCCTCTCTCTTTTGTTCGTTACGTAGTCTCGTACTTCGCTGCCTTCGGAGCTTTTGGGCTGTTGCTGGTTTTTTATCTCAGACGATGTCTCTCCCAGGTAATGCGCCAGAATTCCTATCAGTTGATAGCACTGTTTTCTCTGGTATTCATGGGGTTTGGCCTTCTGGCCGGGGCAGACATGGACAAGATACTCTGGAGCGGATTTCCATTCCTGATGCCGATCATGCTGCTGGCGATAAAAGGATTCACTAAAACGTACGTCTCGATCTTGTTTTTATTGACAGTACCCATGATGCACCTGGTATCCGCAATTCCCGAACCGTCAGGAACATGGCCAAACAATGACGCCAGCGGCTTATTCAGCTGGATGATGGAGTATGCAAATCCGGGGATCGTAGCCATGTGGGCCATCTACATGGTCATACTGTGGATGTTGATAGGCCGGTTGAGATTCCTCAACCGCAACCATTCCCAATAGCGCCCATCATGCATTCTTACCCCGCAGATGGAACGAACTCGATCGAAGCGCAACGAAGCGAACGTCCTCTGGATTTTTCACTCCGCTGCGTGGAATTTATCCTGAGCGAGCCTGAAGGTTCAGGATGACTACAATTCCTTCCAACCAGGTAGCTGACGAAGTTGGTTTCTAACCGGAAAAGAAAAAGCCGGCGAGGGATCCTCGCCGGCTATGTTCTGAGAGAACGACTGTAAATCAGTGGCCGGTGTGACCGCCGCCACCCCCACTGATGCTCGCCGCCGCCACCAGCGTGCCCCATAGCCGCTCCGCCGCCGACAGCTCCTCCTCCGCTATGGAACCCACCGCCACCAGCGGAGAACCCGCCAGCGCGGACCATTCCGCCGCCACTACGGAAACCTCCGCCCCCGCGGGAGCCGCCGTAGCCGCCGCGCGGACCAAAATTGTGCTGACCGACGCTCGCCCGATTCATTCCTCCGAACGGATGCGCGCCCATAGATTGCCCGCGGGCGACATTGAACCCTGCTCCGTGATTTGCGCCTTCCGAGCCGCGGAATGGCGTCGCGCGATTGACTTCTTCTTGTGCACGCATCGCGCTCGCCACGTTACCGGCTCCATTTCCGCGCATTGCTGTAGTCAGGCCGCCCGGCTGAGAATGGATTCCACTGGCCGCGCCGGTATGGTTCAACACCGCATTCCGAACACCGCCCTGGAACGCGTGCGCGGGATAGTTGTTATAAAGCGCCGCATTCCGCACCGGAACTCGCACCCCCGTCATCATTGAGTGAAGCGGCGCGACTTTCGTTCCGTTGAATGCTATCGCGCGCGGACCGCTGTTACCATGGCGCCCGTTTGTCTGCGCCGCAGCATGGAGCCGTCCTGCCCCGCCAGTCATGCCCGCCGCCGGGGTTCCGACACGAACCATCCGTTGCGCGGTCTGCCCTTTCACAATGCTGGGCGCAACAGGCGCACGATATCCGTTCGGTGCTCCATGGATGTTGGTGTGCGGATAGAGACGGTTTCTCCACCGCCAGCCGTAGCGCCCGTAACCGTAACCGCCGAAACCGATACCAAATCCGCCGCATCCATACGCGCCCGGCATCCATCCCCATCCGAAGCTGCCGATGTAGGACCATGCGCCGCAATTAAAGGGCAGCCAGCCCCACGAATAACCCGAAATCCACGAATACCCGCCGCCAAAATCGGCCCATTCGCCAAATCCATAGGGATCGAAGCCGGGGCCAGCTCCCCAGGGCTGCCAGACCATGCCGTAGCCGGGAAGCGGATACCATCCGCCGGCATTGTCCAGGTCGCTCCAGCCGATCCCGCTGTCCATAATGCTGCCGCCGCCCTGCTGCACGCGGGCTGGCGTCTGGTTCTGCGCTTCCTGGGCGGCTTCCTGATCCCGCTGATCGTTCCACTCATCAAAACCGTTCGGCCTGACTCCCTCGGCGATGGTGTACTGGGCGTTTCCAGAGGGCTGGAAGTTGATGGTCTGGCCCTGCCGCACCTCTGCCAGATAGCTGTTCGACGCGCCTTCCACCTGCACTCTGCCGTCCATCACCGCCAGTCCCTGCGGCGCTCCGTCCAGATTGATGCGGAAGGTGCTGTTTGCCAGCGGCGTAACCCTCCGGTCGCCAATCATAACCTGGAAAGGGGTCTTGGAATCGCTGCGCAACTCGTAATAGATCAACCCGGAAAGCTGCTCGACCGCGGTCTCAAGCGTTCCGTCGGAAGTGGCCTGCAGGCGGGTGATACTCAGCGAACTGTTCGGTGTGATACGGGCAACACTGCCGTCTTGAAACTCGATCTCGGCCCTCCCATCCGCGCCGGTCTCAATACGAGAGCCCTGAATCAACGGCATGTTCATTACTGCCTGGGAAAACTCGGTCTGGTTCCCGCGCAGAATCTGTACCATGCCTTCGACATCGCTCAGTCGCACCACCGGACCGGCAGCGGCCATCGCGCCCTGATTTCCCGCGTGACTCTGCACCGGCGGTGGCGGCGGCGCCTCTGTTCCCGGCCCATCGCTTTGCGCATGACCCATCGGCGCAAGAACAAAAAAGGCTGTCGCAATGGCCAACACTGCGGCTCCAGCTTTCTGCTTGCGCGCGCGGGTGGAAGACGGCCGAACACCCTGGCTTGGCAAACCCGCCTGATTCCAGATTCCATTCAGAAGTTTAAGCATTGGATTCCTAACCCCACGTAGATTGGAACACGGAACATTTACTTTAGTTACGGCGCTTTCGCAGTCTTTTTTGCAGCGGATGAAACTTGTTCCAGCACCGGGATTCCCTGCGCCAGAGCGGTCTGCGCATGGTGAATGTGGCAGATAGCGAGCGCCAGTGCATCGGCAGCATCGGGTGACTCTGGGGGCGCCGGCAGCCGCAACAGCCGCGTCACCATAAACTGCACCTGCTGCTTGTCCGCCAGACCATAACCGCAAACAGCAGACTTAACCGCCAGCGGCGCATACTCCGCGATGGGGAGCCTCGCAGTAGCGGCGGCCAGCATCGCCACTCCCCGCACCTGCCCCAGTTTCAGAGCCGTGTTCGAGTTGGCGGAATGGAAAACCTCTTCAACGGCCACGATATCCGGCTGGTGCTCGGCAATCAACTCATTCAGGCGTGCGAACACCACCGTTAGACGATGCGGAAGACTGTCCCGCTTCAAAAGATGAACGGCGCCGTGCACAATGGCTTGCAGCTCGCCCGAAGGATCAGCCTCAACAACGCCATAGCCGGTCCATTCCGTGCCGCAGTCAATCCCGAAAACGCGCATTTTCCCTCTTGCCGAAAATCCAGGTGCCCAGGTTCGCGAACCGGGGTCCCGAGCACGGGCGGTTTTCGCGTGCTCGGGTGGAAGCTAACCTGAGCCTTTTCCTCCCGCTATCGCGAGATCCCTTCCCAGGGAGAAGACGCTGTCGCATACAACTTCCGCGGCATTCGACCGGCGCAATATGCCTGCCGGCCGGCCAGAACCGCATGCTGCATCGCCTCCGCCATCAGAACCGGATCCTCCGCGTTCGCAATGCCCGAATTCATCAGGACCGCATCTGCACCTAACTCCATCGCCAGCGCCGCGTCGGAGGCGGTTCCCACGCCCGCATCCACGATCAGCGGCACCTCGGTAATCAGCTCGCGCAAAATGCGCAGGTTGGTCGCATTTTGAATTCCGAGACCGCTGCCGATCGGGGCGCCCAGTGGCATCACCGCGGCCGCGCCAGCATCGATCAGCCGTTTCGCAACCACAATGTCATCAGAAGTATACGGAAGAACCGTGAAGCCTTCCTTCACCAGTATGCGGGTCGCTTCCACCGTAGCCAGAACATCGGGATAGAGCGTCCGCTGATCGCCGATCACCTCAATCTTTACCCAGTCCGACAGCCCCACTTCACGTCCCAGACGCGCCGCCCGGATCGCCTCCTCAGCGGTGTAGCATCCAGCAGTGTTGGGCAGTAGAAAATAGCGTTCCGGATCGATAAAGTCGAGCAGGCTTTCCTTGCTGCGGTCCAGATTCACGCGCCGCACGGCGACCGTCACCATCTCCGCCCCGGAAGCTTCAATAGCGCGCTGAGTCTCCCTACCGTCCTTGTATTTGCCGGTGCCAACAATGAGCCGGGACTGAAATGCTTTTCCCGCGATGACGAGTGGTTCCATACTCCTATTGTAAGGCGGCGCGGACCGACCTATGCGGACGCAAATATCCGTTGCCATGATGCAGGCGTGGCTGTATGCTTCGGCTGGACCTAGGCCATCGCGTACAACGACTCCCCCACCGCGACGTTTCCCGCCAGCTTAGGGCGAGCGGCGCGCCGGAGCCGGAATCCGGAAGGGGAGAATGGAATGGTGAATTACGCTATTTTTTTGCTGCTTGCGTTTTGCGCGCTCATCGCGCTGTTTATCTTTCTGGGATCGTTTTTCACGGTGCGGACACAGTCGGCTGCGATTATTGAGCGGTTCGGGAAGTTCAGCCGGGTGGCGGAACCCGGACTCAACTTCAAAACTCCGTTTATCGAATCCCAGCGCTCTATCAGTTTAGTTACCTTTCAACTGGAAGGCTCCATCGAAACCAAGACAAAAGACAATGTCTTTGTGCAATTACCGGTCAAGGTGCAGTACCGTGTCATCGACAATCCTCAGGCAATTAGAGACGCGTACTACAAATTAGCCAGCCCACAGAAGCAGATCGAGTCCTATCTGTACAACATTCTGCTGGGGCACATTCCAGAAACGACATTGGACGATGTATTCACGACCCAACCCGCAATCGCCCAGCGCGCGACGATGGAATTGTCGGCGGAGATGAAAGATTTCGGTTACGAGATTGTGAAGGTCCTGATAACCGACATCATTCCCGATGAGGGAGTGAAGACGGCCATGAACCGCATCAACGAGCAGACGCGGCTGGCGGTCGCCAACAAGGCGCAGGGCGATGCGGAGTACATCCTGAAGGTGCGTCAGGCCGAAGCCGATGCCGAGGTGAAGCGCCTGGAAGGCGTGGGCGTCGCCCAGGAGCGCGAAGCGATTGCCGAGGGATGGGAAAAGGCAATTACAGCCGTGAAGCAGAATACCGATCTGAACGATGAGGCGGCTGCGTTTCTTCTGCTCTTTACCAACTGGACCGACATGATGGCCAAGGTGGGAAGCTCTCCCAATTCTACGATGGTGTTCATGCCGTCGGGCCCGGAAGGCTTGCAGAATTTTCAGAATACGATGACCAATGCGCTGCTGGCGGCACACACGAAATAGTACGGCGATCTTTGCGGGATCGCATACGGTTATTCAGTACCAGGAGAAAACATGATCGATTCCAGGAAAATCCTATCCCATTCCCTGTCGGCCATCCTTGCATGCTCGCTGTTCGGCGGCATCGGATTCACAGCCAACGGGGTCGCCCAAAACTCAACATCAACCCAGTCCACCAGCAGCGGCCAAACAGCCCCGATGACAGCTGCCCAGAAGCGAGCTGCAAAGAGAGCAGCGAAAAAGGAAGCGAAACAGCAGGCCCAGCAACAAAAGGCCACCGACAAGGGCGCCGCGCCCATGGCGACCGGCAATCAACCAAAGGCCGAATCTTCGACGGCATCCAAGACCACTGAAAGCAGGAGCACTCGCGGAGCCATGGCCACGCACAGCAGCACGGCCAGTTCGAGCGACATCGCAAACGCCAGGAGCAAAGGCCTGGTCTGGGTCAATACAGAAACCAAGGTGTATCACACCGGCGGCAGATACTACGGCAACACCAAGCATGGACAATTTATGTCCCAGGCGGATGCCGAGAAGGCAGGCTACAAAGCCGCAAAACGCTAGCTCGTATTCAAAGAGGATTGTTATTCTGAGCGAAGCGCAGCGAAGTCGAGGAATCTTTTGGTTTGCCGGCGAAACGCGAAGTCCTTCGCGGAGTTTACGCTGAGCGAAGTCAAACGGTTCAGGATGACAGATGGATCCTCTGAGCATTTCTCGAACAAGCGCTGGCACCGTGCACACTGCCCGGAAAAACCGACGGCCCGACATCTTCGACAAGATGCCGGGCCGTGGCCGGTGAGTGGTTAGATTGACCGGAGGCATCCCCGCAGGTGGGCCTCGACGATGAGTATTGCGACCGTCAGGACTGGCGATAGACGCCTAAGCCCCAGTCACCTCACGTGTTTTGGTACTACAACCTTCAATATTGTTCATTCTATGGATCGCCCTCCTTTCCCGTGTAAAGATATTATGGCGCGGGGCGAGTCTCCAATGCAAGATGCCGGCACGGGCTATGGAATCCTGCGCTGTGCGCCGAATCAAAACAGCTGTGGACCAGGCGAATACCTGATTTTTCTTGCTCCCATGGGTCGATCTCATTAAAATGCTACAAACCACCCGTTTTCTGTTGAAATAGAGAAAGATAGAGACTTTCTGCCCAGCGCCCGCGTCCCCCTGTGACAGAATAGGTCCGTCCCTCGTTCCGCGATGCTCTTATGACGAGTTCCACGAAATCCGTTGAGGGCTGGAGCCTGCCCCAGGTCTTTTCTGCCGATCACACGGCGGCTCTCGTTGACGGCTTTATGGCCGAGCTTTGCGCCTGCCCCGATCCGGACGCAAAGTATGCGGCCGCCATCTGTGCACTGAGCCCAGAACAGGTCGAGCAGTATCAGGAAGCGCAGAAGACACATTTTCGCTACCTGCTCAGCCCCATACTGGACGAATCGAAATGGCGGAGAGCCACCCGGATTCTCGGCAAGGAAAACGCGCGCTATGGAATTCCCGTGGAATCGATCTCGAAAACCTACGGACATTTCGCCCGCCATGTGAGCGTACAGCTCAATGCCGCTCGCTTTTCGAGAGTGGAAACCGAAGAATTTCTTTCCGGGTTAAGCGATCGCCTTTTCCGCGATCTCTCCATGCAGGCGGAGGCATATTCATCCGCGTATTCGCAGGAACTTCGGGCGGCGGTTGGCGAAAATACCCGGGCGACAGCCCTTTATCGTGCGCTGATGAGCTCGGCGGAGCTGGTGGTGCGGGCACAGAGCGAACGGGAGTTACTGGATGAGTTATGCCGTCTGGTGGTTGAAAGCGAATTATTCTCCCAGGTCTGGGTCGCCCGGCCAAATCAAGCCGGAGATCTCGAAATCCAATCGCTCTACAGCACCATCAACCTGAAAAGCCACCAGTATATGCCGAACGTATATACCGGGGATGAGGACGCTAATCTAGCGGTGCGTGCCTGGCGGCAGTCCCGGCTGCAGTACTCCAACGACCGCACGACCGGCCCGGAACATCCGGCCATCCAGAACTTCTGTCGCGAACATAATCTGCGGGCCGCCGCTGTGGTTCCGCTCTACCGGGATGGCGATCTGTGGGCGCTACTGACAGTTTTATCGCATGAATCGAACATCTTTAATCCGGAGCTGCTGGAACTTTTAGAGCGGATTGGAAGGCTTGTCGGGCATGGTCTGGATTCTCTCGATCTACGGCAGATTCTCGAAGAGGAGCGGCAGCATCAGTCCTGGCTGGCGCGTCATGACGCGCTGACTGACATTCTGAATCGCCGCGGCGTGATTGAAAGACTGGAGGAAGCTACAGCCCGCGCCCGACGCCATAAGAAAATGCTGGCGGTCGCCGTCATGGATCTCGACGGCTTCAAGACAATCAACGATCTGCATGGCCGTCCGGCGGGCGATCTGCTGTTGCGGACCATTGCCGACCGCCTGCAATCGACCCTGCGGCAAACCGATGCCGTGGGCCGGCTGGGCAGCGATGAGTTCGTTCTTCTGCTGGAAGATCTCGATTCTGAGGATGGCCTCGCGATGATGCTGTCGCGGGTCCAGACGGCGGTCGCCGGCCCCATTTACCTCTCCAATGGCCGTGTGATCGCGGTAAGAAGCAGCGTTGGCGTCACCCTGTTTCCGCAGGATGATTCCGCTCCGGAGCGGTTGCTGCGCCACGCCGACCGTGCTCTCTACGCGTTGAAGGAAAGTAAGGATGAGCCGACCCGGCGATGGACCGTATTTCATGCCGAGGCCGATGAGCAGAAGTACGTCCGCCAGAAGACAATTCTCACGCTCTTTCGATCGGGAAATCTCCGCATCTACTATCAGCCGGTAATCGATCTGCAGACCGGTGAGGTCTCGGGCGTCGAAGCCCTGGCGCGGCTGGCCAATACCGGCAACACCCTGCTGTTGCCAGGCGATTTTCTTCCCCAGTTCAGCGCCGCCGACCTGGTGATATTGACCCATCAGGTGATGTCGCAAAGTATTCACGACCTGCACCGCCTCGATAAAGCCGGTTTCCGGCTCAATGTCGGAATCAATTTTGAGCCGACCACGCTGGCCGATCCGAAGGCAATGCTGGATCTCCGCACCCAGGTGGAAACCAGCGGCCTCGATCCGCAGCGCATCATTCTGGAACTGCTGGAACGCGCCGACACCCTCTCGGTGGCCAGCTCTCAGCAGGCTCTCCGCGACCTGAAGTCCTGTGGCGCGCGCATCGCGCTCGATGATGTCGGCAGCGCCTATTCGTCTCTTTTACGGGTGAAGGAATTGCCGGTCGACATGATCAAGCTGGACCGCAGTTTCCTGATAGGTCTGGAGCAGCAGCCGAAGGAACTGCGGTTCCTCATGAATCTGGTGCATCTGGCACAGGCGCTTGGCCTCAGCGTGGTGGCCGAAGGCATCGAATCCGCCTCCTCCGGAGATGCGCTGGCCGCTCTCGGCGTACATCTGGCGCAGGGATATTCCATCGCCCGGCCCATGCCCCTGGAGGATCTTCTGAACTGGCTGAAGCAATACCGGCCCGCGCCCTGGAGCCGGCCCACATCCGTTCTCGGCGCGGTCGCGCTGCAACTGCGCGGGCTCGACGCCAGCGGAAGAATCCTCGAACAGCGCCCCTCCTTCCTGCAGCATCTGCTCATCGCCGGCGCGGATTGGGAACAGCAGATCGAAGCCAGCCTGGGCGCGGCGGGTTCCGGTGCATCGAGACTGGCTTCCGCTCACCGGACATGGCACAAGACGATGGCCGATCTTTCCGCCACTTCCGGAGGCATAGGCGATCTTGAATCATTCCAGGCCGCCCGCTCGGCGTACGAGGAAGCAATGTTCCAGGCTGCCCTCGAAGAGCAGCCAAACTAGCTTGAGCTGTGTAGAAGGAACCGGGACATCGTTCCATTGTCTAAAAAAAGAACCCCTATAAACTGGCAACAATGGCACTCCAACCTGCGCATCTGACCGACGAGACCTGGCTGCGCCTTGCTGTTTCTGAAGCAGAACTGGCACAGGCCGCCGGAGAAGTCCCGGTTGGCGCGGTGGTCCTCGATCCCGGCGGTACGGTCCTCTCCCGCGGCCAGAACCGCGTCATCCGCGATCATGACCCGTCCGCGCACGCGGAGATCGTCGCCATGCGCGACGCGGGCCGTGCGCTCGGCAACTATCGCCTGGAAGGTTGCACTCTTTACGTGACGCTCGAGCCGTGCGCCATGTGCGCCGGAGCCATGATCCACGCACGCATCGCGCGGCTGGTGTTTGGAGCCTTCGACCCCAAGGCCGGAGCCGTCGGCAGTGTTCTCGATGTGCTCAACCATCCCCGCCTGAATCACCAGATGGAGCTGACCAGCGGAGTGCTGGCCGAGGAGTGCGGCGATCTATTGCGGCGTTTTTTCCAATTGCGCCGAATATAATGACTTGCAAAATGCAAGCTATCTACCCAAGACAGCTTGCATTTTGCAAGGTTTTCGGAAAAACCGTCCGTTCTCTTCCCCCGCAAAGACTATTCCCTATTACCTCACCCGGACCTTGGGATTGACCGACATGCCCGGCCGCAGCAGGTGATCGCGATTCTCCTGGCGATTTGTAAGGTCGAGACGCACGGGAATGCGCTGCACCACTTTAACGTAGTTGCCGGTCGCATTCTCCGGCGGAAACAGGCTCAGCATGGAGCCGGTCGCGCCGCCGATCTGTGTGACCTTTGCGTGATATGTACGTCCGCCGTAAGCATCCACTGTGACGGTGGCAAGCTGGCCGATGCGCATGTAATCCAGCTGCGTTTCCTTGAAATTTGCCGTGATCCATACGCCCGTAAGAGGGATCAACGTCATCAGCGTCTGCCCGGCACTCACATTCTGGCCGACCTGCGCCGTCTTCTGATTCACGATGCCTGACTCGGGGGCCACAATCCTCGTATAGCTCAGGTTCAGGCGATCGGTTTCAAGCGCCGCCTCGGCCTGCTTCACCTCGGCCGCTGCGGCATCGGCTCGCGCCCGTTGCGCCGCAACCTGACGAGGCCCATTTTGCGCGGAGTTATACTCCGCCCGCGCCGCTGCCAGGCGATCGTTTGCCACCCTTACCTGATCGCGCGCGCCGGCTAGATTCGCCTCCGCCTGGGACAGCTGCGCCTTCTCGCTGGCTGCGGTTGCCACGACGGCATCGTACTGCTGCTTGGAAACCACATCCCGCTGCACCAGCGGTGTGTAGCGCTGCAGATCGAGCTGGGCCTTGGTGTTGTTTGCCTGGGCGGCGAATACCTGCGCCTGAGCCGCGTCCAACTGCTTTTCCGACCCGGCGATCGTCGACAAAGCAGCCTGCACATCTGCGCCCGCGCCGGTCAGCGTTGCCCCGGTCGACCGGACAGTAATGGGAACATTGGCCAGCGCGGCTTCATAATTCGCGCGCGCCGTGGCTAGATTTGCTTCTCCCTGATCGAGCGCCGCCTGCCAATCCCGCGGATCGATCTCCACCAGCAACTGGCCCTTCTGCACTTGCTGGTTTTCCTCTACATTTACCAGAGTGATATTGCCTTTGATGCGCGCGCTGATCTGCACCAGATTGCCCTCAATCTGCGCATCGTCCGTGCTTTCGTAATATCTGGAGTGCCACCAATACAGAAATGCGGCAATGACAACGAGGACCACCGCGCCAATAATGAAGAACCGCTTGCGCGACGGCCGTTGGCGCAGTTCCGTTTCATCGGGGACGGCCTGATCGTTACGCAGGCCATGCTGGTCCCGATTTACCGGGTCCGCCTGCGCCTGATTCAAAGGCTGTCCACCGGGCTGATTCGAATTCTGCTGCTGTTCTTCCGTTCTCGATTCCGCCACGCCTACTGTCCTCCGAGATATGTCTTATATTGTGCGCGCGCCACGCCCGTTGCCCGCGCTAAGGAGAGCTTCGCCACGTTGAACTGATACAGGCTGCTGACATACCGGTCGTTCGCCTGCGCTACCGACGATTGCGCCTGCGATACCGGCAGGTTGTCCGAAACTCCGGCCTTGAAGCGTTCCTGCGCCTCCTCCAAAGCCTCATTCGCAAGCTCGACGTTGCTGCGCGATACCTTGACCAGTTGCTCCGCGGCCTGAATGTCGAGAATCGCATCTTTCACGTCGGCCTGGACCTGGCCCTCCAGATTGTTCAGCTGAGCGCGCGCCTGCTGCAGTTGGGCATTGGCGACCTGAGCGTCCCCGCGCAGCCTTCCCTCTTCGAATATGGGTCCGCTGATTTTGCCATTTGCGTTCAATGTTCCATAGGAGTTGCTTGGGTTTACGCCGATATATCCGTAATCGACCTCGGCCGTAATCGACGGCAGCCGTTCGGCGTGGGCCGAGGAGAGCGATCGCTCGGCCGCCTTCGTCTGCTGCTCCGCGGCCTTCAGGTCATTGCGATTCTTGAGCGCCTGCTCCATCGCCTGCTCCATGGTTGGAGTGTCCATCTGCGCATAAGGAACCTGGTCGGTCAGCTTAAATTTCTGATCGAGCGGCAGACCGATCGCGCGCGCCAGCGCGATTTCATCTTTCTGATATTCGTTCTGGGCAGCGATCAGAGATTGTTGCTGGGTCTGGTAATCCACCCGGGCGCGCAGTTCATCGAGCCGCGGCGACACCCCATTCTGGTGATTCTGAATCGCCTGATTGAGAGAAATATGGGAAGTCTCAACCTGCGCCTGCAGAGACGATATACGCGCGCTATCTGCCAGGCACAACAGATACGCATTGCCGACCGTTAGAACGATCAGGTCCTGCGAATCCTCGGCCGAAAATTTGCTGGCCGCGAAATTGTGACGCGCCGCCAGATAATTCTGCAGAGAGGAAACATTCAGCAGCGCTTGATTCAGCGTGGCACGAAAATCCGTATAGCCAAATGGGCCAATCACGGCGGGAAATCCCGGAAGCCGCAAACCCTCTGCCTGCAGATTGACCTGCGCTACGGAATCCTGCGCGGTGCCGGTGACGGTCGGCAGCAATGTCTGCAACTGCTGCAGCTTTTCTCCTCCCGCTGTCTTTACGTTTGTGCCGGCAAGAATGGCGCCCAGATTATTTTGCAACCCCATACGAATGGCGTCATCGAGCGAAAGCTGGAGCACGCCGGCCGTGGCCTTCTGCTGCACAACGCTACCCTGATAGGAATTCGTCGAGGGTGTCTGCGCCCGTATAACCGGTCTCGCAACACAGATCGCCACCGTCAACGTTGTCAAAATCGGCAGCCAATGGCGCATAGGTTTTTTCAGCGACATTACTTTCTTTCATAGATTGATCACGGGATCGAACCGCGTGATGGAAATAGATACTAGAGAGTAGATGAAGAAGCAGGCAAAAGAGTTGAAAAAAAATCTTCCGCGTTCGTTTCCGATGGAAAAACATCGTCGGAAATTCGACAATCAATGGCTAAGAAGTTTCAAAGAGTATGATACCGGATTGCGATTCCACCTTCATTTTCACATTAGGGCGATGCCCGGCTGCTACCCTCGATGCAGCGGATTTGAGAAACTAAAACTGTCCCGGATTTCAACCGCATCTGGCGAACACGGGAAGACGAGCTTGCACGCATGCCACCTCGAAGTCCGAAAACTCCGCCCGTTAAGAAACGCTACTTCAGCCGGGACGAATCCTGGCTCGATTTCAATTGGCGTGTGTTGGAAGAGGCCCAAGACGACGCCAATCCGCTGCTGGAAAGGGTGAAGTTCCTTGCCATCACAGCCAGCAATTTGGATGAGTTTTTTGAGGTCCGCGTAGCCGGCATTCTGCAACGCATCGAGGACGGCTATAACGAGCCTGGACCGGACCTGATGACTCCGCAGCAGACGCTGGACTCCCTCACCGCCAAGTCCCACGCATTCGTCTCCGACCAGTATGCCTGCTGGAACCAGCAGCTTTTACCCGCGCTTTTTGCCGCCGGCATTCGCGTGCTGGCCTGGAAAGAGTTAGCGGAGGAACAACGCGAGTATGCAATCCGCTTCTATCAAACCGAAGTGGATCCGCTGCTGACGCCGATTACTATCGATCCGGCGCACCCGTTTCCGCGCGTGCTGAACAAGGCCCTGTGTCTGGCGCTGCTTTTGAACCGCAGGCGCAAATCCATCTCCGGCCCAGTGCTTGGTGTGGTGACGGTTCCACGGGCGCTGCCACGGCTAATTGCGCTGCCTTCCACCAATGAATATCTCGACTACATTTTTTTGCACGATTTAATCGAATCGCAGGCCGCGGCCATGTACCGGGGATATGAGTTCCTTTCCCGCGCCGCCTTTCGCGTCACTCGCAACAGCAATCTTTATCTGCAGGAAGAAGAGGCACGCAGCCTGCTGGAAAGCGTGCGATCGGAACTGCACAATCGCCGCAAAGGAGACGCCGTCCGCCTGGAAATTGAAAGCGATGCCGCCCCTGCGATCGTGGAAGAATTGCGGGCGAATTTTGAACTCGATAACTTTCAGATCTTTTACACCGATGGCCCAGTCAACCTGTCCCGCCTGATGAATCTGTATACCAAGACCAACAGGCCGGAACTGAAATATCCACCGTTTACCGCTCGCGGATTACGGCTGCATCGCGACTCGGCCAACCTGTTCGATGAGCTTCACCGCCGGGACATCCTGCTCCATCACCCCTACGATTCCTACGACAGTGTCGTCGAATTCATCCAGGCGGCGGCGGAAGATCCGGCCGTTCTTTCGATCAAACAGACTCTTTATCGCACCAGCGCCAAATCACCGATTTTTCAAGCCCTGCGGGAAGCCGCGCAGATCAAAGAGGTCACCGTTGTCGTCGAGCTGATGGCCCGCTTTGATGAAGCCTCAAATATCCGTTGGGCGCGCGATCTTGAAGATGCCGGCGTTCAGGTCTTCTATGGTGTGGTAGGCCTCAAGACGCATTGCAAGCTTGCGCTGCTGGCCCGCCGCAGCCCGGAGGATGGCGTCGTGCGGCAATACGCGCACCTCGGGACCGGCAATTACAACGCCGAAACCGCGCAATTTTATACGGACATAAGCCTGTTGACGGAAAACCTCGCCATCACCGCCGCGGTTCATAATGTTTTCAACTATCTCACCGCCCATGCGCAATCGGATGATTATTCACCGCTGCTGGTCGCGCCGCTGAATCTTGCCGAAGGCTTTGTGCAAAGGATTCATCGCGAGGCGCAGCACGCCGCAGAAGGCCGCCCGGCGCGCATCATCGCAAAAATGAATTCCCTGCTCGATCAGAGCATTATCGATGCCCTGTACGCGGCCTCGCAGGCGGGCGTGTCCATTGATTTGATCGTGCGCGGAATTTGTGCCCTTCGGCCGGGAGTGAAAGGACTGAGCGAGAACATCCGCGTCCGCTCCATTGTCGGCCGGTTCCTGGAACACAGCCGCATCTTCTATTTCGAAAACGGCGGTGAGGAAGAAATTTACTGCGGCAGCGCCGACTGGATGCCGCGAAATTTATTCGAGCGTTGCGAGGTCACCTTCCCCATCCTGGATTCCCAATTGCGGCAGCGCATCCGCGATGAAATTCTGGCCGCATACCTGGCGGACACAGCCGAGTCCCGATTCCTGCAGCCATCGGGCGAATACGTTCACGTCAGTAGATATGGCCGTGCCGGGAAACCGCTGCCCGCATTCCATGCCCAGAAATTTCTCATCCGACTGGCAGAGGGAAAAGCATCTGTAAACGACATCCCGCCGCCCTGGATAGAAGACTATTCCGCTCCACCGGTGATGACCAAAGCGGCGACCGGAAGTAAAGCGGGAAACGGCAGCGCCGTCTCTCGAAAAGGTGCAAAGGCAAAACGCCGCCCGCGGACAAAGCAAAGATTGGATGTTGCAAATCGCGAATTTCTATCGCGTCCGGAAGAGTCGCGCGATTTGAACGGCCAGTGAACGAAACATGCAGCGCTGAGAAACTGCGAACCGGAATTCTCCATCTCAACGATTGCTAAGATTGTTGTAGACGAGGCAAATTCCGCTGTGCCCACCGGTCTTTCCAGAAGCGCTTCAGCCACCACAGGTGAACCAAACCTTGAGGTCCGAGGGCCGCGAACGCGGTCACCCTGGGTGTGGTGGCATTTGCTCAGTCTGGATGCGCCCGCCGTCGCCGTGGTGTGGTGCTGGTTCTTCGGCGCGGTTCTAAAGCTGCATTTCTCCTGGGTAACGCTGCCGACGCTGGCGCTGGGTACGTGGTGCGTGTACGTCGCAGACCGCCTGCTGGACGGCTGGCGCTCGGCCGACACCATCGCGCTGCGGGACCGCCACTGGTTTTATTTGCGCCACCGAAAACCATTTCTGATTGCCTGGACGTTAGCGGCGATCCCACTGGCGTATCTCATTTTCTTCCGCGCCGAACCGTCTGTACGCGCCGACGATGTCGTTCTTTGTCTGATCGGCGTAGCTTATTTTCTCCTGATTCATGGCCGCTCTTCTCAGAGTGGCGGAGCGCGTCTGTTTCCTCAGCTGGCTGCCCAAAGAGATGGCTGTGGGTTTTCTGTTCGCCATCGCGACGGCGGTTCCCGCGTGGGCGCGATGGAGCGCGACGGCTTCGCCAGCATCCAGCCGCGGCCTTCTGGCCGCTGCCGTCTTCACTTTCGGCGCGGTCTGCTGGCTCAACTGCGTAGCCATTCAGACCTGGGAAGATGCGGAAGCCGCGCAGGAAATCGTTCACACCATCCTGTCGGGAAATCTGTATCCGGACATCACGAAGCGGCCGCGCGGCTTAACGGAATTCCTGGGCGCAAATCTAATGGCTTTCGCCACCGCCGTGGGCGCGGTGGCCCTGGTCCTCGCTCTGGCGACTGTAGGAAATCCCATATCGCTTCTATTTACCACTGTGCTCCTCAGCGCAGTTTTATTTCTTGGCTTGAATCACTACAGCGACCGTTTCAGCTCTCTCACTCTCCGCATCGCCGCGGACGCAGCTCTGCTGACCCCTCTGCTGGTTTTTCTACATTTAAAGTAAGCGGGTGCCCCAAATCCCGGTTCCAAGACATCGGATATAAGTTGGAAAAGATGCGCGCTCGAACTGCCACCACGCACCGCAGAGACACGCCTGACTTCGATCCCATTGCGCGCCTCTACCGCTGGATGGAATACCTCACGTTCGGGCCGATGCTCGAACGCTGCCGGTTCCATTTTCTGCCGCAGTGCGCCCACGCGCGGCATGCGCTCGTGCTTGGCGATGGAGATGGCCGCTTTACCGCGCGTTTTCTCGCCGTGAACCCGAACGTCGAAATCGATGCTGTCGACTCCAGCGCAGCCATGCTTGCGGAACTCGAACGCCGCGCGCAGGCCCAATCCAATGTGTCACGCTTGCGGACGATCCACGCCGATCTTCGAGATTTTGTTCCCGTTTACAGCGAATACGATCTGGTGGTCGCGCATTTCTTCTTCGATTGCCTGACGGACGGCGAAGTTGCCGCCCTGATTGAACGGACAATGCCGCATCTGACATCGAACGCAACCTGGCTCATCTCCGAATTCGCTATTCCGGAAAAAGGCTGGCGATGCATCAGCGGCCGCCTGCTCATCCGCTTCCTCTACTTCGCTTTCGAAAAGATGACGCGCTTGCATGTGCGGCAGATTCCCGATTATCCCCGCATTCTGACGGAGAGAGGATTCCGCCGCCAGCAACAGACCGGCTTGCTAGGCGGTCTTTTGGTCACGGAAATCTGGCGAGAGGAAACCTGAGCGGTCAATGACACCCATTAAAGAGCGAAACGGCGGAAGTCCGTAATTCCGAGCGTAACGAAGAATCCAGACGATTCCGGCGAGCAAAACGGTCGGTCCATCCATCTCCGCCCTACCTGGTCAACCGCTCTACCGGATGGTTTATCCTGAAGATTCAGCCCGATAACCCGCCGAAAAGTTAACTCAACCGACAGGATGGATCATGAATTTGTATTTATTGCGGCACGGAAGCGCGGGTCAGCGCAAGTCGAATCCAGTTGCGGATCATAAACGGCCGCTCGACAAGGAAGGAAAGCAGCAATGCATTCTGCTTGGCAGCGTGCTCAGTTCCCTGAAACTGCAATTCGATCACGTGCTTTCGAGTCCCCTGAAGCGCGCGCTGCAGACCGCCGCACTGGTGGGAACGGAAACCGGATTTGAAAAGAAGATTCAGCTTTCTCAGGCGCTCGCCCCCAGCGGAACGTGGAGTGATTTCCAACGCCTGCTGGAGGAGGTTGCCGGATCGGAAGATGTTCTGCTGGTCGGGCACCGGCCCAACCTGCCGGAGTTTTTAAATCGTCTGCTATACCCGGACGACGCGAGTTCGGTCCTGCGCCTGCGCAAGGGTGCAATTGCCGCCATCAATTTCGAACGTGGGTCAGCCAGGCTGCTATGGCTGCTCGATCCGCGCGTCGTGCGAGCGGTTCAATCCAGTTCGACAAAAAAATCCCGCGCAAAAACTTCCCGGAAATAGCCGGCTTCCTTCCGCAAGGACCATAACTCCAGGTCCGCCCGGCGCCGCCCCGGCATCAGTGCGATCGTCACCCGCTTCGGACTTACGCGCGTGCTGAATTGCAATCTCGTGCTGGATTGGTCCTGGTGCAGTGCAACCGCCATCCGAAGCAGCACTGCGGCGCGGCGCACATATGCGTGCTGCTCGACCGGGATCAGCCGAAACACCCTGTCCGTGGGCGCCGGCCGCGATTTGCCCAGGTATCTCGCGATTGCGGAAATGATCAGCCGCTGCTCCGGCGTAAAGCCATACAGTTCGGAGTTGGCAATAATGTACTGCGTATGGCGATGGTGACCCTGATAGTTCATAAACTTGCCGACGGAGTGCATCATCGCCGCCGCTTCCAGCCACAACTTGTACTCCGGCGGCAGTTGATGGACGCTCTTGAGGCATTCGAAAAATTGCGTGACATGGTCGAGCACCGACTGCTGCTTTTTTGGATCGACGCCATAGTGACGGCATAGCTCCAGCACGCTCGCCCAGCGTTCCTGCTCAAAGTGCTGATGTGCCGAGGTGTGGGTGTCGCCTTCGGCCAGCATTAACGCCAGAATGCCATCGCGCAATCCCATCGGAGAATACCGGAAACCCGCAAGGTGAAATTTTTCGAGGATCGCCGCGTATACATGCGCGCCGGCGACGATAATCTCCGAGCGTTTCGGCCCAATGCCGGGAACAGCATTCCGCTGCGCCAGGGACATGCGCTTCAATTTGTCCGCCAGCTTTGAAACAGCAGCCGTCGAGGTCTGCTCCCACGCCCGCACTCCCGTTTTTTTATCGTGATACTGCGGCAAACTTTTCAGCGCCTTCGATCTTGCTTTGGACTTCACTTTGACACCAGCCTGGGTCGCCAGCGCCAGCGCCGCCGCTGTTCCCGATGTAGCAAATACCTGGCGAGCCCGCTCCCCGCCCAATTGCTGTTCCGCCCGCCGCAGTTCGCGGCGAATCCAATCCTGCATGCGCACTACCTCCTCCGGCCTGGCGGGATCGTGGCGGAGGAATTCGCGCGTCAGCCGCACTGCACCCAGCGGCACGCTTACCATCTCCCGAATGGCGGAATGGTCCGAGAGCGTGATCTCGCAGCTGCCGCCGCCGAGGTCAATCAGCAGGGAGCGCCCGCGCGCCGCCGGTTCATTCGAAACCACTCCCAGATGGATTAAGCGACCCTCTTCAAGGCCGGAGATGATCTCCACCTTCCATCCCGTCGCGGACTGCACCATGGCGAGGAATGCCTGCTGATTCCGTGCATCCCGCAGCGCGCTGGTCGCGACCACGCGCAGCCGGTCGACCGCATGCGCCTGCACCGCGCGATAAAATCGCCGCAAAACCCGGACAGTGTTCGCCATCGATTCCGGAGACACAGCCCCGCTCTCGAAGACGCCTTCACCCAGGCGAGTGATCTCGCGATCTTCATGTAGTGTTTTCAGCCGGTGATTACGCGCCGAGGCAATCTTCAGCCGGACGGAATTCGATCCGATGTCGACTGCGGCATACGTCGTCGTTTCCTGAACCCGTGCGGTGGCCACGATTCAAGAATTACACGAACATCGCACCAAAATCCGAGCGGAGGGGACTGCTATCCTAATTTTGTTGCGATCATTCGAATGAAACCTGCCAGTCCCGTCGCCAGACCCGCCGCTGTTGTCTCCGGGAAGACCTCTGGACGCCCATTGAACACGTTTCCGGTTTCCCGCCGCGCGGAATGGGTGTTGATACTGACCGTCTTTCTCGCGGTTTATTTTGCCGCGCTGTTCACGCCTTCTCTGATCGACGATGCCGACGCCACCCACGCGCAGGCAGCCCAGCACATGGCGCTCACCGGCCACTGGATCACGTTGATGGTGAACGGCATTCGCTATTTGGAGAAGCCCCCGCTTCCCTACTGGCTGGCCGCGATCGATTACCGCATCTTCGGCTTCAACGCCTTCGCCACGCATCTGCCGGAGTCTCTGGCGGTGCTGGGATGCTCCATTCTTGGCCTGCTATGGGGCAGGCGAGCGTACTCCGAGCGCGCAGCCTTCTATGCCGCGCTGGCCTTTCTGACCGCTATCGGACCTTTTTTATTTACGCGCTGGTTTATCCCGGAAGCGATTCTGACCCTGCTGATCGCGCTGGCGCTTTATCTGTTCCTCACCGGCCTTGAAGATCACGCACCCATGCGTATCTACGCCACCTACGCCCTGCTGGCGCTGGCCCTCTTGACCAAGGGATTGATCGCGCCCGTTTTTTTTCTCGGCGGCGTGATTCCCTATCTGCTGATTACGGGGCAATGGCGGCGTTGGCGCGACTTTCATCTGCCCACCGGCATTCTGCTCTTCCTGGCGATCGGCGCGCCCTGGCACATCCTCGCCGGCCTGCATAATCCCGACCAGGGACATCCGGTCGGCAACATCCCTTCGCCGGGAAATGTTCACGGATTTTTCTATTTCTACTTCATCAACGAACACGTCCTGCGGTTCCTCGGCAAGCGCTATCCGCACGATTACAACAAGCTGCCGGGCTACTTGTTCTGGAGCCTGCACCTGGCGTGGCTTTTTCCGTGGAGCATCTACTGGCCCGCGACTCTCTATGCCGCCTGGCGCAAACGCCGCGCCGGCGGCAAGCCGTCGGCTTGGCAGCGCCGTCAGCAACTCAACTTCTCGCAAAGATCCACGCTGCTGCTGGCACTCTATGCAGCCTTTATTCTGCTGTTCTTTTCGCTATCGACAAACCAGGAATATTACACGTACCCGGCGTATCTTCCGCTGCTGCTGCTGACCGCCGTGGCACTGGCGAAACTTGAAACCGACGTGACCACGGAATCCGCCAATCAACGAAAAATCGACACGCGCTGGCTGGAGAGCGCCCATGCCGTCTTCGCCCTGGTCGGGCTTGCGGCGGCGGCCCTGCTTGCGTATGGCCTGTGGTCTTCGCGGCGCCTGCCGTTTGAACCGGATATCGGCGCGCTACTCGCACATCGCGATGTCGGCGGCTACTCGCTTTCAATGTCCCACTTTTTCGATCTCACCGGGCCATCCTTCGCCGCGCTGCGCCTGCCCGCGATTCTCGCGGCCGCGACATTTCTGATCGGGCCCAGTCTGGCCTGGTGGATGCGCGTCCGCAAGCAGCACCTGCGCGCCACCTTCACGACGGCGATGACAGCCGCCATGTTTCTGGTCGCCGCGCATATCGCTTTTGTCCGGTTCCAGCCAATGATGTCTTCCCGCGCCATGGCCGACACTCTCAACCGCATCGCCGCTCCCAGTGACGTGCTGATGCTCTATGGCGATCAGTCCTACGGCTCGTCGATTCTCTTCTACACGCAGCGCCGCGCCTACCTGGTCAACGGCCGCACCAGCTCCATGCTCTGGGGCTCGGATTATCCCGACGCGCCGCACATTTTTCTGGACGACGCTCAACTGCTCGCCATGTGGGGTCACGGCCCGCGGCATTTCCTGTTCGTGCCCCCGCAGTATCGCGCTCACGTCGCAAGTCTGCTGGATAAGCACACCTATCTGGTGCAGGAGGTCTCCGACAAGGAGCTGCTGACCGATCGACCGCTTTCACCGGGTGCCTGATGAGTCCGGAAGGCGCCTCATCATCCTGGCAATGCAAAGATTCTTCGCTTCGCTCAGAATGACGGCTTATGCTCTATTGCTGCGGAGTGATCGCGGCACCCGGGCCTACAATAATGGATGAGTGAAGTGATGACCACCCCCACGCTCAGCCCGCAAGCGCCGGCGAAAATCCGACCCATTTCCCCCGCCCTCCGCCGCTACGCCTGGTTCGTCCTCGCCTACAACGTACTGGTCGTATTGTGGGGAACATTTGTCCGCGCCACTGGCTCCGGCGGCGGCTGCGGCGATCACTGGCCGCTGTGCAATGGAGTCGTGCTCCCGCAGTTGGCCCGCTTTCACACCGTTGTCGAATTTACCCACCGCATGATGAGTGGCGCGTCGCTCGCGCTGATTGCAATCCTGCTGGTCTGGACGTGGCGGGCGACCCGACGCGGCCAACTGGCGCGCTGGGCCAGCGGCGCCGCCATGGTGCTGGTGCTGAATGAAGCTTTGCTGGGCGCGCTATTAGTCCTGCTGCAACTCGTCGGGCACAATGCATCCGCCGGGCGTGCCGTGTATCTCTGCTTCCACTTCGCCAATACCCTGCTGCTGCTTGCTGCGCTCGCGCTCGCTGCGGAGTTTCTCTCCCGCCCGCTCGACCGCGCCACGACAGCGCTCCGCCACGGCAGCCTGCTCTTCCCCACGCTGGGAATTATCGCCACCCTGATCGTCGGCGTCTCCGGTTCGCTGGCGGCGCTGGGAGATACGCTCTTCCCTTCCACCTCTCTCGCCGGCGCTTTTCATCAGGACTTTTCCGCGACGGCTTCCATGCTGCTGCGTCTGCGCTGGATTCATCCGGTCAGCGCATTCATCGCGGGAGCATTCATCGCGTGGCTGCTGGTGCAATCATTCCGGCGCACCGCACCATCGCGGACCCGCGATCTTGGCATCGCCGTGCTATGCACGCTGCTCGTGCAATATCTGCTCGGCGTCTCGGATGTGCTCCTGCTCGCCCCAACCTGGCTCCAGGTGCTTCATCTGCTGGGGGCGGATATCTTCTGGATTTGCCTGGTCCTGCTGACCGCGAACTTCTGCCTGGTCCAGAAATGGCCGGATAGGAATGCAAACGTAGAGAACTCCCTGGAGCTTGTTTCTTAAAGGTCAAGACACCAGGGTGTTGCACTTCGTTTTTGAACTTAGAAGGATCTCGAGTTACAGGCCCTATAGCGGAGCCAACACTCCCACCAAACCGTAAATGGCCGAAGCGAGCCCCAGAATTACGCTGACCACCATGAAAATCGGCAGCTCGACCACGATGGAAATGGAAGCCAGGACGATCGCAATTTGCAGGCCGCCGCTCGCGGTCTCAAGCATGTTTTTGCGGTGTTCTTCGTGGTCGCGCAGATGCTCCTGCGCACGCGCCCGCACCATCAGTTGCTGCATCCCATCAGCGCCTGGTTCAGAATTCATGCGGGCGGCATTGGCGCGCGCCTTCGCGATCCTTTCCTGCACCGCAGGAGTCGCAGCCGCCGGCAGGCTGGCCAGCAGGTCGGCCTCATTCGTCAGGACAGCGCGGCGAACGGACTTGGCCTGGTACTGCGCCCAGATATCGCTGGCTACAATCTGGCTCGACAGATAGTTCGCCTGTGCATCCTTCTCGCCGAACTCCGTAAGCGCCAGCACCGCCGCCATCACCGCGATGATGATCGCGGTTCGCCGGTTGTGACCTCCCGCTCCATGTCCTTCGATTGCATTCTCCAGCCTCTCGTGCGCCTGTTCGAAATCGTCGCTCATGATTCCGCCTTCCCCGTGCTTGCGGTTCAGCTTCATGTCATCGAATGCTGCGACCCGCGAGCATCCATACTATAAACGAGCAATCGAGATGGCTGCATAAATAGATTTGTCGCTTCGAGCGGCCCTGAGCGTGATAGAAGCGAAGTGACTGCCTGCCATGGCAATCGAAGGCGAGTCGAATGAGTCTACGTTTCTCCGGCTGGTCGAAGGCGCGTCTGAGGAAAAGCGCGACGCAGTGCACCCCCATCCTGTTCCTTTAGTGTATTTTTGAGACGACGAAAATTTCTGCCATGGAGCCTCTTTTGAATCGTCCTGCCAGACTCACCTTCTTCCCTGATCTGCGTTCTCGCTCTATTCAGTCTCGGCTCTTCCGCCCTCGCGCAGAACATCACCGAGAAATCGTATGCCTTCTCCCCACAGGCGAAAACCGTCGTTGACCGGCTGGCCACGTTCGACAGCATCCCGGCAGATACCTGGCAGTATCATCTTGGCGATCTGGCGCATGGCGAGCGGCCCGATCTCGATACCACCGGCTGGCAAACCATCCATCCGCCGTTCGTCGCGCCCCATGATGCAATCTGGCTTCGAAGCTGGGTGGAGGTGCCGAAGACGGTGCACGGCTACGACCTGAGCGGCTCGCAAATCTGGTTCTCCATGAAAGCCAACGCCAATGGGCCTGTCCCCGTCATCCTGTACTACAACGGCAAACGCGTCGCCATGGGAGACGACCTCGAAAAGCAGTTGCTCTTCGACGATGCCAAGCCGGGAGAGAAGGTCCTGGTCGCCGTCAAAATGCTGGCGACGCAGGATGACAAGCAAATTCAGAGCGCCAGCCTGCAGGTAGTTTTTGCCGCCAACCGCCCGAATCCAGAAGACCTGCGCGATGAGCTGATCTCCGCCGCCGACCTGCTGCCATCGATTCCGCAGAACGCCGCCACGCTGGCATCGCAGGAACAGACGCTCGACTCCGCGGCAACGTCGGTGAATATGGCTGCGCTCGATCAAGGCAATCAGGCCGCTTTCGATGCTTCGCTCCAGCAGGCGCAATCGAAACTCGATCCTTTGCGGCCGCTGCTGCAGCAATACAACATCCATATGACCGGCAATGCCCACATCGACGCGGCGTGGCTGTGGCCGTGGACGGAAACCGTCGATGTCGTGAAACGCACCTTTACGACCGCGCTTCAGTTGATGCAGGAATATCCCGGCTACACCTATTCGGCATCCGCCGCGCAATATTACGAATGGATGCAGGACAAATATCCCGACATCTTTCAGCAGATTCAGCAGCGCGTCAAACAAGGCCGGTGGGAGATCGTCGGCGGCATGTGGATTGAGCCCGACCTGAACCTGCCGGATGGCGAATCGACGGTGCGGCAGATTCTGGTTGCTAAAAATTACTTTCAGAAGAACTTCGGCGTCGATGTTCGGGTCGGCTGGAATCCCGACTCCTTCGGCTACAACTGGCAGTTGCCGCAGATCTACAAAAAATCCGGCATCGATTATTTTGTCACGCAGAAGATGGCATGGAACGAAACCAATCAACTGCCGCTTAAATTGTTCTGGTGGCAATCGCCGGATGGCAGCCGGGTATTGACCTACTTCCCGCACGATTACGTGAATCAGATTGAGCCCGTGCGCATGGCCAGCGATCTGGCCACCGCCATCGCTCTCAATCCCGGCCAGCACGCCATGATGCACCTCTACGGCATCGGCGACCACGGCGGCGGTCCAACCCGCGACATGCTCGACAGCGGTCTGCGCTGGATGGAACCGAATAAGGTCTTCCCTCACCTGGAGTTCGGCGTCTCGCAAACTTTCTTCGACAGCCAGGCAAAACTCGTCAACACCGCCGATGCTCCCGTGTGGAACTATGAAACGCTGGCCGCGCACAATACCGCGCTTCCGCCCGCGCCCGCCGGCAAGATCAGTCTTCCGGTATGGAATGATGAACTCTATCTCGAATTCCATCGCGGCGTTTACACCACCCAGGCCAAGCAGAAGTGGAATCTCCGCCACGGCTCCGAATGGCTGCTGAACGCGGAGAAATACTCATCGCTCGCCTGGCTCGGCGGCGGCAATTATCCCGATGCGAAACTAACGGCCGCGTGGAAGCTGCAATTGTTCAACGGCTTCCACGATCTTGCCGCGGGCTCGGGCATCGGCGTCATCTATAAGGACGCGCAAAAGCAGTTCAATGTCGTTCATTGGACCGCGAATGACGCCACCCGCAACGCCCTTGCGGACATCGACAGCCACATCGACACCAGCGCCGCACGCCGGTGTTCCCATCATCGTCTGGAACCCGATGAGCTGGAACCGCACCGACATCGTCGAAGCCAATGTGCAGATGCCGCAAGCGGAGCCGAACGGAATTTCCGTGCTCGATGCCGAAGGCAGACCGGTCGCGATGCAGGTACTCTCGCGCAATGCCGCCACCCACAGCTATCGCCTGCTGCTGCAGCCGAAGAATGTTCCCTCGATCGGCTACACCGTGCTGCATGCCGTTCCCGGCTCGCGAAAAATCGCCAGCGATCTGCAAACGAACGGCACCACCATGGAAAACTCCCTGCTGCGCGTCGTCATCGACCCGAAAAATGGCTGCATCACCAGCCTCTACGACAAGCAATCGCATTTTGAAAGCATCGCTTCAGGGCAATGCGGCAACTTGCTGCAGGGATTCGTCGATAAGCCAAAAGACTACGACGCATGGAACATCAATGCCGATTTCGTCAAGCACGGAACCAACCTGACCATGGCCGACAGCGTGCAGCTTGTTGAGCAGGGCCCAGTCCGCAGCGTCGTTCGCATCACTCGCCACTGGGACAAATCGAAATTCGTGCAGGACATCATCCTCTACGCCGGCATGGACCGCGTCGATGTCGTCAACGATGTGGACTGGCATGAAACCCACATCCTGCTGAAAGCCGCTTTCCCTCTTGCGGCCAGCGGCCCTAAAGCTACTTTTGAAATTCCCTACGGAACCATCGAGCGGCCCGACCACGCGCAACAACTCCGTCGAGGATGCGAAGTTTGAAGTTCCCGCGCAGCGCTGGGCCGATCTGGGCGACGGCCAGCACGGCTTCAGCCTCATCAACGACTCGAAGTATGGCTACGATGTGAAAGGAAACGTGCTGCGGCTCTCGCTGCTGCGTTCGCCAGTGTGGCCCGATCCCAACGCCGACCGCGGCCATCAGCACTTCCGCTACTCGCTCTATCCGCACGCGGGTACATGGAGAGAGGCCAACACCGTGCTGCACGGTTTTGCATTCAATTACAAACTGAAGCGCCATGCAGGTAGAACGCGCACACCGGCGAGCTGCCCGCCACCCATTCCTTCGTGACTGTCAAGCCGGAAAATTTGATCTTGACGGCGATGAAGAAGAGTGAGGACGGAAATGCGCTGATCCTGCGGTTCTATGAATCGGCCGGCAAAGAAAACTACCGCGGAAATCACCGTGCCCGGCGGAGCATCCGCCGCCACGGCGGCCAACCTGATGGAACACCCTGATGGAGCGCCGCTCGCGTTTCCGGAAGACCGCATCGCAATTCCGGTCGGCCCGTACTCCATCAACACCGTGCGCGTCGACTATGACAATCGCGGCGCAAATTTCTGGCAAGCGCAGAGATAAGCCGTGATTTTTGGCTTCGATGCGCTCCACCACAGCCGCGCACCGGCAGCGTCGCGCTGCAGCAGGGCTTTGCCGAAGATAAATGGGGTGTGCAACTCGGCGGAAATGCCGGAGGGTGATTCGCCATAGATATCCTCCGCCTGAGCGAGTGCTTGCCAGACCTTCTCGCGAATTCGTCACGTTACCTGAGAGCAGGTTAGAGAACCATAGTAACTCTTCACAGGCCCGGGAACTGATCAGCTAGTTGGACGTTACATGGAGTTCTCGCAGGAGCAGAAATAGATTGCTTCCGAAGGAATCCTGGAATATATTCCTGTAACCGTGACGCGGCACTTGGCTATCCTATCCTGGCTGCGCCAGGATGCGGGATCGGCACGGGCAGACCCGAATTGAGTGTCTTGAGAGGGTACGTTGATGGAAAAGTATCGGCGGCGCTTTTTGATAGTAATATCGGCGGCCGGTTTCTGGTCTTCAGTTTTCGTCTGGTTGATGTTCAAACCAGCCTTGATGCAGGTTATTGCGCAAGATCGTATTTTGTTCTTTCTCCTTGCATCCGCCGGAATAGTATCGATTGGTTTCGAGATTACGTGGCAAAGCGATTTCCGCATTTTGCCATAGGTTTCACCGTTCTTCCAGGAGTCTTGCACTGAATTCGGCTTCCGCTCTGCATCTTTTGCGTTCAATCTCCGTGATACTTGGCTTGATGTGATGCTGGACTTAAGTCAAGTGTTAATTTTTTTGGCCATTTTGATGATCATCTGGCAAGCCGTGAGAAAGTCCAAGACAGAGAATAAGGGAACTAGTAAGAGTTGATCATTTCATTTAATCACTCTCACAGCACGCCCCAGCGCCGTCCAACACGCGGCTCCGATAAATCTCGGCCTCGATTCCGGTCGCTTGCTGATATCCGCTGCGGACGTTCC